>NC_016027.1:65000-1412500 GCF_000182745.2 Komagataeibacter medellinensis NBRC 3288
TATCATGTTCTGAATACATAGGGACATGAGGCGAACCCGGGGAACTGAAACATCTAAGTACCCGGAGGAAAAGACATCAATTGAGATTCTGCTAGTAGTGGCGAGCGAACGCGGAACAGGCCCGTGATGATTGTGGAAGAAGCAGAACGGAATGGAAAGTCCGGCCAGAGCGGGTGATAGCCCCGTATGCGTAGTGTCCACAGTGATCCTTGAGTAGGGCGGGACACGTGAAATCCTGTCTGAACATGGGGGGACCACCCTCCAAGCCTAAATACTCCCTGGTGACCGATAGTGAACAAGTACCGTGAGGGAAAGGTGAAAAGCACCCCGACGAGGGGAGTGAAAGAGACCTGAAACCGAATGCCTACAAGCAGTCGGAGCCTCTTATGGGGTGACGGCGTACCTTTTGTATAATGGGTCAGCGAGTTTCTGTTTGCAGCAAGCTTAAGCCGTTAGGTGTAGGCGTAGCGAAAGCGAGTCTGAATAGGGCGACGAGTTGCTGGCAGAAGACCCGAAACCGAGTGATCTAGCCATGGCCAGGCTGAAGGTGCGGTAACACGCACTGGAGGGCCGAACCCACGCCTGTTGAAAAAGTCGGGGATGAGCTGTGGCTAGGGGTGAAAGGCCAATCAAACTCGGAAATAGCTGGTTCTCCGCGAAATCTATTGAGGTAGACCGTCTGGTATTACCCCGGGGGGTAGAGCACTGGATGGGCTAGGGGGGCCCAAAGCCTTACCAAACCTAACCAAACTCCGAATACCCGGAAGTATGAGCCAGGCAGACAGACAGTGGGTGCTAAGGTCCATTGTCGAGAGGGAAACAGCCCAGACCACCAGCTAAGGCCCCCAAATCGTGGCTAAGTGGGAAAGGATGTGGGGATTCCAAAACAACCAGGAGGTTGGCTTAGAAGCAGCCATCCTTTAAAGAAAGCGTAATAGCTCACTGGTCTATTAGAAACCCTGCGCCGAAAATGTAACGGGGCTCAAGCCACGTGCCGAAGCTGTGGGTGCATTCTATGAATGCGCGGTAGCGGAGCGTTCCGTAGGTCTGTGAAGGAGACGGGGTGACCCTCTCTGGAGATATCGGAAGTGCGAATGCTGACATGAGTAGCGACAAACAGTGCGAGAAACACTGTCGCCGAAAGTCCAAGGGTTCCTGCGCAAGGTTAATCCGCGCAGGGTGAGCCGGCCCCTAAGGCGAGGGCGAAAGCCGTAGTCGATGGAAACCGGGCAAATATTCCCGGGCCTGCCAGAAGTGACGAATACAATATGTTGTCGGGTCTTATCGGATTGATCCGGCTTTTGGCGTATTCCAGGAAATAGCTCTGGCATATAGACCGTACCCGAAACCGACACAGGTGGACTGGTAGAGAATACCAAGGCGCTTGAGAGAACGATGCTGAAGGAACTAGGCAAATTACTTGCGTAACTTCGGGATAAGCAAGACCCGTCAGTGGGCAACCATCGGCGGGTGGCACAGACCAGGGGGTAGCGACTGTTTAGTAAAAACACAGGGCTGTGCGAAGTCGAGAGACGACGTATACGGCCTGACGCCTGCCCGGTGCCGGAAGGTTAAGAGGAGGTGTGCAAGCACTGAATTGAAGCCCCGGTAAACGGCGGCCGTAACTATAACGGTCCTAAGGTAGCGAAATTCCTTGTCGGGTAAGTTCCGACCTGCACGAATGGCGTAACGACTTCCCCGCTGTCTCCAGCATCGGCTCAGCGAAATTGAATTCCCCGTGAAGATGCGGGGTACCCGCGGTCAGACGGAAAGACCCTATGAACCTTTACTGCAGCTTTGCAGTGGCATCAGAGACATTCTGTGTAGGATAGGTGGGAGGCTTTGAAACCGGGGCGCCAGTTCCGGTGGAGCCATCCTTGAAATACCACCCTGACTGTTTCTGATGTCTAACCGAGGCCTGTTAGCCAGGTCCGGGACCCTGCATGGTGGGCAGTTTGACTGGGGCGGTCGCCTCCCAAAGTGTAACGGAGGCGCGCGATGGTGGGCTCAGGCCGGTCGGAAACCGGCTGTCGAGTGCAATGGCATAAGCCCGCCTGACTGTGAGAGTGACAGCTCGATCAGAGACGAAAGTCGGCCATAGTGATCCGGTGGTCCCGCGTGGAAGGGCCATCGCTCAACGGATAAAAGGTACTCTAGGGATAACAGGCTGATCTCCCCCAAGAGTCCACATCGACGGGGAGGTTTGGCACCTCGATGTCGGCTCATCACATCCTGGGGCTGGAGCAGGTCCCAAGGGTTCGGCTGTTCGCCGATTAAAGTGGTACGTGAGCTGGGTTTAGAACGTCGTGAGACAGTTCGGTCCCTATCTGCCGTGGGTGTTGGAGACTTGAGAGGATTTGTCCCTAGTACGAGAGGACCGGGATGAACATACCTCTGGTGCACCGGTTGTCGCGCCAGCGGCACAGCCGGGTAGCTAAGTGTGGACGGGATAACCGCTGAAAGCATCTAAGCGGGAAACCCACCTCAAAACAAGGTCTCCCCAAGGGCCGTGATAGACCATCACGTCAATAGGCCAGGTGTGGAAGCGCAGTAATGCGTGCAGCTAACTGGTCCTAATCGCCCAATAGGCTCATTCCATAGCCCCCATAAAGGGCAACACACATGCACAGCAGTCATCCACTCTCAACACCTAACAAAAACACCAACCCATCCACATCCCTCCCCATACCGGGGAGACTAGATGACCTGGTGGCAATGGCGGGGAATGATCCACCCGATCCCATCCCGAACTCGGCCGTGAAATGCCCCAGCGCCCATGATACTGTGCCTTAAGGCACGGGAAAGTCGGTCGCCGCCAGGTCTTCCAGTCTCCCCTACAATCGCGGGGTGGAGCAGCCCGGTAGCTCGTCAGGCTCATAACCTGAAGGCCGCAGGTTCAAATCCTGCCCCCGCAACCATGAATTCCAAATAAAATCAATGACTTAAAAGGCGGCGCAAGCCGCCTTTTGGCGTTCCAGAACACCAACTGGAATCATATAGGAATCATTCGGAAGCGAATTCACGCGTAGCAACCCTGCGTGGAGGGTTCGAAAAACCCCTGGTTCTGGCCCTCTGTGTGTGATTCCCTCTCTTCTGTGATGATTGAGGGAATGGCTCATGAAGCAGCCGGGCTTCTTTGATGTGGACGAGCGACTAGCCCGTTTGAGTGGCCTTGGCGATCAGCTCGAAGCGTTTTCTCGGACTGTGGATTTTGAGGTGTTCCGTCCTGATCTGGACAGGGCTCTGGCCTATGCGGACGGAAGTAAAGGTGGCCGTCCCCCGTTTGATCCGGTGCTGATGTTCAAGATCCTGGTGATCCAGACGCTGAACAATCTCTCCGACGAGCGAACGGAGTATCTGATCAACGACCGGCTGTCCTTCATGCGCTTCCTCGGCCTGGCGTTATCGGACCGGGTGCCTGACGCCAAAACGGTCTGGCTGTTCCGTGAACGGCTGACCGAGGCTGGCGCCATCCAGAAGCTGTTCGAGCGCTTTGACGCCACCCTGCGAAACGCCGGGTATCTGCCGATGTCCGGCCAGATCCTGGATGCCACGCTGGTGGCGGCGCCAAAGCAGCGCAATACCAACGCGGAGAAAGTTGATCTTCGGGAAGGCCGCATTCCGCAGGACTGGCAGGACAAGCCTGCCAAGTTGTCCCACAAGGATCGCCATGCGCGATGGACACTGAAGTTCACGAAGGCAAAGCGGCAGGAGGACGGGACGCTCCCGTCCACGGACCTCGCCATCCCGTTCTTTGGCTACAAATCGCATATTTCCATCGATCGAAAGTTTCGACTGATCCGGAAATGGAAAGCGACGGATGCCGCCGCCAGTGATGGTGCCAGGCTGCGCGAGGGCTTGCTCGATAAAACCAATACGGCCTCAAGCGTTTGGGCCGACACCGCGTATCGCTCGAAAGCCAATGAGGACTTCATGGACAAAGAGGGTTTCGTCTCGAAGGTTCACAGGAAAAAGCCGCATCTCAAGCCCATGCCTCGCCATATCCAGCGCTCTAACGCAGGGAAGTCCGTCATCCGATCCCGCGTCGAGCATGTCTTTGCCGATCAGAAATCGCAGACGGGATTGTTCGTCCGGACCGTGGGCATTACCCGGGCCACCATGAGGATTGGCTTGGCCAATATCGTCTACAACATGCGCCGCTTCCTCTTCCTCGAGAGGTTGAACGCGGCCGCGTAGCTATCCCATTGGCGACAGCGTCCGATCTGCTCAAGACGCAGATCAAAAGTCACCCCAAGAACCGTCAATCAGCACGACAAAAGCCTGAAATCAGGAACCACGCGCGCCAATCAACGGTTCTTCGATCCCTCCATCTGCCTCGCTGCAACCGTCATCTTCTGGCTATGAGTCCTGAGCCTAGCCAAGATCGGATGGTTGGGTATTCGATAAGATGCATATACACATTGGGAAATATATGTTTTTTGATCGGTTAGAAGTGTGATTTGACTGGAGAAAGCATGCCGTCTGAGAATGCATCGATTGAGCTGAGATCAATCAATAGGCTGCTCGTCGATGAAGGTGGCATCCCTGCGCGATACTGGATCCCCGCTTATCAGCGCGGGTATCGCTGGGACCGGCTACAGGTCATCCAACTTCTGGATGACATCTGGGAGTTTATCCAAGACAGCGAGGAAAAACCTCGAACCTCCTTTTATTGCCTGCAGCCGTTAGTCGTTCGGAAGCTGGAAGACGGACGGTACGAGGTCGTGGATGGTCAGCAACGGTTGACAACCATCTTTATCCTTCTGTCTCACCGTAGTGAAATCCTCGCACTGTTAGGTAAACAATGCTTTTCCATTGACTACGAGACCCGCGACCGTGCTTTTCTTGAAGAGATTGATCTCGACCGATCCGACGAGAACGTAGATTTCTACCATATTTACCAAGCTTGGCGAGCTATTGAGGAATGGCTTGCCGGCCGTGACCGAATGCATGCGCTAAAGCTGCTGCAGCATCTGCTCAATGATGATGAGGCCGGTCGGAACGTGAAGGTCATCTGGTACGAGCTGGCACCCAATGACGATCCGATCGCAGCCTTCACCCGACTGAACATAGGCAAGATACCACTTACAGAGGCCGAACTGGTGCGTGCTTTATTTCTGCGTCGCGCGGCTCAGGACGATGACACCGGCAACATCTCCTTACGAATTGCCTACGAATGGGACCAGATCGAAAAACGGCTGCAGGATAATTCAGTCTGGTACTTCCTACAGAACACCGACCTCGATGTCACAAACAGGATCGGCCTTATCTTCCAGATCGCTGCCAGGATGGAAGGCCATGCGTTGAATCGGGAAGACTACGCGGTGTTTTCCCATTTTTCAGACCTGTTGAGCGCAGAACGAAGTGCCGAGATCGAATGGCGTAAGGTGAAGGACATCTTCATGGCGCTGGAGGAATGGTACGAAGACCGCTACCTTTTCCACGTTCTTGGTTTTGTTTTTAATCAAACCGCTGGTCGGCTTCCCACAATTACCGAACTGCTCACTGATAGCCAGGCACTTAGCAAACACGATTTTTCCAAAGGTCTGCGCAATCGGGTTTGTCGGATGGTGCTTGGAAATGATCTATCAGCTGCTTCCCCAGATGAACTTGAGGAAGAGATCACCAATCTCTGCCGTACAGTCGACTACGCAAATGCACCCAAGGTGCGGAGCCTGCTCCTTTTATTCAATCTGGCAACGCTGCTTGAGGATCCGCGATCAAACATCCGGTTCCAGTTCGATAGTTTCAAGCAAGAGTCTTGGGATATCGAGCACATACGCTCAGTGAGCGACGAACGACCTTCACGCCCCCGAGAGCAGGACGAATGGCTGGACCACTGCTTGAAGTTCCTGCGCACTACCGAGGAAGAAGATAAGCAAGCGCTTGCTGAAAGCATTGAAGGCTACCTCGATCCAGATTCTGAACAGCGGAGCCAGGAGAGCTTTGAGAAAATCGACGGCGAGATTCTATCGTTCTTCAAAGAGGCGACGGACGGCCCTGATCATGGCCTCGCAAACCTGACACTGCTGGATTCACGGACCAACCGCGGCTATCGAAATGCGGTCTTTGCGGTAAAGCGCAGCATTTTGCTGAAAAACGATAGATCTGGGATTTTTGTCCCTCTCTGCACTCGTAACGTCTTCCTGAAATGCTACAGCCGCACGGTTGGAAACGTCATGTTTTGGACCGAACAGGACGGGCAGGACTATCTAGATGCGATCAGTCGAACGCTGACGCAATTCTTCCTTGGGCAAACAGGGGCAAGCCGATGACTTCGCGAACTACCTTCAGCGAGCTGATCGAACGTCACGGCCGTGTCGAGATCCCTGTCATCCAGCGAGACTATGCGCAAGGGCGGGTAGACCAGCACATCGTCCGAGACGATTTCCTTAAATCTCTTTACTCCGCGCTGTGCCTGCCTAAAGAAGACTCAACACTGCCCCTTGATCTCGACTTCGTCTACGGGAGCGTCGTAAACGGCTCATTCCAACCGCTCGACGGCCAACAGCGACTCACCACATTGTTTCTACTGCACTGGTATCTCGCTTGGGTCGACGGCTGCAGCGAAGATTTCCGCAGTCGGATCGTCACATCGGGACGGTCCCGCTTCAGCTACGAAGTGCGTCCCAGTAGTCGGGATTTCATCGACGCATTTGCTAATTATGTACCAGATATCGCGGCAAAGAAGTGCCAAGATATTGAAGGGATGATAACTGACCAGCCTTGGTACTTTCGCAGCTGGCGGTTCGATCCAACGATTCGTGCTGCACTATCAATGTTGGACAGGATGCATGAGGTCTTCCAGAAAACCTCAGGCCTCTATGCCCGATTGATTGATGAAACGACCCCCGCGATCACCTTCCAACTTCTTGATCTTGAGCAATTTGATCTTTCGGATGATTTGTACATCAAGATGAATGCGCGCGGAAAGCCGCTAACTCCATTCGAGACATTCAAGGCACGTTTCGAGAGGCATCTGGAAAACCAGTTCAAGGACGCTATGCCGGATATCTGCAACGGAACGCCCATTGCAGACTTCTTCTCTCGTCGAATTGATACCCGATGGTCCGACTTTTTCTGGCCGTTTCGTGACAAGAAAACCTCCACATTCGACGACGCCATGATGAACCTACTGCGGACAGTGATCATGGTGACGAGGGATCCCGAAGCTGCTGCGACCTCGGCTGATTTGGCTGACCTTCGCTCTACGGCGCGGGCTAGCAGCTACACTTGGTTTCACGACAGGGGGTGGTTGGATCAGGAAATGATCCTAGCGCTGATCACCCTCCTGGATCGGTGGAGCGCGGGCTCCGAAACGTTCCGCTGCTATCTTCCCGATACGCGGCATCTCGATGAGCAGGCTTTTTTTCAGGACCTACTTACCAAGCCGACCAGTTTTACTTTCCAACAGCTTGCTCAGCTTGCCGGTTATACCCAGTTCCTTGTCCATTCGACCGGAGAGATTGATTCCACTGCTTTCGATGCATGGATGCGAGTCGTGTCTAATCTTGCGATCAACACCGATTACAACCGGCCGGAAGATCTGCGCCGGAGCTTTGCTGGCCTCAGGGACCTCACGCCGTGGATGAACGATATCCTCAACCATCTCGCGAGTTCTGAAGGCGACGTGAGAGGCTTCTCCCGCGAGCAGGTCGCAGAAGAACGTATCAAAGCTCGTCTCATCGGTTTCGGCGACGGCTGGCCGGAACGGCTCGATCGGGCAGAGCGGCATTCCTATTTCCGAGGGCAGATTGGGTTTCTGCTACGCTGCTGCGGCTTGAAACTTGATGAGGTAGATTCCGAGCTTGAACGTCTCACGACAGCTACTGCAAACGAGCTAGTGGAACCGTTTGATCATTATCTTGCATGCGCCTCACAGATGTTCGACGACCTTGTGAAGCACCCTACGGGATCTGGCCGGCTCTGGGAGCGTGCACTTCTCGCGGTCGGAGATTTCTTGCCGAATGTTGGCCGAAATCGATCACTGTTGACTACGTCATACGATGAGGCTTGGGGGTGGAAGAGACTGCTTCGGAACGCAGCAACTGGTGGTCGACCTAGCCATATCCTACAATCCCTATGGGACCGTCTCGAAGGCTTAGGTTCATATGCTGCTGATCTTGCCGGTATCATCGAGACTGCATCCGAAATCGATCCGTGGCGTGAGGCGATCCTCGCGACGCCGTCGGTCTACTGCTACGGTGCTTACAGAATGATGCGTTTCACAGACGAAGGAGGCATCTACCTTCTCAAGAAGACGCAAATGAATGGAAGACATATGGAACTGTTCACCTACTGTCTGCACGAAAGTCTCGTGTCCGAATTGGAGCCATACGGATTTTCGGTGAGTTATTATGAAGCGACGTCGACGGATGATGAGCCTGGCCTGTGCTGCACAAGTGATTACAGAGGAACAGAAATCACATTTTATCTGACTTTGTATCAAGCGCCTGGACAATATCAATTCTACTTATATGAACCCAAGGAGCCAAATGGTATACTGCGCGAGGTCCTCAACGAATTAGCTTTCGAAAGGGACGATGAGAATTTTTGGATGCTGCTAGGAGGGCTTGACGACTTAAGGTCTCAGATTCTTAAGTTGGCTCAGTTGCTTAAAGAAAGAAATTGAAGGGCGCGACTTTCCGATGAAACTGAAGATTTGTGGAAATGGCCACTTTTGACTGTATTCCCGCCTCATCAACTGTATGAAAGAGCAGACGCCAAATGCAACCTGATCCTGGCATGATAGACAGGTGCAAGTTAAGCACCAAGCGCACCCTGCGCGCGGCACAACGGTCCTGTTAAGGGCTGGTAGTTGACCCAAGAGTGCTTCATGCGAGTGTCAGTTTTCTGATTATTCATCATCAACAGCCGACATTCTCCTTACCCCCTCCCTTACTCGCCTGTCTGTTTAGCAAACATGAAACAGACAGGCGACCGTCGCCCTCATCTTGGACGTCCAAAACCGTGAAATGCCTTTCCGAAAGCGGACATCGTTAGCAGGAGAAAACTTCCCGGTACACCGCGTGCACTATGTCTCGAAGCCAGCGGTGAGCAGGATCGGCGTCCAGCTTGGGATGCCACATGGCGGAAATCGCGATTTCAGGTGTATTCACGGGAAGCTGGAACAGTCTCAGGCGCGATATCTCTACGGCATCACTGGAAAGATTCGCGAGACATGATCGCGGGACATGCGTCACCAGATCCGAGTGCCGCACGATCTCGGGCGCGTCCGGAAAGCCGGGCACGACGACTGACACGATGCGATGGTATCCCACCTGCTCCAGTGCATCATCAATTGGCCCCCTGAACGTCCCGCGCCACGAGGTGGAGGGATCGAAGAACCGTTGATTGGCGCGCGTGGTTCCTGATTTCAGGCTTTTGTCGTGCTGATTGACGGTTCTTGGGGTGACTTTTGATCTGCGTCTTGAGCAGATCGGACGCTGTCGCCAATGGGATAGCTACGCGGCCGCGTTCAACCTCTCGAGGAAGAGGAAGCGGCGCATGTTGTAGACGATATTGGCCAAGCCAATCCTCATGGTGGCCCGGGTAATGCCCACGGTCCGGACGAACAATCCCGTCTGCGATTTCTGATCGGCAAAGACATGCTCGACGCGGGATCGGATGACGGACTTCCCTGCGTTAGAGCGCTGGATATGGCGAGGCATGGGCTTGAGATGCGGCTTTTTCCTGTGAACCTTCGAGACGAAACCCTCTTTGTCCATGAAGTCCTCATTGGCTTTCGAGCGATACGCGGTGTCGGCCCAAACGCTTGAGGCCGTATTGGTTTTATCGAGCAAGCCCTCGCGCAGCCTGGCACCATCACTGGCGGCGGCATCCGTCGCTTTCCATTTCCGGATCAGTCGAAACTTTCGATCGATGGAAATATGCGATTTGTAGCCAAAGAACGGGATGGCGAGGTCCGTGGACGGGAGCGTCCCGTCCTCCTGCCGCTTTGCCTTCGTGAACTTCAGTGTCCATCGCGCATGGCGATCCTTGTGGGACAACTTGGCAGGCTTGTCCTGCCAGTCCTGCGGAATGCGGCCTTCCCGAAGATCAACTTTCTCCGCGTTGGTATTGCGCTGCTTTGGCGCCGCCACCAGCGTGGCATCCAGGATCTGGCCGGACATCGGCAGATACCCGGCGTTTCGCAGGGTGGCGTCAAAGCGCTCGAACAGCTTCTGGATGGCGCCAGCCTCGGTCAGCCGTTCACGGAACAGCCAGACCGTTTTGGCGTCAGGCACCCGGTCCGATAACGCCAGGCCGAGGAAGCGCATGAAGGACAGCCGGTCGTTGATCAGATACTCCGTTCGCTCGTCGGAGAGATTGTTCAGCGTCTGGATCACCAGGATCTTGAACATCAGCACCGGATCAAACGGGGGACGGCCACCTTTACTTCCGTCCGCATAGGCCAGAGCCCTGTCCAGATCAGGACGGAACACCTCAAAATCCACAGTCCGAGAAAACGCTTCGAGCTGATCGCCAAGGCCACTCAAACGGGCTAGTCGCTCGTCCACATCAAAGAAGCCCGGCTGCTTCATGAGCCATTCCCTCAATCATCACAGAAGAGAGGGAATCACACACAGAGGGCCAGAACCAGGGGTTTTTCGAACCCTCCATCTGCCTCGCTGCAACCGTCATCTTCTGGCTATGAGTCCTGAGCCTAAGCGGCGATAGCCGCATTGGCCAGAGCCTTGGCTCGGACGGCGTTGGGAGACATGAATCCGTGCCGTTCGAGCAGCCAGGTTTTGTTGTATAGGTCACGGAATTCCAGCAGGGCCTGCCGAAGATCCTCGACGGTTTCGAAGGTCTGGACCCAGAGCAGGTTTTCCTTGAGCGTCCGGACGAAACGCTCGGCACATCCGTTACCCTCGGGGGCACGGACGAACGCTGGTGAGCTTTCGATGCCTAGGAAGCGGATTTCGTTTTGGAAGACATCTGACATGTACTGGCTACCGTGATCGTGGCGCAGGGACAGGCCGATTGCTACTTTTTCGGCAAACACGCCGAAGCAGCGCCGCACGCCCTGTCGTATCGGCTCCAGCGCTTCGAAGCGGGTGCCGCGTCTGGCTGCATGGATGCCCGTGCATTCACCGCTGTGATGATCGATGGCAATGAACACGGCGCTCTGACCTTCCTGCGTCCATATCGTGGTCATGTCGGTGCCCCACATGACGTCGATGGTATCGGGGATGATGGTGCCGTCATGGTTGCGCGGTCCCTTCGGCGCCCCGGTCCACGAGGGGGCGAGCAGATCGTTTTCGCGCATCAGGCGTAGCGTCCGGCGACGGGACGTGCGCACACCCGCGACCCGCAATCTTGCCCAGATCTTGCGGTGTCCCTCACCATGAAACGGACTGGCGGAGAGGGTCGCACGGATGCGCTCGACCAGTTCGGCGTCCGGCATGGGGCCTATCGGGCTGCGCCGCCGTGGCTCCGGTCTCGCCGACGCAGGTGTCCTGTGTCGATAGAGTGTCGCCCGACTGATGTTCCATATCCGGCAGACTGCCGCCAACCCGTAGGGGCGGTCGGAGGATGGGGAGACCGTTGCACTCATGGCCGCGACCTCCGACGGGCCAAAGGGCGTCCTCCCTCCAAGGCTGCGATCTTTTCACGCAGCAGTTCGCGCTCGATCATGACCTCGCCGAGCTTTACCTTGAGGCGATCGCTCTCCAGCGTCTCTCCGTCGGTCTGTCGCGTCGCGAGACGGGCCTCGCCCCCAGAAAGGAAAGCGTCCTGCCATCCGCTCAGGGTCGCGGTTGTCACGCCCAGTTCGCGCGAGACCATCTTCAGGTCCTCGCCGCGCAGCAGACGAAGCACGGCCTCCTTCTTGCGGCGACGCGACATCCGTCCCCCATGCCCGGGGCGTTTCGTATCGTTCTTCAGGTCGTTCGTCATCGTCACACCTTTGCACATTCCGCTCGTGCTTATCGGGTGTCTCAAAAAACCGGGAGGCGGGAGAACCCGGACCAGAAAAATTCAGCAAGGCGTCTCCCGCCGGAAGCTTGCGACAGCTAAAGCCTGTTATGGCTTGATCCAGTCTGCTGCGGCAGCGATGTGGATGACTGCGAGAAACGACGTTGCTTGTTTTTTCATATCTGGTTGTGACAGCGCGCCATCCCGTGAGGCGAGCCCGGAGGTTCTCAACGAGATGCCGGCACCGATAGACCCATTTTGGGCAGGCGACCGCCCCATCGCATCGTTTCGCAGGAATGGCCGGCCGGGCTCCCATGTCCCATATCCGTTCACGAAAGGCGTTCGACGCGTAGCCCTTGTCCGCTACGACCCACAGGGGAATGGCGGGGAGCTGTCGAGCATGGCTGGCGCCCGGGGCAGTTCATGAGCCTGTCCGGGGGCCAGTGCAAAACCGAAGGCTTTTCCATGTCCGTCCGCGATCACGCAGACTTTTGTGCCATAGCCGCCGCGAGAGCGGCCAAGCGCTTCACGATGGTCTCGCTCTTCGAAAGAGCCCCCTTTTTTTGGCTCCCGCCGCTTTGTGGTGAGCCCTGATGTTCGTACCATCCAGAAAAGTCATTCCGAACGCCACTCCCTGTTGTTCCTGAACCAGTGTGAGCAGCCGTTCCCACACACCCAGTTTCGCCCAGCGGATGAAAAGCTGCGCAGCCCGTCACCACGGGCCCAGTTCAGCGGGAATGCTCCGCCATTTCGCGCCATTCTCATGGCGCCAGAAAATCGCTGCTATCGTGCGCCGCAGATCAGGGGGCGGCGTCTTACCCCTCGGGCGAACAGCCTCAATCAGAGGTTCCCAGATCGCCCATGTCTCGTCCGTAAAAGTGCCTGTTCCGTCTCCTTCTTCCATCCCTATAAATATAGGAAGAATTTCAAGATCTAACAGGCCCTAATGTTATGAGGATTTTCTTCTCATGCGGCCAGGGCGTTAAAATCTATCCGCGTGTCCAGGCCCAGGTCGAAACACCCATAAGGATTGACGTGGCTGTAAATCATCGGCGTGAGCCCGCAGTAAATCACCATCCAGAACCTTCAATATCAACCAGCGAGCCCAAAATCAGGCAGAAAGGTCTTCAATCAACAGTTCTTCGAATCCTCCAGGCTCTCTCAATCGCAGGCTGTTCAGACCGGACTTCATGACAGACAGGGCCGGATAGGCAATTCCGGCCCTGTCACGGGATTTTACTTCCCGCAGCTCTTTTCGAACTCGTTATGCACGTCCTGCTCGTTAATTTTAATTTCCCCGCGATAGACCGACTGGGGCTTGAGGTCTACACGCGCACCACCCACCGTGACGGTGGTGTCGGAATTGATTTTCCACTCGCCCGAGGGTACCTTGGATACGCTTTTGCAGTAATCAGGATGGCTCTGCGCGAAGGCTGGCGTTGCCAGCGCAATGGCTGCGACGGTTGCAAGAATGGAAGCCGATCGGATCATCATGGTCCGTATTCCTTTATGTGTCGGTTATTGTCGATTCATCGACCCGTTTAGTGTGCCGTGGTAAATGTGGCGAGTGTTTGGCAACAAAAAGTTACAAACCCTTCAGCATAGAATTGGAGGGTTTGAAGAACCGCTGGCTCTGAACTGTTGGCTATGATTCCATAGCCGATGGGCATGAGAACAGGGCGATCCGTGACCTGACGGGTGCGGACATCAACACGGTTGGCAAGTGGCGGCGGCGTTTTGTGACAGACCGTCTGGACGGCCTTTACGATGAACCCCGGCCAGGGACACCACGCTCGATCGGCGATGATGAGATCGCGGAAACGATCCGCAAAACACTGGAAGAAAGACCGCGCGATGCCATGCATTGGTCACTGTGCTCGATGGCGCAGGCCGTGGGGTATGCACCGTCAACGATCCATCGCATATGGAAAGCGTTCGGGTTACAGCCGCATCGGACAGAGACCTTCAAACTGTCGACCGATCCCCTCTTTGTGGAGAAGGTCCGCGACATCGTTGGACTGTATATGGCACCGCTGGAGCGTGCGCTGGTGCTGTGCGTGGATGAGAAGAGCCAGATCCAGGCGCTGGATCGCAGCCAGCCCATGCTGCCGATGCGGCCCGTTCAGGTCGAACGGCGGCCCCATGACTACACCCGTCACGGCACAACCTCGCTGTTTGCCGCTCTCGACATTGCCACCGGCCCCATCATTGGAAAGTGCTTCTCCGAAGCACCGGTCCACGGAATTCCGCAAATTCCTTGACCAGATCGAAACCAATGTGCCGACTGACCTCGATATCCATCTGGTGATGGATAACTATGCTACCCACAAGACGAAGCTGATCCGTGACTGGCTGGCCGGGCGCCCGCGCTGGCACGTTCATTTTACGCCGACCGGGGCCTCATGGATCAATCAGGTAGAGCGGTTTTTTGCTCTCGTCACTGAAAAGCAGATCAGGCGCGGCATCCATCGCTCGACCGAGGCCCTGGAGGCTGACATCAGGGCTTTCATCGTCGCTCATAACGAACAGCCCAGGCCCTTTAAATGGACTAGGTCCGCTGACGACATCCTACAGGCCGTCAAGCGATTCTGCCTCCGTACTACCAAAATCAGCAAAAATTCAGAATCAGGACATTATGCCTGAATAGTATCTGGCTGGGTCAGTTCCCAGTGAAAATCAACATGTTTCAGGTCATGCCACAGGCCGACAAAGGCCAGAAGGCCCTGTCGTGCGACGGTTGTCAGGATATGTTCATCCGGTCCGTGCTGCTTGCAGGCATTATGGCCATGGGGTACCCAGATCAGGGGTACATCCAGATGGTCGGCAAAGGCGTAGCCGGGCATGCCACCGGAAATGCTGGGTAGGACCTGCACCCGGGCTCCTGTTGAACGGGCAATGCTTGCAGCAACCCATGTCGGCCAGGGTGAACCGGACTGTGTGGCGCTGGCTGGCATGCGATCAATGCCATTGTCGATCCGCACGGCCTGAAGACCGTGTGCATCCAGATGGCGGCGTAGCGCGGGCAGGAATGTGGTGACATCAAGCCCGGGGGGGTAGCGTATTTCACAAGCGGCAGATGCCGTGGGCGCCACGGCGTTCTGCGGGCTTGCGGGGGAGCCGGAGATCATGGCCCGCACAATGAAGCTAGTCCAGGCATAGCGACGTTCGGCTGTTGACAGGCCGGGTTCTCCCCAGTCATCTTCAGCCTGTGCCGCATCGCCCGTATTGTCTGTCGGGCAGTCGCGTAGCATCGTGCGCATCGCAGGCGTCAGAGGTGCGCCATTAGCGGGTAGCCATTCGGGGATGCATATACGGCCCCTGTTGTCGCATATCGTGCACAGGGCTTGGGCCACAAGCAGGGCCGGGTCTGTCGTGATCCCGCCCCAGTGCCCGGAATGAACACCCCCCTTGCGTGCCTCAACAGACAGGTCGAACTGGAAGTTGCCCCGCGTTCCGCTTGCTACTGTGGGCGTGTCGGGGGCCACACGAGGGCCGTCGCTGGCAATGAACACATCCGCCGCAAGTTCACTGGCATGGGTGCGGATGAATATATCCAGGCCAGCCGAACCCCGTTCTTCCGACATTTCAAGTACGAGCTTGACATTATAGCCCAGCCTGCCGTCCTGCGCGGCCAGTACATGTTCAAGCGCCAGCAGGTTGCACAGATGCTGCCCCTTGTTGTCTGCGCTGCCACGGCCATACAACCGGTTGCCGACACGGGTCAGTTCCCACGGGTGCAGGCCTTCCGACCACTGTTCGTCCATGCCGCGTACCGTGTCGCCATGCCCGTATGTAATAATGCTGGGCAGGGCAGGATCCTCAATGCGGCGCGCCATCAGGATCGGACCGAACCCGGCCTGCGGGTTGGGGTATATGGTACAGGTGAAGCCCATGCGTTCAAGCCAGGGAACCATTGCATCGGTCAGGTAACATTGCACGTCATCACTGTGTGCGTCGTCCTGTGATGTGCTCTGTATGGCGACCAGATCACGCAGCCTGCGTTCGTATTCACCTGCATCAAACAATGATGCGGCACTGGCAATAAGGTCTTCGCGGCTTGTGTTCACGGTAATGGTTTCCCAGGTGTCTGTCATGGCGTCCTCGGTCCGCTCCTATTTCTTCTCTTCCTCGAACACCTCACGTGCGACCCGGAATGCCTCGCCTGCGGCGGGAACACCGGCATAGATGCAGACCTGCAGTAGTACTTCCTGAATTTCCTTCCGGGTTACGCCATTGTGCAGGGCGCCACGGACATGGATGCGCAGTTCATTGGGTTTGCCCATGGCTGCGAGCATGGCAATGTTGATGATGCTGCGTGTGGGGCGTGACAGTCCCTCGCTGCCCCAGATTTCGCCCCAGCAGTAACGCAATGCCAGTTCCTGGAAGGGACGGTCAAAGTCGGTCGCAGCCTGCAGGGCGCGCTCCGACAGCGCTTCCCCAATGACTTCGCCACGAATCTGCCGGCCGGTTTCAAGAAGTTTGTCGGTCATGTTTTATGCTCCTGCTCTTGACGGGTATGGGGGGCGGCAACCATCGTGGTTGCCGCGCTCCCTAACGGGGAAATCATGCAAAAGGCGATGTCCACCCACCAAACATGGTGACCGTGGATTTTACCCTTGTGTACTGGCTGATGGCCTCAAGACCATATTCCATGCCTATGCCGCTATTCTTGTGGCCACATACGGGCAGGTTGGGATTGAGGGCATGCACGCAGTTGATCCAGACAATGCCCGCCTCGATATGCCTGCGCGCCTGTTCCGCGATAGAAAGTGACGTGGTCCAGACAGATGCGGCAAGTCCGTATTCGGTATCATTGGCGATCTGCCATGCCTGCGGGGTATCCGTGAATTCATGAATCGACATGACGGGGCCAAATATCTCCGCACGTGCGAAGGGGCTGTCAGGGTCAAAATGTTCCACGATCATGGGGCGGAAGAAATATCCCTTCTCTGGCGGCAGGTAGCCAGGTATGTCCAGCGCAATGCTGTCCACATCCTGTGTCAGGTCGGTTACGCGCTGGAACTGGGCACGCGAGACAATAGGTCCGATCTGGGTGGCCGGGTCCTGCGGGTTGCCAATGCGCAGCCTGCGGGCGGCTTGCTGGCAGTGTTCCACGAACTGCCGTTTGACCGAACTGGCCACGATCACGCGATTACACGCCGTGCAGGTCTGGCCCATGTTCATGAAAGTGGAAAACACGGCTGCTTCCGCTGCCTGCTTTATATCGGCATCGGCAAATACGATCAGGGGAGACTTGCCGCCCAACTCAAGTACGACCGGCTTCAATCCCCTGCCTGCCTGCGATGCGATATGTCGGCCTGTGGTGGTGGAACCGGTAAAGCTGACAAGCCTGACATCGGGATGTTCCACCAGTGCCGCACCGGCTTGTGTACCCAGACCGGTCACGATGTTGACTACACCATTGGGCACGCCTGCATTATGCAGCAGCGTGGCCAGAAACATGGCGGAGAGGGACGTCTGTTCCGCCGGTTTCAGCACGACCGTATTGCCGCAGGCCACGATGGGCGCAATCTTGGTGGCGGCGTTGAGCAGCGGATAGTTCCATGGTGAGATGGCGCCCACTACCCCCAGGGGTTCACGTTCCACCACGCCGCTCCTGTCCGCGCCCATGGGAATGGCTGCGCCATGTATCTTGTCCGTCAGGCCTGCGTAATATTCAAACAGGGAGGCGACACTTTCAATCGCGGCTCCCGTTGTCTGGCTGATCGGGCGTCCGCTATCAATCGTATCGAGCAATCCCAGTGTTGTGCCATGGGTGCGAATAAGGGACGCCACGCGCAGGAGCATGCCCGTCCGTGCACGGCCTTCGGTCATGGCCCAGTTGCGGGCAGCGGCTTTGGCAGCTGATACTGCTCTGTGCGTGTCCTGTACATCTCCTTTTGCCAGTGAAAACACGACTTTGGTCGTGGCCGGGTTTTCACTTTCAAATTGCAGGCCGGAGGACGCGGCCTCCCACTGTCCGTTGATCCATAGCGTACGACCGGCCAGGCATGGCGCGGGAAGTACCTGTTCCAAAAAACGTGGTATGTCCATATTGCTATCTTTCCCGTTTCCACCAGTTCACTGACCGGTTGAAGGTTATGGAAGTAATCATATGAAGAACTGCGCGATCAGTGCCGCAAAAATGAAAGTTCCTGCATTGGCACTGAGCGAGACCACGACAATCCGCCAGCCCAACTGGCGGAAGGCGGGAATGTCCCGGGTCAGCGAAATGCCGGCATAGGTCAGCAGGGGTGTTACAATGGCAAGGAAGTTCACATGCTGGGTACAGGCGGCAAACCATCGCGCGCCGGGCCAGTAGGGCGCGGTCAGCGCCATGCCCAGCATGGTTACCCACAGCACGGATGGAATGCGTAGGGGAACAAGCCGGTGCAATCCTTCCCCCGCCAGGCCAGTCAGGATGATGCACAGCGCACCGGTCATGGCCGCCCATGGTGCCACATCATAGGTAATCCAGTTGCCCAGCAGCAGGGTCATGATGCTGACAGTTGCGGTTATCAGCACAAGGGAGGAAAAGGGCAGGGGACCATCCTCCTGCACGATTGTCCCGGCTGTGGTTGGCGTAACGCGCGCCGCGCCTTGCCGGAAACGACCGATCCGTGGCTCCAGCACGCGATAGAGGAACACGGTAAAAGGCAGGGACACGAGCAGCGTGAAATAGGTGCCGACCGTGGTCGTAATCAGGTTTGATGCAGCGGCAAATCCTAGTATTTCAGTCGTGTCCCGGGCGGGTGCGTAAGCCGCCACCGCTCCGGCCGCGGCTGCCATCATGGACCCGGAGCCAACGCCTGATGCCATGGCAAGCGCCAGCGGATTGAACAGCCTGCTTGAGGCAATGCAGCTTGCAACAATGGACACGCACAGCGCACCCAGCACGGTGCCGGTAATGTATTCCGCCATGACGCCGCGCCCTTCGGGTGAGTTCAGGCCGTAGCGCTCTCCGATGATGGCAAGGTTCTGTTCGCGCCCGACCGAGAAGGTCGACCCGATCGCTTCACGCTTGATGCCCAGAAGCAGCGCAAGCGGCAGGGCCAGCAGCACGGTCCCGAAAAAATGCCCGATTTCCTGAAAGCACAGCGCCCACCCCGATGAGAGCAGTTTGGGGATGAGCGGCCCTACCAGCAGCGACTGCTTTGCCACGAACATGATGACCGCTGCCTGTATGACGATGGTGGCGGCCTGCACATCGGGGCGGCGTAGGGACACGGGTGTTGCCACGCGGGTGGACACCAGGCCCACCGCAGCGCCAAACAGCATGCCCCATACCAGCGGGAAGATGGTGATGGTGGCAAAGCCAAGCGGCACGGAAACCGAGCCGATCATTTCCGCCACGCATGTCAGGATGAATACCCATAGATGAAGCCGCCATGCCTTCAGCAGGTTGACGGGTCCATTCTGTACCGTCTGGTCTGTCGTCATGCCGTTCAACGAAGGTTTCCTTCCCTGGCCGTCTGATGTGGCGGGTCTGCCTGCAATGGGGGGATGTTACTGGCCGGGCGACCTTACGAAGCGGATGATGGTATTGCCGTATGGCGCAAAACCGGTAATGGAAATGCCATCGGCTTCTTCCACATACGTGACACCGTTGCGGTCCAGCAGGTCGCGCAGGAGCAACAGGTCTGGCACGATGACTTCCATGGCGATACAGGCCGCATCTGCCGGGGCAATCATGGGTTCATCGGGCAGGCCGATCTCGCGGCTCCACTGGCCCGGCGGCCTGATGTGTATGTGGCCACGGCCGGTTTCTATCCGGTACCCGGTATCGGTCCGGTGTGTGGTAGCGTTACCGAATATCCGGCGGAAACGGTCGGCCAGCCTGTCCGGATCCACTGCGGCGTATGTATGGCTGGCAAAACCCGTGGCCCCGTTGGGGTGCTGCATCCATTGCGGCACCCAGATCAGTTCCGGTCGGTGCTGCTGGCACAGGAAATTGGAAGCGCGCGGAAGGGCCGGATCATAAAAAATTTCCAGCGAGACTACGGCTTCATCCCAGTCATGCCCCGGTATCCTGACCCTGCGTCGGAAATCGACACGTCCCTGGCAGGGCAGGCCGTTGGCCTCAAGCCGCCTGCGGTCTGCCGCTGCATCTTCACTGTAAAGTGCCGCAAGTGTTATGCCTTCGCGTTCGGACAAAGCCTGCGCCATGTGCCGCCCGAAGGCAAAGCTGCCAATGGCGTGTGAATCCAGCAGGCTGGTATCATGAATGCTCATGATCTCGATGGCGGAGCGCGGAAACATCACAAGACTTGTACTGGTGCCCCACGGGTGGTAGCCGGTCGGTGCGGTATTGAAACCAAGGGCACGGAAACTGGCTGCTGTTGTCTCGATATCGTTTACGACAACAAGTGGATGATCGATATGCAGGGCAGCGGTCATGTTGTGGCAGACCTCAATCTTGTTCCGGTTTCATTCCGAATGGATGGACGTATCCTGTTTTCAATGCAGCCGGATTGCCCGCAACCAACCGCCATGGCGGAACCGCGTGCAGGACCACACTGCCGGCAGCCACAATGGCGCCGCGCCCGATCGTGATATTGCCCAGAATGATCGCACCCGCGCCGATCACGGCGCCTGGTCCGATCTTGGGGTGTCGGTCGCCTTCTTCCATCAGGGTGCTCCCCAATGTCACGCCGTGCCATAACGAGACGTCATCTCCAATAGTGGCGGTTTCTCCGATTACCGTGCCCACGGCGTGGTCAAGGAATATGCGGCGGCCAAATCGGGCGGCGGGATGGATGTCACATCCTGTTGTGTAAAGCGATGCCTTGAGCGCCTGGGCCAGTTCCTGCCGGTTCTCCTGCCATAAGGCGTGAATGGCCCGATGCGCGAACAGGGCATGGAACCCCCGGCCACCAATCCAGGTGGCGACCAGCCCCCCTTCCTCCAGGTTGCGCCCGGCTATGGCGGTCAGATCCTCCATGACCAGTTCCGCCAGATTGCTATTGCGGCTGAACAAATCGTGCAGGACTGACTGCCATGTCTGTGCATTCAGCCATACGGGTTGGGTAAAAGCGGCAAGACGTGCGGCCAGTCCCGCAGGCAGTGTAATGATGGCGCCCCCCGCGCCGCACAGGGCCGGTTCGGCCCGGCCCAGCGTATTGCACAGTGTGTCCCATGCCGTGGTCATTTACATCAGGCCGGCTGTGTTTCAGAACTGCCGACGCGTGTAAAATCGGCGCTGTCGGGACAGGTCTTGCGGCAGGCATTCCACAGACGTTCGACTTCGGTGCTGAGCGGCAGGCTGGCATGGACATCCCGGGCCAGGCTGAGTGCAAGTGCCACATCCTTGCGCATGAGGCCCGCGCTGAAGCCGCTGTCAAAACTGTCATTCAGAACCCAGCGCGGGAATGTGTTCTCGCTCACGGCGCTGCGCCCGGTTGATGCGTTGATGACCTTCAGCAGGTCACCCGCCTGCACGCCGGCTGCCTGTCCCAGACGCAGCGCTTCAGCGGCGGTAAGCATATGGGCGGCCACAAGCATGTTGTTGACCAGCTTGGCTACATTGCCAGCGCCACTGGAACCTACATGCAGCACGCGCGCGGCCAGAACGTCGGTTACGGTGCGTACATCGGCCAGATCTGCGTCCGTGCCCCCCACCATCATGGTCAGCTTGCCGTCGCGTGCGCCGGTCGCCCCTCCACTGACCGGCGCATCCAGCCAGCCATGGCCTGCCCTGCGCATCAGGGTCGCAATATGCCGGGTGGTGCCGGGGCTTACGGTGGAGGTGTCGATAACAATGGCGCGTCTGTCCGTGCGCGCCAGAAGGCCATCGGGTTGCAGGAATACCTTTTCCACCACGGAATCATTGGGCAGAGAGGCGATGATGATGTCCGCATCCTGCAGCAGGCCGGTAAGATCGTGCGTGCAGGGCACGTTTTCCTGCACGGCCAAGGCAACGCGCTCACTGCTTACGTCAAACCCGGTGATGTCAAACTGTCTGTGAGCCAGAAGTGCCGCCATGGGCAGGCCCATATTGCCCAGGCCAACAACAGCTATTTTGGGGGACTGTGCCATTACATGTTCCGGACTGTAAAAATAAATCTATTGTTCCTGTTATTTGCAGGACATTTACTTAAAAAAATCGTGTCATCATTACGAATAACAAACAAGTATTGTTTTGCGATGGGGTGTTGCCCAATCCACAACGCAGGGTCACGTCATGAGGGATCGGGCTGGAATGCACGCACGCGGCTTGAGATGATGTCCAGCAGATGTTCCATGGGCATGGACAGCCGCCGCTGGCTGCGTATGATCAGGTGGGCGCTGGCCTCGCCTGCAAAAGGCTCGGCTAGGGGAACCGCTGCCAGTTCTCCCGTTGTCAGTTCATGAAATACGGTAAAGGGCGGCAGAAAAGTTACGGCAACCCCTGACAGGGCCAGCCGCCGGAGCATATCCAGCGTTGCACACTGTATGCTTGGTACGAGCAGTACCCCGCTGCTGGCCTCGACCCGACGCAGAAGGGCGCGGATACCATAGGAATCGGTTGGCAGCGCCAGGGGTATGTCAACCAGATCCTTCAGGTGCACCTGGCTGACCTGGGCCAGCGGGTGGGAAGGCTGCATGATGGCATGCAACGACTGGCGCGCACTGACAACCGACTGGATACCCACCATGCGGGGCGGGTCATAGGCCAGCCCGATATCCACCCGGCCTTCAAGCACCGCATCGACAATTTCCATCGTACCGGCTTGTATCAGATGGAAAGTGCTTTCCTTGTGCGCCTGCACGAAGGGAACAAGGGCGTTTTCGATCAGGTCGCCATTGAAGCCTTCGCCACAGGCGATACGGATGGCGCCATCCTGCAGGCCCCGCAGGCGGCGCAGGTAATTGAGAAAACGCTCGCCATCCTCAATCTGCATGCGGGCGTAATCGGCCAGTGCGGCCCCGGCCTGTGTTGGCACCACGCCGCGGGGCTTGCGTTCGAGCAGCGGCGTGCCGCAGCGCACCTCGAACTCTCCGATCTGTCGACTGATGGCCGATGCCGCGATATTAAGTTTGTCTGCAGCCCCGCGGATGGACCCCTCGGTTACAACGGTCAGAAAATAGCGCAGCAGTCGCGTATCGATATCCCATGTTGTTACCATGGTCTGTGTCCACTCTTTTGGCCGGGGCCGTGTTGTTTCAGGTTGCGGGCATGGCATGGCATGGATGCGGGAACCGTGCCGTGGCATGCCTGTCAGGCGCTTACCGGTCCTGAATGGGGGGTGTTACATTATCAGGCAGTGGGCAGACATAGGGTTCGCGTGCCAGATGGTCCGCATGGAATGCCTTGATACGTTCCAGCAGGGCCGGGTCCATCAATACATCGCGCGCGGTCGCGGCCATCGCCTTGGCCACATGGATCATGCCCTTGTGGGCGATACCGCTTTTGCCCTGCGCGGTCATCTGCCAGGAATGGAGTTGGGTACCAATGGCGCTGGTTGCTCCCCATGCCTGCACCGTGGGCACCGCCCAACTCACATCGCCAACATCTGTGGAACCGAAGGGCGGCGGCACAAACCCCATGGGGGATATCTGGTCACATAACGGCGTGTCATCACGCGGGGGCAAGCCCACGGCAAGATAGGCGGAACGGATATCCGCCGGTGTCAGCGTCTTCTGTATTTCACGCGCGAAATCGTAATCTTCCTTGTCATATTGCGGCGGTCCCAGACGGACAAGGCTGGCGTACATCGCATCTTCCAGCGGGGCATTGCCCAGTAGGTTGGATACGGCACTGACCACGCTTTCCTCCACGCGGGTTTCCGTCATCATCGCGGCGCCGTGGGCTATTTTCCGGACCCGTTCCGCCAGGCTGCGCAGTTCTGCTAGGTTATCGGCGCGTACCAGGTAGCGTATGGTTACCTTTGACTGCACAACATTGGGCGCTTCACCGCCCGCATCCAGATAGGCATAGTGCACGCGTGCCGTGCTTGGCATGTGTTCACGCAGGTAATTGGTGCCGATATTGAGCAGTTCCGCCGCATCCAGCGCCGAACGGCCCAGATGGGGGGCCGCCGCTGCGTGTGACGAACGGCCATGAAACGTGAAATCGATGCGCATGTTGGCCAGGGAGGCCGGGTAGAACACGCCAGCCATGGAACCGGGATGCCACGACACCGCGAAATCCACATCACTGAATACACCATCGCGCACCATGTAGGTCTTGGCGGCGCCGCCTTCTTCTGCCGGACAGCCATAATAGCGCACCCGTCCGGCAATGCCGTTTTCGGCCATCCAGTTCTTAAGCGCCGTTGCCGCCAGCATGGCGGCCCCTCCAAGCAAATTGTGGCCACAGGCATGCCCGTTGCCATTGCCCGGCAGTGGGCTGCAGGTGGCAACGCCGGCTTGCTGGCTCAGGCCGGGCAGGGCATCGAATTCACCTAGAAAGGCAATAACCGGGCCATCTTCGCCTGCTTCCCCCATGACAGAGGTGGGAATGCCCGCCAGGTTACGCGTGATGCGGAAGCCGGACCGCTCCAGCATGTCCTGCTGCGTATCAACGGACCTGTATTCATCATAGGCCAGTTCTGGCGTTTCCCAGATACGGTCGGCGAAGGAGGAAAAGTCTTTGCCCAGGGCATCGACATTGCTCCAGATTTGATCAGCGTTTTTCATTATCCATTCCAAGAAAAATATGAAGTGGGATCTTGTGCTCAGGCCAGTGTGGCAAGCAGGTCACGAAAGAGCAGGGTGCGTGGTATGAGCGATGGGATGCGTATATGTTCGTGCAGCGTGTGCGCGCCCGCACCGATCGGACCCAGCCCATCAAGGGTGGGTACACCCATGGCCGCGGTGAAATTCCCGTCGCTTCCCCCGCCCGAGGACACATCGCGCAGTTCGATGCCATAACGCCCCGCCAGTTGCGCCGCGTGGCTGAACAGGGCCGTGATGGCAGCGTCTTTGCTGTAGCCCGGCCGGTTGATGCCGCCGGTGATGGTAACCTGTGTTTCGGGGTTATGTGGTGCGGCGGCCAGAATGCGGTTGACGGTGGGCAGGCCGGTGGCGCTGTCGGGCATACGCATGTCAATTTCAGCCACCGCCGTTTCGGGCACGACATTGGCACCCGTTCCCCCCTGAATCAGGCCGACATTGATGGTGATGTCCTGCGCGTAATCGGTCATGGCTTCAAGGTCGAGTATCTGCCGGGCCAGTTCCTTTATGGCGCTCTGACCCTGGGCATGATGCGTGCCGGCATGGGCGGGCCTGCCGGTGACCTGCATGGTAAAGCGCGCGGTGCCCTTGCGGCCGGTCACGATTTCGCCCCCGGGGCGGGCAGGTTCGGTTACCAGCGCATAACGTGCGCCGCGAGCCAGTTCTTCAATAAGGGGGCGGGACGAGATGCTGCCGATTTCCTCATCCGATACGAAAAGCTGCCTTACCGGTAACGGCATTGACTGCCCCCTGCGCACAAGGCTGCACAGGGCCGCCAGCGCCATCACGGCACCACTCTTCATGTCATAGATACCCGGACCATAAGCCAGATCCCCCGCCACCCTGAAAGGCAGCTTGTGCGTTATCGTGCCTGGCGGGTGAACGGTATCCAGATGGCTCAGGACAAGTATGCCTGGTCTGGTCAGGTCATCACCGGGAGCATGGACAAGGACATGGTCGCCATAGCCGTGGGTGCCGGGGTAACGTCTGGATTGCAGGCCGCCAGTCCGTGCCGTGGCCTGTGCCCGGTCCATCATGTGGTTGACGGCGGCGGTGCAGTCAGTTGGGCTTTCTATTTCCACCCATGAACGTATTTCGTTCAGGAGTGTGTGTTCCTCGATCATGTCTGTAACCTGCCTGCGGGAATCACGCGCCATGGCGGCAAGGGCGCATCTCGTTATTTTGCAGTAATATACCAACGGGGATACCATGCATACGCCTTACGGGCATATCATATATCGAGCGGTGCATTATCCACGACTTCTTTCATTACGAAAAACGTGCGTGTCTGGCGTACTCCTGGCAGGGCCAGGAGTTTTGAGCCATGCAGCCTGTTGAAATCTGTCATGTCTTTTACACGAATTTTCAAAAAGTAATCAAAGTCGCCTGCCACCAGATGACAGTCGAGAACAGCAGGTATTGTACGGATTGCCTGTTCAAACGCGGCAAAGCTTTCGGGTGTGGAACGGTCAAGCACCACGCCCACCAGCACAAGGCTGCCCAGATCAAGCATTGCCGGGTCAAGCAGGGCGCGGACACTGCGTATGAAACCGGCCTTTAAAAGCATCTGGATACGACGGTGGCATGTGGCGGCACTTATGTTTGCCTTTACCGCCAGGTCGGCATTGGCCATGCGGCCATCTTTCTGTAGGAAACGCAGGATCTTGCGGTCCGCCTTGTCTAGGCTGCGTTCTTCCGTTGTTTCTTTCATCTGTTTTATTACTCTGCACATGGGAACGGATACGGGGAAGGAATGGTGTTTCATGCGCTCCGGGCTACCGGTCAGCGCATGCCACGGTGGTGCGGGTGCCCGGCATGCGCCACAGGAAGATCAGGGATAGTGACGAGATGCACAACATGCCCACGACATAATAGATCCACGACAGGTTATTGCCCGTATTGGCAATCATCATGGTAAAGATTGGCTGTGCCGTGCCGCCGAATATTGTAACACCCAGCGCGTAGGACAGTCCGGTACCAAGAGTACGCACCTTCATGGGAAACATGGCGGGCAGCAGGCAGATGCATGCGCCTGTGCTCACTGCGTGGAATGACATGAGGAACATGATCACGATTGTAAAGACGGCGGGCGTGGGATGGGCCAGCAGAAGCATGAAGGCGGGAACAAGCAGCACGCACAGCAGGAAACGGGTAACCAGCACGATACGGAACGGGCCGTAGCGGTCTGCCAGGTAACCGCCCAGCAGCGCCCCCGGGAAGCCCACTACACCCAGCGCAATATTAATGGAGATAGAAAAAGCTGCAGGAAAATGCAGGTCATGTATGGAAAATATGGTGCCATACAAGAAGAAATACTGCGCAACGGTATTGCCGGCTACCAGCATGATGCACAGGGCGATGCGGCCTGGCATCTGTGTTAGAAGGTGGCTGATGACCGTGCCCATGCTGTGCAGTGTCTGCCCGACATGCAGCGTTTCATCCACGTTGCGGCGTATCCAGAACCCGACCGGTGCAATGATGGCCCCGAACAGGAAAGGCAGCCGCCAGCCCCAGCCCGCAAGCTGGGTGTTTGACAGGCATGCCCCCAGCCCGATGCCGCCAAGACCGGAGATGATCGAGCCGATATTCTGTGTAGCGATCTGCCAGCTTGCTGCCAGGCCAACCCGGTCTCTGGCCGATGATTCAACCAGGAAAGCGGTCGTGCTTCCCATCTCCCCGCCAGCAGAGAAGCCCTGTATCAGCCGCGCTAGGGTCAGCAGCAGCGGTGCCGCCAGCCCCAGCGTGGCATAACCGGGCAGCACACCGATCATCAGGCTGCCAAGCGCCATGAGCCAGATGGTCAGTGTCATCGCCTGTTTCCGGCCGTAACGGTCGGCATAGGCGCCCATCACCATCGCCCCGATGGGGCGTGAGAGAAAGCCGATTCCGAAAATGACGGTGGAAAGCAGCAGCATCAGGTGCGGGTTGCCGGTTGGGAAATAGGCCTGCGACAGGAAGGTGGAAAAAGCGGCGTATACGGTAAAATCGTAGAATTCCAGGGTGTTGCCAATTGTGGCCGCGACAATGTTGTGTGTTTTTCGCGATCTGTTGTGCAAGATGTGCTCTCCCATTGGTTCCGTGTGGGCTGACGGGTGACAGCGCTGTCGCGTCACATGAGGGATGGCTGCATCCCCTGGCTGCTGGAATTTATATTATTGCGTAAACGATATGAGCGCAATTTTATAAGTGCCTGTTGTTGCGAGGATTGGAAAGTATCATGTTGTATGAACGCAACAGATTATCCCCCCGTGCGGTGCAGGATGGAACGTGAGCGTGTTTATCCGTTCTGGATACGCATTTTGTGCTTATGATCACGATGAATTCCGTGGCGTACTGTGCGCCTGCCCGTGGCAGGCGTATGGGTACACACTATCTGTTACAGGCCCTGGGGCCAGATTGGTGAAGAATGGCTGTTCTTGAAAAAATCGAAACCTATCGCAAGCAACTGATTGCCATACGGCAGGATTTCCATGAGCATCCCGAACTGGGCATGGAGGAATACCGGACATCCGATACCGTGGCCGACCTGCTGCAGGAGTGGGGTATTACAGTCCATCGCAATATCGGCGGAACGGGTATTGTCGGTGTTCTGAAAAATGGCACATCCACACGTTCAATCGGTTTGCGTGCCGATATGGATGCCCTGCCGATGGAAGAACTGGGCAACCTTGCCTACCGGAGCGTGAATGCCGGGCGGATGCATGCCTGCGGGCATGATGGCCATACCACAATGCTGCTGGGTGCTGCGCGCTATCTGGCGGAAACGCGGCGGTTTGACGGAACCGTCAATTTCATTTTCCAGCCCGCCGAAGAAGGCCGTGGGGGCGCTGCGGCCATGCTGCGCGATGGGCTGTTCGAGGATTTTCCCTGCCAGTCCATATTCGGCATGCATAACTGGCCCGGCCTTGCGGTCGGGCGCTGCGCCATCAATGCCGGTGCATTGTGGGCGGGCGGTGGCTTTTTCGAAATTACCGTAAAAGGCAGGGGCGCGCATGGCGCACGGCCGGAACGCGCGATCGACCCCATGCTCTGTGCCTGTCATGTCGTGACGGCACTACAGTCAATCGTATCCAGAAACGTGCCACCCTATAAGGAAGCCGTGATCAGCGTGACCCGGATTGAAGGAGGGCATGCAAGTAATGTCATACCGGATTCCGTGACAATCGGGGGTACGCTGCGCTGCCTTGATCCTGCCCTGCTGCAGGACATGCGCGCGCGCATGCATGGTGTTGCCACGGGTGTTGCCAGTGCGTTTGGCGCGACAGCCGAAGTGGAATTTCCGGTGGAATTCCTGCCGGTGATTAATGACCCGACCTGCACGGAACTGATGGTCGCGGCCGCAGGCGATATCTGTGGCACGGAGAACATCAATCCCGCCATGGAGCCGGTCATGACTTCGGAAGATTTCAGCTATATGCTGGAACGTGTGCCAGGGGCCTATCTATGCCTGGGTAATGGCGATACGCAGATGCTGCATCACCCGGAATACAATTTCAATGATGAGGCGCTGGTCTTTGGCGCCTCGATCCTGTCGCGCCTGGCGGAACGTGCCCTGCCCGTAGGGTAAGGGCAGGAATATCCTGTAAGGCACCGTGCGTTACAGGATCGACAGACCCAGCGTGAAGAGCAGGATAATCACGGAAATCAGGGTTTCCGTTCCCGACCAGACAATAAAGGTCTGGGACAATGACAGGCCCAGATATTCCTTGAGCTGCCAGAAAACCGGATCATTGACCGGACCGAAGGCAATGGACCCTGCCCCCGTGGCCAGCACCAGCAGTTCGGGTGAGACGCCGTGCATTTCCGCCATGGCCGGAGCCAGCAGGTTGGCCGCCGTGCCGGTTGCGACCGTGGCTGAACCTGTAGCCAGCCGGACAATCACGGCAGAAAGATAGGCCAGCAGCAGCGGTGGAACATGGGCCGACAGCGCTGCCGTTGTCAAGGTGCGGGAAATGCCGCTGTCAATAACGGCCTGCCCGAAACCGCCGCCCGCACCAACCAGCAGGATGACAAATCCCGTGGGGGCCAGACATGTATGCAGGGCGTGTGCAACCTGTCGTGTCGTCATGCCATTGGGCAGGCAGAGCAGTAATACGGTCACCATCAGCGAGATGATGAGGGAGACATTCGTCTCACCCAGAAACTGCCCCAGCATATGCAGCCAGCCCTGCGTTGACAGGTTTGTCAGCATCTGCCCGCACCCGATCAGCAGGAAGGGCAGGAGGATGCACAGCAGGCTCCTGCCCAGTGAGGGGCGGATGGAGAGGGCCGTGCGCGAGAGGAATTCGGCTTCCATCGGGCTGGTATCGATCGGGCCGATGTGGCGCATGATGAACTGCGTGAACAAAGGCCCGCTTATGATGGCCGTGGGCACCATGATCAGCAGGCCCAGCGCTATGTTTTCAAGCAGGTTGGCATGATAGATGCCAATGGCCTGCATGATGGCCGGATGGGGGGGCATGACCGCATGGGCAATGGACAGGCTGGCCATGAGTGGCAGGATGGCGAACAGGACCGGCTTGCGGCTTTCCTGTGCCGCGATGAAGGCGAGCGGGGCAAGAAGGATGAAGCCCACGTCAAAGAATATGGGTAGCCCCACAATCATGCCAATGCCCGCCATGGCCCAGTGCAGGTTACGCGCCCCGCACCGGGCCATGACGGATAGCGCCACGGTATCGGCCGCACCCGACTGGGCAATCAGCTTGCCAAACATGGTTCCGAATGCAAGCAGGAAACCAATGCTGCCCAGCGCGTTGCCCGCCCCATGCTGAAATGATGCCACGGCCTGCGCCGGGGTATCCCCCGCCGCCAGTAGCAGCGCAATGGCCACGCCAAACAGCACGAGCAGGGAATTGATGTTGAAGCGGGCAATCAGGACAATGATCAGCCCGATTGCCACTATCCCGGTAATCAGAGCGTAAGTCAGTGACATTTCAGTCATCTTCCATGCGGCATGCGGCAAGATACGCGTGGTCGCGCCGTTTATTTCAGATCATGCGGGTTTTCCACGATCGGCCAGATCTTGCGGCTGAGTTTGGTGTAATGCGTACGCAGCGGGTCGGATGGATAGTGGGTGCCCGCATCGACATAAAGTATTTCGGAAGCAATGCCGATAAAACCCGCGTAGAAATGATTGGTTGATTTGACAACCAGTACATCCTTGCCTAACGGATCGATGCCAAGGTTGGAAAATATATCGGGCTCGAAACACTGGGTCCGGTTGGTATTGAGGATGATATCGTTCCGGGTTCCGGCAATACGGATAACGGCACTGGCACCCAGTGGCACCTGGCTTTCGCCAAAGCTCTGCCAGGCCTGGTCAACAACTTCCAGCACTTCGATATCGGCATCGATCGGGTCACCGCCGCCCGGGCCGGATTTGCCGCCAAAGCGTAGGTGAAGCCGCGCGCCCTTGCCGGCCGCTTCACAGAAGGAAACGGCAACCGGATCCCAGATGGTCGCGATCGCCATGTTGTCAATACCAGCCCGGAGCAGGTCAGCAACCAGCAGGGTACCATCCCCCGCCACGCCCCCACCGGGATTGTCCCATATGTCGGCCAGGACAATGGGGGCAGTTATGGCAGGATCGGCAATAGCAGTCTGCGCGCGGGCTATGGCCTGTGCCGGCTGCAGCGTGTGCATGCGCGTGCTGCCCCGGAAGCCGAAGACTTCCATACCCAGTTCATGCGCCAGATGCTGGCCCTTGCGGGCGTCATTGTCCGTTACCACGACAATCTGGGTGCCCAGATCCGCTACATTGCCGGCCAGGAACCCGTGGATGAGGGAGACGGACAGAACGCCGTCGTGGCCCTGCATGGCGCGGATGCGGTCAACAAAACCGCGTAGGGGCTGCTGGCTGGTGGGCAGCACGTCGATCATACGGCAGTCAAAGGTTGAAATGATCGGCCTGATCTGGTGCCGCACGGCGCGCAGCACCAGATCAATCACCTGCTCGGCGCGCACCATGAAGTCCGTATGTGGAAATTCAAGGAAGGCGTTCATGATATTCAGGCAGCTTACCCGCAGGGGGGTGAGGTGGCTGTGTGGGTCGAACGTGGCGCCAATCACCACATCCGGGCCAACGCATGCGCGTATGTGTGAAAGCAGGTCGCCTTCACAGTCATCATAGCCCTGCGCAACCATGGCGCCATGCAGGCCCATGACAACGGCATCCACCGGCATGGCGGCTTTGAGCTGCCCGAGTATTTCGTTTCGCAGCCCTTCATAGGTCTGCCGTTTTACCAGACCACCCGGTTCAGCCCATGTGCAGGTGCCTTCAACCAGTTCAAAACCATCCGCCTGCTGGCGCGCGCGCAGGGCGGGCACGACAGCGGAACACAGGGTCGGTGTTGGCGGGTGCTGCCCCGGGGGAGCGTAGAACGCGCTCTTGAAGGCATTGAGATCGGTCGGTATTGGGGAAAAGGTATTTGTCTCGGTTGCAAGCGAGGCAACAAATACACGCACGTTTATTCTCCTCCGGTCATCAGGACCATCCAGAGGGCAGGCGGGAAAGAGGATCAGCCAATGGGCCTGTAGGCAATCGCCTCGATTTCGACCATGATGTCCGCAGCCATCAGGCCGGCTTCGACAGTGGTGCGGGCTGGAGGCTCAACAGGGAAATAGGTTGCATAGACCTTGTTGAACGCTTTGAAGTCACTGGCGCTGGTCAGGATGGCGAAGGTCTTGACCACATCGCTCATTGTACAGCCTGCCGTTTCCAGAACGGCGGTGACATGGTCCAGGACCGCAGCGGTCTGGGCCTCTATGCCCCCTTCCACCACCTTGCCATCCACGACCGGTACCTGCCCCGAGATATAGACGTAATCACCCGCCCGGACTGCCATTGAAAGGGGAACGGCGGCCTTGCCAAAAACCTTTTTCATCATGATCTCCGTATTGTTGTGATGGTGGTATGTTTGTGGGTCAACTCACGCCGCCACGGGCCGCAACCGGCAGGCGGTCGACAACCTTGCCGTTCGAGACAAGATAGACATGGTCGAACATGTTTGTGACCACGCAGGCATGGTTGGGGATGATACGGACCTTTTCCCCTATGCCGGGCAGGGTGGCGTCCGCGCCTGCGCTGATCGTGCCGTGTTCCTCGCTCAGTGCGGTGATGCGGCTTTCCTCATGGTCGATGATGTGGCCGTAGCCATCCTGTCCCAGCAGGTCGCTGGTGAGGGTCTTGGTGCCAGCATCGATAATGGCGCGTGTTTCTGTCGGACGGCTGATCACGGTGGCCAGTACCGTCAGCGCGCACTCATCGAGCGTGGCGGCACCCACCGCAACCTGGGAGCGGTCCATGTAGATATACGTGCCGGGACGGTATTCGGACATGTTCTGCATGTCGCCTGCCGTCCACAGGTCCGGCGTTCCACCTACGGTAATGGCGGGAATGGGCAGGCCGGCTGCTTCAAAAACGGCTTTGGCTTGGCCCAGCCACTGGTCGGACTGTGCCTGCTTGCCTGCGGCGGGGTAGGTCATCAGTCCTGCAAACTGCAGATTTGGCGCGGACATTATGCGGCGCGTGATGGTCAGGGCCTCGTCAACGGTCTGGACCCCGCAGCGGCCACCGCCGGTATCACATTCGACAAAAACCCTGAGCGGCGCGATATCCGTCCCGGCGGTAACCCGGTCGTAACCTTCCACTACCGGTATATTGTCCGCCACGACAGACAGCGTGACCTGACGGGCAAGATTGACCATACGGCCCAGCTTGTGCGCACCGATGATGTTGTAGGTCAGCAGGATGTCAGACAGGCCCGCCTGCGCCATGATTTCGGCTTCGGTCAGTTTCTGGCAGGTAATGCCCACTGCCCCCGCCTTGACCTGCTGGTGGGCGAAATAGGGTAGCTTGTGTGTCTTGATATGCGGCCGTAGGCTGAAGCCATGCGTGTTGGCGTAATGCTGGGCCTTATTGATGTTGGAAAATGCCTTGTCGATATCAACCAGCACGGCCGGGGTATCGAGCTTATCAATGGAAATCGACATCGTCTTCCCGCGTTTCAGGCAGATGGATCAGACCCACCAACCGTTATCGATAAAAGGTTCGATGAAACATAATGCGGTGAGTGAAGCGTGTAAAATTATTATTCATTACAAAAACGCGATAAAAAAATATTTTCATTAAGGTCGGGAAATCCGTCATTCCTCCAGCACTCACGCCCGGATCAGGCGGACAGTCTGGTAACGGAATCGACCGGGGGCTGCAGGGCGGGGTGATGATCGGCCAGCATGCCCAGCAAGCTCTTGAGCATGGGGTCCATGCGGCGCTGGACCCGGTCTACGACATGCGTCGTGACGCATAGGGGCATGTTGTCGAGCGGGATCGTGCGCAGCACGCCGGCCTCTGCCTGCCTGCGCACCGCAGAATGCGGCAGTAGTGAAATACTCTGGCCTGACATGACGAAACTGCGCAGGGTATTGATGTCCGCGGCTTCCAGTGTGGGCTGGAAACAGACGCTTGCATTGGTTTCCATCTGCGGCAGCCTGCGGCGCAGGGCGTGGTTTTTACTCAGCAGGACGAGGGGCCTGGCGGCAAGGTGCCGGGGGCGTATGCGGATGTGTTCCAGCCATTCGTGCCCGGCATGGACAATAATGGATATGGGCTGGCTGGCGCACAGTACGCTGCGTATGCCCTGACATGGCACAAGGTCGTAGGTTAAGCCGATCATCGGCACCGCCTTCCAGCAGCACACTGGCGATTTCGGCTGCTGGCCTGCCCTGTATCTGCAGGCGGGTGCGGGAAAACGCCTGCTGGAAAAGCGGCAGGATATGGTCGATGATATCCTCGGCCAGACCTTCCGCGCAGCAGATGCGCATGATCTCTCATGCTGCCTGTGAAGGATACAGAAATAGTTCAGCAGCCGCTCGCTGTATTCATGCTGGATGCGGACAAAATCCGCCAGCGCGCGGCCCGCGGTGGTGGGAATGACTCCCCGTGGCTTGCGTTCGAACAGCTTGAGGTCACAGCGATATTCCAGATCCCCGATCTGTCGGTTGACGGCGGATGCGGCGACATTGAGCCGCTCGGCCGCGCCGCGAATGGAGCCTTCGGCGATAACAGTAAAGAAATACTGGAGGATACGACCGTCAAGATCCCATGATGTGGCAGATATGTTTGAACCCCGGGACCAAACATCTAGCATCGCCTTCATCTTTCCGCTGTGATTCTGGACTGACGAACCCCATTGATCAATGACGGGATATGCAGGCGGATGTGGTGCCAATCGTATGGGGTTCGGGTCTTTGTCGTCCTTGCATGGTGTGTCGGTATCGAATGGGCGAAATACAATGGCGGCAGGCGGTATCGTATCCGTAAAGGCATGAGCCCGGATGCTGGGAATACAGCATCCGGGTGCTGCGGCATTCAGCCGTTGCGGAAGGTGTAGCTGTAACCGTTCAGTGCGGGCGCGCCGCCCAGATGGGCATAGAGAATCTTGGAGCCCTTGGGGAAGAAGCCCTTCTTGACCAGATCCATCAGCCCCTGCATGGATTTACCCTCATAGACCGGGTCCGTGATCATGGCTTCCAGACGGGCGGAAAGGCGGATGGCTTCCACTGTTTCCTTGGAAGGAACACCATAGGCAGGGTAGGCATAGTCTTCGATCAGGACGATATCGTCACCGGCGATTTCCTTGCCGCCGACCAGAGCGGACGTTTTCTGCGCGATATCTAGAACCTGCGCCTTCGTCTGTGCCGGGGTGAAGGAAGCATCGATACCAATGACATTACGCGCGCGGCCATCCTCGGCAAAACCGACAACCATGCCGGCATGGGTGGAACCGGTTACGGTGCACACCACGATGAAGTCGAACTTAAAGCCAAGCTCCGCTTCCTGCGCGCGCACTTCTTCGGCAAAGCCGACATAGCCAAGGCCACCATATTTATGGACCGAAGCACCTGCCGGAATGGCGTAGGGCTTGCCACCCTTGGACTTCACGTCTTCCAGCGCCCTGAGCCAGCTGTCGCGTATGCCGATGTCGAACCCTTCATCGACCAACTGGGCTTCGGCACCCATGATGCGGGTCATCAGGATGTTGCCGACACGGTCGTATACCGCATCTTCGTGCGGTACCCAGCTTTCCTGGATCACATGGCACTTCATGCCGATCTTGGCGGCCACGGCGGCAACCAGACGGGTATGGTTGGACTGTACGCCACCGATAGAGACCAGCGTGTCGGCGCCGCTGTCGATTGCATCGGGAACGATGTATTCAAGCTTACGGAGCTTGTTGCCACCAGCGGCAAGGCCGGAATTGCAGTCTTCACGCTTGGCATATATCTCCACATCGCCGCCCAGGTATTCGCTCATGCGGGAGAGCTTTTCGATATGGGTGGGACCGAACGTCAGCGGATAGCGCTTGAATTTGGAAAGCATGGGAAATGTCCATTCCTGCTTGGTAATTGTAGATTGATCATGCCACAACCGATATGAAATGTAATTTCTATTTAATTAATAAAATGAAGTAAAAATTCATTAAATAGTTAGTTATAGAATATATAATTCATAAAAACATAATTTATGTAATATTATTGCATGACATTTTTTGGTTCTACGTAGCGTCCTGATCGCCAGATCGGGGCAGTGTGACAGGGCTGTCGTGTACTTGATCTGTGACAGCGCGAAGCGCGAACGCAGGTTGGATACGTTGGGCAGCGCGGTCAGGAAGCCGATCATGAAATCACGGAACTCCCTTATGTCATGCACCACGATACGTAGCATGTAATCGGATTCCCCGGTCATGAGATAACATTCCATGATTTCGGAGCGCTGGCTGATCTGTGTCTCGAATTCCTTGAGCCAGGCTTGATCCTGGCGCTGGAAAGAGATGTACGAATACACTGACACTCAGCCCCAGCTGGTCTGGATCGAGCAGTGTTACCGTGCACGTAATCACGCCCGAACTGCGCAGTTCCGATACCCGCCGCCAGCAGGGGAAGGGGAAATACCCACCCGTTCCGACAGTTCCTGGTTGGTCAGGCTGGCATTTTTCTGCAGTTCCCGCAGGATCTGGCGGCTGGTTCCATCCAGGTCAAAGCGATTGTCAGTCATTTTTTTCTCTTTTTTTTCATGAAACGGAAAATTATTACTGAAAAGACTTGGTGATGGATAAAAATAGGAAATTATTATTCAGAATACCCAATATATATTTCCCGCACTCTTCACAGGACATGGTGCGAATGCGCGATGCAGGGTTCCTCCACAAATAAAAATCCGGTCTCTTTCCCCTTCTGCCCGGACGGGGGTGGCGCTTGGTGTCATGGCGCTGCTATGGGGGCTGAGCTGGCCCGCCATGAAAACATGCGTAACGCTTGCGCCACCGCTATGGCTGGCGGTTCTGTGTTTTGCGCGGGCTGGTGCCACGCTGCTCATCGTCCTGCTGTTTCGGAGGGGATTACCCTGCCAAAACGTAGTGACCTGCCAATCGTGTTCAGCGTCGGCGGATTGCAGATGATGGCGTTCACGGCGCTGGGGCTTGTGGCCATGCAGCATACGAATGCAGGGCGGGCGGCGTTGCTGGCCTACAACCACGCCGCTGTGGGGCACGCTGCTGGCATGGCTGTTCATGGGGCGTTCATGGAGCAGCGTCCTGGCCATAGGCAGGTAATGGCGCTGTGCGTCGGCCTTAGCGGTATCGTGCTGATCTGCTCACCCATCGGTATGGACTGGAGCCGGCCGGGTGCGCTGCAGGCCAATTGCATACTGCTTGCTGCGTCCATGTGCTGGTCAGTCGTGATCGTGCGCCATCACAAATGGACTTCATCCCCCTTGGCGCTGGCCCCGTGGCAGATGCTGCTTGCCACCATTGTGCTGAGCGTGCGGGCATGGGTAAAGGAAGGACCGCCCTCGCACATTGTCTGGTCTGGTGAGTTGGCGGGGCTGCTGCTGTTCATCGGTCCGCTGGCAACATCGGTATGTTTTGTCATTTCGTGCGAATTCAGGTGCCGGGTCTCTACTTTTTCCATGTCCAGCATCACGCTTGCGGTGCCGGTCATCGGGCTGTTCGCGTCCATGGTTTTCCTGCATGAAGTCATGACCCCGGTGCTGGGCATCGGGCTTGCCCTCATCATTGCCGGTGGCGTGCTTTCGGCACGGACTCCGGCACGTGATGGTAGGCGTGTGCTCCATCGGCATGGTCCGCCCGGTTGCGTTGACTCCCGACATGTTTGGCCCGGAACTGTAGGAAAAAGCCGTGCCTGAAACATGAATGCCGCCCGACAGGATCGGGCGGCATGGCAGAAGGCGGTGGGCGTGGCTAGGTAACCGGTCAGGCAAACGGATCCTCAACGTGGGGCCACATTGGAATGGTCCGTCGGGGTAAGGAAAGCCCGTTCATGTCGGGCATGACACAGCCCGGTACTGCTACAAATATGATCCGCTCGGCAATGGCGGCAAACGCGTTGTAGAAATGCTGGGCTGACTTGACCACCAGGGCTGCCTTGTCCAGTGAGATGCCGCAATTGGTAAAGGCATCGGGGGCAAAGGTCTGCTGCCGGTTGGATGTCACGACAATATCGATCCCCGCCGTGTGCAGCCACACGCTGTCACCCAAAGTGGCCTGACCGTTGCTCAGGCCTGTCTGGAGCAGGGGGCGGATACAGCGGCGTACGGTCACGCACATATCGATCGGGTTGCCCGATGTCACGCCGCACTTGCCACCCAGGCGCAGGTCAAAGGTCGCTCCTTCACCCGCTTCGATGCACAGGGCCACGGCGGCGGGGTCCCATATGCAGCCGACAGCCACGTTATCCACCCCGGCATCGAGTAGCGCACGCAGGATGATCGTGTTGTCCGATGGTGCGCCGCCGCCTGCGTTGTCGGATACATCGGCAATCACGATCAGTTTGCTACTGTCATTGTCCCTGATCATCCCGATCGCATCGGGCAGGGAGACGTAGCTTGCGACCGTGCTGTCGCGCATGTCCCATATCTCGCGGCCCAGCCTGCGGGCCAGTGCCGCTGCCGCGGCTTCATCACCATCGGCAATGACCATCATCTTGGCACCGACATCGGGAATATCCGCCCAGGGAAAGCCATGGGCGAACGAGACCGACAGGATGCCGTCATGGCCTTCATATGTCTGCATCCGGTCCACGAAGGAACGTACGGGTTCGTACGGGGTGCGCCATATGGCCAGCATGCGGCAGTCATAATAGGCGATAACTGGATGGATCTCGCCCCGTATGGTACGGGTGGCAAGATCATAAAGCTCCTGTGCCCGCTCCACTATGTCATCATGCGGGTATTCCTTGTAGGTGATGATCAGGCTGGCATTTTCCCGCATGGTTTCCGTCAGGTGACAGTGCAGGTCCAGTTCCGCGCCGATAACGGTGCGCGGGCCGGTAATGGCACGAATATGGGCAAGCAGGTCGCCCTCGCAGTCATCGTAATCCACCGCGATCATGGCGCCGTGCATGGAAAGCAGGACCACATCGACCGGCATGGCACGGCGCAGGTCATCAAGGATCATTTCGCGCAGTTCTTCATACACGGCCCTGAGCGTAAGCCCTGCAGGCTGGGCAAAGGCGCAGATGCTCTCCACCACTTCATGCCCGTCAGCCTGTGCCCGAGCGCGCCATGTGCGCAGCGGCAGCGTGGCGGCGGTGGTGGCCTGAAGGCTACCATCGGTCCGGAACCAGTCGCGCGCACCCATGAAGGCCGTGCGCCCGGTTGGAATGGGGGAGAATGTGTTGGTTTCGGTTCCAAGCGTCGCAATGAAATATTTCATGCTGCGTATATCCACCTATTCAGCCACGCAGCGGTCCATGTCCGCGCGCAGGGTTTTGAGGTTGATCTGCCCCTCATATCCAATGAAAACGATGCGTGAGCGGTGGGCGCCCATCTCCGGATCGTGGCCTGCGCCCATGGTTACGCGATTGCCCACCATCTGGAACACGGCGGGTGTGTGTGGCGCATGGCTGGCGTAAAGAATGCCCTTCGCACGCAGCAGGGTAGAGGCATGCGCCCCAATGACCTGTTGGAAGATGTCAAACGCGATGGGCCGGTCACTTTCCCATGCCAGCGAGGCGAAGGGCTGGCCGGGAGCAGCATCGCTGGCGCGCAGGCCCGTTGTCTTACGCAGTGGAGCGGTATGGTCAAAGGAGAAGGAAAACAGCAGGTTTTCCATCTGCGCCACGGCGGTATTGTCCAGTACGAATTCCGCGCGCTTGCCGTGTGCCAGCACCCGTTCACGCACGGTCTGGCGCTGTTCAGGGGGCATCTGCTCCATCTTGGAGAGAATGATGAAATCTCCGTCCCGGAACTGCTCGGCGCGCAGGGACTGCGCAAAATAGGCTGGATCCTCCAGGATATCCTGCCCGTCGGCCACGCAGATCACGCTGTCCAGCGCCGCTTCCTTCCAGAATACGGCATCAAGCAGCGCTGTTTTTACATCGCCAATCTGCGAAACACCACTACATTCGATAATGATGCCATCAGGCCGCACGGGTTGTGCAAGCAGGTAACGGATGGTCGAAAGCATGTCACCCTGCAGCGAACAGCAGATACAGCCGTTGCGCAGCGGGATGACTTGCTCGCGCCCGAGGTTGATGAGATCGGCGTCAATGTCAATCGCGCCAAAATCATTGACCACGGCCGACAGTTTCCGTGTGGGGAAGCTGTTGATGATCCGGTTGATGAAGGTTGTCTTGCCTGCACCCAGAAACCCGCCAATCACGATGACAGGCACCGCACCCGTACGCGTACCGGGCGGGGGGGAGACGGCTGTCATGCCCGGTAGCGCCCGCGTACCGGCTGCCCGGCGCTGGCACTGGTTACCAGTTCACCCGCTTCGATCACGGGCTGGCCATTGACCAGCAGGTATTTCACGCCCACCGCGGGCCGGTTCATGGCGGTGAACTCCGCCCGGTCGCTGATCGTATCCGCATCGAACACACAGATGTCCGCATCGCACCCGACCTGCAGCCGCCCCTTGCGCCGCATGGTCGGCGCCGCGTATTCTATGATGGTGGCGGGCAGCCAGGAACACTTGGCCATGGCATCCATCAGGCTGACGGCCTTGCGTTCATTCATGTAAACACGCAGGAACCGCGTGAAGGTGCCGGACGAGCGCGGATGGGCTACGGCTTCATCAGGCAGGGGCCATGCATCGCCCATGTAGGTCGATCCGTCGGGCATGGTCCAGGGCATGGCATCGGATGCGATGATGCCGCCGGGATATAGCACCGACATGTCCAGCAGGTCACGGTGGCGCTGGTTGCTTTCCACATCCAGAAAATGCCACAGCACCAGGTTGTCGGCCTTTTCCGCGCTGGCGCGCAGCACGTCCTCGCGGCTGGTCATGTGCTGGCCGTTATCCAGGCGCTGGAGCGCGTCGTATCCCTGGCCCGTCCGCTGCGGGAAAGCGGGATCAGCAAAGAAGGGCGCGCCAATGACGGTGGATGCCGTGCCATACGGATAGGCTTCCACCGTGATCCGCAGCCCTTGTGCCTGCGCGTTGCGCACCAGTTCGGCACAGCGCTCGATATCCATGAGGCTGGTGCTGTTGAAGTGGCAGATATGCATGTGCGCGCCGGTTGATCCGGCATAGCCGATCAGGCGGGTATAGGCTTCCACTGAACTGCGCGGGTCAATGTTGGAAGAGAAGGAGATATGCGTATAGGTTGGCACGTCATAGCGCGCTGCCAGCGAGCATATCTGCGAGACTTCCTTTACCCCCGCGCCCGGCAGGTAGGCATTGGGAATACCGATGCCGATGCCGCCTTCACGCAGCCCCTGTTCCATCATGGCGGTAATGGCGCCAACCTGCGCGTCGGTCGCCACGTCATCCACCCAGCGCCGGTCGCCGATGCTACGCCCCATGAGCGTGAGCGGGGGATGGTTGATATCCTGCTCCGTCATGACCGCGATCCGTGCCGCGACCCATGATACGGATATGCCGTAATTCAGCAGCCGGGTGGTCTGGGCCTGCTGTTCGTACCAGAGACCAACCGGCAGGGAGCCGATTTCGAATTCAAGCGTTGTGGTCACGCCATCAAACGCCTGCATGCGATCGGCGGCAAGCGACTGGCCGTGGGCATGTATGTCAATGAAACCCGGCGCAATGACCAGCCCGGTTGCATCGATTTCCCGTTGGCCCGTACCATCGACCTTACCAACCTGTACGATGGCGCTGTTGTTTATGGCCACATCGCCAATTACGTCCAGCCTGGTTTCAGGGTCGATCAATCGGCCATTTCTCAAGACGATATCATACATGTCGCGTTACCTGTGTGTTGTGGCGAAGGAACTGCCAGCGTGACCTGTCCTGTTTCTGTCATGATGTCATGAGGGGCGGACATAGGACAGGATCCCTTCTGCATCGCGGGCAAGGGTCGTGCCCATGGCACCTGAGAGCTGTGTAAAGCGGTCTTCTATGCTGTGGGCATGCGCGCCGGTTGCAAGGAAGGGAACGCCGCGCCGGTGCCGCTCCATGCCCAGCCCGAGGCTGACCGGGTAGATGCGGATGGACTTCAGCCCGTTTTCATCGAATTCACAGATTGGCATCACCGTTTCCCAGAACCGTGTTTCGGCAGGGAAGCCCTTGGTATCGTTCTGTGTGCGCTGCTGATACACCTTGGCGGGTGTCAGGTCAGGATCGGCACGGAAGCGCAGGTAGGAATCATGAGGGAGGCGGGGCACAAGTTCGTTCTGCCCGATGAAGTTGCCCAAACTGTAGAAAATCGGCCGGTCACGATAGATTTCCAGGCCCCGCAGCAGATGTGGCCCGTGGCCTGCAACAATGTCGGCACCCGCATCAATCATGGCATGGGCGAATGTGCGCAGGAATTCCGCCGGGATTTCAGGGTCAAGCTGGCCGGCGGGGTTATAGCCCACTTCATGGGCATGAATGCTGACAATAACCCTGTCTGAAGTCATGCGGGCTTCTTCCACCCAGCGTGCCATGTCGGCCAAGTCGCGCGCGTTTGGTCTGGTGGTGATGCGGGCCTGTTCGCCGGCACGGAAGTTCAGGCCGCCGATGGGCAGCACGGACGGGTCAGTGGGAGGAAAGGCGAAACCGAGTTGGATGGTCCGCTCCCGCAATGTCTCCAGCCCCAGTGATACGGCAATATCGCGCAGCGTCGTAAAATGCCCGGGCGTGATGGTATGCATTGTATCAAAATGCAGCGCGCTGGGGCCGGGGCGGCCCTGCATGCCATCGGTCTGGGATGCGGCTTCCTGTCCCGTGGCAAAGCTGGATGTACACGATGTCATGGCTACCGTGCCCTGTGGGCGGGTGCAGTAGGTGGGTCTGCGTGCGGCTTCCAGACAGTCGCCCACGCCGGCATAGAGCAGTTCGCGTGCCTGCATGGCTTCCATGGCGGCGCGCAGGCCGGAGATGCTATAGTCAAGGCTGTGGTTGGTGGCTGTTGCAAACAGGTCAAACCCTGCATCGCACAGTTCGTCTATTACCCAGGACGGAGCACCGAAATGTGACCCACCACTTTCCAGGGCCGGATCGCCCCGAAAATCGTTTGGCAGCACTTCCAGGTTGGTAAAAGCAACATCCGCGCCGCGGATCAGGTCGAATAGCGGAAGAAGCGTTTCATCTTCCAGGCTGTTGAGGCGACGGAGCAGAATGCTGTCTCCCGTAAGGGCAATGCGCATGGCCTGATCTCCTTTTCATGCAATGGTGTTTGAAACAAAAAAAGACTGGTATCCCGCATGGGATACCAGTCAGGTACATGTCTTATTTCATGGATTAGAAATCACATCCGAAACGTCCACCCACGAAGCGGGGCGCACCGGCGTAACCGACCTGGTCAACTGTGGCGAAGGTTTCGCTCAGGATATAATGGCGGTTAAGCAGGTTGGAGGCATACGCATTGACATACCACTGCCCATTGCGCGGCTTGAAGGTAATGCTCGCACCCATCAGGAAGTAGGCGGGAATAACGTAAACCCCTGTTGCACGAGGCTGCCAGCCCTGTGCGCCGCGGTAGGAGTAGTTACCCTCGAATGTCAGGGTGTAAGCATTATGCAGCAGCGGCCTGGTCTGGTAGGATACCGAACCGTTCAGCGTCAGTTTGGGAATACCCATGTCCGCGCCGTTATAGTTCGTGGTGAAGGACTTGTATGTCTGGGTCTGGGCGAAGTAGGCCTGTACAGCCTGCTGGTTGACTTCCTGGAAGTCATCATACGTCCCGCGTTCCCAGCCGATGTTCTGTGTCAGGCTCAGGCCACGGATGGGGTGGGCCTGAATCTGCACTTCCGTGCCCCAGATGGTGGATTTGGGCGCGTTGATGTAGGAACCGTAGATGCCCGGTGTGGGGTTGAGGCCCATATTGAGCTGACCGGGCATGACGATCTGCCCCAGGATCTGCTTGTCATGGTAGTCATCATAGAACATGGCGGCGTTGATGCGCAGGCGATGCTTGAAGAACTCGCTCTTGACCCCAATTTCGTAGGCCAGCACCCATTCTGGCTTGAACGGCTTGAGCTGCACTTCGGAGACCGTTGTATTGGTGGTGAAGCCACCGGGCTTCACACCACGCTTGATGGAGGCATACACCATCACATCGTGGTTGATGCGCCAATCAATGCCGACACGCCCGGAGAACTGGTTGGTAATTGCACCAAAGGTGGGGAAGGGGCTCCCGTTCATCAGCATTTTGTTCGTGTTGGTGGCACCGTAATATTGCACGACCGTATCATCGACGATCTGGCGGGTATCGGTCTCGTGGTTCAGTCCGAAGTTTACGCGGACGCTGGGAATGATCTTGTAGCTCAGGTTGGCGAACTGATCGAACGTTTCGGCCGGCTGGTTGTGGTAGCTGTCACGGATGAACGGATCGGAGGGGTTGGTACCCGTCATGTCAAACCAGTTCGCGCCGAAGGTGCGGGTACGGTTGTAATAGGTGCCGATGGTCCATTTGAACCGGTCATTGAACATCGGCCTGCCTTCCAGGCGGAGTTCCTGCGAGAAGACGTTCGATTCACCAACGAAATATGTATCACCCGAGCGCAGGTCCATAGCATCACGGTCGTTATATTCGTGGCGCTGCTGCTGGGCGAAAGAAGTAATGGACTTCAGCTTGGCAAAACCGAGGTCACGTGATCCCTTGAGGATAATGCTCCAGGTCACGTTGTGGTTGTTGGGTACGCTGTTAGGGCTGATACCCACCAGGTGCGCGAAATTCGGATTCAGGCTCCACCCGGTGTTGTAGATGTTCTGGTCGCGCGGCTGCGCGCCGTAGGTGGAGGACGAATACGGATCGCTTAGCACGAAACCATAGCCAGACTGGGATTCATCTTGTGACCAGTTGGCAATCAGGTCGATGTTGGTCTTGCTGTCGGGCTGCCAGGCCAGGCGGCCACGCAGGGCGCCCATGTTGGCATTGCCCACGGTCTGCCCGGTATTACGGTTGTGGAAATAGCCGCCACCTTCGAGCATCTGCCCCGCGATGCGGTATTGCAGGTTATGCGTGATCGAGCCTGATACGTAGGTGTTGGTCTTGCTGCGGGCATAGGAAGCGATATCCTCTGATGCACCGTAATGGAATTCCTTGGTGGGGGCGTTACTGTCGATACGCACCTCACCACCCGTATCGGCCATGCCATGCTCGGTGCCCACGGGTCCTGGTTCCACTGCAACGGCGGAAACATCGAACATCTGCCCCGTGCTCATGGAACTGATCGGGTACGCCACGTCATCAAAGTAGGTCATGACGGATGACATGTTGTTCTGGGTGTAATCTTCCAGACCGATGCCGCGCAGGTAATACGATGCGGAAGTGGAGCCGCCTTCGGTCTGGATCGTCAGGTTAGGCACCAGACGCTGCAGGTCATTGACCGTCTGCACATGCTGCTCGATCAGTGTTGCAGCGCTGATGTGCGAAGTGGAATCCGGCTCGTGCTGTGCTGCAGAGAACTGAAAGGCGCGGTTGCGGCGCACGCTGATGGTTTCAGGTGCTGCCCTGGATTGCAGGGTTGTGGCTGCTGCCGTGGTGTGTGCCGATGCGGCATGCTGCGGGGTGTCACGATGGGGGCGCTGTGCCGTGGTATGCGCAGGCTGTGTATTGGCTGCCACGGCACTGTGCTGCAGGTCATATCCTGTCCAGCCGAAGGCCGTCGCCAGTAGCAAGGTTTTGCGTAGTGCAAATTTTTTCAAGCTCAACTCACGCCTCCAATCATGCTGGGATGGCACAAACATATGAGAGTTTGCAGCACCTGATCGTGTGTAGGGTTGGGAAAAGGACTCGTTTTGTGTTCCTATCGGGAAGCTGCGTTTATCATTACGAATGTGGTTTGTTTTTACATCTGCTATTTTGTTATTCACCGTTGCCCGTAAGGCAACAATTTTTTCATTGCTTAAAATAAATGAAGACAATAATATTGTTTAATATTAAAAACTTACGGTAATTTTTTTATTTTTTTCAAATTTTTTTAGAGTATTTTTTCATATCGATTTCGGTTTTAATCGGGAGGGTATGCTTTCGCATTGTCGGTAATGAGATAAAAATGTCACGCTCTGTGCATGCAGATCTCCGCCCCGTATCGGGGGTGATCGCATTCGTTTTATGCATGATATTAAATTCGTCACCGAAATGATTTTCTGCGTTGACATGACCTTGCCTTTGAAACGTAAAGTCGGTTGGCAGACACGTCAGATTTTGTAGGCGGGACAGCGGTCAGGCTGTTTCCCTGTATTCTGCAAGTAGATGTGCGCGGAATGTTTTCATTATCGATAGTCATAACAGAGCGGGGTTTATTGATGGCTGATCCGTCACGATCTTCCATGAATGCAACGGAGCAGGACATGCTCGGGCGCATCTATCGCAAGATGGATATGCGTATCGTAACAATCCTGCTGATTGCCTATCTTCTCGATTGTGTTGATCGCCTGAACATCGGGTTTGCGCAGAAGAATATTTCCGAACATTTGGGCATGAACAGCAGCGATTACGGCATGGCTGCGGGTATTTTCTTTATTGGTTACGTGCTGTTTGAAATTCCGTCCAATCTGATGCTGCCGCGTGTGGGCGCACGGCGTACGTTCGCGCGCATCATGGTCCTGTGGGGGGGCACGTCGGCCTGTATGGGGTTGCTGCATGACAAGAACATGTTTTACATCCTGCGCTTCATGCTTGGTATGTTTGAAGCCGGTTTTGCGCCCGCATGCATGTTCTATCTGGGGCTGTGGTATCCGCCTTCACGGCTGGCTACCGTCCTATCGGTACAGCAGACCGCATCGCCTCTGGCCGGTGTCATGGCCGGGCCGCTTTCGGGGTGGCTGATCTCGTCCATGGATCATGTCGGCGGGGTGGATGGCTGGCGCTGGATGTTCATGCTGGAAGGACTGCCCAGCATCATCATGGGAGTTGTGGTTTTCTTCGTCCTGCCCGACCGGCCAGAGGATGCACGTTGGCTGGATGATCGGGAACGCATAGTGCTGAAAAGGGACAGCACCCCGGTCCCTACGGCGGTCTATTATGCCAGTTTCCGGGCCGTGCTGCGCTCGCCCGTGATCTATGTGCTTTCCTTAGCCTATTTCTGCCTGATCTGCGGTATCTACACGGTTAATTTCTGGCTGCCCAACATCATACGTAACGCTGGCGTCCAGTCGGAACTGCAGACCGGTCTGTTTTCGGCCATTCCTTATGCCGTGTGCACGGTCGCGATCATCATATGGGCACGTCGCTCCGACCGCACGGGTGAACGCAGGCTGCACAGCACACTACCTGCCGCCTTTGGGGCGCTGGCCCTGTTCATCACAGCGTTTGTGGGAGGCAGCCTGTTCCTGTCGCTTGTTATCGTATCCATCGCGATCTCGCTGATCTTTTCAGCCTACATCATCTTCTGGACCGTGCCGTGCGAGATGCTCAAGGGGCCTGGTGCGGTTGGCGGCTTCGCGCTGGTCAATTCCATCGGGCTTATGGGCGGGTTCTGCAGTCCCATCATCATCGGTCATCTGACAACGTGGACCGGCAGCTTGGCCGCGGGTCTTGTCTGCATGGGCCTGATTGTGGCGACCGGCAGCCTTCTGCTGTTCCTGTCCGTGCCGCGCGGGCCCGCCAGACAACACAAGCCGATCACAGCCGTCGCGGCCTAGCTGTTTAGTCCCGGGATTTGATGGATTGGGTTGATGATGAATCGTTCTGGCTCTGAAGTCCATATTTTGCAGATGTATTCATAGGGCGTGAGGCCTTGGAGTGTCTTGAACCTTCGCCCGAAATTATACGCGGCGATAAAGTCATCGAGGTGCGTCCTCAACTCCTCATGGCTGTCATAATGGAACCGTTTGACAGTGGCTTCCTTGATTGTGCGGTTCATCCGCGCGACCTGACCATTGGTCCACGGGTGATTGGGTTTTGTCAGGCGATGCTCGATCCCGTTGGCCTCGCAGATCATGTCAAAACGCATGGAACGTGGCCATGCCGTGCCCCGGTTGCGGGGCTGCTCAGCGAACAGGATGCCGTTGTCCGTCAGGATGGTATGAACCTGATAAGGGACGATGTGCAGAAGATATTCGAGAAATTCCCAGGCCGTTCGTCTGTTGGCTTTGTCCACAAACTGCGTCACCGCAAACTTGCTCGTGCGGTCTATGGTAACGAAAGGCCACGATCATCGCTTCGTCCGTCTCGGACAGGACCGTTGATCGAGGCTCTTTTGGTCCCGTCTTCTGGTCTTCGACAGTCTGACGCTTCCGCCATTTTGCACCTGTTTTCGGGTTGATCCCGAACGCCTTGCCCTGCGCCGCGAGTGAAGCCTGCGATCACTGTATTGCTGCTCGCACGGCATGCGTGGTCGTGGCGCTGCCATGACGTATCTGTCCCATAATGCTTCCTTCAACTCACGTGAAAATATCACACCATCAAATCCCGGGACTGAACACCTTATGTGTTTCCAGCCTGTTATGATGACCTCATGAACGCCCCTGGCCAGGGGCGTTCATGAGGTGAGATACAGCGTTTAACACCTGGTAGCCTGACCACGTTTTCTAGCAGGCTGATCTCGCCTCTCTTCACCGTCTCGAACAGTTGACGGCGGCCCGGTTCCGGGACCGCGAACATAAGAAAGAGAGAGTGATATGTCTGCGCAGATCTTCATTGGCATAGATGTGTCCCGAGACTGGCTTGATAGCTTTTGCCTGCCCGGGAAACAGAGATTCCGTTGTCAGAATTCACCCGATGGCCATGCCAGATTATTCGAAATCCTTCAGAGCATGCCCGACGATCTCAAGGTCGGGTTTGAAGCCACAGGAGGACAGGAATGGGCGCTCTGGCGTGTTCTCATTCGTAAAGGGATCAATGCAGTCCAGTTGCCACCTGCACAGATCAAAGCTTTCGCATTTTCCATGGGAAAAAGAGCGAAGACCGACCAGATCGACGCAGAACTTATTGCGCGCTTCATGGTGTTTCGCTCAGAGGCCGGCCGAACACTGCCAGATGAAAAACTTCAGCTTCTCCGGGCCTTGACGGTTCGCAGAGCACAGATGGTAGACGCGCGTAAACGGCTTTCTGCCCAGATTTCGGCGCGTCGCAAGCAGGACGTAAGTGCTGAACTGGAGGATATGGACAACAGCCTCAAAGCATTTCTTGAGAGCCAGATCAGCGAGCTCGAACAGCGGATTGAAGGAGTCATTGCACAGGGCAAAGAACTCTCTGCCAAAGCAGAACTTCTCCGTTCCATTCCTGGTATCGGCCCAGTATCAGTCGCCATGCTTCTCGCAGAAATGCCAGAACTCGGCCGTATGACAGCGACAGAAGCCGCTGCCATGACCGGACTTGCACCAATGGCTCACGATAGCGGTGCGATGCGCGGAAAACGTGTCATTTCAGGGGGCCGAAGATCTCTCCGCCACGTCCTGTTCCAGGCAGGACTGGCAGCTGCCTGCCATAATCCAGTTCTGAAAGCTGTTGCCAAGCGCATGAAAGAGCGGGGTAAACCACATAAATTGGTGATCGTCGCTATCGCACGGCGTCTCGTCACAATCGCCAACGCTGTCCTCAAAACCGGAGTGCCATGGCGCATTAGCTCCGCCGCTTAAACACAGTTGCTAGGCAGGTTTGGCTGGCTGCTCATCAGACAGTGTTCGTGTTTTCGGATTCCCCGTGCAGATTGTCCACCTGCCGGTACAGCGCCTCGATACGGGCCAGGCGTTCGGTTGTTTCCGTACCCATCGCGCGTTCCACCATGGAGCACAGGGCATTAATGACGGTGGTGCCCGCGCTGTAACTGTCAAAAATTCCGGGACTGTCGCTGAAGGTCAGCAGGGATACGGTTACGAGAGTGGTCAGCGGGGCGCTGTGCAGGTCGGTGACCAGAATGCTCTGCATGCCGATATTGCCAGCCTCGATCAGAATGTTTCGCACCAGTTGCGGCTGCCGGCGAAACCCTATGACAATCAGGAGATCGTCCGGTTGCATGGTGGCCACGTCATCACCGGCCGACATGCCGTTCTGGGCAATCAGTCTTACATCGGTCTTGAGAAGGACCAGCAGCGCGCGGGCATATAGCGCCAGCGATGTGGAATTGCGGAAGCCCGTGATCCAGATCCGCGGGGCGGCCACGATCATGCTGACTGCCCGGTGCATGGCACGATCTGGTATCTTTTCCAGTGTATAGGTCAGGTTGCTGATATCGGCCTTGATATAGGCCGCTAGCGTATTGTCCGACTGGCTACCGTTGCGTAACCTTTCTTCCTGCCGCAGGGAAGGCGGCGCCCAGTTGACCTGTGCACGGGCCTGTGCGCGGGCGACCGTGTAGCTGTCATATCCCAGCCGCTTGAAAAACCGTGCCGCAGTGGCATTCGAGACCTGCGCACGTTCAGCAAGTTCATTGGCGGCATAGCTTGAAATGTCACCATGCAGTTCACGGATCACGGTCGCAAGCCTGCGTTCCCCCGGGGTAAGGTGTTCCAGCGCATCCATGATCCGCTGGTTGAGCGAACTGCTTTTTTTCTGATTCAAAAAATTAAGCCTTTCCTTTATGAAAACTATTTTTCATAATATCGAGATAATGAAAATTATACCCGGTTTCACGGTCGATCCTGCTCTTCTCACAGAGATTTACCGTGTTGTCCGTCTTTAAGGGAACTGAAAATCGTGACTGATCCGTATACGGGCATGATTGTTGATGCGCATCATGCTGACCAACGTGGCACGGGTAGTTACCCGGCCACGCTGGCAAGGGCGTTGAACAGCCATTTTACGGCCGATGCCCTTGCCATCATTTCGCAGTGGCCCGGTTATACGCCAACCCCGCTGCTGGCCCTGTCTGGCATGGCGGCCGATGCGGGTGTAGGCAGTGTGCTGTACAAGCATGAAGCCAGCCGTTTTGGCCTGGGCAGCTTCAAGGCGCTTGGGGGAGGGTATGCGGTTTTTCGGCTTCTTGCTCAGCGAATCGAGGAAGAAACAGGCCATGTACCGCAGGTGGCGGACCTTCTGGCCGGGTGTTACCGTGATATTACCCGGAAGGTGACCGTAACCTGTGCGACCGATGGCAATCATGGCCGTTCGGTTGCATGGGGGGCATCGCTTTTTGGCTGCAACAGCGTAATCTTCGTGCATGGTACGGTCACCCGCCAGCGGGCGGAGGAAATCGCCCGCCTGGGTGCTCGAATCGTGCGTGATCCCGGCAATTATGATGATGCCGTGCGCGCCGCCAATGCAGCGGGCGAGGCGAATGGCTGGCTGGTGGTATCCGATACATCCTATGAAGGGTACATGACCGTACCGCTGGACGTGATGCGTGGCTACGGCGTGCTGCTACATGAAACGCTGGCGCAACTGGGCAACCGCCAGCCCACGCATGTTTTCCTGCAGGGTGGCGTAGGCGGGTTTGCTGCCGCCATCATTTCCGGACTGTGGGAACATTACGGGGAGAGCTGCCCGCGCATTATCATTGTCGAGCCGGAAAATGCCGCCTGCCTGTTGCTGAGTGCGCGCAACGGGCGCCCGAGTGTCGTAAGCGGCCTGCATGACACGATCATGGCCGGTCTGGCCTGTGGCGAGCCCTCCCTCGTGGCATGGCCGTATGTGGAGGGCGCGGTTTCCAATTATCTCGCCATCCCCGATGAGGCCGTGCGTGTTGCCATCCGGCAGCTGGCGCAGGGTAGGGGGCAGCCACCCGTTATTGCAGGGGAAAGCGGGGCTGCGGGGCTGGCCGGTTTCCTTGTGGCCGCAACCGATGCGCCGGTGCGTCAGACGCTGGGGCTGGACGGCCAGTCCTGCGTGCTGCTGATCGGCACGGAAGGGGCGACGGACGTGCAGATGTGGGAAAGCATTACCGGCCGCAGACTGGAACAGCCGACATGACGGCGTCCACGCTCGGTGTCAACCCGACCCGCCTGCTGGAACGTATTGTCAGCCTTGGTGCCTGTGGTGCCCTGCCGGGTGGCGGTGTCTCGCGCCTTGCGCTGACGGATGCTGACGCACAGGGGCGGGCGGAACTGCTGCGCCAGATGCGTGAACTGGACATGGAGATCCGGATTGACCCTATTGGCAACATCTTTGGCATCTATGCGGGTGTTGAAGATGCGGTTGTCATGATGGGATCGCATATCGACACGGTCTCGACCGGTGGGCTGTATGATGGGGCGCTGGGGGTCATTGCCGGTCTGGAAGTTGTGGCCTGCCTGAAGGATGAGGGCATCCGCCCTCGCCACCCCGTGGTGGTTGCCGCCTTTACCAACGAGGAAGGGGCGCGCTACGCGCCCGACATGCTGGGCAGCCTGGTCTATTCCGGTGCGATGGATGTGGATGATGCCTACCGCATAACGGGATGCGACGGCTCGGTTCTGGGGGAGGAACTGCGCCGGATCGGCCATTGCGGCACGCAGTCCGGCCCGCGGAATATCCATGCCTATGTGGAACTGCATATCGAGCAGGGACCGGTGCTGGAAGATCAGGGTCTGAATATCGGCATCGTGACCGGAGTGCAGGGTATTTCATGGACCGAAGTTACGGTGGAGGGACGCTCGGCGCATGCCGGTACCACGCCAGCACGGCTGCGGCATGATGCGGGGCTTGCTGCTGCTTACATCACCATGGGCCTGTCCGACATGGTGGCAGCCATGGGGCCGGCGCAGCTTGCAACTGTTGGCGCGCTGACCCTTACCCCCAATCTGGTCAATGTGGTGGCCAGCCGCGCGGTCATGACGGTTGACATGCGCAATCCCGACAATACCGCACTGTGCGCGGCCGAAGCCACGCTGGCAAAACTGATGGGGGAGGCCAAGGCCCGTTATGGCGTGAACGTGTCGCACCGCACCCTTGCCCGTTTCGAGCCGGTGCCGTTCACGCCCGCCCTTGTCGATACCATTGAAGCCACGGCCTGCCAGATGGGGCTGAGTTGCATGCGGCTGTATTCCGGTGCGGGCCACGATGCCCAGATGATCGCCCCTGTCGCCCCCGCCGCCATGATCTTCGTGCCCAGTGTTGCGGGGATCAGCCACAATATCCGTGAATATACCCATCCAGACGACATAATGAATGGGGCCAATCTTTTGCTTCGTGTTGTCACAGATCAGGCAGGTCTTGCCTGAAACCGGAAGGATACAAGTGATGTCCAGAGAAATTATTGTGGCAGCGGCCCAGATGGGACCGATCGCACGCCATGAGACACGCCCCCAGGTTGTCGTGCGCATGCTTGCCCTGCTTGAAAAGGCCGCAGGGCAGGGGGCCAACCTTGTCGTGTATCCCGAACTTGCGCTCACCACGTTCTTTCCACGATGGTTCATGGCGGACCAGGCTGAAATCGACATGTTCTTTGAAACGGAAATGCCCTCGGTCGAAGTCGCCCCCCTGTTTGCCCGTGCGCGTGAACTGGGTATCGCCATGAACTTTGGCTATGCTGAAAAAACGGTGATCGATGGCGTGACGCACCGTTTCAACACAGCCATACTGGTGGATCCAGAAGGTAACATCTGCCTGAAATACTACAAGATCCACCTGCCCGGGCACCCCGAGCACGAACCCTGGCGGCAGTTCCAGCATCTGGAAAAGCGTTATTTCGAACTGGGGAAAGATTCTTACAGTTGTACCGACGTACTGGGGGGCAGGATGTCCCTGGCAATCTGCAACGACCGCCGCTGGCCCGAAACATACCGTGAGGTCAGCCTGCGCGGCGCCGAAATGCTGCTGATCGGCTACAATACGCCTCTGCATTATCCACTGGCACCCGAGCATGATCATCTTCAGTCATTCCATAACCACCTGTGCATGCAGGCAGGTGCCTACCAGAATGGCTTATGGGTTGTGGGCGTGGGCAAGACCGGAATAGAGGAAGGTGTCGCGATGTTGGGACAGAGTTGCATCATTGCCCCCACGGGCGAAATCGTGGCGCTGGCCAGCACAACCGGCGATGAGGTCGTGACGGCATGTTGTGATCTCGATCGCTGCCAGGAACTACGTGAAAATATATTCAATTTTTCAAAAAACAGGAGGCCTGATATGTACACCATGATCTGATTTATGAGAGAATATTCTTCTTTATAGGATAAAAAGAAATTAACTTTCATATCAGTCTGCATCGCCGGTCCGGGTTCTGCAGGCAAAACATATTTGTTTGCATATCAAAATAACATGCTGTTATGGTTTGCACGTTCCGGTGCGGTGGTCGGTATAAAGCCCCGCAATATGGAACATGCGTCTGTTTTTTTCTATCATTTGTTCCGTATTATAATAATATGTACGGGACTGATATTTATTTATTGAAGTAAATATCGTGCCCGCAGTTTATGGTGCGCGGAAAGAAAAAGTTATGACCAGTCTGTGTGATGTATCGGCAATAGGGCTCTGTCAGATGATGCGGGCGGGTGATGTGTCCGCGCGTGAGGTTCTGGACTCCTGCCTTGAGCGGATTGAGGAAATCAATCCCGCCATCAATGCCATTGTTGCCATGGATGTACAGGCGGCACGTACCCAGGCGGACCGTGCCGACAAGACCCTGCGGGCAGGGGAAGAGGTCGGTCCGTTATGCGGGCTGCCTGTCGGCATCAAGGATACACACGTCACCGCCCATCTGCGCACGACCTTTGGCAGCCCTATCTATGCCAGTTATGTGCCGGAGCATGATCAGGGCATTGTCCACCGGTTACGTGCTGCCGGGGCGGTCATTGTTGGCAAGACCAATACGCCGGAATGGGCGGCAGGCGCCAACAGCCGCAACCCGGTGTACGGCGCAACGGGCAACCCGTTCAATCCACTGCTTTCCGCTGCCGGGTCATCTGGCGGGTCGGGTGCGGCGCTAGCCTGCGGCATGCTGCCCCTGTGCACGGGATCCGACACGGGTGGCAGCCTGCGCAACCCTGCAGCCTTCAATGGCATTGTCGGCATGCGCCCATCCCCCGGGCTGGTGGCGAACGAACGGCGGCCACAGGGCTGGTTCCCGCTTTCGGTTGATGGGCCGATGGCACGTAATGTGGCGGATACGGCGCTCATGCTGTCCGTCATTACCAGTGACTCCTGCGAAGACCCGCTGGCCTACACCCTGCCGACCGGGGCCGTGCGCGCTGTGCCGCAGCACTATACCCCCACTGAACCCGCCATTACAGGCAGGCTGCGCCTTGCCGTGACCGAGGATTTCGGCTTTGCACCCACCGAAAATCTTGTCAGGCGGGCCTTTCGGGCCCGGCTGCCAGCCATTGGCGCCCTGTTTGGCAGCATGACGCAGGCGCATCCTGACTGCACGCAGGCTGACGAGGCCTTCAGCATCCAGCGTGCTTCCATGTTTCTCTCCGCGCATCATGAGCGCTATGTCAGCCACTTTGATCAGATTGGTCCCAATATTCGTGCCAATATTGAAGAGGGGCTTAAATATACCCTGCACGACCAAGCTCGCGCGGCTGTCCAGCAGACCCGTATCTATCGGTCCTATCAGGCGTTTTTCCAGGATCATGATATCCTGATCAGTCCCGCCATCACTCTTTCCCCCCGACCTTGGACGGAACTGTACCCTGCCGAGATAGATGGCAAGAAAACGCGCAGTTATTACCACTGGCTGGCACTGGCCTATGCGGTGACCCTGGCCGGACATCCTGCCATAAGCATTCCCGTAGGGCTTGATGAGGCAGGCATGCCATTCGGGCTGCAGATTGTCGGCCCCCGGGGTGGGGATGTGCTGCTGCTGCAGGTTGCCCTTGCCGTGGAGCAGGCGCTGGCGTCCGATCCGGTCCTGTGCCGCCCCCTGCCGGATCTTGACGCGTTGCGCAGGGCGCCTCCCATTGCGCAGTATCCCGGCTTCTTCGGATAACGGCTGCGCAAGGCGGCCTGTAGTCTGGCAGAGCCAATAATGATGCCACGACCGCTTGCCGTGGTGGTGGTACGAACGGAATGGGAATGATGAAAGCATCGGTAATCGTTTTGGGTGCGGGCATGGTCGGCACCAGCACGGCCTACCACCTGCGGCAGCAGGGGCTGGAGGTTGTTCTGGTCGATGCCAGGCAGCCCGGGCTGGAAACATCGTACGGGAATGCGGGTGTGATCCAGCGAGAGGCAGTCGAGCCCTATCCGTTCCCCCGTTCGGTAGGCAAACTGCTCAAGGTGGGGCTGGGGCTGGACAATACGGTTCATTACACGCCATCCGCGCTGCCGGGTCTTGCCTCGCGCCTGTTGCGGTACTGGTGGAATTCACGCCCATCGGCCTATGGCGATATTGCCGGTGCCTATTCCGCCCTGATCCGGCATGCGCTGGACGAACACCTTCCCATGATCGAGCGCGCGGGTGCATCCGACCAGATCATCAAGGATACGGGCATGTATATCATGTACCGTTCGGCGCGCGAGCTCACGGCCGAAGCCGCCATTGCGCGGCAGAAGGCGCAACAGTATGGCCTGAAGCTTGATGTGCTGAACGGGACGGAACTGGCATCGGCGCAACCCATGCTTAAATGCAGCATGGCGGGGGCACTGCATTGGCGCGATCCATGGAGCATTCACGGCCCCGGCCGACTGGTGGGGCGGTATGCTGAGCTGTTTGGGCGTGATGGCGGCCATTTTACCATTGGTCATGCCCAGACCCTGCGCCGGGACGGGGCGGGCTGGCAGATCGGCACGGCAGATGGCGTGGTGCAGGCCGAGCATGTGGTGATTGCGCTGGGCCCCTGGGCGCGGGAGGTCCTGCAACAGTTCGGTTACAATGTGCCGCTTTTTGTCAAACGGGGCTACCACCGTGAATATGGCGCGGTGAAGAACTGTCCCGATGCGCCGTTGCTCGATACCCATACTGGCACAATGCTGGCCCCTATGGGCGATGGCGTGCTGCGTATTACCACAGGGGCGGATTTTTCACGTTTCGGCGCGCCGCCCTCCCTGCGGCAGTTGACGCGCTGCTGCCACCATGCCGGTGAGATGCTTGACCTTGGTGGCAGCCGCCCCAAGGCCGGACCGTGGCTGGGTAACCGGCCCTGCATGCCCGACATGCTGCCCGTTATCGGGCCGGCACCCCGGCACAGGGGCATGTGGTTCCATTTTGGTCATGGACATCAGGGTATTACGCTTGGCCCGGTAACGGGGCGCATGCTGGCTGAACGCATTGCGGGCAAGACACCCTTCATCAATATGACGCCTTATCTGCCTGAGCGCCTGAACCTGTAACATCAGGCCGGGCGCGAATAATGCCGCTCCGTGCCATTACTGATATGAAATGGGATCCGTGATGCCATTCAATAGTAAAAATCCTGTATCGAAATGGTGGGTGTTCGCGCTTCTCTACGCGGCCTGGTGTCTTTCCTTTCTGGACCGCTCGGCCATGAACATGGCTGCACCCGTTATTGTCGGAGATCTGCATATTTCACCAGCCAGGCAGGGCATGGTACTGGGCATATTCTATTTGGGATATTCCTTCATGCAGATTCCTGGTGGGTGGATGTCCGACCGGTATGGCCCCAAATGGATTGTCATCGTGGCACTGGTCGTATGGTCGGTCTTTACCATGATGACCGGGCTGACATGGTCATTTCTGTCCCTTATCGGGGTGCGTATCCTGTTCGGGCTGGGAGAAGGGATCTTTCCCGGTGCGAGTGTAAAGAGCATTTACCAGTATTTCGTGTCAAAAGAGAGAGGCAGCACGACGGCATTCCTGATGTCGTCAAACTTTGTTGGAAGTATGATCGCGCCGTTCATCATCATTCCTCTTATCTATTACATGGGCTGGCGTGCCCTGTTCGTGGTCATGAGTGGCGTCGGGATGCTGCTGGCGGCCGTGTATGCCCTGTCGGTGCCAGCACGGGTAAAATCATCAGATACTGCAGTGGGGGTGCCCGTAAACTGGCATACGATTGCAACACTGTTCAGATTGCGTGAAACATGGCGGCTTTTCGGTATTTTCTTCTGTATCAGCCTGGTCAACAAGGGGTTGGATACTTGGATGCCGTCCTACCTGCTACGTGAATGTGGCATTTCCCTCAAATCTGCCGGCTTCCTGCTTTCAGCGCCCTATCTGTCCGCTGGGATTGCAACGGCGCTGGGGGGATGGGTGCTGATGCGGTATTTTCGTGACCGTGAGCGCATGTTCATGAACGTAAACATCATGCTGCTGTGTCTGGCGCTGGGTGGCATGTACTGTGCCTCTACGGTTAATCAAGTCATCGTGTGTGAAGTCCTGGTCTATTTTTTCAAGTCCTTTGTTTTTTCAACCATCATGTTCCTGCCTTCACGCACGATGCCGCCTGTCTTTATCGGATTAGGCATCAGCATCGTAAATTTTGGCGGCCAGACTGCAGGCTTCGTGTCTGCGCCGCTTATCGGGGTCATACTGGGGTTTACAAAAAGCTACAGTATCGTTTTTCTCTGTCTTGTAGGCGCTGCGGTAGGCGCCATGGTCATCAACATGGCGTATGGCCGTCTCGCACTGTATCCGGCGCGCGGCGAGGATAGGCAACCGCGTGGTAGCAATACGTTCCCGATCACATAGAGCATAATCCGATCTAACGGGCTCATTTTAAGATTCCCATACTGGACTTGTAACGGTTTTGTACCGGTCATCTGAGCGTTTTAAGCTCGTATCAGGAGACCGACGAGATCATGAAGCATACGGAAGATTTCAAACGCGAGGCCGTGAGAATTGCGTTGAGCAGTGGGCTGTCATGTACGCGCATTGCGGCCGACCTTGGTATTGGCAAATCCACTCTGGGTAAATGGATAGTGGATTACCGTCCGACCGGGCTGACATCCGAGCATCAGGGTGACCTGGCCCGCGAGAATGAACGTCTTCGTCTGGAGAACTGGATTCTGCGGGAGGAGAGGGAAAGCCTAAAAAAAGCTACCCAGTTCTTTGCGAGCCAAAAGCCATGAGGTTCGCCTTCATCCATGGGCATCGGCCTTATACCAATGGTTATAGAGACTGACCTGTATGATCCCACTTTCTGAGACCGATGGATTGGATGGTTTCCGGCAGGTCGGCAAGGTTGTTCCAGGCTGAACAGGCAGCGTCGATGATGTGCTTGATGCCGTCAAAGACGGTATTGGACAACCAGTTGGCACGTAGGAACTGCCAGATATTCTCGACCGGGTTCAGTTCGGGAGCACGGGACGGCAGGAAGATCAGGCTGACATTGCGGGGCATTTTGAGCCTGGGCGTAGTATGCCATCCGGCGCGATAGAGCAGGACAACCGCGTGGACGTCTCATGCCACGCAACGCGAGATTTCCTCGATATGCAGTTGCAGGCTAGCCGTGCCGGTGAATGGGAGCGCCAGGCCAGCGGCCTTGCCGCACGCCGGGCAGATCGCCCCGAACTGCCAGGCATTGTCGTAGCGCTGGTTGGCCGGCTGGCGTGGCCGCTTGTCGCGCCAGGCCCATTGCCGGACGATGCCGTTCTTCTGGCCGATCCGGGCCTCGTCCTGAAACCAGATCTCTATCGGCTTTCCCTTTTGCAGATGGCCGGTGTGGGCGCTCGGGATGCGAGGGAAGTTTTTTTGAATGCCTCCATGACGGCAGGATCCTGCCCCGGATGACGCGGCCGGGCGCTGACATGGGAAAAACCGAGACTGTGTAGAATTTTGTGCGGTGCCATTTTTTCAGGCCATTGGGAAACGATCATCGAACATGATAGCGAGCTGGCATCTGACAGCGTACCATTCGCGCACTGAGCGCTTCCACTGTGCTGAGGTAGCATTGAGCGCCAGGTAAATCAATTTTGCTGCGGCCTCTTCACTGGGGAAATGGCCGCGGGTGCGCACGGCACGACGGATCTTTGAGTTCAGGGCCTCAATGGCATTTGTTGTGTAAATCAACCTGCGCACTTCTGGAGGATAATCGAGGAACGGAATGACCTCATTCCATGCCCTGCGCCAACTGGGCGCGATGGCCGGGTATTGTCTGCCCAGATCGCTTTCTTCGAACCCGCCGAGGGCTGCCTCGGCCTCTGTGGCGTCCACTGCTGTATAGATTGCCTTGAGAGCTGTGGCGATGGCCTTGCGGTCCTTGTAGCTGGCAAAGCTCATGGAATGACGCAGCAGATGAACGATACACGTCTGAATGCGGGTTCTGGGGAAGACCGCCTCAATGGCCTGCGGAAAGCCCTTCAGCCCGTCGACTACGGCGATCAGGATGTCCTGCACACCCCGATTGCGCAGGTCGCTGAGGACCTTGGCCCAGAATTTGGCCCCTTCATTCGCCTGGAACCACAGCCCCAGAACGTCCCGTGTGCCGTCAGGCAGGATCGCGAGCGCCACGAAGACAGCCTTGTTCGAGACAGTCCCATCACTGCGGATATTGACCCGGATCGCGTCCATGAAGACGATCGGGTAGCAGGGTTCCAGCGGACGGTTCTGCCAGGCGGCGACCTCCTCCATCACGGCGTCGGTAATCGCGGAAATGAGGCTCGGGGAGGCCTCAACGCCATAGATTTCTTCAATATGCCCCTGGATTTCGCGGGTTGTCAGACCTCGGGCATACATGCTGATGATCTTGCGGTCGAACTCGGGAAAGCGACGCTGATACTTTGCAATCAACATCGGATCAAACGTACCGTTCCGATCCCGGGGAATATCCAGAACAACCTTGCCGCTCTGTGTCGTCACGGTCTTCTGGCTATTGCCGTTTCTGCGGTTGGGCGGCTGATTATCCTCAGCAGAGGCGCCATCGGCGCGCTCCTCATCAAGATGAAGTGTCATCTCCGTGTTGAGCGCCCGCTCCGCCAGAGCCTTCGTCAATTCCGAGAGTATGCCGCTTTTGCCAAACAGGTCGCCCGGTGAACGACCTTCCATCAGACGGTCCAGAAGATCTTTATCAATGCTCATGCGGGGGCTCCTCTTCGAGCAGATTATCACCGCACCGCACAAAATTCAGGATAGTCCCATCCAAGGATCATCTCGACGCTGCCCGTCACCCCGGCGGTGATGCCGTTCGTGTCGCCAACACCCGCAAGGGCCAGACCGCGCTTCTGCGCTGGATCGGCGACATCAAAGCCGTTGCCCGGGTGGTGTTCGAGCCAACCGGCCCCTATCACCGCACACCGGAGGAACGTCTGACGGCCGTTGGTATCCCGCAGGTCAAGGTTAATCCATGACAGGCGCGGCGTTTCGCCGGAGCCACCGGCAAACTCGCGAAGACAGATCGCGTCGATGCGTTGATGCTCGCGCGCTATGGTGCCTTGCTGGAGCCGGTTGCCCGTCCGGTCCGCACGGATCTACAGAACCGCCTGGCCGAACTGGTGGCCGCGCGCCGCAGTTTGATGCGCGACCGCACGGCAACGCTCAATCGCCTCAAGACCCTGACGATCGGCTTGCTGCAGCGCCACGCGCGTCATCGCCTGCGGCAGATCGAGGCGCAGGTTACATCCCTCAATGCGGCGACTGACGCGCTCGTGGCGGAAGATGCGCATCTGTCACGGCGCCGGGACGTGCTGGTCAGTATTCCGGGACTGGGAACGGTTACAACTCATGCGCTTCTGGCCGACATGCCCGAACTCGGCATGATGAGAGAAGGTCAGGCAGCCTCATTGGCCGGGATGGCACCCATTGCGCGCCAGTCCGGCGCATGGCGAGGCCGCAGCTTCATCCAGGGTGGTCGTGCCACCGTGCGGCAAGCGCTCTACATGCCGGCTATCGTCGCCATGCGGTTCAACCCAGAGCTCAAGCGTGTTTACGACCGGCTCATCGCCAAGGGGAAACACGCCAGGATCGCCATTACCGCAATCATGCGAAAGCTCATCGTGCTCGCAAACGCCCTGTTTCACAAAGATCGGCTTTAGACGCCAAAAGCCGCTTGACCACAACGGATACTCTCAGAGAAGATCAACAGTTATACCATTCAGGCGAGGAGACGTTGCTTATAGTGCAGTGCGATAGGGTGCGATGCCACGTCCTTCGTTATCGACATCAACACGATGACCTACCATCGGCAGGGCACGATGATGGCAGTGTTCGCGGGTGCATGCGCGACAGCCAGGACCGATGGGAATGATCATACGCGGATCTTTCAGGTCCAGTCCCGCAGAATAGACGATCTGGGGCGCGTCGGTGATGGAGCAGCCAAGGACCACAGCCGTCAGACGTGGTCGGTCAAGATAAGAGATGCTGTTGCGTCCGACTGTCCGCGCGATATTGAGATAGACCGCGCCGTCGGTAGTCTGGGATAGCTGGACCTGCACCTGCTGGGGGGTGCTGAAGGCGCGGAAAATGTTCCATAACGGACACGGACCGCCAAAGCGGGACTGTGTAAAGCGGTTCGCACTGAAACTTTTAAGAATGTTTCCCGCAATATCCGTCTTCAGGAAATAAAAGGGGATTCCTTCATGCCCAGGGCGTTGCATGGTGCTCAGTCGGTGGCAGGCCTGCTCGAAACTGACACCAAAATGGCGTTGCAGTAGTTCCAGATCATGGCGCACTTCATGTGCCGTAACACGAAATTGCTCATAAGGCAGAAGCAATGCACCCGCGAAATAGTTGGTAAGATAAACGCGTGCCAATCCCCGCGCCTCACTTTCCTTCAGGCGTGAACGGCGGACTACGCGTGCGAACAGACTTTGATGTTCGATCTGACCCAATGCCTGTGCCATCCAGAACGTGCTGCTTTCCGAAGGGGCAAGGCGTGACAGGAACAGGATGCGTTGGCGACGGTCGATGTGCCACATCAGGCCTTTCTGGCTCAGGTTGAGGTCGATTTCAGTGCGGATGCCATGGTGGTCAAGTAGGTAGCGGGCAAGCTGCTCACCAGGACTGCCTTCATCAAGGCGCATCATCTCAAATTGCTGTTCCGCACAGCGATCAATCTCGTCAAAATAGTTACGTTGCGCCTGAACCCAGTCATTCACGGCTTCATAAGGTTCAACCCGATCAGGGCCGTCATGCTGCATCGCGCGTGATGACGCAGATCCTCCCCCGATTAGCGCCGCTTCGGCATGTTCTTGCCGCAAAAGATAGGCACGATAAAGCCGCACGAACTGCGCACATAGATCTGGGGCTACACGCATGGCGGCGTGAATACTGTCAAGCCGTATGGCATCCATGTCGAATACAGGATCAGCCAGAATTTCCCGTACGGCCTGTATGCCGCGTGTTTCTTCGGTATCGCTAAAATAATCCGCACCGACGGAGAAAAGAGTGCATAGCGCGCCAAGCAATGTAATGGGAAGCGGCCTTGCATCATGTTCAATCTGGTTCAGGTAACTGGCGGAAATACCTAGTCGCTGTGCCAGTGCGCTCTGTGTCATTCCGACACGGTGTCGCTGATGACGGATACGTGATCCAGTAAAGGTTTTGGTAGCGGCTTTTTTCATCTTCGCAATCTTTGCAATTCGCGGCGCGGCATTCGCCCCTTTAAACGGCAAAACATCTTCCGTCTACAATCAGGATTTGCCAAAGTCTGGGTAACAAAAAAACAAGAGCAGAAAACATGAAGCGCCATGACGGAAAAAAACAATTATAAAATAAACATGTTCTGCAAAATATAAAGTGCAGATTGTGTTTTCTGGCACGGCCTGCTGGACATAAGACATCGTTTGGTCAATGTCCGGCAGGTTGCATGCCATACCGCATCCCTGCCTTTGCCTGTTGTGATGCAATTCGTAAGCAATCTTTCCTGCCGGTTTATTCGTCGCTGTTTCCTGGGCGGTGGATGTGGGCGCAACCCGATAGATTAAGGAACAGGACCATGATCAGCATGAATTATGAAAATTCCGCCTTTCGGTCAGTTCCCCGCACGGGGGCGGCCCTCCCGCAACAGCCCCGTACGGCTGGAAAGCATCGTTTTCGCCCGCTGCCGGATCATGGTCGTAGGGCATTGAATGTGTCCGCCTTGTGTGTTGACCGCCACCTGGGTGATTGTCCAGACCGGGCAGCCGTGATTATCCGCACCAATGTAGGCGAAGGGGCGGTGTGTTATCGCGAACTGCACGAACGTGTCTGTCGCCTTGCGAATGCGCTGAAGGATCAGGGCGTGCAGCGTGGTGACAGGGTCGCAATTCACCTGCCCCTTATGGTGGAAAGCATCGTGGCGCTGCTCGCCTGTGCTCGTATTGGTGCGGTACATGTCGTGCTGGACATGGAACTTGATGCACACTCAATGGCGGAACGTTTGATGGAGTGTGGCGCGGTTGCCGTCCTGACGGGGGATGGTATTGGTGATGCGTCTGGTCCCGTTCCGCTGAAGGCTACGTTGGATAGTGCGCTGGAATTTGCGGGGACGCGGGTGCGGGCGCATCTGGTTCTGGTTACTGCCATCAACGGTGCGGAAATTACGATGACACCCGGTCGTGACCATTATTATAACGCCATGGTGGACTGGTATGAACCTGACTTCCCACCAGAAGCCATGTGCCGGGACGATCCATTATTCGTACTCTATTCCTCTGGAGGTCGCAATGGTGTCTGCGCTGTAACCCACACGGTGGGGGATTACAGGCGCATGGCGTCCGATGCCATGGAAATGGCATATCCATACACTGACGCCGATGTTCCCTCTGGCCTGCTCAGCATGGCGTGGAATGCGGGACAGACGCCCCTTCTGATGGGACTTCTGGCGCATGGTGGCACCATCGTAACCACAAAGGAGGCACTGATGACCCTGCCGAGTTGAGACAAGTAATCCCATTTGCACAAGAAGACAGGCAAGGCGATGAAAGATTGGGCGTAGGGCCAGAAACTTGGTCCTTTTTTTCACGATATTGTTTTTATCGTTGGAAAACCAGCCTGTCAGGGCGACGTTAAAGTTCATGGTTGCCAGAATCAGAGTTTTCAACAACAGGCTAATAAAAACCATCGTTACATATGTAACATTCCCAAACTAAATATAAAAACAATATAGACCTGCACGAATCCGTGCCAGAGACGGGGAGGGCACGTGATGCCCGTGGCTATTCAATGAACGAACATATCGGCTGGGCCCTGGTTGGTGCAAGTAACGTCGCCAGACAATGGATTGTGGATGCCATTCGTGTACAGAATGACAGCAGCATTGTAACCGTCCTGAGTTCCAGTGACGAACGTGGGGCGAAGTTCGCAAATGAAAACGCCATTCCTGCCCATGTGACAGATATTGGCGCAATCCTTGCGGATGACAGGGTGAATGCCGTCTATATCAGCACTACCAATCAGTTTCACCATGTGCAGACCATAGCAGCTGCGGCGGCGGGTAAACACGTGCTCTGCGAGAAGCCGCTCGCCCTTCGTGTAACCGACGCGCATGACATGATTGCCGCGTGTCGTAAGGCAGGGGTGGTGCTGGGAATCAATCATCACCTGCGTTGCAACGCCATGCATCAGGAACTGCGTCGGCTTCTGGCTGAAGGTGTCATCGGGCGGCTTAACGCTGTACGTGTGTTCCACGCGAATTTTCTGGCCCATGCCCTGCATGGCTGGCGGATCAATGATGCAGGTGGTGGCGGGCTGATCCTTGACAGCACGATCCATGATATTGACACGCTCCGCTTCTTGATCGGCAGCAACCCGACCCACGTCATGGCCATGACGCAAAGCGGTCGTTTGGCTCATGACGGGATGGAAGATGGCATCATGGTCATTATGCGTTTTCCCGGTGACGTGCTGGTGCAGATCCATGGCTCCTATACCGTGCCATTTTCAGAAGGCGGCATGGAATTTTATGGCAGCGATGGCGTCCTTGTCGGCCGCGATTGCATGAGCCAACGGCCAGCGGGTCGGTTGTTTATCCGTAATGCCGATGGGGAGCGTGAAATACCCATCCATCACCACAATCTCTATCACTATGCACTTGCCACCTTCAGCGCTGCGGTGCGGGGCAGGGGACAGCCCGCCGCCACTGGCGAAGATGGACTAGCCGCGCTTACCATAGCGCTGGCCATTCGTGAATCGGCCCTGACGGGCCGTCAGATCGAAGTGGACATTCCATGACACAGGCAGCATTCGGGGCCGTCGGTACGGACGGTCGGATAATACGGGGCACCGGCGCAACACGCATGGCCCTAAGCGTAAGTGAACTTCGACGTGCGGCATGGACGTGCTCGCTCGGCAGTGCGCTCGAATATTACGATTTCGCGCTCTACAGCCTTGCATCCGCACTGGTGTTCGGACCACTTTTCTTTCCGTCGGCTTCTCCTGTGACAAGCCTCATCGCCAGCTTTGCAACCTATTTCGTCGGGTTTGCCGTAAGGCCTGTCGGTGGCATTATTTTTGGTACATTGGGAGATAATATCGGGCGCAAGAAAGTCCTGCTCATCACGGTGACGCTGATGGGTCTTGCAAGCACAGGCATCGGCCTGATTCCCACGTACCAGACAATAGGGGTATGGGCTCCCGTCCTGCTGGTCATAGCGCGGGTACTGCAGGGGCTTGGCGCCGGGGCAGAGCAGGCAGGTGCGGCCGTGATGATGACGGAATATGCCCCGGCAGGACATCGTGGATTCTATGCCTCGCTGCCATTTCTTGGCATCCAGATCGGCACTATCATTGCCGCCATTGTCTATTGCGGCCTATTGTTTGGTGTGACGGACATTACGCATTCATGGGTCTGGCGTGTTCCGTTCTTGGTCAGCGCTGTGATTCTAGTGGTTGCTCTCTATATGCGTCTCAAGCTGAAAGAATCGCCGACGTTCGAGAAAATCCAGCGTAAGACGCAAGAAGAGCATGAAGCTCTGGCTGTGGTCATCCGTACCTCATGGCGGACCATCGTGGCGGGGATTGGCGTCAGGATGGCGGAAAATGGCGGCTCATCCATCTATCAGGTGCTGGCGATCAGCTATATCGTCAATACGATGGGCCTACCGGGCCTGTGGGGCACGTCGGCTCTGATAACGGCTGCCGTGGTGGGCGGATTTACCGTACCTATCGCTGGGTTGCTGAGTGATCGGTTCGGACGCATAAAAGTCTATCGCAGTTTTGCGATCCTGCAGGGCATCACGGCGTTTCCCGTATGGTATGCTTTCAGCACGGGTCGCCCTCTGTTGGCCGTGCTTGCGCTCTCGATGGGACTGGGGATAACGACATGGGGCATGTTCGGAACACAGGCGGCGATGCTGCCGGAAATGTTCGGCGCACGTCATCGCTACATGGCGGTATCCATGTCACGCGAAGTATCAGCCGTAATAGCCGGTGGCGTGACGCCTTTGGTGGGGTCATTTATCATTCGCTGGGTCGCGGCATTCCATCCCGATGCGGTTCATCCCGGACAGATGGCGTGGCTACCAATCGCTGGATATGTCATCCTACTTTCGATGACTACAATTGCAACCACGTTCTTCATTCCGGAATGTCGCAACCGCGACCTGCTTGAGCAGAACGATATTCTGTAAATTTTCATGATTAGACGGAAATATAATAATGACTGATGTTGTCTCGACCGACGTGGTACATCTGCTGTTAGCGGTGCGAAAGGGCAAAACACTACCGCCGGCACATGTGGATGATCGTCTTGTGCCTTTGTCGATTGAAGAAGCCTATCGTATCCAGGACGAGGTTGCGCAGCATCTTGGGCCGATTGTGGGGTGGAAGGTTGGGGCGCAGACCCCATCATCTGAACCGTTCTGTGCGCCCATCCATGCATCAACTCTCTTCAGCGATGGTGCGACAGTTCCGCATGGATTGTGTCGTCATCTGGGCGTTGAGGCGGAAATAGCCTATCGCTTTGCCCAGGCTCTGCCCCCGCGTGAGCGGGATTGGACACGCGATGAGGTCATGGACAGGATCGGTACTATCCATCCTGTTATCGAGATTCTGGATACACGTTTCGAAACACCGGGATCACAGCATAAATTTCTGCACACTGCCGACCAGCAGAGTCATGGCGCACTGATCGTCGGACCGGGGAGTGCCGAGTGGCAAAAATATAACCCTGTCGAGGAGCATGTGCGCCTTAGCATCAATGACGAGACTGTTGTCGAGCATGTGGGAGGAAACTCCGCCGGGGATCCACTTCGTCTTCTGGTATGGCTTGCCAATCATGCTTCGCGCCGCAATCTGGGTATTGATGCGGGGAGTATTGTTACAACTGGTTCCACCACCGGGACTATTTTTGTGGATCATGGTGCGAGGGTCAGCGCAAGCTTCTCTGGCATTGGGTCCGTCCATACCATTCTTGCCTGAAACGGGAGACAATACATCATGAAGCCTGAAATCCTGTTAATTGAACCGATGATGCCTGAAGTTGAAAAGCAGCTTGATGCGGCTTATACTGTTCATCGCTTCACCTCTGTGGAGCAATTGAAGACGATTGCCCCCAACATACGCGCAATTGCAACGGGCGGAGCGACAGGTGTGCCCGCGTCGGTCATGAACAGCCTGCCCGCGCTTGAAATCATTGCCATAAATGGTATTGGCACCGATGCCGTGGACCTGAAGGAAGCCCAACGACGGCATATTCATGTCACGACGACGCCAGGCGTCCTGACCGATGATGTGGCAGACATGGCGCTGGGTCTGATTCTGTCCCTGTTGCGTGGATTGCCAGAAAGTGATCGGTATGTGCGTGATGGTGCGTGGGGTCATTCACCCGCACCAGCCCTTGGTCATAAGGTTACTGGTAAAAAGCTGGGCATTATCGGAATGGGGCAGGTTGGTCGAGCGATTGCTCGGCGCGCCCAAGCTTTTGCAATGCCCATATCCTACACCGATCTGAAGGATTTCGGGCTGGATGAATATCATTTTGTTCCTGACCTGAAAACACTGGCGCTGGATAGTGAGATTCTTGTGATTGCTGCATCCGGTGGGCCTGGATCGCGACATTTGGTAAATCGCGATATTCTTGATGCGGTAGGAGCGCATGGGGTCGTTGTGAATGTCGCCCGTGGTTCAGTCGTGGATGAGCAGGCATTGGTGCAGGCGTTGGAAGAAGGAGCATTGGGGGGCGCAGCTCTTGATGTGTTCGAACATGAACCCAACGTGCCGACTGCCCTGATGCATTCCAATCGCACCGTGCTGCAGCCCCATCGCGCAAGTGCTACGGTGGAAACGCGCTTGGAAATGGGTAATCTGGTGGTGCGCAATCTTGCGGCTCATTTTGCAGGGCAGTCATTGCCGACAGCCGTTATCTGATTGTAACGGTATTGGACCGTATGATTCTTAACAATATAATCATCGGTTGATTATAATAATTATAATATTTCCTAGATGTCGCCTTTTTATACAGGCGGCATCTTATCGGGAATTTCTGGTAATGAGCTCGGCAGATCTTGTGTGAGGTCAGCCTTTTTCAGTATTATATAAAAAATAAAAAATATCAGAAAGAAGATATTTTTATAATTTTGACCTATAAAAGTAGGTCTATGACCAAGTACTTATTGTTCTCATTGTTTATCCTGATGATGATCAAGTAAAGTTATATTGGGGCCGGATGAATGGTTGCATTTTTTGCAATGCGTAAAAACACATGTTGTCATGGATGGTATTTTGTCAAAACGACCCTGATATTCGGCGTCCTCGTCATTATATCATCAGTGCAGGCACTGGCGCAGACTTTTCAGGACAATTCAAACAGTGATGCCAGATTGCGTGTCGCGACCCCGCTTATGGCCAATCCCTCCAGCAAGCCTGTAGTCCCACCCTTTTCACGGCCAGAAGCCCTGTTTACCAACCCGTTTGGCATGACGTCATGGCTACGGTCGCGGGGGGTTGCCCTGACCATGGACAATACCAATGAATATACAGATGCTCTTTCTGCCCCTACAGCCGATCATCCGAATTACCGTCAGGGATCAAGTAATGCAGGTCAAGTCAATACAGCCCTGCATATTAACTGGGATAAGATACTGGGCCTGAAAGGCTTTGCCACGCATACGCTTTTTACCAGCAGGTATGGCACAACCGCCAATCGCATGATGGGAGACTGGCTGGCGCATTCGTCGGAAATATATGGAGGCGGAGGTAATGTCGTCGTTCACCTGGTTACGGCTTATGGAGAAGAAAACCTGCTTGGAGGGCGCGTTAGTATTGCTGGAGGGCGTTTAACGGAAATGAGCGAGTTCAGCGCCAGTTCCCTTTTTTGCAATTTCCAGAATAACAGTTTTTGTGGACGACCCAAGGCCGCGATTGATAACCAGTACATCACCTCTTATCCCGCTGGAGAATGGGGATTCCGTGTCCGCGGACGTCCATCACGTTATATCTACATACAGGCAGGTGTTTATTTCGCTGAACGTGGAATATATGCTAACAATCAACATAGGACTGGATTTCATTTCAATTCATCAAATATTGTTGGTCAGTTGGCTCCCATTGAACTTGGGTGGGAACCTGTAATGGGAAGCAAACATGAATTGCCTGGACATTACAAGATTGGTGGGCAGCTTATTTCAGCCCCCAATCCTGATAATTACTATGACGTAAATGGACAACCTTATGCCTTGTCGGGAAGGACAGTCCGTAATCACCAACAGACATGGAGCACATGGCTGGAAGCAGATCAAAAAATTCTCCATCATCCTTATTCCAACTCTGAAGGCGGACTGACAGTCATGGGGGGAGTGATCTATAATGATCCTCGTACATCCTTACGCAATTACGAAACATATGTAGCATTTGTAGATCGCGGTTTTATTAAAAGCAGACCGTACGATGCTTTTGGCATGGTGATGACATATGTGAAGATAGCCCCGGGCGTTTCGGATACGGATATACTTGATCTATCCATGGTGCCGGTAAAGACTGCTCCCAATCATGCAACCGGCACGCAGGGACATGCAACAATATTCGAGACGAATTACCAGATCCATGTCATGCGAGGTGTTGTGTTAGCGCCAGATTTTCAGGTATATTTTCATCCAAATGCACAACGAAACCTAAAAAATGTTGAATTTATAGGGTTTAAATCCCAGATACAGATTATGTAAGAGCCTGATTCAAAAGTTTTTCAGCACTGACAATGCCTTGCGGTTCTGCGGGTCAGCATGCGGATTGAGGCGATCAAAGTCCACGCTGTTGACGCGGCTAGGCTCAGGACTCATAGCCAGAAGATGACGGTTGCAGCGAGGCAGATGGCTGAGAAGAAGACGTTCGGGCATCTGTCATAGCGTGTTGCGACCCGCCGCCAGTCCTTGAGACGGCCGAACATGATTTCGATGCGGTTGCGTCTTTTGTATTTTCGCTTGTCGTATTTGACTGGTTTTCCGCGGGATCTTCTTCCCGGAATGCAGGGCCTGATCCCTTTTTCCTCCAGGGCATCCCGGAACCAGTCAGCATCATAACCCCGATCCGCCAGCAACCACTGTGCCATGGGAAGGCTGTCCAGCAGAGCAGAAGCTCCGGTTTAATCACTGATCTGTCCGGCTGTCATAAAGAAGCTCAGCGGTCGTCCGTTCTGATCGGTGACCGCATGCAGCTTGGTGTTCATGCCCCCTTTAGTGCGTCCGATCAGGCGGCCTGGATCCCCTTTTTTAACCGCAGGCTTGAAGCCGTGCGGTGTGCCTTGAGATAGGTCGCATCAATCATAATAGTCTGAGGCTCAGCCTTCGCGGCAGACAGGCCATCCATCATCCGCATGAAAATGCCCATGTCGCTCCAACGCTTCCAACGGTTGTAGAGCGTCTTGTGCGGACCGTATTCCCGGGGTGCATCACGCCAGCGCATACCATTGCGGTTCACAAAAATGATGCCGCTCAGCACGCGGCGGTCATCAACGCGCGGTTTACCATGGCTCTTGGGAAAGAACGGCCGCAGACGCTCCATCTGTTCATCCGTCAGCCAAAACAGGTCACTCATCTTCAGTCTCCTTGCAGAACCTGAAGCAAAATTCCCTACACAAATCAATGGGTCCTGAGCCTAGACAAAGATGGAAAACTTTTTAAAATCAGTACGTTCCCCCGAGATGGCATGAACAAAGAGCTACAAAATGTTGCAAAATCATTTGGCGTTATTAAAATTGTTGTTGGGCAAAAAGATAAACCACACTGGTCATCAGATGGTCATTAGAATATTTTTTTTTGCGATGTTATATTGTGTAAATATTCCATCAGTCATTGCAAAAAATGAAAAGAATGTTCCAGAGGACGTTATCTCCTTTTTCCATGATGCAGATATTTGTCAGTATCTGGCAGGAGAATGGGATAGCAATCTTCCTCAGAAAAGAAAAAAAGAACTATCCAATGAAATGAACAAAACTTGCTCGAATATCTATAAAAGACAGGAACACTTCAAAAAAAAATATATCCGAAATAAATTCATTATGCAGAAATTAAATTCCTATGAATTCTAAGTGTCCGTCCAAGAACATCTTGAATCATTTGGAATTGTTTGTGATTCTCTATCAGCGCACCCGCTTTGCAGGAGTTGCTGATGTGGACCGTCGAGAACCGTGCCCGATATGACCGGAGCCAGCTTCGCTATCCGAGCGATCTGACGGAGGAGGAATGGTCGCTGATCGCCCCCCTGATCCCGGCCGCCCGGCGTGGCGGCAATAAGTGGACAGTGGATATACGGGAGGTCATGAACGGCCTGATGTATGTTTTTGGAACGGGTTGCCAGTGGCGCGCGATCCCGAAAGACCTTCCGCCGCGCAGCACGGTCAATTACTATTTCTGCCGCTGGCAGCATGACGGCACACTCAATCGTCTGCACCATGCGCTCTACATTCTGTGTCGGGAGCAGGCGGGCCGTGAGGCCAGTCCGACAGCGGCGATCATCGACAGCCAGAGCGTCAAGAACGCCGAAAAAGGGGGCGGCGCATCGATTCGTCCGGCTTTGACGCCGGCAAGAGGATCAAGAGCAAGAAGCGGCATGTCCTCGTCGATACGCAGGGCCTGTTGATGGAGGCAACGGTCCACGCAACCGATATCCAGGATCGTGATGGCGGTGTCATGCTGATGGCGACATTGTTCGGGCTGTATCCGTTCCTTTTGAAACTCTACGCCAATGCGGGCTATCAGGGGGCAAAGTTTCAGCAGGGACTGGCTCATGTCTGCCATTCTGTGAATGTCGAGATTGTGCGGCGCTGTGATGTCGGAAAATTCGTGGTATTGCCCAAGCGCTGGATCGTGGAGCGCACCATCGCATGGCTGAACCGCTGCCGACGCCTGAGCAGGGATTGGGAGTGCCTCAATTGCAATGCACTCGTTTTCCTCCGATGGGCCTCAGTCCGGATGATGCTCAGAAGACTCTGTAATCATACATCATGATCTTGGACGGACTCTCAGAAAAGAATTTATGTCAATATCGTCAATTACTTTATTTATAAAACATGATATCTTTCTCTGAATCATAATAACCAAAATAAATTGAAAAATGCTGTCGCATCAGGAAACTCTCTTTCCTAAATTTGAGATGTTTAATCCACGTAACGCTTCCCATGAAGACGCTCAATCTCAAAGGGAGTAATGACATCGGCAAGTGTATACCGGTCCAGAACATGCGTCATAGCCTGTGACGCCTCATACATGACGCCGCGCAGACGGCATCCTGGCATTAGTGTACAGATAATTGATGGTGTAGCCACAGTATCCATACACGACAATAGTGCCAGGTTGCCTTCCATGTACCGAACTACATCTCCGATAAAAATGTTATCGGGTGACTTTTCAAGGCGTATACCACCATTTCGGCCTCTGATAGTTTCTACAAATCCACTTTGTCCAAGCTTATGAATTACTTTGATCATATGTGCTTCAGAGATTTGGTAAGCGTCTGCAATCTCGCGTATCGACGAAAGACGGTCTCGACGCGTACCAAGATAGATCAAAGCACGGAGCGCATAATCTGTTTGCAATGTAAGTTTCATGGTTCCTTAAAGATATCCTATCTTGACATGTTTTCCAATGCGGATAAATAAGGTTCATGGATTATGAACCTTAAAAGGAAATCCCCATGTCCGCGCCGCTTGATGAAAACACACGCTCCATTATTCTCGCCACGGTCCCTGCACTGAAGGCGCATGGCCTCGCCATTACAACGGAGATGTATAAGCGTCTTCTTGCGACCCCCGCCATTCGAGACCTTTTCAATCTCTCCCACCAGCAGGACGGCGAACAACCCAAAGCCCTTGCTCTGGCCGTGCTGTGTTATGCCGAACACATTAACGACCTTGGCGCACTGAGCAGCATGGTGGAGCGGATTGCGGAAAAGCATGTTGGTCTCAACATCCTGCCTGAACACTACCCCTACGTCGCAACTGCACTGCTTGGCGCGATTGGTCATGTGCTTGGGGATGCTGCAACACCAGAAATTCTGGATGCCTGGGGCAAGGCTTACTGGTTTTTGGCCGATATTCTGATTGGCCGTGAAAAACAGATTTATGACGGTAACGAATCCATGCCCGGCGGCTGGAAAGGCTGGCGTGCCTTCCGCATTCGCGCGCGCCAGAATGAAACCGCCACAATTGTCTCCTTTGATCTGGTCCCCAAAGACGGGGGGGCACTCTTTCGCCACAAAGCGGGACAGTATCTCAGTTTCAAGCTGGACGTACCCGAACACGGCTCACAGCGCAGGAATTACAGTATCTCTTCTGCACCGGGGGCTGATCACTACCGTATCAGTGTACGCCGCCAGGATGGCGGTGTTGCCTCCACTTGGCTGCATGATAGCGTGAAGGAAGGTGATATCCTTCAGGTCGCAAATCCCGCAGGTGATTTCTTTCTTAACGATGCGGACAGCAACCCTGTTGTCTTTTTGACAGCGGGCGTTGGGCTTACCCCGGTTATTTCCATGATGGGTGAGCTTGCACAGACACGCACGAACAGACATATCCACTACATTCATGGGGCAGAAACCCGGGCACTGACAGCGTTTGTACCGCAGATTGACGATCTGGCAAAAAGTGATCGTGTCAAAGCCGATTTCTTTTATTCAAAAGAACAGGCACCTGTACAGGACGGCACACCGGGTGTGACCACCCATGCCGGACGGATCACCCCTGCGTGGTTGCTGCAAACGCTTGATCGCACAGCCACCTATTATATCTGTGGTCCGGATTCTTTCATGAGGGACATGGTAGAGGCGCTCAAGAGCGCAAAACTGCCTGCCACACAGATCCGTTATGAATTTTTCGGTTCTGCCGCCGATCCGGAACTTGTACTTTCCGCTGCCTGATAGCTGATAGTTCGGCTTTTAAAGCGTGGGAAGCGCCAGCTTCCCACGCACAATGCCGTCAGGGAAGACAGAATGTCCGATATCAGAATCAAACGTATCTATGATCCACCAGCCCCGGATGATGGTATTCGCGTTCTTGTGGATCGTCTCTGGCCTCGGGGGCTTCGCAAAAGCGATGTCTCTATGGATTACTGGCTGAAAGACGTTGCACCCAGTACGGAATTGCGGCGTTGGTTCGGTCACGATCCCGCGCACTGGGCCGCGTTCCAGATCAGTTATCGTCAAGAACTGTCACGAGGGAGCGTCGAGTTGTCGCAACTGAGTGCTCTGGCAGACAAAGAAAGAGTAACCCTTCTTTACGCAGCGCATGACCCACACTGTAATCACGCACTCGTTTTGCAGGATTTTCTACGCAAAAACACCTCAAAGCAAGCACAACACGACTGAATCATGGTCCAGTCTTGCTGCTGACCAATTCGGATCATGACACCAGCCAGACCGGAGTATACCACTCTGGGCCTACTCAAGCCTTGTAATCCGTTACGCTCTGACACTTCTCGCTTCTCAAAACCTGATTCGAAAGTTTTTCAACCCTGACAATGTCTTGCCGACCGTCGTGTGAGTATGCGGATTGAGTCGATCAGGGTCCATACGGTTGAGGAAGCAATGGGCTTCTCCCAGTCTTTGGCGAGCCGTAGGCGGCGACCGAGGCATGCGAATGTTCGTTCGACCACTCATCGGTGCGGCAGAATTGTGCAGTCCTTTTCTGTGTCTGATCGCCTGATGATTTCCATTGTCCATCGTCTCATGTTGGCGAGCATGGGCCGCAGTTTATCACCGGCATAGTTGCCATTGGCAAAGACGTGACGAAGCCAGGGAAAGCGTTTGCGTATGGCCGCCAAGAGTTCGACGGCCCCATAACGGTCCTGAATATCGGAGGCATGGACGAGAAGAAAGATCGGGAAGCCGCAGGTGTCGGTCATGATATGACGCTTGCGCCCTTTGACCTTCTTGTCCGCATCATAGCCCGAAATACCGCCGCTTTCCGTAGTTTTTACCGACAGGCTGTCAATCACGCCCACGCGGAGGGAAGCATTGCGTCCCTCAATCTCCCGTAGGTTCATGATCAGCACGGTATTCATAACTTCCAACAGTCTCGTGTCACGCCACTCGTAAAAGGAGCGTCTGACAGTTGATGCCGGTGGAAAGCATTTCGACAGGAGGCACCACGCGCACCCGCCCGAGGCGAGATAAAGCATCGCATTCACGACCTCACGCATATCGGCCGTTCGAGGCCGATCCCCCGGTTTTCCTGGAGGGCACGAAGAGCGCAACCAAAGTCCACTCGGTATCCGTCATATCCGTTGGATATCGTAGTCTCTCCCGGCTATGTTCGCGTCAGGCAATACCAGTCCATGCTATCATTTTCTCGATACTTTTTACAAAGAATGATGAATCACAAATGTCTGGTATTGTTAAAAAAATTTTGAATCATTATTTATAAATACTTATAAATTTTTCAGAATATTCTGCAGTGGTCAGAATATATTCTCTACCCACCAGATATTGATAGTGGATATGTAATAAGCCCTTTTTTTGCTATAACAGCATCGGGCGTAATCTGTGCCTGAACAACGTTTTCGAGAGAAAGGATATGAAATACCTTTTGATTATTTTCCAGAAGATAGTCTGAGATGATGCGTCTATGACAGCGCCACCACAGAACTTCTGCACACATGATGGCAACGGTGTTTTGTCTTCCCAGTTCAAGGAGTTTTGCCAATCCTTGATGAAAGATTTCACCCAATGCATAATCGGCATAGTTGTGAAAACTCTGTACGCGCCAGAAAGCATTTGTTTCTATACAAACTGTTTTTGAACGGGGCCGTCGTCCACCAAGTTCGGGGATATGACAATATCCAATATCATATACGGCCAGTTCCGAGACGAGGCGTGACCCATCAAAATCTCGATTGCGTCTGGAATATGGAAAAGCGCGAACATCCACGATCATCGTAATATTATAGTGACGTAAGATCGCAATAAAATCAGGTAATGAATGTGTGGAGTGACCTACTGTGTAAAAAGGTTTAAAAAATTTGTCGGTGTTTTGTGTATCAGGAGTAGAAACCGTCATGCAGTCAAGAACTTTCGAAATCGGTGATATTGTTTCGTGGAACTCCGAAGCTGGTTACGTCACTGGTCGGATCCGTACCATACACACCATACCTTTTATGGTGAATGGGTATCAGCATCATGCATCGTCCACAAATCCACAATATGAAATTGAAAGCCTCAAAACCGGACATATTGCCTTTCATAAAGGTATTGCCTTACGGCGTGTCGTCAGTTAAGAAGGATGGCAATTAAAGCGAAATAAACGGCGGCAAAAAAGTTGATTTCAGCTTGTCGTGGCGGGTTGCAATAGCACGAAACTGTTTGAGTTCTCTTGAAGAATCTCTCGATCAGCCTGTCTGCGTCGTATGCCCTGTCTGCTAGGGCCTGTTAGGCCTTGAATGACGGCACGGATTGCATAGCTGTTTATGATGAGCATGATGCAGTCTGTCTTTTCCGATACCGCATGGTCCGTCTGGGAGCCTTTGATCGAGGAAGTCCGTCCGAAGGGCAAGACCCCACCAAAGAACCTTCGACGGACGATATCCGCGATTTTCTGGCGCCATCAGAGTTTGGTCCCTGGTGGATTGCCGCACAGTTGTTCATTCGCTGGTCGAAGCTTGGAGTGTGACAGCGCCTCTTTGAAAAGGTCAAAGACAAGGATCAAGACCTCGGCATGGTCTTTCTTGATGGCACGACAATCCGTGCCCATCATAAGAGACTGTTTCAAAAGTCTAGATGGGACTATCCTGAATTTTGTGCGGTGCGGTGATAATCTGCTCGAAGAGGAGCCCCCGCATGAGCATTGATAAAGATCTTCTGGACCGTCTGATGGAAGGTCGTTCACCGGGCGACCTGTTTGGCAAAAGCGGCATACTCTCGGAATTGACGAAGGCTCTGGCGGAGCGGGCGCTCAACACGGAGATGACACTTCATCTTGATGAGGAGCGCGCCGATGGCGCCTCTGCTGAGGATAATCAGCCGCCCAACCGCAGAAACGGCAATAGCCAGAAGACCGTGACGACACAGAGCGGCAAGGTTGTTCTGGATATTCCCCGGGATCGGAACGGTACGTTTGATCCGATGTTGATTGCAAAGTATCAGCGTCGCTTTCCCGAGTTCGACCGCAAGATCATCAGCATGTATGCCCGAGGTCTGACAACCCGCGAAATCCAGGGGCATATTGAAGAAATCTATGGCGTTGAGGCCTCCCCGAGCCTCATTTCCGCGATTACCGACGCCGTGATGGAGGAGGTCGCCGCCTGGCAGAACCGTCCGCTGGAACCCTGCTACCCGATCGTCTTCATGGACGCGATCCGGGTCAATATCCGCAGTGATGGGACTGTCTCGAACAAGGCTGTCTTCGTGGCGCTCGCGATCCTGCCTGACGGCACACGGGACGTTCTGGGGCTGTGGTTCCAGGCGAATGAAGGGGCCAAATTCTGGGCCAAGGTCCTCAGCGACCTGCGCAATCGGGGTGTGCAGGACATCCTGATCGCCGTAGTCGACGGGCTGAAGGGCTTTCCGCAGGCCATTGAGGCGGTCTTCCCCAGAACCCGCATTCAGACGTGTATCGTTCATCTGCTGCGTCATTCCATGAGCTTTGCCAGCTACAAGGACCGCAAGGCATCGCCACAGCTCTCAAGGCAATCTATACAGCAGTGGACGCCACAGAGGCCGAGGCAGCCCTCGGCGGGTTCGAAGAAAGCGATCTGGGCAGACAATACCCGGCCATCGCGCCCAGTTGGCGCAGGGCATGGAATGAGGTCATTCCGTTCCTCGATTATCCTCCAGAAGTGCGCAGGTTGATTTACACAACAAATGCCATTGAGGCCCTGAACTCAAAGATCCGTCGTGCCGTGCGCACCCGCGGCCATTTCCCCAGTGAAGAGGCCGCAGCAAAATTGATTTACCTGGCGCTCAATGCTACCTCAGCACAGTGGAAGCGCTCAGTGCGCGAATGGTACGCTGTCAGATGCCAGCTCGCTATCATGTTCGATGATCGTTTCCCAATGGCCTGAAAAAATGGCACCGCACAAAATTCTACACAGTCTCGTCTAGATGATTGAAATTCCTAGGCTCAGGACTCATAGCCAGAAGATGACGGTTGCAGCGAGGCAGATGGCTGAGAAGAAGACGTTCGGGCATCTGTCATAGCGTGTTGCGACCCGCCGCCAGTCCTTGAGACGGCCGAACATGATTTCGATGCGGTTGCGTCTTTTGTATTTTCGCTTGTCGTATTTGACTGGTTTTCCGCGGGATCTTCTTCCCGGAATGCAGGGCCTGATCCCTTTTTCCTCCAGGGCATCCCGGAACCAGTCAGCATCATAACCCCGATCCGCCAGCAACCACTGTGCCATGGGAAGGCTGTCCAGCAGAGCAGAGGCTCCGGTGTAATCACTGATCTGTCCGGCTGTCATAAAGAAGCTCAGCGGTCGTCCGTTCTGATCGGTGACCGCATGCAGCTTGGTGTTCATGCCCCCTTTAGTGCGTCCGATCAGGCGGCCTGGATCCCCTTTTTTAACCGCAGGCTTGAAGCCGTGCGGTGTGCCTTGAGATAGGTCGCATCAATCATAATAGTCTGAGGCTCAGCCTGCGCGGCAGACAGGCCATCCATCATCCGCATGAAAATGCCCATGTCGCCCCAACGCTTCCAACGGTTGTAGAGCGTCTTGTGCGGACCGTATTCCCGGGGTGCATCACGCCAGCGCATACCATTGCGGTTCACAAAAATGATGCCGCTCAGCACGCGGCGGTCATCAACGCGCGGTTTACCATGGCTCTTGGGAAAGAACGGCCGCAGACGCTCCATCTGTTCATCCGTCAGCCAAAACAGGTCACTCATCTTCAGTCTCCTTGCAGAACCTGAAGCAAAATTCCCTACACAAATCAATGGGTCCTGAGCCTAAACACGTAGATTATGTTTTTACGCTATCAAACCGGCTTTCGTATTCAATTTTATATCATCATGTATGCATATACAACATACCTCCAGACCCGGTCAGGTTAGCTCACATTATGTCTGGAATGAATAAGCAGGCCGTGCGAAGATACCGTCCATGACCTAAAAACAGTGGATATCCGCCAAATATTTTGTAATCGATCATAGATATTTTTCGGTTCTCTATATTCTGTTATAACTATACGAAACCTGTCGATACTATGGTTATAAATTTTGTTTATAATCTTATGTATAATCTCTCTTGGACGTCATACGTCTGATTGATCTACTACTATTCTCACGACGCCGCAGCACATATCAGCCTTTCAGGCCGGTAAATTCCTTGCGGGACCATTATGTCGAGAAGTTCTTTATAATTTTATTCCTCTCGCCATAAGTTTTGGAAAGTATCGATGCAGTACGCACATGACCCAGCGCTTCTTCTGGCGCGTTTCCAGTTCGCCTTCACCGTAGGCGTCCATATCATTTTTCCGGCCTTTTCAATCGGGCTGGCGGCCTATCTGGCGGTGCTGGAAGGGCTGTGGCTCAGGACCGGGCGCCCCGTATTCCTTGATCTTTACCGATACTGGATCAAGGTGTTCTCCATCGTCTTCGGCATGGGCGTGGTTTCGGGACTGGTCATGTCGTATGAATTCGGCACCAACTGGTCTATTTTTTCTAAAAAAGCCGGACCGATTACCGGTGTGCTCCTGTCCTATGAGGTCATGACTGCCTTTTTTCTTGAGGCTGGTTTCCTCGGCGTCATGCTGTTCGGCATGAACAAGGTGGGGCGCAAGCTGCATTTTGCCGCCACATGCTGTGTATCGGTTGGCACCCTGATTTCCATGACATGGATACTGTCATCCAATTCATGGATGCAGACCCCGCGCGGTTACACCATCGACCCGGCTACCGGGCGGTTCATGCCTGCGGACTGGCTGGCCATTATCTTCAATCCGTCCTTTCCGTTCCGTCTGGTGCATATGGGGCTGGCGGCGTTCCTGTCGGTGGCCTTTATCGTGGGGGCAACGGGGGCATGGCATATGCTGAAGGCCCGTAAGGCAGGAAAAATCTCCAGCGAGCCGGTGCGGGTCATGTTCTCCATGGCCATGTGGATGGCCGCGATCGTGGCGCCGCTACAGATCCTGGCGGGCGATGCGCATGGCCTGAACACGCTTAAATACCAGCCGGTGAAGATCGCGGCGATGGAAGGGGACTGGGTATCGGAAGATCATGCGCCTGAACTGCTGTTCGGCATTCCCAACATGAAGACCGAACATACGGATTATGCTATCAGACTACCACTGGCCGGCTCGCTGATCCTGACGCACAGCCTGAACGGCAAGGTGCCGGGCATGAAGGATTTCCCCCGTGACCAGCGACCGCCTTCACCGGTCATCTTCTTCTCGTTCCGTATTATGGTCGCTCTTGGTATGCTGATGATGCTAGTCGGATTGTGGTCGCTATGGCTGCGACGAAACAGCACACTGTTTACCAATCCGGTTTTCCACCGTGTTGCATTATGCATGGCCCCTGCGGGGTTCCTGGCGCTGCTATGCGGCTGGGTTACGACGGAAGTCGGTCGTCAGCCCTGGACCGTCTATGGCCTGCTGCGCACATCCGACAGTGTTTCCCCGGTCGCCCTGTCTTCCATGGCGTTCTCGATGACAGCGTTCGTGGTGGTCTACGTGCTCGTGTTCGGCTCAGGTCTGGGCATTCTGGCTCGCATGCTGAGCCACGCACCACAGGAAGGCGAGCATGATACCCCACCTGACCACGCTACCGAAATTCTGGCAACCCGCATGCACCCGGGCGTGATTGACCCTTCTGCTGGCAAAGGAGCCTGAGGCATGATGGACTTCGCATACTGGCTCCCCATCGTGTGGGCCGTCATACTGGTGGTCGCGATTTCGATCTATGTCGTCCTTGATGGTTTTGACCTCGGCATCGGGATGCTGTTCGCGCTTGAACGCCACCCGGGCCGTCGGGATGTGATGGTCAACACCATCGCCCCCGTCTGGGATGGGAACGAGACGTGGATGGTGCTGGGTGGGGCCGTGCTTTACGGGGTTTTCCCCGGTGCCTACGCTACCCTGTTGCCAGCTTTCTACCTGCCGATTGTATTGATGCTGCTGGCGTTGATCTTCCGCGGTGTGGCGTTTGAATTCCGTGTCATGACGCGCGGCAGGGGAAGGGAAGGGATGTGGAATGCCGGTTTCATGGCAGGCTCCGCCCTTGCTGCCTTCTGTCAGGGTGCGATCCTCGGTGGCGTGGTGCAGGGGATCAAAGTTGTTGATGGCGCCTTTGCCGGTGGCCCGCTCGACTGGCTGACGCCGTTCAGCATCCTGTGTGGGCTGTCTGTCATGTGCGGTTACGCCCTGCTGGGGGCAACGTGGCTGATCTGGCGCACAACCGGCGTGTTGGAGGCATCATGCCGCCGCTGGGCTGCACGGCTGGCTGTGGGGCTGTTCATCGGCATTGTGGCGGTCAGCCTGTGGACGCCGCTGCTGCATGCACCTTACCTACGCCGCTGGACTGACTGGCCGAATATCGCGTTTGTTGCGCCCGTGCCGGTTCTGGTGGTCGTGCTGGCTGTGCTGTTTGTCATGGGTCTGCGCAGGGGGCACTCGAAGGGACCGTTCCTGTGTGCGCTAGGCTGGTTCTTCCTGTGCCTGTCTGGTCTGGGAATTACGGTGTGGCCCTATGCCGTGCCGCCGGGTCTGACGCTATGGGATGTGTCGTCTCCGCCATCGAGCCAGTTTTTTCAGTTGATCGGCACCGCCATTCTTCTGCCGATCATCCTGACCTACACGATCTATTCCTATCACGTCTTTCGCGGAAAGGTGACGGAAACAGATGGGTATCACTGAGATTGTCAGCGGGAACGGAGATGATGCACCACCACGCACCGGTGCGCGGATCGCATGGTTTGTTGCGATCTGGTCGCTGAGCACCATAGTGTTTCTCGGGACGGCGTTCCTGCTTCACTTGATCATTCCCAAGTAAAACGGGTGGCATGGCCACCCGACATTCCTCTCCCGACAATAAGGGATCTGGTCCAATGCTTTTTGATTTTGAACGTGACTTTGCGGGGTCCCTACGGTGCATCCCGATGATCGCCCGCCAGAAGCTTGACATCGTTGGCATCAAACTGAGCCTGCGCCAGTGGAGCCGGTTTACACGCGAAGAAAGGGGGCAACTGGCTGACCTGCCGTGCGAAACCGTACCTGAGCAGGCTACCTATCGCGCATTGGTGGTTCACCTGATCGCAACCCGTAGTGACGAGCCGTTACGCCAGCTTGCAACCCGTGGGCTGGAGGACTGGCGTAACGCAGACCGGATGCCGGATGCAGTAAAGACCCAGGCGCAGGCTGATGGCATAGCGCCGCCTACTGCCGTACAATGGGCAACCCTGCGGCCGCTCCAGAGATTTGCCCTGGTGAAGCTTGCCCGTTCGAAGCATGAAAACGAAAACTTCGTGCCAGCAATGCGGGAGTTTGGCCTGCTGCATGATGTGGGTGCTTTCTCCAATCAGACAGCCGTCCCGCGTGCCCATACACGCCTGCCCACCTGAATGCAGCTTACAGGGTCGAGATCATGAGCAACGAAAAAACGCCTGAGTACAAACCCTATCATCATCCGGCAGGGGGATGGGGTGCGGCCGGGGCAACCGCGAAAGTGCTGATGGAACAGAGCGTGCTGGTCAAGGGATCACGCGGGCTGCTGTCCATGAACCAGCCGGGCGGTTTCAAGTGCCCCAGTTGCGCTTTCCCTGACCCCGACCATCGCAAGACGCTGGAGTTCTGTGAAAATGGGGCCAAGGCGCTGGCGCATGAAGCCACAAAGGGACGTGTGACGCGGGAATTTTTTGAAAAATATACCGTCACCGAACTGATGCAGAAAAGCGATTATTGGCTGGAAATGCAGGGCCGCCTGACCGAGCCGATGCGCTATGACGCACAAAGCGACCGCTACGTGCCGGTGGCGTGGGATGACGCATTCGCCCTGATCGGCCAGCATCTGCGCGCCCTCGACAGCCCGCATCAGGCCGAGTTCTATACATCGGGCCGTACGGCGAATGAGACCGCTTTCCTGTATTCAATATTCGTGCGGGAATTCGGCACCAACAATTTCCCCGACTGCTCAAACATGTGTCATGAGCCGACCAGCCGTGGCCTGCCGCCGGCGATCGGTATTGGCAAGGGCACGATCGTCATGGGCGATTTTGAACATGCCGAAGCGATATTCGTGGTGGGGCAGAATACGGGCACCAATTCCCCCCGCATGATGACCAATCTGGTCGAAGCCCGCAAACGCGGTGTGCCGATTGTCCTGATCAATCCGATGCCGGAACGGGCGCTGATCCGCTTTACGGAACCGCAGGACATGCTCCAGATGGGTACGTTTGGCTCGACCCCGATTTCCAGCGAATTCGTGCATGTGCGCATCGGTGGCGATCTGGCCATCTTCAAGGGCATGATGAAGGCGCTTTTTGAAGCGGAAGCGCGCGGCGAGACGGTACTGGACCTCGACTTCATCCATGAACACACGGCTGGGCTGGACGCCGTGCGGGATGATGCTATTGGCTGTAGCTGGGGAGAGATTACCCAGATATCGGGCATAACCGAAGCACAGATCCGCAAAATCGCAGATATTTATATGAAATCCAATGCCACGATCATCTGTTACGGCATGGGACTGACGCAGCATCAGGAAGGATCACGTCTGATCCAGCAGGTTGCGAATCTGCTTTTGCTGCGCGGTAACTTTGGAAAGCCTGGTGCCGGTATCGCGCCGATCCGTGGTCATTCCAACGTACAGGGTGACCGCACGGTTGGCATTGATGAAAAACCGACCGATGCTTATCTGGACCGCGTGCGTGATGCTTTCGGGTTTGAACCGCCGCGTGAGCATGGTCACCATGTGCTGGAAGCCGTCGAGGCCATGGAAGCAGGGACCGCCAAGGTGTTCTTTGGCATGGGGGGCAATTTCATCCGCGCCGTGCCGGATACGGACCGTTCCTACGCCGCCATGCGCAACCTCAACCTGACGGTTGGTGTGGCGACCAAGCTGAACCGGGGCCATCTGGTGCATGGCAAGGATGCGCTTATCCTGCCGGTTGTCGCCCGCTCGGAAATCATCCGCACGGAAGCGGGCGAGCAGTTTGTAACCATTGAAGATGCCATGGCGAATGTTACGGCATCGCGTGGTGTGTTCGAACCCGTGACCGGACATGTGCGGCCGGAAACGGAGATCGTCTGCCGCATGGCCATGGCGACACTACCCAACTCCCGTACGCCGTGGGCGGATTATATGGTCGACTATACCCTGATCCGGGACAAGATCGCCGAGGTTTATCCTGAGATCTATGCGAATTTTTCCGAAAGGATCAAAAACCCGCACGGCTTCCACCTCGATATCCCGCCTCGTCGCCGCGTATGGAACACACCCAATGGCAAGGCAAATTTTCTTGTGCTGCCGGGACTGGAAGTCAACATGCCGGTCAAGGATGCGGCTATGTTACGCTTGGCGACCATTCGTTCGCACGATCAGTACAATACGACCATCTACAGCAACAGCGACCGGTATCGCGGCGTGTATAACACCCGTCTCGTCATTTTCATGAATAAGGATGACATGGCGGAACGCGGTCTGGCGAACGGGGATGTGATCGGGCTGGAGACCTATAGCGATGACGGGATCAGGCGGTATGTCGATGGCCTGCATGTGCTGGATTACCCGATGCCACGCGGTGCGATTGCCGGATACTACCCGGAACTGAATCCGCTGTTGCCATTGGACTATTTTGACGAGATCAGTGGAACGCCCGCGGCGAAATCCATTCCGGTCAAGGTGGTGGAAAGTGTTGCATCCGCACCGCCAATCCAGATTGCAGGCTGATAGGGCAGGCGGCCATGGATGCCGATAACAACAGTCGGCTGGGCAGCCCTGTGCCGCCTGTTGACAGGCTTGGCCGCCCGCTGCGCGATCTGCGGATTTCGGTCATGGACCGGTGTAACTTTCGGTGTCCCTATTGCATGCCGGAAGCTACCTATCACGAGGCGTTTCGGTTTCTTGGTCCCGAGGAACGGCTGGATTTTAACGAAATCGAACGGGTTGCGCGCGTAGCGGCCGAACTGGGCGTTACCAAAATACGGCTAACGGGTGGGGAGCCTCTCCTGCGGCCGGGTCTGCCCGATCTGGTCAGCCAGCTGCGTGTCTTGCCAGGCATTGAGGATATCGCCCTGACAACCAATGGCGTCCTATTGCCCCGTTTTGCGCCAGCACTTCTGCAGGCAGGACTGCGGCGCGTGACAGTCAGCCTCGACAGTCTCGATCCCGTCGTGTTCGCCCATATGAGCGGCGGCAGGAGTGATCTGTCTACCGTAATGGAGGGCATCAACGCTGCAGGTGCTGCTGGGTTTGAAGGCGGCGTCAAGATCAATACCGTAGTCCAGCGAGGCGTAAATGATGCAGGCGTTCCAGATATTCTGGCGCGTTTTCGCAACACCGGTATCACGGTCCGTCTGATCGAATATATGGATGTGGGCAATCGCAACGGGTGGGACCGTACCGACGTCGTGCCCTCGGACGAACTGCGCGCCCGCATCACGGCACTCTGGCCCCTTGAGCCGTTACCGCCCCGCTATCGCGGCGAAGTGGCCCGTCGTTATCGCTACGTTGATGGAGCCGGGGAAATCGGTTTCGTCTCATCGGTCAGTGCACCGTTTTGTGGAGCATGCTCCCGTGCACGCCTGTCTTCGGACGGAAAGCTCTACACCTGCCTTTTTGCAACGACTGGCACGGATTTGCGCGGACTGCTGCGCCAGAATGTCTGCAATGTCAAAATTGATGAATGTCTGCGCACAACCCTGTCACGGATCTGGTACCACCGGACGGATCGCTATAGTGAGGAGCGCACGCATCGGCCTGCATTATGGGCCGATAGGAAAAAGACGTTCCCCCAGGAAAAAATCGAAATGCATTATATCGGGGGATGACGTGAATTTCATGTGCAAATTCCCAATGTTTAAGGGGCGCAAACCATGACAGCGTTACTGTACGGGCTGGTTCTTGCAGGTGGTGAAAGTCGCCGCATGGGGCAGGATAAGGCGACACTGCCTTACGGTGGCCGCCCGCAGCTTGCCCGTGCCTTTGATCTGTTGGAACGACATGTAGGGCGCTGTTTTGTCTCAATACGCCCCGATCAGCAGCCTGATCCGCTCCGGGCGTCCTATCCCTGCATTATGGACAGGCGGGAGACAAAGGGCGTGCTCGGCGGCGGCCCAATGGTCGGCGTGCTTTCTGCTCATGTGGTCTACCCGGATGTTGCCTGGCTCGTCGTTGCCTGCGACCTGCCGATGCTGGATGATACGACACTTGCCACTCTTGTACATGGACGCGATACCACCCTGGCTGCTACGGCCTATGTGAGCGAAAGCGACGGTCTGCCTGAGCCGCTCTGCACGATATGGGAGCCCGCTACGCTGGCTGCTATGAACAGGCAGGCAGTAAACCGGACAATTCGGCTGCGTCAGATGCTTGCCGGTCCAGCAGTTCGTTTACTTGAAATAAACAAAACCGGTGCGCTGCAAAACGTAAACGCACCTGATGAACGCGACCGAGTTATGAAATTCCTGGGGTATTCTGAACAGGAAGTAAGACGATGAAGTATATAATTGAAGTATTTCGCATAGATTCAAGATGAAGTTGGAAAGACGTACGAATTTCGTAATGCCTATGGTTTTGCGCTTGAACCTGCCTACATGCGTGTTGCGATCAATTCGGTATTTGCTCCATGGGATCAGTCGCTGTGCGAAGGTGATCATGTTGCCTTTATTCCGTCGGAGACAGGCAAATGAACGACATCATCATGGTCGGGACGCTGATGGATTCAGCACCTTGCGCAGGGTGATTCTTGTTGCTGAAGCAGGCGGGTTCTGCTCCTTTGAAGGATGGGCCAGGTACACAAACGCAGGTCGTGCCGTTTCTGGCATTGATTATAGTGTTTTCGGGTCACTGACACTGGCGGAAGGGCATCATGATTAAAGCGAAGCAGCTTTTTGCCATCTGTTGGACAACGGGCATGTACCGGACCGGCTATCTGTCCATTGGCGAAATGACGGTATGGATTGGCGTATTCTCAGTGCATCGCGATGCGGCTTTCAGCGCCTGTCGTTACATTATAGATGAGATCATGCAGCGCGTTCCGATCTGGAAAAATGAGTATTATACGAGTGGCGAGACCGGATGGGTGCCATGCCACACCCCCTGGCTATCAAACGGCCTATCTCGATGCGTGAGGCTACCGTAATGCCTGATCTCTTTTACCCGTTAGATGTAAGTTCTCTGTCCCGTCCGAATGAAAAATTCAACCTTAATGTTGCAGAGGAAGTGCCGGTCAGTCTCCTGTTCAACGGGATTTTTCCGTATGGCACGATGATGATGACACCGGCGGATCTAAAAGATTTTGCTTATGGATACTGTATAACCGAACAGATCATCGACGGGGTTGCAGATATCCGTTCAGTGAACATTGCAGAGGCTGATGATGGCCTGACCCTTGATATTTTTATAAAGGGGAAAGCGTTGACGCAACTCATGCGCCGTAATGTTCGCATGCAGGCGGGTCATTCGAGTTGTGGCATATGCGGCAGCGAGAGTGTACCGGAATATAACGCTGTAGCCGCAACTCCATTGGGGGAGGGAGCGCACCTGTCAGTGGCAGCTATACGAAATGCATTGCATGAACTGCGCCAATGGCAGACGCTGAACGCGGCGACACGCATGGTGCATGCAGCCGCATGGGCAGATAAGAACGGTAATATTCACATGATCCGGGAGGACGTGGGGCGGCACAATGCACTGGACAAACTGATTGGTGCGCGTGCCTGCCACCTGGAAGTTTTCCACGAAGGATTCTGTCTGTTGACAAGCCGTTATTCGTTTGAAATGGCGCTCAAGACGGTGCGTGCAGGTATTGCCATTGTGGTCGCAATTTCAGCCCCGACATATCGTGCGTTCCAGACGGCTGAAACAATGAACCAGACCCTGATCGCCATTGCGCGTCGGGATGAACAGACACTGTTCTGTGGTGGAAAGCGCCTTATCGAATAGTATTCCCTATTCAAAGAAAATAAAGATGCTTACCTGTTTCGGCTATGCCGGAATAGTGGGCAATATGACATCCATAGGAAGATGGTCGGTTCCGCAGGCTGTCGGTCTATAAGTATTCATGGGGTATAATATGTTTCTCAAGCAACTGTACTATCTTCGGGAGATAGATAGGTTCAGGAGTTTTTCAAAAGCGGCGGTTGCATGCAACGTTTCGCAGCCATCCCTTTCGCGCGCCATACGCGTCATGGAGGAAGAGCTTGGCGTTGTTATTGTTGACCGGAAGCAGAAAGTTTTTGGCCTGACGCCTGAAGGCACACAGATACTCAAATGGGGACATGAAATCCTGCACGGTGTTGCAGAAATCCAGAATGTCGTCTCCCTATCCCACCAGAAACTGGCAGGTGTAATCAAAATAGGCGTCATTCCAACAGCCGTGCACATCATTCCCCTTCTTATGGATGCGGTAAAGGAGCATATCGGTGATTTTATATGTGACGTTCTGGTTCTTGCCAACGCAGAGATTATTGAAAAGCTGAATATAAAGCAACTGGATATTGGCATCATGTATTGTGACGAGTGTCCTAAAGCATCTGTCTTCGCCATGTACGAACTTTATAAGGAAAAACAGGTTCTTGCCGGAACAGCAGCGTACGATTTTCCGGCAGGCGATGATGTCAGTTGGGAGACGGCCGGACAGTTTCCACTCGCCCTGCTGAGCCGAAGCATGCGCTGCAGGCAGTTTATCGATGTCGGATTCCAGACCGCAGGCGTCAAGCCGATTGTCCGGCTTGAAACCACTTCCCTGGAACTGATCCATGCTGCGATCATGAAGGGAACACATACAACAATATTACCTATTTCTTCGTTTCCGCTAAGGGTGCCGCCTCGGGGCAGATTGCAGATACGGCGTCTTTCCGGGTTTTCTGCGGGCTCGATTGGTCTGGTGAGGTTGTATGAATCCCCGTTGGCCTCTTTTGTGGCAGAGGTCTGGAAGATCATCATAAAAATAGATTTCGAAGAGCAATTGGATGATCTCTGTCGTCAGGAGTCCTGGTAAATAAATATAAAGTATTTACATATCAGGTTCCGTTGGAAGTTGAGTTTTCTACAGACCCCTGATGTGTTTCAAAGCCGCTATGGACCGCTTGATATTGATGGATACGCAAGGAGCCTGCATGGTTATCCCCAACGCAAAGACTGCCTCGACAGACGCCCGTTCGATAGGTCCCTGTTCAAAGCGCGCCATCTCATTGAGAATTTTTTCTGTAAGCTCTATGAGTTCAAACGCATCGCCATGCGGGACAGGACCCGTCCGTCATGGATGCCTTCAAAAAACTTCCTGACAATCCTGAAGTCCTACACCGGCCATCTGTCGCGCGGCAAACGGATCGAAATCTGGTTTCAGGACGAAGCGCGGAGCGAGCAAAAGAACGGCGTCGTCCGGTTAAGGGGCCAAACGGGGAACCCGACCAGCGCTATGCCCAACGTCTGGCTTTTCGGGGCAATCTGTCTTGCACGGCGCAAGACCGTAGGTCTCGCTCCCCCGTTTATCGACACGGACAGCATGCACCTACATCTCGACGGGATTGCGCCCTGTGTGGCCCGGGAAGCCTATGCCGTCGTTTTTTGTTTGATCACGCACCGTGGCATACGACCGCCAAACTCAGACTGCCGCGCAACATCAGCCTGATCTTCCTGCCATCGCATGCTCCCGAACTGAACCAGGTCGAGAATGTCTGGCAGTTCCTCCGCGCCAACTGGCTGGCCAACACCGTCTTCAACGATATCGATCACATCATCAATGTCGCCTGTAACGCGTGGAACAATCTTGTCGCGCTCCCCAAAACTATCCGGTCTATCAGCCTCAGAAAATGGGCGCATAAAGGTCAAAAGTGATAGCTCTTAGTATTATGGGGCATAATTACATTACACGCCAATGGGATAAGATATGCCAATTTATTACTTTTTAGGCATACGCACTGCAGTAACCTCGATCTCAACCAGCCAACCCGGATTGGCCAGATGGGCCACACCAAAGGCCGAGCGGACCGGCAGATCCGGCTGCCTGTCGGTACCATAAAACTGGGTATAAGCTTTCATCATCCCGTCAAAATCGAGCTTACCCAGCTTGGGGTCCTCGGCCATGTAAATGTGCATCTGTACGACATCGCCCATGCCCAGACCCAGCTTTTTCAGTTCATCCTGAATACGCAGCAGCGCGGCATAGGTCTGGGTCTGTGTATCACCATAGGCGGCAAGGGTATGCGGATCCGCTTTCCTGTCCTGCACTGGCGCGCCCATGCCGCTGAGGTAGATGGTACTCGCCCCGGTCGGAACCTCGATAGAGGATGCAATGGGAAATTTGCCTGCGGAATGCCGCACGATACCGTCATAGGCATAGGTCGGGACCGCACCAGCCATGCTGGAGAGAATGACAAGAGCTATGACTGTTTTTTTAAGATCGAACATTCGCTTCACTGTTCCTTCTGCTTTACGATAGGTCGCTGGGCCGCGACATCGGTAGTCGTTACGACATCGGTGTAATGATTGCCAAAATGCGTACGGATGTAATTGACCACACTGGCAATCTGGTCATCTTTCAACATGCCCGAAAACCATGGCATGCCGCCATATCCGTTCATGATGACATAAACCGGATATCCGCTGCTTTGCAGTTTAGCATTGTTGGCAAAGGCAGGGAATTGCGCACCGGCACCGACCGCCCCTTTGCCGTCTGGCATGTGACAGCCCTGACAGATATGACGATATACGTCCTCGCCTGTATTCAGGGGCTGAACCTGTCCCTCGACCGAACTGGCGCTATCCGCCTGTACTGGACCAACAGGGACCAGAAGCAGCAGGACGGCAAAAATGAAAAACAGAAGAAACTTGCGCATCAGCTGGCTCCCTGCGCACGGCTGTGCAGTTGGGTTATGGCATCCAGTGCAGACAGGATGGCCCCTTCCTGCCAGCACCCCACATAGGATGCATGCTCACCAGCCAGTACGATACGGTTATCCATGGTGCACAGCGCTTTGTAATGGGTCTTGCGCGCCTGTTCGCTCCACATCGAGCAGCACCCCATTGCCCAGGGCACGCGGCTCCATGCAAAACTGACGCCGTTGGAGAATTCCTTGCGGTATTGTTTGTGCAAAATCTCACCCTGCGTCAGGGCATGCTCGATCCGCTCCTGCGGGGTCATGCCGGCAAAATCGTATGCTGTCGGACCAAACATGTATCCCCCCAGCAAGACCGCAGGGCCGCGAGAGAAGTAGCCGTGGCTGGGATAGGAAATCTGGCTGATTGGCTGATCGGTAAAGCTGATTCCGCCATATATCTGGTCATCCTCCTCCCAGAACCGGCGTTTGAACTCAAGCCCCAGCTTGACGGAGGACGCATAGGGCACTGCCATGATCGCGGCCCTGAGCGGCGCGCTGACCTTTACATCAAGCTGGGAGAGGATGGGCAGCGGGATGGTGCAGACACAGTAATCGGCTTCCGCCTCACGTATCGCACCACCATGGCTCATATCGTTATAAGTGACCTTTACGCCCTTGTCGTCCTGATGGATCGATGTGACTTTGCAGTTCAGGGTGATCAGGTCGTGTACTTGCCGGTTGAAGCCTTTGCCGATCATGTCCATGCCCCCCACGGGCTGGAACATGGTGGTCTGCATGTCCAGACGTTCATGGAAGGCAAGCCACGTCCATAGGCCGGAACGCATGACATCCTTGCGGGCAAACGGCTCGGATGGAACCGGCGCGCCGTTTATGCCGCCACCCGGCGCCTTTTCATATCCACGGGTTTCGGAACTGATGATACCCTTGGTCCAGTTCAGATTGGAATTTAAGCAGCCCCACTGCCGCATGGCGGTCATGACATGTTCCTGCTCATCGACTGAGACCATGTCGTCCAGCTTGTGCTGCTCAATCGCCTTGCCTAGAAGTTCCGCCGTGAAACCATGGAAATCTGCGGCAAATTCCCGGTACCGGACCGGCTTGCCATCAAAGGCCGTGCTCGAATGGAGCCATGAATTGTGGTTCAGTTCCACAAACGGTTCCAGTTCCACCCCGAATTCACGACAGTAATGCAGCAATCCCTGATGATGGTAGGGAATACGCCATGGACCGGGATTGATGTAATTGCCCGATGCGAAGCTGACCTTCTGAGTGGCTCCCCCCAGTTCGGTTACGGTATCTCCCCCGCGTAGGCTGATATTACGGCCACCAGCACGGTTCTGGAATTCCAGAACCTGCACATGGTAGCCTGCCTTGCGCAGTTCATAAGCGGAAAGCATGCCTGCAAGTCCTGCCCCCAGAACCAGCACGCGTGTCCCGCGTTTTGCACCGGACAGGACGGGTGGAGACGTGAAATCCGTACCCTGCGCATGTCCCAGGGATGTCATGGCCTGATACAGAGCGGCACTGCCGGCGAGCGTGCCAATACGGGTCAAGAGTTGCCTGCGCGTAGGTACCTTGCGCGGATGAGCGTTTGTCACCAGAAAATTCCCATAACAACAATCGTGATAAACCTGCCTTCATTGCTCCGGACTGATTCTGACCAGGAACAATGCAAGCGGATATGAAGATCATGCCTTTCCAGCCATGGACGGATTGCCAGATGACCGCAGGAAACGGCAAGGTTTTTGCCCATTATCAGTAAAATATCCGTGGTGTCGGACATGGGGATTTTGACTTCAACTGTCAGGCTGGATCAGAAGTTGGCATTAAGACGACCGTAATAATACCCGCCATACATGGGAATCTGAGCAGAATCTTCATCATAAGGCATGGCGCCCAAAGCATTAAGAGCCTGCGGGACCATGCGTGGACGCACGTTGAATACGTTATTGGCACCGATTGCCATATGCCAGTTTTTCTTGAAACGGACGCCAATTTCAATATCCGTCAGCCAGTGTGGCGTATTAATGAATTGCTGCAGGGCGTTGTTGGAGTATTGCAGAGCCGCAGGCCCCCAGTCCTGATACTGCATCATGTCGCTGGTCTGGCCATAGCGGGTCTGACGGATATTAAAATCCCAGTTCTTGTAGGTATAATATGCGTTCAGGATGATCTTGCTACGCGGATAGTCGGTTGTGATTGCTGCGATATTTGAAAGGTTCAGGTCCGCGCCATTATGATGCAGACGAGTGCGGTTGAGGTCGATCGACATCGACAGCGCCAGATTGCCGTATTGATGGAAGCGGAACATATAATCCGCCTTGATGTCCACGCCCTGTGTTCGGGTACTGGCGCCATTAGTGAAATAATCGGCATAAACATCGTTATAACCGGTAAAACCGGTTGGCAGGGAAGCCAACTGGGCAATGGCCTGCGCCGCAACCTCGCCCTGCGTTGTATTACCGTAAGGGATAGAACCGCCGAAGTTCGTATCCTGCACGATGCGGTCACGCATATTGATCTGGTAGACGTCCGCTTCAACATGGAAACCATCGACAGGCTCCAGCACGATGCCACCGCTGACACTGGTGGAGCGCTCGGGCTTCAGCTTGGTCGCGCCAATGCTCTGGGCTGCCGAAGAATCAGCGGCAAGCAGGCCGCTGGCACCCGTGGGTGAAACATTGACAGCGCTGAAATGAGATTCAGCCAGCGTCGGGGCACGGAAGCCCGTGCTGATGGTACCACGGATGGCAATACGCTTTGTGAAGTTGTAACGTGTTGAAATCTTGCCATTTTCTGTATTGCCGACATCGGTGTAATGCTCCAGCCGCCCGGCAAAATCCAGTTCCCACTTCTTGGTTAGGCGGAAATCACCATCCAGGTACCACGCCCAGATGTCACGGTACCATGTGCCAGCCGAACCGGGGGAGATGCCAGCATAACCCTGCGTGCCACCCCCCAGGTACGAAACGGGATTACCTGCGGTGATATTGTAGGATTCCATCCGTTCTTCAGCACCGAAAGCAAGCGTCATCGGAACGACGTCCCCGATCTTGAAATGACGACGGAAATCGACGTTGTTGGTCCATTGCACCATGCTGTAGCTTTCAGCCCGCGCCTTACGTGGGCTGGAACCGTATGCAGTGACATAAGATGTGTTAAGGGTATTCTTGTTGCCGACCTTGTCGATATCTTCACCATAGGTGGAACTGATATCCCAATTGAAGCCCATGAAGTTGTCACCCTTTAGGCCCAGTGTGGCGGCAAAATCGTTTTCTTCCATGGTTTCCAGTGGTGAAAAGCCATAGGGCGCAATAGCGGCACAGGCCTCGCAGGAACCGCCGACAGTGGGCGTGCGATAGTTTTCATAAGATTCCGCATGACGATGGGCATAGGTAATCAGCCCATAGAAATTGATTCCAGGTGTAAACTGCTTGCCCCATTCAATCGCCAGATTTTCACGCGTTTCTTCCGGCGTACTCATGATTTTGTTGGAACGTGTTGAAATTTTTCCAGCATTGACACCAGTATAGGTCGCAGTACCAGCATCGGCAGGCTGGGAACCAAGCAGGCGGTGGTCCCGTGCATTGTTGGCCACGAAATGGTCCGTATGGTACATCTGGCCGCTGATATGCAGGAAACCGTCCTGTCCCAGTTTCATGCCACCATCGGCATTAAGCTGGTAGCCCCAGCCATCACCGTTATAAGCATTCGCGCCGGTCTGGCCGCTCAGGTTCAGGCCATGATCTTGTTTCTTGGTAATAATGTTGACCACACCGGCAATCGCATCCGAGCCATACATGGCGGCCGCACCGTCTTCCAGCACCTCGATATGATCAATGGCATTGGCCGGAAGCATATTCAGGTCAACCGGGGTTGAACCTGAATCCGGGCCAGAATCAGCATACAGATTGGCTGTCGTATGACGGCGCTTGCCATCAACAAGCACCAGCACTTCGTTCGGGTTCAGACCACGCATGCGAATGGCGGATGTCAGGGCGCCAGCATCGGCTCCCATCGTGCTGACATTGATCGAGGCATAGGTACGGGTCAGGGCATCAGCCAGGTTCATCTGGCCCGACCGACGCAGGGTTGCTGCGCTGACGACTGAGACGGGACTTATGCTGTCACGTGCCTTCCGATTGACCGTATGCGTGCCGGTTGATACGTTTATTGTCTCGACACCGGAACTATTTACACCTGCGTTATTTTCTTGCTTCAGGTTCTGCGCGGCACGCGTATGTGTCTGCGCTGTCGGTGCACGACGTGCGCGGACTGTCCCATTTTTTTCTGGATTCTGTTCCTTTGTTACAGAATTTCCACTGGGTGTTGCGGCGACTGCTCCCAAAGAAACAAAAGAGCAGATAGTTGTGATCAGGAAAGAAGTCCGTCTGTTCATGATGCCCCGCGATATCTTCTGTCGATTTAATATATTGAATTATCGTAATGATTATCGAGAAAAAAATACCCATCATATCGTTTCGACATCAGTGCGTTGCAGTAATGTGACACATCGCTTCACATCACGTTATGTTGACAGAGTTAAAAATCAGAAAAATGATATCCAAAAATATTAATAAATAAATGACATGATAGAGAATAAATTTATAAATATAATTGTAATTCCATATGATCATTCATATTATTTAATAAATATATTTAACTACATTTTAATTTTATTCATGTATTACAATTCTATTGGCAACCATGATTTAGGGGCTGTTATGGTTTGATCCAGTCTGCTGCAGCGGCGATGTGGATGACGGCGAGGAACGACGTTGCTGTTTTTTCGTATCTGGTTGCGACAGCGCGCCATCCCGTGAGGCGAGCCCGGAGGTTCTCAACGAGATGCCGGCCCCGATAGACTCATTTGGGGCAGGCGACCGCCCCATCGTATCGTTTCGCAGGAATGGTGAGCCGGGCTCCCATGTCCCATATCCGTTCACGAAAGGCGTTTGACGCGTAGCCCCTGTCCGCCACGACCCACAGGGGAGTGGCGGGAAGGCTGTCAAGCATGACTGGTGCCAGAGGCAGTTCATGAGCCTGTCCGGGGGCCAATGCAAAACCAAAGGCTTTTCCATGTCCGTCCGCGATCACGCAGACTTTTGTGCCATAACTGCCGCGAGAGCGGCCAGGTGTTTCACGATGGTCTCGCTTTTCGAAAGAGGCCCCTTTTTTGGGCTCCCGCCGCTTTATGGTGAGCTCTGATGTTCGTGCCATCCAGAAAAGTCATTCCGAACGCCACGCCGTGTTGTTCCTGAACCCGTTCGAGCAGGCGTTTCCATACGCCGGGTTTCGCCCAGCGGATGAAAAGCTGTGCTGCCCGCTATCACGGACCCAGTTCAGCGGGGATACTCCACCATTTCGCGCCGTTCTGATGGCGCCAGAAAATCGCGGATATCGTCCGTCGAAGGTTCTTTGGTGGGGTCTTGCCCTTCGGACGGACTTCCTCGATCAAAGGCTCCCAGACGGACCATGCGGTATCAGAAAAGACTGACTGCATCATGCTCATCATAAACAGCTATGCAATCCGTTCCGTCATTCAAGGACTAACAGGCCTTAGTCGGCTACCGGGGAACCTGTACGCGATTTCCACGCATTTCCGTGCAGCACACTCGTTATTCCATAATATGCACGGCCGCAGCGCTATTCCCTGCGTGCCCAGCAGCAACGCGCCATGCTGCCGTCCTGACAGGCCGATAGCGATGACGGTAGCCATCCCCCATATGGAATGAGCTGCCAGCGCGTCCATTGGACTTATAACGGTTTTGTGCCGGTCATCTGAGCGTTTTAAGCTCGTATCAGGAGACCGACGAGATCATGAAGCATACGGAAGATTTCAAACGCGAGGCCGTGAGAATTGCGTTGAGCAGCGGGCTGTTACGTATGCGCATTGCGGCCGACCCTGGTATTGGCAAATCCACTCTTGGTAAATGGATAGTGGATTACCGTCCGACCGGGCTGACATCCGAGCCTCAGGGTGATCTGGCCCGCGAGAATGAACGGCTTCGTCTGGAGAACCGGATTCTGCGGGAGGAGAGGGAAAGCCTAAAAAAGCTCCCCAGTTCTTTGCGAGCCAAAAGTCATGAGGTTCGCCTTCATCCATGGGCATCGGCATGAGTGGCTAATCGAGAGGCTCTGCCGCGTCTTGCAGGTCTCGGCACGTGGTTACCGGGCCTGGACATTCCGACCGGCCTGTCAGCGCCAGCGCACCGATCTGAAGATACTGGTGCATATCCGTGAACATCATGCCCTGGGCAACGCCTCCTCTGGTCGGCCGAGGGCTAGCTCTGTCTGGCGGTCGTCATCGATCTGTTCAGTCATCGCGTGATCGGGTGGGCTGTCAAGGACCGGATGAAAAAGGATCTGGCCATCCGTACTCTGGACATGGCGGTGCGGCTGCGTGATCCGGTGCCCTGCTGCATTGTCCACTCTGATCGCGGCAGCCAGTAAAGCTCTCATGATTTCCAGAAAAGTTGCTGGCCCATGGGCTACTGGATTCAATGTCCAGAAAGGAAAACTGTTCTGACAATGCTGCTGTCGAAACAGTTTTCAAAAGTCTGAAGGCAGAACGGCTCTGGAGACAGAACCGGTCAACCCGTCGCGAGGCTACGGCCGCCATCTTCCAGTATATCAATGGGTTCTACAATCCACGCCGACGCCATTCATACCCGGGCGGCATCAGCCCCTTCGCTTTCGAAGCAAGGGGGGGGCATAATCACTTCCTGACCGCCACAAAACCGTTACAAGTCCACTTTCATCATCTTTATATTGTGCGCTGACCTTGCCACAGGGCAGGTGCCCGTCGTGCATTGAAGAGGCATGGACAGGGCATCATACCTGAAAATAATAAAAGAGAGACAGGACCAGGTTATGCATGACACATAATTGCCTTTTTTTGAGAGGGGGTAATTTGGAAAATATTGCCAAGTAATGGGCAGACCACAACATGATCACTTAAACGTGTCAGTGAGACCATGCGCCGGATGGACCGTTAACGGACTGCAGAACCACAAAATTCGACAGCCATCCTCCTAGTGCAAGGAAACAGGCCCATGGTCAGTACGGCTATCCCCTTCCGTTTGCCCGTCCGGCTGCTTTCGGTCTCGGCCGAGATGTTTCCCTTCGTCAAGACCGGCGGGTTGGGTGATGTAACGGGCTCGCTACCGCATGCGCTGGCCCCGTACGGGGTCAAGGTCACCACCCTTCTGCCAGGCTACCCTGCCGTCATGGCGGCGTTGCGGGAGCGCAAGAAGCTGGCGTACCGGCCCGATATTCTGGGACACGCCGCAACCCTGTGGTCCGGGCGGGCACAGGATCTGGATCTGCTGGTGTTTGACGCACCGACCCTGTTTGATCGCCCCGGCAACCCCTATCTGTGCCCCGACGGATTGGACTGGCCAGATAATGGTATCCGCTTTGCTGCCTTCTCGCGCATGGCGGCCGATATTGCACAGGGGCAGGTAGCGGCCTTTCAGCCCGACCTGGTTCAGGCACATGACTGGCAGGCGGGGCTTGTCGCGGCCTACCTGTATCATGACCGCCGGGCGCAGGTAGTCCCCGGCCGGGTGGTACCGGTTGTCCAGACCATCCACAATCTTGCCTTCCAAGGCCGTTTTCCGGTAGCTGACCTGGCCCGGTTTGGTCTGCCGCCCGAGGCGCTCTCGGTCGAAGGATGTGAGTGCTATGGCGCAATCAGTTTCCTCAAGGCCGGACTGTATCATGCCGATCGCATCACCACTGTCTCTCCCACCTACGCGCATGAAATCCAGACGCCGGAGGGCGGCATGGGGCTGGATGGTCTGCTACGCCACCGTGGGGAACTGCTGGAGGGCATCCTCAACGGCATCGATACCGCTACATGGAACCCTGCCAGCGACCGGGCCGTGCATTTTCCCTACATGGTGGGCGATACGGTGGGGCGGGCACCAAACAAGCGTGCTCTGCAGGCGGAATTCGGCCTGGCGGCAGACCCGGATGCCTTTGTCATCGGCATCGTTAGCCGACTGACGGCCCAGAAGGGCATCGACGTGCTGGCTGCCGCCATGCCCCGCCTGCTGGTGGCCAATACGCAGGTGATCGTGGTGGGGGAGGGGGATCGTGAGATCGAACGTAGCCTGGCTGTGCTACAGCGCCAGTTTCCCCGCCGTGTCGCCTGTCACCTGAATTATAGCGAAGAACTGGGCCATCGCGTGCCAGCGGGGGCGGATGTACTGCTCATCCCTTCACGCTTTGAGCCCTGTGGCCTGACCCAGCTTGGTGCGCTGCGCTACGGTGCAGTGCCCATCGCTTCACGCGTAGGGGGGCTGGCCGATACCATCGTGGATGCCAACCCCGCTGCAATGGCGCGTGGTGGGGGCACTGGTTTCCTGTTCTCGCCGGTTGATGAGGAAACCCTGGTATCGGCTGTCAACCGCGCGCGTCTGCTCTATCGCCGCCAGCGCGCCACCTGGCGCCAGTTGCAGCTTAATGGCGCAGGGTATGACGTGTCATGGAATGCCAAGGCCGCCCATTATGTGGCGCTGTTTGCCGAACTGCTGGGGGTGGACCTGTCCGTTCCGGCCATGTCCAATGTGATCATGCTGTCTTCAGGGCGCATCCCTACCGCCGACAGGCTGCGCGAGAGCCGCAGACGCCATATCGCGCGCAGGGCGCCACGCCTGTCCCATCCCGTGGCCGTGCCACACTGAATGTGAGGCCCCGCAGGGGGCACAATCCCACGCTCCGGTACACCAGCACATTACAGCAGAAGGCCAAGGCATGAGGATCAGACAGGATGAAGCCCATTACCACCTGCCCCCCGGCGTGGACGATCTTGTGCATGGCCGCAGTTCCGATCCGTTTTCCATTCTTGGTCGCCACAACATGGGCAAGGTCGATGTCGTCCGTGTGATGTATCATGACGCAGCGCGTGTGCGCTTGGTGATCGAACGCGCGCGTGGTGGCGCGGTGGAACGCCCCATGCGCCGCATGGGGGATACGGGGCTGCATATCGGTACGATTGCCGCAGGGGCGCGCTACCACCTGAAAATTACCTGGGCGGATGCGGTGGAAGAGACGGGAGACCCCTATTCCTTCGGTCTGCTGCTGGATGAGGAGACGCTGCGCCTGTTCTCCGAAGGGCGGCATGCGATGCTGGATCGTGTGATGGGGGCACAACCCATGGTGATGGAGGGCATGCCCGGCGTACGTTTTGCCGTATGGGCGCCGCATGCGCGGCGGGTGTCGGTGATCGGGGACTTCAATTTCTGGGATGGCCGACGCCACCCCATGCGCCTGCGGCACGAAGCGGGGGTGTGGGAACTGTTCATTCCCGGCCTTGTTGCGGGCGAGCGCTACAAGTTCGAGATCCTGACGCGTGAGGGGCATATCCTGCCCCAGAAGGCGGATCCCTATGCCCGCTTTGCCGAGCGCCCGCCCGCTACGGCCTCCGTTATTGCGCCGGCGGAAGACTTTGCCTGGTCCGATGGGGAATGGATGGCCCGCCGTGGCGCGCTGCAGGCACATGATGCGCCACTGTCCATATACGAACTGCATGTCCCTTCGTGGCGCAGGCCACAGGGGGACCCTGCGCGGATCATGTCATGGCGCGAACTGGCGCGTGAATTGATCCCTTATGTGCTGGGTGCGGGTTTTACGCATGTGGAACTGATGCCAGTCATGGAATATCCGTTTGGCGGGTCGTGGGGCTACCAGCCGCTGGGGCTATTCGCACCCTCTGCCCGACATGGCACGCCAGCGGATTTCGCAAGCTTTGTCGATGCCTGCCACGGTGCTGGCATCGGTGTGATACTGGACTGGGTGCCAGCACATTTTCCCAATGATGTGCACGGGCTGGTCTGTTTTGATGGCTGCGCACTGTACGAACACCAGGACCCGCGTGAAGGCGTACACCGGGACTGGAACACCCATATCTACAACCTTGGACGGCACGAGGTACGGGGTTTCCTGATTGCCAGCGCGCTCATGTGGCTGCGGCGCTACCATATTGACGGTTTGCGGGTCGATGCCGTGGCCTCCATGCTGTACCGTGACTACAGCCGCAGGGAAGGGGAGTGGATACCCAACATCCATGGTGGGCGTGAAAACCTTGAAGCCGTGGCGTTCCTGCGCCAGTTGAACGAGACCGTGCGCGCCACCGTGCCCGATGCCATGATGATTGCCGAGGAATCAACCGCCTGGTCCGGCGTGACCCGCCCGGTGGAATATGGCGGCCTTGGGTTTTCCTACAAATGGAACATGGGCTGGATGCATGACAGCCTGCGCTTTTTCGCGCGCGATCCGCTGTGGCGGGGCTTTTATTTGCAGGATATCCTGTTCGGCCTTCACTATGCGTTCAGCGAGCACTTCATCCTGTGCATATCGCATGATGAAGTCACGCACGGCAAAGGCTCGCTGCTGGCGCGCATGCCCGGTGATGACTGGCAGCGACATGCCAACATGCGGTTGTACTTCGCTTTCATGTGGGCGCATCCGGGGCGCAAGCTCATCTTCATGGGCACCGAGTTCGGGCAGGAAGGTGAATGGTCGCATGATGGCGAGCCGGACTGGTCCAGCCTTGTGGCACCGTTCAAGTCAGGGGTTGCAGCGCTTGTGGCCGACCTGAACCATGTCTACCGCACGCTGCCTGCACTCCACGCGCTGGATAGTGACCCCGCCGGGTTTGCCTGGGTCATTGGTGATGACACGGTCAACACGGTCCTGTCCTGGCTGCGCCTTGCCCCCGGCCACCCGCCGGTTCTGGTCGTGCTCAACCTGACTCCTGTCCCCCGGCATGGCTATCGGGTGGGCGTACCGGTGGGCGGCCTGTGGCGCGAATGCCTCAATTCCGATGCCGCTTCCTACGGTGGCAGCGGCGTGGGTAATGGCGGCGCGGTCATGGCAACGGATCAGGCCGCCCATGGGCAGCCGTGTTCGTGCGTGCTGACACTGCCGCCACTTGCAGCGCTGTATCTCCACCCGGCGGGGGATGGGGCATGATGCGTCTTCCACCGCGGCTTTCCCCCGGTATGCCTGCGCCACTGGGTGCGCACTGGAATGGGCTGGGGGTCAACTTCGCCGTGTTTTCCGCCAATGCCCAGCAGGTGGATGTCTGCCTTTTCGATCCACGTGACCGGCGTGAGATCAGGCGCTACCGCCTACCTGAATATACCAACGAAGTCTGGCACGGCTACCTGCCCGACGCGGAACCCGGCCTGTTATACGGCTTTCGCGCCTTTGGCCCGTATGATCCGGCCAGTGGCCACCGCTTCAACCCCCATAAGCTGCTGCTGGACCCCTATGCCCGCGGTCTGAGCGGCCCGCTTTCATGGTCGGACACGCAGTTCGGCTATCGCCTGCATTCTCCGCGCGCCGACCTGTCATTTGACCGGCGCGACAGTGCCGCCGCCATGCCCAGATGCGTGGTGGTGCATGATACCTATGAATGGGAGGACGACGTGCTGCCCCGCGTGCCGTGGGAGGACACCGTGATCATGGAAGCCCATGTAAAAGGACTGACCATGCAGCGCGAGATGGCCAGCGCCCGGCCCGGCACGTTCCGGGCCCTGTGCGCGCCCGCCATGATCGCGCACCTGAGGCGGCTGGGTGTGACCACCATCGAACTGCTACCCATCCAGTGTTTCATGCCTGAACGCCACCTGATCGAACGCGGGCTGACCAATTACTGGGGCTACAACACGCTGGCCTTTTTCGTGCCGCATGCGGGCTACCTTGCCAGCGGTTCGCCCCATGAGCTGCGTGCCGCCATCCGCCGTCTGCACAGGGCCGGGATCGAGGTGGTGATGGATGTGGTCTACAACCACACATGCGAAGGCAGCGAGCTGGGACCGACCCTGTGCTACCGGGGGTTGGACAACGCTACCTATTACCGTCTTGTGCCCGGTAATGAGCGGCATCTCATCAACGATACCGGCTGTGGCAACACGCTCAACCTGTCGCACCCGCGTGTGCTGCAAATGGTGTTGGACTCCCTGCGCTACTGGGCGGAATCCTACCATATCGATGGTTTCCGCTTTGACCTGGCAACCGTCCTTGCGCGTGAACCCTATGGTTTCGATCAGGGATCGGGGTTTCTCGATGCCATTATGCAGGATCCCGTCTTGTCCTCCCGCAAGCTGATTGCCGAGCCATGGGACCCTGGGCCGGGAGGCTACCAGTTCGGCAACTTTCCGCCCGGGTTTGCTGAATGGAATGACCGCTTCCGCGATACCACGCGCCGGTTCTGGCGTGGTGACGCGCGGCAGCAGGGTGACATGGCGGCGCGCATCGCTGGTTCTGGCGACCTGCTGGACAGACGGGGCCGTAGGCCGTGGAGTTCAATCAACATCCTGACCACGCATGACGGTTTTACCCTGACGGATGTGGTCAGCTACGCCACACGTCACAACGGGGCCAATGGGGAAGACGGACAGGACGGCGCACCTGAAAACTACAGCGCCAACTGGGGCGTGGAAGGATCTGCCTCCGATGCCGTCATTCTCAACCTGCGCGGGCGCGTGCAGAGGGCCATGATGGCGACCCTCATGCTCTCCCACGGCACGCCCATGCTGCTGGCGGGCGATGAGTTCGGCCAGACACAGGGCGGCAACAACAATGCCTACTGTCAGGACAATGCCACAAGCTGGCTGGACTGGGAATTGGCGGGTACGGCTGCGGGTCGGGTCATGGCCAGCTTTGTCGCACGCCTTGCGGCACTGCGTGCCCGCCACCCTTCGCTTCGGGCGGCGCGCTATATGCACGGGCACCACAAACCCATGCCTGACCTGCCCGATATAAGCTGGTTCCGCCCCGATGGCGACCCGATCGGGGCGGCGCAGTGGGCGGATGAAAGTTTTCATTTCCTGGGGGTGCGGCGGGCCAGCACCCATGAAGGTGGCACGGTGGATGTGACGTACACCGTGCTCAATGCCCATGCGGAGGATCTGACCGCAATTCTGCCCGCACCGCATGGGAAATGGACATTGCTGCTTGATACCACGCGCCCCGACCAGCCGGAAATGATGCTGGAGCACGGCGTGCGTGACATCATCGTACCCGCGCGCGGGCTGCTGCTGTTCGCGGCGGTGGCGGCAGGGGAAGAGGGAGAGAACGCATGAGCGTGCATTTTCACTATTGCCGCCACGCAGGCGCCACGTTGGTTGACGAGGGGCATACGCGCTTCCGCCTGTGGGCACCATCGTGCAGTACGGTTGCGCTGGAAGTGGAAGGGCACGCCCCTGCTCCCATGGCTGCGCGCAAAGGGGGGTGGTTTGAATGCGTCTATCCCTGTGGTGCGGGTGCGCGCTACCGCTACCGGATCAGCCCGGACCTTGCGGTACCTGATCCCGCATCATGCTACCAGCCCGATGATGTGCATGGACCAAGCGAGGTCATGGACCCGGCTAAGTATGACTGGCAGTACCCCCGCTGGGCCGGTCGCCCGTGGCATGAGACGGTTATATACGAAGTGCATGTGGGTCTTATGGGCGGATATGGCGGGGTTGCGCGCGAACTGCCGCGACTGGTGGCGCTGGGGATTACGGCAATCGAACTTATGCCGCTGTCCGAAATACCGGGGGGGCGGAACTGGGGGTACGATGGCGTGCTGCCTTTTGCCCCGGAATCCGCTCATGGCCACCCTGATGAACTCAAGGACCTGATCGATCGCGCGCATGGGCTTGGCCTCATGGTGTTCCTTGATGTGGTCTATAACCATTTTGGGCCGGACGGGAATTACCTGGCGGCCTATGCTGCCCCGTTCTTCCGCACCGACCAGCCCACGCCATGGGGGGCTGCCATCGATTTCCGGCGTGATGCGGTGCAGACTTTCTTTGTAGACAATGCGTTGTACTGGCTTATGGAATTCCGCTTTGACGGGCTGCGTCTGGATGCGGTGCAGGCCATAACCGAGCGTGCATGGCTGGTTGAACTGCCCGCGCGCATCCGCGCGCATGTGGAGCCGGGGCGGCATGTCCACCTGATGGTGGAGAATGAGAACAATGATGCCGGACTGCTGCGCGCGGGCTACCGCGCCCAGTGGAATGACGATGCCCACAACGCCCTGCATGTGCTGCTGACCGGTGAGGATGAAAGCTATTACGGCAATTTCGTACCTGACCCTGCCAGCGCACTGGCGCGCGTGTTGGCCGAGGGATTTGCCTTCCAGGGGGAAATCTCACCCGTTAGCCACACACCACGCGGCAGCCCCAGTGCGGACCTTGCACCCGATCACTTCATCATCTTTTTGCAAAACCACGACCAGATCGGCAACCGCGCGCTGGGGGAGCGGCTGAGCGTGCTGGCCGCACCCCAGGCTCTGTGCGCGGCCTATGGGCTGGTGTTGCTGTGCCCGCAGATCCCCCTTGTGTTCATGGGGGAGGAATGGGGATCGTGCCAGCCCTTCCTGTTCTTTACCAGCCACACGCCCGAACTGGGTCAGATCGTGCGTGAGGGGCGGCGCAAGGAGTTTGCCGGGTTCTCACATTTCGCATCTGAAGAAAAGCGCCACCTGATCCCTGATCCCAATGCGCCGGAAACCTTTGCCGCATCGCAATTACGTGTGGCTGAGCGTGAGGCACGGCCGCATGCGCAGTGGATGGCGATGATCCAGGGGCTTCTTGCCTTGCGCCATGCCGAGATCATGCCTCGCCTGCCAGGCGCGCGTGCCATTGGCGCGCAGGTCATCGGCGCGCGCGCCGTCATGGCGCGGTGGCGCATGGGCGATGGCATGGTGCTGGGCATGGCGCTCAACCTTGGTTCCACACCGGTGGAACGGCCCGATACGCTGCGCGGGCGCTGCCTGCATGCGGTGCTGCCGCAGGGGACGGATCTGTTCTGCACCATGTTGCCGCCCGACAGTGTTGTGGTCTGTCTTGCGGAGACAGCCGATGAATAATCGTGACCTGGCCGATCGTGCCCGCCGGGCCGGGCTGAGCGTGCGCTGGCGGGATGCTGCCGGGCAGATCCACCGGGTCTCCAACGACAGTATCCGTCGCCTACTGACCGTGATGGAAAACCATGGCGGAACAGATCGCAGCCCCGCCAATCTGCCCGCTATGGTTGTGGCGGTGGCGGGGCAGGCGACCATCCTGCCGAATATGGGTGCAGATGCCCCGGCCACGTTCCGCCTTGTCATGGAAGATGGCAGTCGTCTTGAAGGTCAGCTAAGGCAGTTACGAGGCCGTCTGGTGCTGCCTGCCCTGACTCGTTGCGGCTATCATCGGCTGGAAATCGGCAGTGCGCATACCACGCTGGCTCTTTCTCCCCCTGCATGCCCCAGCATTGCATCGCGCACGACGGGTGGCCCGGTGCGGCCATGGGGCGTGGGGGTGCAGATCCATGGTTTGCACATGCCTGGTGATGGGGGGATCGGCCATTTTGGCGCGCTAGGCGGCCTTGCGCGTACGACGGCGGGCAAGGGGGCGGATGTGCTGGCCATAAGCCCGGTGCATGCCATGTTCGCGGCACGGCCGGGGCAGTACAGCCCGTATTCCCCTTCATCACGGCTGTTCCTCAACCCGCTGCTGGGTGACCCGCATGCGGTATTCGATACTGCAACGATACAGAGGGCGGAGGTGCGGCAGGGCCGTGAGTGGATGGCCACCCTGCGCGCGCTGGAACATGCGCCCCTGATCGAATGGGAGCAGGCCACTGCCCATCGCTACCGCCTGCTGCGCCAGTTATATGAAGACCGGATTGCCGCTTCTCCCCCCGATGACCTGCTGACCTTCCGCCATGCTGGCGGCAGGGCGCTGGAGCAGCATGCCATATTCGAGACCCTGCATGCCCATTTTACCACCCGTGGTGCGCGTGGGGGGGACTGGCGGTGCTGGCCGCAGGCCATGCGCCTGCCTGACAGCCCCGAAGTGGCCCGTTTTGCGGCAGCTTTCGCCCATGATGTAGGCTTTCATGTATTCATGCAGTGGCTTGCCGCCCGTAGCTTGGCGCAGGCTGGCACGGCTGCCCGGAACGCCGGCATGCGGATCGGCCTGATTGCCGACATGGCGGTGGGTGTGGACCCCACGGGAAGTGAATGCTGGGCACGGCAGGATCAGTTCCTGATGGGGGCAGCCATTGGCGCACCGCCCGACATGCTCAGCCCGCTGGGGCAGGACTGGGGGCTGACCACCTTTTCCCCCCATGGGCTGAAGGCCAGCGGCTACCGGGCCTTTATCGATACTCTGCGCGCGGGTTTTGCCCATGGCGGAGGCCTGCGTATTGACCATGTCATGGCGCTGGAGCGGTTATGGGTCATACCGCAGGGCGGCACCTCGGCTGAAGGGGCTTACCTGTCCTTTCCCGTGCGTGACCTCATGCGGCTTGTGGCGCTGGAGGCGACAAGGGCCAATGCCGTCGTGATTGGTGAAGATCTGGGCACGGTGACCACTACCTTTCGCAAGGCAGCAAAAAAGCAGGGCATAATGGGCATGAACGTACTGTTTTTTGAACGTACGGCGCAGGGTGCGTACAAGTCACCCGCTGCGTGGTCACGTAATGCGGTGGCCATGACCACTACGCACGATCTGGCCACGGTTGCGGGTTGGTGGCAGGGGATCGACCTGGAATGGCGGATCAGGCTGGGGCAGATGGCCCCGGGTGTGGATGCGGCCAGCCTGCAGGCCACGCGTGAATACGACCGCGCCATGTTATGGGCCGCCCTTGTGGCAGCAAGCGCGCGTCGCTTACGCAGCCTGCGGGCAGGGCGGCTGGCGGAAACGCCGCCCCCAACCCCCGCCGGGGCGGCTGTGGTGGTGGATGAGGCGATCAGCCTTGTTGCCCGCACCCCATGCCCGCTGGCGGTCATTGCGCTGGAAGACCTGCTTGGCCTGGCTGAACAGCCCAATCTGCCGGGCACCACCACGGGCCACCCCAACTGGCGCAGGCGTTATCCCGGCACGGTGGCCACCGTAATGTCGGGTGCCGATGTGCGCCGGCGCATCAATCGCCTGCGCGCGGGGCGTGGGGGCAATGGCCATGAATAGCCGCACGGGTGCGCGTAGCATGCGGGCCACGCTGCGACTGCAGTTCCGTGGCGGCATGACGCTGGATGGGGCCTGCGCGCTGGTGCCGCAGTTTGCCCGCATGGGGATAAGCCACCTTTATGCCTCGCCACTGTGTGCTGCCCGCCCCGGTTCCACCCATGGGTACGATACGATTGCCTATGACCGTATCGACCCCGAACTGGGGGGAGAGGCCGCACTGCTGCGGCTGACGGACAGGCTGCATGCCCATGGCATGGGGTTGATCCTCGATATCGTACCCAATCATATGGCGGTTGATGCGGGCAATGCCTGGTGGCTCGATGTGCTGGCATGGGGGCGGGCCTCGGCGCATGCCAACTGGTTCGATATCGAGTGGCATGCTCCCGATCCTGAACTGCATGGCAAGGTGCTGCTGCCGTTCCTTGACCGGCCGGTTGAGGACGCGATAACGGCGGGACTGCTCTACCTGCGCCATGATGAGGATAGCGGGCTGTTTTTTATCCATCATCATGAACACCGCTTTCCGTTGTGCCCGGCAGGCTACGCGGGCCTGCTGGCGAAAGTGCATGCACCTGCGCCGCTGCTGGTGGCATGGACGCGGGTTGCCATGCGCGCAGGCCCCTGTGCCGAAGTGGATGCGGCTCTTGCTGCCCTGCGCCAGTGGGCTGGCACGGATGAGGGGACGCAGGCGATGTGCCGCCTTGCCACCCTTCATGATGCGACCAACGTGTCCGGTCGCAGACAGTTGGAGGAACTGCTGGCGGCGCAGGCGTGGCAGCCCGCCTTCTGGCGGGAAGCGGCAACGCGCATTAACTGGCGGCGGTTCTTTGACATTACCGGGCTGGTGGGCGTGTGCGTGGAGCGTGAGGAAGTGTTCGAAGCAGTGCATGCCTACGTGTTCTCACTCTATCAGCGCGGGGTGGTAGACGGGCTGCGTGTGGACCATGTCGATGGGCTGGATGCGCCTGCCGCCTACTGCCAGCGCCTGCGCGAACGGCTGGATATTCTGGGTCCGCTGCGCCCCGAACGTGCGCGGCCCGGCGGTACGGTTTATGTGGAGAAGATACTGGTGGCAGGCGAAAGTCTGCCCACCGCGTGGCCGGTGGATGGCACGACCGGCTATGACTTCATGGACCAGGTTGGCGCGGTCCTGCACGATGGCGCGGGGGCTGTAGTGCTAGACAGGCTCTGGGCCACCTGCGGCCCGGATGCGCAGCCCCTTGACCCGATTGTAAAGACTGCCCGCGCCCAATTGCTTGAACACACTTTTTGCGCCGAGTTTACGCACCTGTCCTTCCTACTGGAGCGTGTTCTGTGCGGCACGGCCGCAGCCTGCGCCCTACATGGGCTGCATGATGCCCTGTGTAACCTGCTGGTGCAGTTCCATCCCTACCGTACCTATTTTGGGGATGAGGCCATGCAGGACCATACGGCGGGGTGTGCGGCATTGCAGCAGGCGGAAAGAGCGGCCTGTGCTTTCCTTGCAAACGGGCAGCATGCCGTCATGTCCGATATGGTGCGGTTTCTGGAAGCCCGTCCCGAACAGGCTCCGCCGGTTGCGGTGCGCCACCTCCAGCTTGCCTTTGAGCATCTGACCGCGCCACTCGCTGCTAAATCATTGGAAGATACGGCTTTCTACCGCTATGGCCGCCTGCTGTCACGTAACGAGGTGGGATCGGACCCGCAACATCTGGCCCTGCCGGTTGCGGCCTTTCATGCGGCTTGTGCCGAGCGCGCGGCCAGCTACCCCCATGCGCTGCTGGCCACCGCTACCCATGACCACAAACGTGGCGAGGATGCCCGTGCCCGTCTGACGATCATCAGCGAGGCGGCCGAGGAGTGGGAAGCCCTGGTGCAAGGCTGGTTTGCCCATAATGGTGCGGGGCAGGGTTGCGGGCCTGACCGGATTGATGAACTCATGCTCTATCAGACGCTGGTGGGTGCATGGCCCCTGTTGCCATTTGGCGATGAAGCGGCGCGGGCGCGTTTTGTCCAGCGTATTACGCAATGGCAGACCAAGGCGCTGCGGGAAGCCAAGCGCCATACCGGCTGGACCCGGCCTGATGAGGCGTATGAGACGGCCTGCACCCGCTTTGTCGAACGCTTGCTGGACCCTGCGCGCTCCACTGTGTTCCTGCGCCAGCTTGAAGGGTTTGTCACCCGCATTGCCCCCGCCGGTGCGCTGAACGGACTGGCGCAGACCCTGCTGCGGTTATGTGTGCCGGGCGTGCCGGACCTGTACCAGGGGTGTGATCTGTGGGATTTCAGCCTGGTGGATCCCGATAACCGTAGCGCGGTGGATTTTGCCCATCGCGCCACCCTGCTTGAACAGGCAACCGGTTTTGCCAGTGCTGCCGCCACATGGCGCACGGGCCGGATCAAGCAGGACATGATCCGCCGCATCCTGTCTTTCCGCCAGCATTATCCGGGCCTGTTCGCATCGGGTAATTATGTGCCTGTTGTCATTGGCGGGGCGGATCAGGCGCATGCCATCGCCTTCCTGCGTCAGCATGACGGGATGAGCCTGCTGGTTGTAGCTCCCCGCCTGCCGCTTGGCCTGCGGGTGGACGCGGATACGCTGGCGCTGGGGCATACGCCGGACATCTCGATCGAACTTCCAGCCCTGTCCGGCCCATGGCACAGTCTGCTGGGCGATGTCCCGCCCTGCGTGCATGCGCCCTTCGTGCGGGGCGGGGTGCCCATCGCCTGTCTTGTGCATGATCCTCGCATAGCCTGAGTGGACCTTTCAGGTACCGCCTTCCCGAAAAAGGCGGTACCTGGACCAATATATCCCACCTGGAAATACTGCGGTCCAGCATGCCCGTATGCAGCACATCAGGCTACGGTCTCTGCCCGAAGTATGATTGGGTACGGAGGATGGGTTGTCATCTGTCACGGTGGTGACGGGCAGGCCGTCATCATCAATCAGCACGGGGTGGTGACGTGCACACCCTGCCATTACCACCATGCTGCCAAGGAGCAAGGCTGCATGTCCGTACCATGCCGGGTTTCCATATCCTGTGGGTTATGAACCATTTTGGTGGTTGGCAGGGTAGGGGAATTATTAATAATGGAATTCCTCATGTTCTGGGATCGGATGTCAGTTCCTTTTTTTCTGTCACACTATCGGGAAAATGTAAGGATATGGCTGAACCTGTGCTATAATAAGGCGTTGGATGCAGGTGGCACGCCCCACCGCATACCGGCATGCCTCGTGACAGTTCCAGTGCCCACCATGCTCATGCAAGGGAGATGGACATGACGAAGTCAGATACACAATTGAACAATCAGGAACTTGAACTACGGGCTATCAGCCTGTGGAGCAAGCAGCATCCCGACCGGCCATGGCGGCGGCTAAGCAACCTGCACCGTTACCATAATACGGCACACCCCATGCAGGGCATTCCTGCCTTCCCCGAGGAGCAGGAGCAGTTCCGTTTCCTTGCCTCCCACGCACTTAGTCTGACACAGGGAAAAAGTTGTCGTTGAACAGGCACGGCTCCGTGCCACGCACCAGTCCAGCAGCATGCACCAGGGCGGGGCAGTATATATGTCCCGCCCTGTCGCGTCTATCTGCTTATGTGTCGCACAAGCCGTACAAGACGGGACAGGGTAAGGGCCATTCACGCGTAAAAACAGGAGTCGCGCCATGCTCAAGGCAGGCACGACACAGGCAGAAGTGGATTTTTTTGATTCCGACTTCTGCCAGCATCAGAGTTTCTGGAAAAAGCGCAAAGTATTGTTTCTGACAGACATGCTGTTTGATCTCCATAACAGGACGTTTGCCAGGCAGGCCAGGCGCGTTACACAGGAATGTCCGCTGCATCGTATCCTTGTTGTATCCGTCCATGTGCCCAGAAGGGAGCGGAAGCTGCGTCATGTGTTCAACCGGCTCAGTCTGACGCGGTACAAGGTCGATTTTCAGGCTGCCGACATGGGGAGCAGGGGGAAATTCGGTAACATCAACGCGGTAATCTCGCAGGTAAACCTGAAACAGTATGACTGGGTCACGGTTGCCGATGATGACGTGGCTCTGCCTGCGCACTTTCTGGATACATTCATATTCCTGTCCGAGGTCATGGATCTTACGATCTCACAGCTCCCGCATAAGTATCGTTCCCATGCGTCCTTTACCGTCAATTACCTCAAGTGAGACAGCCTTGGCCGCGTTCCACTGCGCTGCAATTGCTTATTATCTTTCCTTTTCCTGAGTTGCGATGGGCATGGGGAACCGATACCCTGTTCTGAAATGAAGCCCGCAAGAACAACCACAATGTCGGTATTATGGATTACACGACCGGGGAGCACCTCAACCGGCGATGCAGGATTATCCCAGCCGCGAAGCCAAGGCGGAAACCCGCGTCCTCCTGTCCCGCCATGCCCTGCAGTCCGACAGGCGGGATCTGTTTCACAAGACCGAAATCCTGTGGCACATAAACGTAAAGCTACCTGAATTACGATGTGCGCCGTTAAGGCCCGGATGGATGCTCTCCGTGGTGCATGGCGCAGTTTCAATGCCGTAATCCATGCTTGTAATGAATATAAGAAAAATCGATATAAAATTAAATGATATATCTTATTTATATAAAAATTAAATATAGAAACCAAATACAGCCCGCACGGACCCGTAGCAGAAGGCTAGGGTATTTTATTGCATATCTGCCCGGCTTCAGCGCCTCTGCGCTTGCCTGTCCATCTCTGCGATAAATCCGGCCACCTGTCTGAAATGGCAAATGTCCCAGCCACATTTACCTTGCAGATGGCCAGAACTGAGCAGTCGGGACGGAACGGGAAAGATGCGATACCATACGGATACCTGCCACCACGGGATGGGGCAGGATTCCCTGCCTGTCGGGGTCAGGCCAGCCGGGGCACCCAGCAGGTGGCGCGGGATCGTATGGGTATTGCTGGGGCTATGGGTGCTGGTAGGGACCCGTGCCGGGTATGCCGCCGATACGGCGCCGGCCGGCATGACGCGTGAACAGGCCCAGCAGGTACTTGATGTTCTGAACGATCCTGCAAAACGTGCTGCTTTTCAGAATACGCTTTCCGCAATCGCATCCGGGTTGCCCACGGCGCAATCTGCGCCGCAACCTGCGCCCGTACCTGTATCCACGCCGAAGGCGGCCTCCGTATCCGCCCAACCTGACACGTTGAGCAGTGATATCGTGCAGGATGCATCCTCCCTGCGTGGCACGCTGATCATCCAGGCACAGCATTTTGTGGCCCTGTTTGGTGATCTGGTCTTTGTCGTGCACTGGACGCACACGATCTTTGCCGATCCTGATTCCCGCATCATCTTGCTTGATGCCGTAGGGCGGGCCACCCTTATCCTGCTGCTGGCGCTGGCAGCGGAACATGGCTGTTCGCTGCTGTTGCGCAGGCCGCTGCTCAAGATTACGGCCCGCGCTATCGCGACCGAGCAGCGCCTGAGCCTGCATGCCCCGCCGCCGCAGGCCGTGCCACCCACCCCCACCCCGGATGCACCAGGCGGTGATGATACGACCGTCCTGCAGGCCCGGCAGGATGACATGCAGGCCCAGCACGCCACCTTGCGCCTGCTGGCCCGGGTGCCCTATTCGCTGCTGCACCTGCTGATCAAGCTGCTGCCCGTAGGGCTGTTCTTTGCCTTGGGCACCAGCTTTGCCTACCTGCTTACAACAACCCAGCAGGCCCGGGCGGTCACGATCACACTGGCCAATGCCTATGTGGTCGCGCGCGTGGTCTACCTGCTGATGGAGACACTGTTCGTTCCCCGCTCTCCCGCTATCCGCCTGTGCAGCGCCAGTAACCAGACCGCGTTCATGGTCACGCACTGGCTGAACTTTCTTGTTGCGGCCCCTTCGGTTGTGGTCTGTCTCTCCACGCTGGGGGGGGTGTTTGACATGCCCGCGCGCGGAACCGAGGCAATCATCCGTAGCGTGGTGCTGGTCGAGCATGTGCTTATCGCCATCTTTACGTGGCGCATGCGTAACCATGTGGCAACCGCGCTCCAGCCCCCGGCGCGACTGCTTGCGCAACCCTTCTGGATGTTCGTGGGGCGACTGGTCCATCTGTGGTGGGTGCCCGCCATGTTCTTCAATTTCGCGCTGTGGCTGATATGGGCGACGCATATCAGTGGGGGTTATGCGTGGATCATCCGTACCGTCATCCTGACAACGGCGGTGGTCATCCTCTCGCGTGTTGTCTCGGTTGTAGTCTACAATCTGCAGAACCGGCTTTTCCATATCTCCCCCGCGCTGGAAGCTCGCTATCCCGGCCTGCAGGCACGGGTGGATTATTATTATCCGGTCTCGCGCAGGATCCTGTCGTTTCTCATGTTCTTCGCCACTGCCGTTATCTTTCTGCAGGCGCTTGGACTGCCAGCCATCTATTTCTTGCTTCATAGCAAACTGGGGCAGAAGATCATCGGGGTGATCGGCTCCGTCCTGGTTGCCTACACAGTAGCCGTGATTACGTGGGAGGCGGCAAATGCGGGCCTGCAGGGACAGATTGCGCGTTTTGAAAACTCATCGCAGACGGGGCGCGCCAGCAGGCTGCGTACAGTGCTGCCCATCATCAAGACCGTGCTGCTTGCACTGATCATCATCATTGTCGCGGTGACCACCTTATCGCAGATCGGTATCAACGTGGCCCCTCTGCTTACGGGTGCGGGCATCATGGGTGCGGCCATCGCCTTTGGCGCGCAGAGTCTGGTCAAGGACTTCATTACCGGCTTTTTCATGCTGGTTGAAAATGCCATTCAGGTCGGGGACTGGGTTACGGCGGGCGGCGTGTCGGGCACGGTGGAGCACCTGTCCATCCGCACGCTGCGGTTGCGTTCGATCAATGGCGACCTACATATCATTCCGTTCTCGGAAGTGTCGTCCATTGCCAATACATCGCGCGATTACAATCTGGTGGTGGTCGATTTCATGATCGATCTGGGACAGGACACGCAGCAACTCAGCGCGATCTTGCATGAAGAACTGGAAGAGCTACGCAAGGAGCCGCGTTTTGCCCATCTTGTGCTCTCGGAGTTCAAATTTCTGGGCATCGAGCAGGCGGACGGCAACGGGGCACGTTTCCTTGGTTCGATCCGCACATCGCCCGGGGCCAAATGGACGGTCTACCGCGCCTATTACAGTAGACTTGCCGTGCGCATGAACAGCGAGGGAATCAAATTCCCCATTCCCAGTTTTCTCAACCTGCTGGATAACCCCGATGGCGACAGGGGCCTGAAGGTAACGCTGTCAGATGTCAGGCCCCCCACGCCACAGGCGTAAGGGGCTGGCCGAAGTCTACACAGGCTAGAGCAGGCCCTGTTTGAATACGTGTATTCAAACACATGAAGATGCCCGTAAGAACAACAAAATAAAGCATTATCACCTAACCGGTTTCGGTGGGAATGCTCTGGCGGGCATGGCCTTCTGCCTGATGGCGAGGCTTCAGGCCACGCGTACATCCACCTTGTGCAGACCCTTGGCGGCATGGGTATCGGGGTGGCCGGTATGGAAGGCTTCTCCGGGCAGGAGCTTTATGTCGGTCATGTCCGACAGGGGGAGTGTGCTCCACTCGCCCATGGGGGGAATACCCTTGGCATGGGCATCTTCGCCGCGATAGATCAGCACATGGGCCGTGCCGTCACTTTCCCCCAGCGCGTGGGGCGAACCGACATAATTCTTGCCATTGAAGGTAAAGCCGACAACGATTTTCTTCTCGATGGCTTCACGGAGTGTATTTGCAACTGACATGGATGATTTCCATCTGGATAACAGGGGTTGCCGCATGTTATAACGGACTGTTCCCGTTATAGCCTGCTTGTCTGGATAAAGAACCCTGCCAGCCGGGCAGCGGCTGCAACACTGCCGTGCGTCAAAGTGTTGCAGTATGTGCTGGCTGTGATCCAGCGCCTGGATCTGGCTCTTCTCATCAATGCATAACGCCAGTGCATATTCAGTTGGTGCCACATATAGACCAACGATGTCGCGGACCTTCTTCACGAAAAATGGATTGCTCGACAGTTTGAAGGTCTCTGTTCGATGCAACTGTAACCCGAACGCTGTCCAGATGCGATGGATTGTGGACGGCGCATGTTCCACGACCTACGCCATCGAACGCAGCGACTAATGCGTGGTATCGCGCAGGTTTTTTTTCGGTGTTTAGTGGATTGTTTCCGCGATCTTTTCATTGCCGATCAAGCGCGGTGTTCCCGGCCGGGGTTCATCGTAAAGCCCGTCCAGACGGTCCACCACGAACCGTTGGCACCCTTTGTCGACGGTGTTGATGTCTGCGCCTATCAGGTCACGGATTGCCTTGTTTTCATGCTCATTGGTTGCGGCAAGGACAAGACGTACCCGCCGCGCAAATGACTGGCCCGTCTTGTGCGCCCGTGGCAGAGCTTCCAGTTTCTGATGTTTCAATACCATCAGTTTAATCGCTACCGCCGTAAGTTCCATTCGATTACCCCTGTTAGCTTGATAATCGTATAAATTTATAGATCAGGATACTAGAATAGCGTATCGTAAAGCAGCTTGAGGTTGAGCAGCACGATGACAAGCGCAACCAGCCATGAAAGCATGGCCATGAACCGGGAAATGGTAAACGCCCCCATCTTATGCCGGTCAGATACAAATATGACTAGCGGTATGACGGCAAAGGGAAGTTGCAGCGACAGGATAACCTGGCTGGCCAGCAGCAGTTCCCCCACGCCTCGGTTACCATAAAAGACGATCATGATGATGACGGGCACGATGGCCAGTCCGCGCGTGAGCATCCGCCGCGCCCAGTGCGGAATCTGCAGGCGCAGGAACCCTTCCATGATAATCTGCCCGGCCAGCGTGCCGGTAATGGTGGAATTGGTGCCCGCAGCAAGCAGGGCAAGGGCGAATAGGGTGGACGCAATGCCCAGACCCAGTACGGGGGAGAGCAGGTGGTAGGCATCTTCGATTTCGGCAACACCGTCATGGCCGTTGCCATGGAAAGCGGCCGCGGCCACGATCAGGATAGCGGCATTGATGAACAGCGCCAGCATCAGGGCGATGGTACTGTCCCATGTTGCCCAGCGTATCGCCTCCCGTCGACCCGGCATGGTACGGTCATAGGCGCGTGTCTGCACGATGGAGGAATGCAGGTACAGATTATGGGGCATAACGGTCGCCCCGATGATGCCGATGGCAATATAGAGCATCTGGCTGTTGGTGATGATTGCACTCGAAGGCAGGAAACCCCGCAGTACGGCGGCAACAGGCGGTTGCGCCGCCACGACCTGAACGGCAAAGCAGACGGCGATGACCGTAAGCAGCCCAATCACGAAGGCTTCCAGATAACGGAAGCCACGGTTCATGAGCAGTAGAACGATAAACGCATCAAGCGCCGAAATAAGGGTGCCTGCCAGCAAGGGCAGACCGAACAGTAACTGGAGCGCGACCGCCGTGCCAATGACTTCAGCCAGGTCGCAAGCAATGATGGCCAATTCACATGCCAACCAGAGCACGATGTTGAGTGCTGGCGGAAAATGATCCCGGCATGCCTGAGCAAGGTCTCGTCCCGTGGCAATCCCCAGTCGGGCGGAAAGGGCCTGCAGTAGTATGGCCATAAAGTTGGACAGCATGATCACCGCCAGCAGCGTATAGCCAAACTGCGCGCCCCCCTGCAGGTCTGTAGCCCAGTTGCCCGGGTCCATATACCCGACCGATACCATGTATCCCGGCCCCACAAAGGCAAGGAACCGCCGTAGCCACGAGGCACCGGGACCGGGTATCCGCACGCTTGCAAAAACCTCGGGCAGGCTGTTGCGTTCGGGATCCGCCGGGTTGGCAAAGCGCCATGCGGGGCGGGCGGAGGTAGGGGGTGTTCCGAGCGGTGTCATGGCATCAGTCAATCCGATCATCCTGAAATATGCAATATGCTATATTAAATTGCATGAGAGAATTTTATCAGCATAGGCAATACATGCGCCATGCTGCCTGGATGGCAGGCATGTATTGCCCGCCAGATTGTGTTTTACGGTTTCTGGTAGTCTGCTGCCGGACGGTCCCGGTGGCTGCACCGGCATGATTGGTTGGATGATGTTGCCTCACAGGATGAGGGGGTCTGCTTTCAGGCTGAGGTCGTCCCATGACTTGAAAGTGGGTCGCGATGTTGCAACTGAGCTTTCATCGCCATGAGGCGGGGCAACGTGATCAGCACATCTGCGAGGCGATTGTCGTGCTGACAACGCCGACGATCTCGCCCGTGGCTAGGGCCTGTTAGGGCTTGATCCAGTCTGCTGCGGCAGCGATGTGGATGACCGCGAGGAACGACGTTGCTGTTTTTTCGTATCTGGTTGCGACAGCGCGCCATCCCGTGAGGCGAGCCCGGAGGTTCTCAACGAGATGCCGGCCCCGATAGACTCATTTGGGGCAGGCGACCGCCCCATCGTATCGTTTCGCAGGAATGGTGAGCCGGGCTCCCATGTCCCATATCCGTTCACGAAAGGCGTTTGACGCGTAGCCCCTGTCCGCCACGACCCACAGGGGAGTGGCGGGAAGGCTGTCAAGCATGACTGGTGCCAGAGGCAGTTCATGAGCCGTCCGGGGGCCAATGCAAAACCAAAGGCTTTTCCATGTCCGTCCGCGATCACGCAGACTTTTGTGCCATAACTGCCGCGAGAGCGGCCAGGTGTTTCACGATGGTCTCGCTTTTCGAAAGAGGCCCCTTTTTTGGGCTCCCGCCGCTTTATGGTGAGCCCTGATGTTCGTACCATCCAGAAAAGTCATTCCGAACGTCACGCCGTGTTGTTCCTGAACCCGTTCAAACAGGCGTTTCCATACGCCGGGTTTCGCCCAGCGGATGAAAAGCTGTGCTGCCCGCCACCACGGACCCAGTTCAGCGGGAATGCTCCGCCATTTCGTACCATTCTCATGGCGCCAGAAAATCGCTGCTATCGTGCGCCGCGGATCATGGGGCGGCGTCTTGCCTCGTGGACGAACCGCCTCAATCAGAGGTTCCTAGATCGCCCATGTCTCGTCCGTAAAAGTGCCTGTTCCGTCTCCTTCTTCTATCCCTATAAATATAGGAAGGATTTCAAGATCTAGCAGACCCTAACATCCAGATCGATGTTATCGAAAGTAATTTATTTGAAAGCCTCGTGGTATTTGCAAGATGCACGACAGGCGGGCCCAGGATGGCGGGGTTCGCGGAACAGTACCAGTCTATTGTTGATGGAACGAAATGTAATGCAGGCAGGATGTTTCAGTCCAAGCCTGATATATTTATACGCATTTGTAAAACGACCTGCTATAAATGTCCCGTGACTGTTTTCTGGGTGTAGTGGTGATCTTGTTTTTTTCCGGCCTGATAGCACTGGTGCTTCTGGTCGCATTGAATATCTTTATTTCGCTGTCGGAAATATCGTTTGCTGCCGCACGCGATGTGCGCCTGCGCGCGCGTGCAGAGGCGGGTGACGAACGGGCTACCGCCTTCCTGCGGTTGCGCCGCAACAGCGGGCAGGTCATGACGGTCCTGCAGATCTGCCTCAATGGCGTGGGCGTGCTGGGTGGCATGATCAGTTCGGAAATGCTCGCGCCCTCCATGGCCGATGGCCTGATGGGCTGGCACCTGTCGCGCGCCACGGCCGAGATGCTGGCCTCTGCTTTCGGGTTTATGCTGGTTACGGGCATGTTCGTGCTGTTTGCTGACCTGCTGCCCAAGCGCGTGGCTATGAACGCGCCTGACAAGATCGCGCTTGCGGTGGGCTGGTTTCCCGCTGCGGCGCTTAGGATGCTCTATCCCATTGTGTGGGTATTTTCCAAACTGTCGGATGCGACGCTGCGGGCTTTGAAAATTCCGGCGGCCTCGGCGGTCGAACCCGTAACGCCCGAGGATCTGCGCGCCATCCTGGCGGCTGGTACGGCATCGGGCGTTCTGCTGGAGCAGGAACACCAGATGATCCAGAATGTACTGGGCCTGCAGGACCGCTCCATTACCTCCGCCATGACTCCACGTGATGAAATTGTTTTCCTTGATGTACAGGAAAGCATGGAGGTGCAGAAAACCAAGGTCCGCGCCAAGCCGTATTCGCGCTATCCCCTGTGCAATGGCGGGCTGGACACCGTTATCGGCTCCATCCGGGCTGAAGACGTGCTGGCTGCCGTGGTGGACCCCGACCCCTCGGGCGCCACAAATGAGGGCCTGCCTACCGGCAAGGCGATCTTGCGCATGCGGCGTGACGTGCTGACCGTGCCTGAGACGATCAATCTGTGGGATACGCTGGCCCAGTTCGACAGCCATGGCGTGGGCTTTGCGCTGGTGGTGAACGAATACGGTCTGGTTGTGGGACTGATCACCTTCAAGGACATCATGGGCGCGCTGATGGGCGGTCTGGTCAATCCGTTCGAGGAACAGCTGATCGTGCGCCGCGATGCCAATTCATGGCTGATTGACGGGGCGGCTTCCATCGGGGACGTAAAGCGTGAACTCGAGGCTTTGGACCTCGATGAAAATGGGCCTTTTGATACAATTGGCGGCTTTGTCCTGCACTGCCTGCGCCGGATGGCCCGCAAGGCGGACCGGGTAGATACCGATGGTTTCCGCTTTGAGGTGGTGGATGTGGAGGGCTTCCGCATCAACCAGTTGCTGGTAACCCGGCTCGGGCCGCAATAGCTTTATTGTGCAGGGGGCACTGTGCATTCAGCGTTGCAGCTTCTTGCGGATTAGGGCCTGCTGATCGCATATTTTCCTGAGAAGAGGCTGGTAGGTTTCGCGGTCCGGCTGGGTCAGGTCAGTGTAGAGGGCTGCTGCCTCATGCGCTTTGTGCAGTGCGGTTTCATACTGGTTGAAGATCATGTTGGACGTCGTCATATTCAGTAGACAGCGCGCCAGCCGCATGCGGAATTCTTCTGACCTGCGGACGGCAAGGTGGCAGTATTGTGCCAGTGCCACCTTCAGCCTGTCCATGGCTGGATCAATCCGCTCCAGCCTGCGATAGCAACGGACAGCCTGTAATGGACATCCACCAGCGCGGCGCGGTACAGGTGTAACCGGCGCGTCGCCATGGGCAAGCAGGTGCAGGCTGTAGCTGACGGGCGTATTCCGTTCCGGTCCGCTATGGATTGATTGTGTTGAAAAAGTCAGGCTGAGGTGTTCGTTCAGGATTTTGTATGCAATGGGAAATGAAAATTCCTCATATATTACAGTGCTCTATACATTGTTGTATCGAACCTAAATGTTGAGTGAAAGCTCCTGCGCGATTTTTTCAACACTATCGATTAATTTTATAACTATATTTCTTGTATTGGAATAGTTTTCAGGATTATTTTTAGTAATTTACTAGGTATGTCCATGATTTCTGAACTAATATAACCTTCATCCTATCCTTAATATTTTCCGATGACCATCGAAACAAGTCGTCACGTCCCGTCGTTTCCGCACGGCACGGTGCTGGCGGGCATGCAGCCATCGGGCACGTTTTCGCGCAGGAAGCGGGCAAAATCGGCAAAGGCGGCTCCGCGTGGGTCAGATGCGCGCCACACAAGCCCGATGGTGCGGCTGGCACCGGGCAGCGGGGTGAGCGTGATCAGGTCTTGCCATGCACCCCGGTGGCGCAGGGCCAGACGGGGGATGAGTGAATGGCCTTCCCCTGCGCCGATCATGTGCCACAGCATTTCCAGGCTGGTGGCAAGGCGCTGCTGTGTCTGCGGCGAGGTCGTGCCGCATAGGGACAGCGCCTGATCGCGCAGGCAGTGCCCGTCTTCGAGCAAAAGCAGGTCCGGGCCGTTCAGGTCCGCCATGGTAAGCCTGCCGCAGCGGGCAAGCGGGTGTCCGGCGGGGAAGGCGGCCACGAACGGTTCGTCAAACAGCGGTGCGCATGCAAAGCCTTCGCCTCTGACCGGCAGGGCGGCAAAGACCATGTCCAGCCTGTCGTGGCGTAGTGCGTCCAGCATGGTGCCGGTCAGGCTGTCGGTCAGTTGCAGGCGCAGTTCGGGGTAGGTGCGGCGCAAGAGCGGCAGCAGGTCGGGCACGTAATAAGGGCCAAGGGTGGCGATCACCCCCATGCGCAGCAGCCCCTGCAGCGGGCCGGTCTGGGCGCGCGCGGCCTCGATCATGGCCCGTGCCGCCGTCAGCACATCACGCCCCATGGAGATCAGGCGCGCGCCATCAGGCGTGGGGGCCACATGGCGGCGTGAACGCTCGAACAGCACAACCCCCAGCAGCGCCTCCAGCTTGCGCACCTGCTCGGACAGGCCGCCCTGGCTTACACCGCAGCGTTCCGCAGCACGGGAGAAGTTGCGCAGGTCATCCACCGCCACAACATATTCGATATCGCGCAGCGACAGGCCGGAAAGGTGAACAGAACTCATGATTATAGATAAGACCGATATAGACTGATTTGTAAAAAGGTTTTACCGATCACAACCATTGACAGAAACAGTTTCCCCGCATTTCGTGTGTGTGGGACAACAGGCCCGTCAAAACCTGACAAGCAAAAGCAAGGAGCATTCGACATGGCACGCATCAATTCGTCATTGAAGCCGTTCGAGACCGACGCCTTCCATAACGGCAAGTTCATCAAGGTGAGCGATGCCGATGTGAAGGGCAAATGGTCCGTATTCTTCTTCTATCCGGCAGATTTCACGTTTGTCTGCCCGACTGAACTCGAAGATCTTGCTGACAATTACGAGACCTTCCAGAAGCTGGGTGTCGAGATCTACTCGGTTTCGACCGACAAGCATTTCACCCACAAGGCTTGGCACGACACGTCGCCGGCCATCAGCAAGATCAAGTATGTCATGCTGGGGGACCCGACCGGCCATATCGCACGCAATTTTGATGTGTATATCGAGGAAGCAGGTCTGGCCGACCGCGGCACCTTCCTGATCGACCCCGAAGGCAAGATCCAGTACATGGAAGTGACTGCCGGCAGCATCGGTCGTAGCGCCGCCGAACTGCTTGATAAAATCCAGGCGGCCCAGTACGTCGCCTCCCATCCCGGTGAAGTCTGCCCCGCGAAGTGGAAGGAAGGCGGCGCAACACTGACCCCGTCGCTGGACCTCGTGGGCAAGATCTGAGCCCTGCGGTCACGGCCTGGCCCTTTTAGGGCCGGGCCATCCTGCCCCTTTTTCGGCAAAGAGCGGAGAGTTTTCCCATGTTGCAAGATCCCATCAAAGCGCAGCTCAAGGGGTATCTGGCAGGTCTCGCGCACCCCATCGTGCTTGAGGCATCGCTGGATGACAGCGCGCAATCGCGCGAGATGCATGAACTCCTGCACGAGGTCGCCGCCCTTTCCGACAAGGTGCAGGTATCAGAGGCGGGGCAGGCCACGCGCCGGCCCTCCTTTGTCATAAAGCGCGAAGGGGGCAGGGCAGGGGTTACGTTTGCCGCCATCCCCATGGGGCACGAGTTCACATCTTTCGTGCTGGCGCTGCTGCAGGTGGGCGGACACCCGCCCAGGCTGTCTGATGATGAAATCGCACAGATAAAAGCGCTGCCGGGGCCATACCATTTCGAGACCTATGTCTCGCTGTCATGCCAGAACTGCCCTGATGTGGTGCAGGCGCTCAATGCCATGAGCGTGCTCAACCCCAATATCAGCAATGTCACGATTGACGGGGCATTGTTTCAAGATGAGGTCACGGCAAAGAACATCATGTCCGTGCCGCAGGTCTACCTTAATGGCGCGCCGTTCGAGACCGGGCGCGCCGATATGGAGCAGCTTCTGGCAAAGCTGGATGCTGATGCTCCCCGCCGTGCTGCGGAAAAGTTGAAGGACATTGCTCCGTTTGACGTGCTGATCATTGGCGGTGGCCCCGCTGGGGCATCGGCTGCAATCTACGCCGCGCGCAAGGGCCTGCGAACGGGTGTGGTGGCCGAGCGCTTTGGCGGGCAGGTCATGGATACCGCCGGGATCGAGAACTTTATCTCCGTGCCCGAAACCGACGGACCAAAGCTTGCAGCGGCACTGGAGGCGCATGTGCGTGCCTATGATGTCGAGATCATCAGCGGCCAGCGCGCCAAGGAACTTTTTCCGGCGGCCCTGCCGGGTGGCCTCCATAGTGTTGCGCTGGAAAGCGGGGCGATCCTGCATGCTCGCACCGTCATACTGGCTACTGGTGCCCACTGGCGGCACCTGGGTGTACCGGGTGAGGAGGAATACCGTAACAAGGGTGTTGCCTATTGCCCGCATTGTGATGGTCCCTTTTATAAGGGTAAGCGCGTGGCCGTGGCGGGTGGTGGCAATAGTGGGGTGGAAGCTGCGATCGACCTGGCCGGCATTGTTGCGCATGTCACGCTGCTGCAGCGCGGGTCGTACCTGAAGGCCGACAAGGTGCTGCAGGACAAGTTGCACAGCCTGCCCAACGTGACGGTGCTGACCGAGGCACTGACCACCCGGATCGAAGGCAACGGCAGGAACGTGACCGGCCTGACCTATCGTGGCGGCGACGGGGCCGACCACCATGTCGATCTGGAAGGCGTGTTTGTGCAAATCGGTCTGCTGCCTAATACCGACTGGCTGAAGACCACGCTCAGACTCAACGATTTTGGGGAGATTGTAGTCAACGACCATCGCGCGACGTCCGTGCCGGGCGTGTTCGCCGCAGGCGATGCCACGACAACGCCCTACAAGCAGATCGTCATCGCCATTGGTGATGGGGCCACAGCAGCCCTCTCGGCCTTTGATTACCTGATCCGCGTGCCAGCCCCGGCCTCCCGGTCCGTGCCGGCCTGATGAGGCCGCCACCGTTGCGCCTGATCTGACACGCCCGTGCCCTGCACGGGCGTGTTTTCGTTCCGGGTTGTGACATCGAGCCCGGCAATGGTCATGCAACCCTTGTGACTGCATGCCGTTGCGCATGGACAGGCAGCCTGCGGAGCGTACTTTTATCATTCAGGTTCCTGCCGCACGGGACATGCCTGGTGCACTGTGTACGGAGGCAGACCAATGGCGTACAAGACCGTTAACCCCTTTACTAACGAGACCGTGGCAACCTTCCCCGATCTGACGGATGCGGAGCTGGCCTGCAAGCTGGACCGCGCGCAGGAGACTTACAGGGAATGGTCACGTCTGCCCTTTGCCCGGCGTGCGACTGTTGTGGGCAGGGCAGCGGAACTGCTGCGCGCGCACAAGAACGAATATGCCCGTTACCTGACACTGGAAATGGGCAAGCTGTACCGCGAGAGCCTGGCGGAAGTGGAACTCTCAGCCGATATTCTCCAGTATTACGCCGATAATGCCGAGGAATTCCTGGCCCCGCAGAAACTGACCGAAAAGAGCGGCCGGGGCGACCAGGCCATGGTGGTCAGCCAGCCGCTTGGTATCGTGTTTGCCATTGAGCCGTGGAACTTCCCCTACTACCAACTGGCCCGCGTGGTGGGGCCGCAGTTCATGGCGGGCAATGTTGTGGTGGTCAAGCATGCCTCCAACGTGCCGCAGTCGGCTGCCGTCTTCGAGCAGCTTTTTGCCAATGCTGGTGCGCCGGAGGGGCTGTACACCAACCTCTACGCTACCCGCGACCAGCTTGGTGCCATCATTGCCGATGACCGTGTGATTGGCGTGGCCCTGACCGGCAGCGAGGGGGCAGGAGCCATTGTGGGGGCACAGGCGGGCAAGGCGCTCAAGAAAACCACGATGGAACTGGGCGGCAGTGATGCCTTTATCGTGCTGGATGATGCCGACCTTGAAAAGTCGGTAAAATGGGCGGTATGGGGCCGCATGAACAATGGCGGGCAGTGCTGTGTGGCGGCCAAGCGCATCATCGTGGCGGAGCCGATTGCCGATGCCTTCCTGGACCGGTTTGCCACCGAACTGGGCAAGCTTGTGCCCGGCAACCCGATGGATGAGAAAAGTGGCGTGCCGCCTCTGTCATCGCAGGCGGCAGCCGACCAGTTGAACGAGCAGGTGGAGCAGGCGGTCAGGCATGGCGCGATTGCCATGCGCGTAGGCCCCACGCCACCCAATACCGGCGCGTTCGTGCAGACAACCATCCTGACCAATGTGAAGCCCGATAACCCGGTGTTCCATCAGGAACTGTTCGGCCCGGTGGCCATGTTCTTCCGGGTCAAGGATGATGATGCGGCGATACAACTGGCCAATGACAACCCGTATGGCCTGGGTGGCTCGGTCTTTACCAGCGACACCGCGCGCGGTATGCGCGTCGCCGAACAGATCGAGACCGGCATGGTCTATATCAACCACCCCACCTGGACCACGTCTGACCTGCCCTTTGGTGGTGTCAAGCGTTCAGGGTTCGGGCGGGAACTGTCATCCATGGGCATACAGGAGTTCGTTAACAAAAAGCTGATTGATGTCGTGCCCATTGATGCGGCCCCCTGATGGTGGGCGTGTCACGATGGATGAACCGATGCCGCCCCGTCCCTTCTGCCTGTTTGCCCGCTGGCGGTGCCGCCCGTGGCGGGGAGTGGGGCAAGCTGGGTGGTGCGGGCATCATGCCCGCCTGCCGGGGCAGGCGGTGCAGCAGGTAGCCACCCGCCCTCAAACCCCGCGCGTTCCAGCCCTGCGCGGATGTAAGGGTTGCGCTTCATCACGTTCCAGACCAGTCCCGTGCGCCAGTTCTCGATCATGAGCAGGATCGGTCCCTGGTCAATGCCCAGGTACTCGCTGTCGGTCCAGTAAGACTGGCCGCTGTGGAAGCTGGGGTTAAATGCATCGACAAAGCCGTAGCGACCATAGATCTTCTGGCCGTAGTGGTTTTTCATGTCGCGCAGGGTGGGCAGTACGATCTCCGGGGCGAAGGCGATGGAACCGGCGGCGGCGGTGGGCGCTATGGTGCCGTCATCCTGTGTGTAGTCACGGCCCGCACCACGGGCGGAATAGGACAGGAAATGCCGGTCCCGTCCATCCAGCTTCTGCGTTACCTCGCCCGGCCCGTCACAGGCGGTCAGGCCCCATGTGGTGGCACTGTAGCCCTGCCATTTGCCGGGATTGGCCATGGCATAGGCCCGCTGGGCGTAGACCGCGCGGCGACTGTTCTCGAAATAGTCGATCTGCTTGCCGCGCGCCCATTCATCGCGCACGCCACGGAAGTCAATCCAGGCATGGCTGTACTGGTGGCCGAACAGGGGAGCGAAGTTGAGGAAGGTCTGGCCGTAATAATTCCCCCAGCGCTGGTTGTTGGTAGCAAGCCATGCCTGCCACGATGCAGGTTCCAGCCCGTGGGTAGGAGCAGCAAGGCCAAGGATGTAGGCCATCATGCCTTCGCTGTAGCCTTCCCAGTAATTGGGGATGAACTGGTGTTCGGGGCTCCAGCCCATGCTAAGCCTGTTGTCGGGGCGTTTCATCCACTGCCAGTCCACACGCCGGTACAACCGGTCGGCCAGGTCACGGATCTCGGCTTCACGCGGGGTGTGGTAGTCATAGAAGGACTGGGCGAACAGGACGCCTTCCATCAGCAGTGCCGTGTCGATGCTGGAGAGTTCGATCTCGTGGTTGTAGCGCAGGCCGGTCGCCCTGTTGAGGAAGTGGTAGTAGAATCCCCTGTACCCCATCGCTCCATCGGCGCTGTCATTCTGCGGGCCGTCCAGCAGGTAGTGCAGCGTGGTCAGGGTGCGGGTAATGGCCTGTGTGCGGGTGATGTAGCCGCGCGTGACCCCGATGCCGTACGCCGTAAGCCCGAAGCCGATGGAGGCGACACTGCTGAATGTCTGGGCCGATGGCGCGCGGTCGGGTACCAGGCCGGTACGCGGATCGGCTGAGTCCCAGAACCACTGGAAGGTCCGGCGTTCCAGATCGCCTATCATGACCATGTCGGCGTGGTGGGCAGCCGGTGCGGCGGGCTGGCCCACTGCAAGCGCGGGCGCAGGTGGCAGGGATGTGCAATATATCAGCGCTGATATGCAAACACCCACGCGCCCCCCGGTCATACGAGGTCGCAAAGCCAGTCTCCTGCCCGTTATCGCCCGATCTTTATGAATTCAGATAGGGGATGATGGCAAGATCCCATCTATCGTTTCGCCTTTGTGGCGGTATTGCAAAGTGTAACGAAAAACCGGGACCGGCCCCTGTCAGCCAAAACGGAATCCCGAAAGCGCCTTGCCCATTATCGTATCACTGTAGTCACGCACGCCCCGGTCCTGTCCTGCGGCACCGGCGGCAAATACCAGCGGCAGCAGGTGTTCGGGGCGGGGGTGGCAGATGTGGGCACCGGGTGCCTGTGTCCAGTGGGTCAGGGCTTCGTTGCGTATGTCTGGCTGCGCTTCTACCGCATGGGTCAGCCACGTATCAAAATCGTGTGAGACCGTGTTGAATTGTGGGTTGCTACTCATGAAGTGGTGCAGGTTGTGATAGGTCATGCCCGTGCCCACGATCAGCACGTTCTGCGCCCGCAGGGGCTGGAGTGACGCCCCGATCCGCAGTTCCATGCCAGCGAGCAGGTCGCGCTGCAGGGACAGTTCCACCACGGGAATGTCCGCCTGCGGGAAGGCCAGCAGGAAGGGGATGAACACCCCATGGTCCAGCCCGCGTGTAGGGTCCTGTGCATTGGGTATGCCCGCTTTATCCAGCAGGTGGCACACCTGTGCCGCCAGGGTAGGGGAGCCCGGCACGGGGTAGCGCAGTTCATAGGTATGGGCGGGGAAGCCGTGATAGTCATAAATCAGCGACGGGTGGGGGGAAGATGTCACGGTGGGCACGCCGGTCTCCCAGTGGCCGGATACCACGACAATCCCGTCAGGCCGACAGGGCAGGGTGGCGGCAATGCCACGCAGGTGGGCTGCCATATGGTCCCACGTATCGGGCCAGTCCATAAAAAAGCAGGGACCTCCGCCATGGGGCAGGAACATGACCGGCTGGATGGAATGCGGTGCCGCCGTGGCGGGTTGCTGTGCCATGGGTATTGCCTCCCGGACGGGACCATGCTGGTCCAGTGATACTGGGTAACGTGAGTGATCAGAATTTTATCTGGAAGAGCGACATGATGCCATGAAAGTGTTCGGGTATCCTGCCATCCCGGATCTGGCCATATTCATACTGTATGGTCACGCGCATGATCGCGGTTGGCCACCAGTTCAGTGCAAGTGCCGCAGTGTGCTGGTTTCCGCCCTGTATGCCGACGGATTGCAGGTCGGCCTGTGAATAGCGGGCTGCCACTTCCAGCACGCCATATCCGTTGCACATCACGGTCTGCGCCGTGTTGCATGTGGGAGAGGAAAATGCCGCCGACCGGCCTTTCCACTGCCGTCCCCGCCCGTTGAGCGTATAGGCAAGCATGCCGTACCAGCCATGGAAGTGTGGTTGGTGGCTGTATTGCGGCGCGCGGGTATGGAGCATGATGTCATAGCCTTCCGCCTGTACCAGCAGCCTGCGCCATGACAGCGCTCCTTCCACGCCGAATGCGCCCCCGGCATCGACCGCGATTCGCCCTGTATTGAGGTATCTGGACACCGTACCGGGATTAAGTTCGGGGTTGTCGGACAGTGCCAGGCCGGGGCCTGCGCCGTGCGCGCTGGCGGGGTGGAATATCCACTCCCCCGAAAAACCCAGATGCAGCAGGAGCGACCGGGTCCGCACCGGCAGTCCCACCACGCGGAAGGCCATGGCGCGCTGGTTGCCATCTACGCCGGGGCCGGCCGTGCCTGCCGTGGCGGATACGGCAATATGGTAGCGCCTGCCATAACTTTCGGCCTGTACCGCCTCACGCTCGATACCCGTGGCAAGGTTGCGGGTTATGGTGGAAATGCTGGAGCGCTCGACAAAAACCGTATCGCCTTGGGCCGCCATGGATTCCAGCCCGAAGCTGGGTTTGAAAATGCCCGCCGTAAACACGAAATGCCGCAGGCCGGTATAGGAAACCTGCCCTTCAAACAGCCGCATGGGGCCAGCGGGCGCGGGGCCGAAATCCCATATCGCCCCGATTTCCACCTGTTTGTGGATATCAATCCGCACGCCATTGCGCAGCCGTGCCGCACGCGCGCCGGTGCCGGGGTGGGCGGGGCCTGCATTGGCAAAGCCGCCTACGTCAAGCTGGTCGGTGGCATAGGGCTTGATGGTTACGCCATGCAGGGCCAGTGCAGGCACGCTCTGGGCCTGGGCCGTCGTGTAAAAACAGGCCAGCAGACCTGCTGCGGCAGGTCCGGCCCGCAACCGGAATGACAAGGCTTGGTATCTCCACGTAACAGGCGATATCAGGTTCGTGTTCATACCATGGGCCTGCCGCGAGGCGGGCAGTCAAATTATTGTTGCGGCCCATTGCCGGGGGTATGTGGCGCGGGCGGGCTGTATGCCCGCTCAAGCGGATGGTCCTTTGCCCGCATGACCCGCCCCAAGGCTTCCTGCCCGAAGGATGGGGCATAATCCGTGCCTGTCCACGCCATTTTTCCGCCCACCATCACGTGGCGCACCACCCCCGTGGGGCGATTGATCACCTGCCTGCACCCGAACTGGGCACGATGGACGAAGGCATAGGTTTCTTCGGGTTCCCACGCATGCAGGGCAAGGGGGTCGATCGTGCACAGGTCGGCCTGCGCACCTACCTTTATGGTCCCGGTATTGAGGTTGAAAAAGGCGGCGGGCAGGCCGGTCAGCCTGTGCACCGCATTGGCCACCGTATCCATGCCGCCAGCCTGCTGCGCGATCTTGAGGAAGCGCAGGTTGCCATCATAAAATCCGATATTGGCCAGATGGGCGCCGCTGTCGTTGAAGCCGGGCAGGGTCTGTGGGTTGAACAGCAGGCTGGCAAGGGTGGCGGGATTGCGGTTGGCAAACGTCGTCTCCCACCGCAGGTTGGTATCCCATTGCCGTAGCAGGTGCAGAAGGAAGCTGGCGTCATCCCCCACCGGGTTGGGGAAGGTCGCAAAGAACGCAGCCTCTGTCGCGTCATATGCGCCTCGTCGACCATGTGATTTCTGCCACCGGCGCAGGCGGTCATAGGGGGCCTGTAAGTTCTCGCCGTTCCACTGTGGTAGCGGGCATTCGGCCACGGTCATGTCGGCCAGGTTGCGGGTCAGCACAGTTTCTTCCTGCCGCAGCAGGCGGCGCAGGCGTGCCAGTGACCAGCCCGTCTTGCCCTGCATCCACATTCGACGGAAGGCCGCGATCCATTGCGGGTCATCCATGATGCGCGCCCGCCCCTCGCGGTCGTCCAGTTCCAGTTCGTTCAGTGCGCACAATTCAGGGATTTCGTCGGCCAGAGGATTGATGGCGCCGTCGCTCCAGACCCGGAACGTGCCGGACAGTACCTGAAAGCGGAATATCCCCTCCAGCAGGCGTGAATTAAGGATGGCGGAGAGCATGAGGCACAGCCTGACCGCCATGCGGTTGGTCTGCAGGTCAATCGCGGCCAGTACAGTGGTTTTGAGCGGGCGGCCGAACAGTCGCCCGCTGGTCAGCAGGAAGGCGCGCATGGCCTCGATTATGTCATCCTTGGGTGGCGTTGCCTGCCATACCCGGCCATAGCGGCGCACGACACCGGTCAACTGCCTGAGTTCCCGGTAGCTGGCGTACTGGGTCGGGATCTTGCGTTTCTTGTGTGGATCGTTGGCCAGGAAGTGGAAGGGCAGGGCATCGGTTGAAAAACCGGCGTAACCCTGCGCCATGGCCGCATCAAGCAGCAACTCCATGCGTCCGCGTTCGCGCCGTGTGGGGCTGCGGCTGATCGACTGCTGCAGGCCCATCACTTCGATCCGCAGCATGGAATGCGGCACGAGTGGCACGACATTCGCCCCCAGCGCCAGCTCGCCAAGATGGTCAAGATACCCCTGTGAATCCGACCATGTGCAGGTATTCGCAACCTTGGCCAGAACGGGTTTGGGCATGTTTTCCACGCGGGCGAAACAGTCCACGATCGGGTCTTCCCCGTCACGGCGCTGGTTGCCGTATGTTACCCCGATGGAGCAGTTGCCGATCACCACCGTGGTCGTACCGTGACGCACCACTTCGGGCAGTTCGGGGGAGAGCTCCAGTTCAAGGTCAAGATGGGTATGGATATCCAGCAGCCCGGGCATGAGCCACAGGCCGGTACAGTCCACTTCCTTGGCCTCCCCCTCTACCTCAAGTGCCGGGCCAATCGCGGAAATCCTGCCACCAGATACGGCGACATCGGAAATGACGGGCGTGCTGCCCGTCCCGTCAAACAGGATGGCATTTCGGTAAATGGTATCAGGCACACGGACCTCCAGACTGGGATTGCGGGGCGGACAGGGCGGAAAATTCCGGGTCTGTCGCTTATTATAAGCGGTACGGCAGCATCATGCATACAACATCGCGATGCGACTGTGGTTCCGCCATGGCTGGTGGTGGGCGTGGTTTGATGGCAGGCGTGCCGTCTGTTAAGCCTGCGGCCCCATATGGAGGAGGAGACAGAGTGGTGACCCCATCAGCCCATCCGCAGGGTCCATGCCCGTGCTGACGCGCCTGTTCCCGCTATGGGCCGTGCTTGTCTCGGTTGCTGCTGTGCTGTGGCGCGCGCCCTTCGTGGCGCTGACGCCTGCCATCACGCCGCTGCTGGCCTTCATCATGTTCACCATGGGTGTTACGCTGCGGGGGAGCGATTTCGTGCGTATCGCACGCCGTCCGGCCCCGGTTCTGGCCGGGGTGGTGCTGCATTACCTGGTCATGCCGCTGGCGGCCTGGGTCATTGCCCACCTGCTGCACATGCCCCCCATGATCATGACTGGCATGGTGTTGGTGGGCTGCGTGTCCAGTGGCACGGCCTCCAATGTCATGATCTACCTCTCACGCGGGGATGTGGCGCTGTCGGTCAGCATCAGTACGCTTTCCACGCTGGTGGGTATTGTGGCCACGCCGCTACTGACCCGGTTCTATGTCTCGGCCGGGGTGAGCGTGGACAGCTGGGGGCTGTTTTGCAGCATCATGGAGATCGTGGCCCTGCCGGTTCTGGGCGGGGTTGCGGTCAACACGCTATGCGCGCCCGTAATCCGCAGGGTGGAACCGGCGCTGCCATTGGTCGCCATGGTGTCGATCATGGCCATTATTGGCAGTATCGTCGCGGGTGCCGCGCCAGCACTTGCTGCGGTCGGCCCGCTCGTGCTTGTAGGGGTGGTGCTGCATAATGCGACCGGGCTGCTGGGTGGATATTGGGGTGGGCGCCTGCTGGGGTTTGATGAGGCGGTCTGCCGCACCCTGGCGCTGGAGGTAGGCATGCAGAACTCTGGCCTGGCGGCAACCCTGGGGCGGCTTTATTTCTCGCCGCTTGCAGCATTGCCGGGAGCAGTCTTTTCGGTATGGCACAATATTTCAGGCTCGGCGCTGGCGGCCCTGTGGGCGGCCCGCCCGCCACGCGATCAGAATGTCTGAACCCCGATCGCGGTCGCACGCCGGGGTCAGGGCGTGGGGGCCGTGCCGGGCGGGTAGAACAGCAGGAACAGCACGATGATGAACAGCACGACAGGCAGCAGGCCCAGGCCGTTGAAGCCCGTACCCCTTGGTCTGCCATACCATCCGGAGCGGAAGCCATAACCCCCGCCACCAATAGCGAGGATGAGCAGGATGATGATGAGAAGGGTCAGCATGGGAAAACTCCACAAGATGCCTGCCCAACCAACGTGGCCCGATCCCGATGGTTGCCCGGCGGGGCTGCGCCATTGCGCGCCATCTGGATTGCCTGCTCCCGGCTCCCATATGTGCTGTAGGTGCGTGATTGTTATGCCGAGGTATGCTGGTGATTCCTTTCTCCGTTCTTGACCTGTCCCTCATTACGCGCGGCCATGGCCCGGCCGATGCTTTTCGCAACACAATGGACCTTGCCCGGCTGGCGGAAAGCCTGGGCTGTGCGCGGTACTGGCTGGCCGAGCATCACGGCATGCCCGGTATCGCGTCCGCCGCGACCGCCGTCCTGATCGGTCAGGTCGCGGCAGCGACACGCCATATCCGCGTAGGCGCAGGCGGGATCATGCTGCCCAACCATTCCCCGCTGGTCATAGCCGAGCAGTTCGGCACACTGGAATGCCTTTTTCCTGGCCGGATCGACCTTGGGCTGGGCCGTGCGCCGGGGTCGGATCCGCGTACCGCACGTGCCTTGCGCCGGGACCCGCATGCTCCTGAGCGTTTTGCCCAGGATGTGGAAGAACTGCTGCAGTATTTTGAACCCGCCATGGATGATACCCCCCATATTGTCCGCGCCATTCCCGGTGCGGGTCTGCGGGTGCCGGTCTGGCTGCTCGGCTCGTCGCTGTATTCTGCCGTAATGGCGGCGCAACTGGGCCTGCCCTATGCGTTTGCCTCCCATTTCGCGCCTGCGCAAATGGAGGAGGCGATCACCCTCTACCGCCACCGCTTCATCCCGTCAGAACGCTGTGCGAAGCCCCATGTCATGCTGGGCATAAACATGGTCGCGGCCGATAGCGCGGGGGAAGCCGCCCATCTGGTCACATCGCTCCAGCAGTATTTCGTGGCATTGCGGCGCGGTCGGCCCATTGCCTTTCCGCCGCCGGTGGTTGATGCCACGGGCCTGTGGTCGGGGGCGGAGCAGGCCATGCTGAACCATGCGCTGGCCTGCACCTTTGCCGGCACGCCTACCACAATCGCGCACGCGCTGGGCACCTTCGTGCAGCGCTACCAGCCCGATGAACTTCTGCTTGCATTGCCTGTGCACGACCACGCTCAGAGGCGGCGGGCGCTTGAACTGGCCATGGCGCTGAGGCTGGATCTGGACATGCCTGACAGGCGCTGAAGGGCCGCAGCGGGAAGGATGACCGCCTTGACAGGTGCCCGTTCTAAGGGGGGCTCTCCGAGAGCGTCGTTTTATTAAGAATTTCTTCCGTAAGTTCAGGAAGTGTCTGGTCCCTGCACCCTGATCGGGTGCAGGGAAGCGGGAATGGATGCAGGAGCTTCATCGTTCCTGACGATATATGGGCCGCCTGCAAGAATTTCGAGACAAAGCAGCCCCAGATGAAGGCTGGCCTGCCCGTCCAGCGGCAGGGCATGTGGCGCGGGGCATACCACCCATCGGGGTTCCCAGTGACAAGATGGTCGGAAATGGGGCGTGCTGTATTGCCTTCAAACAGCTTGATGTTCCCGATCAGGACACCCAAGGCGGCTTTAACTGGTCATGGCAACACCTTCGATTATATACTTTTTGAGGAGTTGGTCGAGTGCCTCTGCTGGTGTTTTCCAGTCAAGTACTCTTCGTGGTTTTGTGGTTAATTCTTAAGAAACTTAAAGTAATAACAAAGTACATAACCACTGACTGATATGTGAAGTGACGTAGTGCATCATTTCTGATTCTCTTTTTTGGGAGAGACCCGTCCATCATGGACGCCTTCAAAAAACTTCCTGACACTTCTGAATCCCCACACCGGCCATCTGTTGCGCGGCAAACGGATCGAAATCTGGCTCCAGGACGAAGCGCGGATCGGGCAAAAGAACGGTGTCGTTCGGCAAGAGGCCAAACGGGCAACCCGCCAGCGCTATGCCAACGCCTGTCTGTTTGGGGCAATCTGTCCCGCATGAGACAAGATCGCAGGCCCCGCTCTCCCGTTTATCGGCACGGACAGCATGCAACTGCACCTCGATGGGATTGCGCGCTGTGTGGCCCGGGGAGCTCGTGCCGTCGTTCTGCTTGATCACGCGCCATGGCATAACGACCGCCAAAATCAGACTGTCGCTTAACGTCGGCCTGATCTTCCTGGCCTCGCGCGTTCCCGCACAGAACCCGGTCAAGAATGTCTGGCAGTTTTCCTCCACGCCAACTGGCTGTATCAATGCCGCCTGTAGCGCGTGGAACAACCTCGCCGCGTTCCCTGGCACCATCCGTTCCATCGGCCGCAGAAAATGGTGTCATAAAAGTCAAAGACGATAGCCGTTGGTATTATAAATGTAACGTCGGATCAAGAAGAGTGCGGCAGAGCCAGAAAGCAGCGCGCTCCCCTTGGTCGAGTGTGTACCACCAGATCATAGCTCATCCCCCGTTATCAAACGTGACTCAGGGTTCGCGATCAAACATCAACTGCGTTGATGTATATACGTGCTAACAGCTTGCCCTATTCGCTGCAAACGGGATGTTGCCTCCACTGGATAAGATCCGATCGCTGTTTCACCCGACAACATCAGAAAGCGGGCACCGTCCAGAACTGCGTTGGTAATATCGCTGATTTCAGCCTTGGTGGGGTATGGGTGCTCGATCATGGTGTTCAGGAGTTCGGTCGCTACGATAACTGGCGTTTTCTGTCTTTGTGCTGCTGCCAAAATGCTTTTCTGAAATAGACATACCAGTTCGGGACTGGTTTCGACCGCAAGATCACCTCGGTCGATCATGACCATATTGGATGTGGCGATAACTTCATCCATATGGTCCAGCCCCTCCTGATTTTCTAACTTGGAGACGACACCCAACCGCTCTTGCGTTATGAGATCACGAATTGCTGCGACGTGTCCCGCGCTTTCTACAAAACTGATACCAACAAAGTCCACGTCATTTTCTTGGACGAAGGCCATCATTTCACGGTCATGATTCGTAACCAGTGGTCGCTCGAAGCGAGCCTGCGGCACATTAACGCCTTTGCGGCTTCGCAGCACTCCATCGACGTTTGCCCGGATATGTACGTCGCGCCCGTATACTTTTTCCACGGTGAATGATAGATGACCATCATCGGCGTGAATCTCGAGGCCAGGCATCATGAATTCATGAAACTGATCGAAATTGACCGGTATTTTGATTGAACCGTCATGCTGTCGGTCAGTGGTCAGGATAATGACATCCCCGGTCCTGAACGCGGGTTCATGAACCAGAGGTATTGTCCTGATCTTCCTGCCGGGAATGTCCAGAAGAACAGGAATACCGGGTAAAGTTTCCTTTATCAGCCTGATTGTTCGCCGGTGCCATTCGCTTGTGTTATGCGAGCCGTTCAATCTCGCCATTGTCATGCCTGCACCATCAAGCGCCAGCAGCATCTCACGATTTGCAGAAACAGGACCGATTGTCGCCACAATCCCGGGCGGTGAGCACTCAGGCAATGATCGTAGCTCCACCCGGATTTTTGCGGGGATCACGCCAGAAAGTACCACCTGCCAACCGGGAAGAAATTTCGGGAGGAATAGATAGTCTGCGAGGTATAGCCCCAACTCGCTCACGCACGATATGCTGACCGGGCGAATTCAGGTTCTGGTCGAACGCAACAGGTTCTTCAAATTGTACGCGTTCAAAATCGTAGCGCCATGCAGGAAGCTGGAGTGCATCGGTGAGGATGGCCATTGTTTCGGCCGGATCGTTCACCAGACGGTCATAATCGACCACAATAAGGTTATGCGCCATATCACCATGATAGGCTTCATTGAAAGCTCGCCAGCAGAAGCCGAACGGGCCGTCTGCCGCAAGGATATAGTCTATGCGGCTGTAGAGATTGCCCCGGCGTTCGATGGGCACGATTTTTGATCCCAGCAGCGGATTTTTCTGAATGAGACGCTCGAAGGAATCAATAATCCAGACCGGATCCCGTACGCAGCAGATGACTTTGGAACCGGGAAAGAGTGCATTTGCCAATCCAAGACGGGTACACCAGATGCGGCTGTTATCAATGATCATCGGTTGTTGACCTTCGGGCGCAGACAGCTTGCCGTAATAGTTCAGAAGCACGCCCTGCAGGACCCGATCGCGGGTTTTGGTGTCAAATTCGGTCTGGTATTCTCCCTCAACCATGACCGAGGTGAGTTTAACGATCATCGGTGCAACGGGAGAAATATACCCCGCTTCGGCTACAACCGGATTCTGGCGTAGGATTGCGGCAAGCAGGGTCGAACCTGACCGCGGCAGACCGGACATGAAGTGGACGAGCGGTGAAAGCATGAACACAAAAACCACAAAGTTTGCGATCTCTGCATTCTAGAAAATTGATAAATATGGCCTATTACCCATCCGGGTAGCCAATACGTTACAATATGTTTCAAATTGGTCGTCCATACACATCATGGATGTATCAGGCCAAGTTGAATGGCGCGTACGACAGCCTGTACACGATTGTGGCAACCAAGCTTCTGCATCAGGTTCTTTAGATGATGTTTGACGGTATTGTCGCTTATCGAAAGAATGGAACCGATTTCGATTGTGTCTTTGCCCTGGGCAACCCAAAGGAGACATTCTTGCTCTCGCTCTGTCACAAGCGGTTGGTCATCATGACTCAGCAGTTTGGCGAGTTGACAATAGCGCGTGTGATATTGACCAACAATCATTTGAAGCAGTGCTTGTGTCTGGAAGTCGATCTCTTTTTCAGGTGAAGCCACACTCACAAGAAGTAGCATGCTCGGGGTTAAGTAAAGCGGGATGGCGTGCCCAGACTGAAAACCGATATCCCTGAATTCATTCATTATTTTTCGCTGGTCCGCATTCCGGATATACACCTGATTCCAGTCATAGGGCGTCAGACCGTGGTTGACGGGATCTATGACAGGATCAATCTTCTGGTAATTATTCTGGACGTAGTGTTCCAGCCACTGTTCAGGATATGTCGTGTCGATTAAGTAACGGTCTCCAAGCCGGGTCTTGTGGATTGTCCCCGCAGCATGAGCAAACGGCCCAAGTCGGGCCACGAGTGTCCGAAAAGACTGGTTCAGTTCATCTATTTCAGATGCCTGCCGCATCGCAGCAGCCAGATCGATGACGTTTTCAAAGAGATAGATCATTGTCTGGTCAGCGATACCTATATCCAGTCGTTACATCACATTCTGGATTTACCACTTGAAACGTACGCCAGCCGTTACAGCGGCGGAGCCTACGTTGCTACCTGTATTGGTCTGTCTATGGCCACCAAAGGCGTTTACAACAAGGTCCATGCCCTGCACGCCTTTTACGGGATAAGCTGCTGTGATCGTTGTTCCCTGCTCCAGCGGAATAGGGCTGCTCTGGCTATGTTCGATTGCAAAAGGGCCAACATGATCCAAATTCTTAAGGTCAGGCGACGTCGCAAACGAGCGGGGGGAGGGGGCGCTCTGATAAAAACTTTCCTGTAAGGTGCGCGAGTTCGGTGTTGCGGATGGACTGGAAAGTGGAACCGAGTGTGGCGAAGATGACGAAGCGTTCTGGGGAGTAAAATAAGCGACCCCTGGTGCTTTGACTGGCGTGGCAGATGCTTTCCATGGAATACCGAACAGACAGAGCTGCAAGGTCAATGGAGCGTATGTCCGAAGAAATAAGACCGGTCGCATTTGCATCACAGTATGGTATCCTTCGAAAAGCATCATGTTTCCCCAACGACAACCGGGATACGTTTACAGTTTGCAGTTTGTTGTGCGTAAGACACATATAGCGTGTAATGCGATTAGATATTCATCAATATATGTGTCGGTATATTTCTATATAGGAAGAATAATAATTGAGGTTGGAATAGGTAAGCATTTTTTGCGACGGTTCACGTGGGCAGTTTAGCCCACTGAGTAAGTATTTTCAGGAATTTTGCAGGCGACCGATACACAGGGATATATCGTCGCGGCCGTAATGCATCCTGCCGACATCCAGGATCGTGACGGCGCGCCGCTTGTCGCGGCCCGGATCAGGTTCTTGCTTCACTGATTTCGTCATCTGATCGGTGATGGAAGGATATGCTGGCGAGACGTTATGTGGTGCGCTGGCTGAACTTGGCTGATGGATGATCGTCAAACGTAGCGATCAGGCCAGAGACTTCGTTGTCCTGCCCAAACGCTGGATAGTGAAGCGCAGCTTTGCATGGCCCGGACGTTGCTTCACGAAGGATGTCAAGGCAACAATCTCGTCATCCCACGTGTGGTTGATGATTGCCGCTATCCGCAGAGTTCTACAAAAAATCAATCAAACCGCTTTCTGATACAAGTTCTTATATCAATCTGCATGCTCGCCTGTATAGTTGGATGTATATCTGGAATGCATTTTCCGGTCTATGTATAGCATCGCGCGTCATGCTATTTCTTGTAGTCGAAAAGTCGAAAATATTATGGGGATGATTAGATCATGCGTAAAACTACGAGACAACATCTCGTTTGCGTCGCGTTCTCAGTCGGTTTATTTGGAACATTAGCTTCCTTGATGTCGACGACGTATGCTGACCCAGATGTAATGCCAAGAGAATTCGGACACTGCATGGTCGGTCCTGCTCCAAATACATTTGAGGAAGTTATTGTATTTTGTGGAGAGATGAAAACGGAGCCAAGTATCTTAATAAGAACTACGATTGACGTGGAAAGCCCGGAAAAAAAAAGGGTTCCAATTTTATATTATTATGAGCTCCATAACAAAGATATAAATAAAAACGTCACGTTCGATTTTGGCTCCTATCATCACATCAACGGTTGGGTTACGAACCCACCAGGAGGGTGGGCCGTGAAAGATGATGATCTTTCACACTGGACGCCAGCACTTCAAGCACTAATGAGTGCTGAAACCTTCAGTGCCACGAGCGATTCAGGTACGAGTACGGTAGATTTAACCGGCTTTAGCCAAGCCTTCCAATATTTCGCAAGCGAATATAAAAGAATTCATCACCAGCCTTTTCCCGCATGGCATTGAGGCGGTCGACTTTCTGACCGTCCGCGTTTTCCGGTCAAATATCGGGAAACGCGGATATGAATTATTTGGCCATTTTGGCCTTTTCTTCATCAACCCTATCCAGCAACGCCTTGGCTTCATTTGGGGTTATGATATCCGTGAAGGCGGTTCCATCTGTCGCGACGAACTGAAATTCCCACGGATGGTCCAAGCTGGCGATATATTCAACCGTGCTACGCAGGATGGGTGACAGCAGTTCGACGCTATGCGCGCAATCCATCTCGATCGTCTCGCGGGGCAGGAACCCGTCGACAATCCCGCCATGTGGCACGATTGTTTCCGAGCACTCGCCATTCTTGTTCGTCTGGTTGACGTTGATGAACGCAGGGCCGGTACTGTCCATATATTTCATGTGGGCATAATCCCGGAATTCACTGCCGGTATACGCTTTCTTGCCCCATGCTCCGGCCCCCACGTAAAACAGCGCATCGCCAGGCTTCCCAAGTGGACTGGGCTTCGTCAGGATGGCTGCATCCAGCCATGCCCGCCCCTCATCCACCGATCCCTTTAGCGGTAATCGGTTCTGTCCGATCATGATGGCCTGATCCCAGGGCTGGTTCACGACCATCGTTTTTTCCTGAATTTCTGCCTCGGACATTTTCATGAGCCGCTCTTCGCGACTTGCGAAAGCGGATGTGGAGACACCTACCAGCAGGATGGTCGTGGCAAGAGCGAGACGATATGACTTCATGGGAAATACAGATCTCCGGGTTCCTGATGCAACCGACTGTATCAGCCCGGCTGTCTGACACCATGCACAAACCAGCATAAGAGCCTTGAGGGATCCCGCAATGGCCCGGTTCTTCCTTCCTCCCCGTGCTGAATAGGGTCGCACACCGTGCGCTTTGGACAATTTTTGAATAAGCAGGTGTCTGGGCAAATGATCATGATACCGACATGCCCATTATGCCACGGCTCTCCCTCAACGACACCGGAGAACCAATTCGAGGTCTTACGCGACAGGAAGATCCTCGGTCATCGCTCTTCCAGCTCTTCCGCTACGCAACCCGGGGCGGTGGTAATCTTATACCAAAGGGCGTAGCCACTTCATATACAAGTCAGTGGCTACGTCTTTTGGTATAGACTGCCCGCGTGAACCGTCGCAAACAATGCTTACCTATGTCAGCCCCTTTAAAAAAGGCAGCGTCCGGAAACGTTTATCATTTTCAGGGAAAATTCTGGATCTGGCAGGTATGATCCTGTAATTCCTCTCCCGATGCATGATCGCCATGCTGCAGATCGATCCGGTCATCAAGCAGGACAAAACCGGGCCGCCCATCAGCCTGTGCCATCCCCGCTATAACCAGCGTATGCTGGCCCATTTCACTTGCCGGATCCGCCATATCCGTTGCCAGGAGTTGAAAGGGGCGGGCACCGGACAGGACAGGCAGCAGACGCGCTCGATATCCATGCCCGTTCAGTGACAGTGCCACCCATTTTGTACCAAGCTGTGGGCGCGCCCAGTGCAGGGCTACTTTTACATCCGGGCGGATGCAATCCACATGGATATGCAACTGGTTCTGTGTCCGGCCATAGGCTGAATTGATGGCCAGCGTCATATCATCCATCGGCAGGGGATGCGCCAGATGGCGGTTGACACGTTCGGTCTGTTTCCAGGCATAGGCGAAGTAATCCGGCGCATCCTTTTTTATGATAGCCGGATCTTCCATGCCCGTTACACGCTGCGTTGGTATAAGAAGATATTGTGCCGGGCCGGTATGGTCCTTCAGCACGGCGTAACCGGCGCGGACATTCGTTTCCTCACACGGCACGGTTCCTTGCTCATCCGGTTTGATCGTACAACGCTCATGTACAATATGCCACAATATATCCGGGTTTTCAGATGCGTGACCTGCCATGACTTCCGCCAGCCAGAAAACCATAGCCGCGGCCACAGGCATGCTGAAAGATTTTATGGCGGATAACCTATGTCTGGTCATTGATCTGGCAGATCCCTGCTCACTGTTCAGAAATTGGTGGATATGGTCACAACACCTGTAAATGGCGCCTGCAGGTAATAGGCCGGACTGCTGCCCTTGATGGTCGAACCATTGACCCCGGTCGTAGCATTGGCATTGGTCTGCATTGTATAGACGCCACTGCGGAAACGCGCGTTTGTCAGGTTGGAAAGGTTGACTTGTATCTTTGGCGTCTGCATGAAGCCGATCGTTCGGAATCGATACCCGAAATTAATATTATCCGTAATGAACTGTGGAATGCTGTTATCGTTCATCATTGTTGAATACTGTTTTCCGACATACTTGATCTGCGCGCCCGCAAAGAAATGGCCATCATCATAATCCAGACCTAGTGCAGCCTGTACCTTTGGGCTTTCGACCTGTGTTTTGCCCTTGGTGGCAAGGTAATCAGTGCCCTGCACGCCATTGGCATAAGTTCCGACTGCACGCAAGTTGTTATCAATCCGAGCATCCAGATACTCAAACGAGGCATAAGGCCGCAGGTGATACTTGAGCGGACGTGTGCCGATCTGAATATCCACACCGCGACTGGTCTGCCCACCCGCATTAACCGACTGGCTGTAGCTTGCCCCGTTCAGGTAATAATCAACTGTCAGCTGACGGTTGGTAAAGTTATAATTAAAGAACGAAATGCTACCAATGATCAGAGGGCCATTGTAACGATAGCCAATTTCTTCCGAGATTGAATATTCTGGGTTGCTGGCACCGCCCATCTGCGAAATCGCACCAGTTGTATTGTTGCGCTGGTCTACTAGTGATGTATTGCTGGGCATCTTGAAATTGGTCGCGCCCATTATGTAGATCTGGTGTTGTTTATTGAATTGCCAGCTTATGCCAAGCTGGGGTAGCGGTTCGGCAGAATGCAGGTTGCGGTTATAGGTTGTGCCGGGAATATCGTTATAGACCCGGCGGGTGACCATGGCTTCCTTGAAGCCGACATCAATATGCAGTCTCTTGTTGAAGTAATCCATGCTGTCACCCACAAACAGCATGTTGACTTGTGACAGATTGAGGAAGTTGCGATAATCATAATTCTGGCCATTGGGCATTTTATATACACCCGACGTGCCCCAGATGTTTGACGGCTGACCCGTTGCCTGGTTGACCATTCCAACGGGAGAAAACTGCTCTAGATTGGCGTATTCATACCAGTAGCCCGCCGTTATGTGATGGTGGCTGCCCAGACGGTAATTGAATTTGAGCGTATTGCCCGAGCGGATCTGCTCCTGATTGGACGGGGTAAGAACCAGCGTGGAGCCATCAGAAGGCAGGACACCACTAAGCTTCTGGTCACCATAATAGGTCTGGTTCGCGTTCAGCACCGATGCGCCGGTACCGTTACCCTGACCAAACCAGAAATAGGCGGTATCATCAATCGAGAAACGCGGCGTGACCTCGATATGCGTGGGCGCTGAGGCAATGATGTTACGGAAGGGGTTTGCATGCAATTTATAATATTGCGCGCCCTGACTGTTCACTCCTGCATAATTTGACAGATAGTTCGTATCGTACCCCGTGGTATTGTACTGGGTATAATTGGGGTTCAGGTAAGAATCATTGATCTGGTCATTATATGAAATTGTGATGCCGGTATTGCTACCGTTACTAAAATCCTTGCGGACCTTCAGGTCATAATGAAACTTCTCATCATGGCCGGGGCCACGCCAGTGATCGGCATAGGTATGGCCGAAAGAAAACATAGCCCGCACACCGGTATTGCCGATATCGCCCGAGTTATAGCGGATAAACTCACGCTTCATGCCAAATGAGCCGAAAGTGGCATCAAATAGCCCGCCACGCTTATGTGTCGGGTTGCTCATGGTTGCAGAAACCAGGCCCCCCGCCGCACTGATTACAGGACTGTCCAGATTGACGGAACCGGGCTGTAGCGAAACGGATTCCAGATCTTCCGCCTCCAGCACTTCGTTGGCATAGAAAGCACCACCGCCAATATCGTTCATCGGCATGCCATCAAGTGTCCAGCCGATTTCCGTCTGATTAAGGCCACGTACCGACATACTGCCCGACTGCAGGCCGAAGGGGTCCTGATCGTTCACGTTGGCGCTTGGCATCATTTTCAGGACCTGTTCGACATTCGTCGTAGGTGACTGCTTGGAAATGAAATCACGCGAGACTGTCTGGATTGCCTTGGGCGCGGTTTCCACTCGTAGCAGCCCGCCGCCGGGTTGCTCGCGCTGCCCGGTGGCATGACTGGACGAGACATGGATGACCTCGGGGGCGCTTACCGGTGCGACACCATCCATAGGCGTCGTGGTTTTGGTTGCCAGCTTCCCCGGATGGAGGTTTTTTGCTTTCCCCGTTGCCGTGTTGCCAAGGGTGCGGGCAAGCGCATCATTCGTCCCGATACCACTTAATAACGAGCAGGCCAGCAGGCTGGTCATGGAAACACGCAATAGAACCGTCAAGATCACCTCCAACACACATGCCTCCGGTATGGGCACGAGGTTGGAACAGGCATGACCCATGCCTTGCACGCACCCCGGGACCACCCGGCATTATTGTTACGTCTCTCATCAACGGGCCTGCCATATAGGCAAATCTATTCCGCCTGTATCATTTGCGCATTGACATCCTGCCGCCATAATGGCGGTGACAGGATAATGAATTCAAAAACAAGACCTGTTCCTGCTTTCATTTTATTTGTAAGATATGCCGCAGCAGGCTGCTATCATTCAACTAAAAATAAATGCAATTCACATAAATCAATATAAAATATACATGTATTATTGGCTATTATTAAAAATATAGCCTTCTATTGCGATGTGCCTCCAGACCTGTTTCCCGCAGCGTCAGATTGGTCTGAACTTCATCACCTGCGCAACATGATATCCGTTTCCAGATCTTCCGTCTCCTGAGCGGGAGACCAGATTGCACGGTGGGGGAAAACAAATCCTTCATGAACAGATTCAACTTTCCAGCTCCCTATAGTCGTTTCAGGTGTTCCGTACATTCGGTCCCGGTGGGTTACACTATGAGCTTTGTGAACAAACATTTTTGACCATATGGTTAGTTTCTTATCATCCTCGTAACGGATTAGCAATAAAAATATTCCAGGAATAAACCAACCGTTTTTTTGCCGATTTTGTGGTAATAACATGCTGATATATAATTATTATTAGTAGACAATGCTGGTTTTATGTCCACTGGCGGATTCAAAAAAAATAATCTACATGCTGCGTGTTAACTGACCATCCGGTCATGCCGACTGCCAATTCAGTATAAAAAACGGCATGACGGATCGCTATCCCTCGAACCCTGCCGCACCATAGTATGCGACCGAAGTGCTGTCTGTAGCGGCTCTGCCAACTATTTAGGAACCTTGGTACAGTTTGCTGTAGCCATGATGAGAATGACGGGGAGCAAGGAAGCGGCTACCTTTACCATATCGGGTTGAGACAGTCCGCCATTCCTCGAACCATGCCCACAGGTTTTCGACCAGATGTCTACAAGCCCTTTTGGGACAGGCGACTTCTGGGTCATTCTTCCCTAACGGAATGACAGGACGAAGTTCCCGGTTCCAGAAATATTCACAGAGTTTGTGCGAAGCATACCCACGATCATAGACGACATAGGTCGATGGCTGCGGCAGATCGTCGAGCAGGGCATAAGCGCGGATGGCAGTTCAAGTGTAACCGGCCGTTTGAGGCCGCCTTATGATTGAGGATTGTGACTGGTAACTTACCGTCGTTAACGACGTCGTTAACGACGTCGTTATTGACGTCATTTGAGAGGTAAGAATGACCCAGGAAATCCTGATTGGCGTTGAACGCCGCCGCCGCTGGTCGGATGAACGGAAGCTGGCGATACTGGCTGAAGTTGGTGTGGATGGAGCAAGTGTATCGGATGTGGCACGTCGACATGACCTGACCCGCCAACATCTTTACCAATGGCGGACGTCATTCCGTCAAAGACTATCTTCCCCAGATCAGTCTGTGGCGTTTGTTCCTGTTGCTTCAGTGACGACACCTGCTGTGGCATCTGGCGGTGATCCTGACGAACTGGCCATAGTGCTGCGCAATGGCCGTAGTATCAGGGTGACGGGACATCCTGCCGAAGATCTTCTGGCCCGGGTCATCCGGATTGCGGAGACGGCATGATTGGCGTGGGCAACGGCGTGCGTGTCTATCTGGCCTGCGGGGTGACCGATATGCGCAAGGGCATATCGGGTCTGGCAGCACTGGCACAGGACGTGCTGCGTCAGAACCCGACATCAGGGGCGCTCTTTGCCTTTCGTGGTCGCCGTGGGGACAGGATCAAGCTTCTGATGTGGGACGGTCAGGGGTTCTGTCTTTATTACAAGGTGCTTGAGAAGGGACGTTTTCCATGGCCGTCTCCGGCAGAGGGCGTTGCACGCCTGACGACAGCACAGATGGCCATGCTGTGGGAAGGCATGGAGTGGAGACGCCCTTCCTGGTCTGCACCACCGTCTCGCGTGGCCTGATTTTTATGGCGTGAGAGTGCAGAACATTTTGAATTTTCTTAGGTTTTCTGCTATTTTTTCATAATGACGTCTGCACCTGCGGTCCTGCCTGATGATCCGGATACCCTGAGGGAAATGATTGTTTCCCTGCAGACCGAAGTGGCTCGGCTTTCTGCGTCAGCCCGTGCGTATGAAGCTCTTGTCCAGTCTCTCAAAATCCGGATCGCACGTCTTCAGAAACAGAAATTCGGGGCCAGTTCAGAAAAGATAGACCGTGAGATTGAACAACTCGAACTGCTCCTTGAAGATGTAAAAATCGCCATCGCGGCAGCCGATCCTTCTCCTGATATCAGGGAGCATGATGTCAGCGATGATGCACTCTCTCCCCCACGGCAGCGTGGCAAACCAAAGGTTTCTGACACGACACCACGGGAGCGTATTGTTCTCGACCCAGGTGAGGCCTGTCCTGCCTGTGGCGGTCCCCTGCGTCTTGTAGGCGAAGATGTCACCGAAATACTGGACTTTATTGCGGCAAAACTGAAAGTTGTCGAAACGGCACGGCTGAAGAAATCCTGCCGTCACTGCGAAACACTGGTGCAGCCTGAAGCACCGTCGCGCCCTGTCCCACGGGGGATGGCTGGCACCGGGCTTTTAGCCCATATCCTGGTCTCGAAATTCGATGACCACATTCCGCTTTATCGTCAGAATGAGATCTTTGCCCGTCAGGGTGTGGACATTCCCCGTTCAACCCTGATCGACTGGTGTGGTCAGGCCGTTGCCGTTCTGCGTCCTCTGACAGATCTGATCCGTCAGGATGTCGTAAAGGCAGACCTGCTACATGCTGATGATACACCCATCCAGGTTCTTGACCCCCGTCTGCGTCAGGCTGGCAAACCCCGGGGCGTGAAGGAAGGGCGGATCTGGAGCTATCTGCGCGATCCCCGCCCATGGGGAGGGAGTGATCCGCCCGCCGTGGCCTACTGGTTCTCTCCCGATCGCAAGGGGATCAATCCCCAGACCCATCTGGCACAGTTCCGGGGCATTCTGCAGGCTGACGCCTACGCCGGGTTCAGGGATCTGTATAAACCAGACGCAACAGGAACCGTGCACGTGCGCGAAGCGGCCTGCTGGGCTCATCTCCGCCGGGCCTTCCATGATGTCTGGAAGGGCAGTGATTCGACAATCGCAAGGGAAGCACTTGAACAGATCGGAGAGCTCTACGATATCGAGCGCCAGATCACCGGACACCCGGCCCCGTATCGTCTGGCTGTCCGACAGGAACAAAGCCGCCCCCGTGTCACAGCATTCCACGCATGGTGCGAAACACAGCTTGCCCGTATCCCTGGAAAGGGGGAACTGGCAAAAGCGATCCGTTATGCGCTCAACCGGTGGAAGGCCTTTACCCTGTTCCTCGAAGATGGTCGTGTCGCCATCGACAACAATCCTGCCGAACGCGCCATACGGCCCGTATGCGTGGGGCGAAAAAATTATCTCTTTGCCGGATCCGACACCGGGGGCGACAACATCGCTGATGCCATGACGCTTATCGAAAGCGCAAAACTCTCCCGGCTTAATCCGCACGATTACCTCGCCGACGTCCTGGCCCGTATCAACGAGCACAAGATCAACCGGCTCCACGAACTGTTGCCATGGAACTGGAAACCCGTGAATACACTGCACAGACAGGCCGCATAATCAAGGCGGCCCAGAGCGGCCGGTTACGTTCAAGTGCCTGACCGGGCAATAGCGTGAAGGACAGCGCCCTTGCCCATCTACAGCTACGCATCCCCTGGTGTCACAACCTCCTTGTAAGAGGCCGTCCGCCTCACGATCCCTGTGGCGTCCCACCGTATCATCTTTTTTGACAACTCCGACCGCTTTGTGATGGACACGGATAGTCATGCCATCAGGAAAGACCCTGTCCTATGTTGGATCTGCGCTTCTGACCTTTTCAGACAGACTACATCATGCCCGTCATAAATAGTTATGCTGCCCGTTGTATCATTCCAAACCTAACAAGTTTCAATAATATTATATTTTATTAATGTACCTTCATTCATAATCCCCACAAAAATATCAGAACGATAATCATTTTCATAATATAAATTTTCTTCCGTAAATGACATGTTCAGGTTCACGTCAGGTTTCCCTGTTATCGGTAAGACGTCATCATCGTGATGACAGGAATTCTACGTTTGACAGGAAACAGACCCATATTATGCGAAGGATATTGCACGGCAGCCTGTATATAGCCTGTATTTTCTTCCTGATGGTATCGCCCACCTGGGCAGACAGCGGGACGGAAGGCGTATGCATGACAGTCCAGCATGGCATCCGCCTGCATGTAGACGGCATGTATGGCGGATATCCCCACTCCGTACTGCGCGATGCCGTGCTGCAGGGCGTGGCCTGCCCGTCTGATGAGGCTGAACTCCATGCATTCAACCTTATCGCCGAGCCAGCACCTCATCTGCGTATATCCGTTACGAGACCCTTGGGACAGGGGCAGCAGGGCTCGATTTCCGCCCGGCTTTTCGCAAAGGGGCGCTTTGTCATAGGGGAGCGTATGTCCCTCTCCCCTCTGGCGCGTTCCCAGTCTCCCTTCTCGGTTTCGTCCGACATCAATCTCATGATGGCGCGACTGTGGAGCGATCTCGCCTCACGGATCAGCCATGATGGTCCTGTCATTCCATAAGGTCCTAAAGTATGAAGCGCGTCATGCGCCCCATCCTGTCGGTCGTGATGACCGGTGTCCTGGCATGGGGGGCTTTGGCCCGGGCTCAGGTGCCCCGGTCCGGCCCATCCTTCCATGAAGCGGTCGGCATGGCATGGGCCATTGATCCGGTCCGTACCGAACTGCAGGTCGGTCATCATTCCGCCCGTGCCCGCGCCAGTGCGGCGGGGTCATGGTTTGCCGGAGGCCCGACCCTGTCGGGTGAATATATGGATGACCACATGCTGGGTAGTAACGAAGGCTATACAACATATCAGGGCGGGGTGTCCGTGCCGCTGTGGCTGCCGGGACAGGGTAGCGCCACACAACAGGTTGCAAGCGCGGAAGCCGCATCGCTTGATGAACAGCTCAATGTCGAACACATGGCGCTGTCCATCCGGGTGCTTGATGCAGGTGCTGCCGCCCTGATTGCCCTTACACGGGTGGACGTGGCCCGTGCCCTGTACGATGCGACAGCACGCATGGCCACCAGCACCACACGGGCAGTGCATGGTGGTGAACTGGCCTCTGTCGATGGACAGATGGCGCAGGCAGCAGTGGAGAACGCCCGCAATGAACTGGCCCTGGCACAGGAGGAAGCCCGGAACGCAACGGCTGCACTGGAGGTGCTCCTTGGCCGCCCGGTTGTGCCGGATCTTGCGCGTTACGGGGCGGGTGACATTACCCACGCCCGCTTTATCACGCCCCATGACATGGAGGACAATGACCCCCGCATCAGGGTGGCGCACCGCAATGTTGAAGCTGCCGAGGCCAACATGAAGCTGGCGCGCCGTTCCTTTATGCCCAACCCGGAAATTGGCGTGGATGCAATCCATGAAAAGCAGTATGGCAGTCCGTGGGATGATCGGGTGGGACTGAATTTCAGTATCCCTCTACCCAGTGAAGTCCGTAATACCCCCATCATGTCCGAAGCACGCAACCGGCTGGCCAGCGCGACTAGTCAGGAAACGCAGGCGCGCCGTATGGTGCATCTGGAAATGATGCGGGTACGCGAACGTCTGATCGCAGCCACCACGACGCGACAGGCCACGCGCACCGCAACCGAAAACATGGAGAAGAGGGCCGAGGCGCAGGAACGGGCCTGGCGGCTGGGTGAAGCCAGTCTGGATACGGCGCTTGCCGCCCGGCAGACGGCGGCCAATACTCGGCTGGCCAGTGTCCGGGCAGAGGTGGAATGGCATGTCGCCAGCATTCGCATGCTGATCGCAACCGGGATCGTACCATGAAGCGGCTTACCTCTGCCTTGTTCATACTGGGCCTGTCCTGCCCGCCAGCCCACGCTACAGATGGGGCGTTGCCTCCTGTCGTGAAACTGGATGGGGCGGCCGTGACGAACGAGGGTATTACCATCGCTACAGCAGCACCCGGCACGGTTGCGCCCGCCCTGCCGGTCATGAGTCGGGTCATGCCCGATACGACGCGGGTCGTGCATATCCACCCTGCTGGCAGCGGCAAGGTGCTGGCGGTTCTGGTACAGCCTGGCACGCATGTCGTGCGCGGGCAGGCGCTGCTACGGTATCAGGACCATTCCCTGCATGTCGCGCGCCTGCAGGCGGTCCAGATGCGTGCCGCGCTCACTGCTGCTATCGCAGCCCGGAGCGATGCGGCGGCCGCCGTGCAACGGGCAAAGGCACTGGCGGGTGAAAGCCTGTCAATGGCCGAACTGCGCCGCAGGCAGGATGCATTGGCGCAGGCGGATGCCACCATGCGCGCGCGCCAGGCGGATGTGGGCACGCTGGGCCACCGCTTTGCGGAAGAGTTTAATTCATCATCGGAACAGGGCGGCCAAGGCACGGAAGATGAAACCTCCACCCTGATTTCCCCTGTCGATGGCATGGTGCAGGCGATCAATACGTCGGTGGCGGGTGACGTGAACCCGACCATGGACGTGGCGACCGTGGCGGATCTGTCCCGCATATGGCTTGTCTCCGATATTCCGCCCGATCAGGCCGCACGGATTGCGCCAGGCGGACAGCAGGTGACGCAGGCGGCAGGTGGCCCGTTCACGTCGCGTATCGACACGGTGGACGGCATGGCCAGCCCGCAGACCGGACTGGTCCAAGTCATCAGCACCGTGGCCAACCCCACCGGCGCACTGGTGCCCGGCATGGTGCTGGATGCGACACTGGCGCAGCGCGACGGCGTTGCGGGCATTGTCGTGCCGTCCGAAGCCATCCAGCAGATTGACGGGCATAGCGTCGTGTTCGTGCGGGTGAGCGAAACCGATTACCGACCCGTCGTGGTGGATGTGGCGCTGGATGACGGGACACGGGCGGTTCTCCGTTCCGGCCTGAAGGGGGGCGAGCCGGTTGTAGGACACGGCAGCTTCGCCCTACGTTCGGTCATCGGCCTTGCCGGGATGGATGCGGACTGATGGCGCGCAGATATCTTGAAACCCTGTTGCGTGCGCGCATGCTGGTTCTGGGGGGGCTTTTCCTGCTGCTGGCGGCAGGCATCATGGCGGTTCTGGGTCTACCGGTGGAGGCAGTGCCCGATATCTCGCCCAAACAGGTACTTGTCTCGGTCGTCGCCCCCGGCCTTGCGACGGAAGAGGTGGAGAAACTCATCACCTTTCCCGTCGAGGCCAGCATGACCGGCATTCCCGGCATGACCGACCTGCGCTCCGTCTCCCGTGGCGGGGTGTCGGTGGTGTATGTACAGTTTGCCGACAATACCGACATCAACCTTGACCGCACCCGCGTGAACGAGCGCATGCAGCAGGCGCGTTCGAACATATCCGTGCCCGGAATCACCATTAGCATGGGGCCGCTGGCCACCGGCATGGGTGAGATCATGCAGTTCCAGATCCGCGGCGCTGGGCGTTCGCTCATGGAACTCAACCGCATCATGAACTGGACCGTGGTGCCGCAGATGCGCCTTGTGCCCGGCGTGGTGGATGTCAACGTCAATGGCGGGGCGGAGGAAACCTATGAAGTCACGCTCGATCCGGCACGGCTGATCGGGGTCAATCTTTCCGTCGGTGAGGTCTATCGCGCGGTGGATGAGAATAATGCCGCGTCCGGTGGTGGCTGGATCACGCATCATGCCGAACAGCAGAGCGTGGTCGGGCGCGGACTGCTGGGCAGTCTTGCGGACTTTGGCAACATCGCCGTGCGGACCAATACGGACGGCTCGGTCTTACGCCTGCGCGACCTCGGGCGCATCACCACGGGTGCGCGTACCCGACTGGGGGCGGTCACGCGCGATGGACAGGGCGAAATCGTGATCGGCGTGGTGATGATGGAAAGCGGGGCCAGTTCCAACGCCACCCTTGCCGCGATCAACCACGCCCTGCCGGGTATCAGGCAGGCGCTGCCCGCAGGGGTTACGCTGGAACCCTACTACACCCGCGCCACCCTGACCGGGCAGACCATCGCTACCGTGCGCGACAACCTGGTGATGGGCGCGGTTCTTGTGGTAGGCGTGTTGGTGGTGGTGATCGGATATTGGCAGGCAGCTCTTGTCATTGCCTCGGTCATTCCGGTGGCCCTTGTCTGCGCCATGGCGGGCATGCGGCAGTTCGGGATTTCAGCCAACCTGCTCAGCCTTGGCGCGATCGATTTCGGCATGATCGTCGATGGGTCGCTGGTGGTGATCGAACATATCCTGTCACGACGCGAGGAGGAACCGGAGTTGGAATTCACGCCTCTCGTGGTATCATCCGTGCAGCAGGTCATGCGTCCGGTGGGGTTCGCTATCCTGGTCATCATAATGGTTTACCTGCCTATCCTGACCCTGCAGGGGATAGAAGGGCATATGTTCCGCCCCATGGCGCAGACGGTTATCATGGCGCTGCTGGCCTCGCTTGCATACTGTTTCATCTGTATTCCGGTGCTGGCCAGCCTGGCGCTGGGGCAGGTGCGGCCTACGGGTGATACGCGGCTGATCGCATGGCTGCGCCGTCCCTATACGCACATGGTGACATGGGGCGAGGCGCATCCGCGCACTCTGTTTGGCGGTACGATCGCGGTGTTGGTCATATCGGCTGTCCTTGCCACACGGCTGGGCGGCGAGTTCATTCCCCAGCTTGATGAAGGGGCTCTTGCGGTCACCACCACGCGACTGCCCTCGGCCTCACTCGACACGGTTCTGGCGTCAGTTACGAAGCAGGAGCAGATTTTACGCAGCTTTCCCGAGGTCAGGACGGTGGTCAGCAATACCGGCACATCCGCCATCCCGACCGACCCGATGGGCATGAACGAGACCGACAGCTTCATCTTCCTCAACCCGTCCTCCACATGGAAAACCGCCCGCACCCAGGCCGGGCTTGTCGCGGCGATGGACGATACCCTGCGGCGCGAACTGCCCGATGCGCTCTATTCATGGAGCCAGCCGGTGCAGATGCGCATGGACGACCTGCTCTCTGGCGTGCGTACCCAGATTGCCGTCTCGATCTTCGGTGATGACCTGACTACGCTGGCCGAACTGGGTGACCGGGTGGTGGCCGCCATGTCGGGTGTAAAAGGCGCGGCGGACGTGGCGGCGGCGGGCGATGGCACCGTGCCACTGATCGTGGCCGATATTGATCGCACGCAGGCCGCCAGCCGCAACGTGGCGGTACAGGATATTCTGGATATGGTAGAGGCGGTGGGCGGACATATCGGCACGAAACCGGTGATCGTGGATAACGCCATCATCAGCACGCAGGTGCGCCTGGACCCGAAGCGCGTGACCTCGGCTGCGGCCATCGGTGCGCTGCTGGTGCGACGTGCGGACGGGCAAGGCAGTGTCATGCTCTCACAGGTGGCGCATGTGCATGAAGTCGATGGCCCGCCGCGCATCAGCCGCGATGGCGTGCGTCGGCGCATGGTGGTGCAGGCCAATGTGCGCGGGCGCGATCTTGCATCCTACGTGGCCGAGGCACAGGCCCGTGTGATGCGGGACGTGAAACTGCCCGCAGGCTATACCATGCAGTGGGATGGCCAGTTTCGTAACCTGCAATCAGCCGTGCTGCGGCTGGAGATCGTCCTGCCCATTGCCCTTGGCCTGATCTTTGCCCTGCTGGTGGTGGCGTTTGGTGCGGTCCGTCCTGCTCTTCTGGTATTCATCAATCTGCCGGTGGCGGCGACCGGTGGCATCGTGGCGCTGACATTACGCGGCCTGCCATTCAGCATTTCGGCAGGGATCGGCTTTATTGCACTGTTTGGCGTGGCTATCCTCAACGGTGTAGTACTGGTCAGTGAAATCGCAACCCTGCGCGTGGGCGGTATGGCGGTGGCGCAGGCGGCCTTTGCTGCTGCTGAGTCCCGCTTCCGCCCGGTCATGGCCACGGCCCTTGTCGCCAGCCTTGGCTTTTTCCCCATGGCGTTTTCCGAAAGTGCGGGGGCAGAAGTCGAGCGCCCGCTGGCCAGTGTGGTAATTGGCGGGCTGGTTACGTCCACACTGCTTACACTCCTGGTGCTGCCATCGCTTTATGCCCGGGTCATGCGAGAGAAGGTTCGGAACTGATGCGTATCCTTATTGTGGAAGATGAACGTGACCTTGGGGCGGCAGTGCAGGAGCGCGTACGGCTGGATGGGCACGCAGTGGACTGGTTCATGACGCTGGAGGACGCGCGCGCGGCCATAGCGACCGTGGATTATGATTTCATGTTGCTCGATCTTGGGCTGCCGGATGGCAACGGGCGCAGCCTGCTACGTGAAATCCGCAGCACGTCGTCCGATATTGCCATCCTCATCACCACGGCGGAAGATCAGATCAGTGATCGCATTACCGGTCTGTCCGAAGGGGCGGATGATTATATTGTCAAGCCTTACGACCTGAACGAACTCGTGGCCCGTATCGCTGCCGTGGCGCGGCGTTATGCGACACCGCGCAGGCAGGTCCATTACCGTATTGGCGAGATTACGATTGACCGGGAAAATCGCTCGGTATCGCGCAATGGGCGGGTGCTGGACCTGACCGCACGGGAATGGGCCATTATGGAACTGCTTTCACGCAGCCCGGGTCGGATCCATTCACGCCAGCAGATCGAAACGGCCCTGTATGCGCTGGAGCACGACGTGGATAGCAACACTGTCGAGGTTTTCATAAGCCGACTGCGGCGCAAGGTAGGCAATGCCGTCATCCGCACCATACGCGGCCGGGGTTACTGTCTGGATGAAAAGAACGGTTCATGAAAAGCTGGAGCCTGTCCACACGGATTGTCAGCGGCGTGCTGCTTGTCGTGATACTGGGATTGCTGCTGCTGAGTACGGCCGTGGGCGGGTTTACCCGTTATGAAGTAACGGAACGGCTGGACAATTCCCTGCAGGAAGTTTCCGAACGCCTACAGGCGGTTGTGACGGCCCGGCTGCACGATCAGGCTGCCGGATCGGTGGCCCTGTTGCCCGAAGTCGGTCCCCGCACGCTGGCCTATCAGGTGATGGACGGATCCGGCCATGTCGTACTGCGCTCACAGAATGCACCACAGGACCCATTTGTCAGGGATCGGCAGACCGGCTTTGCCAATGTGCCGCATTTCCGCGTTTACATGGCGGCACCGATCACAGGGAAATATCGTGTGATCGTGGGCGAGCCAACATTTCACCGGCGCGAGACTGTGCGGCGGGCAATGCTGATTTCCATTGTGCCCATGCTGGTTTTCCTGCCGGTAATCTGGTGGCTGGTGCGCCTGATCGTACGCCGCGCCCTGCGCCCGCTGGATCGCTTGCATGATGAGATGCGCGCACGCGACAGTGGCAACCTGCAACCCATTCCGCCACTTGACCTGCCTGTCGAACTGATTTCCATACAGAGTGCGGTCAATACGTTGCTGGCCCGACTGGAAACGGCGCTTTCCACCGAGCGGGCGTTTGCCGCCAGCGCCGCGCATGAGTTGCGTAACCCGCTTGGTGCCCTCCTGGCGCAGGTGCAGATGCTGGGCCGCATGGTGCCGGAAAGCTCGGACGCGGGCAGGCGGGTGGACGTCATTGCCGGACGTACCCGCCAGTTGGGCCGGACAGTGGAAAAACTGTTGCAGTTTTCACGTGCTTCCTCTGGCGTAGCTTTCCGGCGTGACCGCTTTGACCTGCTGGCGGTGGTGCATGTGCTGGTGGACGATCTGGGGCATAACCCGCGCGATGGCCGGAGCCTGGTCCTGACAACAAACGGCATTGGCCATGTGTTCGTGCATGGGGACATGGACGCGACGGGCATCCTGATGCGTAACCTGCTTGAAAATGCGCTGCTGCATGGTAACTCCGGCATACCCGTTCAGGTTGTGGTCCGCCCTGACGGCAGCATTGATATAGCCAATGACTGTACGGCCCTCACGCCCGATACCCTGTCACGGCTGACCAGCCCGTTCGTACGGGGCAGTACTGCCGCCCATGGCAGTGGGCTTGGCTTGGCCATTGCCAGCAACATAGCCAGCCAAATGGATGCCGGCATGCAGTTACGCTCCCCCCTTGTTGGTTCGACAAGGGGACTGGGTGTCTCCCTGTATTTTCCAAACCCGGAGATCGTGACCATCCCTGATGATACGTGAGCGGCTGCGTTCAGGTTTGCGTCATGTTTGAAATATAGGATCATCAGGATGAGCCATCGACCCTCTTTTCAGGCATTGCGGTATGATAAGCCAACCATCCTGTTTCACTGGGTCTGCGCCTTCATTATTATACTGCAGTTCGCAAGCGCCAACGTATGGGGACTGTTCCGTAACCCGCTGCATCACCAGTTGGTGGTTACCCATTTGACAGCAGGGATGATGCTGAGTGTCCTGTTTCCCATTCGTCTGATGTGGCGGATAGGATGGGGGCGTCATATCCAGGCGGCGGACCGCTGGCTGGACTGCGTGATGGCGCGCAGCGTGGAATATAGCCTGTACGGGCTGGTTACGCTGGAAATTGCCCTTGGGTACCTGTGGCGGTGGGGGAACGGGCAGCCCATGAGCTTCTTCGCCCTGCAACTGATGCCACCGTTCGAAAAATTTTCAGCTTCAACGATCAGCCTGCTGCACCAGCTGCATCAGTGGAATGGCTGGCTGATCATCTTTCTGGCTACCGGTCACGCGCTGGCGGCATGTTTTCATTACTTCATTTTGAGGGACAGCATCTTTCAGAGAATGCTGATGACAGGAAACGCATCTGATGAATATGGCAAATAACACTTCGGTCCGGCCCAAGGAAATCCATGCGACATCGCGACTGGGCTGGCTGCGAGCGGCTGTTCTGGGAGCAAATGATGGTATCCTGTCAACATCCAGCCTGATCATTGGCGTTGCCAGTGCCAATGCGACACAGGCAAGCATCCTGCTGGCTGGGATCTCCAGTCTGGTTGCAGGGGCCATGTCCATGGCGGCCGGGGAATATGTGTCCGTCAGTTCGCAGGCGGATTCAGAAAAGGCTGACCTTGCGCGTGAAAAAAAGGAACTTGGCTGTAGTTGGGATGCTGAGGTGAGCGAACTGGCTGGAATCTATCGTCAGCGTGGATTGGACGACATTCTGGCGCGTAAGGTTGCCCTCCAGCTTATGAAACATGATGCGCTGGGAGCCCATGCCCGGGACGAACTCGGCATTTCCGAAGCAACGGCAGCGCGCCCGGTACAGGCCGCTTTCGCATCGGCTGGTGCGTTTTCATCCGGTGCCATACTACCTGTGCTGGCAGCCCTGCTGTCGCCTGCCGGGGTGGTGTCGTGGGCAGTTTCCGCCGTATCCCTGACAGGCTTGGCGGTTCTGGGGTTTGTAGGTGCTCGCGCAGGGGGGGCCTCTCCATGGCGTCCGGCGATACGGGTCATTTTTTGGGGCATTATGGCCATGGTAGTGACGGCTGCAATTGGTCGGATATTTGGGGTGCGGGCATAGATATTATAAAAATTATGTATTCAATGAATATGTATGTTATAATAAAGGCTATTACATGTACCTAATCTGTGAAGTGACGTAGCCGTCCTGTTTTAATTCTGTCTTGTGAGGGAGGATCGGAGAGGGCAGGAGCGATTGCATTGCAGACGGATTGTACGGCTGAAGCGCTTCGGCGGCTGGCCTCTCGTGCATGGGATGCGAATGTTGCACGGCGCCTTTTGTCTCTGGCTTTGGTGCGGGACGGTGCCAGCCGAGGGGACGCGACACGGATCGGTGGCATGAACCGGCAGACCCTGCGGGACTGGGGCACCGGTTCAATGCTGCGGGATCAATGGTGAAACGGCTCTGTCTGTCGCCTGATGGCAGACCCGCAGGCGGAAATGGCTGGACCCGACCGTAACCGGGACGGCGTGGTGCCGCGTTGATCTGAAGTGGGTGATTGAGGAGCGCTTGGACGTCTCGTATCACAAGCGCCACGTTTCCACCCTGCTGAAGAGACCGGGCTTCAGTCATGTCAGCGCAGGGCCCCCCATCCGGGACAGGACCCGTCCGTTATGGATGCTTTCAAAAAAAACTTCCTGACAATCCTGAAGTCCTGCACCGGCCATCTGCCGCGCGGCAAACGGATCGAAATCTGGTTTCAGGACGAAGCGCGGAGCGGGCAAAAGAACGGCGTCGTCCGGCAAGGGGCCAAACGGGGAGCCCGCCAGCACTATGCCCAACGTCTGGCTTTTCGGGGCAATCTGGAGGGATCGAAGAACCGTTGATTGGCGCGCGTGGTTCCTGATTTCAGGCTTTTGTCGTGCTGATTGACGGTTCTTGGGGTGACTTTTGATCTGCGTCTTGAGCAGATCGGACGCTGTCGCCAATGGGATAGCTACGCGGCCGCGTTCAACCTCTCGAGGAAGAGGAAGCGGCGCATGTTGTAGACGATATTGGCCAAGCCAATCCTCATGGTGGCCCGGGTAATGCCCACGGTCCGGACGAACAATCCCGTCTGCGATTTCTGATCGGCAAAGACATGCTCGACGCGGGATCGGATGACGGACTTCCCTGCGTTAGAGCGCTGGATATGGCGAGGCATGGGCTTGAGATGCGGCTTTTTCCTGTGAACCTTCGAGACGAAACCCTCTTTGTCCATGAAGTCCTCATTGGCTTTCGAGCGATACGCGGTGTCGGCCCAAACGCTTGAGGCCGTATTGGTTTTATCGAGCAAGCCCTCGCGCAGCCTGGCACCATCACTGGCGGCGGCATCCGTCGCTTTCCATTTCCGGATCAGTCGAAACTTTCGATCGATGGAAATATGCGATTTGTAGCCAAAGAACGGGATGGCGAGGTCCGTGGACGGGAGCGTCCCGTCCTCCTGCCGCTTTGCCTTCGTGAACTTCAGTGTCCATCGCGCATGGCGATCCTTGTGGGACAACTTGGCAGGCTTGTCCTGCCAGTCCTGCGGAATGCGGCCTTCCCGAAGATCAACTTTCTCCGCGTTGGTATTGCGCTGCTTTGGCGCCGCCACCAGCGTGGCATCCAGGATCTGGCCGGACATCGGCAGATACCCGGCGTTTCGCAGGGTGGCGTCAAAGCGCTCGAACAGCTTCTGGATGGCGCCAGCCTCGGTCAGCCGTTCACGGAACAGCCAGACCGTTTTGGCGTCAGGCACCCGGTCCGATAACGCCAGGCCGAGGAAGCGCATGAAGGACAGCCGGTCGTTGATCAGATACTCCGTTCGCTCGTCGGAGAGATTGTTCAGCGTCTGGATCACCAGGATCTTGAACATCAGCACCGGATCAAACGGGGGACGGCCACCTTTACTTCCGTCCGCATAGGCCAGAGCCCTGTCCAGATCAGGACGGAACACCTCAAAATCCACAGTCCGAGAAAACGCTTCGAGCTGATCGCCAAGGCCACTCAAACGGGCTAGTCGCTCGTCCACATCAAAGAAGCCCGGCTGCTTCATGAGCCATTCCCTCAATCATCACAGAAGAGAGGGAATCACACACAGAGGGCCAGAACCAGGGGTTTTTCGAACCCTCCATCTGCAAACGTGAGCAGATGCTGGGCAATAGCGCATCGTCAGACCCGATAGGCAGTGCACGACCGGCAGCTGCATTCTCATGTCCTGAAAGATGGCTGGCCAGACGAAACACTCGGTCGCTGCCCTTACTGTCTGGCAACCATGCCAGGGCCATGCACCATGGTCCCATCTCGCAGGCCTGCGAAAAAGCAAAGCGGACGATGTCCTCCACTGACTGGCCACTATTGGCCTGGGCGGCAACCGCTTCCATCAAGGTCTGCTGACGGTTACGCGCATACAACTGGCTCAACCCGTCCTCCGCGATGCGTTCAGCTTCCATGCGCACTTCGCGTTCGCGCTCATAACGGCGACGGATGCGGCGGTACAGGGCTTCATAATCCGTTACTTCTGCCTCCGATCCAGAGTTGATGGTCATAACCACTTCACCCGCAACATGTTTTTTTTGTCAGATCCGGGTGGGAAACGCTCGACTTCAACTTTATCGCCAAACACATCGGCCGCACCGAGCACAAAGCCCTGCGCCAGGTCGATCAGGTGGCGTTCGGAACTATAAGTCATGTCTAGCGTGCCATCGTCGTTTTCCTTCATGTGGAAATACGGACACATCGCGCCGGGATAGAGCTTTCGCACTTCGGGATGGATGATGCTGTTCACGCTCAGGATAAAGCTGCGCGAATTGGGATGCGTATTAAACAGTTCCGGATAGCGTTTCTTGAGGATGGGCATGGCATCTCGCCCGAAGCTGTGCAGTAATTCGGCTGGCGTAATACCCAAGTGCTTTGAAGCTGTTACTATCAGCGCCTGCATTTCCGCATCGGGGTAGCTGCCCAGTGAAGTATAGACGCCGCTGACATTGGCGGCCTCCAGCAGGGTATCCCATGCTTCCACGCCGTGGTTATTTTCCACGACTTCTTCCAGAATATTAAAAACAATACCCTTCATTATTTTGCAACCTCTTGTATTATATTCACTCTAAAGTTTCATCACGATTATATAATAACGATGCGTTCTGATTTCACCTTATGGCTTATATGCATTTTGTGCATATCTAATCGATTTTTTGAAATCCAGAAAATCATACGCTGAGCATAAGACTTATAATTATACTAATAATTCGTGGGTTTCTATAAAATTTTGAACCTTTGCATTACTTATTAGTATAAATAAACCTGTTATTTATTCATATATGCAATATGTGTTATATATTTGTAATAACATAATTTTAGCATATTCTTCCTCATTTTCAGGAAAATAAATTAAATAGTCCTACGGCGTGTCGTCAGTTAACCGCTGGTCCTGACGGCTGTGGGTTGTACTTTCTGTCTCTCTGTGCTGATTGTTTCCCCTTCTTTTTGGGAGGCAGACAGATGCGGCGCTACGGTTTACGCGATGATCAGTGGGAGCGGATAAAGGATATTCTTCCCGGTCGTGAAGGTCACGTCGACGGCACGCCTGCGGACAACCGTCTGTTTGTGGAAGCCGTGTTGTATCGTTACCGTGCAGGCATCCCCTGGCGTGACCTTCCTGCCCGTTTCGGGGACTGGAAAAACATACATCGCCGTCTGCACCGCTGGTGTGAAAGCGGTGGCATCGAAAGGATCTTTTGTCATCTGCCCGCAGATCACGACAACGAATACATGATGATTAACAGCATCATTGTCCGGGCGTATGAGCACAGCGTGGGTGTTCTCAAAAAGAGGGGGCTCACGGATCAGGCCATCGGATGCCTATAAGGCGGATTGATTACAAAGGATCCATGTCATTTGCGATACTCTGGGCAATCCGGCGAACTCGATATCACACCGGGGTAGGATGCCGATATCACCCAGACAGAGCTATGCGTGGACGGTCCTGACGATGCAAATGGTATGACTTTGATGTCGGGTGAACCATGTGTCCGGCCTGTTTGCGTAGCCCAAGGGCTGCTGGCTCTGATGAAGTCTGGGGATTGGATACCTGATCACCTCTGCGTGCTTTTGCAGCACTTGGTCCCGTCGGGTTTGTCCTCTCCCCGGCCTGACCGGTTTGCCATCATATTTCACCATTCCGCACTTTCACCTTCGTCGTTCCTGTCGGTCGATGAGGGCAAATCTCTGTATTCTATCAGGCACTCCGGGCGGCTGTATTCATTGTCTGTCGTGAGAACCGCCCAGACAATCCGGGCTGTCTTGTTGGCCAAGGCGACGGATACGACACGCGCTGCTTTCTTCTCAAGCAGCTTTGTAGCCCATTGCTGACCAGCACTTTCCTTGCGTGCCAGCCGGATCACGGCCATTGCTTCCAGGACGAGATAGCTGTCCCCATCCTTGCTGATGCCAACTTGTCGTTCCTTGCTGTCACTGCTGTGACTTTTGGGCGTCAGACCGAGCCAGGCAGCACATTGACGTCCTGACCGGAAAGTCGAAGCATCTGGGACAGCGGCGACAATCTGCTTCTCAATATCGTCGATCTGCTGCTCAAGAACCCGCATATGCGCAACAATCTCCTGAAACAGTTTCCGCGCGGGTTCGGTCAGTGCCTTCTGTTCTGCATGTAGCAGTGCAATCATCTGGTTCAGGCCCGCGACGCCAGTCGCCGAGATAATACCGAACTCGGCAGGGTATCTCCGCTGGGCTGGACCTGCATGGCGTCGCTAACGCACCAGAAAATCTCGTGTTTTGTGCTGAAACAGGGTTGCCTGCTGGTCCGGGGTTGTAGTGCGCGGTAGCGGACATTGTTTCTCTCCCAACGGAGCTGAAGCTATCTCGTCCAGCCGTGCCTTATGGCGCTCCCGGCCCCGAATGGCACGTCAGGAAAGCGAACAGGCAGTTTTGGGCCGCGGCACCACGCCCCGTGGCCATAATGCCAGAAACACAAGTTGCAGGGCGGCAGCGCCCATCGGCAGCCATACAAAACCGGCCATGACCCAATGCTGCAACTCGGCAGGGTATGTACTGACACCCACCGCATAATGGCCATATGAGAGGAAGCCTGCGAGTATAAAACCAGTTATTCCCATAGATATTTTGGTGATCAACGTATTGATTGAATAAGCTACTCCAGCCGTGTTGGGGGGTGATGCTTGCCTGCCCCGGTCTATGGCATGCGTCAGAAGCACATAATAGAGGGGTGATGCGATACCCTGAGCCAGGGTCAGCGTGACAAAAGCTCCAAAAAAGAATGGTATCGAACTTCCGGCAAGCACAAGCAGTATGTAGGCTGCCACCTGTGTAACCAGGCAGGTCAAGGCAGTGCCGACCACCCCCAGCAGGCGTACGCCATGCGGGCATATGACTGCGCCGGTAAAGCCCGCTATGGTGGCGACCGTCAGCAGAATGCTGCCCAGTTCATCACTGCCACGCAAAATGATATGGGCATAGTACAGTGCAAAGCCATACAGTGCTGCCAGGCCGGAAAACTGCAGGAAGACAAGCGCATTGCAGATCCACCAACTCCGGTTCCGCGTCAGGGTGTGCAGCATCGCCATGGGGGAATGGCGCACCGGCGGGGGCGGGTATCGTGTAATGCAGACCCGCCCGACATAGCGCCAGAGTAGGGTGGCCGTAAGGGCAAGCATCATTGCGTATAGCGCCATGCCATGCTGGCGCTGCAGCATGCTGGCACCGCCCCCCAGCCATGTGATGGCGGGAATGGTCAGCAGGGATACGATGAACTGGCCACCCTGGCAGCCCATCATGCGAAAGGCGTTCAGGTCAACCTGGTCGCGTGCGCTGCGGGTCATCATCGTGCCCAATGCGCCATAAGGTGTATTGATGCAGGAATAGATGGCCCCAAATGCAGTATAGGTCAGCATGGCCCACAGTATTTTCCCCTGCGAAGAAAAGGGGGCAGGCAGGAAACACAGGCAGCCCAGCAACCCGAACACCACGGCAAGGTTGCGGATCAGGCGGGGCACGATGTGCCCGCCCTTGCGGTCTATGATATAGCCGATGGCAGGGTCACAGAAAGCATCGAAAATCCGTGCCGCCAGCAAGATCCACCCTACCGCCACCACAGGCAGGCCATATATGTCCGTATAATAGAACATGAGGTAGGAGGATGTCATGCCCCACATCAGGTTGGAGGACAGGTCGCCGCATCCATAAGCAATCTTCTCACGCAGGGAAACTTCGGTGATGATGGATGACATGGGCGCCTCCCGACAGAGAATGAGCGACTACAGGCGGCCTGCCCTGAGCGCGCCGGCAAGATGGTGGCAGGCCCGCATGCTTACGGCCATGACGGTCAGTGTCGTGCCCAGCGCCCCGCCAGTGGGAAAGCACGAGGCATCCGTGACAAACAGGTTGGGTACATCCCATGACTGACAGAAGGGATTGAGCACGGATGTTGCCGGGTCATTTCCCATCCGTGCGCCACCGCTTTCATGAATGGCAGCGCCCATGGTCAGGCTTCTGGGGAACATCGTGCGTATGAACCAGCGGATGGGGAACGGTTTATCAGGATACAGCCCTGCACCTTTTTCTCTCAGGCCGAGGGGGGAAGCCCAGAAGTCAACCTGTCCGCCGCATGCTTCGATCATGTCTGCACAGTCACGGATCTGCCTGTGCAGCATGGCGCGTTCGTTGGCGTGTGGAACGCAGCGGATATGGGGCAGGGGCACGCCCCATCGGTCGCGCCGCTGTGGGTCAAGGGTGATGGCATTGTCATGATAAGGCAGCATTTCCCCAAAACCCATGATCGTGACCGGCATATCCTTACCCGGTTCCGAAGGATGGCGGCCTATGGAACCCTGGAACGTGTAGCCGCGCATGAAGGCTGGGTCATGCGCTTCGCAGGCATTCTCATAACGGGGAACGTACAGTCCTCCGGTCGTGCCGAACAAGGTATGAGTGGGCAGGGGCTCATCTTTACCTTCACGGCACGACGTGGGCCAGCGCCCGAACATGAGGCTGGGGCACTGATCCATGAAATAATGCCCAAGCAGGCTGGAACTGTTGCCCAGCCCCTTGGGATGCAGGCGACTGCGCGAGTTCAGCAACAGGCGGATGCTCTCTATGGGGGAGGCGCACACGACTACTGCCCTGGCCTGGCTCACGCCGCGCTCCCCCGTCGTGCGGTCGGCATGGGACACACCGGTCACGCGTCCCGATGCAGGGTCCGTCAGGACTTCGCACACCACGGTATCCGGGCGGACCGTCAGCCTGCCGCCCGCCATTGCCGCCCGCAGCGCGCTGGACAGCGGGCTGCCATTATGTGGATTGATGCGCCATGGCACTACATGCCGATCTGGCCACCGTGTCTCGACCGCCGTGCGGAAACTGCGTTCTTCCGGTGTAAGGGGGGTGGACTGCGCCATGATGCCATCGGGCGCGGTTTCGATCCCGTCACGGGTGCCGTGGATGCCAAGAAAAGTTTCCACCCTGTCATACCACGGTGCCAGATCGGCATAGGAAAAGGGCCAGTCCACGCCACCGTCGCCCTTGCTGGCACCCCTGAAGTCATGGTCGGACCAGCGGAACAGCACGCGCCCGAATGTATGCAGCCGCCCGCCCGTCTGCCGCCCGCGTATCCATAGGAAGGGGGCATCCTTCGGGGTGGTATAGCCATGCTGGCGGTCATTGACGAAAAGATGCTTCAGCGTTTCACGGAAAAACGCTACGCGAGACTGGATATGCTGGCCTGACAGGGTAGCCCGGATGCGGGGAAAGAGCTGTATGTTATCGTTTTTCCCCCCGCGTGGGGGCTTGAGATCGCTGTCTGAAAGCGTACGTCCCGCCTCGATTACGAGTACGGACAGGCCTTCATCTGTCAGGGTCTTGGCGGCAATCCCTCCTGCGGCGCCTGAGCCGACGACAATGACATCGTATCGCGTTTCGGTCATATTCCATTCCTGATGGAGCAAAAGCATGGACGGGTTTGATGGTTATGTCCGCAGCATGGTCCATGCACCGTCCCGTGCGCCGGATTGTAAAGCGGCTTCGACAAATCCCAGCCCGCGCACCCCTGCCGCCAAACGGGGTAGGAGCGGCGCATCAAGCCCCCCGAGCAGGCGCGCCGTATCGCTGTAAAGGCGGGCAAAGGCTTCCAGATACCCTTCGGGGTGGCCACGTGGCAGGAAGGAAGGGGTCAGGACAGCACTACCACCGCGTGCGGTATGGGTGGTGCGGCCATCCATGGTCGAAAGGGCCAGGGTATCGGGCTGCTCCTGCTTCCATTCCAGTCCGGCTTTTTCGCCGTACAGCCGCAATCGCAGGCCGTTGCCGCAGCCGGTGGCAACCTGGCTTACCCATAGGCTGCCTATCGCCGCGTGCGAGAAGCGAAGCTGGAGCTGGGCATCATCGGGTACGGCGCGACCGGGTACAAGCCGCGAAACCCGTGCCGACAGGCTCTGGCACTGCAAGCCGGATACGAATTCCGCCAGATGGAAGGCATGCGTACCAATATCACCCAGACAGCCCCCCGCGCCGCCAGTCTGCGGGTCAAGCCGCCATCCGCCGTTGCTGTCGGCGTTGCCTAGCCAGTCCTGAAGGTATTCGACCTGAATGTTCCTGATTGCCCCCAGCGCGCCTGCCTGTACCAACCTGCGGGCTTCCCTGACCATGGCATAACCGCTGTAGGTATAGGCCATGACCATATCGTTCGCTTTTGCAGTGAAACGACTGGCAAAATGCTGTGCCTGTTCCAGCGTAAGCGCCAGCGGCTTTTCACACAGCACCGGAATACCCGCTGCAAGAAAGGCCGCGGCAACAGGTAGGTGCGTGTCGTTTGGCGTGACGATAATGGCAAGGGCAATGCCATCTGGCCGGGCGGCCTCGGCCCGTGCCATCTGTGCCCAGTCGGCATAGGTACGCTCGGGTGCCAGCCCCAGTGCCCGCCCGGCCGCAAGGGCCTGTTGCGGGTGGCGCGACAGACATCCTGCCACCAGTGAGAACTGTCCGCTCAGGGCAAGCGCGCGTCGGTGGACATCACCCATGAAAGCACCGGGCGCGCCACCAATCATGCCGACGGGCCATGTCTTCATGGTATATTGTCCGTTCCTGACAAACCCAGGCAATGCTGCCGTTCCTGCGTGGAGAGGGGGCTGGCTGCAAAATCATCAAATGACTGCTGTGTCATCTCGATCATGTGGCGCTGTATGAAAGAGGCACCTTCACGTGCACCCTGTGTCGCGGATTTGAGACAGCATTCCCATTCCAGCACCGCCCAGCCTTCATAGCCATACTGCGTCAGGCGCGAAAAAACGCCGTTGAAGTCAATGTGCCCATCGCCGGGGGAGCGGAAGCGGCCTGCCCGGTCGCGCCAGTCCGCAAAGCCGCCATAGACGCCCTGCCGGCCGGTAGGGTGGAATTCGGCATCCTTTACATGAAAGGCGCCAATCCGGTCATGATAAAGGTCGATGAAGGACAGGTAATCCATCTGCTGGAGCAGCATATGACTGGGATCATACAGGATGGCGCAGCGCGGCGGATTGCCGAGCAGGCCGGCAAAGCGTTCAAAGCTCGTGCCATCATGCAGGTCCTCGCCGGGATGCAGTTCAAAGCACAGGTCAACCCCGACTGCCTCGAATGCTGTTACAATCGGTTGCCAGCGGGCTGCCAGTTCCGAAAAGGCAAGGTCGATCAACCCGTTATCGCGTGGTGGCCATGGATACAGATAAGGCCATGCCAGCGCGCCGGAAAAGGTAGCATGGGCTTTAAGTCCCAGCCGGGCCGAAGCCTGGGCTGCAAGGCCAAGTTGTGTAACGGCCCATTGCGTGCGCGAAGAAGCACAGTCCCGTACCGACAGAGGGGCAAAACGGTTGAACAGAAGATCATAAGCCGGATGGACCGCCACGCACTGACCCTGGATATGCGTGGACAGTTCCGAGATCACCAGGCCATGTTCTGCCAGTGTGCCCCGCACCGCATCACAGTAATCCTGGCTGGAGGCTGCCTGTGCCAGGTTGAATATATGATCGAGATGTGTCGGGAGTTGTAGTGCCCTGTAACCCAGGCCGCCTGCCCAACGGGCCAGGCCGGACAGGGTGTTGAAAGGAGCCTGTGCTCCGATGAACTGGGCAACAAAGAGGCCGGGCCCTTTCATGGTGTGCGTCTTTCAGTCAGATCCCTGATGAACGCGATGCCACGGCGGAGCACGGGCACCGGCTGCGCACAGGCATCAAGTTCCAAGATAGGGCCGCATCGCAGAGGAGCATGGCCCAACTGTGCGGCCAGTTGCCCAAAATTGGCCCTGCCATCGCCCAGTTCACAGAAAAAGGCACGGTGGCGGGTATGGATATCCGTATCGATGGGGGTATCGACCGGCATGGCGCGGGTTGCATCTTTCCAGTGCATCGCCACCACCCGTTCGCGGTGGCGGGTGATGAGGGCAACCGGATCACCCCCTTCCAGAATGATATGCGCCGGATCGGGGCACAGGGAAACATAACGCGGATCGGTCAGGAGCATGAACAGGTCCACATCACGCGGGGCGCAGGCGACGGTATGGGATTCCGTATGGATGGCCAGTGTGATGCTATGGCGTGCGGCAGCAAACCCCATGCGGTTGAGCAGCCCGCACAGGGGGGCTGCAAAGGCCAGATCAATAAAGGCAGACGGCGTGGAGAGAAAAGTCTGACGGCAGGGAAGGCCCACCACAAGGACGGACCCGCCCATTGCGCAAAGGAAGCGGGCAGCAGCATCGACTTCAGTCAGGATCTGCGACTCAGTGCTCGCGTAATGGCCTGCAGGCATGCGATCCAGCGCCGCGAAGAAACACGACCATACTTCCAGCCCCCTGATGCCCAGTTCATGTTTAAGCGACGCTTCCGAACCAAATGCCGCAACCGCTCCCATCTGGTCGAAGGGGGGGAAAGTCATTTCAATGCCGGTTATGCCCGCTTCGTGCAGGCTGTCCAGTATCCGGGTCCAGAATGCGCGGCCATCTGCACGGGCTAAGTTGGTGATGTCCGCCTGTGTTGTCAGTCTCCAGAACGCAGGATTATAGAAAGTGACCAGGTCGGTTCCAATTTTCACCCGTGCGTGCTCCCTTACCGCCTGGAGAGGGCGGCTTTATGGACTGAGTGCAATACTTAATCCCTGCATACAGCAATGAAGCAGGAATGCAAGCGCTTGCCATCAGTCTTGGCAGGGGGGCAGGTGGACTGTCGTGCCATGAAGGTTGGTGCAAGGGCGACAAGGCGCGGGACTGTAATTTTGCCATTGTGCAGGTCGCCCAGTAACTGCACGGCAACACGGCCCAGTTCCACGGCGGGCTGGATGACAGTTGTCAGGCTTGGGGTGGTGAAGGCAGTGTAATCCATACCGTCAAAGCCTGCTATGGCTACGTCCTGCGGTACGCGCAGGCCGCTTTCCATAACGGCATGCATGAACCCCAGTGCCAGCGCATCGCTACAGCAGATCACGGCGGAAGGACGGTTTTCCAATGCTACGAAGGCCTGTCCGGCTTTCTGGCCCGAAGGCATGTCGAATGGGCCGCCCTTCAGGCGGATCAGCGCGTTGTCAAGCCCTTGGGCCGACAGTCTCTGCTTCACGGCGCGATATCGGATCTGTTCATGCATTATGTCTTCCGGGCCAGAGACAAAGGCGAACTGGCGGTGCCCGCGTGCGAGTAGGTGATCGACGATTGCCGTATAACCATCCGTCTCCTGTGTCATGACGCTGGTCAGGCCAGCCGCCGTCAGATCTTTGAAGATGCTGACAATTGGCAGTATCTTCTCTCCTGTTTCGCTATCTGTCGGGGGCAGCCACTGCTCTGCAGCCACCAGCAGCGCGCTGTCCGCTACGCCGGTCTGTAGGTACCGGATAATATCACGGGCCGATATGGTCTGCTCCAGGCATTGCTGCAGCATGACATTCAGGCCCTGGGACTTTGCTTCTTCGCATACCCCCAGCAGTAGTTGGGTGAAAACCGGGGAAATCGCCTGTCCCTTGAAGCTGGAGGCCAGGACAAGAATGGTATCCGATGTGCCGCGACTGAGGTTCCGCGCGGCAATATTCGTTGCGTAACCGAGTTGAGAGGCAACTTTTTCAACTAGCCTGCGTGTTTCGCTGCTGACCCGGTCGGGTCTTGAAAGCGCGCGACTTACGGTGGAAATGTTCAGACCGGTCTGTTCCGCCAGATCTGCCAGGGTTACGCGTTTGGCCACCTTTTCGGTGTCTCCTCTTTGTGTTCAATGCCCGTTGCTGGGCCGTAAAGTTTTCAGGTCGCGGGGCCGGTTCTGCCCGGGTGCCTGAAGTGGACAGGATATGGTGCCTGCGCCCCGACGTCGAGCGGCAGAATGTCGATGTTCCCCCAAAATCTGTAGAGGGGCGCCAGTGTGGAACGGCGATTGATCCATATCATAATGCGCGTTCTGTATTGGCCCTGCCATCGGGTATATGAAGTCTAAACGTAACAGAAAGCATTTGTCGTGTATTATCTGACTGTTAAGTTTTTAAGGCCATATCAGGTCGTGGGGTAGGGCGGTTGTGATCATCGAACCGTTTCACAGTGCCGGACAAAAATAAAAAACAGAGTGTATTAACATTTAGATAATAATATTATTTTAAAATATTTTTTCCTCATCTGGAGGTGAAATTCTTTACTGCTTTGAGAATGGTCATGAACAATCAGATTGCTTTCATCCGTGCCCGGTTGCAGACAGGAGAGTGGACATTCGGCCTGGGTGCAGGGAAACCTCTGACCACGATCATGCGCTTTGCAGCAGATGGCTGTATACAAGGGTATGAACATCCAAATGAAGCCCGTTGGGATATCATGCATGATGGGCTTGTCATCTATAACAGCAAGGCCATCCCCATGTGGAAGCAGGTCCGCACGGCAGATGACGAAACAATCATCCTGCAGGCTGTTGCCGATCCCGGCGTGCATTTTTCCCTTCGGCCCACCATACAGCATAACGTCCCGTTGTCTCCTGCCCGGTTCCTGTTCCCGACAGACCTGAGCATGACCCCTGCGGGCATTACCCGCGTCCTTCTTGTCGGGTCATGCCTCACGGCCCTTTATTATGAGCAGTTCAGTCGGCTGTACCCAGATGTGCATTTTGACTATATTCCGTTCAATTACGCCGGCAGCCTGCCCGATTGCCCGCCGATGGGAGTGGAAACCTATAATTTCCAGTATATCCAGATCCCCTTGCGGTCTATCCTGACAGACAGGGTCATATGGGCGATGAGGTTGGGAACCCCGGGTTTTCTCGACCAGGTCCTTGAAGATGGATATGGCATCATGGATACGATGCTGGATTCCGCCCTGGGTTATAACAAGGTCCATGGTCTTCTGACTTTTGTCGCCAATTTTTCCGTCCCGCAGATGAATATCGTGCTTTCATTGGCGGAGAGGCATGGGGCAGGGGATCTTTCACAGGTCGTGCGTGAACTCAATGCTTATCTTGCCCGGAGTATTCGAAAATACAATAATGTCGTTTTATGTGATGTTGATGCACTGGGTAATAGTCTGGGCAAGCAGTATTTTCTTGATGACATGATCTATTTCTATTCACATGGCGCCAGTTTTTTCCAAGAAGAATGGGATCGTGCGCCGCATAATCGTATTGAAGCCGTGCCAGCGCTTGATACATTTTATGAATCTCATCAATCAGCATTGCTGGCAGCCGTTTATGAACAGGCTGTCTCAACATATCGCACTGTCCGACAGGTGGACCAGGTGAAGGCCGTCATCTTTGATCTGGACAATACCCTGTGGCGGGGGCAGATTGCAGAGGATTATCGCCCCGATCGCCAACCGTGGCCCAGAACAGATGGCTGGCCTCTTGGTATATGGGAAGCAATCCATCACTTGCGGGCCCGTGGCATTCTGGTGGCCATCTGTTCAAAAAACGACATGGCGCTTGTACGGGAAAGATGGGAAAGTGTTGTCCAGCCCGGGTTCCTGTCTCTTGATGATTTTGCAGCCATACGGATAAACTGGCAGCCCAAGCCAGAAAATATTCACGAAATATGCAGTCTATTTAATATAAAACCCAAGAATGTTGTTTTTGTTGATGACAATCCGGTTGAACGGGAATCCGTAAGGGCAGCGCTACCCGGCATCCGTGTTATTGGCAGCAACCCTTATCTGGTGCGTCGTATTCTTCTATGGTCAGCAGAGACACAAATTCTGCACCTGACTGATGAGTCGTCAAGGCGTGAAGTCATGGTCAAGGGGCAGATTGCCCGTGAACAGGTTCGCAGTTCAATAACCCGTACCGAATTCCTTGGCTCTTTGGGAACAGAAGTCATGATTTCCCGAATTGCGAACGGGGAAGACCGGCATCTGGGCCGCGTTCTTGAACTGACCAATAAAACAAACCAGTTTAATACGACAGGAGTCAGGTGGACAAATGAGAAGGTAACGCAGTTTCTATTTAGTGGCGGATTAATATTTACATTTTCAGTAAAAGATAAATTCGCTGACTATGGCCTTGTTGGTGTCGTATATGTGCAGGGTAATACCATTATACAGTTCCTTATGAGCTGCCGGGTTATGGGTATGGACATAGAATATTTTGTTGTTGATGAGATTGTGAAGAAAATACGCTCGGCCTCTAAGTGCAAGGCGGTGAATGCCGTCATGATGAAAACCAAGGATAATATGCCGTGTCAAAAATTATATAAGTCTGCAGGCTTTGATGTTGTAAAAAATGAAAAAATGGATTCTATATTATTTTCTATTAAAGAAAACGAGAATTGCATCTCTCCGTCTCATATAACATTAAAATAGTAGATAGCAGTTGTGGTTTTATTATTCTGATTAAGTGTTCGCTTTGGGTGCGGGTGAAATGGAAAAAGGGTCTGCGGTATGCAAGAACCTAAAAAAGAACAGGCACTGTTGCTAAAAACGCCATATGAAGTGCGCAGTAATATCGAACATTTTTTTTCGTCTTATGATGTTATCGAGATTGCAGATCTTGCAGAAGCTTCAGAATATCCGCAGGCAAGGATACTGCTCTGTGCGCTGGAGCTTACGCATGCTGCGGATATCGATACCGCATCTGATTTTGTAGCCCGGGTCTGTACGCGGTTTCCCATGGTTGTCTTTATCGAACCCTCATCAGATGGGCGGGCATATCTGGCTGGGTTGGGATACAAGAGTTTTCATGAGAATTACCGGGAAAACAGGATGTTTGGACAGATTAATGTCGGTTTTTTCAGGAAAATAGGGCATAGTTGCGGACTCTACCACATTGAGCATTTTGGCATCGAACCGACATTTGATGTGCGTGCCTGGTGGATCGTGCCGCAGACATGGTTACATGATGTGGATTACAGGGAGTTGGCTGCCCGCCCCAATCATGTATTTGATGAGACAATATTCAACATGTCGGCTTTTGTCGTTCGCGGGTTTGATGCCCCCAAGGTTAGCCTGGGTAGTGACCTGGAACTGATTGAATCCCGTCTTGTACAGCCGCACGCGCGGGCGGGTGGTTTTCTGCTTGATGACTTCCGGCATGCGCATGACCTGGGAACGCAATTATATGCCACACCTGAAGATGCCATATCCCTGCTGGGTGGTCGTGAAATCCATGCGGCTGTACTGCTCGACAGTGGAGCGACGGTACATAACGAGACCCAGGCCGGAATACAGATGCAGTGGCGCGGGATGTCTGCTCCCCAGTGGTTAGACCTTTCGGTCCATGAACTGCCCGATTGTGTAGTTGGTGGGTCAGGTTTCATCTTTTCAGGCAGGAAGCCAGTATTTGGTAGTGATTATCTGATCCCCTATATCCAGACATCCCTGCACCAGTCGGTATGGGAAGGCATGCAGAAGCAGCACCACGAGCATGTTGTGCCCGGCATTTCCATTATGGGTTTTAACCATCTGTACGGGAATTATTATCATTTCATGGCTGAAGCCTTCAATGCAGTCAGCTTGTGCCTTGATATTCTTGATGGTGAGGATGGTGAGGGGACAGTATCCATCCTGACCGGAACACTCGATCCCCTGCGGAGAAGCTATTTCAATATTTTGCTGCAGGGGCGTCATAATGTCCGGTTGGTGGAGATCGCGCGTAATGAATATGTGCGGACCGATAGGACACTCTATTGCAGCCGCCTGTTGGGCAGGGCTCTGCCGCAACCAGGGCTTGTTGCCGAAAGGGTTGCCTTCCAGAAAACATTGCTTGAAAAGACAGGCTTGCGCGAGATCGGCAGGACCGACAGGCTGGTTTATATATCGCGGCAGGACACAAAAGCTAGGCGCATTCTTAATGAGGATGCATTGATTGATCGCCTGCGGTCTCTCGGCTTTGAAATTCTTGTCGCAACCGGGACCAGTCTGGCAGACCAGATCAGAATATTTCGTGAGGCCCGCCTTGTCGTGGCAGGCCATGGTGCAGGCGTATCGAACATGCTGTTTGCCCGTGAAGGTACGGCCCTGCTTGAGCTAATACAGGCCAGTTATCTCAATGTAGGACCAATGCGCCTGGCCCAGATTGCCGGTTGCCGTTATTATTCCATGCTCTTTTTTGAAGATGGACCGCATAATGGATGGTATGTTGACATTGATCGTGTTGAATGGGCGATCCGACAGCTTCTATAGAGTAATGCTGGGCTGGAGCCGGTTTGTCGGCCTTCTCCATATTGGTATTGCGCTGCCTGGGTGTTGCCACCAGCGCGGCATCGGAGATTTGGCCTGATATGGGCAGATAACCCGCATTCCGCAGGGCCGCATCAAAGCGATCTGGAGGGATCGAAGAACCGTTGATTGGCGCGCGTGGTTCCTGATTTCAGGCTTTTGTCGTGCTGATTGACGGTTCTTGGGGTGACTTTTGATCTGCGTCTTGAGCAGATCGGACGCTGTCGCCAATGGGATAGCTACGCGGCCGCGTTCAACCTCTCGAGGAAGAGGAAGCGGCGCATGTTGTAGACGATATTGGCCAAGCCAATCCTCATGGTGGCCCGGGTAATGCCCACGGTCCGGACGAACAATCCCGTCTGCGATTTCTGATCGGCAAAGACATGCTCGACGCGGGATCGGATGACGGACTTCCCTGCGTTAGAGCGCTGGATATGGCGAGGCATGGGCTTGAGATGCGGCTTTTTCCTGTGAACCTTCGAGACGAAACCCTCTTTGTCCATGAAGTCCTCATTGGCTTTCGAGCGATACGCGGTGTCGGCCCAAACGCTTGAGGCCGTATTGGTTTTATCGAGCAAGCCCTCGCGCAGCCTGGCACCATCACTGGCGGCGGCATCCGTCGCTTTCCATTTCCGGATCAGTCGAAACTTTCGATCGATGGAAATATGCGATTTGTAGCCAAAGAACGGGATGGCGAGGTCCGTGGACGGGAGCGTCCCGTCCTCCTGCCGCTTTGCCTTCGTGAACTTCAGTGTCCATCGCGCATGGCGATCCTTGTGGGACAACTTGGCAGGCTTGTCCTGCCAGTCCTGCGGAATGCGGCCTTCCCGAAGATCAACTTTCTCCGCGTTGGTATTGCGCTGCTTTGGCGCCGCCACCAGCGTGGCATCCAGGATCTGGCCGGACATCGGCAGATACCCGGCGTTTCGTAACCGGCCGCTCTGGGCCGCCTTGATTATGCGGCCTGTCTGTGCAGTGTATTCACGGGTTTCCAGTTCCATGGCAACAGTTCGTGGAGCCGGTTGATCTTGTGCTCGTTGATACGGGCCAGGACGTCGGCGAGGTAATCGTGCGGATTAAGCCGGGAGAGTTTTGCGCTTTCGATAAGCGTCATGGCATCAGCGATGTTGTCGCCCCCGGTGTCGGATCCGGCAAAGAGATAATTTTTTCGCCCCACGCATACGGGCCGTATGGCGCGTTCGGCAGGATTGTTGTCGATGGCGACACGACCATCTTCGAGGAACAGGGTAAAGGCCTTCCACCGGTTGAGCGCATAACGGATCGCTTTTGCCAGTTCCCCCTTTCCAGGGATACGGGCAAGCTGTGTTTCGCACCATGCGTGGAATGCTGTGACACGGGGGCGGCTTTGTTCCTGTCGGACAGCCAGACGATACGGGGCCGGGTGTCCGGTGATCTGGCGCTCGATATCGTAGAGCTCTCCGATCTGTTCAAGTGCTTCCCTTGCGATTGTCGAATCACTGCCCTTCCAGACATCATGGAAGGCCCGGCGGAGATGAGCCCAGCAGGCCGCTTCGCGCACGTGCACGGTTCCTGTTGCGTCTGGTTTATACAGATCCCTGAACCCGGCGTAGGCGTCAGCCTGCAGAATGCCCCGGAACTGTGCCAGATGGGTCTGGGGATTGATCCCCTTGCGATCGGGAGAGAACCAGTAGGCCACGGCGGGCGGATCACTCCCTCCCCATGGGCGGGGATCGCGCAGATAGCTCCAGATCCGCCCTTCCTTCACGCCCCGGGGTTTGCCAGCCTGACGCAGACGGGGGTCAAGAACCTGGATGGGTGTATCATCAGCATGTAGCAGGTCTGCCTTTACGACATCCTGACGGATCAGATCTGTCAGAGGACGCAGAACGGCAACGGCCTGACCACACCAGTCGATCAGGGTTGAACGGGGAATGTCCACACCCTGACGGGCAAAGATCTCATTCTGACGATAAAGCGGAATGTGGTCATCGAATTTCGAGACCAGGATATGGGCTAAAAGCCCGGTGCCAGCCATCCCCCGTGGGACAGGGCGCGACGGTGCTTCAGGCTGCACCAGTGTTTCGCAGTGACGGCAGGATTTCTTCAGCCGTGCCGTTTCGACAACTTTCAGTTTTGCCGCAATAAAGTCCAGTATTTCGGTGACATCTTCGCCTACAAGACGCAGGGGACCGCCACAGGCAGGACAGGCCTCACCTGGGTCGAGAACAATACGCTCCCGTGGTGTCGTGTCAGAAACCTTTGGTTTGCCACGCTGCCGTGGGGGAGAGAGTGCATCATCGCTGACATCATGCTCCCTGATATCAGGAGAAGGATCGGCTGCCGCGATGGCGATTTTTACATCTTCAAGGAGCAGTTCGAGTTGTTCAATCTCACGGTCTATCTTTTCTGAACTGGCCCCGAATTTCTGTTTCTGAAGACGTGCGATCCGGATTTTGAGAGACTGGACAAGAGCTTCATACGCACGGGCTGACGCAGAAAGCCGAGCCACTTCGGTCTGCAGGGAAACAATCATTTCCCTCAGGGTATCCGGATCATCAGGCAGGACCGCAGGTGCAGACGTCATTATGAAAAAATAGCAGAAAACCTAAGAAAATTCAAAATGTTCTGCACTCTCACGCCATAAAAATCAGGCCACGCGAGACGGTGGTGCAGACCAGGAAGGGCGTCTCCACTCCATGCCTTCCCACAGCATGGCCATCTGTGCTGTCGTCAGGCGTGCAACGCCCTCTGCCGGAGACGGCCATGGAAAACGTCCCTTCTCAAGCACCTTGTAATAAAGACAGAACCCCTGACCGTCCCACATCAGAAGCTTGATCCTGTCCCCACGGCGACCACGAAAGGCAAAGAGCGCCCCTGATGTCGGGTTCTGACGCAGCACGTCCTGTGCCAGTGCTGCCAGACCCGATATGCCCTTGCGCATATCGGTCACCCCGCAGGCCAGATAGACACGCACGCCGTTGCCCACGCCAATCATGCCGTCTCCGCAATCCGGATGACCCGGGCCAGAAGATCTTCGGCAGGATGTCCCGTCACCCTGATACTACGGCCATTGCGCAGCACTATGGCCAGTTCGTCAGGATCACCGCCAGATGCCACAGCAGGTGTCGTCACTGAAGCAACAGGAACAAACGCCACAGACTGATCTGGGGAAGATAGTCTTTGACGGAATGACGTCCGCCATTGGTAAAGATGTTGGCGGGTCAGGTCATGTCGACGTGCCACATCCGATACACTTGCTCCATCCACACCAACTTCAGCCAGTATCGCCAGCTTCCGTTCATCCGACCAGCGGCGGCGGCGTTCAACGCCAATCAGGATTTCCTGGGTCATTCTTACCTCTCAAATGACGTCAATAACGACGTCGTTAACGACGTCGTTAACGACGGTAAGTTACCAGTCACAATCCTCAATCATAAGGCGGCCTCAAACGGCCGGTTACGGCGTTTCGCAGGGTGGCGTCAAAGCGCTCGAACAGCTTCTGGATGGCGCCAGCCTCGGTCAGCCGTTCACGGAACAGCCAGACCGTTTTGGCGTCAGGCACCCGGTCCGATAACGCCAGGCCGAGGAAGCGCATGAAGGACAGCCGGTCGTTGATCAGATACTCCGTTCGCTCGTCGGAGAGATTGTTCAGCGTCTGGATCACCAGGATCTTGAACATCAGCACCGGATCAAACGGGGGACGGCCACCTTTACTTCCGTCCGCATAGGCCAGAGCCCTGTCCAGATCAGGACGGAACACCTCAAAATCCACAGTCCGAGAAAACGCTTCGAGCTGATCGCCAAGGCCACTCAAACGGGCTAGTCGCTCGTCCACATCAAAGAAGCCCGGCTGCTTCATGAGCCATTCCCTCAATCATCACAGAAGAGAGGGAATCACACACAGAGGGCCAGAACCAGGGGTTTTTCGAACCCTCCACCTTCGTATCGGGGTAATGGCTCCTCGACCCTGTGTCGCGTTACCGGAAAAGCAGGGGGGCGGGCAGGGGCTTATTCTCCTATAATGATGCTCTCTTCTTCGATCTTGCTTTGGAGTGCCTTCTGTGCACGCAACTGTGCAGGCAGGAAAGGAAATATCAGGTGTTCATAGGCCGTGGCTCCCAGCAGCCCCCCGATCAGCGGGCCGACAACGGGCACCCACCAGTAATGGCCTGCCGCGGGCAGGGCAGCTTCATGCCAGCCCGCGACATAGGCGAACAGGCGTGGGCCAAGATCGCGCGCGGGGTTAATGGCCCATGCTTCCAGATACCCCATGGAGGCACCAATGGCCGCAACCAGAAAGCCTATGATCAGCGCCCCAAAATTGGCGCCCGGCGCCATTTCGTTATACTGTTCGGTAATGGCAAAGATGCCGAACACCAGTATGGCGGTCAGGATGATTTCATCGCTGAAGGCATGCCATATGCTTATGCCCGGTGCGGGTGCGGTAAAGAATACACCCGCACCGCCACCGCCCGTGCGGGTAAGCTGGTGGACATCATTGAAGTGGTTGATGACAGGGTAATACAGCGCATAGACCAGCCCTGCCCCCACAAAACCCCCTACGACCTGCGCACCCCAGTAAGGCAGCACCTTTTTCCATGGAAAGGCACGATAGGTTGCCAGCGCAAGGGTAACGGCCGGGTTGGCATGCGTGCCCGATACCGACCCGGTGGCATAGATGGCAACGGTTACCCCCAGCCCCCATACGATGCATACGCCCCAGTAGGACTGTAGGTAAGGACTGGGATCATAAAGGAGGTACATCGCCGCCACCGCATCACCAAAGGCGATGATGATGAATACGGCAAGGGCTTCAGAAATCAGTTCGCCGAGGAATGCGCGATTCATTGGCCTGTTTCCCTGTCTGTGTATGCAGGACGGGTGCGTCATTCCGCCCAGTCAAAGGATTTCTGTACGGCTTTCTTCCACCACCCCAGGTAGCGGCTGCGCTGCTCCGCGGGCATGGTGGGCTGCCAGGTATGGTCCACCACCCAGTTTGCACGTAGGTCATCAATGTTTTCCCAGTATCCCACGGCCAGGCCCGCGGCGTAGGCTGCACCCAGCGCCGTGGTTTCCACCACCTTGGGGCGCACGACCGGTACGTTGAGGATATCGGCCTGGAACTGCATGAGCAGTTCGTTCGCCACCATGCCGCCATCGGTTTTCAGGCTGGTCAGAACGATGCCGCTGTCTTCCTCCATGGCGGCCACGACATCGCGGACCTGATAGGCCGTGGCCTCCAGTGTTGCGCGTGCAAAATGCGCGCGCGTGACATAGCGGGTCAGCCCGACAATGGTGCCACGCGCATTTTCCTTCCAGTAAGGCGCATACAGTCCGGAAAAGGCGGGCACGATGTAGATCCCGCCATTATCAGCAACGCTGCGTGCCAGCGGTTCGATCTGTGTGGCCAGGTCAAACAGTTTCAGGTTATCGCGTAGCCACTGCACCAGCGCGCCCGTAATGGCAATGGAGCCTTCCAGCGCGTAACGCGGTTCTTCCATACCGAACTGGTAAGCCACCGTTGTCAGCAGCCCTGCCTTTGACTGGACCGGGTCGGTGCCGGTGTTCATCAGCAGGAACGAGCCGGTGCCATAGGTGTTCTTGGCTTCCCCCGGCGAAAAACAGGTTTGCCCGACCAGAGCCGCCTGCTGGTCGCCCAGAATGCCGGCAAGTTTCGTACCCTGCAGGCTGGGGATCGTGATCGTGCCGTACACCTGCGAAGACGGCACGATACGGGGCAGGCAGGCGGCGGGAATGGAAAAGGCACGCAGCATGTCCTCATCCCACGCACAGGTTCTGAGGTTCATGAGTTGGGTGCGCGAGGCATTGGTCACGTCGGTGATGTGGATGCCGCCGTTGACCCCGCCGGTCAGGTTCCATGAAAGCCAGCTATCTACCGTGCCGAATAGCGCCTGTCCGCTTTCGGCCTTCTGGCGCGCGCCTTCCACGTTATCGAGCAGCCAGCGCAGTTTCAGCCCCGCGAAGTAGCTTGCCAGCGGCAGTCCGGTAATGGCGCGGAAGCGGTCCTGCCCGCCATCGCTGCCATATTCCCTGACCAGTTGGTCTACACGGGTATCCTGCCAGACAATGGCGTTATGCAGCGGCAGGCCGGTTGTCCTGTCCCATAGCACGGCGGTTTCGCGCTGGTTGGTTATGCCGACCGATACCAGGCTGGTCGCCCCCAGATTGGCGCGCGCCATGGCAGCGCCAATCATTTCATTCGTGTTTTCAAGAATTTCGATGGGATCATGTTCGACCCAGCCGGGCTGGGGATAGATTTGTCGGTGCTCCTTCTGCGCAACGGAAACCACGGTCCCCTTGCGGTCGAATATCATAAACCGGGAACTGGTCGTGCCCTGGTCTATCGCGCCAACGTATTCCGCCATGCTGCATTCCTTTTTTATATATTATTACCAATAACGGATCATGGCCCCAAAGTTTTTACTTTATTTTTTTGTTTTACAGGTTAGTGGTGAACTGGAACCCGATCACCGCCGCATCATGAAAGGTGGTTGTTCCACCGGGGCGCTGCAGGTACTGGAAATCAGGCTGGAAGGCCGTGCCACGGGCAACATGGATGCTGTAGAAGGCTTCCCACACGTTTTCATGGCTCTGGATGCCATACACCGCGCCCCACTGGTTGGGCAGGTAGGGCAGGCCAAGTGCCAGAGAAGATTCCTGCTGCAACGCTACGGTATGGCCCATTTCCATGTACTGGAACATGGCGCCGATCTGGTCCAGCGGGCGGCCCCATGGCGTGCCGCTTTGTAGCAGGCCAATCCATTCATGGTCACGCATGGCTACCTGGCTACCCTGGGTGTAATCAACGCCCCCAATCACGATCAGGCCGTTTGCCAGTCCATCACCGCTGCGGTGGATCATCTGGTTGAACATGAGCCATGCCGCATTCATACCGGATTCATAACGGCGCGGCAGGCCGGTCGCCTGGAAGGAATTGCCATTTATGTCGGCATACAGGTTGGGATAGCGGGAATTGTCATACCAGTACCCAATCTTGTAGTGCCCCAGCAGGTGGTGCCTGCCAAAGGAGGGACTCCATCCGATTTCGACCTGCGAGGACAGCTTGCCCAACCCGTCCTGCCCCAGTGCCCAGCCTGATATGCCGCCGTTATAAGCATGGGGACTGACGGCAAAGATACCGCCCATGATGTAGGTGCGCAGCGTGGGCCGCACCCGCAGGATCGCCCCAAGGTTGCCCGAAGGCCAGTCCCGGCCGCCCGGCACGTATTTGGAAGGTGCGGGATTGCCGCATACCGATACGTTCATGAACGAACAGGCCAGATAGTCCTGGTTGAAAAAGCTGCCTGTCGGGATCACGCCCACCGAAAGAATGATGCGGTCGCGCAGGAAACCCTTGTCGGCATACATGTCCACCAGATGGGCGACTACGTTGCCACGCGCGCCATATATTTCCTCAGGATTGGTGATGGAATCCCCCATGGCGTTAGACAGGCTGTTGCCATGGCCATTAATGACCAGCATATGGGTCCAGAAAGACGGGACCCCCGCAAGGCGCTGCCAGTCTATGTCCAGCGCACCCGCGACCTGTCCCGCCAGCACGTTGGCGCGCTGCTTACCACCGGTAACATTGCCCATGTATTCTTCATTGATGGTGACATTGAAGAAAATGCCCCGGTTTGCCAGCCATGGCTGGATGCCGCCCCAGGTCCCGAACAGATGGGGGGAGGCGGTCAGCATGGGTACGAGGGGGCCAATCGCCACCTGTCCCATTTCGGTCATGGGGAAGGCGGCTGGTTCGTAATGGGTGGTGAACGCGGTCTTTGCAGTTTCTGTCTGGGCCAATACTGCGGAAGTGAGTGTGCAACCGGCGAACAGCATTCCCAGTGTAATGACCAGTGACCTGATACAGGCAGGAATGATGTTCCATTTTATTGCAGACTTATTCTCGTTCTTGGCGCATGTCTTGATGACACACATTGTCTGCTCTCCCTTCCCGCGCGCCTTGGGGCCGCAGGCTCGGCTATCAGGAACAGAGTGTGTATCGGTTTACAGAGCAGAAAGATTATATTAACAAATAACACGATTTTGTGAATAGTGTTCTTTATTTTTATTTGAACATTGCATTTTTGTGCATGTAACGGGCACCCCTGTGCATAACCCAAGGGCAGGACACAAAAAAGCCTCGGTCTGGGCCGGGGCGGGGAGGCTGTGTGATACAGGCCGCAGCGAGGCTTCTGTGTACCATGGGCGGTTGGTGTGCCCGCATCGCCATCCCGGAATTACGATCATGAAAGTGCAGGATTACGTTCAGGGATTATGGGAGTCCGGTCAGGCGGCGGGTGCGCGGCGGAAGCGGATGATGCTGCGCGACAGACGCCCTTCGGCCCAGTTGGGCATCCTGCGCCATGGAGTCAGTACATTGGCGTGTCCGTCTTCTACCACAACGGTGCGGCGCTGCTCTGTGCCTACCCATTCAGGTGCCCACGCGGTTTGGACATGCGTGATCCACTGGTTTCCCTCCACCCGGAAGCGACCGATATAGGCCACCAGTGTTTTCATCAACCGGGCGCGCTCTTCATCATTTTTTGCCGGATGGCGATGGCTGCCTTCAAGATTGAACGCCACCCAGCCATCGGCTGTGAACACGACCCGTCCCCTGGGTGCGGGCCCCATTGCCGGTATGAAGGTACCGCTCTCCTTTTCTTCCACCTTGTAGGACACGAGTTCCCATGTCCCGATGAGTTTTTGCCGCAGTTCCTCTCCCACGTACGGGGTTCCGGTCTGCTGCATGGTATCCTGAACGGGCATCTTCATGTCTCCATCGCTGATGCATGGTACCGCTTTACGCGCAGTGTCGGTATCTGTTGGTGGTAACATACCTTTTACCTGAATAGTTCGGTAGTGATCTATAAGGAAAAATAATATTACGGAAAACGCAAAAAGCGGGGTAATCAGGACAGAGAGGAGGTACCGGATTTGTCATATAATGAAGTTGGAGATCTACGTTTTTTCAGTACGTTGGTGGATTCCGGCAGCTTGACGGCTGCCGCACGCAGCCTGGGTACATCGCCAGCCGCCGTATCGCGGCGGCTGGCGCGGATCGAGGCCAGGCTGGGAAGCATGCTGGTCATTCGCAATACGCGCCATTTCGGGTTGAGCGAGACGGGACGGCTCTATTACGAACGTGGTCTGGCCATCGTTGCTGATATAGATCATCTGGAAGAGGAAATTTCCTCTTCCACCCGCGCACCCAAGGGAACCTTGGCCATCGGCGCCCCGGTGGAGTTGGGGCGCAGGCAGATTGCCCCTTTCATCGCGGCTTTCAGTGCCCGCCATCCGGGGCTGAACATCAACCTCGCCCTGGCTTCGGAAGGGGTTTATGATGTCAGTGACTCGCTTGATGTGGTGCTCAGACTGGGGCTGCCCGATACACCCGGTGCCGTGGTGACCCGACTGGCTTCGACCATGCGGGTATTATGTGCCTCTCCCGACTATATCCGTCGGCGTTCCTTGCCCGGACACCCGCGCGAACTGGTCCGACATGACTGCCTGTGCCTGCGTCGCAACAAAACCATGGCTTTGCTGAACCGGTGGGCGATCGGCAACGATACGGAAACGGAGGTTGTGACTGTCGAACCCCGTCTATCCACAACCAATGCGGAAATCATTCATGACTGGGCCCTGTCAGGCCAGGGGATCGCCTACAAGCTGCTTTGTGACGTGTACCAGGATCTGGAAGAAGGAAAACTTGTACGTATATTTCCTGATCTGCAGGGCGAAAAGATTGACCTGTACGCCGTACTGCCAAGCCGCCAGCACACACGGGCCAGTATCCGTGCATTCATGAATGAACTCAGGCCTTACATCCGTACTGCGGGCTTCATGGTGCAGGGATAGATGGAATCTGGTTCCGTCCCGGAAAACTGTCTCATATCCGAGACAGTTTGGTCGACATAAGACAAACTTTTGCGCGGCATTCCGCATAGGGCATGGACTGGACATAACACGGAGCCAGAACCTTTCGTATGTCGTGCAGCCCGGGAGACTGATGGAAAGACGCACGGCATGCACGAAGCCTACAGGGGGTCATTATCGCTTCTGATATTTATAGTATTGCTCATTAATGGGAATTTTCCTGTTTCCGCATGCAATGTCGGTTTCTGAAACACTATAAGGAACAGTAGTAGCGTATGGTATCCGATCTGTGGACACGAGCATGCACTTTTTTGGTGGCAATATTGTGACTGGGTGTGGCGTTGTCTTCATGGACGTAGGCGCTGATAATGGCACGCAGGTTTTCAATCCCGCTATCGGCAAGGTTTTGCGTAACAACGCATCCCAATAAATAACAATAACCGTGTAGTTACCCGATCATGCTCGGTTCCTGCAGCTTTACATGGAAGTTTTCCCATGCGTCTGAGAGAAAGATCGGTATGGCTATATGCTATGCTGAGTCTTACCATTACGTCCGCCGTTAGCGACCTTGCGCCCAGGGCACAGGCTTCGGATGTGACTCTGGGGATCATCGGACCCCATGAATATGACCTGCCGGTCGATTTCAAGCCGTTCAATGTTCTGGTGCAGTACGGCGATGGTAACGCCGCCGGCCATTCCTATAACAGTCTGGGGCAGCGCAAACCGATGGGAGGGAGTCACACCTGGTCAGGTATGACGAAATATGTCCATTTCCGCAGTTTTGAGGCCATCCCACATGTCGGCTTCGCTTTCGAACTGATCCAGAGCGAAAGCTATAGCCTGGCTGATGGTACGAATTATGGTGGCCTTGGCCCGACCATTGTGGGGCCTGCGGCATGGTTCAAACCTAACAAACACAGTACTTTCGGTATCCAGACCTTTATGCAAACGGCTGTCGGCACGCGCGATGCGACATCACCCAATTACTGGTCAAATATTTCCAGTTTCATATTTGATTACGAATGGAAGCACTTCAGTTTTGATGGCGATGCCGGGACTGTGGCGGGGGCTGCCAAGCATGTGAAGGGGGGGCATACCTATTCCCCCGGTGTGGTGTTTTATACGAACCTGCGCTTCAGCTGGAAGGCGACCCACCTGTTTGAGCCCTTCTTTGCTCTGGACTGGCAGAACGTAAAAGGAACATATGACCGTACTGCCGGCCAGTATCTTGATGATTCAAACAGCCGTGAAATAACATTGGGGGCAGGTGCAATGTTCAATATTTCACAGCATCTTTCCTTTACAACACGCTATTCGCATTCTGTTGACGGACGTAATATTCCTGAAAGCAATGCATATTATGTAAAATTTGTCTATCTGTGGTAGAGACTGATAAAGTCCTGCACATAGGATAATGGGTATAAAAATTCTTTTCTGTTTTTTTAGATAATTTTCACGCAACCCTGCAACTCACCTGACATGCATGAAGGAAGGCCAGACAGACTGATCAGGGGGCAGCAAGGGATGGAGACAGTCAGAAACAGGGAGATATCCCGCTTCAAGTCAGATTCCCGGGCATCGGGTTGGACAGAAGCCATCAGGTCCTGGCAACGTTGTATGTCGTCATACAACCTTGATCCTTCATAATGATGGAAGGCGGAGGTACTTTCTGGTGCAGAACTGCGCCATGTCAGCCATCGCTCCGCTGCCCTGCTTAAAACCGCCATACCTGAAATGCAGCGGCTGGATTTCATGATTCTGCTGGCTGACCTTGGATGTTACGATTCTTGCTTGCAATATGGACCCTGTCCATCTGTCCGTATGCAGCAGTAGACTGGCGCTGCGTGCAGGTGATGGGATGAGTCTATAGCCGGCACGAATGGTATCGGCACGGCAATGCGCGACGCTTGTCTCATCTTTCTACGGGCGGGCGAACACTGTCGTTTCTGTTTCTCGCTGCTGGCCCGTGATGCGGTGCCGGTGGTCAATGCAGTAGGGCAGGTGGCCAGGGTGATTAACATTGCGACCTTCAACGGTACGGTCCATTCCAACGCCGCTCCCTTGTGCTGGATACGTTGCAACAGTCCGGCTGCCGGATAGCGGAACAACTGTTCCGTGAATACCATGAGGACGAGAGGATACTGATCTCTTGGGCCAGTGGAAGGCTGCTCTGCCCCCCGGTTGCCATAAACGGGGAGGGAGAGGTCATTGGCGCCACCCATGGTACCCGCATCATGATAGGTTGGACCGCTGACGTGCTCCGTACCTACCCCAACCTGTTGGACAGGCTTGCAACCGAGAACAGGGTCGGTTTCCGCAGGGCAGAGGAGAATGTCATCCGCGCGGCCCTGGCGCTGGCCCATGAAAATATGACGGCAACGGTCCGTAACCTTGGCATTGGGCAGGCAATACTATACCGCAAGATAAAAGCGCTGGGTCTGCGGTAACCGGCTGGACAGATGGCCCACGGGCGGTGCTGCATGGCGCATGGCAGGCTCTCCCTACCCGCACTGGTTTTTGGGACTGCATATTTATAATGGCTTCCCTTACCGCAGGTTGGGATGTCACAGATGAAATTCGCCTTTCTTACATCAGGGATGATGCTTGCTTTTGCTGCATATTCATCATTTTCGGTCAGTGATGCCTATTCCAAGCTGCTCGCCGGACAACTGGATCCCTTCGAGGTGGCTTTTTCCGGTGGGGTCTTTGGTTTCCTGATTATCCCGTTTATCCGCAGGCCCAGTGAATCCTATCTGGATATTTTTGCCCCGCAGCATCCGGGCATGTGGGTGGTACGGGCCGTAGCTACCTTTGCCGCCACGGCTGCAAGCGTGGAAGCCTTCATGCTCCTGCCCATGCCTGAAGCGCTTTCGCTCATGTTTCTCATGCCGCTCTTTGTTACCATTCTGTCCGTTACCCTGCTGCGGGAAAAAGTTTCAGGCTGGGCATGGCTGTCCGTCATTCTGGGATTTGTCGGGGTGCTGATTGTCCTGCGGCCGGGTATGCGTGCCCTCCATCTGGGGCATCTGTGCGCCCTGATCGCGGCCATCGCAAATGCGGTGGGAGTCATTGCCTATCGGCTTGCAGGTAATGATACCCCACGACTTTCCCTGTTTGGCTCCAGCCTGTTCGGTCCATTGATTGGTGATGGGGCGCTCATGTTCGCGCACGCACACTGGCCGCATGGGGTCAGAACGTGGATGTTCCTGTTCGGTTATGGCTTTCTGGCGGCACTAGGTCAGTTGCTTATGATGATGGCTACCGCCCGCGCGCCGGCTAACCGGGTTGCCCTACCGCAGTACAGCCAGATGCTCTGGGCCGTTGCCTTCAGCTATTTCCTGTTCCATCAACCGCTTGATAGCTGGACCTGTGTTGGGATTGTGGTGGTCACGCTGTCTGGCATGCTCAACTGGATACGTCAGCATATCCATTACGAGCGTCTGGCCCTTAAGGCGCGGCATGAGGCACGCTTGCGGCTGCGTGGCCTTCACAGGAATGAAACGATACGGTGACCCTGTCCGGCTACAGCCATGTCTTATTGCACTGTAGCCAGTCGATTCCATCCTGGTCTGGTATTCCACGTGTAAAGCTGTTGGTTCGATTAAAGCGTAGCATGTGTCATTCGGTGCCATGGCCGCCATGGGCTGCCGTAAGGGCGGTTGGGCAGGATGGGTGTGGATGCAGTATCATATCATCCGGTAACAAACCCTGCCTGTACTGGTGGTTCTGCGCTCTGTGAATGATATGAACGGCATAGACCTGTATCAGACAGAACAGCCTCCACGATACAATACTGTTCTTTTTTTATATACACCATGTTCAAGAAACGTAAAATCGGATATTGAACAGAGTGAGCAAAAAAATAAAAAGATATACAAGATTTCCAGGTGCTTAAATATAACAACACTTACGAAACAAGCTATAAGATTTAAAAATAACTTCATAAATTTTCTATGAATTTCATAATAATCTTGTCTCCACGGTAAAAACTATCGCAGCAACAATCATTTTTTTTAAAATGAGACACATTTATGTGGAGTAAAGAATGATAAGATATTTTTTCCACAACGAAATGAATCGGTCTGTCGTCGGAAAGTCCAGTGTCAAACTGGCATTCCTGTGTTCGTCTTTGTGGGTTTCCAGCGCATTTGCCCAAGGCACGACCATGTCTTTGTCCGCTGGCGGCAAGGCACAGAATGTACCCGCATCCACAGGCACGGCCGACACTGCGGATGTCAATCTTGATAATCGCCCCACCATGATTGGCCAGACTGCCCCGACCGATGAGAAAATGCTGGTACTAGGTCATCACTATAGTGATGGTGTAACGCGTCGCGCCATTGGTGGTGGCCTTATGGTCAAGGAAGATGCGCCCAAATCCAAATCAACCATTACACGCGACTATATTGAAAAGCAGACCCCGGGGCTGAACCCCATGCAGTTGATTGCGCTGCTGCCTGGTGTCAATGCAACGGATTCCGACCCGATGGGGTTGACAGGGGGACATACATCCGTCCGTGGCATGAACGAAAACTCGATGGGCTATACCCTTGAAGGTTTTCCGCTCAATGATATCGGGAGTTATGCCGTCTATCCACAGGAAATTGTTGATTCGGAAAACCTGTCAAGTATTCAGGTCGCACAGGGGTCCGCCGATCTGGATAGTCCGACCGTCAGCGCGTCCGGTGGTGTGGTGAACATGTATCTCATCGACCCGACCGAGAAGATGGGGGGGCGGGCAGACTTTTCATACGGTTCATATAACGCGGTCCGCGGTTTTGCGCGGTTTGACACGGGCCTTATGGGGAATTCCGGTACACGCGCGTATTTTTCGTTCTCTGACACGCATGAAGAGATGTGGCGTGGGCCGGGTGATGAAAGCAAGCTTCATGGTGAGATGAAGGTTGTCAAGGAATGGGGTAAAGGCAACCGGATGTCCCTGGTTGTTGTTGGTAACCAGCTGAACAATTACAGCCAGCCATCGGTTTCCATGGCATCATGGAACAAATATGGTATCGGGGTTCCGGGAGCAATTGATGGCTCACCCTCTGGTACGCCTGCTAATACGGTCTATAACTCTGTCATGACCGGTAACCCGAAGATTGATCAGTATTATTACAAGAACCGTATCAACCCGTTTACGAACATTTATATCAGTGCACCGTCCCACTTCAATCTGGGAAGTCATCTCAGCCTGACCGAGACACCCTATTTCTGGTACGGTTACGGCAACGGTGGCGGTGCCTATTCGGAAAACATGACCCGGATGAGCTATGGGTCCCAGACCATGTCTGGCACGATCAATGGGCAGAGTGCCGGCAATACGAATGTCGTGCTTTATAACCCATCCATAACTAGAACGTATCGTCCGGGTGCGGTGACGAAACTGACCTGGACCGCAGGGATCAACCGGCTGATGGTTGGTTACTGGTTTGAATATTCGTATCAGCGCCAGACATCCCCTTACAGTGCACTGAATGCCGATGGCACGCCGGTCAATGAGTATGGTGATGGGGCCAACCTTATCCTCGCCAACGGTCAGGTCGCCCAGTATCGTGACACGCTGACGCGTACGATCATTAATACGCCATTCATTGGTGACAGCATTTCACTCTTTCACAATCGCCTGACAATCGATGCAGGTCTGAAATATTCCATCATTACCCGTGATGGTCGTAACTATCTGCCAGATACATCCACCGGGACCGTCATCAACCAGACCTATCGCGAAGCTCTGCCGACTATGGCCTTTCGCTACAAGGTGGATAGCAAGAACCAGCTCTTCTTCTCTGTTGCAACAAACTATCGTGTGCCGATGAATTCTTCCCTTTATGATTCAGGGGCCTATTACGCAGGCAGCGGGTACAGCAACCACGCAGCCACGGGCCTGAAGCCGGAAGTGTCCATCTCTGAGGAGTTTGGCTGGCGTTATCAGGGCAAGTTGATCAATACATCGCTGACTTATTTCCATTACAATTTCACGAATCGGCTCTTTACCCAGACCATTGTTGATCCCCATAATATGGGCGATTACTATACAACCAGCATCAATGGTGGTGGCGAAACCACGAATGGTGTTGATTTTGAAATTGGTACACGTCCCATTTATAATATTCGTCCGTATTTTTCGGCTGAATATATCGATGCTCGCAATGACAGCAATCTTGCTGCCCAGACCAGGGGTGTGAGCGCACTCCTGCCGACAAAAGGAAAGTTTGCTCCTCAGACACCGCGTTACCAGTTTGGCCTTGGCCTGGATTATGATAACGGTGGTATATTCGGGAATTTCAGCCTGAAATACGTAGCAAAGCAGTATTCAACTTTCATGAATGACGAAGCTGTTCCGTCCTATGTCCGCATGAATATCGGTGTAGGGTACCGATTCAAGAGCTGGGGACTATTCAAAAGCCCGACCATCAAGCTGAACCTGTCCAACATTACCAACAACCACTACCTGAACTATGCTTCTGGTATTGAAACAAACGCTCAGACTGCTATTGCAATGAATGGTAAATCCGTAAAAGGCTATGTGCCAACCTATGGTATCGCTTCTCCGTTCTCGGCCATTTTCTCCATGAGCAGTGGTTTCTGATCGTTTGTCATGCCAGCCTGTCTGGCAGTATGATGGGAACTGGGGGATGCTATCGTATCCATGACCGGTGGTGTTTACGGATTGGATATCAGGCCCCCAATTTCACGATTTTCTTGACCCAATTACTGGTATGTCTGGAGAATGTACCCTTCTCCAGACCACTGCCATGGTGCCTTCCTGGTGATGGTATGCTTTTTGCAGTAGTCATTATATGCGGCAGTTCGTATTGTTGTCGTGCATCGGGTAGGGGATATACGGGATATGATCGATTATTTCATTTCTAATTAATAAGAAAACGATGTCGCCTTAGTTGGAAACACAGGAACGGTATTCAAAAATGATCTCACAAAAGATTTCAAGGCCACTTGGCTACATTGCGACTGTCATTCTGGCCTGTTCCGCAACGGGTACTGCCTGTGCAAGTGAGAAAGAAAAGAATTTCCAGATCGTTGAAAGCATACCCGAACAGACGCAGTACGGGCAGGTCGGCATACCACGCACCAAGGATGTCTGGCTTGATATGATCCATAACGCCCAGCATTCCATTGATGCCGCCGTTTTCTATATTACGGACAAGCCAGGTCATGGCATATCTGACGTTCTTGATAGTCTGGTTGAACGTGCCAGGGCAGGTATCCAGATCAGGATTGTAGTTGAACAGTCTTTTCTAAAGGAAACGGCACCCGTTCTGGAAAAGCTGAAAGATGTTCCCAATATCACGACGGCCATCCTGCCGGGGCATAAGTTGACAGGTGGAATACTGCACGCAAAATATATGGTGGTGGATAATAGAACCGTGTTTGTTGGCAGCCAGAACTGGGACTGGCGTGCCCTTGAACATATTCATGAAATTGGTGCCCGTATTGATAATGAACCCATAGCGCGTGATTTTGAAACCGACTTCAATATGCTCTGGATGCTGGCGCAGGGTGCGGCGTTACCAGCAGTTCAGACAAAATTTGCTGGCACGCCGGATTTTGTGCCTGTGACCCAAGATAACCCGGTCATCCTTTCAGATGGGGAAGAACCCCTTATAGCTTTTCCCGCCTTCAGTCCCGCAGTCATGATGCCAGCGGCCCTGACAACCGAGCAGAGGGCACTTGTTGACATGATCCATGCAGCCCGCAAGAATTTCAGACTGCAGGTACTGACCATGAGCGCCATCAACCACTATGGGGCACCGGGCTACTGGCCCGTGTTGGATACGGCATTGCGTGATGCCGCGGCCCGTGGTGTGGAGACACAGATTATCGTATCAGACTGGGCTCTCTCGGAACCCATGCAGTCCTATCTCAAATCTCTATCCGTCCTGCCTCATGTTACGGTAAAGTTCAGCACCGTTCCGGCAATAAAGGGTAATCCTGTGCCTTATGCCCGTGTGGAGCATTGTAAATATGCCGTGGCTGATGACAATGCGGTTTATATTGGCACAGGAAACTGGGAACCAAGCTATTTCACAACTTCGGTCAATGCCGCTATTTTCGTGCATGGCGCATCGCCTGCACGGGACCTGAATGCCATCTTCATGCGCGACTGGACCGGTCCGTATGTTACCCAGTTGGAAAGTGGCAAGACCTACGCAATGCCGCATAGGGATTAAAAAACAGGCAGGCCATTGTTGTGGAGCGGACTGGCCACCATCCGCACTGGTAAATGGTGGCCAAGAGCATAAGCTTAAGGAACTGTTTTTACATGACCGTAAGGCAGATATTCTGATATTGCGGTCATGCTCCTATCCATACCTTACCCGATCGCGACAATAGCCTCGCGCGTCAGGACACGGAATACAAAACTTTCCTGCAGGTAGAGTTCAACTGTTTCTGCTGTATGTCCCAGATAGCCGATTGAAAAATCCTGCCCAATATCAAGGGCAAAGTCACCACCGCGCATTGATACGACAAAAGCCCCCTCAATAGCGGGTGCCCAGATAATGTTTCCGTCGATCATGCTTTCGATATGCTTGCGGACAGGGTAACCATCGTCATCGCCCCCATTCAGCGCCAGATAGGCCTGTGCACCCAGCACGATGGAATAGGGACCACCTACGCCTTCCAGACGTAAGGTGTTGAGTGCCTGGGCAATAACGTGCGGATAGTCCTTGGCAGCTGTAGGCAGGGTAAGACGGGAATTGGACGTTCCCTGCCTGAGTCCAACGATGCCTGCCGCCGCATAGCCATCAAAAATGGCACGGTCTTCTGTAAAGGCAATCGTTCGCGCGGCGTCCTTGACCGGTTGCCAGTCGGAATCAACAGATCCGCGTTCAACCGCATCGATTTCCTCGCGTGACAGGCTGAAAGGCACCCGTAACTCGACCAGTGGCAGTACTTCGCGGCGCATGGCCCGGATACCCTGCTGCGGGGCATCGATCAATGTACCCCGACCGGAACCGATACCGGCATACGCCGCGCCTTTGGGTTCGGATGTGTCAACTGTCCGTCGTCCGGCAAGATGGCGGCGGATGGTGCGTGCCGCTTCCTCTTCGATTTCTGTCCATGCCGCGCTGGAAATGGGGGCCAGATGTCTGTGAAGGTTGTTCATGTCAGGCTTCCTTTTTGAGTGATCCGATTCCTAGGGAACCGTTATGCCGGTCTGCCACATCATGCGGGGGGCTAGATGGCCGGTCTGTTCGGGTAGCGGGCGTGGCAACGGGGCCAGCACCGGGCGCATTGTCCAGAAAATCGGCTGTAGGAATGAAGAACAGAGTACCCCCTACAGCGGTGCTGACGTCCAGTATCCTGTCGTAATTGCCGGGCGGCTTACCCACAAACATATTCTGCAGCATCTGTTCTATTCGTGCAGGTGAGCAGGCATATCCGATGAAATACGTGCCAAACTCACCGCTGCCTACTTTTCCAAAAGGCATGTTGTCGCGCAGGATCTGCAACTGTTGGCCGTTTTCTTCAATATTGGTCAGTACATTGTGGGCGTAGCTGGGCTTTGCAGCTTCGGACAGTTCAATATCGGATACTTTCTTGCGGCCGATTATGTGTTCCTGCACTTCTGTCGGGATGGCATCCCATTTCTTCAGGTCATGCAGGTATTTCTGTACTATCACGTAACTACCGCCCGAAAAGGCGGCATCTTCTTCTCCTATAAGGGTCGCATCGCGCGCGGCCTGGCCTGATGGGTTTTCTGTTCCGTCCACAAAGCCCAGCAGGTCACGCTCATCGAAATACTTGAAGCCATGTACTTCGTCCTCAACGCGTGCGACGCCTTCAAGTCGGGAGACGATGTTGGCGGCCAGCTCAAAGCACAGGTCCATCCGTGTTGCACGGATATGGAACAGCAGGTCTCCAGGGGTAGAAGGTGCGTAATGAACGCCGTTGATCTCTGCAAACGGGTGAAGTTCTCGCGGGCGGGGTGCGCCAAACAGCCTGTCCCATGCATCCGAACCTATGCCGGTAATGCAACTGAGTTGACCGTCGGGTATGCGGAAGCCGACAGCACGCTGGAGGGAGGACAGATCTCCCAGAAGATCCCGGACCGTCCCGGCAGTTCCTTCATCATGGTTCAGGGTCAGAACCAGGAAGATGGCAGCCTGGGTTATTTTCGTATCAACGGGTTGAGGTGTAGCCAACGGACTGAAACTCCCTTCGGGTGATACATGCGTAACACTTCAAGGATGCCTACCATAAGCGGATGGCCCATGGTGGCAAGAGTGCCTGAGCGACAAAATAACAGCAACTTTCGTAAGGCAGGTGACATTATAAGCAGGATAAATGAGATAATTTTTTTCATTTATTTTCATTATCCTATAAAAAAAATCTATATTTCATCTGTATTTTAAAACTGGACGGGTTTCTGTCCGGCGCTGGTTTTCATCTGTTATGTTCAGATCGGCGTGGTATCGATATTTTGACCAAAAACGCATATTGAGCATGCCTGTTATGCATTTATTGATGGTAATCATGGCAGGTCACCCGTCATCAATGCGATACGCTGCTACCTATGGGCCAGTCTGGTGCCCACTCCGCCTGTTTACGGAGATGCAGGCTGACCCTGCCTGTGCTTATCCCGCATCGACAGGAGCATGCCTCCCCAGCCGGATCAGTGCGCTGACTGGGCTCGGGATTCATTATTTGAGATAGAAGAAACTTGCCGCGATCTGAATGGCAGACATGAATATATGACTGCACCAGTCGTATCTGGTTGCAACACGTCGCCAGTCTTTCAGCCTTGCGAACATGTTTTCGAACGGCTCCAGCGGATGAAGCGGTTGTATAAGGTCTTACGTGGGCCATACACTTCGGGCGCATCTTTCCACTGAATCCTGTTACGGATCATATACACCATCTCGCTGAGCACGCGGTGATCATCCACGCGCGGCATTCCATGAGCCAGAGGAAAATACCGTGCAATCTTCTCCATCTAACTCTCAGAGAGCAAAAACACATCACTCATGGACTTATTCGCCCGAATATCTGTGAATTATTGTACGTAGTTCAATTCAACAGGTTAATAAGTCCTGAGCTTACATGGCGGCCTCCACCGGCCTTTGATGGCATGCCGTGTGAACAGAACCCGGCCTTCGTCACCAACCCGGTAGTTGACTACAAGATCCTGCCGGAATGGGCTATCAGCGTGGGCGCTAAAAAAAATCGGCAACAAATATACGACCCCTGTACTGATGATCGTTTCCAATAAACAGCAGGGACTGACGAAGTATCCGTTCTGTTTCCCTTACGGTTTCAGCGGTGGCATATACTATGTCAAGACATCGCTTGATTTCTGATGCCACGGCACGGAACCGGCCCGCGCACCTGATGCATGAGCAGGCCGGACGGATAGGCATGATCATTAATGAATTATGAAATCACTGTCCCGCCTCGATGATGGGCGGGGCTTGGGAACTGCATCTTTGTGCCCAGCGCGCCATTGCGACGGTGGGCAGTCTTGATCACTTCGGGCAGTCATTGCGGTATTGCGTTATTTTTTTCCGAAAGAACATCTGATGCCGGTACATCGGACAACCAGCATCCGGTGCGGCTTTATTGGTACCGATCTGGTCTTGATACTTTGATTTCATGATTTTGCCAAAACCGGGTAACATGATAGGCATGTCAGACTGGACATGCCAGCCGCATCACGGCTTGGCGAGGAGAAAATTTACCGGCTGGGATAAGTTAAAAACAGGCGGATGCATACCATATGACACCGTGATGTTTCTGATCATGGGAATGAATTGCTCAAAGGGAGAATTAAGGGTTATGTCGATTGCTCAGATGAAGGAAAACATGTCCTCACATGCCGGTTTTATCGCGGCGCTGGACCAGAGCGGTGGATCAACCCCCGGCGCGCTCAGACATTACGGAATTCCGGATACCGCCTACAGTAATGATGCCGAGATGTTCGCGCTTATGCACCAAATGCGGGTCAGGGTCATCACATCGCCTGCCTTTACGGGCAAGAAAATCATTGCCGCCATCCTGTTTGAACAGACCATGAATGGGCTGGTAAAGGATGTTCCGACCCCGACCTATCTGTGGAAGGAGCGTGGCATTGTTCCCTTCCTGAAAGTGGACAAGGGACTGGAGGCCGAAGCGGGGGGGGTTCAGATGATGAAACCCATTCCTGGTCTGGACGTGTTACTTGAACATGCGGTCAAGCTTGGTATTTATGGCACCAAGGCCCGTTCGGTCATCCGCCTGCCTGAACCTGCCGGTGTGGCCGCCATCGTAAAGCAGCAGTTCGCGCTGGCCGAGCAGATCGCGGCCCATGGGCTTGTACCAATCCTTGAGCCGGAAGTGCTGATCAAAAGCCCGGACAAGGCGGGAGCCGAGACTCTGCTGCATGAAGAACTCAAGCGTGGGCTGGATGGGCTGCCGGGCAACTACCAGGTCATGATCAAGGTCAGTATTCCCGAAAAGTCTGACCTGTACCTTGATCTGGTCAAGCACCCGCGGGTGCAGCGTGTTGTTGCGCTGTCTGGTGGCTACCCGCGCGATGAGGCGTGCAAACGTCTGTCCGCCAATCATGGCATGATTGCCAGCTTCTCGCGCGCCCTGCTTGAGGAACTCCGTTATCAGATGACGGATGAGCAATTCAACCAAACCCTGGCCGCGTCGATCGATGAAATCTACCAGGCCTCATCACAAAAAATATGAGATACAGGTCTTTCCAGACCATGTGAGTATGCAAGGTTTCCAGAAGTAAAGACCATCTGGAAACCTTTTAAATCGCGTCGTGGCAGTAGCGTTTGGGTTGCCGCGCGCAGCATCCCTTTATCGGAACGGGTTGTCGGAATAGGACGGTGAGGCATAGCCTGCTGCAGGCATATGGTACGCAGGCGGGTTGTAATTGGAGGGCGTGGTGACGGGTGGCACGCCGCCAGTCCTGGCCACGTTGCCTTGCTGGCCTGCTGTGACAGGGATGGCGGGGTCTGTCATGCCTGTGTCGGCAGGGAGTGCCCCGGCCGCAGGGGTGGCAGGGTAGGCCGACGGCGTACCATTGTAATCGGTCGGACTGTAACTGCCCACGCAGTTTTTGCCCCGTTCGGCTGCATGGAGGGCATCCAGTTCTCCTTTCAGCCGGCCGATATCCTTGTGCCTGTCGCCCCCTATGCTGCCAACTGGCACGCCAATCAGTGCGACACCCCATTCATCGGACTGATGCATTCGGCGCTGATGTTTCTCGGCCGAGGCCAGATCCTGCGTATCTGCCTGGTCCTGATGGGCCAACTGGGCGCAACTCTGTTGCAGGTAAGGGGCCGGATCCACATATTGCGCGCCGATATCAGACGGGTTGGAAGCGCAGCCAGCCACGGTCAGGACAATGCCGCATAGAAGGATCTTTTTCATAGTTTTCCCGATAGGTTTTGTACTGTAACGGAGCTTATCAAAACGGGGCTATCCTGTCGTGTAGCTGAAAGCAAATGGCTGTGTTGCCTCCCCGGTCATGCATGGGTAGCGGGCGTTCAGGGTGTGAAGACAATGGTCTTGCTGGCGTTCAGGATGGCGCGGCGTTCAATGTGGAACCTGACTGCCCGGGCCAGCACGCGGCGTTCGATATCACGACCCTTGCGGATCAGGTCCTCGGGCGAATCCGCGTGCGAGATGCGCTCTACATCCTGTTCGATGATCGGCCCTTCATCAAGGTCGCTGGTCACGTAATGCGCGGTGGCCCCGATCAGCTTGACCCCGCGACTGAATGCCTGATGATAGGGGCGAGCACCCTTGAAGCCGGGCAGGAAGGAATGGTGGATATTGATGCATCGCCCGCTCAGGCGTGCCGCCATCTCGTTGGAGAGTACCTGCATATAGCGTGCCAGGACCGCCAGTTCTGCATCACTCTGGTTGAAGATGGCCCAGATCTTCTCTTCCTGTTCGGCTTTTGTATCTTTGGTAACGGGCAGGTGGTGGAAAGGAATGCCATAAAAGTCCACATCGGCGAATGTCTCGCGTGGGTGGTTGGAAATGATCCCCACGGGCTCGATCCGCAATTCTCCGATGCGCCAGCGATAGAGCAGGTCAACCAGGCAGTGATCGAAACGTGAGACCAGCAGCAGCACCCGCGGGCGGTGGCGGATATCCGTCAGGGTCCATGTCATGGAAAAGGTGTGGGCAATATTGACAAATTGCTTGCGCAGGGTGTGCAGCAGATCGTCGTGGCGCGTCAGTTCAAATACAATCCGCATAAAGAACTGCTTGCTGCCCGTATCATCAAACTGCTGGGCTTCGGTTATGTTGGCGCCATGCTCATACAGATGCTGGCTTATGGCGGCGACGATGCCGGGCCGGTTGGGGCAACTCAGGGTTAGAATGAAGGTAGCGGATGACGGGGCAGGCGAATTCATCAGGTGATCCACTTGTTACAGGCGGGAGGATGCCCCTGATACAACCTTTGCATCCGCTTGTGGAGGGATGGGGGAGCAGGTTTGCATGGGGGCGGATTTGTTCCGTTGCGCATCACCCCGTACCTGCGCGTTCCTTTTTACAGGTCGGGCGGCTTCCGGTCCTATGACAGGAATGAAACCGAAACAATTCCTCGGTCGCTAAGGTCTTCGCGTTTCCGCCCCTGTCCGGCTTGCATGCTGGCATGATCCGCCATTCTTGTTGGGTCGGGCCTCCTTCCTTCATCTGGCGGGTCTGTCCGGCCACCAGGGTTGCCCTGTTGGACCAGTCAGGCTTTTGGGAAAGGCTGGCGGATGATGAACTGCTGGGCATGGTTACGTCCTGTGCAGAACGCGTTCTCCCTTACTTTTTAAGGAACCGACATCCGGCATGACACAACCTCCTCATTCCGTACTCAGGCAGCGCCATATCATCATGATCGCTTTTGGCGGCGCCATCGGGGCGGGACTGTTCGTGGGTAGCAGTGCTGTCATCGCGGCGGCGGGGCCTTGTGCCCTGCTGGCGTTTACCGTGGTTGGTCTGTTGGTCATGCTGATCATGCGCATGCTGGGGGAAATGGTTGCGGCACGTCCTGGTCAGGGTTCCTTCATTGCCTATATCCGCATGGCCCATGGTCCGGGTGCGGCTTTTACAGCAGGGTGGCTGTACTGGTTTTTCTGGCTGGTCGCATTGGGGAGTGAGGCGATAGCGGGTGCCATCATACTGCATGAATGGATCGACTTGCCTGTCTGGCTGCTGGCAACGGTGTTGATCGTGGTGCTGAAGCTGATCAACCTGGCGGCAGTTCACATATTTGGTGAATGTGAGTTCTGGCTTTCGCTGATCAAGGTCATCAGTATCGTATTTTTCATTGTGGCGGGTAGCCTGTATATTTTTCACATATTTGGGACTGGTGTGCCGGTCATGCACAATCTTGTCGGGTCGGGGGGCATGTTTCCCCATGGCATTGCCGCAATGGTGTCCATCGTGCCCACGGTCCTGTTCGCCATGATCGGGTCGGAAATCGCAACTGTTGCGGCAGGTGAGTCAGCAGAACCGGCCAGGAATGTCGGGCGTGTCACCCGCACGCTGGGCCTTCGCCTGATGCTGTTCAATACCCTTTCCGTGGCGCTGATCGTGATGATCGTACCATGGTCGGATGTAGTGCCCGGATATTCCCCCTTTGTTTAGGCCATGCAGGTTATGGGAATTCCCGGTGCGGCGCCCGCCATGCGCATCGTGGTGCTGACGGCCATTCTCTCATGCATGAACTCCAGCCTGTACATCACCTCCCGCGTTATGGCGGAACTCGCATCCTATGGGGATGCCCCCGCCATGCTGCGGCGCAGGGGCGGGCAGAAGGCACCCGTCAATGCCATTATTGCCAATTCCTTGGCTGGGGTGCTTGTCGCCTTTTCTTCCATTCTGGCACCGGGTACGGTTTTTGCATTCCTGCTTAGTTGCAGCGGGGGCGTGATGCTGCTGGTGTACTCGCTTATCGTCACTGCTTATGTGGTCATGCGTAAACGCACACCGCCAGGGGAGCGTGCGCGTCTTTTCAGCATTCCGTTCTTTCCGGCGCTCAATTTCCTGACGCTGGCTGGGGTTGTCATTATTTTTGTCGTCATGCTCATGGACCCTGCGCAGCGCATGGTGGCACTTGCCAGTCTGGGCACGTCGCTTTTCTTTGTGCTGGTCTATGTGGCAAGGCGGCGGGTTACTGCATGGTGATGGCCTGGTTTCATAACCGGGCCGACTGTGGCGTGATCATACCACAGAGGGACTGGTCATGAATGGCCAGTGCCGCACATGCCCACAGAGATATGAAAGGCGCTGTCTGGGCAAAGTCTTTAAAGTTGTCCGTGATAATACGGAAAAAACGGAGCCTTCCTGCCCATGTTGCTCAATACGATCGAACGTGGCCCTGAAAATGGTGACCTGTCCCACCCGGAGGGATCGAAGAACCGTTGATTGGCGCGCGTGGTTCCTGATTTCAGGCTTTTGTCGTGCTGATTGACGGTTCTTGGGGTGACTTTTGATCTGCGTCTTGAGCAGATCGGACGCTGTCGCCAATGGGATAGCTACGCGGCCGCGTTCAACCTCTCGAGGAAGAGGAAGCGGCGCATGTTGTAGACGATATTGGCCAAGCCAATCCTCATGGTGGCCCGGGTAATGCCCACGGTCCGGACGAACAATCCCGTCTGCGATTTCTGATCGGCAAAGACATGCTCGACGCGGGATCGGATGACGGACTTCCCTGCGTTAGAGCGCTGGATATGGCGAGGCATGGGCTTGAGATGCGGCTTTTTCCTGTGAACCTTCGAGACGAAACCCTCTTTGTCCATGAAGTCCTCATTGGCTTTCGAGCGATACGCGGTGTCGGCCCAAACGCTTGAGGCCGTATTGGTTTTATCGAGCAAGCCCTCGCGCAGCCTGGCACCATCACTGGCGGCGGCATCCGTCGCTTTCCATTTCCGGATCAGTCGAAACTTTCGATCGATGGAAATATGCGATTTGTAGCCAAAGAACGGGATGGCGAGGTCCGTGGACGGGAGCGTCCCGTCCTCCTGCCGCTTTGCCTTCGTGAACTTCAGTGTCCATCGCGCATGGCGATCCTTGTGGGACAACTTGGCAGGCTTGTCCTGCCAGTCCTGCGGAATGCGGCCTTCCCGAAGATCAACTTTCTCCGCGTTGGTATTGCGCTGCTTTGGCGCCGCCACCAGCGTGGCATCCAGGATCTGGCCGGACATCGGCAGATACCCGGCGTTTCGCAGGGTGGCGTCAAAGCGCTCGAACAGCTTCTGGATGGCGCCAGCCTCGGTCAGCCGTTCACGGAACAGCCAGACCGTTTTGGCGTCAGGCACCCGGTCCGATAACGCCAGGCCGAGGAAGCGCATGAAGGATAGCCGGTCGTTGATCAGATACTCCGTTCGCTCGTCGGAGAGATTGTTCAGCGTCTGGATCACCAGGATCTTGAACATCAGCACCGGATCAAACGGGGGACGGCCACCTTTACTTCCGTCCGCATAGGCCAGAGCCCTGTCCAGATCAGGACGGAACACCTCAAAATCCACAGTCCGAGAAAACGCTTCGAGCTGATCGCCAAGGCCACTCAAACGGGCTAGTCGCTCGTCCACATCAAAGAAGCCCGGCTGCTTCATGAGCCATTCCCTCAATCATCACAGAAGAGAGGGAATCACACACAGAGGGCCAGAACCAGGGGTTTTTCGAACCCTCCATGTGCATGAAACCCTTGTGGCGCATGCGGCCCTTCCCGCCATGGTTATCGGTCATTCCATGGGGGGAAAAACTGCGATGATGCTGGCCCTGAACCATCCTAACGCTGTCCACAGCCTGATTGTTGCCGATATTGCGCCGGGTGAGGGCGGGTTTGCCCAGTCCCGGCAACTGGCCCACGATCTGGCTGCCCTGCCGCTGCCCGATTACCTGGATCGCGCCGGGGCGGAAGCCTGGCTGGGGCAGGTCATTACCGACCCGCCCGTGCGCGACCTGATGCTAATGAACCTTGAACTGGGAGAAAAGTCGCGCTGGCGTATCGGGTTGCAGCAAATTGCGGCGTCCATGTCTGCCATCATCGGTTGGCCCCCCATTGTGCCGGGCGTGCATTACAATGGTCCCACGCTGTTCATTGCAGGCGGGAACTCACGTTATATCCAGCCTGCCAGTTATCCGGCCATGCGCCGTCTCTTCCCCCATTACCGGCTGGAGACCATCAGGGAGGCAGGGCATTGGGTGCATGCACAGGCCCCTGCCGCCTTCCTTGCGCTGGTGCAGGGCTTCATGGATTCCGGCCATGGCGGAGAGGCATGAAGCTCCTGCTGCCGGTACTGCATTTTTTTCGGTTTTATCAGGCCGGTACCAGGTGCCATAACGCTTCTGTTGCCGGGCATGCGCCTTTCAGCCCACCGGGCACCATGACCCTTTCAACGCAGGTGAGGGTAAAGGTGGCACCATAGTACTGACTGACCTGTGCTGCATCAACGCTGAAGGGCGGCCCTGCTAGGCGGGACTGGTCGTATTCCAGGCAGATCAGCAGTTGAGGGGCCTGATGCGTGATGGCGCACAGGTGCGCGGCATAGTCGGCCTGTTGTGCGGGGGGCAGGGCGATTAGCGCCGCACGGTCATAGACCGCATCGATCTGCCCCAGCGCATCTGCCGTCAGGTCGAATATATCCCCGACATAAATACATAGCCCTTCCGCATCATAACGTTGCATCGTGCCACAGATGGATACATGCGGGGCCAACCCCAGTTCGGCAAAAAGTTGCCCGACGGCAAGTGGGCTGAGTTCACACCCCACCACCTGGTGGCCCTGCGCCAGCAGCCAGTGGATATCGAGGCTTTTCCCGCATAGCGGCACGAATACCCGTGCGCCGTGCTGCAGGCACAGGGCGGGGAAATTACGGACCAGCAGCACGTTGGGCCTGTGTTCGTGAAAGCCGATTTCATTGCGCTGCCATTTGGCCTGCCAGAAAGTACTGTTCATCCGCCCGATTTCATATCTGTGGTTTCAGGCGGGCATGGTGGCCTCCATTGCCCGCATTGTTGTATCTTATTCCCGATCCACCTGCATGCGTAAAGGGCAGGGCGGTTGCGCCGGGTGGAAACGGCGCGGCCGCTGTGGCATGAGGGGGCTTGTTCAACGGTAACCGGTCCATATCGGATCGTCCCGCCATGCAGCAGGGAAGCACGGGTAATGCCCGTCAGGGTTTTTTATTGATGCACATGATGTTTTTTCTGTCTGTGGCCTGCATTCTCATCGTCATGCCCTTTATTGAACTGGCGGGGATCAGGACAGGCGGCAGTGGCAAGGCTATTCCGCCCCGGCGGGTTTATATCGATATCCTGTGCGCGCTGTTCACGGTTGGTCTGTTGCTGGCATTGACGGGTAATCCCGTGGTATCCCTGCTTGTGGCGGTGCTGTTTGAGGTCATTTTCGTATCGGTCTCCAACATAAAATATAAAATACTGGGTGAACCGCTGCTGTTCAGCGATCTTTTTGTGGCCCGGAGTTTTCTGCAGCATCCCAAATTCTACCTGTTTTCCATACCGTGGTATGCACGCGTATTTGTTGTCGTTTTCCTGCTTTTCCTTGTCGTTGGCGCCTTTTTCTTTGTGGTGCCAGACATTCGGCCCCATCTTGTCGGCATTGCCATGACGGTGCTTGGTCTGCTGGGCATACATGCCCTGCCTGCAGCCCGTTGGGTGCCGACCCCGGCACTGGAGCAGGATCTGCAGCGCTTCGGCCTGCCGGGCATCACGTTCCTGTACTGGCGGCAATGGAAGGCCAGCCCAATCCCGCCTGCCGTCCCCCCCCTGCCGGGCAGCGCTGCTTATGATGCGGTGGTGGTCATACAGTGTGAATCCTTTGCCGATCCCGCCTGCCTGCCCCTTCCGGCATCGGTGGGGCCAGTTGCCATGCCCGGCCTGACCCAGGCACGCAGGTGGGCGGTTCAGCAGGGGGAACTGCAGGTCAGCGGGTTTGGTGCCTATACCATGCGTTCGGAATATGGCGTGTTGTACGGGCGCACGGAGGCTGAACTGGGGTTTCGTGCTTTTGACCCGTTCCTGACAGCCATGCAGGAAAGTTCCTATGCTTTGCCCAACCGCCTGAAGGGAGCCGGGTATGAAAGTGTTTTCGTACATCCGCATGACATACGCTTCTATAATCGTAACCTGCTGATGCCCGCCTGCGGATTCGGGCGCATGATCGGCCCCGAAGCCTATGGCCACACAGCCAGTGCCGACATGCCTTATGTGAGTGACATGGCGCTGGGCAAAAGCATTGAAACCCTTGTCCGTTCAGCGTCGGGACCCATTATGGTCCATGCCGTGACCATGGAGAACCATGGCCCATGGGCCGCCAGTTCACAACCGGCACAGGGGCTTGCCAATTACCTGCGCCATCTTGGCAATAGCGACCGCATGCTGCTTGACCTTATGCATGCCCTGTCAGGCATGGACCGGAACATCCTGCTTGTTTTCTATGGGGACCATCGACCATCCATCCCCGGTATATTCACGCCCGGTGCCGCGCGTGACGTGCCCTATGTTGCCGTATCCCTTCCCGCAGGCAGGCCTGATGATCAAGCTGCGTCGCCACCCGTGGCGCTATCCCCAGCCGGTCTTCATGCCCTGATCGTGCAACTGGCCGTAAAACCGGCATAAAGCCAACCTGCGCCACACGGTGAGAACGAACACTTTTGCGGCACGCTATGCAGGTCCATCATGCAGGGAGGTGGATCATGCCTCGTGGCGACAAGTCGGCTATACCGACAGGCAGAAGTGCCAGATCGCTCATATTGAGGAAAATTATGAAAACCGGGGCGTGGATGAACACGAAGCCACACGCTATGCCTGGACAATCGTAAACCGACAGGACAGGGGCGGCAGGACAAGGCGCACCGATGGTGGCCATGAAAACGGACCGCAGGCGTACGCGAAGGGCCACGGCGGGAACCAGAAAATGGAGAAATAGAATTCGCCTTCAAGAAGACAGATGAGTGTTATTTGAAATAAAACCACGGGACTATGGGGCTTTTAAGAAAGTATCCGTATGTAAATCGGCCTGTTCACGAGCAAGGTGGAGGGATCGAAGAACCGTTGATTGGCGCGCGTGGTTCCTGATTTCAGGCTTTTGTTGTGCTGATTGACGGTTCTTGGGGTGACTTTTGATCTGCGTCTTGAGCAGATCGGACGCTGTCGCCAATGGGATAGCTACGCGGCCGCGTTCAACCTCTCGAGGAAGAGGAAGCGGCGCATGTTGTAGACGATATTGGCCAAGCCAATCCTCATGGTGGCCCGGGTAATGCCCACGGTCCGGACGAACAATCCCGTCTGCGATTTCTGATCGGCAAAGACATGCTCGACGCGGGATCGGATGACGGACTTCCCTGCGTTAGAGCGCTGGATATGGCGAGGCATGGGCTTGAGATGCGGCTTTTTCCTGTGAACCTTCGAGACGAAACCCTCTTTGTCCATGAAGTCCTCATTGGCTTTCGAGCGATACGCGGTGTCGGCCCAAACGCTTGAGGCCGTATTGGTTTTATCGAGCAAGCCGAGACTGTGTAGAATTTTGTGCGGTGCCATTTTTTCAGGCCATTGGGAAACGATCATCGAACATGATAGCGAGCTGGCATCTGACAGCGTACCATTCGCGCACTGAGCGCTTCCACTGTGCTGAGGTAGCATTGAGCGCCAGGTAAATCAATTTTGCTGCGGCCTCTTCACTGGGGAAATGGCCGCGGGTGCGCACGGCACGACGGATCTTTGAGTTCAGGGCCTCAATGGCATTTGTTGTGTAAATCAACCTGCGCACTTCTGGAGGATAATCGAGGAACGGAATGACCTCATTCCATGCCCTGCGCCAACTGGGCGCGATGGCCGGGTATTGTCTGCCCAGATCGCTTTCTTCGAACCCGCCGAGGGCTGCCTCGGCCTCTGTGGCGTCCACTGCTGTATAGATTGCCTTGAGAGCTGTGGCGATGGCCTTGCGGTCCTTGTAGCTGGCAAAGCTCATGGAATGACGCAGCAGATGAACGATACACGTCTGAATGCGGGTTCTGGGGAAGACCGCCTCAATGGCCTGCGGAAAGCCCTTCAGCCCGTCGACTACGGCGATCAGGATGTCCTGCACACCCCGATTGCGCAGGTCGCTGAGGACCTTGGCCCAGAATTTGGCCCCTTCATTCGCCTGGAACCACAGCCCCAGAACGTCCCGTGTGCCGTCAGGCAGGATCGCGAGCGCCACGAAGACAGCCTTGTTCGAGACAGTCCCATCACTGCGGATATTGACCCGGATCGCGTCCATGAAGACGATCGGGTAGCAGGGTTCCAGCGGACGGTTCTGCCAGGCGGCGACCTCCTCCATCACGGCGTCGGTAATCGCGGAAATGAGGCTCGGGGAGGCCTCAACGCCATAGATTTCTTCAATATGCCCCTGGATTTCGCGGGTTGTCAGACCTCGGGCATACATGCTGATGATCTTGCGGTCGAACTCGGGAAAGCGACGCTGATACTTTGCAATCAACATCGGATCAAACGTACCGTTCCGATCCCGGGGAATATCCAGAACAACCTTGCCGCTCTGTGTCGTCACGGTCTTCTGGCTATTGCCGTTTCTGCGGTTGGGCGGCTGATTATCCTCAGCAGAGGCGCCATCGGCGCGCTCCTCATCAAGATGAAGTGTCATCTCCGTGTTGAGCGCCCGCTCCGCCAGAGCCTTCGTCAATTCCGAGAGTATGCCGCTTTTGCCAAACAGGTCGCCCGGTGAACGACCTTCCATCAGACGGTCCAGAAGATCTTTATCAATGCTCATGCGGGGGCTCCTCTTCGAGCAGATTATCACCGCACCGCACAAAATTCAGGATAGTCCCAGCAAGCCCTCGCGCAGCCTGGCACCATCACTGGCGGCGGCATCCGTCGCTTTCCATTTCCGGATCAGTCGAAACTTTCGATCGATGGAAATATGCGATTTGTAGCCAAAGAACGGGATGGCGAGGTCCGTGGACGGGAGCGTCCCGTCCTCCTGCCGCTTTGCCTTCGTGAACTTCAGTGTCCATCGCGCATGGCGATCCTTGTGGGACAACTTGGCAGGCTTGTCCTGCCAGTCCTGCGGAATGCGGCCTTCCCGAAGATCAACTTTCTCCGCGTTGGTATTGCGCTGCTTTGGCGCCGCCACCAGCGTGGCATCCAGGATCTGGCCGGACATCGGCAGATACCCGGCGTTTCGCAGGGTGGCGTCAAAGCGCTCGAACAGCTTCTGGATGGCGCCAGCCTCGGTCAGCCGTTCACGGAACAGCCAGACCGTTTTGGCGTCAGGCACCCGGTCCGATAACGCCAGGCCGAGGAAGCGCATGAAGGACAGCCGGTCGTTGATCAGATACTCCGTTCGCTCGTCGGAGAGATTGTTCAGCGTCTGGATCACCAGGATCTTGAACATCAGCACCGGATCAAACGGGGGACGGCCACCTTTACTTCCATCCGCATAGGCCAGAGCCCTGTCCAGATCAGGACGGAACACCTCAAAATCCACAGTCCGAGAAAACGCTTCGAGCTGATCGCCAAGGCCACTCAAACGGGCTAGTCGCTCGTCCACATCAAAGAAGCCCGGCTGCTTCATGAGCCATTCCCTCAATCATCACAGAAGAGAGGGAATCACACACAGAGGGCCAGAACCAGGGGTTTTTCGAACCCTCCACCTGGCCCATAGTGCTTCCTTCCATTCCGATGAAAAGATTGCACCATAAAACCCCGGGACCAAACACCTAGGCGAATATTGTGAAAAATCAATGCCGGTCCAGCCTGAAAGCAGGGTGAGCGCGCCCTCCAGGCTTATTTACTGTCTGTAGTCTTCATATTTGGCCCATGCCTGTGCCGATGTTGGCGCCGTAACGATAGTCAGCAGTGAAAAGATGAGTGGCGTGCCGGACGTACGCCCCTCCGCGCGCGCCTGCGTGCGGATACTGGTCACCGTTTTTGCCACACTGGCGCGCGACGGACCGGCAATGAACACACATTCGGCATGGCGGGCAGCGAATTCCTGCCCGCGTGGCGAAGCCCCAGCCTGAAACAGCACCGGCGTGCGCTGAGGTGAAGGCTCGGACAGGTGAATGGCATCAAGGGTAAAATAGTCTCCTTCATGCCGGATGGAACGCACCCGCGCCGGATCGGTAAAGATGCCGCTGGCGCGATCACGTCGCACGGCACCATGCTCCCAACTGCCTTCCCACAGGGCATAGACGACCTGCATGTATTCATCAGCAATATCGTAACGTGTATCGTGTCCCGGCTGCTGTTTGCGGCCCGTGCCCTTTGCCGCGCTGTTCAGGTAGCCGGTCACGATATTCCACCCGATGCGCCCCTGTGTCAGGTGGTCCAGCGTGGACATGCGCCGGGCGAAGGGGTACGGGTGCTCATAGGAAAGTGTCGCTGTAAGCCCGAAGCCAAGGTGGCGCGTCACCCCCGCCATGGCTGAAACGAGCATGGCGGGATCATTGACCGGCACCTGGGCCGCATTGCGTAGGGCGGCATCAGGGCTGCCACCGTACACATCGTACACACCCAGAACATCGGCCAGGAAAAGACTGTCGAACAGCCCGCGTTCCAGCAGTCGGGCCAGGTCGGTCCAGTATTGTAGCGTATGATACTGGTCCGAACGGTCGCGCGGGTGCCGCCACAGGCCGCTGGCCTGATGGGAAACGCAGTTCATATCAAACGCGTTGAGGCGAATTTCTTTCATGTTTCCAGCCCTGCCCTGCTTCTCATTGAGCTTAGTTGAAACCGATGGATGCGCCGACAAACACGCCAAACCCGTCGCCTGGCTGCATGACAGACAACTGCTTGCCCGCCGCCTGATAACCCGGCACAACGATTGCCGCATAATGCGTGTTGGCAAGGTTGTTGAAACTTACGAACACTTCACGATGCCGGCGTGGCCAGGAATAGCCGATATTGGCGTTATAGATGTGATAGGAAGGCGCGAAATACGCCATGTCATACGATGCCCCCACTTTGGAGGAGACCTGCGCACTGAACCCGGCATAAAACCCGTTGCGCATGTCCAGATGCACTTCACCCTGATAGAAATGCTCCGGTATGCCCGGCAGGCGGTTGTGGCCGAATACGGCATCATGTTTATAGCGGAAGTCCTGGTAAGTATAGGCCTGCCGCAGCGACAGCGTATTACCTGACCATTTCAGTAATTCTGTCTCCAGCGAGAATTCAACCCCCTGGTGCATGGTGGGCGATCCGTTGCCGTAAATGGACGTGCCCGCCGCAAGCGATTCCGGGGTAGTGACGGTCAGCAATTCGTTATGAACGGAGGAATGGTAGTAGGTCAGGCTCCATTTATTATGGAAGTAATGGCCTGTGGTGCCGATCTCGAATGTGGTGGCGGTCTGGTTGCGCAGACGGCCAGAAGTCGCGTTCTCGCCCGCTGCCGCCTGTAGCGGGTAGGATGCAGCATTGTAGTAACTGCCCGCGTAATTGTAATTCCAGTCATTGGGCGGCTGGATACTGCGGCTGACATTGCCGTAAATCTCGACATGACTGTCAGGTTTGTAGCGAAAGCCGCCACGGGGAATGAAATTGACCGAAGACGTATGCAGGTCGCTGCGGTTGGGATAGGTGACATCAGACGTACGCTTGATGAACGCCAGCGCGCCCGCCGCCGTAAGCCACAGATTGTGCGCCACTTCGGTATTGTTGCGAAGATGAAAATAGTTTTCCGTTCCGCCATATTTGACATTGCGCAGCAACATGCCATCCGGTGCCCCGCCAAACACGCTGCTGACACGGATGCGGTTGCGCTGCCAGGCCTCGATATCGCTATAGCTCATGATACCGGCCTGGGTATCGCTACTGTGACCGGCCAGCACGTCATGGCGATCATAATTGAGCACCCCCGCGATCGTCTTGTACCCCCATATCTGGGACGAGGCGGTGTTCTGGATATCGATCGGCGCGTCCTGGTAGTTGCCGCCTATTTCTATCTTTGATTTGTCATCAATACGGATAGAGGTCATGGACCCGTAATACTTCGTGCCCGGCTGGATACGGTGCGCGCCCCATGCGTAATAAGGTGACTGCGCCTGTTTGGGATCGGACAGGATCTGGTCGCGTGTCAGGTAGCCGGGATAGCCGTTGACCGTCTGCCGGTAGCGAAAGAACGCGCGGGTGGAGACACGGTCATTGAACTTATATCCAAAATTGGCATTCAGCCCGAAACTGGTAGCTTTGGTATTGTCCTGATAGCCGCTACGGTAAGAATTGGTGGCACTGATGTAATAGTCAAACTTGCCAAATACCCCACCCGAGCTGAGTTGTTCCTTTACGTAACCAAAGCTGCCTGCCTCCACGCGCGCCTGATAGCGCTGGGCGTCATAGCCGGTCTGGCTGACGTAATTGATCGCACCGCCGAGTTGCATGCCGCCATAGTCGAACGCATTCGCCCCGCGCAGTACTTCCGTGTAACGTAGGCCAAGGGGTTCAAACAGTTCATAGGGCGTGCCCGCAGGCGTTGTGACCGGCAGGCCATCGAACATCATGAGCATGCCGGAGCGAAAATAGTTGGTACCGGTGGCAATGCCCGACCCGCGCACGGACAGGCGTATCCCGTCTCCCCCGCCCGAGGACTGTGCAAATACACCGGGCTGGAAGGACAGTGTATCCGCACTGGTGAAGTTACGGCCCTTGAGTACTTTCTGCGCATCGATCACGCTGGTTGCCCCCGGTATGGAGGCCAGACGCGCTTCCGCCCGCGCTGCAGGCGACAGGCGATGGCGCGAGACGGAAATGATTTCCGGTTGGGGGGCGGCCGCGGCAGGGACTGCCCCGTGGCCTGCGGGGCGATCATGCTGTGCTGCGGGTGTAGTGTTCCGTACGGGGTGGGCGGGAGCCACATCCGCCGCGAAGGCTGCGGGGGCAAAACCCATAAGATAGGAGCCGACTACCAGTGTCGTGCGATGTGAAAGAAGGCGGGAGCGAAAGATGGACCTGTCAGACAGGCGGTGTAAGGATATCCGTGCCATTGGGCATAATTCCATGGGTAGATGCATCTGCATGATTATTTCGTATGTATTTCTTGTTCATTGTCCGACCCCTTAGCGTGTACACATCTGTTTTTATCCTCGGAAATACTCGATATTCTTATTTCGGAATGACGCGGCTGTACTGCCTGTTGAACCAGACCAGGCCGGGCTGGACCCCATCGACCGCCAGACTGACATCAACCACATGGGCAATGACGATCGTATGGGTTCCCACATCACGGATTTCACGGATGCGACAGTCAAAACTGGCCAGCGCATCATCCAGCACGGGTGCGCCGGTCGGGCCGGCATGCCAGCGGCCTGCTGCAAAACGCTCCTGCATGGAACGCGAACGACTGCTGAAAATATTGGAAAGTTCATGCTGGCCGGCATGCAGGACATTGATGGCCAGTACCCCGTGTTTGAGAATATAGGGATGTGCCCCCGTGCCACGATTGATACAGACCAGCACGGTAGGCGGCGTGTCCGATACACTGCACACCGCCGATGCCGTGAAGCCATGCGGGCCGTGGGGTCCATCCGTCGTCACCACCGTGACCGCGCTGGCCAGTGCCGCCATGCCGTTGCGGAAGGCTTCGACAGGCACAGCAGTCACATCCGACTGGTTGTAACCGAACGGTGCAATCATGTTGTTCATTATTGATCAGTTCCCGATATCAGAGGAAAACAGCAGTTCAGGGGTAGTTGGAAGCGCAGCGTGTGGATCGGGCCGGGCGGACTGGCGCAGTGCGGGGTCCATGTCCGGGTCGTAGCCAAATACATCCCAGCGCGAGAGGCAGGTAATCACCACGCCCGCCAGTGGCGCCAGCAGCACCAGCCAGAACAGCGCCGGGCCCAGATGCGCATTCAGCCACGGGAAAGACAGCAGCACCAATGTGCCCCCCACGCCCGAGACCAGGCGCGCCACACCTATGCCCATGCCACGCAGTTCAGTCGGGAAACTCAGCGTGGGATACACCATAAGCTGGCACCCCGGCCCGAACCCCTGCGCAAACAGGAAGGCGGCAAAACCGGCAAGTGCTGCAATGACCCCCACGCTGCCATGGGGCACGCCGGTCATGGCCAGCAGGCCAACACCAACGACCTGCATGATATAGCCTGCCAGCAAGATGGGCCGCGAACGCACGCTGCGTGCAAGCCGGACCCCAAGCAGCCCGCCGGGAAAAGCCACGACAAGGTTAAGGATGATGGAAATCACCACCACCTGCACCGCGCTGGCATGCATGATGGAGACCAGCAGGGTAGGCAGGCCGAAGATAATGATGTTGTAAGACATGGAACTGATCAGCGTCATGGCGCCCACCTGCAGTCCGCGCCCCAGCAGCGGCCTGCGCGCCAGCCGCCACGGGTCCGCCTGCATCACCACCGGCGGCCTGCCCCGCACGGGGCAGACAATCGGATCTACGCCGTACGACCGGCGCAGGATTGCCGCCGCCTGCTCCAGATCACCCCGGCGTGCGATCCATACGGGGGATTCACTTATGTACCGCCCGCGTACCAGAATGATGATCAGGGCGGGAACTGCGCCAAAAGCCAGCGAGGCCCGCCACAACCAGTCTGGATGGGTGGCGGGCAGCACATGGGAGAGCACGAACACGATTACAAAGCAGGCAGAGGACGCGGCATACCATGTCGGGCACCACGCGGCCGCATGGGCCGCCTTGCTACCACGCCCCTCCAGCCGGGAGAACTCCGACAGGAACGCCATGGCCACCGGCAGGTCCATGCCCACTCCGAACCCCATGGCAAAACGGGCCGCGATCAGGATACCGGCCGTAGGGGCAAACCCCGCCACCAGAGCAGCGATGACAAAGCACACCATATCGGCCATGAATACGGCGTAGCGGCCGATGCGGTCCGTCAGCCAGCCACCTGCCAGGCTGCCCACGATGGTCCCGGCATTAAGTGCTGCTGCCACCAGCCCCGTCTGGAACGCGGACAGGCCAAAGTGAGCCTGCACGTCCGTAATACCCCACGAAAGGGTGGTCAGGTCATATGCATCAAGGAATACGCCCCCCAGCGCCAGCGCCACGACCATGCGCGCATGGCTTTGCGCCGCAGGCCCTGCGTTGACAATGGCGGAAATGTCATCCGCATCGCGCACGACGGGGCGCGCGGTGGATATCTGTAACGTCATGTCGTTGCCCGTTCCTGATGATGGTGGAAAGCACCAGTACCCCCGGCGGTAAGCGCGCTGATGATTACGGCCAGTTTCTCGGCATAATGCGTGACTTCGGGCAGGCCCATCAGTTCGCCAAAGCGGCCACGTGCAAGCGGGCCCGCCACAAACAGGCTGTCTTCATGCCGGCCGCCCACACAGGCCCGGCCCAGCGCATCCACATGCAGGCCAAGGCCCGTTGCATCACGTTCCACAAGGCCCGCCGCCGCCAGTTCGCCTAGATAAGGCTGAGCCTGCATGATCGTGCCATGCGCCGGGCCGGTGGTCGTGATGATGGCATCAAAATCCGCCCTCCACGTCGGGGCATTGCCATGGCGCAGGCTGACGACAAAATGCCCGTGACGCACCTGCACGCCAATCAGGCGGCCCGCGCGGATATCCAGCGTGCCCGCCTGTTCGCGCGCGCGCAGTACTGCATCGGCCTGGGGGGCAATACGGAAGCGATGCGTATCCCACAACGGGCGCAGGTGCCGGACCAGCCGCCTGCGTTCAGGCACCGGCAGGGCTGCCCATATATCGGGTGCCTGCGTGCGGATGCGGTCGAACACGGCCTGCCATGGCTGGCCTGCATGGCGGGCCAGTTCATGGCGGATGCGCCGCAGCAGCAGGCTGGCCGTGCGTACGGGGGGGGAAATGAAATTCCCCACCGGGTCCACCACGTCTGCCGCATGCGCGCGCGAGCGCTGTCCGCGCCGCGAAATGGCGGTGATCCTGCCCGCATGCCCCCGCGCGCTCAGACTTACGACGGCATCGGCCATGCTCAGTCCCGTGCCTACGACCAGCACCCGGTCCGTATCGCGTATGGCGTTAAGCGCCCCTGCCTGCCACGGATTGGTAACCAGCACAGGGTGCTGGCCGGGATGCAGTTCCAGATCACGCAACACAGCTGGCGCTTCGGGGGCCGGATGGCTGGTGGCGATAACCACAATATCAGCATGCAGGGAAACGCCGGTGGCATCGGTCACGATCCAGCCACCATCGGGTGTCCGGTGTACGCCCGTCACCCTGCGGCGCAGATGCGTGATTGTGCCCGCCTGCAAAAGTGCTGCCAGCCGGTCCGCCACATAGCGGCCAAACACGGCGCGGGCAGGAAAGACGCTGCCATCGGGCCTGATCGCCGCCGGATCATCGGCCAGCGCGTCGGTCTGGTGGATCCAGTTGATGAAATCATCAGGCTGGCTGGTATCGATGCTCATGCGGGTTGCGGGCACATTGACCCGATGCTGCGGGTCCTGCGCGCCGTAGGCCAGCCCCGCCCCAAGGAAGGGACGCGGCTCGAACACGGTGATGCGTTTCGGGCCGCCGCGCCTGCGCGCCAGATGCCATGCCAGCGCCGCACCGCTAAACCCGCCGCCAATAATGGCGATATGGGGACTATGAGAGGAAACCCGCATGGCGCGCACCATTCTCACGCAGCGCGCGTGGGACGGTGGTCGCCTGCAATCGTCTCACCGAACGGCCCCATGTTATTTAGGGTTGACCGACCCCGCACGGGGTGCGCCGTGGGCAGGTTGGGCAACACCAGCTCACCGAACTGATAGGCTTCCTCCAGGTGCGGATAACCCGAGAAGATGAAGGTGTCGATGCCAAGCCGGCGATATTCGTCAATCCGCTCCGCCACCGTATCGGGGTCGCCCACCAGCGCCGTGCCAGCACCACCACGCACCAGGCCCACGCCCGCCCACAGGTTGGGACTGATTTCCAGCTTCCCGCGCTGGCCGCCATGCAGCGCGCTCATGCGCGACTGGCCCACGGAATCCATGCGGGCAAAGACCTTCTGGGCCTTTGCGATGGTAGCGTCATCCAGATGGCTGATCAGGCGGTCAGTCTCATGCCAGGCTTCCTCCGCCGTTTCGCGCACGATCACATGCAGGCGGATGCCGAATGACACATCGCGCCCCTGCGCATGGGCCAGCCTGCGCACATGGGCAATCTTCTCGGCCACCTGGGCCGGGGGTTCGCCCCATGTCAGGTATTTATCAATCGACTTCGCGGCCACATGCGCCGCTGCTTCCGATGAGCCACCAAAGTACAGTGGTGGCCCGTTTTCCTGAAAGGAGGGAAACAATAGGCGACCATCCTTTATAGTGAAGTGCTTTCCTTCAAAATTGACAGTCTCGCCGCGTAATAACGTACGGTAGATGTCAAGGAACTCATCGGTGATTTCGTAGCGCGTGGCATGGTCGGCAAACAGACCATCGCCCGCGTTTTCCGCCGGGTCGCCACCGGTCACAATATTGATCAGCAACCGCCCGGCCGAAAAGCGGTCCAGCGTTGCTGTCATGCGCGCGGCAAGGGTTGGGGACAGCAGGCCGGGCCGCACGGCAATCAGGTAGCGCAGGCGCTCGGTAACCGGCGCCAGGGCGGATGCAACAACCCAGCTGTCCTCGCAACTGCGGCCAGTAGGGATCAGCACACCGTAATAGCCCAGCGCGTCGGCAGCCTTTGCCACCTGCTGCAGGTAAGGCAGGTCAACCGGGCGGCCGCCCTTCTGCGTGCCCAGATAACGGCTGTCGCCATGCGTGGGCAGAAACCACAGCACATTGATCTTGTCAGGAATTGCGTAGGACATTCTCAGGACGCCTTGGAAAATGTTTCATGGGGAAAAAGCGGAGCCGCAGTCAGGTTCAGGCCTGCGGGGTCGCGGTAGCGGCTGCCGAAATGCTGCGCGGGCAGACGCGCGCGACCCGCACCGAACAGCCGTTCGCGCAGGGTCTCGCCCGGCGTGTAGGCTGTGCGATAGCGCCCGCGCTGCTGGAGTTCGGGCACGACCAGATCAATGAAATCCCGCGCGGTGCCAAAGGTGTGGTACTGGCGCAGGTTGATGCCATCGATGCCGTCAACGTCCAGCCAGTGCTCGATTTCATCGGCAATCCTGTCGGGCGTGCCGACAACAAAGAAGCGCCCTTCATCAAACGAGGCAATCTGGCGCAGTGCGCTGCCCACCGTCTGCTCCGGGCGGAAGCGCCGGCCCATGTTGCCAAATGCCAGCCCTTCGCGCTTCAGCACATCGCCAATGCGTTCATCGGGGCTGAAGCGCCGCAGGTCGATTTCCGCCTGCGCATGCACCAGCGCGCCTTCCACGCTGTAATACTGGCGGTAGGTCTCCAACTTCTTTTCCGCCAGGGACTGCGTGGTATCGGCAATGATCCCGGCCATGACAATAAAGCGAATATCATCACCATTGCGACCATGGGCGCGGGCACGTTCGCGCGTGCGGGCGATGTTGGCGCGCACGGCCTCGGTCGTCTGGCCGCCAATGAACACGACTTCCGCATGACGGGCGGCGAATTCCAGCCCGTCTGGCGACCCGGTAGCCTGGAACAGCACCGGCGTACGCTGCCGCCCCGGCGAGACCAGATGCGGTCCCGCCACGCGAAAGTATCGGCCATCGTGATTGATGGGGCGGACCGCATCGGGGTTGGTATAGATGCCGGCCTGCGCATCATTTACGACCGCATCATCATCCCAACTGCCTTCCCACAGCTTGTACAGCACATCGAGGTATTCATCCGCGATGGCGTATCGCTGCGTGTGCGGGATTTCATCATCCAGCCCGAAATTGCGGGCGGCACTGCGCAGGTAGGATGTCACGATGTTCCAGCCCACGCGGCCGCCAGTCAGCAGGTCGAGCGTTGCCATGCGCCGGGCAAAGGCGAAGGGTGGCTCGTAAGTCGTGGAAAAGGTGACACCAAAGCCCAGATTCTGCGTCACCGCCGCCATGGCGGGCACGACCATCAGCGGGTCAAGATTCGGGATCTGCAGCCCCTCACGCAGGGCAGCCGCATTGCCATCACCAAAGCGGTCATAGGTGCCGATCACATCGGCCAGGAATACGGCGTCGAACAGCCCTTCCTCGGCCAGTTTTGCTACTTCCAGCCAGTACCCCATCTCGCCAAAGCGATGGCGGTTATTGCCGGGGGCACGCCACATGCCATGCACGATATGGCTGACACAGGCCATCTCGAACAGGTTGACGTGCAGCTGTTTTTTTGGGCGGCTCATGCCACCTGCTCCGACCGGGTGCGGGTGCCGGCAGCCTGCGGTGCAGCATCGGTTGCATGCGTGCGCCACCGGGAGCCGAACGCCGTACCATTGAGCACAAGGTCACCCAGTTCACGCTGGCGTTGCACCAGCGGATTATGCGACGCCAGCGTACGCGCGTTGCGCCAGTGCCGGTCCAGCCTGCGAGCGGCACTGGTGGCGGATGCTCCGCCCACTTCAAACAGCAGGTTGGCCGCTTCCAGCACCTGGGGGGCCACGATCTGCTGGGCCTGATAGGCCTGCACCTGTGCGCGGTCGAATGCCGGGCCGCTTTCGTGGCCTGCCACCCACAGGGGGAACGTGTCTTCCAGACCCTCTGCCACCTTTTCCACCAATGCATCGGCGGAGAAGGACAGCGCCGAGAGCCGCCCCACCACACCCTGCACCAGCGGGTCATGCCGCTGTGCCACCTGCCCCGGTATGCCGAAGGTGCGCGTGCGCGGCCGGACGAAGGCCACTGCATCGCGCACGATGGCCCGCCCGATGCCTGCCAGCGTAGCAAGATGGAACAACTGGTAATAAGTGGTGAAATATTCGTTGGTGGGGAATTGGGACAGTGGGGTGCGGCCCAGGATGTTTTCATCCGGCACACTCACGTTTTCAAAAACCGTGGTGCCGCTACCCGTCAGGCGCTGGCCAAAACCGTCCCAGTCATCCACGCGGGTCACGCCGGGGGCGGTGGCGGGCACGATCAACTGGATGCGGTCTGTCCCGTCGGTCGCTACCACCACGATCCACGAAGCATAAAGCGTGCCGGTGGAATAGTATTTGGTGCCCTCCAGCCGCCACCCGTCCCCATCCAGCCGGGGGGTAAGGGCTGTCGTGGTGCCGGTACTGTCCGTCAGTTCCGCCATGGCGGCGCCAAACAGGGCACCCTGCGCCACGCGTTCCAGCCAGCGTGCGGCCTGTGGGCTGGCCCCTTCATGCAACTGGCCTTCGACAAAGGCAAAGTGGGCACGGAAAATCTGCGGCAGGTTTGAATCCGCCTCTGCCAGCTCCGCCAGCAGGGCAAAGGTCTCGGTCAGGCTGGCGCCACTGCCGCCATGCTGCACGGGCACCCGCAGCGCGCCAAAACCGGCTTCAAGCAGCCACTGCACCGCATCATACGCAAGGATGCGGTGGTGTTCACGCTCGACCGCACCCTGAGCAATCCGAGCAAAAACGGGACGCAGCGTCTGTGCCACCATTTCAATCCGGGGGGAGAAGCCGCGTGCGGGATGGACCCGATCTGTCATGACAACCTCATTGCATGGAGGATATTACTATTTTTATTCGTATTTAACCTTAACGACATTAACAACTGTAATTTTAGAGTCAATTATATAATTCACGTATTTTTAAATTATTATAAAAAACAACCGAATTAATTTGCGATTTATTCCCGTTTATTTTCGTATTTTCTATAAAAATTTATATTATCATGTTGATTTAAATGTGTTTTTTATGTAAAAAATATACAAGTATATATGTATTTTATTTTTTCATGCTAACCGTAAAATAGCGCATCCGTGACGGTCCGAACGATATATTCCACTATTTTATATGATTTTTTATCCGGGTTTGGTTATGATCCATATTAAACTATATAATTTGTAAAATTGAGTGACCGGACCGGTCATGATATCGCCATCGCATGAGGATAAGGTAAGCCCATGTCATTTCCCCTGCACGACGCCCCTCAGGCCATGGAAGCCGCCCGACATCTTCAGTCAGTTTTCACCACACGAGCAGCGCGTCATGACCGTACTGGCCAGTTCGCGCATGAGAATATCGAGGATCTGCGCCAGGCCGGGCTGCTGTCGCTCCCTATCGACACGCCACAGCGACCAACAGCCTTCAAACTTGGCGTGGTGGCGGCGATTGTCGGCACGATCGCACAGGCCGATGCCTCCACAGCGCTGGTGCTGGTCAATCATTACATGGTGCGTGCGGCCATGGCGCGGCACGAATGTGGATCGGCTGCATTGGCCCGATGGGTGGAAGAGGAACAGCATGACCAGTTGCTCAACATCCTGCTGGCCGAGCCTGATCTAGGCTCCGCGTCACGTGGCGGACTGCCGGGCACGGTTGCAACCCGTACGTCTGCGGGGTGGTGCCTGAACGGGCGCAAGGCCTATGTCACGGGTATTCCCGGCCTGTCGTGGCTGCTGGTGCGCGCCCGCACTACGGAAGAGACGCCCCGGGTCGGGCTGTTCATGGTCCCGGCCACGGCCCCGGGCATTACGGTCATTGAAAACTGGGACCATATCGGTATGCGGGCCAGCAACAGCCATGAGGTGATCCTGCATGATGTGCCGCTCAGGGCCGATGCTGCCCTTGACCTGCACCTGCCCGATACGCCACCTGCGCCACGCAATACGCTGTTATTATGGAACACGGGGTTGCTGGGCGCACTTTACAATGGCATTGCAACCGCAGCACTTGACTGGTTTGTCACATTCCTCAAGACCCGCGTCCCCTCCAGTCTGGGTGCGCCACTGGCAACACTGCCCGGCATGCGCGATGCGGTGGGCGGCTTTTCGCTGACCCTGCACATGAACACCATGCTGCTGGACCGATACATGACAGGCGTGGAGACCGACGCACCGCCTGAACGCCTGAATGCCGATGCGGCGGTCATCAAGGCAAAGGTGGTGGACGCGGCGGGGGATTTCACCTCGGCCATCATGGGACTTGCGGGCAATGCCGGACTCTCGGCCCACAACCCGCTGGAACGCGCCCACCGCGATGCCCTGTGCGGCCGCATTCATGCTCCTCATGGCGAACTACTGCGCAGCAGGGCGGGACAGGCCGCGCTGGCCTGAAGAACGGACTGCCCTGCCCTGTGTGTCTGTCCCGTCACGATCAGGACAGCACACCTCGGGACATGACCTTTAGGCTCAGGACCCATTGATTTGTGTAGGGAATTTTGCTTCAGGTTCTGCAAGGAGACTGAAGATGAGTGACCTGTTTTGGCTGACGGATGAACAGATGGAGCGTCTGCGGCCGTTCTTTCCCAAGAGCCATGGTAAACCGCGCGTTGATGACCGCCGCGTGCTGAGCGGCATCATTTTTGTGAACCGCAATGGTATGCGCTGGCGTGATGCGCCCCGGGAATACGGTCCGCACAAGACGCTCTACAACCGTTGGAAGCGTTGGGGCGACATGGGCATTTTCATGCGGATGATGGATGGCCTGTCTGCCGCGAAGGCTGAGCCTCAGACTATTATGATTGATGCGACCTATCTCAAGGCACACCGCACGGCTTCAAGCCTGCGGTTAAAAAAGGGGATCCAGGCCGCCTGATCGGACGCACTAAAGGGGGCATGAACACCAAGCTGCATGCGGTCACCGATCAGAACGGACGACCGCTGAGCTTCTTTATGACAGCCGGACAGATCAGTGATTACACCGGAGCTTCTGCTCTGCTGGACAACCTTCCCATGGCACAGTGGTTGCTGGCGGATCGGGGTTATGATGCTGACTGGTTCCGGGATGCCCTGGAGGAAAAAGGGATCAGGCCCTGCATTCCGGGAAGAATATCCCGCGGAAAACCAGTCAAATACGACAAGCGAAAATACAAAAGACGCAACCGCATCGAAATCATGTTCGGCCGCCTCAAGGACTGGCGGCGGGTCGCAACACGCTATGACAGATGCCCGAACGTCTTCTTCTCAGCCATCTGTCTCGCTGCAACCGTCATCTTCTGGCTATGAGTCCTGAGCCTAATGAACCGGTGCGGCATGTCAGGAATGACGCCATCAATTCCGCCATTGACTCCCTGACCGTGCAGAGCCCGGATAAGGTCTGGACCGTAGGTGAACTGGCCCGGCATGCCGCGATTGGCGGAATGGGCGTGACCATTGTGGGCAGCCCGACCGAGATTGCCGACCAGATGGAGGAATGGATGGCGCAAACCGGGGTGGACGGCTTCAACCTTGCCTATGCCGTGGCACCGGAAACGTTTGAGGATATCGTGAACCTGGTTATTCCCGAACTGCAGCGGCGCGGGCGGTACAAGACCGCCTATCGTCCCGGCACCCTGCGCCACAAGCTGTTCGGTGGGGATGATCTGCTGGATGGCACGCATGTGGCCGACAGCCTGCGTATCCACCCTGTGGGGGTACGCAGGCAGCATACTGAAACCGGTGTATAGGTCCGACTTCAATCTGGCATGACGGCATGCGACCTGAAAAATCAGGAAAAGTTACTGCGTACCGCCTTTTTTAAAGGCGGCATTTCCTGAAGGCCCTCTTGAAAAAATCTTCACCAAAAACTTCCTTATGACCTGGTGGTATGAGGCAGGCTGGCAGCAAAATCGGCCAGCATGTCCATCCCGTCCGGCCATGCGCCGATGGGGGCGTAGTTACCGATATGCCCGGCTCTGCCTGCATCACGTAATGTGGCGTGCCACGTCGCACTCAGGCTGCGCGCGCGGGACATGGCCAGCCACTCATCATTGCGGCTGGCTACCAGCATGGCGGGCAGAGGCAGCGCGCCTGTGGGCAATGCCGCGAATTCCGCTACACGCGCCTGTTCCGCCCCCCGGTAGGACGCCACATCCGCCAGCGCTACCAGAAAGATCCCGGCAACATTGCCCAGCCCTTCCTCCGCAGCCATGCGCACGCTCAGCGCGGCTCCAAGGCTGTGCGCTACCACTATGGCAGGGCGGGGACCCGTGCGGCCAAGTGTCAGGCGCAGGGTGTCCGCCCACATACGGTAAGTTGGCCGTGCCCAGTTCCGTTGCCTTACGCGGTGCACGCCAATCCCGTGCAGGCGCAGCACATGTTCCCAGCGTGACTGCCAGTGATGGGACAGGGAACCATCCAGACCCGGCACGATCACCACATCAAACCCCGCCAGCGCACGCACCAGTCGTCTGGTTGCCTGTGTGCAGTCCAACTCATCTGCTAGGGGGAATGGCGCCTGCGGGGGTATGCCAGTAGTGCGGGGGCGAAGCGCCATGGCGACTGAGAGGAAAGGCATCATCATGTTTTTCGCTATCGGGTCATGTGCAGGGAAGGGCGTGCATTGTTATGCCGCGCGGCGGGCAGATTCCAGCGTGGGACAGCAGTGCGGCGCCGGTTCTGGCAGCACGCGCAGCACTTCTGCAAAATCCCGCCCGGTGGTGGGAGGATAGGTGACCGTGCTGTGAATCCGGTTTTCCGGGTCCACAATAAAGGCTGCATGCATATCCACCAAGGGGCTGTCCTGTCCTGCATCCACGGCAATGCCCTGCCACAGGGCCATCACCCTGGCCGTATCATCCGTAACCGTTGCCAGATCCGTCAGGTCTGCCAGTGCCGTCGCACCGGACCGCACCATCATGTCCTGATCAGCGTCGGGGAAAGGGGAAAGTCCCAGCAGGTGTATGCTGGCTATTCCGCTGCGTATCTGCCGCAGGGCCAGGCGCAGGCTATGGGGGCTGTAATCACCCGGATGGGTCATCACAATTCGCCAGCAGTCCTGCCCCCATGCGTGGAAGCGGATCGGGCCGGTTGTGGTTTCAATCGTGAAATCCGGGGCCTGCCAGCCGGGGAAAAGTGCCATTGCAGGTTCTTCCTTAAACAGGATGGCGACAGCGTGCGCAAGAACTGTAGCCGGGTGGAGAAAGCTGTCATCATTACGCGGGCGCGGGACAATGCGCTGGCCGTATTTCTGGTTTGTATGGGGGCAGGCATCCTGTTTTATACGAACACATGGCTTATCCTTTCAGGCGTTGTGGATAATGTAGCGTGTTTCAAAAATTATGCTAATTAAAAATGTTATATAAAAATACAACATAAAAAATGTACAAAAATCTTCGACCTCCCATTCTCGAAAAATGGGGAGGGGAAGCACGGTGTAAGGCCGTTCCGGCGCATCAGGTTGGGTGATCTTTAACAAGAAAATTTATTTAACCATTTGTTAAATATAAGATTATATAAATTATTCTCGATTTTTGACAAAAAATACACATAAAATGTCATATTAAAAAATAATACAATTAATATGATGGTATGTTGACGGTGTCCGTCTTTCATGTATGATCTGCCTCAACGTCCTATGGTATAAGGCGTGAACAGACACGGACAGGGTGATCTGACATGAACCATCCAGCAATGCGAATGTGGTGCATCGGTCGATGTAGCAACCTGCCTGCCATGTCCTGTGCATGGGCGGGCTATCGTTAGAACAGTCGGCGGAGCGCCTGCCGGCAAACAACTGGGGGCCATGACCCCGGTCCACAGTCCCGCAAGGCAGTCATCCAATGCTTGAATCCCGTATTGTCGAAGTTGACGGCACATTTGTCGGTACCCTCATTATAGAAGCGGACCGTGTCACACAGCGCTTTTACGCAACGCATGACAGCGTACGTGCCTTCCACAACCGTACGCTGCAGGGGGGTGATGATCTGCCCCGTCAGGTTGCCCGCCTGTACAGGCGTAACCATGCGATGGGTCTACAGTCTTCATCGTAAGTACGGACATATACGCAAAACAGCCCGGACATGCCGTGTCCGGGCTGTTATCGATTTTCTGTAAGGTGCAGGATTGTGCGGACTGGGCCGGGGATGGGGTCAGTCAGCCGGGCTTTGCTTTCCAGTCACGGCCGCCTCAAGGGTAACGGCACCCGCGTAGAGCATGCTGGTGGCATAATAACCCAGGAAAGTGCGGTTTTCCGTCATGTCGCATACCCCACTCTGGTAGTGTTATTTTTCCGGCTTTTTGTTCGGTTCGGTTGTCCGCCCCTGCGCGGGTGGGTCGCTTGCGGGAAAGCTTTCATCCAACGCTTCGTCACGGCCTTCGTCTTCGTGCTGCTGGGTCGGGCCGGGTTGCTTTTCCATATCGGGATCAGGTTTTTGCTGCATTGTCAGTTTTCCTCGCCAGTGTGAATGATGCCCTGTGCCCTGTGCCCTGTGCCCTGTGCCCTGTGCCCTGTGCCCTGTGCCCTGTGCCCTGCAGGCCGGTAGCATGGTTGTGCAATGGCGGCGGCTGGGAGGATGTGTCGAAGGGAAAGAGCTTTCCTGGACCCACGGGGGATAGTCCTGTGGAACGGGCGGAGCCGGTGGCGATAATGGCGGCTGGCCGGATATATGAGCATACGGCAGGGACATGGCCGTTCGCATCGGGTTGATGCGCGAAGGGCGCTGGGCCGACAGTTTTATTGTCCGCTGCTATCAGCGGGGGCAGGGGTTTTGTTGCCACCATGACTGCTGCGCCCGGCTTCCGCGCCCCCGTGGTGATGCCAGCCGCTGCTGGTAGTACTGGTGCCGCCGGAACCACTGGTGGGCGGCTGCGTGCCAGGCTGTTCATCTACAGTGCGCGGGTTATTCCACAGCTTGTCGGACGGTTCGACGCGCTTGCCCGAGTTCGATATGGCCGAAGGCGGGTTCTTGCCTACTTCCGATGCCGCTGAATCGGCGGTGGGTGCTGGGTTTGTCTGCATGTTGGACTGGGCCAGCGCCATTACAGGGGCGCTGGCAATGAGCGTTGCCAGCAGGGCTGAGCGGAATGTCTTGGCCATTGGGTGCGCCTTTCGGTTTGGTGAAAAATATGCTGCTGATTAAAGAAACCATGCGCGGGAAGGTTGCATGGCTGTTGCCCGGTTATAGTAAAAGCGGGCCGACTTCAGATGACAGTATTCACGTGCATGATTTGCATGCATGCCATCATACGGCACACGGTATGGCTCAGCAGGGTGTCTGGTCGGGCTGACCGGCAGGGGCCGGTTTATGGGCATGCGGTTTGGTACCGCCACCATGGGGGCTGTTGCGCCCTGTGTCGCGGTGGCTGGTTTTTTCTATTTTTTCGTCATTATCACGGGTGGATTCAGGCTCGTCCTCACCCGCGCGTGGTCCGCCCTGCCCTGGCGTACCGACCCGGGGTGGCGTGTCATGCCGTGGGGGGGACAGCACAACGCCGTGGGGCAGGGTGCGTTCATGCATGGTGTAAGTCATTGTTGGCTCCCTTTGTGCGAATGGAAAACAGGGACAGGCCGGAGACGCCTGCAGACCTTTTGTGGCGCGTATGAGTGCGCAAGGCGGCTTTTCTTCCCTGTCGCGCCACCTGTAGGGGTAACGGTGTACATGAAGGATGGTTCTGTATTGTCCGGGTAGTCGTGAGAATAAATATCCGGCACCTGTTTCCTGCATCCTGGACAGTACTGTGCAGACCTGTATTGCACCGGATACAGGGCAGGGATGGAAGATGGGACTTATGCGGTCATGCCCAGTGTCATGTCCACATTATGGGTTGCGCCATCATCCACCATATCAATCACGCCGGTGGCAGGTAGGGGCATGCCGTCCAGTGTGGCATGACCAATTCCCCGGCAGACCTGGTGCGGGTTAAGTACGGTAATGTGGTAGGTTGCCGTCCGCCAGCGTACGAGGGCGCGGAACTGCGGCCACTGGTGTGGGATGCACGGCTGTACGACAAGCTGCGTGCCGACAATGCGGATGCCCAGTATGGTCTCCACGCCCACGCGCTGCATCCATCCCGCCGATCCGGTGTACCATGACCATCCGCCCCGGCCCACATGGGGCGGGGTAGAATAGATATCGGCCGCGACCACATATGGTTCCAGCCGGTAGCGGGCGACATCCGCCGGGGTCCGGGCATGGTTGATCGGGTTGAGCATGTGCAGCAGGGCATGCGCCTGGTCTCCATCGCCTAGTGCGGCCATGGCCATGACCGTCCAGAGTGCGGCATGGGTGTACTGGCCCCCGTTTTCGCGTATGCCTGGCGGGTAGCCACGTATGTAGCCCGGATCGGGCTCCGCTGTATTGAAAGGCGGCGTCAGCACCAGAACCAGCCCGTCCTGCCTGCGTACCAGGTGGGTCATGACCGAGCGCATGGCATGTTCCCCCCGTTCAGGCGGCGCAACGCCCGAAAGCACGGCCCAGGACTGGGAAATGGCATCGATCTCGCATTCCGCGGCCTTATGGGTGCCAAGGGGCGTGCCGTCATCAAAATAGGCGCGCAGGTACCAATCGCCATCCCACGTGGCTTCCAGTGCCGTGACCAGGGCCTGCGCGTGGTCCTGCCATGCCTGCGCGCGCGTGTGTTCGCCGCGTGCACGTGCCAGCGGTATGAAGGCGCCCAGCGTGGCATGCAGGAACCAGCCCAGCCATACGCTCTCGCCCTGTCCCTTTTCGCCTACGCGGTTCATGCCATCATTCCAGTCACCGGTGCCCATCAGCGGCAATCCGTGCGTGCCCACCGCCATGCTGTGGTCCAGCGCGCGGGCACAGTGCTCGAACAGGGTGCCGGTCAGGGCGGAGCGGACCGGGATCATGAAGCGGTCATGCTCGTTCAGGGGCAGCGCCGGGCCTTCAAGGAAAGGAACCTGTTCCTCGAGTACCCCCATATCGCCGGTGGTGGTGACGTAATGCAGGACCGTATGCGCAAGCCATGTGCAGTCATCGGAGATATGGGTCCGTACCCCGGCCCCGGTATCGGGCAGCCACCAGTGCTGCACGTCCCCTTCGACAAACTGGCGCGATGCCGCACGCAGCAGATGGGCGCGCACACGCTGCGGGCAGGTGAGGGCCAGCGCCATGCCATCCTGCAACTGGTCACGAAAGCCGTAGGCCCCGCTGGCCTGGTAGAAGCCCGCGCGCGCCTGCACGCGGCTGGCCAGTGTCTGGTACAGTAGCCAACCATTGAGCATTATGTCCATCGTGCGGTCTGGTGTATGGACTTCAATGCCTCCCGTTACTTTTTTCCAGTGTGCCTTGACCGTAGCGAGCACACGGTCAAGGTCGGCGCTACGATAATGGCTTACCAGTGCGCGGGCCTGTTCCTCGTCCGTGCCCTCGCCCAGCAGGAACACGATTTCCGCCCGCCCGCCTGGTGGCAGGGTCACCACTGTCTGCACCACGCCACACGGGTCCAGCCCCGCCCCGGTCCGTCCCTGCACCCCGTTCGGGTGTATGAAGGCAATCGGGTTGTCCATTGTGGCGTTGCGGCCGATGAATGCCCCCCGGTCGCCCGAACTGGCACTCAGGTAGCCCCCGATATCGGCAAAGGCCACACGGTTGGCATATTCCGGCTTCCAGTGGTTGCGCGCGAACAGTGCCCCCGTATCAGGGTCCATGGTGGTGGAAATGAAGGGGGCGGTCGTGCTGCGCGCAGCCCCCAGCACCCATTCCACATAAGCGGTAACGGACAGTGTGCGCGCCTGCCCCGACTGGTTATGGAGCTGGATGCGCGTGATCTTGACCGGGTCGTCTGTGGGCACATACTGCAAAAGCGAACTGGCTATGCCATGGGCAATCCGCTCCAGGCGCGTATGACCGTAGCCGTGGCGGGTGACGTAGGTCGCCTGTGGGTCGCGGCGTGTGGTGGCGGTGGGGCACCATAGCGTGCCGGTATTTTCATCGCGGAAGTAGAAGATCTCTCCCGCATGGTCGCTGGTCGCGTCATTTGACCATGGGGTGATCTGGTGCTCGCGGCTGTTTCCTGACCATGTATAGCCGCTTCCCTCGGCCGAGACCTGGAAGCCGAAGCGGTCGTTGCTAATCACGTTGACCCATGGCGCGGGCGTGGTCTGCCCGGGTTCGAGCACGATCACGTATTCATGCCCGTCCAGTGCAAAACCGCCATGACCGTTGAAGAATTCAAGCACTGGCACCGGCGGCATGCCAAAGTCCGGTGTATCAGGCTGCGGACGGGCGGCTACTGGCGGGAAGGGGCGTGGTGGCGTCCGTTCTGCCTGCCCCAGTTGTTCGGCCAGCCCGCGTTCCGCATCCAGCACCACACGGGCTACCGATATGATGAGGTTGCGCATGGCAGGGGTAACAAGGTCCGTACGCAGCACCCGCACCGATCCCATGTCATTGCCCGCGCGCGGTCGTGCATGGACAAGCTGGTCAAGCGAGACCTGGAGGTCCTGCAGGTAGGAGGCGGGATGTTCGTTCAGGATGACAAGGTCCACTGCCAGTTGCTTGAGCTGGAAATATTCGTGCGCCAGCAGCAGCAGGCGCACGATATCCATGTTGGCGTTTTCCTTTATGCGCAGCACCATGATCGGCAGGTCGCCAGAAATGCCCTGCTCCCATAAAAGTGGCTGGGGACCGGCACCCTTTGTAATCGCGGTGGAACCTGCGCGCAGGGCGGGCCCCGCAAATATGATATGCCCCGCCAACTGCTGGAACAGGTCCGCCGTGGCAGGTGTCATGTCCAGATGACGCAACTGGACCTGTGCCTGGGTCCACGCCAGCGTGCGCACGCGCTCGACAGCCGCCGCGTCGTGGTGGGTCTCAATCAGGTCCAGCAGGGCTGCGCGGGTGGGGGCCACCATGGTCCAGAACGTGACCCGCGCCATGGTGCCCGGGCGGATGGTGGCATGCGTGCGGATGCACAGGGCCGGGTCGAGCACCGTACCGGTATGGCCGCCAAGAGGCTCTGCCGCCCGCAGGGCCACCGGGTCATGCACGCTGTGACCCCGGCCGATGAAGCGCGCCCGGTCTGTCTCGATCTCGACAGGGGTATCGCACATGGCCAGATGGGCGACCCATATCCCCGCCTCATCGGGTGTGCGCCTGCGGCGGGTGGCGATCAGGGCACGGGTGGCGGGTAGGTATTCGGTCTGTACGAACAGTTTGGTAAAGGCCGGATGCGCAAGGTCGGCCGCCTGCGGCAACAGCGCCAGTTCGGCATAGGAGGTGATGTCGATATCCAGCGTTTCACTGCCGGCATTGAAGATGGAAAGCTGGCGGATTTCTGCATCGGTCTCGGCCGAGATGCGGATCTCCAGCGTTGTCGTGATGGTGCCGTCACGGCGGGCGAACTCGGCGCGGTCCTCGTGAAAGCCGACGCCGTATTCATCGGGCCGCACGCCGCCGGGTTGCAGGCCCGCACTCCAGACCTGCCCGCTACGGCGGTTCTTGATGTAGATGTACTGTCCGTAATCATCACAGGTCGCATCCTCGCGCCAACGCGTGATGGCCTGGCCCTGCCAGCGGCTGTAGCCCGATCCTGCCGCGGTCAGCATGACCACATACCGCCCGTTAGAGAGAAGGTGCGTGACAGGGGAGAGTGTATCGGCCTGTTCCATATAGCGCCCTGAAGGGGCATTTATGGCATGTACCGGCGCTGGTGCCGCATCTTCTGTGGGCAGCGGTCGTGCCACCGCGCCGGTGCGTGGTGCGCGTTCTTGCAGCAGCAGTTCGGCCGAAGCGATGACCGGGTCATCATGAAAGCGCGCGCGCATGATTCCGTTCATTATCGCGTCCGCCACAGCAAGGATGGACATGCCCTGATGGTGGGCCATATAGGCGCGGATGATCGCAACCGTACTGCCATCGGGAATGCGCCCGGGCGTGTAATCAAGCGATTCATACAGCCCGAAACGGCCCAGCGCGCCTGCTTTTTCCAATGCGTAAAGGTTGGCCACCGCCTTTTTGGAATCCACCATCGCCCCCAGCATGGTGGCATAGGGTGCGACCACCGTATCCAGTCCCAGCCCGCGCTTGAGGCCAAGGCCCGGAATGCCGAAGTTGGAATACTGGTAGGTATAGTCCAGATCCCGCACGTTATAGGCGGATTCCGATATGCCCCACGGTATGCCGCGTGCCTGCCCATAGGCGATCTGGCGCTGTACGATCAGGGTATTGGTCTGCGCGAGCAGGCTGCCCATGGGCGCGCGCATGACAAGGGAGGGCATGAGATATTCGAACATCGACCCCGACCACGAAACCAGCGCGGCCCCGTTACCCACCGGCGTGATCGGTCGGCCCAGACGGAACCAGTCCTGCGCGGGCATGTCTCCCTTGGCTATGGCGAAGAACACCGCCAGCCGCGCTTCCGATGCCAGCAGGTCGTAACAGTTGGTATCCTGCGTGTCTTGCGCAACAAGGTAGCCGATGGACAGCATCTTGCGCGTGGGGTTGCACAGAAACCTGAAATCCATCTCCTGCGCCAGGCGGCGCGCCGTGTGTGCGATCACGCCCAGACGTGCACCAAGAGTGGCGTACAGGTCCGTGTCCATGTCGCGCAGGTGACTCTCCAGCGTGCGCCGTGCTGCCGCGATCCAGAACGTACGGTCGGCCGTGGCGGTGGCATCGGCCATGGCGGGCAGATGGTCTGCCTGCCGCACCAGCGTCTCGGCCTGTTCGCACAGGGCTGAAAAGTCGGTCAGGGCACGTGCGGGGGCTGACTGCACGCTGTTCTTGAAGGCGGCCAGTTGCCGCAGCATCTTACGCTCAGCCACGCCGTGGCTGAGTCGCGTGCCATCACGGAAAGTCATGTCGGCAATGGCGATATTCAGCCCGTCGATCGTGCCTTCGCGCCACGGGTCGGTCTGCGGCTCGTTTTCCTGCCAGTGCTGGCAGGTGCTGGCCAGTGCAATAAGGTGACCAGCCAGGTTGCCGCTATCCACGCTGGAGATATAGACAGGCTCCAGCGGCTGGAGATCGGCGGTCGCATACCAGTTGTAGAAATGGCCCCGGTAGCGCGGCATGCGTTCCAATGTTGCAAGGGTCGCCTCAAGGCGCGCAACCGTATCAGCCAGGCCGCACCAGCCATAATCGCGTGCGCTGGCGGTGCAGAGCAGGTACAGGCCGATATTGGTGGGCGATGTGCGCCGTGCCACCACGGCTGTGGGGTCTTCCTGAAAATTGTCGGGCGGCAGCATGTTGTCGTCTGGTGTGGTGAAGGTCTCGAAAAAACGCCATGTGCGCCGTGCGGTCATGCGCAGGGTGCGGATATCGGTGCGTGAGGGGCGCGTGCGCGCGGCAATGACCGGCGTGCGGCTGGCCCACATGGCAATGGCGGGGGACAGGCACCACAGCACGGCAAACGGTAAGGCTAGGAACAGGTTCCACGGTGCCCACAGGCTGACGGCCAGCGCGATCACGCCCGCCAGCATGGGGGCCGGGACCATACGCCCGTAATACCCGGCAAGCCCCGAACGCAGCAGCCCTGCAATCTGGGCGGCAGGCACCCATTGCAGCATGTGCCGCCGTGTGAGGAACACGCGCGCCAGCGTGCGCATGATTGCATCCGTCATGAGGAAGGAAAGATGGGCTAGGAAGGCGATGTTGAGGAAGGTCATTACCGCCGCTTCGGCGCTGGCATGGCCCAGGACGCTCAGGTAACTGCGCAGTGTGATCCATTCCCGCCGGGGCACAAGGGCGGGCAGCATCGGCAGGAAAGCGGGCAGCGCCACGGCGGCCAGTATGAATGCCGTCCATACAAGGGCGGCATGGAATGGCAGGAACCAGCACGCCGCAAGGCTGAGCAGCACAAGCGGTGTGCACAGCGTACGCCGCAGGTTGTCGAGCATTTTCCACAGCGCGAGGCCCGACAGCCGCCTGTGCGGGGGTAGCCGGCGGTAAGAAAGGCTGGGTATGATCCATGGCAGCAGTTGCCAGTCGCCCCGTGTCCAGCGGTGCAGCCTCTGGGCAGCGACAAGGTAGTCGGTGGGAAACTCCTCCACCACTTCCACATCGCTTACCAGGCCCGCACGGGCGAATATCCCCTCGAACAGGTCATGGCTGAGCAGGGTGGACTCCGGCACGCGGTCTGCCAGTGCGGCTTCGAAGGCGTCGATGTCATAAATACCCTTGCCCGCGTATGACCCTTCGCCAAACATGTCCTGGTACAGGTCGGACACGGCGGCGGAATAGGCGTCTATCCCGCTGGCGGAGGCGAATATGCGCTGGAACAGTGTGCTTTCATGCCCCACGGGAAGCGACGGCGTAACCCGTGGCTGCAAGATGGCGTATCCCTCGCGCACCCGCCCCGATACGGGATCGAAGCGTGCGACGTTGAGTGGATGCGCGATCTTGCCGATCAGGCGGCGGACTGTCTCAAGTGGCAGGCGCGTGTCGGCATCAAGCGTTATGATGTATTTCACATCCACGGGCAGGGCGCAGGCGGGGGGAAGGAAAGTTGTGTCGGTCGCGCCGCGCAGCAGGCGGTTGAGTTCGTGCAGCTTGCCACGCTTGCGTTCCCAGCCCATCCAGACCCGCTCGCTTTTGCTCCATACCCGCCTGCGGTGGAAGAGATGGAAGTGCACGGCGCCGGGTGGTGCGTCATATTTGGCGTTAAGCTGGTCTATCCCCCGCTGTGCCAATGCCACAAGCGGCTCATCGGCAGGGGCGTGGGGGCCGTCATGGTCGGTCCAGTCGCTCAGAAGCGCAAAGCAGACCGATGGGTCACGCGTGGCCAGGTAATGCACTTCGATACGTGCCAGCAGTTCAGTGACCGTATCTTCCGTCACCAGCAGGGCGGGCACCACCACCATGGTCCGCAGGTGGGCGGGAATGCCGCCACGGAATTCCAGCCCCGGCAGGCTTGTGACATGGACCATGCCCAGCGCCAGACGGTTTACGCAGGCGACGGCTGCCTCCGATACCGGAATGAACGCCATGACCGGCAGTAGCCATGCCCAGCCGATGCCCCCGTATTGGGCCAGCCACAGCGGCAGGGCTAGGAACATCATGGTCAGCACTATGACAAGGCTGCTGTAGGCCGTGATTCCATGGCTGCAGAAATGCCGCACCAGCATGCGGCACAGGGGGAGGCGGAAGCCGATGGCTGCCTCCAGCGCGGGCCGTCCGGACATAAGCAGGTAGTACCCGGGATCGGCATGGCGCGGGTCGGGCCCGTGTGCGGCCTGCGCCATGGCTATCGCGCGGCGGGCAATGTCCATTTCACTCAGCGTGCTGCCGCGCGCCAGTTCTTCCACGGCCTTGCGGTACAGGTCGCGGCTGGCAAAGTCAGCCTGGGTAAAGCTGTCATATTGGGCAAAAAGGCCGTTGATCAGGCAGACGCAGTCAAAAGCTTCCGTCCAGTCCAGCCCCGCGATAAGCCGCAGGCTGGTGATGACGTTGCGGATGGTAGCGTTAAAGGCGCCCTGTTCGTGCAGGTCGTCGCGCACCGCGTCTTCCACCGTGGTGCCGCGGTCCGCCAGGCGCTGTTCCAGCCAGACAAGGGCGGGGTCCTTTTCAGGGTCCAGCCCACGTGAGCGGTGGGCCAACTGGGCAGTGAACGCACGGGTCAGGACACAGGGGTCTATCATGGCCAGGAATCTGGACAGAGCTGCGGGTGTGCCCTTGCGATACGCCTCCAGCCGATCGGCCAATGCATCGGCTTCGCGTCTGTTGGTGTTGTTGTCCATTATCGCGGCCACCACACGGCGCAGGTTTTCGATCAACACGATGCGCAGCGTGATGGGAACGGCCCATAATTCACCAATCGTCAGTGGCGTGACACTCTGGTAGGCCAAAAGGTAGGCGTACAGCGTATCGGGAGTGAAGCTGCTGTCGGTATGCGCCACCAGCGCCCATGCCACGCCGAACACCCGTGGCAGGCCGGCAAACGGCCCGTCAGCCAGCTTGGGCAGGCGGGCGTAATAGCCGGGTGGCAGGTCAAGGTCGGTCTCGCGTATCTGCATGTCCACAAGGGCGTAATTATCCGCCAGCCACTGTGCGGCGGGGGTCAGTTGTTTTCCGGCCCGTATGGCTTCGGCTATCCGTATGTCGGCAGTGCGCAGGAAGGCCCCGTTTTCTGCCAGGCGACGGGACAGGGGGTGCCCGTATCCCCTTGTGCGGGGTGATATGTTCTGGACCGCCGCCAGGCTTTTGGCATGGGCTTCGAGCCGTTCGGGGCCAAATATCTCGCTTTTCAGCGGTGTGGTGTCATTTTCCCATGCCATACGGTGTGGCTGTCCCATCAGTCGTGCCAGCCACGAACGCCGTGGTGGCATGAAGGCTGGACCGGGTTGCGAAGGGGGTAAGGGCGTCCCGTCCATTCATGGCTCCAGTGGCTTGCGCGCGGGGGCACGTCTGTCCGGCAGGGTTTTTATTTGCGGAACAGGCTTGTCCGGGGTGGGGGGGATGGGCAGAGCAGTCGGTCCAGTAGGCCGGTTGCGGGTCGGTTTGTGTGTTGCGGGGGGCGGGTTGCCGGTATGGCTGGCGATCCTGCCCGCTCCCGCCCCGTGGAGGGGGCGGGATGGAGCGTCTGCTGCCCGGATATTGCCGGTTGTCGGGGTGCACTCATCCTCTGTTCTCCTTGCGCGGGGACTGTGGGAACGGCGTTGATGATGGTATTTCGGGTAAGGGGCGTCGCACGTCCGCGCAGCGGGTGCGTGGCGCTCCAGTGCTGCATGAACGCAGGCGTATGGGGGCACGTTGCACGGGTAGGCATGTATTTTGTCCGACAGCCACGAATACTCGCCAAATATTTCTACATGGCGGTATTATGTCTGCGCTGGCGCTACCCTTGCGGGCGGCAATCAGGGTGTCATGTTTTATTATATTGGATGGTCACATCGTGCCGATGCCACCGGACCTGTCATGGCGCGTTGGGGCATGACAGGCCGAGCATGCCTGCCGGTTTATGTGACAGGTAGGGTCCGCATGTCCAATGTAGGGCGTTTTGAGTTCATCCTGCTTCTGATTGTCCTGATCGTGGGACTGGAACTGGCGGCGCGCAAACTGCGCCTGCCGCCTGCCGCCGCCCTTGTGCTGGGGGGTATTGCCATTGCCCTTGTGCCGGGCGTGCCGGTGATCGGCATAGATCCCGATCTGGTGCTGATCGTGTTCCTGCCGCCGCTGCTACTGGCGGGGGCCTATTTCTCCGTCTGGCATGCGTTTCGCGCCCATCTGGGGGGGATCCTTCAACTTGCGGTGGGTGGGGTCGCGTTCACCACCTTTGTCGTGGGGGTGGTTGCGCACTGGCTCATTGGTGACCTGCCATGGGCGGGATGCCTGGTGCTGGGTGCGATCGTGGCCCCGCCCGATGCGGTGGCGGCCAAGGCCGTGCTTAAGCATGTGCACCTGCCCGAGCGGATCACGACGCTGCTGGAAGGCGAAAGCCTGCTTGATGATGCGGCAAGCCTTGTCATCTACCGCTTTGCAAGCCTCGCGGTGCTGACCGGGGAATTCAGTCCCGTCCAGGCGGGCATGACGTTCGGCCTGCTGGCGCTGGGCGGGCTTGTTGTGGGGGGCGGGCTGGGATGGCTGTGGATCAGGCTGCTGGAGCGCGTGCGGGATCGTATACTCAGCATTACCATGACCTTGCTGCTGCCATGGGTTGCCTATATCGGCGGCGAGATGGTGGGGGCATCGGGCGTCATCACCACCGTTGTGGCGGGTTTGGTGCTGGGGTGGCGGCAACATGATGTTTTCAGCGCCGATGAACGCCTGCGTTGGGCCGCGGTATGGGAAGTGCTGGTATTCGTGCTGGAATCCCTGGTGTTTGTGCTGATCGGTCTTTCACTGCACGCGATCGTGCTGCGCCACATGGGCACGGCCTGGGTGGCGCAGGATGTGTTCCGTCCCGTGGCGGGCATTGTCACCGCCGTTCTGGTCTCACGCTTTGTGTGGATGTTCTTGACCGAGGGGCTGCGCGTGGCCTGGCTGCCACCGCAGGCCCGGCCCGGTCTGCGGGGTTTTTTCACGTTTGGTGTCATAATGGGGTGGTGCGGCATGCGGGGCGTGGTCAGCCTGGCCATCGTGCTGGCCCTGCCTGCTGCCATGCCGGAGCGCGACGTGATGCAGATCACGACCTTCGTGGTCATTCTTGTGACCGTGCTGGGACAGGGCACCACCATCGGCTGGCTCATCCGCGCGGTGGGTGGAGAGAGCGGGCGTGGGCAGCAGTACCATCATCTGTCCGTCTCGCAGGCCCGTGCCCTTGTTGCGCATGCACAGGAACAGGCCATGCGCCAGCAGGCTTATGATGCCCAGGGACAACTGGTGCATGGCCGCCTGCTGGAACAGTATGCCTATCGTGCGGAACTGGCCGAACGGTTCAGCCACCAACAGCAGGCGCTTCAGGGCAGGCAGGATGCCCATTACCATGCATTGCTGCTCACCATACAGGCCGGGCGGGCCGAACTGCTACGCCTGCACCGTGGTGGTGAAATCCATGATGCCGTGCTGCACCAGCTTGAACATGAACTGGACCTGCAACAGATGACGGCTGAAGGTGGCCTGATCTGACGCGCGTGATCGGAACTGTCTCACCAGCCGGCCTGCAATGCCTACATCACGGCTGCTGCCATGAGCTGTGCCAGCCAGTCGGCAAAGACCTGAAGGCGGCGCGAGAGGTGCCTGCGGTGCGGGTAGAGCAGCGCCATGGGCAGCGGTTCAGCCCGCCAGCACGGCATGACCTCCACCAGTTCGCCAGCCCGGATATGGTGGCGGACATCATAGGCGGGCACCTGTATCAGCCCAAGGCCGGCAAGACAGCAGGCCACCAGGGTTTCGGCACTGTTTACGCTGACCCGCCACGACAGGTCGCGCGTGTGCCGTCTGCCATCTTCCATCCATTCCCATTCTTCCACCCTGCCGGTAGTGGGGGAGGCATAGCCCACGGCCTCATGGCCCGCCAGGTCGGCAGGGTGGCATGGCGTGCCCCGACGGGCAAGATAGGCAGGGCTTGCCACGTTGATGAGGGCAAGCTCTCCCATTGTGCGGGCGACAAGGCCGGAGTCTTCAAGCGGGCCGACACGCAGCACGCAGTCAATGCCGTCTTCCACCAGGTTGACCGCTCTGTCGGTCGCGCCCAGTTCAATATTGATTTCCGGATGGCGCTGTATAAAGGCAGGCAGGGCAGGAGCGACCAGCAAGCGTGCAATCCGACCGGGCATGTTCACGCGCAACAGGCCGCGTGGGCCAGCGCGGTCGGGGCGGAACAGCGCCTCGGCTTCCTCCACATCGGCAATCAGGCGCAGGCAGTGCGTGTAGAAGACCGTGCCATCAGGCGTGGGGGCGACGGAACGCGTGGTACGGGCCAGCAGGCGCGTGCCCAGCCGGTTCTCCAGTTCCTGTATGGCGGCGGAAACGGAGGAGCGCGGCATCCCGAGCGTATCTGCCGCACGGGTAAAGCTGGCGCTTTCCACCACGCGGGCGAAGATGCGGAACAGGTCGATGCGGTCCATGGTACTTTCCATGCGGTACGGGTTTGTTCGAAATTCCTGACATATGTTGTCAGTAAATAACACTTTATGCCTGTATTATGCCTGATAACCTGGCGCCATGAAAAGCGTTGCATGCGCTTGCACACAAGGGATGGAGGCAATCCATGGCAGACCATGGCATAAAGGGTAAGACGGTTCTGATCGCAGGCGGCGCCAAGAACCTTGGTGGCCTGATCGCGCGTGATCTTGCAGCGCATGGCGCAAAGGCCATCGCCATCCATTACAACAGCGAGGCAACACGGCCTGATGCGGACAAGACGCTGGCCGACCTGAAGGCTGCCGGTGTCAATGCCGTTGCGCTTCAGGCCGACCTTACGCGCGATGGCGCGATGGCGCAGTTGTTTGCCGATGTGGTGGCCCGGATCGGCCGCCCCGATATTGCAATCAATACGGTAGGCAAAGTGCTCAAGAAGCCCATCGCCGAGACGAGCGAGGCGGAATATGATTCCATGTTCGCCATCAATACCCGTGTTGCGTATTTCTTTATCAAGGAAGCAGGCAAGCACCTTAATGATAACGGCAAGCTGGTCACCATCGTGACCTCGCTGCTCGGTGCCTATACGCCGTTCTATTCCACCTATGCCGGCTCAAAGGCGGCGGTGGAGCATTTTACGCGCGCGGCCTCGAAGGAGTTTGGCGCACGCGGCATATCGGTCAACGCCATTGGCCCCGGCCCGATGGATACGCCGTTCTTCTACGGTCAGGAGCAGCCCGATGCCGTGGCCTATCACAAATCAGCCGCAGCACTTTCCGCTTTCAGCAAGACGGGACTGACGGATATAGCCGATATCGCGCCCTATGTCCGCTTCGTGGTGTCGGAAGGGTGGTGGATGACGGGGCAGACCATTCTGGTCAATGGCGGCTACACTACCAAGTAAGCAGCGCAGACAGGCGGCGCGCCACTTTACCGGTAGCCTGCCGCCTGCAGGGCAAACAGTTCCGCATAGCGCCCGCCATGGGCCAGAAGCTGGGCGTGGGTGCCCTGTTCGAGTACCCTGCCGTGCTCTAGCACCACGATCCGTTCCGCAGTCCGCACGGTGGAGAAGCGGTGCGAGATCACCAGCGCTGCCTTGCCGTGGCGCAGCGCGCGCAGGCGTTCGAACACATCCGCTTCCGCCCTGGCGTCAAGAGCGGATGTCGGCTCATCGAGTATCAGCAGGTCGGCATCGCGCATGTAGGCGCGCGATATGGCAATCTTCTGCCACTCTCCCCCTGAAAGTTCACGCCCGCGCGCAAGCTGCTTGCCCAGTGGCTGGTCATAGCCATGGGGGAGCCTGCCCACCACCTCATCCGCCAGCCCTTCGCGTGCCGCTGCCCGGATGCGCGCGGTGTCTGACAGGGCGTCGATCCGACCTATGGCAATATTTTCCGCGGCTGTCAGGCTGTAGCGGACAAAATCCTGAAAGATCACGCCAATATGGGCGCGCAGGTCTGCAAGGTCCATGTCGCGCAGGGATACGCCATCAACCGTGATCCGTCCTTCATCGGGTTCGTACAGCCGGGTCAGCAGCTTGACGATGGTCGTTTTGCCCGCCCCGTTTTCCCCCACCAGCGCCACCGTCTCGCCAGCGCCGATGTTCAGGTCAAGATTGCGTATCGCCCAGCGGTCTGTGCCGGGGTAACGGAAGCCCACGTTTTCAAAACGGATGCTGTGGCGGATGGGGGAGGGGAAGGGCCGCGTGGCGGCGGAGGCCGGGACAATGACCGGGCGCAGGTCAAGGAAAGCAAAGAAATCATCAAGGTACTGCGCCTGACTGGCAGTCTGGGTCACACCTAGCAACAGGCTGGACAGGATGGTGTGCAGGCGCACGAACGAGCCTGACAGGAAGGTCAGGTCACCAACCGAAAACCGCCCCTGCACCGTATCCCATACAATGACGATATAGATCGTGTAATAGGCCACCGACCCGATCATGCCAAACAGCCCGCTCCACACAAAGCGGCGCAGCGCCAGCCTGCGGTTCTGTGCCATAAGCGTTGTGGCCGCCGCACGGAACCGCCCGACCAGGAAATCGCCCAGCCCGAACAGCTTGAGTTCCTTGGCGTGTTCCGCACTGGAACCGATGTGGCGCAGGTAGTCCATCTCCCGGCGCTCGGCTGTCTTGGCGCGTTGCAGGCGGTAGCCTTCAGCATTGAAATGGGCTTCACCCGCTGTGGCGGGCAGCAGGGCCAGTAGCAGTACTACCACCATCCAAGGTGCGAATGCCATGACACCCGCAGCCAGTGTGATGGCGGTCAGGGCGACCTTGGCGATGTTGAACAGTTGCACCAGCAGGTTGTTGCGACCCGAAGCCTGGCGGCGCGCGCGCTCAAGCAGGTCCTGCAGTTCGCTCGATTCAAACTGTTGCAGGTCCAGTGTCGCGGCATGTTCCATCAGGGACAGGCTTACGTCATTTACGTAGCGCTCGTTCAGCAGGCCATCGACCAGTACCGTGGCGCGCGCCGTCAGGTCGGACAGGATGATGAGTGCGAACTCCAGCGCAACCCAGCCTTCCAGCCGCATCGCAGGTCCATGCAGCCCCCATGCCAGCAGGGTTGTGGGGGGCATGTGCAGGCTGCTCAGGTGAATGACCTCATCCACAATCAGCTTGCCCACATAAAGCGCAAGCGAAGGCTGGACCGCCTGCACCAGCCGCAGGGCCATGCTACCTACGGTCAGCGTCGGGCTGCACCGCCATATCTGGCGGAACATGCGCGGCACATGCGCATAGACCCCGAAACGTCGGGCAAGGCGCGTGCGCCATGGCGGCCGGGCAGGGGGCGGGCTGGCCTGTGTCACGTAGTCTCCACTGTGGTCTGCATTGCGTGCCGTGGGGTGTCAGGGATGGATCAGCCCCATACAGGTTGCCTTTACCGCCGCCTGCACGCGGTTGTGGCAGCCCAGCTTGTGCAGGACGTTCTTGGGGTGGAATTTTATGGTGTTGTCGCTGATGGCAAGGATATCACCGATTTCCGTCGTATCCCGGCCCTGTGCCGCCCATGACAGGCATTCCCGTTCCCGTGGGCTTAGTACTGTCCCGGCCACCTGTGACCGGTCCAGCCCAAGCTGGCAGTAACGGTAATGGAACTGGCTGGCGGCAAGCTGGATGGCCATCTGCTGGCGGGTGTCGATCTGCTGTTCGGTCGATGCGATGCTGACCAGCATCACTGTTCCGGTCGTGACCTGGAGGGGCACGGCGTGGCCGCTCCTGAACCCATTTCCCCAAATTCGTGCAGCAGGGTCTGCTGTTGTGGGGTCGTGATCCGGGCATCCTTCCAGTCATAGGGGTGCAGGCACAGGCCATGGCGCACGGGGTCGATGACCGGGTCTATGTGATGGTAATGTTGTGTCACGTAATGGGTCATCTACGCATCGGGGTACGTGGTGCCGATCAGGTGGCGTTGTACAAGGTCCGTCCTGTGGATCGTGCCTATGCTGTAGGCATGGGGCCCAAGGCGGGCGATCAGCGCGCCAAACGCGCCCACAAGGCCGTGTTGGTCCGGGGCTGTGCGTATGTCTGCCGCCAGGTCAAAGATATCGGTGTAAAGTCGCGCTATCATGGCTGGTGCATTCCGGCAGGGAAAGGGGCGTGCGGAGCGGACATCTGCTTTCCGTATGGGAAGATGGGAGCCGTGGCATGGGGAAGGCGGGCGGTCTGCTGGCCTACTGATCCGTATCTTCGCCACAGGGATGCGCCTGTCGGGCTGCTGTGGGCAGCGGCAGGCCCAGGTGGTGCGTGCCCCTGCGGTCGGCCAGCTGAATCTGGCGCTCGCGTTCGGCATAGCGCCTGCGCTGGGCCTCGGTCCGCGCGCCCTTGCAATGGGGGCAGCTTATGCCTTCCTCGTATTCGGGGGTTGCGCGGTCAGCCGCGCTAAGCGGCGTGCGGCAGGCGTGGCATATGTCCAACGTGCCCGGCTTCAGCCCGTGGCCTACGCTTACGCGCTGGTCAAATACAAAGCATTCGCCATCCCACAGGCTTTCGGGTTCGGGCACGGTTTCCAGATATTTCAGGATGCCGCCTTGCAGGTGGAACACATCTTCCACCCCTTCGGCGCGAACGAAGGCGGTGGCCTTCTCGCACCTGATGCCGCCGGTGCAGAACATCGCGATTTTCGGCCTGCGACCCCTTGCTTCCAGTGCGGCGCGCTGGTCACGGAACCATTGCGGGAATTCACGGAAGCTGCGTGTGCCGGGATCAATGGCGCCCCGGAAGGTGCCGATCGCCACCTCATAATCATTGCGGGTATCGATTACGATGGTATCGGGGTCGGAAATCAGGGTGTTCCATTGTGCCGGGGGCACGTAGTGGCCCACGTCACGGCGCGGGTCCAGTCCCGGCACGCCCATGGTCACGATCTCGCGCTTGATGCGGACCTTCATGCGGTGGAAAGGCAGGGCAGGCGCGCGGGAGAACTTGACCTCCAGGTCCGCGCAGCCGGGCAGCGCACGGATGATGTCCAGTATCTGCCCGATCGCCTCGTCCGTGCCGGCAATGGTGCCATTTATGCCTTCATGCGCCACAAGCAGGATGCCGCGTATGCCAAGTTTGTGGCAGGCTTCAAGCAATTGGGCACGCAGGGCCGCGCAGTCCGCAAATGGCGTGAAATGATAGAGAGCCGCGACACGGATGGGCAGCGCGCCGCCGGGGGGGGGAGAAGGGAGATCTGTCACAATGGCAACCATGCAAATAATTCAGGACCGCACGCCACACCCGGCGGCGCGCCCGGTGTGGGGGGTGGATGGGGCAGGCCCGCCGGGCAGGGCAGGCATCAGGGTAACCATAATGGCATCCGGGGCGAATTGCACGCGGCCCGGCATCGCTGCCGCGCAGGGTAATGCATTTGTTGGCGGGACGTGTTTATATCCGCCCGGTATCCACCCCGGCAGCAGGGAGCACAACCGGTGACCGTCACACTTTACCATAACCCCGCCTGCGGTACGTCACGCAACGTGCTGGCCATGATCCTTGCTGCCGGAATCGAGCCGGTGGTGGTGAATTATCTCAAGACCCCGCCTACCCGCGCCGAACTTGACGTGCTGGCGGCGCGGCTGGTGGTGCCGGTGCGCGACCTGCTGCGCGTGCGGGGCACGCCCTATGCGGAACTGGGGCTGGATGACCCGACGCTGACTGACGGGCAGCTCCTTGATGCCATTGCCGTCCACCCCATCCTGCTCAACCGCCCTGTGGTCATGACCGATCAGGCGGCGCGTCCCTGTCGCCCCAAAGAAACCCTTTACGAAATCCTGCCCCAGGTTCGTATCGTCACGCCGTAAACATGCCCGTGCAGGACAGGACCGTCATCATTATCGCTAACCCCACAGCTGGGGGTGGTGGCGGGGGAAGCGGTGAAAATGGCTGCGTGGCACGCTTTGCGCGCTGCTTGCGCCATGAAGGCATGCGGCCGGTCGTGCTGCATACGGCACACCGGGGCCATGCACGCGTGCTGGCGCGTGAGGCCGTGCAGGCAGGGGCATGCACCCATATCGTGGCGGCAGGCGGTGATGGCACGGTGGCCGAAGTGGCTGATGGCATGGCGGGTTCGGACATCGTGCTGGGGATCCTGCCCGTCGGCACAGCCAACGTGCTTGCCAGTGAGCTTGGCATCCCGCCCGACCCGGCCCGGAATGCCCGCGCCATTGCGGCGGGAGAGGATACGGTCATCTGGCCCGGCCGGCTGCGTTCCAGCACGGGAGAGTGGCTTTTTGTGCAGATGGTGGGGGTGGGGTTTGATGCGCATGTGGTCCATGCGGTGTCGGTCCGGATGAAAAAAGCGCTCGGGCGCATGGCCTACGTGCTGCATACCCTGCGCGCATTATGGGCCTATCCGTTCCATTCCATGACCGTGGTGGTGGATGGGGTGGCCCGCCCGGCGGTCTCGGTCATCATATCCAAGGGGCGGTTTTACGGTGGCCGATATGTGCTGACACCTCGCTCCATGCATGAACATGCCGGTTTTTCGGTCGTACTTTTTGGCACGGCGGGGGCGTGGGCCAGCCTGCGCTACAGCATGGCCCTGCTGTGCGGCATGCTGGACAGGCAGCCGGATGTCACGATCCTGAACGCCCGTACAATCGAGGTCATCACGCCCACCGGCCTGCCCGTGCAGGGGGATGGTGATGCATGCGGCTTGACCCCCCTGCATGTGGACCTGCCCGGCCGCCCGCTGCGCGTGGCAGGTTTCGTGGCCGTTACACCGGGAAAAGCCTCCCCGTCATAGCGTTTGCGTGATACATGCTTGCCCGACATGACAACGCAGATGATGATCGAACTGATCGCCGTCCTGACGGCGGTAAGGGATGAGGTGCCTCAGGTCATGACCATCGGGCATGGCAGGTTGCTGCCTTCCGGCCCGCTGGAGAACACCCACCGCTCCCTACAGGCCGGCGTGCGTGCCTGGGTCGAGCGCCAGACCGGCCACCCCATTGGCCATGTCGAGCAGTTGTACACTTTTGCCGACCATGACCGTATCCTGTCCAGCGCGCAGGAGCGGATGATCGCCATCTCCTACCTTGCCCTGACCCGCAGCCATGCGGGCGAGACCGGGTGGCGGGACTGGTACGACTATTTCCCCTGGGAAGACGGAAAGACGGAGGAAGGCCGCGCCAGTCTGGCCCAGATCGAGCGCCGCCTGTGCAGTTGGGTTGCGGCCATGGCGGATGCGGCTACCCGCGTGCGGCAGTGGCAGCGCTGCGTTACCCTGTTTGCCATAGGGGACATGGGGGTGTGGAATGACGAACTGGTCCTCCAGCGCTATGAACTGTTGTATGAGGCCGGACTGGTGACCGAAGCCGGCTGCCCGCCCGAACACGCCGTGCCGGGGCAGGCGATGGACCATGACCACAGGCGCATCCTGGCAACCGCCATGGCCCGGCTGCGCGCAAAGATACGTTACCGGCCGGTGGTGTTTGAACTCATGCCCGCATCTTTCACCCTGCTGCAACTGCAGCGCGTGATGGAAAGCCTGTCGGGCATGCATATACACAAACAGAATTTCCGCCGCCTGATCATGCAGCAGCAACTGGTTGAGGAAACAGGGGAAATTGATGAACAGACCGGTGGCCGCCCTGCGCGGCTCTACCGTTTCTCTGGCGAGGTGCGGCAGGCGCGGCAACTGGCAGGTACCAATATTCCCCTGGTCCAGCCCTAGGGCAGCATCTGTCCGCATCGGTTGAAAACCGGATTGACACCAGCCCCGTTTCCCCGTGCAATTATTCGACCGGTTCACGCCACTTGGCTTATGCTCAATATGAGCATAAAGGACGTGGCAGGACCGGCGAAGGGAGAGCAGGCATGAACCAGATTACGCCACATGGCGAAACGGACGCACTGTATGAACGGGTGCGCCATCTGGTCCCGGAAATGGAATGGGAAACCTTCCTGACCGATATCCGGGCGATAGAGACCCTCAAGCGCGAGCGCAACGCCGTGATCCTTGCGCATAATTACCAGACACCGGAAATCTTCCACTGTGTGGCCGACATCCGGGGCGACAGCCTGGCCCTTGCGCGAGAGGCACAGGAGACGGATGCGGACGTGATCGTCATGGCCGGGGTGCATTTCATGGCGGAGACCGCCAAGATGCTCAACCCGCACAGTACTGTCCTGATCCCGGACATGAAGGCTGGCTGCTCGTTGGCGGATTCCATAACGGGAGCTGACGTGCGCGCCCTGCGTGCCCGCCACCCCGGCGTGCCGGTGGTCACCTATGTCAATACCTCTGCTGAAGTGAAGGCGGAGAGCGACATCTGCTGCACCTCGGGCAATGCGAAACGGGTGGTGGAAAGCCTTGGCACCGACAGTGTCATCATGATCCCCGATGAATACCTGGCCCGCAATATCGAGGCCGAGACAGGTATCAGAATGATCACATGGCCTGGTCACTGCGAGGTGCACGAACGCTTTACACCAGAGGAAATCGGCCGCATGCGCGCCGACAATCCCGGCCTTGTGGTGCTGGCTCACCCGGAATGCCCGCCCGAAGTGGTGGCGGCATCGGATTTCAGCGGCTCTACCGCCATGATGGGTGATTTCGTGCGCGGGCATACCGATGAGCGCATCCTGCTGGTGACCGAATGTTCCATGAGCGACAACCTGGCCGTGCAGTATCCGCAGACCGAATTCGTGCGCCCATGCAACATGTGCCCGCACATGAAGCGTATCACCCTGTCCAATATCCGCCACGCGCTGGAAACCATGACGTATGAGGTCATGCTGGACCCCGAACTGGCCAGTCGTGGCCGCCGGGCTGTCGAGCGCATGCTGGCGATATGATCATGCACCCCGCGCTACCTGCCGGGCAGCCGGTTATTGTGGGGGCGGGGCTGGCGGGAGTCATGGCGGCGCTGTCCACCACCCGGCCTTGCGTGCTGGCCTGTGCCGGCACGCTGGAGGCCATGCGTTCGCCCACCGCCGCCAGTATGCTGGCACAGGGCGGTATGGCCGCGGCGATGGGCGCGGATGATACCCCGGCCCTGCACGCGGCCGATACGCTGGCGGCGGGGGCAGGGCTGTGTGATCCGCAGGTCGTTGCTGCCATTACGGCCAATGGCCCCGCTGTGATCGCGCGTCTGACAGGGCTTGGCGTAGCATGGGACCGGCATGCCGATGGCAGCCTGCAACTGGGTCTGGAAGCCGCCCATGGCCGCCGTCGCATTGTCCATGCGGGGGAAGATGCCACGGGCGCCACCATCATGCGCGCGCTTGCCGCCCGCGTACGCCGCACCGCGCGCATAACGGTGGTGGAACACGTCTGTGCGCGCGACCTTGTGCTGCGTGATGGCGCGGTTGCGGGTATGGTGCTGGACGTTGCGGGGCAGGCTGTGACACTACCCACCACCGCCGTGGTCCTGGCCACGGGGGGCGTGGGTGGCCTGTTTGCCGATACCACCAACCCATGGGCTGCAACCGGCAGCGGACTTGCCATGGCGGTGCGGGCCGGGGCCGTGCTGGGCAATATGGAGTTCGTGCAGTTTCATCCCACTGCCCTTTCGGCAGGCCAGCGGGGCCAGCGCCTGTGCCTGGTCAGCGAGGCGGTGCGCGGCGAAGGCGCGGTGCTGGTGGATGAAACCGGCGCACGCTTTACCGAAGAACTGGCCACACGCGATAGCGTATCGCGCGCGGTCTGGCGGCACATGCTGGCGGGGCACAGGGTGTATCTGGATGCACGCGCCAGCGTGGGGGCGGATTTTCCCTGCCATTTCCCCGCCATATCCGCCCTGTGCGCGGCTCATGGCATAGACCCCGTAACGCAGCCGATTCCCGTGCGCCCGGCCGCGCATTACCATATGGGTGGTATTATGGTGGACCGCGATGGCCAGACCGGGGTGCCCGGCCTGTGGGCAGTGGGGGAGGTCGCCTGCACCGGCCTGCATGGGGCCAACAGGCTGGCCAGCAATTCTCTGCTTGAAGCCGTGGTGTGCGGCACGGGGATCGGCCATGAACTCGATGGCCTGACCATGGAACGGCACGGTACCGTGCATGAAAGTGCCGTGCAACAGCCAGACCCGTTGCCCCCGCTTTCACTGCGGCAGGTCATGAGCCACCATGCTGGTGTCATCCGCACGGACGAGGGGCTGCGTGCGGGCCTGCGGCAGTTGGCGGGCAGCCTGCATACGGATGCCGGGCTTGTCTGCGCCGCGATCGTGCAGGCGGCCCTATTGCGGTGCGAAAGCCGTGGGGGGCATTTCCGCAGTGACTTTCCCGCGACTGGCATTGTTGGCACGCCTTCCCGTCTGGGCCTGGCCGACCTGCATGCAGGCGTTGCCAGTGTCATGGAGGGAAGTGCGTTATCCGCCCTGTCCGTATCTTCACCGATGAATGAAAGTATGCCCACATGATCCATCCCCTGCCGGACATCATGCTTGAACCGCTTGTGCGCGCTGGCCTGCTGGAGGATCTGGGTCGTGCGGGCGACCTTACGACCGATGCGGTGATCGTGGATCGTGACACACCCGTCCGTGCCGTATTCGCAGCACGGCAGGATGGGGTCATTGCCGGGCTGGACATGGTGCGCCTGTCCTTTGCGCTTATGGATGCACGCATTGAATTCCAGCCCCATGTGCGTGATGGCGATGTGATAACGAAGGGCACCCGTCTTGCCACCGTGCGGGGTCCCGCACGTGGTATCCTGTCAGGCGAGCGGGTGGGACTGAACTTCGTCTCGCACCTGAGCGGCATTGCCACCGCCACAGCACAGCTGGTGGAACTGGTGCGTCCCTACAAGGCCGCCATTACCTGTACCCGCAAGACAATGCCCGGCCTGCGGGCCATCCAGAAATACGCCGTGCGCGCGGGCGGTGGTAGCAACCACCGCTTTGGGCTTGATGATGCGATCCTGATCAAGGACAACCACATCGCTTTTGCCGGAGGCATTACCCCTGCGGTTGAACGCGCGCGGGCGGCGGCTGGCCATCTGGTACGGATCGAGCTGGAGGTGGATACGCTGGCACAACTGCGCGAAGGGCTGGAGACCGGGGGAGTGGATGTCTTCCTGCTTGATAACATGCCGCCCGATACGCTGCGCGAGGCGGTCAGGCTGGTGGATGGTCGCGCGGTAACCGAGGCTTCTGGCGGCATAACCCCACAGACCGTAACAGCAGTGGCACAGACGGGGGTGGACCTGATCTCACTTGGCTGGCTCACCCATACCGTGCGCGTCATGGATATCGGGCTGGATTACGTACCATGACCCTGTAATACAGGCATAACTATTACAGGGAGAACCATTATGGTGCATGTCATTACCAGACATGCGGGCTGCCTTGCTGCCATCCTGTCATGCACACTGGCTGTGGCAGGCGGCGCGCGGGCCCAGCCGGACATGCAGCAGGCGGCCCAGCGCGCCCAGCAGATGCAGCAGCAGTTCCAGCAGCAGCAGATGCAGTTTCGCCAGCAGCAGGAGCAGATGTACATGCAGCGTGACCAGCAGATGCAGCAGATGCACCAGCAGTTCGACCAGCAGCAGATGCAGCTTGACCAGCAGGCCCGCCAGATGGTCAACCAGCCCGGCGGCCGCGAGCAGATCAAGCGTCAGCGCGAGCAGATGCGCCAGCAGCAGGCCCAGCAGATGCAGCAGATGCGCCAGCAGTTTTCCCAGCAGGACGAACAGATGCGCCAACAGCGCATGCAGATGAACCAGCAAGAGCAGATGCAGCAGTTTGGCCAGGGGATGTCCTATCAGCAGAACTGGTAAGACATGACCTGCTCCCATGGCTTCTGGCAGGGGGTTTGCTACCCCGGTATAGCCGTGGCCGCCTCGTGCTCAGGCACCCACGGCGGCAGGGATGCGGGGCAGTTCCACAAGGTTGACCGCCGTGCCTTCGGCCTGCAGGGTACGGGCCATCTCGCGTATGCTGTCATGGTGAGTAAACAGCAGCACCTGCGTGGTGCGGGAAAAATCCGCCAGTACCCGTAACGTGCGCGCGCTACGCACGTCATCAAACTGCACCAGCAGGTCATCGGCCACAAAGGGCAGTGGCTCGGTAGCGCGGCAGTAGGTCTCGACACTTGCCAGCCGGAAGGCAAGGAAAAGCTGGTCACGCGTGCCCGCACTCATCGCGCTGACCGGCACATGGCTGCCATCATGGCGTAGCCCCAGCACGACCGGGGCACCTTTTTGGTCCAGTTCCGTGCGGATGGCGCCAAACCCGCCCAGTGTGGCAAGGGAGAAGAACTGCCCTGCGCGCGTGACCAGCGGGTCCTGCTCTGTCGCGCGCACGCGGTCAATGGCATTGGCGATCAGGTTACGCGCCAGTGTCAGTTCCGCATATTCCTCCACAATCTGGTGAAGGCTGGCAATTGCGGCCTCACGCCGTGCTGCAGCCTCAGGTGCGTCGGTATTGTGTTCGAACGCGCGCAGGGCCGTTTCTTCATCCTGCTCGGCGCGTACGGCGTTATCACGCTGCAGGTCAAGATCCTTCAGCCGGTCATGGATACGCGCGGTCTCGGCCTGAAGTTCGGGCAGGGTGCGGCCATCAATGGCGCGTTCTAGATCAGCCGGGGATTGCCCCCCCGTCAGGCAGGAGAGTGCATGCAGTGCCTGAGCATGTTCCTGCGCTAGCCGGTCACGCAGGGCCAGGCGGGTGGCAAGCTGCCCAAGGGCTTCTGGGCCTGCGGCATGCGTGCGCTCCAGCAACTGCCCGACCGAGGACCGGGCGCGCGACAGGCTGGCTTCATGGGCTTCCATATCCTGCTGCGCCTTGGCCAGCGTGGGCAGCAGGGCCTCACGCTGGTGCCGGCCTTTCCGGGTATCCTGCCACAGCTGGTCCAGTTCCTGTGCCGCTTCCACACCATCGGCAGACAGGGACATGGGTAGATGGGGGCGGATTTCATCAATTACCTGCGTCAGCTTACACTCGGCCTGGTCGGCCTGCACGCAGGCTTCATGCAGTTCGCTCAGGCGCTCCAGCTGCGCGGGGGCTGCGGCCCATTCCGTTGCAAGCGCGCAGGCTACGGGCGGCAGGGCGTTGGCTTCCAGCCCGATTTCGTGCATGGCGGTGGCCCATTGCTGCTTCCATTCCTGTGCCTGTGCCTGCATGGTGTGGGCCTGCTGGTGCAGTTGGGCCTGCACGGGCAGCAGGTCGTCCAGTTCGCGGTGGAGCCGTGTATATTCCTCGTGAGCTGAAGTGTGCTGGCGCATGGCGGCGGTTACCGCTTCCACGCATGGCCCCAGTTCAAGATCAGATGCGACACCAAGGCGTTCGGCCAGTCGCCGCAGGCTTTCATGCAGCGTATCGGGTTTGATGCGTTCTTCAGCCAGCAAGGCCTGTTCAGTGGCGATCTGGCCTGCATCGGATAATAGCTGCGAGCGTGCCAGCACGAAGGCATGCAGGGCTTCGGGCGTACTGGCATGGGGGGCAGGAATGCGGAAGGGTGCGGTAAAGTCCTGCCAGTGCCGGGCCATCCGGGTCTGCATGGCCGCCAGTGTGCGTTCATGCAGGTCGATTGTGTCCGCGCAGTGCGTCATGTCGTGCCGCAGCCCTTCCATGCGTGCCATGCGCTCGGCCTGATCCAGGAGTTGGGCCGACAGGGCATCGACCTGTTCCATCGCGGCTTCCAGTGCGCTGACCTGGGCGTGGCGGGTGGCGGCGGATGGGTCTGCCGGTGGGGTTTCGGGGTTGAGGTAGGTTGCGCGGATCTCGTGCCACAGCGTATCACGGCGGGCTCGGGCCGCGTGCAGCATTCCGGGCGCAAGCGGGCTACCGGTCTGTTCCAGCCGGGCCAACTGGGCGGCCAGTTTCGTGTGCCGTTCATGTTCCGCCGCAAGGGCTGCGCCCAGCCGGTCCTGTTCGGCGCGCAGGCTCGACTGGCGTTCAGCCTCCTGGCGCACACCCTCCATGGGCGGGCAGGGCAGGGCGTGCAACTGCGCTAGCGTATCGACACCCAGCGCGTGCAGTCGGGCCGTAAGGGCTGTCTGCCGGTGGGCAAGGGCCGCCGCGCGCAGTTCCAGCCGCTTCCTCTCCCCCACAAGGCTGGCAAAGGGGGCCGGGTCCACATGCAGGGCCGTATCATGGCCAAGTGTCCGCAGGCTGGCCAGCCGTTGCTGCCTGCGGGCAATGTCCATGTCGGTCTGGCCGGTCTGCTGGGCCAGTGTGGCGTGTCGCCCCTGCCAGTCGGCTTGTGCATCGGCCAGCGTGCGTATGGCATCCAGCGTTTCGCGGCCGGGCCTGGACTGGTTCAGGTCCGCATCCGCTCCCCGGCCCAGTCGCTGGCGCAGGCTGGCCAGGCTTTCATCTATGCTGCGTTGCTTCTGGGCGTATTCTACCCTGTGGGCACGGTGCTGGCGTACGACCTCTCCCAGTGCACGGGTCTGGCTCATGGGTTCGCGCAGGCTGTCCAGTGTGGTCTCGATGAGAGGAACTACGGTCTGCCGAGCCAGTTCGGTAGCGTGAGCCACGGCTTCGGCATGACGGGTACTGGCAGTTGCTTCGGTTGCCAGCGCGGTGGTTATGGTGGCCCCCATGCCGGGGGGCAGCGGGGCGAGATCGGCCTGTGCCGCCAGTGCCTGCGCCAGGCGTGCAATCTCATGCAGTTGTGGCAGAGCTTTTTCCAGCTGTTCGTAATGACTGTGCTGGCGGCGCAGTTCGGTCTGTTCGGTGCTGATGTCGGCCTTGCGCCTGCGGGCCGCATCACGGTCGCGGCAATGACGGGTATAGGCATCATGCTCAAGGGATGCGGCGTTGAGGCTTGTCTGCGCTGTGGTCAGGGCATCGAGTGCAGGGTAGAACGCCCGTCCGGCCGCCCGGCGTTGCGAGTACAGGCTGTCGCGCTTTGCATCGATCTGTTCCAGCCGTATCGTGAGGGCACGTAGGCCCCCGCCGGCTTCCACGATCAGGCGGCCGATATCACCGTTGGCGCTGAGCAGTTCGGCGCCCCCGGTCCGTAATGTCTCGTCATTGAGGCCAAAAAGGGCGGCAAAGCGCGCGCGCGTCATGCCACCAAGCGCGCGGGCCAGCACGCTGTCGGGCACCGGGCTACCATCGGGGGTGGCAAGGGTGTTTTTATTGCCCTTGCGCCGGACGAGGTCGAATTCTTCCCCGTCTTCCAGCAGCACGCGCGCGCCAAGGCGCATCTTGTCCTTGCCAAACACTCCACCGGCTTCCGAGCGGGCGGGAATGCCGAACAGGAAATCCTCTATGGCGGCAAGGCAGGTGCTCTTGCCTGCCTCGTTCGGGCCGTGGATGACATGCAGGCCGCGCCCGTCGCCAAAATCAAGGTTCAGGCTGGCGATCGCGCCATAGCGGGCGATCCTGAGCTCACTGATCCGCATTGTCGGCCCCTTCGGGGTTTTCCACCAGCGAGAGGGCCAGATCACGCGCGCGGGCCGGGACATCGTGCAGGATGCTGGCGCGTATTTCTTCCTTGCGGTCGGGGAGCGGCGGTAGGCGCTCGAGTATGGTGGTGATGATGGTGTCCAGTTCCGCCAGCAGGGCATCGGGGGTTGCGGCGGCGCGGATGTCGGCCGCGATCCGCCCACCGGTGGACGGGTCCAGCATGGCGGGGCGCACGGGGGCGCTGGTTTCAACCTTCAGGCGCTCAAGCCATATCTGGTCCGACACGCTGGCCAGTATGGCCTCGATTTCCAGTTTAAGTTCACGCCTGTCGCGCAGCAGGTCGGCATGCAGTGCCGTGGCCCCCACCAGTTCCAGGCGTAGCGCCACGGGGCGGCCCTGTGCCTGCGCGACCACGTCGCGCATCGTGCTGCGGATGCGGGTGCCCATTTCCTCGTGGGTTATGGTGTTCGTCAGGTCTACCCTCTCGCATGCCCAGCGCACGGCATCGAGCACCTTGGGTTCCACGTCCGCAACCTTGCCGTCACGCACCGTGACCAGCGAGGCCCCTTTTGGCCCGGCCTCCCGCGCGTGGCGCCCCTGCAGGTTGCCCGCATAGACCACATACGGATCCCTATGCAGGATTTCATGCGTATGGATATGGCCCAGCGCCCAGTACTGGTAGCCGTGGTTGATCAGTTGTTCCAGCGTGCATGGTGCGTAGGTCTCGTGTCCTTCGCGCCCCTGACAGGCAGTGTGGAGGATGCCGATGTTGAACAGTCCCGGCACTGGTGGCGGGTACTGGCGGGCAATGTTATCGCGCACATCGCGCCGCGCAAAGCTGTGGCCGTGCACGGCAACGCCCAGATCCTCCATCAGGCAGGTCTCGGCCCCTGTCGTGGCGAACAGGTGGACATTGTCCGTAATATGCAGGTGCCTTGCAAAGCGGTTTTCCGCATCATGGTTGCCCAGGATCATGAAGACGCGGATGCCCGCTGCCTGCAGGCGGGCCATGCCGTTGATGAAGAACAGCCCGCATTGGGTGTCGCGCAGGTCGCCATCAAACACGTCGCCCGCCAGCACCACGAAGCGGCATTTACTTTCAATGGCAAGGCTGACCATGTCATTGAAGGCGCGGCGGGAGGCATCGGCTACAAGGCGGGCGTAATCGCCTGATTTTTCCGTAAGGCCAAGCAGCGGGCTGTCAAGGTGCAGGTCGGCGGCATGAAGGAAGCGGAATTCGTCCATGCCCGCCATCGTAATGCATTGCGGATGGATGTAAATGCAGGCCCGGTCAGGCTGCGGGATCGGTGATGTCGGTGCAGATGTATTTCATTTCCATGTATTCATCCATGCCGTAGCGCGATCCCTCGCGCCCCATGCCGGACTGTTTGATGCCGCCAAAGGGGGCGACCTCGTTGGAGATCAGGCCGGTATTGTGCCCGACCATGCCATATTCCAGCGCTTCGGCCACGCGGTGGGCGCGAGCATGGTCGCGGGTGAAGAAATAGGCGGCTAGGCCGTATTGCGTATCATTGGCCATGGCTATGGCTTCGGCCTCGGTATGGAAGCGGAATAGCGGGGCCACGGGGCCGAAGGTTTCCTCGCGCGCGATGCGCATGGCGGGAGTGGCGTCGCGTAGTACGGTGGGCTGGTAGAACAGGTCGCCCGCCGTGGCGCGCGCGCCGCCGCACATGACGGTCGCGCCATGGGCCACCGCGTCATGGACATGCTCTTCCACCTTTTCCAGCGCCCCTGTGCTGATCAGTGGCCCGATGACGGAATCAGGGTCGCTGCCTGGTCCCACGCGCAGTTTTGCCACCACGCGGGCGAAGCGGGTGGCGAAGTCGTCATAAATGCCATCCTGCACCAGAATGCGGTTGGCGCAGACACAGGTCTGTCCGGCATTGCGGTATTTTGCGGCAATGGCGCTTTTGATCGCCTGTTTGATATGGGCGTCGTCAAACACGATCAGGGGGGCATTGCCGCCCAGTTCCAGTGACAGGCGCTTGAGCGTGGGTGCCGACTGCGCCATGAGGATGCGCCCGACCTGCGTGGAGCCGGTAAACGACAGCTTGCGGATTTCAGGGCTGGCGCACAGGGCCTTGCCCAGTATTACGCCATCGCCGGGCAGGACCTGCAGCAACCCTGCCGGCACGCCGGCCTGCTGGGCCAGTTCAGCCAGGGCGAGCGCGGTCAGCGGTGTCTGTTCCGATGGCTTGACGATCATGGCGCAGCCCGCCGCCAGCGCGGGGCCAGCCTTGCGCGTGATCATGGCGGCGGGGAAGTTCCACGGCGTAATCGCGGCACATACGCCCACAGGCTGGCGGATGACGCTGAGCCGCGTGGCCGGGTTGGTGGGGGGAATGATATCGCCATAGGCGCGCATGGCCTCGGCTGCGAACCATTGCAGGAAGCTTGCGGCGTAGCGTATCTCGCCCGCTGCTTCCGCACGGGGCTTGCCCTGTTCGGTCACGATCAGGGTGGTCAGGTCATCCAGGCTGTCCATGACCAGATCGTGCCAGCGTGTCAGGATCACCTGTCGCTGGGCGCCGGTGCGGTTGCGCCATTCGGCCTGAGCGGTTACGGCGGCGGCAATGGCGTGCGTTACGTCCTGTGCGCCGCATTCGGCCACCTGTGCCACCAGCGCGCCGGTGGCCGGGTTGTGTACGCCGCGTCGCGCGCCATCCGCTGCCGGGCGCCACGTACCGTCAATCAGCGCGTTCTGGCGGAAAAGGGATGAATTGGCGAGCTTCAGGGCCATGGCGGTCTCCGGTCTGGGCACAGGGGGGTGCAGGCGGTGCCTGCGGGGTTCAGGCCGCAGCTTACGCCTGCGCCCGCTGGATGATGATGGTGATCCCTTCATCAATGATCATATCCGTGGCCGTCAATGGTAAACGATGGAATGGTTGTGCCTGATACGGGGGCTGCCATGTTCTTCAAGAATATCATTGGCGGCATGGTATCCTGACCGGGATGGATAACCCTTTGCTGGTGGTGTGCTCTGGCCCTTCTGGTGGCTGTCGGATATGGAAGAGGGCAGGTTGTGGCCGGAGGAGATGGCGTGTTCCTGAGACAGTTGACATATCTTATAGCGCTTGATCACTACCGGCATTTTTCACGCGCGGCGGAAAGCTGCGGTGTGTCGCAACCCGCGCTTTCGGCGGCGATCCGCCAGCTTGAATCCGAACTGGGCATTACCATCATCCGCCGTACGCGCCGATTCAACGGCCTGACGGATGAGGGCAGGCGGGTGCTTGACTGGGCACGCCAGACTCTGGCGGCGCTGGATGGCCTGCGGCAGGAAGCGGCCTTTGCCCAGCAGGTGGCCGGCGGCACGCTGTCCATTGGCGTCATGCCACCGAGCCTGCAGGCCATGCCCCTGCTGATGGAAAGTTTTCGTACCGCCATACCCGGCCTGCACCTTCAGGTCAGGTTGGGGTCAAGCACGGATACCATCCATGGCCTGCGCCAGCAGCAGTTGGATCTGGGGCTGGTCTATCTTGACCAGATTCCGCCCGATGGGCCTTTTGAAACCCGGTCCCTCTATACCGAACAGCATGTGCTGGTGGCGGCGGAACCACTTGAGCTTCCGGCCGGGCGGCAGGACTGGTCCTGCCTTGCGGACCTGCCGCTATGCCTGCTCAGCCCCGAAATGCGCACACGGCAGATCGTGGATGCGGCCTTTGGACAGGCAGGCGTAACCCCAACGATCATGCTGGAGACGAATTCGCTCGAAATCCTGTATGGTGAAGTGCTGGGTGGCCGTCTGGCCAGTATCCTGCCAGTTGCAGCGCTTCCCACCCATACCGGTCGGAATCGCTTGCAGATACGCCCGCTTGGTGCCTGTGCCGTGCCCGAAGTAGGGCTGGTGCGACTGGCCCCGACCCAGCCTACGACGCTGGCAACCCGGGTGTGGGAAATCGCGGCCACGCTGGAGATGCGTGATGTCTTTGCAATTGGCTGATGGCGCATGAGGCGCCATCAATGCCGGAAGCGGCAGAGGCGGCCCATAACCCGCATTGACGCGGGGTAGATATAAAAACGGCAGGAACCGAGGTTCCTGCCGAAATTATCAGCCAATCTTCAGATTGACTGCAGAAGACTTGCCGTTACGACCTCTTTCGAGGTCATACGTCACGGCCTGGCCTTCGTTCAGGGTCTGCTGGCCAGCCTGCTCGACTGCGGAGATGTGAACGAAAGCGTCAGCGCTTCCATCATCAGGCTGGATAAATCCAAAGCCCTTCTGGGCATTGAACCATTTAACTGTTCCTGCGGCCATGTGTTGGCCTCCTTGCGTAACCGGCACCCACGCGAACATGCGCGGAATCGAGACTTTTCGTTTTATCGGGGATGCCAGAAGGCCGCGTAGCGTGGCTGCATTTGAAATCTTGTCCGTAGCTGAAAAGTCCAGCCGTGCGGACCCTTCTACAGAAGCCGCGCGCAAATAGCACGGGAAATATTGAAAATAATGAAAATATTTTCCGTAAGGCACGCAGCCCGGGTGCCGAAACCACTGCTCCGTTACCGAAAAAACTGTGTAATTCCGCGAAATACTGATCAGGGAATCGCTTTTTACAGGATGCACCACTGGCGCATCATGTTGTGATAGATGTTGGTCAGCGACAGCACGGCCGGGTCGCCATCCCCCAGACGTTCGCGCAGGCTGGTCACCTGCATGTCCAGATCGAACATGATCTGCCTGCGGCTCTCCTCCGCAATCATGGACTGTGACCAGAAAAATGCAGCAAGCCTGCTACCGCGGGTCACGGGTGTTACACTGTGCAGCACGGTAGTGGGGTAGAGGACCATGTCACCCGCCGGTAGCCTGATCGCCTGCTCATTGCCATTGGCGTGCATGGTCAACTCCCCGCCCTCGTATTCATCGGGGTCGGAAAAGAACAGGGTGGAGGACACATCGGTGCGGATGCGCGTGTGGATGCCACCTGCCAGAATGCCCCTTATGGCATTATCCACATGCGCGCCGAACTGCATGCCGTTCTCGTAGCGGTTGAACAGCGGGGGGCTGACCCGGTAGGGCAGCACCGCGCTGTTGAACAGGGTATTGCGACCCAGTGCGCGCAGCACGATCTCGCCCAGTTCGCGGCAGGCCGGGGTGTCACGCCCAAGCTGGAGGTTATTCTTGGCCTTGGCCGACTGCACGCCCGCCGTCTCGCGGCCATCGGTCCATTGCGCGTTTTTCAGCGTTTCACGGCAATAGGCCAGTTCATCGACATTCAGCAGGGCAGGGATGTGCAGCAGCATGGCGGAACCTTGGGCGTAGGACAGATCAGTACTGTGCCGAAATATTGAACAGGAACGACCGCCCGATGGACGGTGTGACGCGGTTGGAGAACAGGCTGCCGTAGTTCAGCCGGTTATCAAGGTTATAGGCGTTCATGGCCACTTTCCAGTGGTTGTCGAAATGGTGCGAAACCATGGCATCGAACTCGACCGTGGCGGGCACGCGCGCTGTGTTGGCCTGGTCCAGCCATACGCCCTGCCGCCACGTAATGCCGCCGCCTATGGCCATGTTCCACGGCTTGCGCGGGGCGATTTCATAGCTGGTCCATGCCGTGGCCTGGTTGTGGGGCACGTACTGGATCTGGCCGCCCAGCTTTGATGTGGGGGAACCGGTCTTGGTTATGGTCGGGTCATACAGCGCATAGGTGCCATAGAACATCCAGTTGCGCAGCAATGTGCCCGATACGCTGAGTTCAAGCCCCTGGTTGCGCTCCTGATCGCTGGTCGCACTCACGTCGCCGGTGGAGGGGTCGGTCTGGACAGCATTATTTTTTTCCAGCCGGAACAGGGCGGCGGTAAAGCCGATCCGGTCGTGGAAGGCGCTGTATTTGGCACCGACCTCATACAGCCTGCTGCGCTCGGGTGATGCCGTTGCGCTTTTGGCCGTCATGGGTTCTGAACTGTTGGTGACATACAGGCTGAGCGGCGTAGTGGATTCCGACCAGTTGAAATAAACCATCAGGTTGCTGCGCGGGGTGTACATGATGCTGACGGAGGGGTTGATGGTGGTCTCGTTCTGCCCGTAATGCACGTCCGGTGTGGCGGTGCTGCCGCCGGTGGCGCTGTAATGGCTGTTCCAGTTGTCCCACCGGAAGCCTGCCTTGACCGACAGGTAATCCGTCAGCCACACTTGGTCTGACAGGAAGAAGCCAACGTCCAACGCATCGCTGTCCTTGTAGCATTTGCGGCCCACACCGTTACCGATATTGACCAGGCGGTTGGGGTACTGCGCGCAGTCTCCCAGCAGCAGGCCGGGTACGGCAGGCGAGGGGTCAAGCAGGCTGGTGCCGGGGCGGTTAGAGCCATAGGCATAGTTCTGGCGGTGATCAGTCACGTATTCCATGTCAAACCCGCCGATGATCTCGTGGCGGATATGTCCCGTTTTAAGGTGCGCCACGCCGGAGAACACATCCTGGATCGACCAGTCGCTCTGCCGGTAGGGCTCCGGCCCACCCACGCCGCCATTACGCGCCACCTGTGCCGCGGCAGGGTTGGATGAGAAGAAATCGGACTGGCAGGTGGAGGAGGGGGAGACGCCACCGAACGTGTTGTTTTTCAGGACCGCGCCGCTGCTGAAGTTTGAGCACGCTTCCTGCGATGCGGAGAAATAGCGGTGAAAAATACCGCCGCGCATGTCGTTATATAGTGTCAGGATCGGGCTGACCTTGGCTGTAAGCCGACCAGTGATCATGTCCGTGCTGGAATCATCCTGATCATAGCTGGTGCCGTACCAGTTGGTGCGCTTGACGCCGTATTCGGTAACCGGGCGGCCAATGGCGTTGGCGGATGAATAGACCACCGGCACGCCGTAATCGGGAATGCGGTTGTCGTTCTGGTGGAAATATTCCAGCACGAACGATACTTTTTTGCCCAGCCCAAAGGCGATGGAGGGCGCGATCCCCCAGCGATGGGAATAAAGCGCATCACGTCCCACCACGTTGTTCTCGTTGCCCATGGCGGTCAGACGGAAGGCGGTGGAACTGTTCAACTGGTAGTTCACATCCATCGTGCCCCGGTAATAGGACCCACTGCCGCCCGAAAAACTGGCCTGGTAGCTGTTGCCCAGATGTGGGGTCTTGGTCACGATGTTGATCGCGCCACCCGTGGTGCCGTTGCCGAATACTTCCGATGAAGGCCCTTTGATGACCGAGACATGGTCGTAATAGAAGCTGTCGCGTGTGTAGACGCCAAAATCACGCAGGCCATTTTCATAAATATCGTTCTGGGCGGCAAAGCCGCGGATCAGGAACTGATCACCTGCCATGCCGCCTTCACCCTCGCCAACCGAGGCGGTAATGCCGGGTACGTTCTTCAGTGCCTCATCAAGGGATTTGACATTCTGCTGTTGCATCAGGATCTGCGGCACCACGTTTACGTTCTGTGGCGTGTGCATGGCATCTTGCGGCATGCGGCTCAGGCCGATGGGTTCATGCAGCACGTTCATCGGTGAGGCCGTGACGTGGGTCAGGTCATGCGAGGTATCGGATGTGTGGTTATACAGATCCTGCATGGTGGGGGCCTTGTCCGGTGCGCTGGCTGTTTTGGCCGTGTCACTGGTCTTGGGAGTGTTGGCTGCCGGGTCGGTGGCGGCCTGCGCACCGCCTGTGGCACAGGCAAGGGCCATACTGGCTGTAAGCAGAGAGAAAGGCCGCAGTCTGGGGCGGATAACGGGATGGGGGGTCTTGTCTGTCATAATTGCAACAGCCTCTTAATTGCAGAAGGCTGCGATACATTTTTTGATAGTTATTCGCAATATCATCAAAGACAGATAAGAGGGCCCTGTCACCTAAATGCAACAAATTCTCATTCTTAAAATGAGGAACAAAGCAAAAAAAAGCCCTGCATATGATTTATGCAGGGCCGATATGCGTATTATGCAATACCTCCAGGGGAGGTGGATGCAGTTAGAGGTTCGCAATGACCTTCAGCCCCACCAGCGCCGCATTGGGGATGTGCTTGGTTTCGCCCGGACGGATCATGTATTCGAATTCGGGTTGCACCAGAATGCCGGGCACCGCATCGATCGCGTAATAGGCTTCGATGATATGGGAATTTGTCTGCGGCGCGCGCACCGAGGTGCCGAGTGAATAACCGGCTTCATAACGCAGGATCTGCCCTTCCTCCTTGCGGTGGCTGACATGGTACCACGAATACATGATGCCCAGCCTGTCCGTCACGCGCGACGGGATGACACCCGCAAAGGACAGGCCGCCATAGGCCTGATCCGAAATTGAGGTAACATGGGGCGTGTTATGGATATAGCCCGCCATCAGGTAACCACCCGCCATCTGGTTGCGCCCGCCACGACGGTAGACCATCTGATCGCCTTCAAACCAGAACATGTCCATAGGCGCTGAACGCTGATGACCTGCCGCGGTGCGCAGGGCCGCGGGCAGACCGATCCCGACCTGGTCGGGGTAGCGCGTGGTGTCATGCGCGTAGCCCAGCACGTAATGCCCCGGCAGGCGGTTGCGGGTCAGGAACGGCTGCCATGTAAATTCGACGGGCAGCATCAGTCCGGTGGCCTTTTCTGACCCCCATGCCCACCCGCTGGGGTTGTCGGACAAAGCGTTGACCGAGTAAGCACCAAGCTGGATGGCGGTGTCACGCGTGGGGCGCATGCGGATGCGGCTGCCCCATGTGGCTTTGGGATACACGCTAAAGCCAGGATCGAGCTTGAGCGCGACGGGGGCTGAGCATGTAACCATGAACGAGCACAGCAGTGGCGACGTTGCGAACACATGCGTCAGTGCCATGCGGCCAAAGGTTACATCCAGCCGGTTGTCGAGCAGTTTCTTCTCGGCATAGAAATCAACCAGATGGGCCACCACGTTGCCCGACAGGCCATAGACTTCCTGTAAATTGACGTAATATTCCCCCACCCGGTCGTGGCTTACGGCGCGACCCGCGCGTTCCATCACCAGTGTGTGAACGGACCAGCCTTTTATGCCAGCCATCTTTTCCAGGTCGAAGTTCACCTGCGCGGTCAGTTCGTGCACATAGCTCATGCCACGCTTCACCCCGCCATTGATCACGCCCATGGCCTCACCCTTGTAGGTGAAGGCAAAGCTCACGCCATGGTCGCGCAGCCTGTTCCGTAGCGGGCTGAGTTGCGGCACCAGGTGTCCGCTGCCTGCTGTGGGCACATAATATGGGTCTTCCAGGTCGGAATCATGCTGTGCATCCACCCAGGCGGGCAGGAAGCCCGATGGACCCTCGTGGTGTGTCAGGGCATCAAGTTCTATCTTGTGGAAGGCCTTGGAGTCACCGGGGCTGCTGACGGGGGCCACGCTGATGGTTGCAAGCCCGGCCGAAGGGTACAGCGGCACCCCGCTTGGCGGGATGGGCGTGTTGGGCGGCCGGCGAATGGCCTGGGGCGTGGGGCCAAGGCGTTCGGCATCAATCATGTTGAGCCTGATCTGGCTGGCCTGTGGGGCAGATGTTGCGGGAACGGCCGGTACCGCATTGACGGAAACAAGCGAGGGCACGCCCCCCGCTGGGGCGACCTGCGCATGCGCTGCGGGCAGCGCCGTGGTGGCCGTGCCCATGGCTAGCAGCCATGTACGGGTACGGAAAAACGGATGGCGTGCACGCCCGTTGCGGGCATGCCGGATCTGTTTTGTCATGTCTGTCGGTTTTCTCGTGGCCCGGTCAGCAGCGACGGGGCATGGATACGCGGCGAGGATGCCGGGTGGGGTACGCTCAGCCGTGCGACCGGAGGGCGGCAAGGCGGGCGGGGACAACAGGTACCCAAGTGGGATGAACCGGATCAATCATGATGTGTCTGACCATTTGTTATTATTTTTTATGGTCGGAACAGTATAGGATAAAATTATCAAAACGCCAAATTATTTATAACTATATTAATTTTGCATTGCACAAATTATAACTTTATTTCAAAAATCATTCTGCTTTTAGTTGTTTACACATCATGGTATCGCCCATGTCAGCCCATGGGGCAGGTCGGGAATGGGGGAATGGTGTGGCGGCGCTTGTTCTGCTGGTGGTTGGCCTGATTGTGGGTGCCCTGGGGGTGTGGTTTGTTCTGAACCGGCATGCCGTGGCCGAGCGACTGCCCTATTATCCCGCCATGCGCGTGGCGGTGGATCCCGTGCATGGTGTGGATGAGGACACGATCGCGGTGGATGACCTGCCTGTGGCCCTGCTGGTGCTGGGGCGCAATGGTCGTCTGCTGCATGCCGGGGCCCGCGCGCAGGGTGAATTTGCCGAAGGGCTGGGCGCCATGATCCGCCATCCCGCCCTGCAGCGCGCCGTAAGCGAGTTGCAGCCCGGCAGCGTGACCGAAGTCCGGATTGAGGCGGACGTGCCGGTGCGCCGGGTGGTACAGGGTTTTGTAAAGGCGGCGTTGTGGCACGGGCATCCTGCCTGCGTGGTGGTGCTGCTTGATGCGACCGCACGTGATGCGCTGGATCGTGCGCGCAGTGATTTTGTGGCCCATGCCAGTCATGAACTGCGTACGCCGCTTGCCGCCCTGATCGGCTTTATCGAGACGTTACAGGGGCCTGCTGCAAATGATGGGGCCGCACGGCAGAAATTTCTTGGTATCATGGCGCGTCAGGCCAGTCGCATGCAGCGCTTGATTGACCGACTGCTCTACCTGTCACGGGTGCAGATGCTTGAGCACCAACGCCCGCAGGGGCAGGTGTTGTTGACCGACCTGATGGGCCGCCTGCGTGATGAGTTGCAGGGTAAACCCGCCGAGGAACGGGCGGCGCTGGTTGTCCATGCTGCCCCGCCGGGCAGCCTACGCGGCGATGCGGACCAGATCCTGCAGGTGCTGGTCAATCTGTGTGAGAACGCGCTGCGCTATGGTCGGCCGCAGTCACCGGCGGTGCCGCGTATCGAAATCGGGACGCAATGGCTGGAAACGGGCGGGCTGCTTCTGTCCGTGCGTGATAACGGGCCGGGGATCGAGGCACAGCACCTGCCGCGCCTGACCGAGCGTTTCTACCGTATAACCCAGCCCGCCGGGCGCAATACGGGCGATCAGGGCACGGGGCTGGGCCTTGCCATCGTGCGCCATATCGTGGACCGCCATGGTGGGCGGCTGGACATAACCAGTGTACCGGGGGAGGGAACGTGCTGCACCGTCTGGCTGCCTGGTCAGCCGCTTGCAGCGGGTGAGGGCGATGGCAGTGGCATTCATACGGATTGATATTATCAAACGTAATGTTTTTAATATGGCTCTAGTTCTGTGTGTAGTCTGGTTCAGACCGTGTTTCGCGCTTGACGGCAGCCAGACGTGCATGATGTAGTAAGCGGGAGAGTAGAAGCGGTCGGGATCTCTGTCCTGGGCATTGCTCCGCACCAATCTTTTCCTGATTAGTGGGCCGCTGAAATGCACACATATTTCCTGATATCCAGGCACGCCGTAAATGGTCAGCGCAAGGCCGCCGGTATGATGTTGTCGTGCATCTGCAACACCCGTCCGCAGGAATGAACATCCTACCCGGAGAATACGGCATGTCTGCTCACTCTGAATACAAACTGGCCGAACTTGAGCGTGAAACCCGGATCGGGGGCGCTGGCATCTGTGTTGCGCGTGAAATTCCCCGCATCGACATTTCGGATTATGCGCACCGCAAGGAAGCCATTGCCGATGCGCTATGGGAAGCCGCAACTCAGGTCGGCTTTTTCCAGGTGTTTAATCACGGCATTCCCGAAGAGGACATTGACGCAGCCTTTGCCACCGCAGGCGAATTCTTTGACCTGTCCATGGCGGAAAAGGAACGCCATGCCCGCAGGCCAGACTCGAACGCGGGCTGGGAATACCGCGCGCAGGTCCGTCCTTCCACCGGCACACCAGATAACAAGGAATCCTACCAGATTACCTTGCCGGACATGGCGGGCCTGTGGCCCACCGCCACGGAACTGCCCGGCTTTAAGGAACGGATGTGCCGTTTCGAGCGACAGAACTGGGAACTGGGTATGAAGATCCTGTCCTGTTTTGCAATCCGGCTGGGCTTCGATGCGGATTTCTTCACCCATAACCATGATCCGGCATCGCCTTATTACCAGAGCACGCTGCGCCTGATCCATTACATGAGCATGGAAGCTGCTACGGATGCGGATTTCGACCTGTGGCGCGCGGGCGCGCATTCCGATTTTGACTGCCTGACCCTGCTGCACCAGCGACCGGGGCAGGGTGGCCTGCAGGTCTGCCCTGGCATGGAGGCGGATGCGCCTGCCTGGACCGATGTGCCCCCGCTGCGCGGGGCGGTGACCTGCAATATCGGTGACATGCTGATGCGCTGGAGCGATGACCGCCTGCGCTCCACTTTGCACCGGGTGCGCATGCCCCGACGCGATGAATATCTGGGACCACGGCTGTCGTTGCCGTTCTTCTGTCAGGCCAACCGTGATGCGGTGATTCAGGGGCCACTGAAGAAATACGCGCCCATCACCGCAAGCGATTACCTGAATGAACGCATTCGTGCCAACTATACCCCCCGCGCCTGATCGCGCAGGGGCAGGTGCCCAAATAATTGCGGCGCAGTCCTCCCCTGCGCACGAAGTTCAGGAAGATAACGTGTGCGCGGCGGATATGCATGCGGGAGGGATAGACGGGATGTAGCGTCACCCCCATCTACGCATCGGCGCTCAGATATTCGATCAGCCTGCCGCATTTCGGGTCATCGGCAATGTCCCACGGCACCTTCGGTGCAATGTCTTGCTCGTTTACCGCCCAGTCATGCACCACTTCGCTGCCGGATGGCGGGGGCGGATGCTTGCTCTGCTGATGCCGGGTAACCAGAGCCGGGTGGATGAAGGGATGTTCCTCAACAGCGCCCTGCCTGCATATGGTGCTGGCGGTGGGGCTGAGCGTACTGGTGTTCCGCCTTGTGCTGCCCTTCCGCGCGCGTGATGAGCGGCTGTGATTTGGCCTGCACATTCGTGGTGAAGCGCGGCGGCTGTGTCCTGTGCCGCTATCCGCTTCACCCCAATGGTGGATCGGGACCAGCGTGGACCGGATCGGGAGCGTGGTGCGCCACGCGGCGCAGGCGGGGGACCATACGGCAGCGGGCGGCATCCGGCTCATGCTTTTCTCCATCGGGCTGAATATCCTGCTTTTGCGCCAACTCAAGCGGCAGCGGCGGGATGCAGCGTCATCGGTCATAACCGCGCTACTGCGTGCACTGGCGCACTACCGACCGGCAAGCCTACGCGGCATTGCCGTGGTACGGGCCGACCCCGGCAACGGGTGCCTGCTGGAAGTGCTGGCCTGCCATGATGGTATTGGCCGCACGGCCACGGTCTGCATCACGGTCATGGAAGCAGGAGTAGAATACCCCGCCTGCCGTTCGGGACATGGAGTGCGGTATTCACATTTATCTGTTGCATGCTCCCACGCCGTGCCGGGCATGATGGTAGGCAGTGGCGTGGCCTCATGATAGGGCAGGGAAAGCACTATGATCGGGCAGAAAGTGGCCCGCTGTTTTGTTTACGTGTGCCGGACCAGGCCTGCACCGGTAGATAGGGGATTAAAGACGCAGGGCATGAGAAAAGGTTATGACCTCGACCTGCTGCGCAGCCTTCAGGCACTGATCGAGGAGGAAGGGGTCTCCCACGCCGCGCGCAGGCTGCATATAAGCGAGGCCGCCATGAGCCGCAGCTTGGCCAAGCTGCGCGTGGTGTTTGGTGATCCGATCCTGGTGGCATCAGGTCGTCGGATGGTCGCCACATCCTTCGCGCTGGGGCTGCGTGAGCGGGTGCAGGCGCTGGTCAATGGCGCGGATGCCCTGCTGGAAGAGCAGGAAGCGCCAGACCTGGCCGGGCTTGCGCCGCATTTTACCCTGCGAGCCAATGATCTCATTGTTGGTGCGTTTGGCGCGGCAATCCTGACCGCGCTGCGGTTGGAGTGCCCCGGCTGCGCCATCACCTTTGCCCCTGAGACGGATGAGGAACCCAGCGATGACCTGCGTGAAGGCCGTGTTGACCTGTATCTGGGGGCAACCGACGATATGCGCCCAGAAATCCGTCGCCAGAGCCTGTTCCCCACATCATTCCGTGCGCTGGTGCGCGCCGACCACCCTATTTTGAGTGAAGGCATAACCCCTGCTTCAATAGCGCGGTATGAGCACATAAGTGTATCGCGCCGGGGGCGCCTGCATGGTCCGATTGATACGGTGCTGAAAGAACGCTTTGGCCTGAAGCGGCGTGTGGTGATGGTCGTGCCCACTTATTATGCCATGGTCGAGACCCTGCGCATGACGGACATGATCCTGCCGCTGCCGGGAATTGCCATCGATTACCTGCCCATCCGTTCCATGTACCTGGCCGCGTTCGAATTTCCCTTCGACCTGCCATCCGTGCATCCATTCCAGGCATGGCACCCAAGGCGTGACAGCGATCCCGTGCACCGCTGGCTGCGTAATACGGTCTATCGTGTGGTGCGCCAGCGTGGCGAGGGACCGCCAGAAGGTTTCTCCCCCACTCCGGCTGGGCCATAGCTGCAAAATTATGCAGAAGTTTTTGATGAAGTTTTTCTAAAAAACTTCAAAGAATGCCGTCTCTTTGGAATAAAGGGCGGCATCCGAAGATTTTTTTACCAGAGCATTTCCACTAAAACCCGGTTCAGTGGAAATGCTCCAGTTTATTATTTTCACGAGCATCTTCATCTGTTCTGACAAGATACTCTGCAACAGGCTTTTACTGGCCGTAGCGCACAACGCCCAGATCTTCATGCGCGATGTCGGGCATACGACCGGACATGATATCGGCCAGCACCTTGCCTGACCCGCACGCCATGGTCCACCCCAGCGTGCCATGACCGGTGTTGAGGAACAGGTTGTCATAACGCGTGCGGCCGATGATGGGTGTGCCATCCGGTGTCATGGGGCGTAGGCCGGTCCAGAACTTTGCCCCTGCAATGTCGCCCCCGCCAGGGAACAGGTCGGTCACGGAATGCTCCAGCGTCTCGCGACGGGGTGCGCGCAGCGTGGTGCTGAAGCCTGCAAGCTCCGCCGTGCCGCCAATGCGGATGCGGTTGCCCAGACGGGTGATCCCGATCTTGAAGGTCTCGTCCATGATGGTGGAGACGGGGGCCTGCTTTTCGTTGATGATGTCGGCAGTGAGCGAATAGCCCTTCACCGGGTAGATGGGCAGGTCCAGCCCCAGTTTGCGCACCATGGCCGGTGAATAGCTGCCCAGTGAAACCACATAGGAATCCGCCACCATCTGGCCGCGGCTGGTCTCGATGCCGGTAATGCGGCCGCCTTCGGCCGTCATGGTGCGGATGCTGGTGTCATAATGGAAGGTAACGCCCGCCTCCGCCGCCTTGGCCGCAAGGCGCTGGGTGAACAGGAAGGCATCCCCCGTCTCGTCACCGGGCAGGCGCAGGCCGCCCACGATCTTGTGCGCTGAAGCGCCAAGTCCCGGTTCAGCCTTTACGCATTCCCCACGGTCAAGCAGTTCGTAGGGCACGCCATACTGTTCCAGCACGCGGATATCGCCCGCAATGCCGTCCATCTGCTTTTGCGTACGGAATAATTGCAGTGTGCCCTGCTGGCGGTCATCATAGGTGATGCCGGTGCTCGCGCGCAGGTCGCGCATCACATCGCGGCTGTATTCGGCAATGCGGACCATGCGGCCCTTGTTGCGGTCATAGGCGGAGGTGTTGCAGTTCTCCAGCATCTGCACCAGCCACTTCCACAGATGCGGGTCAGGCATGGGCCAGAACACGAAGGGGCGGTATTTCATCATCAGCCACTTAACGGCCTTGAACGGAACGCCCGGCCCCGCCCATGGCGAGGAATACCCCGGCGAGACCTGCCCCGCATTGGCGAAGCTGGTTTCAAGCCCAGCTTCCGGCTGGCGGTCAACGACTGTAACCTCATGGCCAGCCTGTGCAAGATACCATGCCGATGTCACACCAACGACACCGCTACCCAGAACGATGATCTTCATTACAAACGTGCCTCTTCTGGCAGGGGGAAACGGATCACGCTACCTGTGGCAGGTAGGCGCGATGGAAACGCGAGCCGAGTGCCGTCAGCACTTCATAGCCGATGGTGCCTGCGGAATGGGCCACGTCATCCACGCTGCGGTGGGGGCCGATCATGTCCACATGGGTTATCTGGTCCAGCACGCTTTCGGGTACGTCGCTTACGTCAATGGTCGTGGAATCCATGGAAATCCGGCCCAAAATCGGTAGGCGGTAGCTGTCCAGCCATGCACAGCCGCCATTATTGGCACCCTGGCGCAGGAAGCCATCGGCATAGCCTATGCCCAGCGTGGCAATGCGTTTTGGTCCGCTGGCGCGCCATGTCAGGCCATAACCCACGCCATTGCCCGCGCCGATGGTGCGGCGCTGCACGATCCGTGCCTGCAACCGCACGGTGGGGTGGAGCGGGTTGGGAGCGTCGGCGTTGGGGGCAAGGCCGTAAAGGGCTGCGCCCGGCCGCACCAGGTCAAAATGGTAATCCGGCCCCAGAAAGATGCCCGATGAGGCCGAAAGTGCCAGCGGGGCCGCTGGCAGCAGGGCCGCCATGGCGCGCAACCGGTCGCGCTGCATGGCATTGGCGGGGTTGTCAGGTGTATCAGCGCAGGCAAGGTGGCTCATGACCAGACGGGTATCAATGCCCTCCAGCAGGGCAGGGGTGGCGGCCAGTATCGCCACATCCGCTTCCGACAGGCCAAAGCGCGACATGCCGGTATCAACCTGTATGGCTGCGGGCAGGGCCTGCTGGGTCTGTGTCGCATGTGCATGCCAGCCCGCAATCTGCTCCATGCTGTTGAGCACGGGCAACAGGGCATGGCGGGTGAATTCCTGCTCCGTACCGGGCATGGGACCATGGAGGACAAAAATTTCCGCCGCAGGGCTGACATGGGCGCGCAGGCGGATACCTTCTTCCAGATGGGCGACGAAAAAGACCTTCGCCCCCGCCTGTTCCAGCACCGGGGCCACCTTGTGCGCCCCCAGACCGTAAGCATCGGCCTTGACTACGGCGGCGCAGGTCGCCTGTCCGGCGCGTGCATTGAGTAGCCGGTAATTGGCCGCGATGGCACCAAGGCTGATTTCCAGCATGGCCCCGGCGCCGGGTGCTGCCCACCCGGTGGCGGGCGTGGGAAAAGGCAGGTTGGTCATGCGCGGCGAACTCCAGCGGGCAGGGTGGAACAGAACTGATCGTATGCGTTGGTTAATGAAATGTCCTGTCGTTCAACACAATATTATGCAATTAATAGCATTTGTTACACAATTATATACGACAATGAGTGGAAAATTCACCATGCCATTCGATCGGATGACCGATGCCATATTGCGTAACCTTCGCCATGACGGGCGGATGAGCAACGCAGAGCTTGCGCAGCGGGTGGGTCTGTCGCCATCGGCATGCCTCAGGCGCGTGCGCATGCTTGAACAGGAAGGCGTGATCCGCGGCTACCGTGCCCTTGTGGATGAACGCTCGATCCATGGCATGACGACCGTGATCGTGCAGATTACGCTTGAGCGCCAGACCGAAGAATGCCTGCGCCGCTTCGAGGCGCGCGTGCGCGAATGCGCCGATGTGCGCGAATGCTACCTGATGACAGGGGATGCCGACTATCTTGTGCGCGTGGAAGCCCGCGATGCGGCGGATTATGAACGCATCCACAAGGAAGAACTCTCCCGCATGCCAGGTGTAGCGCGGATCCAGAGCAATTTCGCCATCCGCACCGTGGTCCAGCGCTGACAGGGCCCGCGTAACCTGCCCCCGCTAGAGGCAGGTCCCGCCAGATGGGCTTGTCCGCAAGCCTGTACTGCTGCCGGCATGGTCCGGCAGCAGGGGGCAGGGAGTGCTTCAAGATATGGGGGGAACGGCCTGGCCTGCATGGCGGGGAATGAAGGGCCGGATGAGAAACTGGTAGCAGCCCGCTCCCAGCACACCCCCCAGCACCGGCCCAGCAACAGGTACCCACCAGAAATGATCCGGTCCGGGCAGGGCTGCGTCTCCCCATCCGGCCAGGAAGCAGAACAGGCGCGGCCCGAAGTCACGCGCGGGATTGATGGCCCAGGCTTCCAGATAGCCCGAGCACGCCCCGATGCTGGCGACCAGCAGTCCGATGATCAGCGCGCTGGAATTCGCCTGCGGGGCCATGGTGTTATATTCGCATGTGATGGCGAAGATGCCGAATACCAGCAAACCGGTCAGGATTATCTCATCCACGAAGGCGTGGAACGGGGTGATGAACTCACCCGGATGGGTAAAGAACACACCTGCGGCCCCGCCATCGGCACGGGTTATGGCATGCAGCTGGTTGTAGTGGTCAATCACAGGTTGGTAGAGCGTATAGACCAGGGCCGCCCCGATTACGCCCCCCAGAACCTGTGCCGCGCAGTAGGCCGGCACCTTGCGCCACGGAAAACCGCGATACAGCGCCAGTGAGATCGATACGGCCGGGTTGGCATGCGTGCCCGACACGCTGCCGGTTATGTAGATGGCAATGGTGACCGACAGCCCCCATACAATACATACACCCCAATAGGCGAGCTTGTAGGGGCTCGGGTCATACAGCGTGTACATGGCGGCCACGGAATCACCGAGCAGCACAATGATCAGGACCGCGATACACTCCGCGATCAGTTCCCCCAGGAATTGTCTGTCTTTCAACATATTGGCCCACTTTATTCTTTTATTATCATTTGATGGGAATGGGCTGCGGACCTTCTGGTCTTTTTCCAGCTCCACCATGTTCTTAAACGAACATGGTGGGTGGGGGAAGAGGCTGGTACGGTTGGTAGGGTAAGAGAGACTCCTTTTTTTATTTATTTCAATATATTTCATTAAACCTCTCCAACCTTACGGATTTCGGGTGGCGGCCTGACCTGTATGCACAGGCCCATCGATAGGGGCATAATAAGGGTGACGCATGCGCGATTTCGCACATGCACAAAAATACAGATCCATATGGAATGCAGGTAATGGCGAATTTATGGCTGAGTTATTAATAAACAGAATAGAAAATATTTTAGGAAACGGCAGGAGGCATGTGCGCTTTCTCTCTTGAAGCGCGCTCCATGTTCGTTTACGAACATTTTATCAGGAGGAGCATCCACTATGGTGTCCATGGACGAAACACTCAGCCCCCCCCCCGTGCAGGACAGCCCATTCGACCTGCTGGTCGTGGGCGGGGGCGTCAACGGTACAGGTATCGCGCGTGATGCCGCAGGGCGCGGCGCATCCGTCCTGCTGGTCGAGCAGGATGATCTGGCCAGCTACACTTCATCTGCCAGCACCAAGCTGATCCATGGTGGCCTGCGCTACCTGGAATATTACGAATTCCGTCTGGTGCGTGAGGCACTGATCGAACGCGAACGGCTGCTGCGCATCGCCCCGCACATCATCTGGCCCATGCGCTTCGTGCTGCCTTATACCCCGCAGGCACGTCCCGCGTGGATGCTGCGCCTTGGCCTGTTCCTGTATGATCACCTAGCGCCCAACATGACCTTGCCCAAGTGCAAATCGCTCGACTTTCGCACCAGTTCAGCGGGCAAGCCACTCAATGGCAAGCTGGCGCGTGGCTTCGCCTATTCCGATGGCTGGGTGCAAGATAGCCGCCTGGTCGTGCTCAATGCCATGGATGCCAAGGCGCGCGGGGCCGATATCCGCACGCGCACCCGCCTGGTGCAGGCCCGCCGCGTTGATGGGCTGTGGGAAGCGGTGATCGAGAACACACGCGATGGCAGCCAGCAGACCGTGCGGGCGAAGATTGTGGTCAATGCCGGTGGTCCGTGGGTGAGCGAAGTGCTACGCGAGCGTGCGCAGGTGGAGACCACCAAGAACGTACGTCTGGTCAAGGGCAGTCACATCGTGGTGCCACGTCTGTTTGACGGGCCGCAGGCCTATATCCTGCAGAACCCGGACAAGCGCATTGTCTTCGCCATTCCCTATGAGCAGAAATTCACCCTGATCGGCACGACCGACGTGCCCTGGACGCAGGCCCCCGGCCGGGTCGAGATCTCGCCTGACGAAATCAGCTACCTGTGCGAAAGCGTGAGCCGCTACTTTACCAAGCCCGTAACCCCTGCGGATGTGGTGTGGAGCTATGCTGGCGTGCGCCCGCTCTATGATGACGCGGCCAAGAATGCCTCTGCCGTGACGCGTGATTACGTGCTGGATGTGGACACGCAGGGCAACCAGGCGCCGATGCTCTCCATCTTTGGCGGCAAGATCACGACCTTCCGCCGCCTGGCCGAACATGCGATCGAGAAGCTCCAGCCCTTCCTGCCGGTGCTGTCCGCACCCGGCTGGACGGCGGACAAGGTGCTGCCCGGCGGTGATCTGGGTGAGGGCGGGTTTGAAGGGGCAATGGGCCGCCTGGCGGCGAAAGCCCCCTTCCTTGACCAGCAGTTGTGCTGGCGGCTTGTGCGTAATTACGGCTCGCGCGCCGATGTGATCGTAGGCGATGCCCGCAGTATGGAAGACATGGGCGAACAGTTTGGCGGCGGCCTGACCGCGCGTGAGGTAGAATACCTGATCGCGCATGAATGGGCCCAGACCACCGAGGACATTCTGTGGCGGCGCTCCCGTCTTGGCCTGCACGTTACGGATGAAGATGCGGGCCGTCTGGACACCTATCTGCGTGGCCGCCAGCCAGTTGCGGCGAAGGCTGCCTCGTAACGGGCGGTTCCGGCAGTATTCAGGCCGCTGGCAGCATGCTACCGCCTGCGGCCCAAACCAGCATCCGCCCGTAAGGGCAGGAGAAGACAATGAACAAGAAGAACAGAATTCTCGCTATTGATCAGGGAACAACCTCCACCCGCAGCATCGTGTTTGACCGCGATATCGCGGCCCTGTCTGTTGCCCGTGTTGAATTTGCCCAGCATTATCCCAATCAGGGCTGGGTAGAGCACGACCCGGAGGAAATCTGGTCCAATGTGCTCTCCACGGCACGCGAAGCCATTGAAAAGGTTGGGGGGCCTGCCACCATCGCCGGTATTGGCATTACCAATCAGCGCGAGACCATTGTCGTATGGGACCGCAAGACCGGCAAGCCCATTCATCGCGCCATCGTATGGCAGGATCGCCGCACCACGCCGGTCTGCATGCGCATGCATGAGCAGGGGCATGAACCCCTGGTGCGCGAGCGCACCGGGCTGCTGCTCGATCCCTATTTTTCCGCCACCAAAATTGCCTGGATTCTGGATAATGTGGACGGCGCGCGTGCGCGCGCCGAACGGGGCGAACTGGCTTGCGGCACCATCGACAGTTTCCTGCTATGGCGGCTGACGGGTGGCCGCGTGCATGCAACCGATATGACCAACGCATCACGCACGCTTCTGTTCAACATCCATACCTGCATGTGGGATGATGAACTGCTCGCCCTGTTCAACGTGCCGCGCGCTATCCTCCCCGAAGTCCGTACCAACAGCGAGATCTTTGGCGAGACGGAAGCCGACCTGTTTGGCGAACCGCTGAAAGTGGCCGGCATGGCAGGCGACCAGAACGCCGCCATGGTCGGCCAGGCCTGTTTCAAGCCCGGCACCGCCAAGGCCACCTATGGCACGGGCTGCTTTGCCCTGCTCAATACCGGCACTACACCCGTCAAGTCAGAAAACCGCATGCTGACGACCATCGCCTATCGTATTGGTAAGGAGACGGTCTATGCACTGGAAGGCTCGATCTTCGTGGCTGGTGCCGCCATCCGCTGGCTGCGCGACGGGCTGGGCCTGATTACCCATGCCTCCCAGACTGATGACATGGCGACCCGCGTGCCGCATAGCCATGGCGTGTACATGGTCCCCGGCTTTGTGGGGCTGGGCGCGCCGCACTGGGACCCCGATGCCCGTGGCCTGATCTGTGGCATGACACTTGGTTCAACTGCCGCGCATATTGCCCGCGCGGCGTTGGAGTCGGTGGCCTACCAGACGCTGGACCTGATGGAAGCCATGCGCGAGGATGGCGGTGGCAGGCTGAACGCACTGCGTGTTGATGGCGGCATGTCTGTCAATGACTGGTTTTGCCAGTTCCTGGCCGATATGCTCCAGACCCCGGTGGAACGCCCCCAGCAGGTCGAGACGACCGCGCTGGGCGCTGCCTTCCTGGCGGGACTGGCCACGGGTGTGTGGGGCAGCATTTCCGAACTGGAGGGCACCTGGACACGCGGGCGCCTGTTCCGCCCGACGATGGACAAGGAGCAGCGCGATAGTATGGTTGCGGGCTGGCGTCTGGCGGTGCGCCGCACCCTCAGTTCCACCGTAGCCGCCTGACCAACGAATACCAGAACACAGGAAAAGAGTGTTTCATGACCTCCACACGGCATAATCCCTATCAGGTTACGGATCGCAATCTTGCGCTTGAACTTGTCCGCGTGACGGAAGCGGCAGCGGTCGCTGCGTCCGCCTGGACGGGCCGCGGCCTGAAGAATGAGGCCGATGGCGCGGCGGTGGAGGCCATGCGACGCGCCTTCGATACGGTCGCCATCGACGGTACCGTCGTCATCGGTGAGGGCGAAATGGATGAAGCCCCGATGCTGTTCATCGGGGAGAAGGTGGGCGCAGGCGGCCCCGGCATGGACATTGCCGTGGACCCGCTGGAAGGCACCAACCTGTGCGCCAAGAACCTGCCCAATGCCCTGACTGTCGTGGCGCTGGCGGAAAGCGGCAACTTCCTGCACGCGCCCGACATCTACATGGACAAGATCGTGGTCGGCCCGTACCTGCCCGAAGGTGTGGTTGATCTGGACAGCACGATTGAGGCCAACCTGAAGTCGCTGGCAAAGGCCAAGAAACGCGATGTGTCCGAACTCATGGTCTGCACGCTTGACCGTGAGCGCCATGAGGAACTGATCGCCCGCGCCCGTGCGGTTGGCGCGCGCGTGACGCTGCTGAGCGATGGTGACGTCGCGGCCGCCATTGCTGCCTGCCTTGATGATAGCGAGATTGACCTTTACGTCGGCTCCGGTGGCGCGCCGGAAGGGGTTCTGGCTGCCGCCGCCGTGCGCTGCGTGCATGGGCAGATGCAGGGCCGCCTCATGTTCGAGGATGACGGCCAGGTCGAGCGGGCACGCAAGATGAACCCCGGCGCCGACCCGTCACGCAAGCTGGCGCTGGAAGACATGGCGCGTGGCGATGTACTTTTTTCCGCTACAGGTGTGACCGGGGGCGAGTTGCTGCGCGGCATCCGGCGTTCGGGCGTGCGTACGGTCACGCATTCGCTGGTCATGCGCTCCAAGTCTGGCACGATCCGGTTTGTCGAAGGCCATCACGATTACCAGACTAAGAACTGGTGAACATTTCATCGATTGCATAATAACAATAACAGGCAATAGAGGAACGACATGACTGAAACAGCGACCACTGCTTCCGCCCGCCTCGGCCTTAGGCCCGGCGTGGTGACGGGTGCTGACTATCGCCGCCTGGTGGAAACCTGCCGCGATGAGGGCTATGCCCTGCCGGCGGTAAATGTGGTGGGCACCGACAGCATCAATGCCGTGCTGGAAGCGGCGGCGCGCAACCGGGCGGATGTGATCATCCAGCTTTCCAACGGTGGCGCGCGGTTCTATGCGGGTGAAGGTATGAAGGATGCCGCACAGGCCCGCGTGCTGGGTGCGGTGGCCGCAGCCCGTCATGTCCATACCGTGGCGGCGGCTTACGGCGTGTGCGTGATCCTGCATACCGATCATGCCGACCGTAAGCTCCTGCCATGGATATCCGGCCTGATCGATGCCAGTGAGGAAGCGGTGAAGGAGACCGGCCGCCCGCTGTTCTCCTCTCACATGATCGACCTTTCGGCTGAACCGCTGGAAGACAACATTGCCGAATGCGCGCGCTTCCTGCGCCGCATGGCCCCGCTTGGCATCGGCCTCGAGATCGAACTGGGTGTGACCGGCGGCGAGGAAGACGGCATTGGCCACGATCTGGATGACGGTGCGGACAACGCGCACCTGTACACCCAGCCAGAGGATGTGCTGAAGGCTTATGAAGAACTTTCCCCGCTGGGTTTTGTGACCATTGCCGCCTCCTTTGGCAATGTGCACGGCGTTTATGCGCCGGGTAATGTCAAGCTGCGGCCCGAAATCCTGCATAATTCGCAGGCGGTCGTGGCTGCGGCCACGGGACGGGGCGAGAGGCCGCTGGCGCTGGTCTTCCATGGTGGTTCGGGGTCCGAGCAGGCCAAGATTACCGAGGCCGTGTCCTACGGCGTGTTCAAGATGAATATCGATACCGACATCCAGTTCGCCTTCGCCAGCAGCGTTGGCCGCTACGTGCAGGAGCATGCCGAAGCCTTCAGCCACCAGATCGCGCCCAGCACCGGCAAGCCGACCAAGAAGCTGTATGACCCGCGCAAGTGGCTGCGCGTGGGCGAGATGGGGATTGTGGAGCGGCTGGAACAGTCCTTTGCCGATCTGGGTGCCACCGGACGTACTGTGGCCCGCATGGTCTGAGCAGCACCAGGCGTAAGGGAGGAAAAGGCAACGTGTCGGCAGAAGAGCGTCACCACGAAATTACCGCACTGGTGCGTACGCAGGGTTATGTCTCGAACGAGGAACTGGCCCAGAGGCTGAACGTTGCCGTCCAGACCATACGGCGTGATGTCAACCATCTGGCCCGGCGTGGGCTGGTGGCGCGGCATCACGGGGGGGCGGGACTGGCTTCGTCGGTGGAGAACATTGCCTATTCCGAGCGTCAGGTACTCAATCGCCGTGCCAAGGAGGCGATTGGCCATCTTGCCGCCCGGCAGATCCCCGACAACTCATCTCTGTTCGTCAGCATTGGTACCACCACGGAAGCCTTTGCCAAGGCGCTGCGGCGGCATAAGGCGCTGCGGATCATTACCAACAACCTGCATGTCGCCACCCCGCTTTCGGCACAGACCGACTTCCAGGTCATCGTGACGGGGGGGCAGGTGCGCTTTTACGATGGTGGCATTACCGGCTCCACCGCCAGTTCCTTTATCGAACAGTACCGGACCGATTTTGCCGTGATCGGCATAAGCGGGATCGAGGAGGACGGCACGCTGCTCGATTTCGATGCCGACGAGATCAGTGTTGCGCAGGCCATGATGCGCAATGCCCGGCGTGTCTACCTTCTGGCCGACCAGACCAAATTTGGCCGCAGGCCAATGGGCAGGTTAGGTCACCTGTCGCATGTGCATGGCTTCTTTACCGACCGCCAGCCCTCCGAGCGTATTTCCGCGATGCTGCGTGAACACGATGTGGAAGTGCATATCGCCTGAAGGGCGGTCGGGTCCGGGGCTTTACTGGGCCAGATAGCCACCATCGACCGGCAACACCGCGCCGGTGATGAAGGAGGCATCATCTGATGCAAGGAACAAGATGGCGCTGGCAACTTCGGCAGGTCTGCCCATGCGGCCCATCGGGTGCATGTCCACCACCTTGCGTATTCCTTCCGCATCCATTCCGGCCACGGCGGGTGTGTCGATCGTGCCGGGTGCCACGGCATTGACGCGCACTCCCTTGTCGGCCAGGTCAATGGCAAGATGCTTGGTCAGGCCCGATGCCACGAATTTGGCCGGCCCGTAAACCGCCTGTCCCTTCTGCCCCGCAAAGGCGGAAATGGAGGACAGGCACACGATCGCCCCCTGTCCGGCATGGACCATCTCGGCTGCGGCGTATTTGCATGACAGGAACATGCCACGCGCATCAACCGCCATGGTGTGGTCCCACAGTTCCGCCGTGGCGGATGCCAGATCGGCCTCGGGGATCACGCCCGCATTGGCTACAAGGATGTCGATCCGGCCAAAATGCTTCATGGCCTCATGCATTACGCGCTGTACATCCGCCTCGCTCGTGACATCGGCAGGCACCGCAATGACGGCTACGTTATTTTTCTTGAGCTGGCTGACCAGTTCATCAAGCGCGTCGGTGTTAAGGTCGGTCAGGACAAGTTTTGCGCCTTCTGCGGCAAAGCGCTCGGCCGTGGCCCGGCCAATACCGCTGGCGGCACCGGTAATGACGGCAATCCTGTCCTGGATACGTCCGGTATGGGTGGCGGTCATGGTGTCTCCTGTTACGGGTCAATGCCGGGTATCAACCCCACTGCATGCGGGGCTTGCGGTTTTGCCGCATCATGCGGGCTAACGCCATAGGGACATGGATGTTGCCCGCTCACGCCCCGGCATGGCAATTGCGGGCAGAGAGGCAGGGTTGATCGGGTTCTTTTGATCATGCCGCCACGGGACCGGGTTTTCTGCGCCCCGTAGCACGAAAAGGGAGATTGCGTCGCCGCCGCATTACATATTCGTGCATGAAAACGCGGCCTTGCATGTTTCGGGCAGGGGGGGGATGGCCTATGCTCGCCCGGAATAGTCTGTATGGATGGGGCATTCCCGGTTCCCTTTTTTATGGGACTGGTGTGCCGGTAAGCGGGTTTGGAGCATTATCGAGATGGCACAGAAGTTTCGGATCGTGATTGTAGGCGGTGGCGTGGCCGGGCTTGCCCTGGCCACGCGGCTGGGCAATTCGGTCGGGCGGTCGGGGCAGGCGGAGATTACGCTGGTGGATAAAAGCTTTGCCCATGTATGGAAGCCGATGCTGCACTGCTTTGCCGCCGGTACGGCCGCCAACGAAAACGACCGCATCAGCTTCATGTCGCAGGCCAGCCGCCATCATTTTGAATTCTGGCCCGGTGAGATCACAGCACTTGACCGTACCGCCAAGACAATTTCCCTTGCCCCCATCCGCGACCAGATGAGTGGGGAAGTGGTAGTCGATGCCCGCACGCTTGATTACGATGCGGTCGTGCTGTCGATCGGCAGCCGCGCCAATGATTTTGGTACGCCGGGTGTGGCCGAGCACTGCCTGTTCATTGACAACCTTGTGGATGCAAACGGCTTTAACGACCGTTTTCGCATGGAACTGCTGCGGGCTTTCGCCAACGGACAGGAACTCGATATTGCCATTGTGGGCGGGGGGGCTACCGGCACGCAGCTTGCGGCCGAACTGCACAAGGCGCTCGACCTCGCCTCGCTCTACAGCTTTGGCCGCCAGCCCCCCAGGCTGCGCATTACTCTGCTTGAGGCAGGCCCGCGTATCCTTCCCGCCTTTCCCGAGGCGGTTTCGGCGGCGGCAGTCAAGCAACTGGAGGCAATCGGGGTCAGCGTGCGCGTCGGTGCGATGGTCAGTGGCGCGGATGAAAACGGTTTTCTGCTCAAGGATGGCAGTCGGGTGCCTGCCACGCTGCGGGTGTGGGCCGCCGGGGTGAAGGCGCCCGACGTGACCAGCAAATTCGGTAACCTCAAGCTGTCGCGCTCCGGTCAGCTTGAGGTCAGGCCAAGCCTGCAGGTGATGGAGGATGACAACATCTTCGCCATGGGCGACTGTGCCTTCATTGCCGAAAAACCCGTGGCCCCCACAGCCCAGGCAGCCCGGCAGCAGGCGCATCATCTGGCGCGCGTGTTGCCGGGGTGGATAAAGAGTGGCAATCCGCTGCCGGCCTTCGCCTTTCACAACAAGGGTGCGGTCGTAGCCTTGGGTGACTATAATGGCTGGGGTACCTTCCCCGGTGGCACGGTGTTCGGGGGTGGCTGGCTGCATGGCCTGTCGGCGCGTCTGGTCCATCTCATGCTGTACCGCCAGCACCAGTTCGAACTGTACGGACCGGTGCGGGGTACGATTTCGTGTCTGGTGGACTGGCTGGATGTATTTGTACGCCCCTCCGTAAGGCTGGACTAAGGGCAGCGTCTGCCTTCAGTCCGAGGCTTGGGAAAGTGGCCCGTCTACGGGCGGTCAAGGCCGCGCATTTCGGCCTGCCTTACAAAATCCTGCAAGGTCAGCTTGCTGTATTCATGAACCAGCAGCCCGTCCATCTGGTCCAGAAAGGGGCGGATCACGGTATTGAACAGCGCGCCCTGCCGCCGGTCCACCGCATGTGGGCTGTCGTGCATGGCAATGCGGAAGATATCGGCCAGCAGGATCTCACGCGCGGGTATGGCAAGCCGGTAGCCGCCATGCGGTCCGCGCACCCCCTGCAGCAGGCCTGCGCGCGCCAGGCTCTGTAATATCGGTTCAAGTCCCCGGCGGGCGAGGCTGGAGCGCCCGGCAATCTCGATCGTGCTGACGGGGCGCTCCATAGCGCCGTGGAATGCCACATCCAGCATGATGACAAGGGCGATGGCGGTTCGTTCACGGATGCTATGCATGAACGCTTTCTCCTGATGGGGGGAGGGAGGTGACCGTGGCCCATGCCGCACCACGCGCCAGACGCCCGGCCGAGACATCCAGCGCGCAATGCGCCACGGGTGCGGCATCGGGTGGGATAAGCGTCTCTACCTGAAGGGTCTGTGTGCCCAGATGGATAGTGTACAGGCCCAGCGGGCCGCGTGCCTGGCGCAACGTGGCCGTGGCCTGACCGTAGCCGGGACGCAGGCGGATATCGATGGGCCGGACCAGCAGTTCGGCTGGCCCTGCGGCAACCGGGGCGGCAACGGGCAGGATGTCAGGCAGGTCGGGGGTGAAAATGCTGTTCTCCACCCTGCCGTCCAGACGCACCACATCGCCGGTAAACGCCATGGTGAAAGGATCGGCCGGTGTGTCTTCCAGTGCCTGAGGCGTGCCGGCCTGCACGATGCGGCCGTGGTGCATCAGGACCACCATATCGGCCAGTTCGCTTGCTTCCTGCCGGTCGTGGGTGACAAGGATGGTGGTCAGGCCCAGCTTTTCATGCACGTCGCGTAGCCAACTGCGGATCTGCCTGCGGACCAGCGGGTCCAGCGCGCCAAACGGTTCATCCAGCAGCAGCACGCGCGGGCCGGTGGCCAGCGTGCGCGCCAGGGCCACACGCTGGCGCTGCCCGCCCGAGAGTTCATGCGGGTAGCGCCCGCCCAACCCGGAAAGCTGCATCAGGTCGAGCAGGTCTTCCACCCGCCGGGCGATTGCATCACGGCGCGGACGGCTGCCACGCGGGCGGATGGACAGGCCGAAACCGATATTGGCCGCCACACTCATATGCGCAAACAGCGCATAGTGCTGGAAGACAAAACCGATATTGCGCGCTGCAGCCCCCACGCCATCCATTCGCGTCCCGTCAATCAGGACATGGCCGGAGTTATGCGGGTCCAGCCCCGCGATGATGCGCAACAGCGATGTCTTGCCCGCGCCCGACGGGCCGACAAGGGCGGTAAAGCTGCCATCAGCTACCGCAAGCGAAGCGCCATCGACAATGGGCCGCCCGTTGCTGGGGTTGAGGCGAGTGATCTGTTCCAGTTGAACGCTCATGCTCTTTCTTCCGTCTGGCCATGACGGCGTTCGGTCAGGCTGCGGGCCAGGACCACACCCATCGCCATAAGGGCAAGCAGGGCTGCCATGGTAAAGGCGGCGACCGTCTGGTAGCCGTTGTACAGGGTCTCGATATGCAGCGGCATGGTCTCGGTCAGGCCGGGAATATGTCCCGATACAACCGAGACCGCGCCAAATTCTCCCATCGCCCGTGCCGTAGTCAGCAGCACGCCCGAAAGCAGGGCCAGGCGCGCGCCAGGCAGGGTGACATGCCACAGCACCTGCCACAGGTTCGCACCCAGCATCACGGCGGCTTCCTCTGCCTCGCGTCCGTTATGGGTCAGCATGGGCATGAGCGTGCGCGTGATATAGGGGAAGGTGACGAAGACGGTTGCCAGCACAATGCCGGGCTGGGCAAACACGATGGGGTGACTCCAGCGTTCCAGTGCTGCCCCCCACCAGCCCTGCGTGCCAAAGACCAGCAGCCAGACCAGCCCCCCTACCACGGGTGAGACACTGAGCGGCAGTTCGATCAGCACAACCAGCAGGTTGCGCCCGGGAAAGCGGAAATGCGCCAGTGTCCACGCCGCCATGGTGCCGAATATGGTGTTGATGAGCACGCTCATCACTGTGACGGCCAGTGTCAGGCGGATGGCAGACAGGCCGTCAGGGTCTGTTAATGTGGCGAGTGCTGTCCCCAGTCCGTGGGAAAGAGCCGTGGCAAACACCAGCACCGGGGGCAGCACGACCATAAAGCCAACCAGCAGGTAGATCACGGTGGTAAACAAGAGGCGGGGCATTGTGCTTTCTCCCTTAGTCCATGCCGTAGGAAAGACGGCGGCGCAGCAGGCTTATGGCCCCCAGCGACAGCAGCGAGACCACCACCAGCACGAACCCGATCAGGGACGCCCCCTGGGTGTCGTATTCCTGCAGGCGGATCACAACCAGCAGCGGCGCGATCTCGGTATGGAAAGGCTGGTTGCCAGCAATGAAGATGACCGACCCGTATTCCCCGATGCTGCGTGCAAAGACCATGCCTGCCGCCGTGACAAGTGCGGGATAAAGGGCTGGCACGACGACGCGCGCAATGACCTGCATGCGGCTGGCCCCCAGTATTGCGGCCGCTTCCTCCACATCGCGCGGCAGGTGGCGCAGGACGGGTGCGATGGTGCGCACCACAAAGGGCAGGCCGATGAACATCAGCGCCAGTACGATACCCGATTGCGTGAAGGCGACATGCACCCCATGCCGTGCCAGCGGGCCACCAATCCAGCCATTGGGGCCGTAGAGTGTCGCCATGGTAATGCCGACCACCGCCGTGGGCAGGGCAAAGGGTAGTTCCACCAGCATGTCGATGATCCGGCGGCCCGGAATGTCACTGCGGACCAGTGCCCACGCAATCAGCACACCAGGCACGAGGTCGGCCACCGCCGCGAAAAGTGCTGATGTAAAACTGACCCACAGGGCGGCCTGCATGCGCCCGTCATGCGCTGCGTGGGCAAAGGCGTGCAACCCGCTGTGCAGCCCTTCACCCCAGGGCCGGGCGACCAGTGCGGCCATGGGCACGATAACGATCGCCCCCAGCCAGAACATTGTCATGCCCAGCCCCAGCCCGAAGCCGGGCAGCGGGTCAGGCTGCCGGTGCAGGGCGGGAAAAAGGGCGCGGCGCGAGGCTTTCATTTTGTGTAGATGGCATCAAAGATGCCGCCATCGGCAAAATGCGTGGCCTGCACCGTGTTCCAGCCGCCAAGGCTTGCAATATCAAAGGTGGAAGTGGCGGCAAAGCGCTCCCGGTTCTGCGCAAGAATGGCGGGATCGACGGGGCGGAAATAATGTTTTGCACCCGTTTTCTGGCCCGCGTCACTGAACAGGTATTCCACATAGGCTTGGGCAAGTTCCATCGTGCCATGGGCTTTTGCATTGCGGTCCACCACGGCCACGGGCGGTTCGGCCAGGATGGTTACGGGAGGGACGACCATATCGAACTGGTCCGGCCCGATCTCGCGCGTGGCCAGCAGGGCTTCGGCTTCCCATGCTACAAGCACGTCACCCAGCCCGCGTTGGACAAAGCTATTGGTGGCACCGCGCGCGCCGGTATCCAGCACCGGAACGTGGGAGAACAGCGCCTTGAGATAGGCCCGTGCGGTCTCGGGCGTGCCACCGGGTTGGCGCAGCGCCCAGCCCCATGCGGCAAGATAGTTCCACCGCGCGCCGCCCGAGGTCTTGGGGTTGGGGGTAATGACCTGCACGCCTTCGCGGATCAGGTCCGGCCAGTCATGGATGCCCTTGGGGTTGCCCTTGCGCACAAGGAACACGATGGTGCTGGTATAGGGTGTGGAATTATGGGGCAGGCGGCCCTGCCAGTTGGTGGCCAGTAGGCCGCTGTGCGCCAGCACATCAATATCATGGGCCAGAGCCAGGGTAACGATATCCGCCGGTGCGCCTTCCAGAACCGAGCGTGTCTGCGCGCCAGACCCGCCATGGGAAGTGCGGACCTGCACAGGCACCCCGCCATGCTGCTGTGCCCACTGGCGGGTAAAGCCGGCATCGATATCCTGATATAATTCACGAGTTGGATCGTATGATACGTTCAGAATCCCGGTTGCCGCCCGTGCCTGCAGGGGGCGGAAGGCAAGGGTCGTGGCCACCGCGAAGGTGGCCTGCAACAGGCTGCGCCGGGGTAGGAATGGCATTTTGGTCATTTTTTATATTCCTTGTTTATATAAGGAAGTATGGAGACTATGGCGCAGGTTATGACAGGTGGTCCGGGCGTGTATCACCGTGTTTTATGGCGGCAGTCTGTTTTATAAAAAAACCACTATCAAAACGAGATATATATTCTGTATGATGGCTTGGTGACTCTGTCAATAACACGTTTTAAATCGTCAAAAAAATTTCTGTAATTGGAAATAGCATATGATTTCGTTGAAAAATATGAATTAATTTCTAATAAAATCAGTAAGATAGATGAAATTGTTTATATTTTTGGTGTTTTTTGAAATTATTTTCTAAATAAGATGTGAATATATAATTGACGCAACATTATTCGTATAATACGAAATGTTCGGTGTTTAGACAGCGGATTGAATCCGTATATAACGAACTGGTACGTCACTATGCTGCCTTCCCCGGCCACGACCCTGAACCATCGGTATTCCCGCAGGTTTGTCCTGTGCGCCCATGTCGTGCGCACCAGCAGGAAGGCGGCTGAGTTCCCCGTTCTGGCTATGCTGCTCAGTCTGCCTTCCGGCGTTGCAATGCTGGGGCACGGGGCATATGCGGCCGACCTTCAGGCCGTGCCGCCTGGTCAGGCCGATCATGCCGGTACCCGGACTGCGTCACATCCTGAAAACGTGGTTGTCCATATCCAGCCCCGACCACCCATCCAGACCTATCCGCACGCCAACCCCGTAGGCCAGCCGCTGCGCATGAGCGGCGCGGAGAACCGTAAAAATGGCCACCAGTATGACTGGGGAGTTTTCAATCGCGGCAATGGCGAAGCCGCAGGGTTCGGCCCTGTTGGCGTCTATGGCGTGGCCCCGTGGGCAGAAGACTGGAGCCGGCTGCGCACCGGTCGAAAATCCAGTGATCCGTTCGATGTGCTGAAATATATTCCCCTGACCAGAAGCGGTAATGTCTGGATCAGTTTCTCAGGGGAGACACGGCTGCGGAACTGGTTTGAAAGCAGGCCGCAACTGGGCACGCAAAAGCCTAATGATTCCGGTCGCTTTGGCGTACGTAACCTGTATGGCGCCGACCTGCATATCGGTTCGCACCTGCGTTTTTTCGGGCAGTTGGTCAATGCTGATGCCGCAGGTTGGGGGGGGTATGGCTACGGCTCGACCTACCGCAAGCGGCTTGATGCGCAGCAGGCTTTTGTAGAAACGCGCTGGAACATGCTGGGCGCCAAAAGCGGTTTCATTTTCGGCCGCCAGCAGTTTCTCGATGCGCCATCCTACATGCTGTACAATCGCGAGACCCCCAACGTGCCGCTTTCATGGGACGGGTTCCGCGCTTACATGGTCTGGAAGCGCATCCGTATCGATGGCTGGGATTTCGTGCAGACATATGACAGTGAAAACAAGATGTTTCACGATACGGAGAATTATGCCACGCGCCTGTATGGTTTCAATACCACCTGGGCGCCGCCAGATTTCACCTTCATGGGGCAGAAAGGATACTCTTTTCTTGATGCGTTCTATATTGGTTACAAGCTCAGTGGGTCCACTGGTGCTATTGCCGGGCCGGGCGGTACGTCGGTAAAGGGCTCCAACACGCGCAACAACTTCGGCATGCGCTGGCACGGCGTGGCGGGGCCGATCGAGTTCTCGGTTGGCGGTATCTGGCAAGGCGGGGTCTTCCGCCAAGCTAGCAACAACATGGCGCGCAACGTCAGTGCGTATGCCATCAACTCGACCCTGGGCGCGCGCCTGCCCAAAAACTCGCTCAATACCTTTGTCGGCATCCAGACGGATGTGTATTCCGGCGGCAATGCCTCGGACCGGAACGGGACGATCGGCACCTATGTCTCGCCGTTCAATCCGCAGACCAACTATCTCGATACCACGACCTACATGACGGCCTCGAACCTGATCAGCTTCGCGCCGCTGGTGCGTATCACGCCGTTCAAGTCGGTCAGCATACAGATCAAGTATCCACTGTTCTGGCGCGATAGCGTGAATGACCCGGTTTACAAATCATCCGGTTTTTACAAATTTGCGGGTAACTTCCGTGGCAAATTTATTGGTATGGCGCCGCAGGCTTCCGTGGCGTGGCAGATTAATACTCATGTGTCGTGGACACAGTATGTCTCGCGCTTCATGACATCGCGCGCGCTGAACGAGGCTGGTGGTTCAAGTGGGACCTATTACCAGTCGAACTTCGTGTTCCGGTTCTGAATAAGGTAGCGCGCAGATGAAAACGGACAGGTCCGATAATAACATATCCAAGCAGGGGGAAACCACGGCCATGGCTGGCAGGTTGCGCCTTCAGGCAAACGGACCAGCAGCAGTGGTGCTGGTTGTCCTGTTTGCCCTTACCTGCATGATGCATGGTGGCCTATCATGGGCGGATCTGTCGGACGGTACGTCATCCATCTTCAGGTACTGAACACAGCGCAGCCACATGCACCGGGCAACAGGGGCGCGGCGCGTCAGTCGTCAGGGTTGGCCTGATCGGGTTGTGACCATAGTATTGCCTGTAATGCATAGGTTTTCTGTAAAAGCGGCACAAGTGCAGGTCGCCCCCGCAGCCTGATCCATTCATCCAGCGCCGTGCGGAAAATCGCGATACCGCCGCGTGCCATCAGGCGTGCTGCGGTTTTGCGGTTTTTGCGTTCGGTTATGTGCTTTGTCAGCCCTTCGGCCAGACAGTCTTCCCATTTGCCATATTTTTGCAGGCTTACGCTTTGTAGCGAAGGGGTCTTCTCGATCAGGTAGACAAACGCATAGGTATCGTGCCGGTTGGCGGCAATGTGAGGGACAAGGGCCGTAAAGGCATGCATCATCGCCTCGGCAGGGGGCATGTCCGCCGGGCAGTCGGCCAGTGCTTCAGTCAGGGCCTGTGTCATGCCCCGCGTCCAGGCCAGTACGATATCGGCCTTGGTGGCAAACATGCGGAACAGGGTGCGGCGTGAAACCTCGGCGGCATCCGCAATTTCATCAACCGTGGTCTGGTCATACCCCTGGGCGGAAAACAGGCGCATGGCCTCGGCAATCAGGGTATCACGCACGCGGGCTTGCTTGCGTTCACGCAATCCGGGGCGGGGAATAGGGGCATCCAGGGCGGCAGTAGGCTTCATTCAGTATCCTCTCGTGTCGGTCCTTGGTACTGCAGGGCAGGATGGACCTTCAAGACGCGAGAAAGCGGGGGCTCACGCCAAAAACAGCCTTATTTATACATAATGCCAATATTATTGAAAGATAAAGCATTCTGCCACATGGAGCATCAGACATGCCTGCCCGGATAATCGTGGCGTGACAGCAGGGAATGAAGCCTCACACTTTATTGAATAAATATCTTCTTACATATTTTCATATGGCGCACTGGCCATAACTTGGATTTATTCCTGCGGGGTAAGAATAGTATGCCCATCAAGGCAGCGTAATGCTGTTCTTATTTCAGTTTCCTGCCAAACAGTTCAAGTCGTGTCGTTACAAGGTCGAAACCCATGCGCTGCGCGATCTGGCGGAGCATGACTTCCAGTACTTCATCTTCAAATTCGATGACGGAGCCTGTCTTGGCGTCAATCAGGTGATAATGGTTGCCGTGGTCCGTTTTTTCATACCGGGCACGGTTGCCGCCAAAATCGCGCCGGAGAAGAATACCTTTTTCTTCAAACAGCCGGACGGTGCGGTAGACGGTTGCAATGGAAATGCGTGGGTCGATCGCAAGGGCGCGACGATAGAGTTCCTCCACATCCGGGTGGTCATCGGATTCCGACAGGACATGGGCAATAACGCGGCGTTGATCAGTCAGTTTAAGTCCCTTGTCACGGCACAGATCAGCAATGGGTGACGGGGGAATATCATCTTGTGGCATGGCGGGCTCTGACTGGGATACGAGGCAGGAAAAAATCGTTGCATGTACACAACCATACAGGTGTGCAAATAACAATTTCTGGTATTTGTATTAATGTAATGCGTAAATTTAGATCCAGGTCCAGCCATGCCTGCATCAGGGGTAAACCTGTATTGGACAGGCTGGCCCGTCTGGCACTTTGTGCGCCGGACGGGCCGTACCTGCCTGCTGCCCCCTTATTCCTGATCGGGGGCGGGAGCGGAGTTGAGCTGGATGTAGCGCTGGATGCCCACCTGCTTGATCAGGTCGAACTGACGATCAAGGAAGTCCTCATGTTCTTCTTCATTCACCAGGATCTTGAGTAGCAGGTCACGGGAGACGAAATCACGCACGCTCTCGCAATAAGCGATGCCTTCACGCAGGTCGCCGATGGCCTTTTCCTCGAGCTTCAGGTCGCATTTGAGGATTTCTTCCACGTCCTGTCCGACCAGGATCTGGTTGTAGCGCTGCACGTTGGGCAGGCCGCCCAGATACAGGATACGCTCGATCAGCCAGTCGGCGTGGCGCATTTCCTCGATGGATTCCTCGTATTCCTTTTTGCCCAGCAGGGTCACGCCCCAGTGGCGCAGGGTACGGGCATGCAGGTAGTACTGGTTGATGGCCGTCAGCTCATTGGTAAGCTGGGTGTTCAGGAATTCGATGACCTTGGGGTCTTTGATCGGCATGATGCTGTTCTTTTTCATAGATGAGAATTGTTTAGACTGTATATCATAAACCTTACCATTTTTCAAACAGAAAAACATTATATATCAAGGAACTAATAATGATAATTATCATTCGCAAATAAAATGAATATCAACTGGGGACCCTTTGTTATCAAACGGTTTTCGGGTAGCCATGACCGGCTCGTGCCGTCTTCGTGGCGAGATGGCAAGATTTTCCAGGCATGGAAGCAGACTTTCGTTTTGCATCCGGTCCGCGCCTGTGCAACGTTACAGTTGCGTATCAGCGGTGCCTTGCCTCCGCCATTCATGCACGGCATGTTACAGGTCTGTCGCCGCGCCGCGCCGCGGGCCTGCCAGCAAACATAAGCCCCAGGATCAAGGCCCATGCTTTCGACCATTATTGCCGCGATGCTGCCGCTTGTCGTGATTTTCGTGCTGGGTTACGCGGCGGGGTGGCGTGGTGATTTCAACGGTGGGCAGGTGGCCATCCTTAATCGCATGGTCATGCTCTACGCTTTCCCGCTCAGTCTGTTTGTAGGGATTGCCCGCATGCCGCGTACGATCCTGGCGGGCCAGTTGCCGCTGGCAGCATCGATTTTTGGAATCATGTGCCTGAGTTTTGTCGTATGCTACGGTCTGTCGCGCTTTGTTTTTCGTCGCACTCCCGCCACGGCAACCCTGCAGGGACTGGCCATGGCAGCACCCTCCGTGCCCTTTATCGGTTCCGCCATGCTGCCTGTGCTGATCGGGCAAAGCACGACGGCCGTTGTCATTTCCGCATCCGTATTTGCCATGGTACTGGTGCAGACCCCGCTTTGCATGGTCATGCTGGCCAGGAATGAAAAGGAAGGGGAAGACGGGGCACCATTGCGCCTGGGGCACCAGGTCATTGTCTCGCTGCGCGAACCGATTGTATGGGCCCCGATCGCGGCAACCCTGCTGGTGGCCTGCAATGTGCACTTTCCTGCGTCCCTGCTCAATGCGTTTGCGCTTCTGGGCAATGCAGCGGCGGGTGTGGCCCTGTTTGCTTCGGGTATCGTGCTTTTCCTACAGCGGGTGTCCATTACCGTGCCTGTTCTTGTCACGGTTGCGGTCCGCAATATCGTGGTGCCCGGCCTGTCATGGCTGGGCCTGAGCCTGACCGGCCTGTCGCACGATGCCATGCGGGCGGCTGTTCTGGCGCTGTCCATTCCGGTCGGGACAGTTGTTGTCATTCTTGCGGTCCGCTTTGGTACGGATGAGCAGGAAGCTGCATCCACCTTGTTTCTGAGTGCTGTTGTATCGGTACTGACAATGGCGTTCTTCATTGCTTGCACGGTTTGAGTGCAGGAGATAAAGCGCAGGAAATTAAAATAAAAAAATGTAAAAATTATTTGTTTATAAAAACAAAAACGTAATTTTTGACATTACGAATGGATTGTTTCCATTAAATTCATTAAATATTCACATTAATATCGGGTGTGCGCCACTATACCGTTGTCAACCTATGCATCGGATAGGGAAACTGGATTGGATAGGCATGCCATGCAAAAGGATCGCGAATACGATACGCCCGCCATTCATGAAGAATGGCGGCCTGCGATGGTTCTGATCTGGAAAGATAAAAGAGGGGCGGCAAAACAGAAAGCTTCCCTGCCTGAAGTCGATATGCCAGCAGATGATGAAACGTACATTCAGGACGAATTCTGACACATCCCTGACTGTGCCCCCTGGAAACTATTGGAGATGCACCCCCGTCATGACCGAAGGCATTGATCGTACCAGAGAACTGTGGGAACGAAGTCGCCTGCGCGAAGAAGTTCTGGATGATATCGATGAAGAAATCGAACTGGAACTTGATGACAGCCGGCTGGGATCGGACAAGGACCATGGCACCCCGGATTCCCGGCGCACCTATTTCCGTGAACTGCTGCGCCTGCAGGGTGAACTGGTCAAGTTGCAGGACTGGATCAAGGAAACTGGACACCGGCTTGTCGTCATCTGTGAAGGGCGCGATGCAGCAGGCAAGGGGGGGGTGATCAAACGCATTACCCAGCGGCTCAATCCGCGCATATGTCGTGTGGCGGCTCTTCCTGCCCCTAATGACCGTGAGCGTACGCAATGGTATTTCCAGCGCTATGTCAGTCACCTTCCCGCAGCAGGGGAGATCGTGCTGTTTGACCGCAGTTGGTACAACCGTGCCGGTGTGGAACGGGTCATGAATTTTTGCACGGATGCGGAATACGAGGAATTTTTCCGTTCTGTTCCTGAGTTCGAGCGTATGCTGGCGCGCAGTGGTATCCAGATCATCAAGTACTGGTTCTCCATTTCCGATGATGAGCAGGAAATGCGGTTCCGTGCCCGTATGGAAGACCCGCTCAAGCAGTGGAAGCTCAGCCCGATGGACCTTGAAAGCCGCAGGCGGTGGGAGTCCTATACGCTGGCCAAGGAAATCATGCTGGAGCGTTCCAATATAGAAGAAGCACCATGGTGGATCGTTCCTGCCGATGACAAGAAAAGGGCACGTCTGAACTGTATCAGCCATCTTCTTTCACAGGTGCCGTATCAGGAAATACAGAAGCCGGAAGTCAGATTGCCCGAGCGCGTATTCAGCCCAGACTATCTGCGCCAGCCGGTAGCGGATGACATGATCGTGCCCCAGACATACTAGGGCGTTCCACCCAGGTATGGCTTGAATGCCAATGTTGCGGACCGGGAGGGTATTGCCTTTCCGGTTTTTTTATTTTGGATTGTCAAGGCTGGGTTTCAAATATACTGAAAAGTATAAAGAGAATTTTTGTGAATTTTTTCAAAAATATTTCAATAATGAAAACAAAAATATTTATCATTCATAAATAATAATTCCAGACCTGTTCCTGAATGCCATATTGCCATTATGGGACATGGCCCGGTCGGTAAGGTGATGCATCATGTTCCGTTATGGGGCATGGACATAAAAAAAGGGCCGGGCGGGCACACATGGTGCCCGCCCGGCCTTTCCGTTTCATGGACTTCAGATGTTCAGGACGTAGAACAATGCAGCGCCCAGGGTAATGGTAACGGGCAGGGTGCAGATCCATGCCAGGGCAATCTTGACCAGCATACCGCGATTGATGCCTGAACCAGAACCAAGCATGGTCCCGGCAATACCTGCGGTAATGATATGGGTCGTGCTGACCGGCAGCCCGGTATAACCGGCCGTAGCAATCAGGCCCGCGCCAACCAGTTCCGCCGATGCGCCCTGTGCGGGAGTAAGATGGGTGTTGCCAATCTTCTCACCCAGGGTCAGAACAATCCGTTTGTAGCCGATCATGGTGCCGATACCCAGGCACAGCGCGCTGAGCAGGCGTACCCACCATGGTGCGTATTCCACAACAGGGCGGATCTGGTTGCTCAGGGTCTTGGCGGTGGCCCGGTCATGGGCCGAGGCTTCCGTATTGGCAGCAACGGCTTTGAGCCCGGCCACCACTTCATAGATGTCGGCGCGCAGGACGGAGGCGACAACGGTATCGGGGTTGGTCTGGGTTAAGCGCGTGACCGAAGCAATGGCCTCATCGTGCAGGCCATCATGATCGTACTGGGTGATCAGCGGCGCGGCGATGGTTGCATTGTGCGAAATCTGGGAAATCTGGGTTGCGCTGTCAGGGGCCAGTGCAAAGGTTGCGGGCAGGATGCCGATAATGGTCAGCATGATCAGACCAATGCTCTTCTGTCCGTCATTGCTGCCGTGTGAAAAGCTGACCCCGGTGCAGGTTAGGATGAGCAGGCCACGCACCCAGCCGCGTGTTGGCCGGTCACCCTGCGGGGGCTGGTAGAGTTCGGGGTCCTTGATCAGGTGCCTGACCACAAAATACAGCCCGCCTGCGCCAATCAGGCCCAGCAGGGGGGAAATGGCCAGCGCGCGCAGGATTTTCCATATCTGGGACCAGTCAACGCTGTTGCCAAGGCTACGGGTATGCAGCAGCGCATCGCCAATGGCGATACCGATCAGCGCACCGATCACGCAGTGTGAACTGGAGTTGGGAATGCCAAACCACCATGTGAACAGGTTCCACGCCAGTGCCGTGCCGAACAGGGAAATCAGCATCGGTACGGCAGGGTCGCCATTGGAGGGGGAGAGCACATCGGCCGGCAGCAGTTCAACCAGGCCGTAAGCCACGCTGATACCGCCAAGCAGCACGCCCACGAAGTTCATGAGCCCGGACCAGATGACCGCCGTGCGGGGTTTGAGCGAATTGGTATAGATGACGGTTGCCACGGCATTGGCCGTATCATGGAAACCGTTTACGAATTCAAACACGCACACAAGCGCAAAGCATATGACGAGTGCAAGGATGGAGAAAGTGGAATAAGGTGCGAAATGAAGCATGAAACAATACACCAGTGAGTTATTGTTATGCTACTCTTAAATTATTTCTATTACGAATATAAGTTCTGTATTTAGTTTTAATATAATATTCATACTTTGGGAATGTAGCGGCAGCGGACCCGTTCGTTCAGGCCCGGCGACGGACGGGTTCCGCCATGCGCGGGGTCTTGCCCGAACCCATGCGGAAACGCGCGCGGACCCTGGATACGGCAGCCTCGAATGTAGGCAGGGTATCGCCATCCATCTGGGTTACGCGTTCATGCATGGCGCGGAACCGATAGGGTTCAAGCGGTCCGTCCTGCAAGACAACGCCAACAAAGACGCCATCCACTTCGATTATACTGGATTCAAACATAAGGCTGCTTCCTGTCATGTTCCCATGAAGAGACGGCACGCTCCCGGCCACTCCCGCTGCGCGTTGCTATGCAGCAGGTACCAGAAGTTATGCAACACAAAACAGATGAACTTTATATGACATGGAAAGAACAGATTGCATCAGGATAACACAATTTCAGGCGCGTCATAAAAACTTCATATAAAATACCATAAGTAATTATTGCCACGGATCAATCGCGCGGCTTAATCCTGCGGCTGTGTCATATATGTCAGGAACTGCATGATGGAACTTCCATCTTCCCTTACGGCCCAGGACGGATCTGTAGTGGACGGGAACGCGCACGGGCGGTTGGGCGATGTTGTGTTTGGCATGGTCGCACGTCTGGCCGGGTGGTCCATCCTTATGGTCATGACCGGGATCATCCTTGTGCTGGTATGGGGCGGGCGGCAGGCGTTCTTCACGTTTGGTCCCACCTTCCTGACCAGTACGGCCTGGAATCCCATTTCACAAAACTTTGGCGCGGCGACATCCATTTTCGGTACGCTGGTCACCACGGCGGTTGCCCTGTTATTTGCCGTGCCGTTTGCGTTCGGAGTTGCTTTCTGGCTGGTGGAAATGGCGCCGCCCGCACTGGCGCGGTTTATTGAAACGGCCGTCCAACTGCTTGCCGCCGTGCCATCAATCATTTTTGGTATGTGGGGATTTTTTATCGTAGTGCCCTTCATGGCGCATTATGTGGAGCCGACAGCCACCCATTACCTGGGTCACATACCCGGCATCGGCCTGCTGTTCCGTGGCGCGCCCTATGGCACCGGGCTGCTTACGGGCGGGATCATTCTGGCCATCATGGTTACGCCATTCATCTGTTCGGTCATGACGGACGTGTTCGTCTCCATTCCCGCCGTATTGAAGGAAAGCGCCTTCGGCCTTGGAGCCACGCGGTGGGAGGTCATGCACCAGGTGGTCCTGCCATGGTCGCGCCAGGCAGTCATGGGGGGTATCATGCTGGGAACTGGGCGCGCATTGGGTGAGACCATGGCCGTCACCTTTGTCATCGGCAATAGCAACCGCCTCGGGTGGTCGCTTTTTGCGCCGGGCAACACCATTGCCTCGCTCATTGCGCTGGAATTTCCCGAAAGTTCGGCAGGCAGCCTCAAGCTTTCGGCCCTGCTCGCACTTGGTGCAATCCTGATGATTATCTCGTTCGTTACCCTGGCCTGCTCGCGCATTTTCTTGCAGCGTGGCAAGGTTAATTAAGGAAACACGCTTATGTCGGCCCAGAAATCGCAGCCAGTTACCGGCAGTGGGTGGCAACGTGGCGGTGCCCAGGCCGTGCAGCGCAGGCTGGTGGAACGGCTTGTCAGCCTTTTGTGCAACATTGCCACGGTTGTCGTGCTGTTCCTGCTGTTTTCCATCCTGTGGACACTGGTCACGCGTGGTGCTGCGGGGCTGTCGCTTTCCACTTTCCTGCACAGCACCGGCGCACCGGGCAGCGGCGGCGGTCTGGCCAACGCCATTGTCGGCAGTTGCGAGCAAACTGGCCTAGCCGCCCTGATCGGCACGCCGATTGGCATGATGACGGGCATCTATCTGTCCGAATTCGGGCAGGACGGGCCGATTGTCCAGCTTGTCCGGTTTGTATCGGACATGCTGCTGTCGGTGCCCTCCATCCTGGTTGGCCTGTTCATCTACCTGATCGTGGTGGAACCGGCCGGGCATTTTTCGGGCATGGCGGGTACACTGTCGCTTGCCGTGCTGTTTATCCCAATCGTGGTACGCACGACCGAGGACATGCTGCAACTTGTGCCCCGCGCCATGCGGGAGGCAGCCTATGCCCTGGGCGCACCGGGCTGGCGTGTGATCCTGAGTGTATGCCTGCGTTCCGCGCGTGGCGGAATCATGACCGGCATCCTGCTGGCGTTGGCACGCATCTCGGGTGAAACGGCGCCGCTGCTCTTTACCTCGCTTGGCAACCTCAACTGGTCCACCAGCCTCAATGCGCCCATGGCCAGCCTACCGGTTACGATCTACCAGTACGCCGGTTCGGCCTATGATGACTGGGTGCAGATGGCATGGACGGGCGCCCTTCTCATTACCGTTGCGGTTCTTGCAACAAACATCCTCGCCCGCTGGTGGCTTACGCGTAACGGATCTGCACAACAATGAACAAGATCATCATGGACAACAGCACAGGGCAGAATGTGGCGGTTCCGGCACTGGCCATACGTGGGCTTGATTTCTGGTATGGTGCCAACCACGCCCTGAAATCCATTTCGCTTGATTTCCCGACCCGGCAGGTCACGGGCATGATCGGGCCTTCGGGTTGTGGCAAGTCAACGCTGCTGCGCTGCCTTAACCGGATGTATGACCTCTATCCCGGCCAGCGTGCAACGGGGCAGGTGCTGTTCGATGGGCGCAACATTCTCGCGCCGGGACTGGATGTGAACGTGCTGCGCTCGCGCATTGGCATGGTGTTCCAGAAGCCGACGCCGTTCCCCATGTCCATTTACGACAACATCGCCTTTGGCGTGCGTCTGCACGAACGCCTGTCGCGTACCGAGATGGACCAGCGCGTGGAAAGCGTGCTGCGGCGCGTCGCTCTATGGCCGGAGGTGAAAGACCGGCTTGGCGCTTCCGCCGCCGCGCTGTCGGGTGGGCAGCAGCAGCGCCTATGCATTGCGCGCACCATTGCAACCCGGCCCGAGATCATCCTGCTTGATGAGCCGACCAGCGCGCTTGACCCGATTTCCACCGCCCGGATTGAGGAACTGCTTGATGAACTTAAGCAGGAATTCTCAATCGCGATTGTGACCCACAACCTGCAACAGGCCGCGCGCTGCGCGGACCGTGTCGCGTTTTTCTACATGGGTGAACTGGTCGAGGTCGATACGGCAGACAAGATGTTTACCGCACCGCACGCCAAGCGAACCCAGGATTATATTACCGGCCGCTTCGGCTGAGTGCGAAAGTCATGACAATGCCCCATGAATCGGTACACACGGTCCAGAGTTACGAGCAGGAACTTGAACAGCTACGCTCGTTCATCAACAGGATGGGGGGCGTGGTTGAACGCCAGGTCGCGCAGGCCATCACAGCTGTTGTCGAGCACGACGAGATCGCCGCGCGTGATGCCCCGGAAATGGACCCGTATGTTGACGAACTGGAACGCGAGACAGAGGCGCTGGTCATCCGCCTGCTGGCCCTGCGTGCCCCCATGGCGGGCGACCTGCGCGAAGTTGTGGTTGCGCTGAAGATATCGGGTGATCTGGAACGCATTGGGGACTGTGCGGCCAGCATCGCGCGGCGTGCCATGCGCAACGAACTGCTGTCATGCCCCATTTCGCTGACCGGCCTGCGCAGCATGGGCCGGCTGGTGCAGGAAAACCTGCGCCGTACCATTGATGCCATGGACCAGCGCGACCCGGAACTGGCGCGTATCGTCTGGCAGTCCGATACGGCGGTGGATGAACTTTATGTCTCCATGTTCCGTGAACTGGTGACATATATGATGGAGGACCCGCGCAATATCGGTCCGTGCACCCATCTGCTGTTCATCGCCAAGAACCTTGAGCGGATCGGTGATCACGCCACCAATATTTCAGAACGGGTATATTACGCCGTTACCGGCAACACGCTGCCCATCGTGCGGCCGCGTGGCGGCACCTTTGATTGACCGGCACCGCTCAGGGGTGCCCCGATACGTGGATTTGCAGACTACGTCTTGCTGATTGATGCAGGGTGCGACAGGGGGCATGTCACCAGTGGCGTGGCATGCCCCCTTCGTGCGTAAAAGGGCAGGGCGCAATCCTGCCATGGGGTAGCAGGCGCGCGGGAAGATGGCCATGATCCCCATGAGTTGTTACAATGCAGGCAAACCTTTTGTGCCCGGATACCATCATGAACGAATGCGCGCCTTCACCCGCCACCCGCCTGTCCGCAGCCCTTGCCTCCCTTGATGCACAGGGACTGTCGGCCCAGGTCAGCACATCCCCTTCCGTGCTGGAAACCCATAGCCATGGTGAGGCCATGGATGCCGCCTGCCTGCCCGGCGCCGTGTTCATGGCGGAAAGCACGGAGCAGGTTGCAGCCGTACTGCGCGCCTGCCATGCCAACCGGGTGCCGGTGGTGGCGTTTGGGGCCGGCACATCGGTTGAAGGGCACGTAACCCCCACGCCGCATGCCATAAGCCTGGACCTGTCGGCCATGACTGCCATTGTGGAAGTCAATGCGGAGGACCTTGACTGCCGCGTACAGGCCGGTCTGACCCGGCAGGCGCTCAATGCCCGGATCCGTGACACGGGACTGTTCTTTCCGGTTGATCCGGGAGGCGAGGCAACGCTGGGCGGCATGTGTGCGACCCGTGCATCCGGCACCGCCGCCGTGCGCTATGGCACCATGAAGGAAAACGTGCTGGGACTTACGGTGGTGCTGGCTACGGGAGAGGTCATCCGTACCGGTGGCCGTGTGCGCAAATCCTCCACCGGGTATGACCTGACATCGCTGTTCATCGGATCGGAAGGCACGCTGGGTATCATAACCGAGGTGCAGTTGCGGCTGCATGGTCGGCCCGAGAGTGTTTCCGCCGCCATATGCCAGTTTGCCGATCTGGATGATGCGGTGCAGACTGCCATGGAGATCATCCAGTGCGGCATTCCCGTCAGCCGCGTGGAACTGCTGGATAGCGTGCAGATGGCGGCTTCCATCCGCTATTCCGGCCTTGAGGGTTATGAACCGTTGACCACCCTGTTTTTCGAGTTCGCGGGGGGTCCCGCGGCAGTACAGGAACAGGTTGCCGCGACTGAAGCTATTGCCCTGTCCAATAATGGCAGGGGTTTTGCCTGGGCTGACACGGCGGAAGAGCGTACGCGGCTATGGAAGGCCCGGCATGATGCTTTCTGGGCGGCGAAGGCCATCGAACCCGGCGCACGTGTGATCTCTACGGATTGCATCGTACCCATCTCCCGTCTGGGGGAACTGATTGCGGGGGTGCGGGATGACATCAGCGCTTCCGGCCTGCGCGTACCCCTGCTGGGGCATGTGGGTGACGGGAATTTCCATGCCCTGATCATTACCGACAATACCGAACCGGGGGGCGCGCTGGCATTGGCGCTGGACCGTAAGATCGTGGCGCGGGCACTGGCGCTGGGCGGGTCATGCAGCGGGGAGCATGGTGTGGGCATGGGCAAGCTGGAATTTCTGGAAACCGAGCATGGTGATGGCACGCTGGCTGTCATGCGCGCGCTTAAAAATACCATGGACCCGCGCAACATTCTCAATCCCGGTAAACTGCTGCCACCGGGGCGGCTGTACCAGGGCTGAGAGCGTGCCTGAAGGCGGGGCACGGCGATGTTGCGATGCGACCTTGGCGTATTGTGGTATTGCGTTATCGTGTACGCTTTTGCTTTCCTGCCCAAACTGGAATCGCCATGACAGAAGCACCCCAACGCCAGTCCGATACGCCGGTCGAGCGGTTTATCCTTGATCGCTGGTCCCCCCGCGCTTTCACGCCTGCGCCCATCACGGATGCGGAGCTGCTGGCGTTCCTTGATGCCGGGCGCTGGGCGCCTTCAGCTTATAACGCGCAGCCGTGGCGTTTCATCTATGCCCGGCGCGGCACGGCGGAGTGGGAGCGCTTCCTGTCCTGGCTCATCCCGTTTAACCATAGCTGGGCGCAGAATGCCTCGGCCATTGTCTATGTTGCCTCCCATACCGTAACCGGCAGTGACAGGGCCGAACCAGTACCCGCGCCTACCCATGCCTTCGATGCCGGAGCGGCAGCGGTGCTGGTCATGCTGCAACTGAGTCGTGCTGGATGGGCAGCCCATCCCGTTAGCGGATTTGACCATGACCTGGCGCGTGCCGGCCTGGAACTGCCCGAGGATTATGCGCTGAACGCCGCCATTGTCATTGGCCGACAGGGGGAGGTGGACAGCCTGCCGGAATACCTGCGCGCGCGTGAAGTGCCGTCCACGCGCAGGCCGCTGGCGGAAGTGGCGTTTGAAGGCCGGTTCCTCCATACGCCGGATGGAAACGTGACCTAACAGACTGTCGGATTGGGATTTTTATGCAATAACATTGCTTGAAGTATAAAAATCATGGAATTTATGACATAGAGAACAGAAATATGTTTTCATAAGTTATGAATAATATCCATCCAGCTCCCAATCCGACAGCCTGCCAGGGCATTGAAAAAGCTTTCCCAGAGACCGTCCTTGTGACTGCCGGGGGCTGGCCGTTCAGGCCGGTTGCTAAACCCGCAGGGGCAGGCGTGAGGGGGGCAGGTCGCGCCGGGCCAGCATGCTGCACAGGCGATGGACCACGTTATCCCACTGGCCGGCGCTGATCTGGCGGATGATGCGCAGGGTCGGATACCACGGGCTGTCGGTCCGCTCCGACAGCCAGCGCCAGCAGTTGTCGAACCGGTCCAGCAGCAGCACCGGGCACCCCATGGCCCCAGCCAGATGGGCGACCGATGTATCAACCGAAACAACCACATCCAGCCCCGCAATCAGGGCGGCCGTGTCGTCCATGTCGTGCACGCTTTCCATCGGGTCGTACAGGCGCATGCCCGCGGGCATGTCATGCATCTGTTTGGTGTAGGTGCCCATCTGCAGGCTGACCAGGCTTATGCCTGCAATCCCCGCCAGTGGCGCCAGCCTGCGCAGCGGGAGCGAGCGGCGGCGGTCCATGGCAAATGCGGCCGGTGCATCGGGTCTGCTGGCCCCGCCCCATACCAGCCCCACGCGCAGGCCCGTACCAACGGGCAGGAAAGGCGCCCACTGGCGCACCCGTGCCGGATCGGCCTGTAGGTAGGGCACGGGCAGGCCATCACAGCCCTTCGTCCGATGCAGTACATGCGGCAGGCTGAGGAAGGGACAGTGCCAGTCATGCGCCGGGAGCATGTTGCGTTCGCCTACCACGCGGCGCACGCCGGGCATGCGGCGGATCAGGCCGTGCAGGGTATCGGGGGCCTGCACGCTTATGCGCGCGCCCATAGCGGCCAGCACCGGCACGAAGCGCAGCATCATCAGCATGTCCCCCAGCCCCCCCTCACGGGTGATCAGGATGGTTTTGCCGCGCAGGTCCGCATCGGGCGCGAGCACGGGCAGCATCCGCGCTTCGGGCAGGCGCTGGCGGCCCGGCAGACGCCTGCGCCATTCATACTCGGCCCAGCCCCGTTCCATGCGCCCGGTCTTGAGCAGGGTCAGTGCGTGGTTGAGCCGCAGGCGCGCATCTTCGGGGCGCAGGGCCAGCGCACGGCCATGGGCCTGAAGAGCTTCATCATTATGGTTCCACGCCCCAAGCAGGTGCGCCAGGTTGGCGTGGGTCATGGCGCTGTCGGGGTGGTGTTGCAGAATATAGCGCAGCAGGTCGCGCCCGGCGGCGAACTCCCCCTGTTCCATAAGGCATACGGCCATGAGGTTGCCAGTGCTGAGCTGTGCGGGTGACAGCGCCAGCCCATCGGCCAGCACCGCCTGGGCTTCTGCCGTGTGGCCACGCTGTAATAACAGTTCGCCCAGCATGTCATGAGTACGGATGTCCTGACCCGCACGCTGGCGGACGGCGCGTAGCACGGCCTCCGCCTCGTCCGCCCGGTCATGGGGCAGCAGCAGGTCGAGCATATCCTGTGCAGGGTGGCGCGCGCCGGGATTGGCCACAGCCTGACGGCACAGCAGGCGCGCGGCTTCCTGTACACGGTTGCAGCCCGCATGCGCATGGGCCAGCAGAAGTTCCGTCCGAGGCGAGGGCGGACACCCTTCCAGCATGGCGCGGGCATGGGCAAATCGGCCCTGACGCAGCAGTTCCAGCGCCTGGGCAAGGGTATGGGTAATTGTATCGGTAGGCACGGACATGGGGCGTGGTTCAGTCCAGAGCAGGGTGCAGCAGCCTGCCGGGGTTGAAAATGTTCAAGCAGGTCAGGCGCAGGCCTGATCGCATGCCACCACCCTTTACCATGGTTGATCCGTTTTTCCGACAGGGGGTAAGGGCTGCAAAGACCTACGGCCGGAGGAAACGCGCCATGGTGTGTTTCTTCTGCATGGAAGTATGGCGACCATGCAGTTTACCGGCTATGGCTGTAACGTCTAGGGCGTGACCATGCCAAAATGCTGTTCCAGCAACGCCACATTGCGCAGGTCAGCTTTGAAGGCGGTATCGAACACATCTCCCAGAACCGGGACCAGGTCTGCGGCCCCCTCCACGAGGACATTGGCCAGCATGCGCGACAGCACGGCAGGAGGCGCCCCCAGTTTCCAGCTCTTCCATACAATATAAAGCGAGGGGATGAGCATAAGCACGGTCCCGCCCACGGGCAGCAGGCCGATCAGTGTATCCAGCCCCCACCGCGCCCGGGTACCGGGAATGCGGAAGGCGGCGTCAAGCAGTGTTGCCAGACTGCGCAGGCGCGCCAGTTCCCGCCGAATGTCGGCAGAAGGGGCGGCAGACGTTGCGGCGGAAGGGGCGAAAGCATTCATGAAACGGGATATGGGGATGGCGTAAGGCAGATGCAATCGGTCCCCGTTCCGGGGTGTCTGTGCGTCAGCCTTCATCTTCAGCGGGGGAAGTGCGGTCAAGGTGGCCCAAGTCACGATCTGGTGCGATGACATCGCGCACGCGCTGCTTGAGCACCTTGGGACCGGGAAAGCCGCCATCGCGCTTGCGCTCCCAGATCAGTTTGCTGTCCACCGTAATCTCGAAGCGTCCGCCACTGGCGGGAATGAGGCTGACACTGCCCAGTTCTTCCCCAAAGGTGGACAGCAGTTCCTGCGCCATCCATCCTGCCCGCAGCAGCCAGTTACAGCGCGTGCAGTACAGAATGGAAACATGCGGACGGGTATGAGAGGTATCGGTCATGGTTGCAGTTCTTGCTCTTGTGTCAGGCCGGGGCCTGCCCGGCTATCCTATTGTGGCGATGGCGGGCAGCCGGGTGCAAGGGGGTCAGACCGCGTGTACCTGACTTTCACGTGCCCAGAAGCGAAGGGCCGCGCAGGTCTGGATAAAAAGCGTGGCATCCCTGGCACTTTCCATGGCAATGACCCCTTCGTCACGCGCCTTGGGGTGCAGTCCTGCCGCCGCCAGCAGCAGTTCAGCTGCGTCGTTATGGGCGATGAACTTGGCATGGGCAAAGGCATCGGCAATGAAGTCGCGCATCGTGGCTTCATGGCGCAGCAGGTTTGCGCCTTCCACCGTGGGGAGCAGGGCCACCGCATCATACAGCACGGACGGGCCGCCATTGATCTTCTGCTGCGCCACCAGTTCGTTGCCCGCGCTGTCATGTACGCCAGCCACGGTGGGGGCGATCAGTTCGACCGTGGCTCCCACGGCCTCCGCCGCTTTGCGCAGGCCGGACAGCAGGGCGCTGTCCACCCCGTTAGTTACCACGATGCCCAGCTTGCGCCCCTCAAAACTGTCGGGGCCATTCTTGAGGATGCTGAGCGCTGCTGAGGGTTGCAGCCCTGTCACGACCGGGCGAGCCGCCACGGCAGGTCTGGGCAGGGGGGAAAGGCCCAGCCCCATGGCAACCCCTTCGGCCAGTTTCTGGTCCACATGCAGCAGGTGGCTCACCATGCGTGCGCGGATGGCGGGGGTTTCCACCTTGCTCAGTTCAAACACGAAGGCATCGCGCATATGGGTCTGCTCCACCGGCGTCTGGCTGATGAAGAACTGGCGGGCCTGACTGTAATGATCGGCAAAGGATTCGGAGCGCTGGCGCAGCTTGGGGCCGGACTGTTCCTGTGCGAAGGAGCGGTAGCCATCCGCGCTCTCACGCGGGCCACCGGTGGGCTGGGACCATGAATTGGGTTCGTAATTGGCCCGGCCCTTCGGGTTGTGCATGGCCATGTGGCCATCTTGCTGGAAGTTATGGAACGGGCATTTGGGCGCGTTTATGGGGATATGGGTGAAGTTCGGCCCGCCTAGGCGCTTGGTCTGGGTATCCAGATACGAGAAATTACGCCCCTGCAGCAGCGGGTCATTGGTAAAGTCGATGCCGGGTATGATGTTCTGGGTGCAGAATGCCACCTGTTCTGTCTCGGCAAAAAAGTTGTCGGGCATGCGGTCCAGCACCAACCGGCCCACCCGGCGCACGGGCACCAGTTCTTCGGGAATCAGCTTGGTGGGGTCGAGGATGTCGAAGGGGAAGCTATCGGCAAACTCGTCATCGAACAGCTGCACGCCCAGTTCCCATTCGGGAAAGTTGCCGCCGGTTATGGCCTGCCACAGGTCGCGGCGGTGGAAGTCGGGATCGGCACCGTTGATCTTGAGCGCCTCGTTCCATACCACCGACTGCAGCCCCAGCTTGGGCTTCCAGTGGAATTTCACATAAGTCGAGCGCCCTTCGGCATTGATCAGGCGGAAGGTATGCACGCCAAAGCCTTCCATGAAGCGGAAGGAGCGGGGGATGGCGCGGTCCGACATGGCCCAGCAGACCATATGCGTAGCTTCGGGAGAGAGCGAGACGAAATCCCAGAAATTGTCATGCGCGGTCTGCGCCTGCGGGAAGTCGCGGTCCGGTTCCTGCTTGGCCGCATGCACGAAATCGGGGAACTTGATGGCATCTTGGATGAAGAAAACGGGGATGTTGTTGCCCACCAGGTCCCAGTTGCCCTGACTGGTATAGAACTTGACGGCAAAGCCGCGCACGTCGCGCACCACATCAGCCGAACCCTTGTTGCCCGCTACGGTAGAAAACCGCACAAAGGTGGGCGTGCGTTCACCCACCTTGCCAAACAGGTCGGCCTTGCACACATCGCTCAGGCTGTCGGTCAGTTCAAAATAGCCATGTGCCCCGTAGCCCCGGGCATGGACCACGCGTTCGGGTATGCGTTCATGGTCAAAATGGAAGATCTTTTCACGGAAGTGAAAATCTTCCAGCAGGGCCGGGCCGCCCGGCCCCACGCGCAGGGTATTCTGGTCATCGGATACGGCAACACCCTGCTGGGTGGTCAGGACGGGTATGTCGCCGCCTGCGCTCTGGTGGGTTTCTCCGCCTTTGCCCATATGCGTTGCCGGGGAGTGGGAGGGATGTGAGGTTTTGGTCATGAAGCGCTCGCGTGTTCCTGCGGATCGTTGGAGGATGACGGGAATTGTGGGGGATGTGACTGTCCAACGGGTCGGGACGGGCATGGTTTCATGCATTTGCCACCACCTGCGCGCGGGGTGTTGCCTCCCGCGCGCAGGCAGTGCACAGGAGGGCACGATCAGATGCCATGCGAAGGATGCCCGCGTTCATGCCCAGTTTTTCAGGTTTCCTGGCCGCAGCCCTGCTGGCCTGCGCCACGGTGCTCGTGCCATCCGCCCGGGCCGCGACACCCGACACGGTTGATTTCGCGGCGCTGACATGGACCGAAATCCGTGAGGCCATCCGCAGGGGGGATACCTCCATCATCATACCTATAGGCGGCACCGAACAGAGTGGCCCTTACATCGCGGTGGGTAAGCATGACGTGCGCGCGATGATCCTGGCCCGCCGCATTGCCCGCCAGGCGGGGCATGCGCTGGTGGCTCCCGTCGTGGCCTATGTGCCGGAGGGCGGGACATCGCCGCGCACGTCGCACATGCGTTTTCCCGGCACCATCAGCATCACGCCCGCCACGTTCCGGGCTCTGGTGGAAGATGCGGCGGAGAGTTTCCGCGTGCAGGGTTTCAGCCGTGTGGTGCTGATCGGGGACCATGGCGGCTACCAGAAGGACCTGCGTGCGGTGGCCGGGCAACTGAACCGCCGCTGGAGCGGGCAGGGTGCGCATGTGCTCTACATTCCCGCCTATTACGATGTGGTGCCCGGCGCCTATGCCACATGGCTGCGCAACCACGGCCACGCGGCGGAAGTGGGCATGCATGCCGACCTGTCGGATACATCGCTCATGCTGGCGCTGGACCCGGCACTCGTGCGCGCGCAGGCACTGGCTGCCGCCCCGTTGCCCACAGCCACGCAGGGGGTGTATGGCGGCGACCCGCGCCATGCGGATGCGGCTCTGGGGCAGGTGGGGGCAAACATGCAGGTCAGTGCAGCAGTGGCGGCCATGCAACACGACTCAACAGGACAGGAAACGCCCTGATTACATGGCTCTTTTGGCGTGCTATAGGGGCGGCAAGAAACAGGATCACGCTATGACACAAAATAAAAAACTGTCGCTTCTGGGGCTGGGCGCGCTGCTTGCGCTGGGTGGAAACGCGCTGGCGCAGGGCGTGGACACCATTCCCGGCATGCCGCCCGTAGTGGACCCCCACAACATCTATTCCGAGACGGGAGCAAACCATCTCAACCCGGAAGTGGCGAAGGACCCGGCACGCATCTATGTGCCCAACCTGCGTTCAAACAATGTGTATGTGATTGACCCGCAGACCTATACCGTCATCGCGCGCTTCAAGGTGGGCAAGAGCCCGCAGCATGTCGTGCCGTCATGGGACCTGCGCACGCTGTGGGTGACCAATAATGCCGAAGGCACGACCGACGGTTCGCTTACCCCCATCAATCCCCGCACCACCCAGCCGATGGCCAGTGTTGCAGTAGATGACCCTTACAACATGTATTTCACCCCCGATGGCCGCTCCGCCATCACGGTGGCCGAAGCGCGGCAGCGACTGGACTTCCGTGACCCGCACACCATGGACATGCAGGGTTCGGTATCCGTGCCGCAGTGCAAGGGGGTCAACCACGCCGATTTCTCCATCGACGGGCGTTATGCCATCTTCACCTGTGAATTCGGCGGCTACCTGGCCAAGGTTGATACCGTCAACCGTAAGGTGATGGGGTATCTCAAGCTGTCAGGCGGCGGCATGCCACAGGATATCCTGACCGCGCCAGACGGGCACAAATTCTATGTGGCCGACATGCATGCCGATGGTGTGTTCGTGATTGATGGCGATACCTTCCGTGAGACGGGCTTCATTCCCACCGGCATCGGTACGCACGGCCTGTACCCCAGCCGTGACGGCACAAAGATGTACGTTGCCAACCGTGGCTCGCACAAGATCCATGGCACCCCGCACAGCAAGGCGGGTGGCGTGAGCGTGATCGACTTTGCAACCGACAAGGTCGTGGCCAACTGGCCCATTCCCGGTGGCGGCAGCCCGGACATGGGCAATGTCAGCAATGATGGCAGGACGCTGTGGCTTTCCGGCCGGTTTGATGATGTGGTCTACGCCATTGATACCAAGACGGGTGCGACCCGCATCATTCCTGTGGGGCTGGAACCGCATGGCCTGACCGTATGGCCACAGCCGGGGCGGTACTCTGTGGGCCACACCGGTATCCTTCGTTAAGGGGCGGCCGCGTGTCCCTGCCTGCCCGGCAGGGACAGCGCAAGGGACATGCAACGGACCATGACAGGATTGTGTAATGCCCGTGCCATGCGATAGGATGCCGCCACGGACAGGAGGAAACCTGAGCCATGAAAGCGTTGCCGCCACGTAAAGCCGCAGCTCACGCCCCCATGCGTGTGGCCGTTGGCCAGTCCAGCCTTGGGGCCATGCTCGTGGCCATGACCGACAGGGGGCTTGCCGCCGTCATGCTGGATGATGATGCGCCATCGCTCCGGCAGGGGGCATCCCGTCTCGTGCCTGATGCCCGACTGGTCCAGGGTGATGTGGAAATGAACCGCTGCCTGGATGCCGTGCGAACGTGCATCGATGCGCCATGGCAGCCCTTCGGCCTGCCGCTTGACCCGCATGGCACGGCTTTCCAACAACAGGTATGGCAGGCATTGCAGGCCATTCCCTACGGTACCACCATGTCCTATGCCGGGCTTGCGGCTCATATCGGCAGGCCAGCTGCCGCCCGCGCCGTTGCGGGGGCTTGTGGTGCGAACCCGCTGGCGGTTGTCATTCCCTGCCACCGTGTTATTGGCCGTGATGGCAGCCTGTCAGGTTACAGGTGGGGGGTGCAGCGCAAGCAGCGTCTGCTGGAAATGGAACAGGTTGCCCGGTTGGAGCGCGATTCTGCTACCTGACAGGTGAGGCCTGCCACCGTTTTATAGCGCAGACCCCGTTCTGGCGGCGCGGATTCAGGACATGTGGACCATCAGGTCATCCCTGTGAAGCGGCGCGGGCCGATGCAGGCCAATGGGCAGGATTGCACGACCGAACTGTTCGGCGAAAATTTCGGCCGCAGCCAGATAGATCGCACTCAGGCCACAGAACAGCCCTTCGTAACCTGCAATCACGTTTAGCGTGGGGATTGCGAACATTTCTGCGCCACCCAGCAGGGCAAACAACAACATCAAGCTGAAAAACACCGTCTGATGCGCGCGTGAAGCAGCAAGAGTACCAGCCGCCATAATGGCAGTAAACAGCCCCCACATCCATAGGTAGCTGCCCAGCAGGGCAGGGGATGAAGCCGGTGCAAGCCCCCAGTGCGGCAGGAACAGCAGCACAACCAGTGAAATCCAGAATGCGCCATAGGCCATGAAGGCGGTCATGCCGAAGGTGTTGCCGTTGGCATATTCAAGCAGCCCCGCAACAAACTGGGTCATGCCGCCAAAGACAAGCCCCATGGCAAGAATGGCCGCCCCCATCGGGACAAGCTGGGCGTTGTGCAGGTTGAGCAATACGGTTGTCATGCCAAAACCCATAAGCCCCAGCGGGGCGGGATTGGCTGCGGCGAGCGTGTGACCCATACGGTTATTCCGTTTCATGGAAAGTTTATTATGTCAAAATATGTCATGAACGGATGCTGGATCTATTAAAATCTGGCTTAGAATTACAACCAGTAGGTGGGTATGCCTTTAATGTTTGCATCTTTGTGCAGACAGCATGTGGAATTGTAAGAATTATTTATTTTATATTTTTTTAAGTAAAAACTAAATAAAATAAATAATATATTTTTACACAATACAACGCAGGCAGGAAATTAATGTTATATTAAAGAAACAATATGTCAAGTAGGATGAATTACCAGGTACGGATATGGTGGAGCTGGCAACTGCGCTTAAGGTAGATAACTGTTTTTGTTGATTTCTTGGGGTTTATTAATGCAAAACGCCCATCCACGCACGGTACACACGCGCAGGCAGATCCTGACCCGTATTGGCATGCTGGCTGGCAGTGACGTCCTGTATCAGGCGATGACGGCTATGGGTCATGCACGGGGTACGGATTTCATGGCCCCATCAGTGCTGTCAGGCGTAAGGCCCGGTATCCGTGTGCTGGTGCTTGACGCGCGGCTTGCCGGTATGCTGGCGGCCTATGAATTGCGCAAGGCAGGCTATCAGGTACAGGTGCTGGAGTTCCAGAACCGCAGCAGTGGCCGCAACATCAGCCAGCGCGGCGGTGATACGGTAACCGAACTGGGGGGAGCGACGCAGAAGGTGGGCTTCACTCCCGACAATTATATCAATCCCGGCCTCTGGCGTATTCCCTACCACCATCAGGGCCTGTGGGATGTGGTGCAGATGCATTGATTTATGCTACTGGACCCCAGACTGGGCAAGATCGACTTTGATTGGATGATGAAGACCTATACCCGGTTTTACGGTACGGCCACGCAGCTCAACCTGTCGGTCCGGTCCGCCTTTGGTGTGGTGGCTGGTTGAAATCGAGATCATTGCCGCGCGTGCGCCGGGCAAATAGGTCCCCCGTGCCGTAATCCTGTTATGGCAGGGGGGTAGCCCTCTGTTTTCAGGGTAGCGGATGCTGGGCGTCTAGCGCCTTGCGCTTTTCTGCCACGGTGGTGGGGGTAAGGGATTCTGTGCGGCCAGCGGCGATATCGACTGCGGTAAACAGGGTGGCATCCGGCCCTGCGGGCAGGCCCGCCACATGGTTCAGGATCGCCGCAATCTGGTCATCGGGCAGGGTCTTGAAGGGGGGCATGAACCCGGCATAGCTGTTGCCCTGCGCGGTGATGGAACCCATGAGCCCGTTCAGGGCCACGGCAATCACGTAGTTCCTGCCTTCGGGCGTTGCGGCAATCTTGCCAATGCGCCCGGCCAGCGGCGGGAACTGCCCCGGCAGGCCCTGTGCATTGCCCTGGTGGCATACACTGCAGTTGGCCTGGAACAGGGCCGGACCATCTGCGGCCAGGGCCGGAGTTGCAAAAAGCGGCAGGCCATACAGTACGGCAGCAAGCATTTTCTTCATAAATCGTTCCCCATCAATATCTTTTCTAGCAGGCTGGAAAGCCGTTGGCCATTTCCAGCAGCAGTATGCATCATGAAAATACCCCGGCCCTGTCTATGCATGCCCTGTGCAGAGCGGGGAAGGATAGGTCCGTTGGCATGATCGACCAATCAATTTTCCCGGGAAGAGTGTGTCATGATCGGGCGGAAACGTGCAATGGGGTCATGAACCGGTCCCTTTTCTGCTTTCTCTGCCGTAAGGTATGTGCAGAACATAAAAAAACGTCCCGCCAGCAGGCGGGACGCCAAGTTTAGGGATTGGGAGACGTTGTGGTGTCACGAGATCCACATCCCATTAACTCCACCCGTGGATAATAGTTTTATTAAAATCGGATTAATCGAAAAAAACTGTCACCCTATGGGGTCAGGCACCATGCAGTAGGATCTGGCGCTGGACAAAAGGCAGCATGACCATGATGCTCAGAAGCCCCAGTACAATGGTCATCCCTGCAAAGGTTGCCATGTGATGAGGATAGTCTTCCGTATACAGCAGGTCGCATACCCGGAATATCACGGCCTCGATCGCAAGACTGATCCCGATCGCGGGTTGGTGGAACAATGGACCTGCCAGCCACCATGCCATGGCACATAATAAGGTCATCACGGCGCTCGATCGTATCAGGAAAAAAAGGGCGCGTGCATGACTGCCTGACGTAAAGGGGATTGCGTATTCGCACCCTGCAGAAGGCAGGGACATTCGTGCCCCTGCTGGCCTGCAGGGTGGGCCTGCGTGTTGTCCGCGGGTTAGCCTGTGCGCCCGTGGGTCATCATCAGGTCTTATTGTGCAGCGGCGGGCGCGGCCTGCGCAGGCGTTGTGGTATCGGCTGTCATCTTGCCCGGCGTTGTGGAATGCTCGACATCATAAGCGGTTGCTTTCTGGATGTAGGTGCCCTTGGAGCCGGGGTGCTCCTGATCATACAGCGCGGCCTTGGCCTTGGCTTCCTTGCGGTATTCGTGGCGTTTGTACATGCCGGTAATACAGCCTGCCGCGGCACCAAGCATGGTGTGCTGGCCTGCAACATGGCCGCCCACGGCACCCACGGCACCGTATTTGAGGCAGCCACCGGGTTCGGCGCTGGCAGCGGTTGCACAGGTGATGGAGGCTACAGCCGCCAGCAGGGCTATCTTGCGCATCTGGTCATTCCTTTTGCGGATAAATGAAGTCAGGTTTCAAGGAATATCCGATGGGACATACTTTGTCACCTTCCCGCGATCGCCGTATCCGTTTTTTCGTGCTGGCTGACCGCGATGATGCGCAGGCAGGCCACAACTTCGCTCAGTAGCGCATGGTCTGCCCCGCTGGGGTGGCGGGTCTGCTCATAGCGAGCCCAGGCCAGTACATGTGTTACGGCGGGCGTGGCCTGTCCCTTATGCCAGCGCGCCAGGAAAAGGGCCACGACACGCCGCGTGCGCGGTGGCAATGAGCCTGAGCGCAGCAGGTCGCGCAGGCGGATGATGTATATGCCCACCGTCATGTCGGAAATCTGCTGTGTCAGACAGGCGCTGAGTACTGGCGCGGGCAAGGCTGCCGCATGGAAGAGAATACGCACAAGGCTTGCCGCACAGCCCGATAGCCATGCCGGTGCATCCGTAAGCGCCTGGGGGCGGGCAAGGTTGCGCAGGCGCTGGCCAATCCATGCCATGGTACGGCGTATATGTACGTCCAGCCGAAAGGGAATCACCACCCGATAGGTCAGCAGGACAAAAACGATGCTGCCCAGAAACGCCAGTGTGTTGTTGAGGAACCCGACCTCATCAAACCGACCCATGTTCATCGGCCCGATCAGCACCGGCAGGAACATGTTGAACGAAAAGGCATAGCCTGCCAGTTCGGGCCTGCGTGCGGCAAGGCCGCCCACGGTCATGGGTATGATCAGGGCAAGGAGCAGGATCTCGGGCGCGGTAATGGCCGGTATGACCCACAATGCCAGCACGGCGGCGGTTGCCGCGCACCATAACCCGCCCTTGAGGAAGGGCGTGGTGGCTACCAGCGGGTTTTCGCGTGTGGCCATCAGGCCATAGATGAGTGCCACGAACGAGATGAAGGCAGACCCGTGGTGCCACGCCGTAACTTCCCACAGCCACCATGCTCCCATTATGGCGGCGGCGGAGCGGATACCGTTGTTCAGGGCTTCACGCACATGGCGGCGTGATGTCAGACTGAAGCGGAACCGGTCGCCATGGGGCGCTGTGGCGCAGGCCGTCATTTCACGCATGACAAGCCGCATTTCGCCCAGCAGGGCAGTGGTGATGGGCTGCCATTCCTTCCCCCCCGCAGGGTCCGGCATCGCATCGTGTTCAAGCCATGCCGCAAGCACGTGCCCAGGCACCTGCTCTTCATGCCCGGATGGAAGCTGCATGGGAGGACGAAGGATCTGGAGCGCACGCGCATGCGCCAGCATGACCAGCATGCCCGCCAGCGCCCGGCGCGCGTGGTCGCCCACATGGTTGCGCGGTCCCAGTTCCAGAGCGCTGAATTCGATCTGCCCGCTGAAGGCCACGATCCGCCTGAGTAACGCGCTGGTCAGCGCCTGCTGTTCCGCTCCCGCCGCTGTGCACAACTGATGGGTGATGGTGTTGCAGGTGGCCTGAAAGGTCTCATCCAGGCGCGCCAGCAGTGCTGTGCGCGCATGTTCCACGATACGCGGCATGAACACCACAGCCAGCACTGCCTCGCACAGCACACCCAGTATGATGTAGCTGCTGCGGGCAACGCTGACGGCAAAGACATCATCGGGCTGGGTAATTGCGCCCGTGGCGATGATGGCTGAAGTAAAACCCGTAAGCACAAGCCCGTAGGCCCGGTACTGGTCCAGAAGGGTGGCTAGCGCGCAGCACAGCCCGATCCACAGGGCAAGAACGCAGAAAAACAGCCCCGGTGCCTGCGGAAAGGCCGCCATAAGGGTTATGGCCGCAACGCCGCCCACCAGCGTGCCCACGATCCGCCACCGCGCCTTGGACAGGCTTTCCCCGCGTGAGGACTGGGCCACGACCCAGACCGTAAGCGGCGCCCATTGCGGGCTGTCCAGTTCCATCCACATGGCGATAAGGAGCGAGATGATGGCGGCCAGTGACGTGCGGAGAGCAAATGCCAGATCGGGCAGGGAAGGCGAATAGACCCATGAAAACCGCCGAACCAGGTGCCGCAGGCCGGTTGCGGGCTGTCCGAGCAGGGGAAATGCTGCGCCCTGTCCCCCCATTGTCCTGTGCCCCTGTATCGTATTCTGGTTCCATTTCCCCCGACCGGGCGAGAGATGCGCGCACCATGGGGGGCGAATGGTGCAGGGGTCCAATCGTTTGTCATGATGTGTTGATAAATGGCGTTTATGATGGATATGTTACGCGCTGTCTGGCAGCCCGTAACCAGCAACGCGCGCCTCACCATGCCGATGCTGGCTCGCGAAAGCCGGTTTGATTTGGTTATGCTTGGTACATCCACGAGTTGCCTGATGCAGCCTGCCGTGCTGGATGGCCCGTTTGGGATACATTTTCTCAACATGACCATGAACAATGCTCAACCCCATGAACAGTATCGACTGTTGCAGGAATTCGTCCGCCATCATCCCGACCCCAGGGTTATGATGGTGGCTATCGATCAATCATGGTGTCGTTGAACAGGAAGCCCTAGCCTGAGTAGATCTATCAGGACACTCCGTGGGGTAGGCTACCTGCATATGGCCAACCTGTATGCACTGTAGGAAGCAGCCAATGAATTCATGCTCCAGCTTGGTTTGCGATATGCCTATTATGGTGAGAATGGCTATACGAATTTCGTGGGGGATGATCGTCTCTATACCCGCGCACGCGCTGACCAGGCATTTGCCGCATGGCCCTCCGAGCACATGCGGCCCCCGCCAGAACGGGTTGAGCCGGCCCCCGCTATGCGGAATACCTGTTCCTTGTTCTCCATGCCGTGCCAGAAACGACATTGCCCATCCTGTGGTTTCTCCCCGTTCAGGCGACCCAGCATAACCCACAGGGGGTATGTATGACAGCATGGTTGCGGCCTGCCACCATTACGTACTGTCTGCTGCGGCAGCTACGGCCAACACGCTGGTACTGGATTTTGACATTCCCGGTCCGATTGTAAATGACCGTGACCTGTTCTGGGCTCCCATCCATTACTGGTTGATGACAGCCGACTGTATCATACATGATATTATTGCTGCGCTGTCGGATAGTATCCATGTATTGCCCGATTACAGGGTCATCTCGCATCGGTTCATGCGGCAGGTGGCATCTGAAGAAGGAAAATAAAGCTTGTTAACCGTATGATACAAACCAGTCGATAGCGCCTGCATGGGGGCACCCTGCCGCCCTCAAGGTCAGGCAGAGGTAATATGTCCCATGCCGCGCGTATCAGATGCGGGAGAATGGCATGCATGGTCGTGGCGCTGCCATGATGTATCTGGTGAACAGGGCTTTCTTCCACTTGCGTGAAATGGACGCCCTGCCGGTGCACGGGATCAAACAGCTAGAATGTTATATTGCTGTGCAGGCCAAAGATCGCTTCGTCACCCACACGGCGCAGACCGGTCCAGTCGGGCGTTCCGCCCGAAGGGTGCCAGACGTACTGGAAGTCAGGCTGCATCACCATCCACGGCGTGACCTGAGCCTGATAGGTCAGTTCCAGGTGGTTTTCATTGCCCTGCACAAGCGTCTGCCTGTCTCGATCAAATTGCCGCAGGCCAGAACTGGCGCGACCGATGCCCCAGCCCAGACCGATCGTATCGTTGTTACGCCCCCTGAACGGCGCCTTCAGGTTCAGTCCTGCGTCAATGGCGAAGCTGATCTGGTTACGATCGCCGCCATTACCGGTGGCGCGCACGAACACACCCACCGAGCGGGCGGATGTTAACGAGGGCCGCCAGATCATCTGGTCAATGATGCCGTAGACCATCCAGTTACCCCGGTCCCAGCGCGGGGTCAGGTCGCTTTCGGTGCTGGCGGGATTGACCGAGGCCGCACCCAGTGAGCCACCATTGCGGTTGTAGCGGTAGTCGGCGAACTTCGCGGTATCATAGAACCCGCCCAGCTTGTACACGCCCGGCAGGCCGGGGTTCTTGGTCACGTTGGACATGTCGGCAGGCTGGGGGTTGAGCGCGTATTGCAGTTCGGTCATCAGCAGCGCCCCGGTGTTCATGTTGAAATTGGTACCGTTGGTGCCATCATAGGTCTGGCTGGTGGGGTCGGAATTGTAACCGCTGAGTGACCCGGTGGCCTGCTGGATGGGGGTGGAATTGTAACGGTTGCCCGGCGGGTTGTCGTCCGCTGCCGCAAACATGAAGGTGAACTTCTCGCTGGGCCGGTAGCGGATACGGATGGCGGGGGATGACAGCGGCCAGGACGGGCCGCCGCCATACAGGTTGACCGATGGCGCCATGGGCCAGCCGAAATTGGCGTTGAGGTAAAGCGAGGCGTAATCGCTGATCAGGAATTCGGTATCGAGATCCTGCTGCCCCACCTTTACATCCAGCTTGCCGCCAAGGAAGGACTGCTGGTACCACAGTTCGAACAGGCGGGTGGAGTGGTCGGCCTCGAACCCACTTATGGGGTTGAAGTTGGCCAGGTGGTCCTGCGAGATCGAGCGCCCGTGTATCTGCAGGGCGCTGACATTGAACAGGCCACCCTTCAGCCCGAACAGCTTTTCGGTATCGACGGTAAGTGTTGGCATGGTCACGCCATCATAGGACGGGCCGGTACCCGAGCCTGCCGCGCCATCATTACCCGAAGCCGAACCGCCAGTGCCGTTGCCCCACAGTTCATCGACTTCCTGGATGTCAAAACTGATGCCATGCCTGTACAGCCATGGCCGCGCGCCCCACATGTTGCCCAGCAGGTTGCCGCTGGTGTCCAGCCTGTCGCCATCATCGGCGGCGGCTTCGTGTGCTTTCTGCGCATCAGCCTGCGCGCGTTCGGAATCCCGCACGGTGGCGGGGTCGATCTGCTGGATCAGCGGTGTGGAATTGCCAAGGCGGGCGCGGTCTTCCTCGATCTGGGTCTGGGCCAGGCCTGTTGCTGGAAATACCAGCCCCATGCCCAGCACACAGTATGCGGCCCGCAGGCAGCGACGATGCAGTGCTGTGTGAGGAGATGGGCAGGGTTGAACGAAAAAACTGGATCCGGTCAACATGCGTTTTGTGAAAATGAGGTCAGGCATCAGATCCGTCCGTGATTAAAGTGTAACTAATAATCACTCTCAATTGCATCTGCTTCGGAAGCCCGTCAATCATTCTTGCCATGCTTATATATCTACCCTGATACAATATAATAGAATGTTTTAAGCATGTCTTTTTGGTTGTATAATAAGAAGTATATACCTAAAAAATCTTGATTTTCCTGGCAGAAAACAGGCTGGAAAGGCTCGCGCAGGGTGTGCATGCCGGATATCGAGCATATGCACACCCTTTTGCCATTCAGCGCAGGAAGACCTTGGGCACACCTTCACTGTTTAGGCATGACATTACCATCACGCCAGTCCACAGGCAGAGCGAGAGGCAGGCTCCGATCCGCCCATGCAAGGAGGGGGTGTTACAACCTCGCAATACGGACAGGTAAACCGAGCGATGGCACCACCAGGCATTGAGCATGGCCAGTGTGATCAGTAGCAGCTTTGGGGTAAGATAGGCCCGGCTGCCAATATGCACCGGATCATAAAAGAACAGTATCACGCCAGTAACCATGGCAATGGCCAGGTTGATATGCAGCGGTTGCACCATAAGCTGGGCGGCGGGGGCAAGCTTGCCAGCCATGCGCCGGCTGAGGATACCGAAATCAAACAGCATATCCATGCCGAAAAACAGAGCCATGCTGATGATATGGACAATGCGGATAAGATAATGCACCGGCTGTAGCCAGAAATGCAGCATACGACTATCCATCGCGGTAAGCAGGGCATAGGGCAGTCGCATGAAGGCAAAGGGGTGGCTGATCATGACAGGCAGTCTCCGTTACGTCGGACAGAGACATACCATCTGTTGACAATGATAACAATTATCATTAACAGGCTTAACGGAACCAGCCGGATGGGAAGCTGTTACCGAGGCCATGGTGTTACTGTAAACAGAAATAAAAATGGATGCCCTGGCCCCGGCGCATAGAAATATGGAAACATTCAATATGAATAAAAAGCATATCGTTCTGGCTTTTCTGACAGCGGCGCTACCCGCTGGCGTAACGGCGGCCCAGGCGCGCGAATACCCGATAGGTGGTCCCGTTCAGGCCCATGATATGGAAATCGCTTCGAGTTACCTGACGGATATCATGGTCATGCCCATGCCTGCCGGTATGATCGACAATACAAAACCTGATACCATCCATCTTGAAACCGATGTTCATGCCACCGCAGACAATGTATGGGGTTACCCCGATGGGGCATGGGTGCCCTACCTTGATATCGGTTATGTACTGACCAAGGATGGCACGCCGTGGAAAGCTGAAGGCAAGATGCATTTCATGACGGCCAAGGATGGCCCGCATTATGCCGATAACGTAAAAATGGACGGAGCCGGCCGTTATACGGTCGTGCTGACCTATTCCTCGCCTGAGCAGAATGGCTTTCTGCATCATGTGGACAAGGAGACGGGTACGCCGGGTTTCTGGCAGCCGTTTAGCGAAAAGTTCAACTTCGCCTATCCGCAGAAGTGATTTCCCGACACGGAGCATGAAGACATGGGTGCCGCCATGTTACGCTTTTCTGGCGCAACGTGGCGGCGCAGACGGCATATCTGCCACATCATGATGGTGGTGGCGGTTGGTCTGCAATCCCAGTCTTTGTAGCAGGGTATTTTATCTGGCCCTGCCATAAGGTCTGGCGGATACAAGCAGGCTGGAACCTATGTCCTACCTGCTTTCTTGATCCTGCCATCATGGTGTTGCCCGGCCATGGATCGTATGTAAGCAGATACTGCAAAACCCGTATGGGTATGAAAAAGAGCACTGGATCGTGAACTGAAAGCGGTTAGTTTTTTCGGCTTCCTGCCTTCCCGACCATTTGACCCTTCAGGCTACGGTCCTGCCGGCCGCCTGCATTCACGATGTTCCCCGGTAACGTCAATTACCACGGAAAATCTGGTGTCTGGTTATCTGGACCACAAGTAAACGCATTCATCCCCTGTTCGATAATGAAGGGCTGACAGCACCGGATTTTGATGGTGTGTCAGTATATTCTTATATTAAAGCAGACTGTTGACGGGTTTCTCCCGCCAGTAACCCGATTCTGGTTGGTATTGTTATAACGTCGTCCCGGAATGGTGCGGTAATGGAGGATAGCATCTGCGCGCAAACTGTATTCTCCTGACATATCATATAAAATATGGCCTGCTATTGTTCCGCATCTGGTCCTGATACGTGATGATGTGGAGCAACGGCATGCCGTGTCAGCATTGCGCGCATTGCTCAATGGGTTATGTGACGTGATCCATTACGGGATTGCGTGGCGTATCGTGCCGGACGACCTCTTTCCGTGGTTGGCGGTTCATCAGCATCTTGTTGCCGGGACGCAGGCGTGCAACCTGCCTGCGCTCCTGCATATGGTTGCGGCTGCCTGCCGGAAGCCACAACAGCTATAATATCGGCCCACACCCGAGGGCTCGCCTCCTGCCGGTTACGATGGGACCAGGCGCAAATGGGGATCGATGCTGAATGGGACCATGGACATGCCGGGCCATCTGTTGACCGTGCGTGTGATGCCAGCCAATCGGCAGATCGCGCCGAGATCGGATGCCTTGCCGCCGCCATTCAGGATGCAGCGGCATAGAAGTGCTGAACTGACTTATTGTCAATGACGGTTATAAAGATAAATAACCTACCAGAGCGGCAGGGGGTCGCACGGTTTTTCACATGAACACCTGCTGTCATGGGTTCGTCAAGAATGACGGGCGTTATAACGCGGCTTTCGCAAGTCTTTATGCTCAGGAATGCCACTATATTTGTTCAAAGTGCATGATGCCCGGAAAGGGCAGGTGGGAATATTCGATATCGCCGCACCTGCCCGATCACAGTGTATTGACACACACGGATTATGCCACGGTTCATGTCCAGTGATGTCTGTCAGGGTCCATATCTGTTACGGGACATGATGTAATATGGCTGGTATGCGTTGGACGTATTGGTTAAAGGGTCTGTCTACTCTTCATGATGGCTGCCCTGGGGGAAGGGATCTCTTTTATATGATGGAACACAGGCAGTACATCTGATCACGGGAAGTATTTGAATTTATCCGGCTACTGCATTTATACGCTCGTTATAATCATGAAAACACAGGGTCATTTTCATAATTGCGCATGAATGCTGCAATGGTGACGGATGCTTTTTGCAACGGACAATGGTATTGTCGAATGATCAGGGAAGGGACGATATGTCTTAAATATATAATACAGAAATTTTGCGTGCCATGTACAGAGATACATGCGGGATTTATTTTTGATGCCCGAACTGGACCTGTATCAGGCACAAAATTATCGATAGATATAATAAGAATTTTTTAATTTTATTAAAAGGTTTGATAATAATATCTATTTTTGTTCAATGGTCGTAAACGAAAATTGCATATAAGGGAAAAATTCGTTATTGGCTGGCATATTAGTTCCTATTCATGCCAGCTAGACATGTCGGGTAGAATGCCTTGCAACCTATGTTAGAAAACATGCGCCGTCTGCCTGTAATTGGTATGGCATAAAAATACGGATAAAATGCTTTATTATGGTTGCATAATAGACCCATGATTATTACTGATAGGGAAGATGAGTCCCTTAATGGCAATCGACAGAGGAAAGAACGTAACCGGCCGTTTGAGGCCGCCTTATGATTGAGGATTGTGACTGGTAACTTACCGTCGTTAACGACGTCGTTAACGACGTCGTTATTGACGTCATTTGAGAGGTAAGAATGACCCAGGAAATCCTGATTGGCGTTGAACGCCGCCGCCGCTGGTCGGATGAACGGAAGCTGGCGATACTGGCTGAAGTTGGTGTGGATGGAGCAAGTGTATCGGATGTGGCACGTCGACATGACCTGACCCGCCAACATCTTTACCAATGGCGGACGTCATTCCGTCAAAGACTATCTTCCCCAGATCAGTCTGTGGCGTTTGTTCCTGTTGCTTCAGTGACGACACCTGCTGTGGCATCTGGCGGTGATCCTGACGAACTGGCCATAGTGCTGCGCAATGGCCGTAGTATCAGGGTGACGGGACATCCTGCCGAAGATCTTCTGGCCCGGGTCATCCGGATTGCGGAGACGGCATGATTGGCGTGGGCAACGGCGTGCGTGTCTATCTGGCCTGCGGGGTGACCGATATGCGCAAGGGCATATCGGGTCTGGCAGCACTGGCACAGGACGTGCTGCGTCAGAACCCGACATCAGGGGCGCTCTTTGCCTTTCGTGGTCGCCGTGGGGACAGGATCAAGCTTCTGATGTGGGACGGTCAGGGGTTCTGTCTTTATTACAAGGTGCTTGAGAAGGGACGTTTTCCATGGCCGTCTCCGGCAGAGGGCGTTGCACGCCTGACGACAGCACAGATGGCCATGCTGTGGGAAGGCATGGAGTGGAGACGCCCTTCCTGGTCTGCACCACCGTCTCGCGTGGCCTGATTTTTATGGCGTGAGAGTGCAGAACATTTTGAATTTTCTTAGGTTTTCTGCTATTTTTTCATAATGACGTCTGCACCTGCGGTCCTGCCTGATGATCCGGATACCCTGAGGGAAATGATTGTTTCCCTGCAGACCGAAGTGGCTCGGCTTTCTGCGTCAGCCCGTGCGTATGAAGCTCTTGTCCAGTCTCTCAAAATCCGGATCGCACGTCTTCAGAAACAGAAATTCGGGGCCAGTTCAGAAAAGATAGACCGTGAGATTGAACAACTCGAACTGCTCCTTGAAGATGTAAAAATCGCCATCGCGGCAGCCGATCCTTCTCCTGATATCAGGGAGCATGATGTCAGCGATGATGCACTCTCTCCCCCACGGCAGCGTGGCAAACCAAAGGTTTCTGACACGACACCACGGGAGCGTATTGTTCTCGACCCAGGTGAGGCCTGTCCTGCCTGTGGCGGTCCCCTGCGTCTTGTAGGCGAAGATGTCACCGAAATACTGGACTTTATTGCGGCAAAACTGAAAGTTGTCGAAACGGCACGGCTGAAGAAATCCTGCCGTCACTGCGAAACACTGGTGCAGCCTGAAGCACCGTCGCGCCCTGTCCCACGGGGGATGGCTGGCACCGGGCTTTTAGCCCATATCCTGGTCTCGAAATTCGATGACCACATTCCGCTTTATCGTCAGAATGAGATCTTTGCCCGTCAGGGTGTGGACATTCCCCGTTCAACCCTGATCGACTGGTGTGGTCAGGCCGTTGCCGTTCTGCGTCCTCTGACAGATCTGATCCGTCAGGATGTCGTAAAGGCAGACCTGCTACATGCTGATGATACACCCATCCAGGTTCTTGACCCCCGTCTGCGTCAGGCTGGCAAACCCCGGGGCGTGAAGGAAGGGCGGATCTGGAGCTATCTGCGCGATCCCCGCCCATGGGGAGGGAGTGATCCGCCCGCCGTGGCCTACTGGTTCTCTCCCGATCGCAAGGGGATCAATCCCCAGACCCATCTGGCACAGTTCCGGGGCATTCTGCAGGCTGACGCCTACGCCGGGTTCAGGGATCTGTATAAACCAGACGCAACAGGAACCGTGCACGTGCGCGAAGCGGCCTGCTGGGCTCATCTCCGCCGGGCCTTCCATGATGTCTGGAAGGGCAGTGATTCGACAATCGCAAGGGAAGCACTTGAACAGATCGGAGAGCTCTACGATATCGAGCGCCAGATCACCGGACACCCGGCCCCGTATCGTCTGGCTGTCCGACAGGAACAAAGCCGCCCCCGTGTCACAGCATTCCACGCATGGTGCGAAACACAGCTTGCCCGTATCCCTGGAAAGGGGGAACTGGCAAAAGCGATCCGTTATGCGCTCAACCGGTGGAAGGCCTTTACCCTGTTCCTCGAAGATGGTCGTGTCGCCATCGACAACAATCCTGCCGAACGCGCCATACGGCCCGTATGCGTGGGGCGAAAAAATTATCTCTTTGCCGGATCCGACACCGGGGGCGACAACATCGCTGATGCCATGACGCTTATCGAAAGCGCAAAACTCTCCCGGCTTAATCCGCACGATTACCTCGCCGACGTCCTGGCCCGTATCAACGAGCACAAGATCAACCGGCTCCACGAACTGTTGCCATGGAACTGGAAACCCGTGAATACACTGCACAGACAGGCCGCATAATCAAGGCGGCCCAGAGCGGCCGGTTACGAAAGAACCGAAATTGGATAATAAAGACATTCCGCATTCCGAACTGGTATCAATGACGACAGAGATCGTTGCAGCGCATACCAACCATAATACCGTTGCAATAGACCAGATCCCGCTACTCGTTGAGACAGTCTATGCTTCACTTAAGGGGCTTGGTGCTGAAAAGACGGTTGACCCCGCACCGCTGCAGCCCGCCGTGCCGATCAAGAAGTCCGTATTCCCCGATTACGTGGTCTGTCTTGAAGACGGCAAGAAACTGAAGATGCTCAAGCGCCATCTGCAGACCGCTTATGGCATGACACCCGAACAGTATCGTGAAAAGTGGGGCCTGCCCGCCAATTATCCCATGACCGCACCGAACTATGCGGCCCATCGTTCCTCGCTGGCACAAAAGATTGGCCTGGGCCGCAAGGTTGTTGCGGCGCCTGAGCCTGAAGCGGTGGTGGAAGAACCCGCAAAGCCCGCGCGCAAGACCCGCGCACGCCGCAAGAAGGACACGGTCGAACTGGATGTGTAAAAGCATTCTGCACGGCTGATAAGAAAACACCCAACCCCGGCAGTGGGTTGGGTGTTTTCTTATGTAGGAACCTGTTCGGTTATGCGGCAGTATCATTATGGTTTGCCAGCAGGCAGAGGGCGCGGCCCCATGGTCTGCTGGTGTATTCCCGCATGTGGCCGGTCCCGGTCATAGCTGTATTTTGTGTAATGTCAGGGCATGGTTCTGGTGTTATCGGTCCGGTCAGGCTCAGGGAGGGCATGATCGGGGTCCAGCGTAGCCCTGAGTACAGTCGGGCCGCCGGGAAAGGTTACGGTAATATGGTCTGTCAGGTGCCAGCTTTCCGTTGGAATCACCTGGTCCACATGGGTGCCATCCGTATAGTCCAGCCGCAATACAACCGGTAGCATAAGCTGCCCCTTGCTCCGCACACCGACCTGCATGCCCTGATGGGGGTCGTTATTGATGGGGGAGACGTCGGTCAGTGCATAATCGGGCCACCAGTTCTCGAAATACCAGCCACGCCAGAACCAGCCAAGGTCCTCGCCAGCTTCGCTGTTCATGAAGCGGAAAAAATCCGACGGTGCCGGGTGACGATAAGCCCATACTTTTATATAGCGTCGGAACGCGGCATCGAAGCGGTCGGGCCCAAGTATCTGTTCACGCAGCAGCATGAGGCCGTAGGCGCTTTTGAAATAAGAAACGGAATGTCGGTATTTCTCAGACACGAGTTCTGATGTCAGCATGAGCGGGGGCGCCTGCGGGTCGGTCAGAAGTGGTATGATGTCATCGGCGGGCCGACCGGTCTGTGGTGCGAATTCCGGGTCTTTCTTGGGGGCGTATTCACCATTATTGAAGTGTTGTGAGGCATAAGCGTCAATAAAGGTATTGAATCCCTCATCCATGAAGGCATGACGCCGCTCGTTGCTGCCCACGATCATGGGGAACCAGTCGTGGCCCAGTTCATGTGTTGTAATCCAGAACAGCATGGCATCACGGTCCTGCCAGCCATCAAAGACAATGCCGGGATATTCCATACCCGCACCATGGCCACCCACATTGACCGCGTTGGGCCAGGGGTAGGCATACCATTGGCTGGAGAAATACTCGATTGCATGCTTCACGTATTGCGTTGATCGGTCCCATGCCTGCGCGCCCTGTCCCTCACGCGGGTAGACGGACATGGCCAGGCGGGGGACTGGCGCCATGCCGGGAGCAGGTTTGATCGGGGGCAGGTTCATGCCTGCCGCATCCCATATGAAGGCAGGCGAGGCGGCAAAGGAGATATCGCGCGTGTTTTCCATGCGAAAGTGCCATGTCTTTTCCCCACTTCGGGCGGCATGGCTTGCGGGGTCGGTCACATCCTGCGCGGTACGGATTTTGACCGTCGTATCGCTTCGTGCGGCCAGTGCCAGCCGCGCGCGCTCGGTCGGGGTCAAGACTTCAGCAGGATTGAGCAACGCGCCCGACCCTACAACCGTAAAGTTCCACGGAACGGTGACTGTATAGTCAAAATCCCCGTAATCCAGATAGAATTCCTGCCCCAGATAGGGCAACGTATCCCATCCCCTGCGCGCATCATAAACGCTCATGCGCGGATACCATTGCGCGACTTCAAATATATCTCCGTCCCTGACGCTGCTTACGGCCGTGCGACCGCCCCAGGTGCCGGGAATCGTATGGTGCCAGCGGATGCGGATCTGCACTTTATGCCCATGGGGCAGGGGGCTGCCGGGCAGCGCAAGCTGCATTCGGGTATCATTGATATGCGGCTCAAGCGGTGTTTCATGGCCGTCATGGATAAGGGTGACCAGTTCAATCACCGCGCCATCGGTGGTATGGGCATGGCGTTCGGGGTTGGCAAAGCTGGCGCGCGAGCGGGCGCGGTAGATGTTCTGGTCAAGCTGTAACCAGAGTTCATCCAGGCTGTCGGGGCTATTGTTGGTGTAGGTCAGTACCTCTTCCCCTGTCAGCACATGGGTGACGGGGTTGATGCGGGCATGGATCGCATAATCCGCGCGGTTCTGCCAGTAATCGGGCCCAGGCAGACCGGAGCCGGAAACATAGCGGTTGGGCGCGTCCGGCAGTTGCAACGTATCGAATACCCGGCGCATGATTGCTGAACCGGCCTGCATGTTTTGCGCTGGTGCCGCATGGGCCGTATTGCAGCCTGCCAGACACACGATGGCGGCCAATCTTCGGTACATCATTCAGGGCCTTCTTATTTGTTGCAGGTACGATACGGTAGTGTAGCGGGTTGTCCGTAAAGCACAAATGCCTGTCGCAGGGCCTGATGCCGTTTTTTACATTACCTTCACGCCCACGGTTACAAGGATCACGGCCAGTATGACGCGCTGTACCCGGTCAGGTACGATACCCACGCACAGGCTACCCAGAATAATGCCGGGAATGGACCCGCACAGTAACGAGGCGAGCAGGTTCATGTCGATATCGCCAATCCACCAATGTCCCATGCCCGCAATGGCGGTAAGGGGCACGGCGTGGGCAATATCGGAGCCGACCAGGCGACGGAGTTCGATGGCGGGATAAAGAAAAATCAGGGCTGCCATGCCGATCGCCCCTGCCCCAACGGATGACAGGGTGACCATAACCCCCAGCATCCCACCCAGCAGCGTGGTCAGATAACCCGTCATGGCAGGCGAGAGTTGACCCGCCCGGCGCCCTGACAGGGCTTGCAGCCGCTGGCGGAACAGCACGCTTGGCGCCGTAATGAGCAGCGCAATGCCCAGAGCTACCGAAATGACATGCGTAACCTGTGCGGATGGACTACCCGCCCAGTGCAGGATCGCAATCGTGAGCAGGGTAGCGGGTATGCTACCCAGGGCCAGCCGCCCGACCACACGCCATTCCACGCTCTGGCGGCGGCCATGGACCAGTGTACCGACCGTCTTGGTCAGTGCCGCATAAAGCAGGTCGGTCCCGACAGCGGCCTGTGGGTGGACCTTGAACAGCAGGATCAGCAGCGGTGTCATGAGCGACCCGCCCCCCACACCGGTCATGCCCACAAGGAAACCGACGCCAAGACCGGAGAGGACATAAAGCAGATTGATCGATTCAGGCAGGGACATTGTGGCGGGCTTCATGGTTTGAGAATTACATGGGCGGCTGCCTGACCGGCATGGTGAGGTGGATGACCAGTCAGGATTGAGGTCTCTTAAAACACATTTAAAAAAGTAATTTATACCATTTTTTTTGGATATTATGTGAAATCAATATGGGAAATATGAGACTTTGTGAATGGGATTTCTGTATTTTTTAACAAAAAAATGTGTAAAAATAAAATCCACAACAACGATTGGTGTGGAAATAAGTGGGGCGTTATGCGTTTTTCAGATAACGCTCCCATAAAGTGCATGCGGCAGGACTGTCGTTGCTGGTCCGTATCGTAAGGGTGTCTTTTTGGGGACAGGGCCAGTCCAGCATATTTTTTTGACCGAGTTGCGAGAGTATCGTAACATCATGGCCCGAATTCTTTTTGACCCGGCCTCGCGGACCCGCCAGGCTGCGGAGTGTGGTACGGGTGTCTTTACTGTCTAGCCGCGTCATATCCCGCCGTGCTGGTCTGCTGGCCATGGTCATTGCAATGATGCTGCCTCGTGCACTGCCAGGGCATGCACATGCAATAGATGGGGTTGTCCTGTCCCGCCCGCAAGCGCGTGCGCGTGCGATGGCGCTGAGCGCACTGGGGCGGGACCTGTTTCACGACCGGCACCTTTCGGCATCAGGACAGATGGCCTGTTCATCATGCCATGCGGATGGACAGGCCTATGCCCAGGCCAACGCTCTGTCCGTGCAGCCGGGTGGGCACCGGGCCGTGCCATCACTGAAATATCTGCAGGATGTTCCCCAGTTCACCGAGCATTTTTTTGATTCCGATGATGAGGCCGATGAAAGTATCGATAATGGCCCTACCGGCGGCCTGACATGGGACGGGCGGGTCGATACGGCGCAGGCTCAGGCGCGGGTTCCCCTGCTGGCCCCGTATGAGATGGCCAATGCCAGTCCGGCCGACGTTGTCAGCCATGCGCTGGCGGCTGGGTATGGCCAGCGCATTGATGCCCTGCTGTTTTCTGCCCCCAATATGGAGACACGCTTTACCCTGATTGCCGAAGCCCTTGCGACCTACCAACAGGAAGAGCGGCTTTTTTATCCCTATACCAGCAAATACGATGCGGTGCTGGCAGGCCGGGCTAAACTGACCGCGCGTGAATCACTGGGCCTGCGCCTGTTTGAACAGCCGGACAAAGGCAACTGCGCGTCTTGCCATGTTAGCGCACCGGGGGATGATGGCACGCCCCCGCAATTTACGGATTATGGCCTGATCGCTCTTGGCGTGCCCCGCAATATGCAGATTACGCTCAACCATGACCCGAATTACTTTGACATGGGCCTGTGCGGCCCCGATCGCACGGACCTGACCAACCACCCGGAATATTGCGGGTTGTTCCGCACCCCATCTCTACGCAATGTGGCGACGCGGCGTGTATTTTTTCATAACGGGATGATGCATTCCCTGCGTCAGGCGGTCGCGTTCTATGTGCTGCGTGATATCCGGCCACAGATGTGGTACCCAAAAGCACCGGACGGAACGGTTCGCAAGTATGATGACCTGCCGGCGCGCTACCATGCCAACATCAATATGGACCCGCCATTCGGTCCTCAGCCGGGTAACCGGCCAGTCCTGTCCGATGATGAGATCGATGCTATCGTCGCTTTCCTGAAAACCCTGACGGATGGTTATGCCACGCCTGGAACCTATAGGTCGCATGGCAGCGCTCCATAGTGACGGGGCAGGGGGCAGAAATATAAGGCGTCAGGTCGCCATGACAGGGGAGGGGTGGGCTGGTGGCCAGTTGCCTCCTGTGGGTCATTCATGCGGAAGGGCCAGTTGTGGCAGGTGCGCGCCTTTCGTCTGCGTGATCGGGGGTTACACCGTGACCGCCTGGTATGGAGGGGGTCCAGTCCCATCGCGGTCGCACTGCTGCATGCCTTCGGCGTTATTGTGATGCACCCGGATCTGGCCTACATCAGGTGGCGTGGAATGTGTAAAAAGATCATGGCAGGGAAAAAGGCAGGGCAATGTTACAGATAATCCGGCAGATCAACGAAGGTCGGACACTGCTGATGAACGCAGGCGTTTTTCTGTGTGTTGTCGCCATGCTCGGGCTGGCCAACCTGTTCTGCCGTTTTGTGCTGCATGCCGATCTGTCCTATCTCATGCCGTGGCTGCTGGGCGGGGCGGTGCTTTATGTGTTTGGGCCACCGCTGGTGCTGTGGCTGTTTACGGGCCGATCATCGGACAGATAGGGGGCGCGCACCCTGTCATGAATGCTGCGCCCATTCATTAAGCAGATCGACCATAGCCTGCCCTGATAGGGTGCGGGCATTGCCCAGGGCAATGGCCCCGTCGCGGTTCACAAGTTGCCCGTCGGGTGTCAGGACCAGCAGGGCGGGAATGGCGCTGATCGTCACGCCATAGTGCTGCGCAAGATCGGCATTGGTGTTGAAGCGTTCCCCTTCCACTGTTGGGCCCGCAGCACGATCGACATTGATCGTAACCACAATAAAGGTCTGGCTGACCCAGGCAGCAATGGCAGGTTGTGCCAGCACGCCTGCGAGTATGCGGCAGTCAGGGCACCAGTTGGCCCCGAAATCGAGTAACACTTTCCGCCCCGTCTGCCGCGCCTGCTGGAACGCGGCATCAATCGACTGCTGCGCGTCCTGTGCCGGGCCGTAGGGATGGCTGACCGGCACGATCGGTCCCGGACCAAAAGCCGGCGCGGGCTGTGCCGCGTAGGCAGCGGGAGCCATGAGCGCGCAGGCGGCTGCTGCCAGAACCGTTTTGTGGAAAAGGGAAGAATACGTCATGGGCATGGCTCCGGCTAATGGTCGCTGCCAGATTATGCAGGTCCGATAAAAACATCAATTAAAATAGTTATATTTAAAAATAACTAAAAATAATGTCATTGCCATGTGCCTGTCGTCCCGCCCCGTTCCATCTGCGGGAAATACGATGAGGCAGGTTCCGATAAATATGGACCAGCAGATGGACACGACGCAGGTGCGCGATTATTGAGGCGCAATGTCACCTATCCCGTCTCCCCGTACCGTGCGGCTTGGCATGGATTTTGGCACGACCAACACGGTCGTGGTCCTGCTTGATGAACAGGGCAGGCCGCATTCCGCGCGCTTTTCCTTCCCTCATCATGCCGTATCGGAAACCTGCCGTACCCTCCTGTGCCTGTGGCAGGAGGAAGAGCGTGTGGGCCGCCCCGTCATACATGAGGCAATCGGGGCAGCCGCGATCGACGCCTATCTGGAAGACCCGGCGGAAAGCCGTCTGGTCATGTCTATGAAGTCCTATCTGGCACAGGCCTCCTTCCGCCAGACACGGCTGCTGGGTCAGGTCATGACGCTGGAAATGCTGATTGCCCGTTTCCTGTCCTGCCTCATGCGCACGATCGGGATCGACCCGGCCCATGTGGAGGTAACCGTTGGCCGGCCGGTGCATTTTGCAGGCGAACTGGCGGATGATGCGCTGGGGGAACAGCGCCTGCGCGAAGGGTTCCGACTGGCAGGGTTTGGCGAGATCAATGTGGCGCTGGAGCCCGAGGCCGCGGGCTGGCACTTCGCCCAGCGGTTGCGCGCACCCGCCACGGTGCTGGTGGGTGATTTTGGCGGCGGCACGAGCGATTTTTCCATCCTGCGCTTTGACCCCGCCAAACCCCGCCAGGCCGAACCGCTGGGCTATGCTGGTGTGGGCATTGCGGGCGACCAGTTTGACTACCGCATCATTGACCGGGTCATTGCGCCAGCACTGGGGCGCAACAGTACCTATCGTGTTATGGGTGGCCAGCCGCTGCCGGTTCCGGCGCAATGGTATGCAAGCCTTGGGCGCTGGCACCGTCTGGCGCTCATGCGTACGCCGCAGACCTTGCGCGATATTGCCGATGTGGCCCGTACGGCGTCCGAGCCAGAAAAGCTGCACGCCCTGATGGATATTATCGACAACCAGCAGGGGCAGGCGCTGTACCGTGCCGTGGGTGAGGCCAAACGTGAACTGTCCAGTGCGGATCGCACGATGCTGGACTATACCTACCGCGACGTAAAGATCCGCCGCGAGATTACCCGTGCGGAATTTGAAGGCTGGATTGCCCCGGACCTGCAGCGTTTTGATGATGCGGTCGGCACGGCGCTGGAACGCGCCAGCCTGCCCGCCAGCGCCATTGACCGTGTGTTCCTTACCGGCGGCACATCCTTCGTGCCCGCCGTGCGGGACCTGTTTGACCGGCGGTTCGGGCATGAGCGGGTCGATACAGGCAACGAATTCGTATCGGTAGCCGAAGGGCTGGCCCTGATGAATCGCTAGGGCAGATGCTGTTTGAATGCGTGCATTCAAACAGGTGGAAATGCCCGTAAAAGCAATAAATCAGAACATTTTCACCGAACCAGCTTTCGGTAAAAATGTTCTGGTCCGGCCACTTTCCGCCCCTGGAAACGCAAGAAGGCGGCGTGTCATGTAAACGCGCTGCCCCCTTGTGATCTGCGGCATGGCGTGGCCCGCTGGCGGGCCACGCTTGCGCGGTTAGAACTGTGCGGAAACCGAACCGAAGAATTCACGCGGTGCGGCTACGTACAGGTTTGCATTGTCATCACCGCTGACACTTGCGGCACCAAAGACACCACCGATGTAGTTCTTGTTGAACAGATTGGTGATGCCGAAAGTTGCCTTGATGTTCTGGGCAAAGCCAACCTTGCCGAAGTTGTAGCTGCCGTTGAGGTTGGAGGTCCAGTACGCGGGGATGTACTGGTCGTTGGTGTAGGTCATGGCCCGGCGGCTGGTATAGGTCACGTTAAAGTTGAACATGGCCCGGTGCCAGTTATAGGTCAGGTTCGCCTTGTACATGAACTTGGGGTAGTAAACCTGATGCTTGCCCTTCAGGCTGATATTGGTTCCACCATTGGAAATGCCGCCTTCGTAAACAGCATTGTTCCAACTGAAGCTGTTGGAGATTTCCAGCCCCTTGACTGGCCGGATCGCACCCATCACATCGGCACCGTTCATGGTTTCACGCCCGACATTGGCTACGGCCCCAAAAATATTGCCGGTCGAGCCTTCGGTCACGGTTGCAATGCGGTTGTAGTAATCCGTGTGATAGAAATCGACACTGCCGGTGAACAGATGGGAATTGTAGCGATAGCCCACAACATAGTTCCAGGTCCGTTCCGGCTTCAGGCTGTTCTTGTTGGCATCGAATACCGACTGCGCGGACATGGAAGAGGAACCAAGCCCGCCCCAGACTGTGCCTGAGCTGCTCTGCTGTCCGTAATCATAGGCGCGCATGTTCTCCGCGATATCGAAATACACTTCATGGTGGTCCCTGAAGTGATAATCGAAATTGAAGTGCGGCAGGAAGGCGTTGGCCGCCGTCATGTTGCCCGATGCGGGATGGCTGTAATACGTGTTCCAGTTGGAATATAGTGCCGTGTTATCGACCTTCGTGCCGCCATGTGTTGATTGCAGCAGTGAACGGAACCCGGCGCTGACTGTCATGCCTGGAATGATGTGATACGTGTCCTGCAGGTAGAACTGGAACGTATTGGTGTTGAATGAATCCGAGTACCACGTCGCTGCTTCCGATGACTTGAAGCCACCGAGCGAGGGGTGGGCGGTATCCACGCCATCTTCATACATGCGCATGGGGTAGTTGAAGGAATCATTTTCGTACCAGATGCCGGTCTGGATGTCGTTGTCATGTACCTTGATGTTGAAGCTCTGGGTAAAGCCGATACGACGAACATCGGGGTGGCCGGATTCCAACGCCATGTCAACGCCACTGGTGGGGGAGACCAGGAAGGGGTTGGTTCCGTTATAGTCACCGTTGGAGACGTGTGCGTAGCCCACCGTCTTGGAGGTTACGTTATGGAACAGTTCAAACTCACCCGTAATGGCGGAAAGATAGTTACGCTGTGACTGCGTGCTGTCGTATGCGTAGTCACCAATCTCGTCATTGCTCAGAATGCCCTGCAGGTTTGAGGGTACACCGCCATTCTGGGCATAATAGGCGTATTCTTTGGCAAGGGCATAATTGGGCTTGAGGTAAGTGGTGTCACGCCCCATCTTCTGCCACATGTTCTTGGTCAGACCCATGTAGTTGTACTGGTCAAAATCCGAATAATCGAAAATCGCGGTAATCTTGCCGCGGTCGCCCACGGGCTGGACCAGCTTGAAGTTGGCCTGCAGTTCCTGCTGGTCGCCATAGCCCTTCCACAGATCCTGGGCGGTGCGGGCGAAGGAGGCATAGAACTTGGTGCCAGTCGAATTCAGAACGCCGCTATCCACGCGCGCGAAGGTACGGAAGGCATTGTAGCTGCCGAATGTCTGGCTAATGCGGCCGCCCGCCTTGTTCTTGGGGTCGGACGAGGTATAGGTCAGCGCGCCGCCCAGCGTCTGGGCCGATGGCGTATCCAGCGCGCCAGCACCCTGGGACATGGTCATGCCCGACACGTTTTCCTGAATTTCCATCTGGTCCACGCTCAGGCCGTTCCAGTTATGGAAACCCTGCCCACCCATGGGGATACCATCGAGCGTTGCACCCAGTTGTGACTGGTTGAAGCCGCGCACGTACAGCGTGTTCGCCACCGTATCGAGACCGAAGGCATCATCTGAAGCAAAGTTGGCCCCCGGTGTGGTCAGCGCCAGGATCTGGTTCGGGCTTGTGCCTTCAACAAAATGGTCCATCTGCTCGCGGGTTACCGCCTGCACCGCGTTATGGGTGCGCACGCGGCCAACGCTTACCTTCAGGCTTTCAGGTGTGGATGATGCGGCGACGGGGGTCGTATCATGGTGGGCGGGTGCCCGCGTGGCCGTGCGTGCGTGGGTGGCGGTTGTACTGCCCCGGTGGGCACGCGGTGCGGCGGCCGTGTCACTTGTCTGACCTGCAGCAATAGCGGCCGGCCCGACAGACAGAAGCCACACGAATGTGGACCCGGCCAGAAGGGGGCGTCGAGCCAGCCGTCGTCTTTGCCGTCGCATTGTATTTGGCATCAGATGAACTTCCCAATCGCACCTGGCGGCATGAAACGTAAGGCTACGTGCTTCTTCATGCCGTCATATTGTTGATGTTCACATTGCGCGGAATTGGGAAACATGAATGCCTTGTTCATTCTTCTTCCTTCCTGGTGGCCGTGTCTGTTTGAATATCGACTACTGCAATGTGCTTTCCATTGGCTTTCATTACAGTATCAGAAGGGAGAATATTCAATGCCGAAAAGAAAACGTACCACATCGTGTCGGCAAATGTGTTCGAAATGCAACATTTAGTATACATTATTCAAAACCTAACTTTTGTCTAGGCTAAAGTATGTGCCGCGTTCGCGGGATATGCAGGGAATCTGGCAATGGTAGATCTTTGTATATATTACAAAAAACACTTTTATGAATTTAATATTATATCTTTGTTGAAAGACTTGACGCAATATAAATTCGATAGCGCTCTTGATTCATGCAGTAATAAAAATGGTCTGCCATTTGTAATTACAGTACACACATAAAAATGGACGTTCAGATGGCATAAAAAAAATGCAATCTACATCTTTCCATAAAAAACAGCAGCGATGCCCGTGCGTATTGTCCGTCATGCTGTGTGTGACCGCAATGCCACACGCGGGGTATTGCGTTTTTTGTCAACGTGTTGTGTGAAAAAAATAGTACGAAGCAGAATAGGTAATTCACGCATGCGTGCATAGGGGCGCGTTACAGCATGCACCTGCGCCCATGGTAAGGCTATGCAGGTTTTATTTCTAATTATGTAAAGTTAAATAAAAACGAAACTTTTGTGGTCCTGATCAGGGACGAAAAACGTTACGATACTGCTTCCGAAGCCGCGGTTGCAGCACTCTGGCAAACACGGTCCGGCACATGCCGCCAGACCAGCATGAGGCGTGTACCGTTTTTTGTGTGTTTCTCCTACTTGGGAACAGGGGGGGAGCATGTATGATTGCGGCAACGTAAATAATACCTTGTCACAAATTGTGGAGTGATACTGAAGTGAAACGGCTTTCCTGGCGGCATCTGCCTTCGTCCCTGGCAGTCATGATGGCTGCATGTGTCTCTTCGGGGCCGCTTGCGGCGCAGGCTCCGGCGGACCGTGCCGATACGTCGTCCCTGAGTGTCCAGACCGGGTCCGACATTCCCGCACAGGTCATCTTTCCCACTACCGCACGCAACTATATCAAGCGCGACGTGATGATCCCGATGCGCGATGGCGTGAAACTGCATACGGTCATTGTCATTCCAAAAGATGCGTCCGGTGCGCCCATGCTACTGACCCGCACGCCTTACCATGCATCGGAACGCGCAAACCGCATTCCCGATGCACCCGACATCCGTTCCATCCTGCCGCAGGGTGATGATGCGTTTGTCGAAGCCGGCTACATCCGCATCTTTCAGGATATCCGTGGCAAATACGGGTCGGAGGGGGATTATGTCATGACCCGTCCGCCCCGTGGTCCACTCAACCCCAGCAAAACGGACGAGACAACCGATGCATGGGACACGATCGAGTGGCTGGTCCACAACGTGCCGCAGAGCAACGGGCGCGTCGGCATGCTGGGTTCGTCGTATGAAGGGTTCACGGTTGTTATGGCGCTGCTTGACCCGCATCCGGCGCTAAAGGTCACGGCCCCCGAAAGCCCCATGGTTGATGGCTGGATGGGTGATGACTGGTACCATTACGGCGCCTTCCGCCAGGGGGGGCTGGACTACTTTACCGCCCAGATGACCGTGCGCGGGGAAGGCCACACCATTCCGCGCATCGACCATGATGACTACACCAATTTCCTGACGGCCGGTTCAGCAGCCCAGTTTGCGCATGATGCGGGGCTGGACCAGTTCCCGTGGTGGCAGCGTATGCTGGCGCACCCCGCTTATGATGCATTCTGGCAGCAGCAGGCGCTCGACCACCTGCTGGCCCGGCGCAAGGCCACCGTGCCGATGCTGTGGGAACAGGGCCTGTGGGACCAGGAGGACATGTGGGGCGCCATCCATTCCTGGCAGGCGCTACAGGCGGAAAAGCCTGCGGTGCCCAACGTGCTGGTCATGGGGCCGTGGCGACACAGCCAGGTGAACTATAATGGCTCGACGCTGGGACCGCTGCAGTGGAATGGCGATACCGCATCGCAGTTCCGCCACGAGGTGCTGCGTCCATTCTTTGACCAGTACCTGCGCCCTGGTTCCGCTCCGGTTCACCTGCCACAGGCCATCATCTATAACACCGGTGAAAACCACTGGGACCATATCGACCACTGGCCCAGCGCGTGCGAGGCACACTGCACCCATCCGCTACAGGCTTTCTATGTGCAGGCGGACCATGGGCTTTCCACCAGCAGACCCACTCAGTCCATGCAGGGCGGCCAGGGGATGGACCAGTACATATCCGACCCGGCGCATCCGGTACCCTTCCTGCCACGCCCGTTTGCCTTCCCCACCGATTCAGACCGCTGGAAGACATGGCTGGTGCAGGATCAGCGCTTTGCCGAAAGTCGCCCCGATGTGCTGACCTATGAAAGCCCGGTGCTGAGTGCCCCGGTCAAGGTAAGTGGCGTCCCGGTGGCCGACCTGTATGCGGCAACAACCGGGTCGGATGCGGACTGGGTGGTCAAGGTGATTGATGTCAATCCCCCCACTACCGCCGACCGGCCCGAGATGGGGGGATATGAACTGGCGGTTTCCATGGATATCTTCCGTGGCCGTTATCGGCAGGGTTTTGACAGGCCTATGGCTGTAACCCCCGGCGCAGTCACGCAGTATCGCTTCACGCTGCCTGCCGTGAACCATGTGTTTGAGCCCGGTCACCGGATCATGGTCCAGATCCAGTCCAGCCAGTTCCCGCTGTATGACCGTAACCCGCAGAAATTCGTGCCCAATATCCTCAAGGCCAGCAGGGAGGATTATATCCCGGCAACCCAGAGCATCTATCGCGATCCCACGCATGCCAGCGCGGTATGGCTACCGGTGGTGCCCTGAGCGCGGAGATGGACGACCATATTAGTCAAAAGGGCACGGGCGAGCTTCCCGTGCCCGACCTGTGCCCCGAAAGCCGGGGGCCGGCCTTCCATGTCGTGCTGGCGATCGAGATATGGGAGCGATTTGGTTTTTATGGCATGCAGGCCATCCTGCTGCTGTACATGATCCAGAAACTGGGCCTGCAGGACATGCAGGCCAACATGCTGTGGGGCAGCTTTGCCGCCATGACCTATGCTGCCCCGGTTGCAGGTGGCTGGCTGGGGGACCGGGTTCTCGGCTCGCGCCGTACGATGGTCGTGGGGGGCATCGTGCTGGCGTCGGGTTACCTGCTGCTGGGCATGCTCGTGGGCACCACCCAGGCCCTGTTTGTGAACATGGCAGTGATTGCGGTTGGCAATGGCCTGTTCAAACCCAATTCATGCAACATGGTCAACATCATCTATCGTGGGCAGGACCAGAAGCTGGATGTGGCGTTCACGATCTACTATATGTCGGTCAATATTGGCTCCACCTTCTCGCTTTTCCTTGTACCTCTCGTGCAGCAGTCCTATGGCTGGGGGGCGGCATTCATCTTTTGCGGCCTGGGGCTGCTGCTGGGGGTTGGGGGGTACTTCATCCGCCGCAGTCGGCTGGCGGCCATTGGCACAGTATCCGATTTCAGGCCGGTACCATGGCGGCACGGGTTGCTGGTGGCGGGCGGTGCCGTGGCCGTGACTGCGCTGATGGCGCTGGTCTTTGCCTCTGCCTCCATTCAGGGGGTGCTGGTGGTGGCCTCCGGTATCACGATCATCCTGGCCTGGGCGGTCGTTTATGCACGTGCGGCCGTGCACGAACGGACGGGGCTGCGGATCATGTACCTGCTGACCTTTCAGGTGGCGCTGTATTTCGTGTTCTACCAGCAGATGGTCACCTCCCTGACCCTGTTCGCACTACGCAACGTGAACAAGGATTTTACGCTGTGGGGCTTGCATCTCTTTTCCATGTCGGCCGGGCAGTTCCAGGTATTCAATCCGGTATGGATCATGCTGGGTACGCCAATGCTGATTGCAGCCTATAACTGGCTGGGGCGGCGGGATGCGGATATCAGCATCGCAGGCAAATTCGTCATCGGTTTTTTCTGTGTCACGCTCTCGTTCCTGGCCTGGTGGCTCAGTACCGTGCTGTCATCTTCGGATCATGTCTCGCCGTGGGTCATGCTGTTCGGTTACGGTCCGCTTTCCATAGGCGAACTCATGATCAACAGCCTCGGACTTGCGGCCATTGCACGCTATGTACCCGTGCGGATCAGCGCGTTCATGGCCGGGTGCTATTATGTCCTGGTCGGCTTTGCCATGTATGTTGGCAGCATTGTCGCCAACATGGCGGCGGTGGATAACGCGGCAGGTCTGGACGCGGCGCGGACGCTGGTGATCTATGGCAGCCTGTTCCGTACCCTTGCCTTCATGGCGGGTGGGGCCACGGTTATGTTTGCCTTGCTGTTGCCCATGGTCAGGCGGTGGGAAGGGGCCAATGCCATGGCAGAACGGTAACTGCCTTGCCCGGTGGCCAGAAGGGCTTTGCCATGTTTGATGGCGGAGCCGACCCGCAGGGTTGTGGCATGCCTATGGCAAGGACATGCAGGACCATGAATGCCAGGTTCAGAATGTTCCGGTCCGCTACGCCATCAGGGTGGATAGGGGCCAGACAGACCTACATGAGGGGAGGGTATTTTACGTTTCCCTGTCGTGTCATAACAGGGAAACCGGGAAGATGTATGAGCGTTTCATACAATCACGCGCGGGAGTGGACAGGCATTCCGGCATTTTCAGCCTACACTGAACGTGCGCAACAACCAGGGAAGCATACATGTCTGCAGAACATCTGCCGTTTTCGGGAAAAGTAGCGCTTGTAACCGGTGCGGCCGGGAATATCGGTCTTGCAACCGCTGAACATCTGGCTGCGATGGGTGCTGATCTGGCACTGCTGGACCTTGATCATGAAAAACTGGAGCAGGCGCGCACGGGGTTGGGTGGCCATGACGTGCGCATCAACATCTATACCTGTGATGTGATGGATGGTGGGCAGGTCAGCCAAACGGTTGATACCGTGGTGCGTGAACTGGGGCAGATCGATTTCCTGTTCAACAATGCGGGCTATCAGGGTGCTTTCGCTCCCGTGCAGGATTATCCAGATGATGATTTTGCCCGGGTCATGAACATCAACGTATGTGGTGCCTTCCATGTGCTGCGTTACGTGGCGCAGCACATGATCACGCGCAAGTTCGGGCGAATCGTTAATACCGCAAGCATGGCGGGCGTGCAGGGGCCGCCAAACATGGCGGGATATGCGGCATCGAAGTTTGCCATTGTCGGCCTGACCGAAGTGGCGGCCAAGGATCTTGCACCTCACAACATTCGTGTTAACGCCATCAGCCCGGCCTTCATGGGGCCGGGTTTCATGTGGGACCGGCAGGTGGAACTGCAGGCCAGGGCAGGCAGCCAGTATTATTCCACCGACCCCAAGGAAGTCGCACAGCAGATGATCAGCAGCGTTCCCATGCGCCGCTATGGCAATATTGATGAGATACCGGGCGTGGTGGCCTTTCTACTGGGTGAGGATTCCAGCTACATGACCGGTGTAAACCTACCCATTTCCGGCGGGATCTGACCGGGCGGGTACGGTAGGCCAGAGCATTTCTATCGAAAACCGGTTCGGTAAAGATGCTCTAATTTATTGTTTTTACGAGCATCTTCACCTGTCTGGATGCACGCATTCAGACAGGATCTGTTCTGGCATACTGCCGGGTTGGGGTTTTTTACACAACAATATTGCTTGAATTATGGAAATCATAGAATTTTCAACACAGCGAACAGAAATATGTTTTCATAAGTTATGAATAATATCCATTTTAGCTCCCAATCCAACAGCCTGTTAGAAGGCAGCGCAGCTTGCCGTAACCACCAGCCCCACGGATTGCTGGGCAAAGCGCGTGCGGTAGGTCTGTCGGATGGTCTCAAGCCGTGTCTGTAGGTCTGGTGCGGGTGGGGTCACGATCCATACGATGCGTGAAGGCTCCCGCCCGATCTGGCCGCTTGTACGGTTCTGCCACTGGCCATCGCCGCGCAGCACTGTCAGGCCTGCGGGAAAGCGCGGGGTCACGACTTCACGCATGAAGGCGTTCCATTCGTGCCGGTTGATACGCCTGCCATCATTGGGACGGCGCATGCCGAACATGAGGGTGATTTCCAGTTGCGGTTCTGCCTGTAGTCCCATGCATTGTGCAGGAGGCGTGGGTAAGGCCGTATCGGTTGCCCATGCCAGCCCGGGCTGCGTGGCAAGGCCGCCCAGCAGCGCCAGCAGGGTAAGGAACCGGCCCCGCCATGCCCGGATGGGGCGGGAAGAAGATGTACCTGCTGTTGTCACGATCCTGTCCTTTTTTCCTGCCAGTGTGGATGATCGCGGCAGAATATGGGCTTTGCCGGGTTCGTGCCAGTCCCGGCAGGCTTACACCGTATGGCGCAGGACCAGTTCACCCATCTGCCGCGCCAGACCTACGGCCACCACGCCCACTTGGCGCACACCCTGCCGCTGTGTGGCCGGAAAACTGAAACCGTTCAGATCCTCTTCAATCGTGACCCGGTCAAAAGGTTCCTGATAGCTGGCATATTCCAGCTTGCGGCCAAACTGCTGGGTCCAGAACCATGGAATGGTGGCAGCCCAGGCGGTCTGGCGTGGTTTCAGGCCGTTACGCGATAGAGCGCGCATAGCTTGTTGCCGGTCGGGTCGCGCAGATAGGCCAGGTACAGGTCGCCCGTTGACATGTGACGGATGCCCGGCGGGTCTTCACAGGGCACGCCACCATTGGCCACGCCGGCTGCATGCCAGGCATCGACCGCCTGTTCGGAACCGGCGACAAAGCCGATGGTGCCTCCGTTGGCCGCTGTGGCGGGCTGGCCGTTGACGGGGCGGGTCACGATCAGGCGCCCGTGATCGGTCGTGTAGACCAGACGCCCCTTGGCATTAATGCCCGATGGGGCAATGCCAAGTGCGCCCAAGGTTGTATCATAGAATTTCTTGGAGGCCGCGATGTCATTGGAACCCAGGGTAATATGGCTGAACATGGATGCTTCCTGTATGATGTAAAGGAATCCGATCATGGCACGGCGGTTGCCCCGTTCCCAGCCCGTCTTGCCACGCGGGCCGGGAACGGGCATGGATCGGGTGACGGATGTCTGCAACATTCTGTCATGACCGCCGTCATGGCTGGTCCTGAGCTGCTGCCGCATAGACTGAAAAGGGAAATCATGCGTTTTATTGCTTCACTGGCCGTTGTGACCGGCCTGGCTATGGCCGCCCCTCTGGGTGCTCAGGCGGCATCGCTGCATACGGATTGGGAAAAATACAAGGCCACCCGCGCCTTCAATCATCTTTCGGCCGATGGCCAGCGTGCGATGGTCGATATCCTGAATGCAAAGCAGGTGCTTGATTCAGGCCAGACCGAGCAGGCCATACCTGCGCTGTACGATGCAACCAAACGGCTGACGGCGGCAGGCAAGGCCAATGCCAAGTTCATGGCGGCCGAAACCACGCTGCATCCCGCCCCGCAGCATCCTGCTGCCAGCACCCACGTACCAGGCACCACACCCGTGACCTGGATCCCCGTGGGGGGCGAGATCGTGGGCAGCGAGACCCTTGCGCCGGAAAAGAAAGCTGCCATCGCTACCGCCAATACCCAGCTCAAGACGGGCAACACCCAGCAGGCGGCCCAGAGCCTTCAGGTTGTAGGGGAAGATGCCGACTTCATCATGGCGCTGGCACCGCTTGAACAGACACAGGGCGCGATCAACCGCGCCAGCGTGTTTACCGAAGCCCGTAATCCGAAAGCAGCTTCGGCCGCCCTGCAGCAGGCGCTGGATGGACTGGTGTTCGTATCGGAAGATTTTGCCGAAACGGTCATGCCGCACGGCGGCAAAAGCGCTTCGCACGGTAAGTAAGGCTACGATCCGCCGGAGCATTGCGCCTCGGCGGGTCACTCCCCGCTCGCTTGCTTTTTCTTACGCTCGACATCCACGCCCATGCGCTGGAACCCCTCCGGCGAGAGCACGATCAGTGTGGCCACCACCAGCCAAACCTGCAGGGTAGAGGATAGCCGTCGGGTCACTGACCTTGGTCTCGAAAACACCCATAAGCCTTTCTATGAACACGGCTATGATGATGGTGATGAATTTGGTCAGGCTGACACGGGCCTCGCCCAGGCTTTTTTTGCTGCTGGTCTGGCTCATCTTCTTTTCGATAAAATACTTGGCCACTTTAAATACCGCGACCGAAATCATCCCAGCGTGCCCAGCAGGTCCACCATCCCGAAAGTAAGAAGTGCCAGAACCAGCAATATAAGCATGATGTTGTCGTATGCATAGGCAGAGCGTGAGAGGATCTGAAACGTATATTTTCCTGCTACGCTGCACTGTCACACATGCGCGACATTCTCCCCCCGTTTCAAGCGGACGGATCGAAAACGGGGAGGTTGATACTATGGCAGAAATATGAATTCGTATCTTTATATTATAAAATTGATATGAATTGATTTCCGTCTGTGGTGAATATTCATTTTTTTATTTTTTATGGTAAGGAAACTGGTGACAAAAAAACACGTTCTGGTCTTCACAGCGCGTATTGCCGGTGATTGCTTTCCTGGTCAGCCGCTATGGGCAGCAGGGAAAAACAAGGGTCCCGTGTCGCCGCTGTGATCTGCAAAAGGTGAACGATCATGGTTTATCGCCTCAACCAGCACGAACGCACCAGTATTGTCTCTCTGACACCGGTGGACAGCCGCAGTGGCGGGGGGACAGAACACAATCCGGGCAACTTCGCCAATGACCGCCGGAAAGCATCCGAAGCAGGCCACAAGGGAGGTCAGCACAACTCGGGCAATTTTGCTGAAGGCCCCCAGCGCGCAACCGGGGCCGGGCGCAAGGGTAGCCAGCACAGTCACGACCACGACCACGACCACGACCACGACCACGAAAAATCTTGAGCCTGCCTGGCGGAACCCAAAAGGGTTCCGCCTTCCACTGTTCATGCCGCACGGTAGGGGCGATATGGCACACTCCCGTGCAGGCAAAGCTTTTCTCCTTGTGTGGAAAGTAATGTCCAATGAATAAAAGAAAAATGGCAATACTGGGCCTGGCGCTCTGCATATCCGTGCCAGCCATAGCGCAATCCGTACCGGAAAAGACAGGAATCAACTCCCTGATGGGGGTGGCACCGCGCACGGCCGATTTCGTCAAGATTGCAACGATAAACGACATGTTTGAAATACAGTCCAGCGAGCTGGCATTGCAGAACCACGATCCTGCACTAACGGCTTTCGCAACACAGATGATCGAGGACCATAAAAAGACATCTGCCGCGCTGAAGGACCAGTTGCGTAGCGGCACTGTGCAACTTGCCCCGCCCACCGCGCTTGATGAAAGCCATCAGGATATGCTGGACAAGCTCAAAACCCTGCACGGTCGCGATTTTGCCCTGCAGTACCGCAGTGATCAGATCGAGGTCCACCAGGATGCCGTATCCCTGTTCCGCCGCTATGGGGAAGGGGGGGAGAATGCGGGCCTGAAAACCTGGGCCAGCAATACCGTGCCCACGCTTGAAAGCCATCTGCAGGCGGCCCGTGCACTGCCACAGTGAAGGCATGACGTGTTTTCATCATAAGGCGGCCGGCCTGCGCCATAACCGGATGCAGGTTCCATGAGGGGTACTTTCTCACAGGTCGGCTGAATACACGAAGGGAACATTCCAATGAAATCCTGGCCAGTTGAAACGGATCCGTCGTCATCCTCCTTCAGACCAGAGCGTGCGCCCCCGCTTACAACACACCAGCAGAAAAGACATGTGGTTATTGTAGGTGGCATGATCGTGTTCTTTGTCACGCTCATTGTTATGGCCTGTTTGTACTTCCCACGTATTCCACTTCCGCGGTTCTGAGATGATGCGCCTGCGGGCAGATGATCGCTGTCATGCAACACGGGCAGGCCCGTGCAGACAGGTCATCTGTTGCGCAGGGAAATGCAGGGGATGGGCGCCGAACATAGATCCCGCGTCTCAACTGGCCTGCATGGCCTGTCCTGGCGCATTCTAACGGGGTTTGGATCGTGCAATACATCACACGCAATGGCGAGCATGGTTTTGGCTGCGTGGATCAGGCCCTATGGGTGCGCCACTCCTGCCCTGTGCCACCATCTGTTATGATAAGGACCGGCGTACCTGCGCAGGTCGCCCCATGCATCCTGAACCAGTGCGAGCAGTCGTTCCCACACGCCCGGTTTCGCCCAGTGGATGAAAAGCTGCGGCGCCCATCACCAGGACCCAGTTCAGTGAGAATGCTCCGCCATTACGCACCATTCTCATGAAGCCAGAAAATCGCTGCTATCGTGTGCCGCAGATCATGGAGCGGTGTCTTGCCCTTTGGGCGAAACGCCTCAATCATAGGTTTCCAGATCGCCTATGTCTCGTCCGTAAAGGTACCTGTTCCGTCTTTTTCTTCCATTTTTACAATATGGGAAGAATTTCAATATCTAACAGACCTTAATCATACGTGACGGGTTCAGCATGCGTTTCATCTTCCCTGCGCATGCTGTAGTATTGATGCGCGGTAATGTGTGCTTGGGTGCAAGCCAGTCGGGTATGGTACTGATTTCATCATACCTGCCCATTACAAGTAGCACACTATCAAGGTCAAAGGTGGCCATGCCATCCGGCCCGGTTGTGGTGCGGTAGTACAGCAGCAGTCCCGCCATCATATATTCGTATGTTTCAATCTCCAGCTATAGGTCGGGCTGGGTTGCGACAGGGTTGGCGCGCACGCGGTCCATATGCTCCCATATCCCGCTCAGGCCACCAATTTCCTTGAAATCTATCACGATGGTGTATTGGTGGCGTGTCAGGATGATCGTATCCACCGCATCGGCGCGGATGGGAGCCTATGTTGTCATGTGCTCCTTCTCCGATGCTGCGCCAGCGTATCAGGTAACGGGGGTGAGCAGGGGCCGGCCCGCAAAATGGGCGACAAGGTTGTCCACCACCAGATTACCCATGGCCAGCCGTATCTCTCCCATGGGCTAGCCCGGTGAGGCTGCATTACCATGCGCGGTGACTCGCGCAGCGCCTGCAGCACGTCGGGTTCATGGGTGAACACATCCAGCCCCACTCCCTCCAGCGTGCCCTGTTGCAGTGTCGTGACCAGCGCGTCCTCATCCACCACCGAACCACGTGCGACATTGACCAGGAAACCATCCGGCCCCAGCGCAGCCAGTACCGCTGCATTGACCAGATGCAGCGATCCCGTCCCGTCGGATGCGGCTACAACCAGAATGTCACTGTCCCGCGCAAGCGTCACCAAATCAGGCACGAAACGGCAATCGGTCAGGGTGGTGCTGGATGGCATGGGCATGACGCAGTGTTTCCCGCTTGGAGTAAGGCATGCACGTTGTCATGGCTTGCACGATGAAGCCATGCGGGCGCAGTTACCCCTGTGTGGGCTGCGGGCCAGGCGGGAGCGGGAAGTGGCAGGCAACCGCGTGGTCAGGATGCAAGGGGCGCAGCACCGGGTCTTCATGCGCGCAGCGTGCCTGTGCATGGGGGCAGCGCGCGTGAAAGCGGCAGCCGATGCGCGGAGCGGTGGGGCTTGGCGCATCGCCCCGCAGCGCCAGCGCGTATGTATTCCCCACCACAGCCTGTGGCACGGCGGCCGTCAGGGCTGCGGTATAGGGATGGGCGGGATGGTGTAGCACAGCGTCCGTCTCCCCCAGTTCCACAATGGCACCCAGGTACATGACCGCCACCCGGTTGGAGATCTGCCGCACCACCGCCAGGTCGTGAGCGATGAATACATAGGTCAGCCCCAGTTCGCGTTGCAGGTCGGCAAACAGGTTGACGATCTGCGCCTGTACCGACACATCCAGTGCCGAGACCGGTTCATCCGCCACCACCAGTCGGGGCGAGAGCGCGAGTGCGCGGGCTATGTTGATGCGCTGGCGCTGCCCGCCCGAAAATTCGTGCGGATAGCGCGTCAGGGCTTGCGCGGGCAGGCCAACCAGGTCCATGAGTTCATGCAGCCGGGCGGCAATCGTGGCGGTGGAGCGCTTGCGCCCGTCCGCGCCGGGATGGACCCGCAATGGTTCGGCCAGCAGGTCATCGATCCGGCGGCGGGGGTTGAGCGCGGCACTGGAGTCCTGGAACACCATCTGCATGCGCGGCCGCAGCGCGCGCAGCCTGCGTTCGGGCAGGGTGGTGATATCACGCCCCTCAAACAATATCCGCCCCGAGGTAGGGTCGGCCAGCCGCAGCATGCATCGCCCCAGCGTGGACTTGCCACAACCGGATTCCCCGACCAGTCCCAGCATCTCGCCGGGCCTGACACGCAGCGAGAGACCATCCACCGCGCGTAGCATGCGACCATGCGGCAGATGGTAGGTCTTGCGCAGGTCGCGCAGTTCCAGCACGGGCGTAAGGGATGTTCCGGTCATGCGGTGCGTCCTGCCATGCCCTGTACGCGCGGGGGCAGGGGTATGCCTTCGGCTGGCAGAACGCAGGCGGCCTGCTGGTCCGGGCCGGTAGGCACCAGCGGCGGTGGGGTGGTGGCACAGGTGGTATGGGCATGCGGGCAGCGCGGGGCAAACGCACAGCCTGCGGGGCGAGATGCGGGCAGGGGGGGCGCGCCTTCTATGGCAGGCAGGCGGGCAGGGCGTGCGCCGTACAGGGGCGGGATGGCATCCAGCAGGGCTGCGGTATAGGGGTGGCTGGGCCACTCAAACACGGCTTCGGTCGGGCCATATTCGGCCACGCGACCGGAATAGAGCACAAGCGTGCGCGCACATGTCTGGGCCACGACCCCCATGTCATGCGTGATGAGCAGCACGGAAGTACCATGCGTGCCGCGAAGTCGGCGTAGCAGGTCCAGGATCTGGGCCTGTACGGTCACGTCCAACGCGGTTGTCGGCTCATCGGCGACAAGCAGGGCGGGACTGCACGAAAGCGCCATGGCGATCATCGCGCGCTGTCGCAGCCCGCCAGAGAGTTGGTGGGGATAGCGCTCCGCCGCCTGCGCGGGGTCGGGCACGCCCATGTCATCCAGCAGTTGCACAGTGCGGGCGCGGGCAGTGCTGCGGGAGACCTTTTCATGCGCGCGGATCTGTTCGTCAATCTGCCAGCCTATAGTGTAGACGGGGGTAAACGCCGTCATCGGGTCCTGGAAGATCATGGCGATGTCACGCCCGCGCAGGCGGCGCAACTGCCGTGGCGGCATGCCCACCAGTTCGCGCCCCCGGAACAGGGCGGAACCCGTTATCCGCACGCCGGGGCTGTCGATCAGCCCCATCAGCGCCATGGCCGTGACCGACTTGCCCGACCCGGATTCCCCCACCAGTCCCAGGATCTCGCCGGGCTGCATGTCAAAGGAGACATGCTCCACAATCGGGACCATTCGGCCATGTACAGGAAAGCTGACACACAGGTCACGTACGGACAGTAGCGGGGTGTCAGCGGGCATCTCGCACCCTCGGGTCAAGGAACAGGTAGACAACATCCACCACCGCATTGGCCAGTACCACGAAAATGGCGGAATACATGACCGTTGCCATGATGACCGGCAGGTCGAGCATGGTCAGCGCCCGATAGGTCAGTCGGCCCACACCGGGCAGGCCGAACACCACTTCGGTCAGAAGCGCGCCGCCACCGGCAAGCTGGGCAAAATCCAGCCCGAACAGCGAGATGAACGTGACCATGGATGTACGCAGCCCGTGGCGCAGCAGCACCCGCGCGGGGGAGAGACCCTTGGCGCGTGCGGTACGCATGAAGTCCTCGCCCGCCAGTGCCACAAGGTCATAGCGGAGCACGCGGCTATAAATGCCAATGAACATGACCGCCAGCACCACCCATGGAATGACCAGTGCGCGGAACCACCCCAGCGGGTCCTGTGTAAAGGGCACATAGCCCAGCCCCGGCACCCACGAGAACAGCCATGTGTCATGATAGCGGCTTTGCGTAACCAGATTGGTCACCTGTCCCAGCCAGAACACGGGTATGGAAATGCCCACCAGCCCCAGCACCATCAGGCTGCGGTCCACCCACGTATCCTTCATGGCGGCCGCCAGCGTGCCCATGGCAATGGAAATCGTAACCCATATCACCGCCGCACCGCCCACCAGACATGCCGTAACCGGGGCGGCCTGCATGATTCCAGGTACCACAGCCTGCCCCCGATTGGCGTAGGATGCAAGGTCGCGGGTGATGAACAGCTTCTTCATCATGATGGCGTACTGCACCGGCAGCGGGCGGTCGAAGCCGTATTCGTGGCGCACTTTCTCCATGACCTGGGGGGAAGCGTTGCGCCCGGCAATGCGCGCTGTGGGGTCGGCGCCGGGGGTGGCGAAAAACACGCCAAACACCAGCACGGACACCCCAAACAGCACAAGGGCCGTCTGGGCCGCCCGGCGCAACAGGGCCACCATCATGACGTTCGCCGCCCGCTGTCGCGTACGTCCAGCGCATCGCGTAGCCCGTCGCCCAGTATGTTCAGCGCCAGCACCACGATCACGATGGCAAGCCCCGGCGCCACGGCCACCATGGGGCGGGTGTAGATCAGACCCTGCCCATCCTGGATGATGGTGCCCCACGAGGCCTGCGGCGCCTGCACGCCCAGCGAGAGGAAGGACAGCGCGCTTTCCGCCAACAGCGCCAGCGCCATGACCAGCGGCCCGAGCATGACCAGCGTGGTAGCCAGGTTGGGCAGGATGTCGCGCAGCATGATCCGCCACACCGGCACGCCCAGCCCGCGTGCTGCGGTCACAAACTCGGCCTGCCGCAATGCCATTACGCGGCCCCGTATGGGACGGGCGGCATAGGGCACGTAAACCAGTGCGATGATGAAGATCGGGACCAGCAGGCTGTCCGCATGCACCACGAACGGCCCCAGCCGCATGCTCTGGCTGACCATGATGATGGAAAGCGAGATGGCGAAGAGATAGACCGGTACCGCCCACATGATATCCATGAGCCGCGAGATGACGGCATCGGCCACGCCGCCAAGGAACCCCGCCGCCACACCGGCCATCCCCGCCAGTAGCAGGCACAGCACGGCAGCCCCAGCCGAGATGAGCAGGGAATTGCGCCCGCCATAAAGCAGCCTTGCCGCCACATCGCGCCCCTGGCTGTCAGCGCCCAGCAGGTAGGCCGCCCGCCCCGTTGGCCCGATGGGGCTGAGGCCAAGGTGTAGCGGGTTGTCATTGGGCTGCATGATGTCCACTTCCTGCCCATCCAGCATGATCGTGCCCGCCACGTTGGAGGCAAACGGGTCGGTATGCGCCACATGCTGGGCATAAAATGGGGCGAGAAGGCTGGCCAGCACCACCAGCACCAGTACTCCCAGTGCCGCCATGGCCGGGATGTTACGCGCAAGGCCCGTGGCCGCCTGCCGCCACGGCCCCGATGCCGGATGGGGGGATGCGGGCATTCAGGTGGCAGCCGTCATGCGCGGCATGGTCTTGCGTAGCGGGTACAGGTTCAGGCTGCCGATCGTAGCTCCCGCGCCATTGGCCTCAAGGCGCAGGAATTCAAGCGGGCTTGCGGGGAAGACGAGCGCCGTGCCCACCGCCAGACCCCCATCGGCAAAGATTTCCAGCGTGCAGGCATCCAGCACGATACGGATCTCGAAATGCCGGTCATCGGGGGCCAGCGCGGTCGAGAACTGGCCGGTGAAGAACGGCTGGGCAAAGCCTGCAAGGTTGCTGCGGTCCAGCCACAACTGGCCTGAGAACGCATCAAAGCCGATGGTCAGCTTCTCGCCCCCTTCGTTACCGAAGGTGATGATGAAGCGCCCGGTGCGTCCTTTATCCCCCGGATTCAGGCCGTGTGGGCGTTCATCCACGGTCACACTCATGCACAGTTCCACCGCCCGACCCTGCGGCAGGCTCACCTGCCGGCTTTCGCCCGCGGCAAGCCTGCCTGCGGGGCAGGCGAGCGGAGTATCGCGCAGGGTGTTCAGCCCGCGCGGGGTCTGGGCCAGGCGCAGGCCGCCGGTAAAGTCGCGCCTGAGCACCATCGTGCGGGGCAGGGTCATGGCGCCGCGCCAGCTCTGCGTAGGCAGTTCCTGCGCGTACTGCCAGTTGCCCAGCCAGGCAATGGACACTGCTTCCGCGCCGGGCATGTTGCTGTAGACCTGAAGTGCGTAGGCATCCTTGGCGAAGTCGGTCAGGCCGATCACGGTATTATCGGGGATAAAGCGCGTGCCGTCGAACTGGCCAACAAAATACTGTGTGATGCTGCCGCCAGTGGGGGCACCGGGATTGACCGACACGAACAGCATCCAGCGCGTGCCCCCGCCTTCGACCGCAACCTCGATCAGGTTGGGGCATTCATAATCCACACCAAACAGACCCGATGGGCCAAAGTCGCTCAGGTGCACCCAATGCACCAGGTCGATCGAGGCATAGAACGCAATCTGGTGCAGCCGTGACTTCGCCACCACCATGACCCACCGCCCGGTCGGCTTGTGAAAGCATACCTGCGGGTCACGGAAGGAATTGCTGCTGATATCGAGTACCGGATTGCGGGCATATTCTTCAAATGTCTGGCCATTGTCGTAGCTGGTGGCCAGGTACTGCGCCTGGGCATGCGGGCTTGCGCGGGTGTACAGCGCCACCATGCCGCCCTGTGGCGTCCTGAACAGGCCGCTGGCGTTATGGGAATCCATGACCGCGCAACCGGTAAAGGCCTCGCCCGCCCCGGTCTCGTCCAGTGCAATGGGCTGGTCCGTCCAGTGCAGCAGGTCGGGGCTGGTGGCATGCCCCCAGTGTACATGACCCGCATAGGGGGCAAAGGGATTGTACTGGTAATACAGATGGTACTGCGTGCCATCGAAAACTAGCCCGTTCGGATCGTTCATGAAACCCGTGGTGGGGGTGAAATGGATCGTGGGTCGGTAGGGCATGTCAATTTCCGTTTTCATAACGGGGTGGGGCATGCCACCGGGCTGGTCAGCGGGGGAGGGATGGGATGCATTGGGTTCGTCCCCCCGTGTGTTATCGGGTGCCTGAGGGGGCAGAGGTGTGGCAGGGCCAGATGATGGTGGCGTATTCGCCCCTGCACCCTGTGCAAGCCCGCCCGTGCCAAGGACAGCAAAGGAGGACAGGGCGGCGCGGCAACTGAGGCGGGGAGGGGAGGCATCCGTCATGGACCCAAGACTATACCGATGCGCGGATGCCACCAAATGGTTTTGCGCCATGCGCAGACCGCGTGGGGGCGGGTATAGGGAGAGTTCCATTAAAAATGGTTTCATTAAATATAAGTAATTGTATAGAATAATTTCCTTCATGAAAACTTATTTTAAATATTAATCATACATACTTTGTCAAAAATCTGTATCTGTTGTTGCAGGTAGATGCCGCATGACCCCATGCCGGCCCGCCCCAGACCGACCCATGCCGGAGTGCCCTGCCATGCCCTGTTATATCAGTACACACCCCGCGTTATAAAGCCGTGGCCAGCCCTGCTGGCGGCCTTTTGCCAACAGACATAATAAAAAAACCATATCAACATGAATTGCAGGCTACAGGCCACGTCATGAAATGGTTTTTATAATACAGGGAATTTCCCGACCCATGAATGCCATCGTAGTTACCGCGCTACGTCGGCCCTATACCTTTGTGGTGCTATCGATCCTTATTGTGGTCTTTGGCATCATGTCGGTATTGCGCACGCCGACGGACGTATTCCCCAACATAAAAATACCGGTCGTGTCCGTTGTCTGGACCTATGGCGGTATGCTGCCGGAAGAATTTGCGGGTCGTATCATCTACAATTACGAACTGATGGTGACCTCCACTGTGGAGGGTATCGAACATATGGAAAGCAGTTCGTATTACGGGCGCGGTATCGTCAATATATACTTTCAGCCCGGCACCGATATTGGCAAGGCGGAAGCAGAAGTCACCGCCATATCGCAGACGGTTATAAAACAGCTTCCTGAAAATATCCCATCCCCCATGGTGATGAGCCTTGATGCTTCCTCCGTGCCGGTACTCACGCTTCAGGTCACGTCTGACAAACAGACACCATCCGACCTGTTCAAGCTGGCGATGATCCGCGTCCGTCCGCTGCTGGTCACCGTGCCCGGCGCCGTGGTGCCGCAGGCTTATGGCGGCATGGACAGTTTTGTCATGGTCGCACTCAACCAGCAGCAGCTACAGGCGCATCACCTGTCGGCCATGGACGTGCAGAACGCCCTGCGCGGGCAGAATATCGTGCTGCCAGCGGGGGACCAGAAAATCTCGGCCACCGACTGGATGGTGCAGACCAACGCTACGCCGCGATCCATGAAGGAACTGGGCGATATTCCCGTCAAGCGCGTGGGCAATGCGGTGATTTATGTCCATGACGTGGCCGAAGTCTATCGCGGTGGCCACCCGCAGACCAACCTTGTGCTGGTGAAGGGCAAGCAGGGGGTGGAGATTGTCGTGATGAAAAGCGGCGATGCCTCGACGCTGGATGTGGTGGCGGGGGCCAAGGCGCTTCTGCCGCGTATCCAGAAACTGCTGCCGCCGGATGTGAAGGTCAGCATACTGGGCGATGCCTCGATCTTCGTGAAGGATTCCATCTTCGACGTGGTGCGCGAAATGCTCACGGCGGCCGCCCTGACCGGCATGGTGGTGCTTTTGTTCCTGGGGTCATGGCGGCCCACGGTCATCATCGCCACTTCCATCCCTCTGGCCATCCTGTGCGCCATTATCGGCCTGCATTGGGCGGGGCAGACAATCAATGTCATGACGCTGGGCGGCCTGGCGCTGGCGGTAGGCATTCTGGTGGATGACGCTACGGTGATGATCGAGAACATCGACGCGCATCTGGAAATGGGCAAGTCGCTGGAACCCGCGATCATCGACGCGGCGAACCAGATCGTCATTCCCACCTTTGTCGCCACCACCTGCATCTGCATTGTCTGGCTGCCGCTGTTTGGGCTGAGCGGGGTTGCAGGCTGGCTGTTCATGCCCATGGCGGAAGCCATCATCTTCGCCATGATCGCGTCTTTCATCCTCTCGCGCACACTGGTGCCGACCATGGCCAAATATCTGCTGGCCGGTCACAGCGTGACAGGACATGGAGATTCCCACCATTGCGAACCGCAGGTCCACAACCTGCAATATCCCAAGCGCCTGCCCGAACGCTTTCAGCAGGCGTTTGAGCGCGGGTTCAACACCTTCCGTGAAAGCTATGCGGGCGTGCTGGAGCGCGCAATCGCGGGGCGCAGGCGGTTCGTGGGCGTGTTTCTTGGCGTCTCGGTGTGTTCACTGGGGCTGTACCTGGTCGCGGGGCGGGATTTCTTCCCCGAGACCAAGTCGGGCACGATCCAGATGCACATGCGCGCACCCCTTGGCACCCGCATAGAGGTGGCGGGACGTGAGGCATCGTTGGTGGAAGACCGGATCAACCAACTGTTTCCCGGCAAGGTGGAAAGCATGATCGAAAACTGCGGTCTGCCCGAAGGTGCCCATAACCAGGCCTTCATCCCCACCCCCACCATCGGCACGCAGGATTGCGACATCACCATTGCGCTCAAGGATGAGGAAACACCTGTGTGGGATGACCGCACCATTCTGCGCCATGACCTGTCAGAACGCTTTCCCGGCACAGTCTTTACCTTCCAGCCTGCCGACCTTACGGCACGGATCCTGAACTTCGGATCACCCGCACCCATCGACATCCAGATTTCGGGGCCGGACCTGCGCGACAATTACGATTATGCCCGCCTGCTGGTAAACCGCCTGCGTGGCGTGCCGGGGGCAGCCGACGTGGTGATCCAGCAGACCATGAAAACGCCGACCCTGTTCGTGCAGGGCAACCGCACCTTCAGCCAGGCCACCGGCATGACGGAAGCGGACCTTGCCAATAACGAACTCATGACGCTTTCAGGCAGCCAGACAGTGGACCCGCAATACTGGCTGGACCCGGCCACGGGCATCACCTTTCCGCTTAATGTGTATGTATCACAGGACCAGCTGACACATTTCAACAACCTCATGACCATTCCGGTGGACAAGGGCGATGGTGACCCGCAGGGGCGGCACATGCAGTTACTGGGCGGTATCAGCAATGTTAGCGCCACGGGCACGCCGGGACAGGTCTCGCACTTCAACTCCATGCCTGAAGTGGACATCTATGTCTCTGCCGAGGGCGCGGATCTGGGGCAGGTCACGACAGGCGTGCAGCATGTGCTGGACCAGACGCAGAACAAGGTGCCATCCACCGCCGCCGTGGTCATGCGCGGCCAGACTGAGACCATGCGCCATGCCTATGTTGAACTGGTGTTCGGGCTGGTGGTGTCGGTGCTGCTGATCTACCTGCTGATCGTGGTCAATTTTCAGTCATGGCTGGACCCGTTCATCATCATCTCGGCCCTTCCGGGTGCGCTGGCCGGTATCGCATGGGCGCTGTTCCTGACGCATACGCGGCTTTCGGTTCCCGCACTGACGGGGGCGATCATGTGCATGGGCACCGCCACGGCCAATTCCATCCTTGTGGTGTCCTTCGCGCGTGAACGGATCGAGGAACATGGCGATGCGCTACGTGCGGCGCTGGAGGCAGGTTACGGCCGTATCCGCCCGGTGCTGATGACGGCACTGGCCATGGTGATTGGCATGGTGCCCATGGCCATGAGCAATTCACAGAATGCGCCATTGGGCCGCGCTGTCATTGGCGGGTTGCTGGTGGCCACCGTCTCCACACTTTTGTTCGTGCCGTGTGTTTACGCAATTCTGCACAACCGTCCGTCCCGCAGCCGTGGGGAAGTGAACTGATGTCCACCCAGAAAAACAGAAAAATCATCATGTTGGCAGGCGCCGCCGTTATTGTGGGGTGGTGCGGGTACCTGCTGGTCGAGCGCGTGCAGCATGCTGCCGCCCTGCGGCGGGAAGCTGCCATTGCCTCCGTGCCCGATGTCATGGTCATCTCGCCGCGCCACGAAGCCCGCCATGTCAGTCTCGACCTGCCCGGCACGGTGGAGGCATGGTACCAGGCCCCCATCTACCCGCAGGCGTCGGGTTACGTGCGCATGTGGTACAAGGATTATGGCGCGCGCGTTGCGGCAGGCGACGTGCTGGCGGAAATCAACACCCCCGGACTTGATGCCCAGTTCGCGCAGGCGCAGGCGGACCTGCAATCCTCGCAGGCGAAATACGACCTTGCGGTTGTCACGGCCCAGCGCTGGCGCTTGATGGGTAAGTCACAGGCAGTATCGGGCCAGTCGGTATCCGTGCAGGATGCGAACGAGAAATCCGCCGCAGCGGATCTTGAAGCAGCCCGCCACAATCTTGACCGCTACGCAGCCCTTGAACGCTTCAAGGTCATTGTCGCCCCGTTTGACGGTGTGGTGACGGAGCGCGACATCAACGTGGGCGATTACGTGCATGAAGGCGGTGGCAACCTGAATGCTACGGGTGCGGCCAGCGAACTGTTCAGCGTGGCCGATACGCACCAGATGCGGCTGTTCGTCTCGATCCCTGAAAACATGTCCTACATCCTCCAGCCCGGCCTTCAGGCCAGCGTACAGGTGCCGCAGTTCCCTGACCGCAGGTTCGAGGCGAAGTTCCTGACCGTATCGGGCGGTTACGACCCCGATACCCGCACCAGCGTGAGCGAGTTCGTGATTGACAATGCGGACCATGCCCTGTGGCCCGGAACATTCGCTGCCGTTACCCTGACAGCACCCGAACAGGCTGCCCACCAGACCATACCCACCGGTGCGCTGGTGTTTCAGGAACACGGGATGCAGGTGGCCGTGGTGGATGCGCAGAATCACGCGCATTTCCACACCATAACCGTGGGCCGCATGGGCGATGGGGCGACACAGGTGCTTTCAGGCATCACCCCAGGTGATCGGATCATCGACAACCCGCCGGCCGACCTGCTGGAAGGCGAGAGCGTGCACGTGGTCCAGCCCGTGGCCGGATACAGCAATGACACCGATGAAAAGGACGATGAATGATGACCCGCCGCATGCGTCGTTCCGTATGCAGGGGCGGTGCGTCCGTCCTTGCACTCGTGTCACTGGCGGGGTGCGATCTGGCTCCCGTCTATCATGCGCCGCACTATGTCGTTCCCGCCACATGGCAGGGGCAGGCCCCTTTTGCCGTGGCCCAGCCTATGGATGACCACATTCCCGCCAACTGGTGGACCGGCTTTGCCGACCCCCGGCTTGATGAACTCGAAGCCCTCGCCACCGACCATAACGGGGATCTGCAGGCAGCCAGCGAGCGGTTTTTGCAGGCGCGCGCGATCGTAAGCGAGGCCCGTGCCGACCTGTTGCCCCATTTCGGGCTAGCCTTTGGCGGCAGTAACAACAAAAGCTCGGCCGAGCGGCTGTTCCGCTACAAGGGGCCGATCACGGATTCAGATGAATTCTATGGCGGCATGGCATCGTGGGAGCCGGATTTCTGGTCCTCCATCCGCAACCGCGTGCGCCTGCAGAAGGATTACGCGCAGGAAGCTGCGGCGCAGTACGCTTCTGCCCGGCTCAGCCTGCAGGCGGAACTGGCCAGTGATTATTTTACCCTGCGCGGGCTGGATGCGCAGGCGGCGATCTATACCCAGTCCATCGGGTATTATCAGGAATCCCTGCGCGTGACCCGCACAAGACTGGTGGATCAGGCGGCATCGCAGTTGGATGTGGCCCGTGCAGAAAACCAGCTTTACACCACACAGGCCCGCCTGCTGGACATTCAGGCCCAGCGTGAGGTGATGGAGCATGCCATCGCCGTGCTGGTCAATGTCGCCCCATCATCCTTCCACATTGCAGCGGATTCGCATCTCAATGCCACCCGTTCTGCGCTGTCCACCCCCATGCCATCGGATCTGTTGCAGCGCCGGCCAGATGTTGCCGTAGCCGAACGGCAGATGGCACAGGCCAACCGGGCCATCGGCATCGCACGCGCTGCGTTCTATCCGCATGTCTCGTTCCAGATGAATGGCGGGTTTGATGACAATGGCTTCAACCTTGCCAACCTTGCCAATTCCATGTGGTCCTATGGCGCGACTGTGACCATGCCGGTGTTTGAAGGGGGCCTGCGCCGCGCGCAGTTGCAACAGAGCTGGTCCGCATACCGTGAAACCCGCGACCATTACCGCATGACGGTGCTTGCCGCCTTCCGTGATGTGGAAGATGGCCTGTCACGTACAAGGCGGCTGGATGGCGAGAACGAACGCCTGCACGCCGCCGTGGGGGCGGCCAGCCAGACACAGGACATTACAATGAACCTGTACAAGGGCGGGCTTGCCACCTACCTGGATGTGCTGATTGCCCAGGTCAGCACGCTGGATGCCCGCATACAGCAGGTGGAGGTCCAGACCCGTTACCTGCAAGCCCGCATCGGCCTGATCCGTGCATGTGGCGGCGGGTGGGATGCAGCCCAGTTGCCTGCGCCCAACCGCCTGTTCTCGGTTGATCCGCTGCAATATTCCGGCCTACATAACGCCCACCCTGCAGGTGACGTACCCGCCCCTCACAGCCACGGACCGGACGGGGATGATGACCTGACCGGACCAGTGCTGACGCCGGGCCTGCGCCAGTAAGGCGCGTAAGCCGCTATCGCTGATATACCAACGAACAAACACACAAAAACGGGTAGGTGGTCGTAACCACCTACCCGCTGATTTACCTATTTTCGTGACATAAGAATGTTGCCGCGACTACGTGCCTTTTGATGATAGCCAACTTGGGTCAGTTTGCTCATCAGGTCTGATTGCCAGCGATCACGCTCACTGTATTCCATGATGATGTGATCAGGTAACAGGCTGGCAGGAGCCGTACTCAAAAAGGGCAGTAAAGCTTTATCCTCATACCCTTCAATATCTATCTTCAACACATTGACCTTGTTGACATTCAACTCCGTCAATATATCCAGCAAAGGCCGGATACGAACGGTCTCTCCTTTACCCTGACCAATGGTGCCACCACCGTAATCCATGTTCGTCTGGATCAGGGTGCCGGTTTCATCTCTTTCACCTACGGCTACTTTAACCAAACATGCTGCACTACCATTGAGAAACATGTTGTTACATAACCTCTCAAAGAGAATGGTGTTTGGTTCAATAGCGATGATACGGGCCTGCTTGGTAACAGCAAACAGGGAAAAGAACCCCATGTTGGCACCAATATCGAGGAAGGTGCCACCAGTAGGGAGGCACTTGTCCAGCCACCTCCACTCTTTGGCGTTGTAGCAATTACCACAGACCGCCGACTTGGCATCAGTCTGGTTGTCTTGAGGGTAAAACCGAACCTTCAACCCAAACAGGTAGGAATCAACAGGTCCTCCTTTACACTCCTGCTTGAACCTTTCGACAAAGGGACGCCTCAATTTCATATATCCAAACGAGGTATTGAAAAAGATGTAGCGTATCCATTGCTGTGTTTTGGTAGGAGGGTAAGTACCAAAGGGCTGTATGTTTACGTTATGTTCCTGAATAGGCACAACGAATGGCGGTGATTCCGCCACCTTTTGAAGCATCATTATTCACCATGTTTCATCGCCCTACGACAGGCGTGTTTGAGCAGCAACGCCTCCTGGCGTCGGGTGGGTCGTAGCGTGTGAAACAAGGTAAACTCACGCCCTACCTATTCCCCCAGACGACAAACAGTAATCACTGTTCACCGCTGGACTATAGTCCGGGTGTTGTATTCGGCAGGCCACCCGACATAGGGGCCTCCTTGTTTCAACGGCGCTACGACACGCCACTTTTAATGTAGCACATGTAGGGCAGCACTACTACAGGCAAAGATAATATATTGATTTATAAATGAATTATAAAAATATAATTTGATTTTTTGGCAACCATATTAATATGATGGAACGATTTTTGAGTTGTGTTCATGCTAGTTGTCCAGAAGGGTAACGGCGGTGGCAAAGCTGGGTGCAAGGGGCAGCAGCGGTGATATGGTGGCCTGCCATGCGTGGTACAGGTCTGCCTTGCCGGCATAAACGGCGCTGGAAGGGTAATTGTGTTCGTCCAGTTCCTGTATCCATCCGCCCTGTCTGCGGTCTATCATGTAGGTATCGATATAATCCCAGATCGTGCGGTACCAGTGCTCATAGCGCGCGTGTCCGGTCCGTTTGAGTAGGGCAGCGGCGGCGGTCAGCGCTTCGGCCTGGCACCAGTGCGGGCGGTTGTGCACGACCGGCCTGCGCGCCCAGTCGATTGTATAAAGCAGGCCGGGCGCGCCATCACGCTGCCAGCCATTGTTCATGCCGCTGTGGAACAGTTCGACCGCATCTTCCACCAGCCATGGCGGAGCATGGCCTTCCGTGCGTAGCAGGGCGGCTTCCAACTTGAGCAACAGGTGCGCCCATTCCACAAAATGCCCCGGTGTCATGCCGTAGGGGCGCAGGGCATCGGTGGGCTTGTTCTGGTGGTAGGCCCTGAGCACCTCCCAGTTGCGGTTGTAGTGCTCGGGCAGACAGTAGCCCCCGTCACGCGCATGGGTGTGAATGAAGCGTTCGGCAACACGCAGCGCCCGGTGCCGCCATACCGCATTGCCGGTTACGTCCGCCACCGCCATGCAGGCCTCGACGGAATGCATGTTGGCGTTCGCACCCCGGTAATCTTCTTCATCCGACCAGTCCGCGGCAAAACTTTCACGAAACACGCCTTCCGCCTCGCTCCAGAAATGTCGCTCCCATATGGTCAGCGCCGAATCAAGCAGTTCATGCGCCCCCGCAATTCCGGCAACACGCGCCGATGATGCGGCAAGCGCTATGAAAGCATGCAGGTAGGCCTGCTTGCGCGAATTTTCAGGTGGGGCTCCTGCCACAGTTGGGGTCAGGTACCAGCCTCCATGGTCGTGATCCTCTAGCGCGCCGCGCAGGCAGGCCACGCCATGGGCGGCCAGCGGTGCGCAACCGGGCAGGCCACGGCCCATGGCCACGGCGTAGACATGGGTCATGCGCGCGGTGAGCGTGCTGTCGGCCACGGCATCGGGCTGTAGCCGCCCGTCATCGCCAAGGGCGGAAAAGCCATGGGGCACGCGCGATGGCTTGGAGAAATCCAACAGGCGCTGACCTTGCATGTCCAGCCAGCGGCGATGCGGCCCAAGGCGTAGCCACGAGGTGACCGGCAGCATCAGCGCCGGCAGGGCCTCAGCCATTGATGATCATTCCACCATTGACGTGGATCGTCTGCCCCGTGACGTAGGATGAATCCCGTGCCGCCAGATAGACATAGGCCGGGCCCAGTTCGCTTGGCTGGCCCACGCGCTGCATGGGCGTATTCTTGCCCAGGTCAGCTACCGCCTGCGGGTCCACCGGCCCCCAGCTTGCGGGTTGCAGCGGGGTCCAGACCGGGCCGGGGGCCACCGCGTTGACCCGTATGCCCTTTGGTGCAAGTTGCAGCGCCAGGGCGCGGGTAAAGCCCATTTCCGCCGCCTTGGTTGTAGTATAGGCCACCAGTGACGTATTGCCCGCAAAGGCATTGATGGATGATGTATTGATGATCACGCTATCCTGTCCCAGATGGGGAAGGGCTGCGCGGGTAATATAGAAATAGCCGTTGATGTTCACATCCATGTGGCGCTGCCACTGGGCATCGGTAATGTCGGTCAGGTCATTGCTGACATACTGTACCCCGGCGTTGTTCACCACGATATCAAGGCCGCCGAATGTTTCTACCGTGCGGGTGACTGCATCTGTGCACACGGCACTGTCCGATACGTCACCACGGATGGCAAGGCCGCGCACGCCTTCGGCTTCCACAAGGCGGATGGTCTCGCGCGCATCCTCATCCTCTTCAAGGTAGAGTATGCCGACATCCGCCCCTTCACGGGCGAAATGCAGGGCAGCGGCCCGCCCGATGCCACTATCCCCACCCGTAATGAGTGCCCTGCGGCCTGCCAGCTTGCCGCTGCCTTTGTAATCGGGGCGGATGTGCTCGGCTGGCGGGTCCATCAGGCGTTCGATACCGGGCTGGTGCGGCTGGCTCTGGGGCGGGATCGTCTTGGTCATGGTCTCTCCGGTATGGCTGTTGGAGGGGCAATGCCCGATCAACGCTATGGGAGAGGTATATGTTGCATGCTGATTGCATGCCCCCTGTCACAATAAAAACAATATGGAGCAGCAGTAATATTAATAAAACAGAAGTATTTTCAGGCCACGATCCACAGTCCGGGTGTGGCCTGCCACTTTACAGGTGCGAGGCCCGCAGCAGCGGCCATGCCGTGCCACGAGCAGGGTAATCTTAGGCGGAGGGTGCGGCTGCCGCATCGATCTCCAGCGCCAGCGTGGCCATGCGCACCGCGCCCGCCTTGCTGGCCGCACCACAGATGAAGCGGGCAGGGTGGGCAAATACCGCATCGGACACGCCTGATACCTTGGCCAGCGCTTCGCCTTCCAGCCCGCGCCATGCGTCTGGCAGGGATACGCGCTGGCCGAAGTCACCGCGCGTGGGCGGCACGGCCTTGACGTTCCACCGATCGCGCCCGGCAGGGGAGACGACATAGACCACCGGCAGGTCGTGCTCGAAAATCACCTTTTCCGTTGGCATGCCCGTATCCATGATCAGGATGCGCTTGTCCTGTGCCGCCTCATAGGCTGCCAGTACGCGGCTTGCAGCCTTCAGGCTGGCGCGCACGCGGTCCACCATGTTGACCAGATAGCCCGCAATCGTGGTGGCAGCCTGGGAAAAGCCCGCGCTCTCGCGCGCACGGGCCTGTTCGGGGCCGTACAGCTCGGCCGTATCCCATGCGGGACGGCAGGCGGATACGATATCGGCCAGTGACAGCTTGCCCATCTTTGCCACGCCATTGTCATCCTGATCGATCGGCAGGACCAGTGACTTGTCAATCGCCTGCCAGATGGCGGGGAGTTCCGCCTCATCTACCGGGGTGGCCAACATGTTGCGGATGGCAGCAATGCCGTAATCCTTCCACAACAGCCCTGCCGCGCTGTAGGGCGTGCCGTCCTCACGCAGGGGCTTATCCTTCATGTGATGGTCATAACGGCCTGCGGCGGGGTCATGCCGGCCGCCTACGTCAAATACGATATTGGCGGCAGCAATTCGCTCCGGCGTGCGCGTACGGGTGAAGTGCAACCGGTCCCCCGGCGTATTGGCCATCACACGCCCCGCCAGATCTCCCTGCGGTGCAAGGGCGTAATGCAGGATCACATAGCCCAGCGTTTCATCCAGATGGAAATTCCCCGAATGAGTCACGGCAGTGACGGTGACCGTATCATTATCAAGACCGAAGGGTGTGTGTTGGGACATATGTGAACCTGCCGCGGGAATGGGATGGGAAACTGGTTGCCCCCTCATGCCGCAAAGGCGGAGACAAGACAATATCCCCCCATGCCGGTCGGGCCATCCGTCCGGGTCTGGTGGCCCATGTCCCGGTGGGCGGAGGATCACATCCGTCCACCGGAGATACTCAGCATGCGTTACAGTGGCGTGCCGGTCAGGTCTTCAAGCAGGCTGTCAAGAAAGGTGTGGGGGCGTCCAGCCTTGCCCGGCTGGTCGGGGGTGGTGGCCTCGACTGGTGGGGCGGGCGGGGTGCGGCCTGCGGCCAGATCCCACAGATACTGGGCGCGTGTGCGTTCCGCCTGCATGGACACGGCGGCCTCGCGCAGTCTGTTTAGTGCGGTGCGCGCGTCTTCATTGCCTTTCTGGGCAAGGGGAATCAGCGCTTCGGCCGCATCGCTTACACGGGCCTGGCTTTCCTCGATCTGGGTGCCCAGACTGAAATAGGCTTCCGCCACGGCTTTCGGGTCCATGATCTCTCTCCACGGTCATTGTCGGGGCAGGGTAACGCAATCATGGTGCATGCGGCAGATGGTGCAGGCATGGCAGCCATACGCTGTCCGGCCAGCATGTCTGCCACCCTACCACCGGCCGCCGCCACCGCCCATCGGGCCGCCACGGTAAGGTCTGCCGCCACGGCGGTCATAGCCATCATGGTAATAACCACCATGGTTCCAGCTCCGGTCATGGTGGTGACGGGGGCCGTAGCACCCGGCAAGCGATACCGCCATGGCCAGCGTGGCCATAATCTTCAGGGTGTGGCGCATCGGAACCTCCTGTAACATGAAGCAGGTGGAACGCGGCATGATGGCCAGAGTTCTGGGCAGCCAGCGTTCGGGGCAGCAGCCATCAGGGCGGGAGGGGGACCGGTTCAGGGTGCGGTATCAACCAGTACGATCTCGGCATCCCCCAGCGCGCGCACACGCAGCACGGCGGTGTCGGAAATGGCCGCGCCATCACGCTCGCCTACCCGCAAGCCCTCTATTTCTACCGCGCCACGCGCGGGGACAAGATAGCCCAACCGTTCATTTCCCAGCGGGTATTCCACCACTTCACCATTACGCAGTGTGGCGCCCAGCACACGTGCATCGGTATTGATGGGCAGCGCGTCGGTATCTTCCTTATGGCCTGATGCCAGTACCACAAACCGCCCCGCGCGCTCGCCGCGCGGGAAAGCCCGCGTTCCCCATGAGGGCGCATGCCCCGTGCGGTCGGGCATGATCCAGATCTGGAAAAGCCGCGTGGGCACATTATCGCGGTTGTATTCGCTGTGGCGGATACCGGTGCCAGCCGACATGACCTGCACGTCGCCCGCTTCCGTCCGGCCAGTATTGCCCAGGCTGTCCTGATGCGTGATGGCCCCTTCGCGCACGTAGGTGATGATTTCCATGTCACGGTGCGGGTGGGTGCCAAAGCCTGTGTTGGGGGCGATCATGTCATCATTCCACACTCGCAGCGCGCCCCAGTGCATGCGCGCGGGATCATGGTAACTGGCGAAGGAGAAATGATGCCGGGCATCCAGCCAGCCATGGTCGGCATGGCCCAGCCTGTCAAAGGGACGGATCTCGATCATCTGCCTTAACTCCATTTTCCGTTTGCGTGCTGGCATGTTAACGCGGGATTTCTATGGTATATATGGAAATGAATGAAACCTACCGTTTCTGAATATTGCACATAAAGACAAGGTTCCGGTTGTCGGTTATGGAAACGATGGATGGAGCGCATTGCTTGAGGATGCATGATGAGACTGCCCGACCTGGAAGCCTGGGCCATTTTTGCAAAAGTGGCCGAACGTGGCTCCTTTGCCCGCGCGGCGGAGGAGATCCAGCTTTCCAAACCCACCGTATCCAAGGCCGTAAGTCGGCTTGAGCAGGCGCTGGGGGTTGCGCTGTTCAACCGCAATTCCCGCCAGATGTCCCTGACCGAGACGGGCCGCGCGCTGCTGGGTCATGCCAGCCGTATTCTGGCCGAGGCCGAAGCTGCCGAGACCGAAGCCCGTGGCGGCACGCTGGTGCCATCCGGCCTGATCCGCATTGCCGCCCCCATGACATTCGGGGTGCGTCACCTTGCCCCGTTGCTGCCGGGTTTCCTGCGCCAGTACCCTCAGGTCGACATCACCATGGATTACAGCGATGCGCTGGTGGACCTTGTAGCCGGGGGGTATGACATCGCGCTGCGGATCGCGGCACTGGCGGATTCCGCCCTGCGGGCGCGGCGGTTGTGCGGTGTGCGGCTGGTACTGGTTGCATCTCCCGCTTACGTGGCGCAGATCGGCCATCCTGATGACCCGCGTGCACTGGAGGGGCACAGGAGCTTTGTCTACACCAACACCTCCGCGCCGGGCATGATCCGCCTGCATGAGCGGGTGAGCGGGCGGGAATACGTGCTGTCACAGACGGCGCGCCTGCGCTCGGACAATGCGGAGGCCTTCCTACCCGCGCTGGAGGCGGGGCTGGGGTTCGGGCTGTTCCCGGAGTTCATGGTGTGGAAGGGGTTGCAGGCCGGACGCATCATCCGCCTGCTCCCGCAATGGGAGGCGGACCCGGTAGCACTTTATCTGGTCACACCCGCCAGCACGCTGCGTCCCATGCGGGTCACGACGTTCATCGATTATCTGGCAGGCGCGTTCGCACGCCCGCCATGGGAGCATCAGGACGCTCCCGCCCATTCTGGTGCCGCATGAAAGAACACCCCCGGCCTTATGGCCGGGGGCGTCCATCCAGCTTTTGCGTGGTAATGGTTCAGGCGAGCCGGCGCGCCAGGTCGGCCACATGCTGGCCAAGGAATTTCGCCCCGTCCAGTTCATTGGCGCTGGGCTGGCGGGAGCCGTCGCCTGCCGCGATTGTGGTTGCGCCATAAGGGGCACCGCCGGTCACTTCATCCAGCTTCAACTGCCCCTGAAAGCTGTAGGGCAGGCCGGTAATGACCATGCCATGGTGGATCAGGTTGGTCAGGATTGAAAACAGCGTCGTCTCCTGCCCGCCATGCTGGCTGGCGGTAGAGGTAAACGCCGCCCCCACCTTGCCCACCAGCGCGCCCTTGAGCCACAGTCCGCCTGTCTGGTCCCAGAAATTGGCCATCTGTGAGGGTATGCGGCCAAAGCGGGTCGGGGCCCCCACGATGATCGCATCATACTCCGCCAGTTCGGCGGTGGTGGCGAGGGGGGCGGCCTGTTCGGTCTTGAAGTGGTGGGCCTTCGCCACATCCTCGGGCACCAGTTCAGGCACGCGCTTGACATCGGCTTCCAGGCCGCCCGCGCGCACGCCTTCGGCCACTGCGTGGGCCATCGTCTCGATATGGCCGTAGGTGGAATAATACAGAACAAGAACCTTGGGCATTTTCATGGTCTCCCGTTATGGCGTGAAGGTCTCAACACTATCGTGCCCCGGTCTTGCCGATACCCCAAATACGGAAACCTACCGTTTCCGATCTTTTGGGCGTGCGTCTACAGTTCGGTCCACTGGCGCGGCAGGTTGTGACAGGTAGCGGTCAGCCCCAGCTTGCCGGGACGCTTATCGGGCAGGGCCTTGCGGATTTCGATGACCGAGCAGTCAAACTGGTAGGGCAGGGTGTGCTGCACGTCGTTGCGGATCATGGAGTGCGACCAGAAGAATGCCGCCCACCTGCTGCCGCGCGTGCCTTTATGTACGCTGTGCAGGATCGTGGCGGGGTTAAGCACCATGGCACCCGCAGGCACCCGGATACGCTGGGTGCCATAAGTATTCTGAATGATCAGTTCACCGCCTTCATATTCATCCAGTTCGCTCAGGAACAGGGTGAAGGGACATATTGGTGCGGATGCGGACCCGGTGCCGGGCAGGGAGCGGATGCCCGTGTCGTCGCAGTTGAGCAGCGGGTTGCGCCCCAGTATTTGCAGCACCGGTCGGCCAGTTCGGAGCAGCAGAACAATGCACCCCTGTGCGTGCCAGTGCTTCAGGCTGGCCTGTATCAGGTTTTTGCCGTGCCATCATAACGCACCGGCTGGCTGAACAGGTAGCCACCGATCGGGGCTTAGGGTTTCATGCCTGACCATCCCACAGACCATGCTGCACGGAAATGGGGGAGACGGGCAAAAAGTGTACCCGCCACCCGCGCAGGGCTATGCCTGTTCGCGCCAGAGGCTGACCGCGTCAATCCCTGCCCTGAGCAGGGTCTGCGCCTGTTCGGGGCTGTCGGCCTCCACATAGACCCGCAGTTCCGGTGCGTTGCCCGAAGGGCGCAGGTGGACGACCCTGCCATCGGCAAAGGTCATGCGCAGGCCATCGGTTTCATCTACGCTGGCAAGCGGGCCGCAGATTTTGCACAGGCCCAGCGCCTCGGCTCCCTGTACGGGGTCTTCGCTCAGACGCGCAATCCGGTCTCTGCTCTGTGCGGTGGGCATTTCAACCAGCCGGTCGCTCAGGGTAAAGCGGGGCGGCAGGGTGCGCACCAGTTCAGCCAGATCCATGCCCGCGTCGCGTGCGGCGACCAGCGCGCACAGCATGGGCAGCACGGAATCACGGGTGGGTAGGGCGCGCAGAGTGCGGCCATTGCGTGTCACGTCGCTGCCCAGCAGGAAGCCACCATTGGCTTCGTACCCGACCGAAGGCAGGCTACCAGCGGCGGCGGCTTCGGTCATGGCGGCAACCACGAAGGGCGAGCCGATGCGGGTGCGCCGCACATCACTGGCAAAGCCCGAGAGTTCCAGCGCGCTATTGCTGCTAACCGGCGTGGTCACGGCGCAGGCGCCCAGAAAGCGCGCGGCCAGAATGCCCAGCACATCGCCCCGCAGCCAGTCCCCCGCACGGTCGGCCAGGAGGGGGCGGTCGGAATCGCCATCGGTGGTCAGGATCGCATCAAGCTCACCATCGCTCGCCCACTGGCGCGCCAGGGTGGCATCCTCGGGGCGGACGGCTTCGGTATCGACGGGAATAAAATCCTCCATCCGGCCAAGCGGTACGGCACGGCCACCCAGCGCTTCGACAATATGCACCAGCACGTCACGCCCCACGGCGGAATGCTGGTAGATGCCAAGGGTCAGGCCAGACAGGGCATCAGAACCGAAAAAATCACGGTAGCGAGCGATAAAGCCGGGCACGACATCGGTCACGGGTGGCAGGATTGGGGGGGATATGAGCGCAGCACTGCCATCAAACAGGCTATCGGGAAGGTCCACATCTTCCTCACGCATCGCAGCTTCATCGGATTTGAGGAATTCCCCATGCGCGCGATTGAACTTTATGCCGTTGCGGTCCGCCGGAATATGGCTGCCTGTGACCATGAGCGAAGGGATGCCCCGGCCAAAGGCATACAGGCACAGCGCTGGCGTTGGCACGAAACCGCAGAAGACCGGCCGCCCCCCCATGTGGGTGATGGCCGCGACACAGGCGCGCAGGATGTGCGGCGTGCTGGGCCGCAGGTCTCCCGCTACGGCAACATCTGTGCCGGGTGCGAACTCACCCAAGGTGGCCAGATGCCGGAGGTAGCCCACCGTATAGGCGAAGCAAACGCGATCCGTCATGGCGGTAACAAGGCCGCGCGCGCCGCTGGTCCCGAACGCGACGCCAGAGTGCTGCATCCACTGGGCTATTTTCATAAGGTCTTTCTCGCATCTGTCATCGTATCGGACTGGTTCCCAAGGCTACACGATAAGGAGCGTCTGCGCACGCCTCATGTCATGTCCCTGCCGAAGGGCAATATGGGCATGGGGAAATATGGCATGACAAAGGCCATGCTACATGCAGGAAAACGGTGCGGGGTGGAAAGGTGGCGCATATGTATCCATGTAAGAAATCTTTCGGTTTTCAAGAAAAAATGAAACCGTTTCTCCTGTCGTTGCGTTTATTACTCTATCGGTATTCAGGATCAATAGGGAGGGGATGATGGCAAACCTGGTTCATTTTCTGCAGTATGTTGCGCTCAAGCAGTATTTCGACATGCGCGACCAGCAGGCCCGCGGCATCGTAGCCGTGTCAGTTGTCAGTCCTGTACCCCCGGCCGGGCGCGGGGTGGAGGCAGACCGACATCGCGTCGTACGCATTCAAGCAGAATAACACAGTCCCGCCTGCCATTCCCCGCCGCCATCGCGGGCGGCGCGCCCGTCGCGCAGCCTGCGGGCCTGTTTCGGCGAGAGCGTGCTGCAGCAGGCATGGATGGCGTCTGCACCCAGCGTGGTGGCAATGCCACCGGGACCGAAGGTCAGAACCTGTGCAGCGGCATCATCAAACAGCATGGAAAAGACGATGTTCGCCCCCTGTGCCGCGGCGGGCGGGGTAGGGGCCAGGGTTGCGCCCTGTGCCAGCAGGTCATCCACCCTGGCGGCAATGCGGTTGTACACGCATAGCCCATGCCCTGCCGCCAGCAGGCGTTGCGCCATGGAGTGCCCCATGGCGCCCAGCCCGACAAACCCGATCTTCATGACCTGACTCCCATTTCCTGTTTTTCCTTACTGGGCTGAACGTGCGTGGTGGGGCGCGGAAACAGGGCATGGGGAATTTTCAGGCCGGGCAGGTCATGCGCTCTGGGGCATGGTCGCCATGTCGATCACGAAGCGGTATTTCACATCCGAACGCAGCATGCGTGTGTATGCGGTTTCGATCTCGTCCATGCGGATCATCTCGATATCCGCCGTGATGTTGTGCTTGCCGCAGAAATCCAGCATTTCCTGCGTTTCGGGAATACCGCCAATCAGAGAACCGGCAAAGCTGCGGCGCTTCATGAGCAGGCTGAACACGGAAACCGGCAGCGGCTTTTCCGGCGCGCCCACCTGCACCATCGTACCATCGCGCTTGAGCAGGTCCAGATAGGCGTTGATGTCATGGTCCGCCGCCACGGCATCAAGAATGAAGTCGAACTGCCCGCGCTCTTTCGCCATCGCATCGGCGTCCTTTGACAGCACGACCTCATGCGCGCCCAGACGCAGGCCATCGGCTATCTTGCCGGGCGATGTAGTGAACAATACCACTTCCGCCCCCAGCGCACGGGCGAACTTGACCCCCATGTGGCCCAGCCCACCCAGCCCGACAATGCCAACACGCTGGCCGGGTCCGACCTTCCACTTGCGCAGCGGTGACCATGTGGTAATGCCCGCACACAGCAGCGGGCTGGCTGCCGCCGGGTCCAGGGTGTCGGGCACGCGCAGCACGAAGGACTGGTCAACTACCACGGCGCGCGAATAACCGCCAAACGTAATGCCGCGGCCGTGCCGGTCTTCGCCATTATAGGTGGCAACAAAACCGACCTCGCAATACTGCTCCAGCCCCTCGCGGCAGCTGGCGCATTCACGACACGAATCAACCAGGCAGCCCACGCCAACCATATCGCCTTTTTTGAAACGGGTGACCGACGTCCCCGTTTCAGCTACCCGGCCTACGATTTCATGACCCGGAATGCAGGGATAGATCGTATTGTGCCATTCATTACGTGCCTGATGCAGGTCGGAATGGCACACGCCGCAGTACAGGATATCGATCCGTACGTCATCAGGCCCGGTTTCGCGCCGCTCGAAGGTAAAGGGCTTGAGTGGGGCATCGGCCGCTGTTGCGGCATAGCCGACACATGAAAGCATTCTGGAGTCCTTCCGTTTTCTGTTCAGGCGGATTTGGGTTTCTCGCCCGCCATGGCGCCCGTACGGTAGCCGCCCTGGCGTTCGATCATCCAGCCAGGGTATTCCGGGGGCAGGGCACTGACATGATCAAGGGCCGCCAGTTCCACTTCGGATAATGTGATCGCTGTGGCGGCCAGGTTGTCGGTCAACTGTTCGGGGCGGCGGGCCCCCATGATGACGGTGGTGACCACCTTCTGGTGCAAAAGCCATGCCAGGGCGATCTGCGCCACGCTGCATCCGTGGGCTGCGGCCATGGGGCGCATGGCATCAATCACGTCAAAGGCGCGTTCGCGGTTGACGGGTGGAAAATCGAAATTCGCCCGCCGTCCGTCACCCGTCATGGATGTGCCATCACGATTGTACTTGCCCGACAGCAGGCCACCGGCCAGCGGGCTCCAGACCATCAGCCCCACCTGTTCGGACAGCAGCATGGGAGCCAGTTCACGCTCCAGGTCGCGCCCGGCAAGGGTATAGTACGCCTGCAGCGAGCGCAGTGGGGCAAGGTTTTTGCGCTCGGCAATGCCCAGCGCCTTGGCAATCTGCCATGCCGCCCAGTTCGATACACCAACATAGCGCACATCCCCACTGCGCACGAGTGTATCGAGCGCCTCCATGGTCTCCTCGATCGGTGTCAGGGGGTCCACGCCATGGATCTGGTACAGGTCGATATGCTCAAGCTGCAGCCGCTTCAGGCTGGCGCGCGCCTGCGCCAGGATATGGGCGCGCGAGGCGCCGCGTGCGTTGGGGCCGGCACCCATGGGGCCAAGCACCTTGGTGGCGATCACCACATCATCGCGCGCAACGCCAAGGTTGCGCAGCGCCTGGCCCGTGATCTGCTCGGACTGGCCGGCAGCATACACGTTGGCCGTATCGATGAAGTTGACCCCGGCATCGAGCGCGGTACGCACAAGCCCGTCCGCGTGTTTCTGGTCCAGGCCGCCCATTTCCTTCCATATGCCGTCATTGCCGCCAAATGTCATGGTGCCGAGGCACAGTTCGGACACCAGGAGGCCGGTCTGGCCCAGTGGGTTGTATTTCATCGCTGTTCCCGCGGTTCAGGGGCGCCCGGTCCCATGCGGCTCCGGGCTGGTGGGACATCATGCCGTGCATGGCAGGGCTTGCATACAGAGATACGATCTGATCCTTGCACGATCCTATCATAGTGACGGCCTGAGCCTGTTGGTGCCATACCGGACCTGCCACCATGATGATAGAGAAAACATGATGTCCCAGCCACTCATGACCCTGCGCCAGACCATGGCCCGGCATGCCACGGGCCTGCAGACCGAAACACCCGTGCCGGGGCTGGTCCTTTTCCATTCGGTGGGGCAGACCCTGCCTATGGAAAGCGTGTACCGCCCCCGGTTGTGCATGATCGTGCAGGGCAGCAAGCAGGTCAGGCTGGGCACGCGGGTCTTTACCTATGATACGCGCAAATACCTGATCGCAACCGTAGACCTGCCGGTTACCAGTTGTGTCACGCAGGCAAGTGCGGACATGCCCTACCTGTCGCTCAGCCTTGACCTTGACCCGGCCGAGGTCGCGGCCCTGCTGCTGGGCGCACCACCGGTCGCAACGGACGCGCGCATGTCTCCCGGCCTTGCGGTCAGCGCATTGACGGATGACCTGCTGTGCCCCATGGCGCGTCTGGTCAACCTGCTGGACCGGACAGGGGATATCCCGGTTCTGGCACCGCTTATCAAGCGCGAGATCCTCTATCGTCTGCTGCAGGGCGAACAGGGCGGGCAGTTGCGCCAGATTGCCCTGGCTGGCAGCCACCTGTCGCAGGTCAGCGGGGCCATTGCATGGATACGCCAGCATTACGCGCAGGCGTTCGATGTAGATACCCTGGCGCGGCAGACCGGCATGAGCACGCCCTCGTTCTACCGCCATTTTCGCGCGGTCACCATGATGAGTCCACTGCAGTACAGGACGCGCATCCGCCTGCATGAAGCGCGCAGGCGGATGGTGAGTGTGGGCGAAGATGCCGCCAGGGCGGGCTTTGCGGTGGGGTATGAAAGCCCGTCGCAGTTCAGCCGTGACTATCGCCGCCTTTTTGGCGTTCCACCCGCACGCGATGTGGCCGCGCTGCGCGCCACGCTACGTGCGATGCCGCAGCGTCAGCAGGCAGGGTAGTACGGGCCATTGCGGCCTTGTGCCGCGCATAATACTTGCCTGCAGGGCACATGAATAAAGTTGCACCCAATAAATGTATTAACAGAATTGTCGTATGCGCATACCTTGATTTACTTTGTAACCTTCCAAAAATTTTTTTTTGTATTGCGTCGTGATGGTTATTGTTTCCATGCATAACATATTCTAGGGATGCAGCATTGCCGGGGAGTATGAGATGGCACGAAAGAAGACCATTTATCATCTTACAAAAGGGCTGCGCGACAGGGTGGATGCCTTCATCATGCGCCAGTCCCTCCTGCCCGACCAGGCGGTGTTTGACCCTTCCATCATGCCATGGGTCAGCATGCTGGAGCGGAACTGGGAAAACATCCGTGATGAAGCCCTGCGGGTGGGCGTGGGCAACATTCCTTCACTGGGGGATATCTCACCCGATCACGGGCGTATTGCGGCGGACAGGCGCTGGCATTCCTTCTTTCTGGAAGGATACGGCTACAAGCGGCAGGAAAACCGTGCCCGCGTGCCGCTTACGGCAACCCTGATCGATCATATCCCGGATCTGTGCACCGCCAGTTTCTCGGTGCTGGAAGCAGGCTGCCACATCCCGCGCCATCGCGGCATGACCAAGGGCATGCTGACCTATCATCTGGCCCTGCGTGTTCCCGCGGACCGCGAAAACTGCTGGATCCAGATCGAGGAAGGGGAAAAGCTTCATGTCTGCCCATGGACCGATGGTCATTCCCTCCTGTTTGATGACACCTATAATCACGAAGTCTGGAACAACACGGATCAGGACCGCTATGTCCTGCTCATACAGGTCAGGCGGCCCTGCCGGTGGCCGGCACGGCTGCTTATGAGCCTGTTTTTCGTGGGCGTGCGCTATTCACGCTTTGTGCAGGATATCCGCAAAAACCTTGATCGGCGGGGGTAGGGATATGCCGCGCGCATGCCTGCCTAATCCTGGCAGGCCAGGCGCAGGATGGTCTTTATGTTGAAGTCAAGCCGTTCCCGCAATGCTTCGGGTGCCGCACCGGTATAACAGTTGGTAAAACAGTAATAGCAGGCCGATGCAATGGTGATATTGACCTGAATCGCATTCAGCGCGGAGCAACAGTGTTAAAGACAGCGTTTTTTACAGGTGTCCAGAAAACCAACCTTGAATAAAAACAATCAATCCTATTTTCTGGCATCCATGCCGAGAAGATGCGGAAGGGTTGTACTTCATAAATCTGCCCATCAATGTCTTTCCCGTTCCGCGTGAGCCGCGTGTCTTCAGTTTTATTCATTAATATAGTGTGGCGGGAGATCAGGGCGTTTTCTCATAATATGGCAATCTGTCCATGCATGCGGTAGCGCACCCTTGTGGGGGCGAGTGGGCAAGGATGACATAATATGTCAAAAACGATATCCTCCCCGTATGAAACCAGCACGCTCCCCCCTGTCCCGCCCGCAGCCCGATGCCTGTGACCTGAGCCGCCGGGCGCGTTATGAATACGGCGCCGCTCTGCGCAAGGGCACGGCGCGTGCGCGCCATGGCCTGTGGCACGCGCCCCACGGGCGACCGGACCCGGTTGGGGTACTCATTGCCCAAGGTACTTCGCGCATACAGGACCTGCTGCCGGTCCGGTATGCGCGCATGCTGGTATCGCCCTTTGCCTTCCTGCGCGGGGCGGCGACAATCATGGCCGGCGACCTTGCCCATACACCTGCGGCCGGTCCGATGGTGCAGGGTTGCGGTGACTGCCATCTGGCCAATTTTGGAAGCTATGCCTCGGCCGAGGGAACGCCGGTCTTCGATATCAACGACTTTGACGAAACGCTGCCCGCCCCGTTTGAATGGGACATCAAGCGCCTTGGCACATCGCTGGTGCTGGCGGGGCGGCAGGGTGGCCTGTCCGATGGCGCAAGCCGCCGGCTTGCGGTCACCATGGCGCAGGCCTACGCTACGGAAATGAAACGGCTTTCGCTGTTTTCGCCGCTGGAAGTATGGGCCAATCCGATTAACCTGTCCGCCGCCATTGCAGGCTTTGCCAGCAAACAGGCCCGTACACAGGCACAGGCCCTGCTGGCGCAACGCATGGAAAGTGCGCGCGGTCATTACGGCCTTGTCGATACCCGCCAGCCCATGCCCGCCCTGCGTGAGCGCCGGCCACTGGTCATGCGCCTGCCCGCGCATGATGATGTGATCCGGAAAGCCTTTGCCCGCTACGTGGCAACACAGCCTGCGGAACTTGGGGTGCTGCTGGCACGCTACAGGTTGCATGATGTCATCTTCAAGGTCGTGGGGATCGGGAGCGTGGGCATGTTCTGCGCCATCGGGTTGTTTGCCACGGTCGATGGCGACATGCTCCTGTTGCAGATCAAGGAGGCACAGCAATCCGTTCTGGCGCCATTTGCCGGCCTGTCGTCTTTTTCCAACCAGGGGCAACGTGTGGTCACGGGTCAGCGTATCATGCAGGCGCAGAGTGACCTCTTTCTTGGCTGGACCCATAGCGCGGGGCAGGACAGGGGTGCGACGGATGAGGCGGGGTTTCTGGGGGCTGGCAGGCAGTTCTATGTCCGCCGCCTCAAAGATGCCCGCCTGGCCGCAGTCGGTTCCGATGTTACACCTGAAGGGCTGCCTGATTACGCGCACCTGTATGGCCGCACCCTTGCCCGTGCGCATGCCCGTTCTGGCGATACCGCGGTCATCAGCGGCTATTTGGGCAGGGGGCGCAGTTTTTCCGACGCTGTGGGCAGTTTTTCCATTCTGTATGCCGACCAGACCAGAGCTGACTGGGACGTCTTTTGCAAGGCTGTCAGGACAGGACGGATCGTGGTGGCATAGGTGGGCCGCACGGCGTGCGTGGCCGGGGCGGAAACAGCCTCGTATCCGCCTCGTTACATCCAATCCGGCTGCTGGAAACGGATGGGCCGGGCATGACCCTTTCGGGCAGATGACACAACACAGCATTATGGAGCAGGCATATGAAAATCGGTATTATCGGCGCGGGACAGATTGGTGGCACACTGGCGTGCAAGCTCGTGGCGCTGGGGCACAGCGTCTCGATCGCCAATTCACGCGGGCCGCAGACTCTGGCTGCCCTTGCCGCACAGAGCGGTGCACACGCCGCCACGGTGGCGGATGCGGTGAAGGGGGCGGACTTGATTGTCGTCACCATTCCTGAAAAGAACATACCGGCGCTGGGTCATGCCCCGTTTGCGCATGTGTCGCCCGAAGTGGTGGTTGTGGATACCTGCAATTATTACCCGCGCCAGCGCGATGGCCGGATTGCCGCCATAGAGGATGGCACGCCCGAGAGTGTATGGATGGCGCAGCATATTGGTCGGCCCGTAATAAAGGCATTCAACAATATCTACGCAAGGCACCTGCTGGAAAATGGTCGGCCGGCCGGCACGCCGGGACGGATCGCGCTGCCCGTGGCTGGGGATGACGCGCGGGCGAAGAAAGTGGTGATGGAGATGGTGGACGCGCTGGGCTTTGATCCGGTTGATGCCGGCCCACTGGCCGGGTCGTGGCGGCAGCAGCCGGGCACGCCGGTCTATTGCGCCGACCTTGATGCAGATGGCGTGCGCCATGCGCTGGCGCAGGCACGCCCTGAACGCCTGCCGCAATGGAGTGCCACCGACAAAAGCCCTGGCAGCTTTGAACAGCCTGCCTGAGTCGCTTACGGCACGAGATGGGCACGGCGCAGGGTTGGCGTATCTTCCGCATCATTGAAAAAGCAGGCAAGGGCGGTGCAAAACGCTGCCTCCCGCAGGGCGGCGCGGTGGAACAGGGTCTTGGATGAATGGAATTTCCTGTCATCCGGCATGCCAAAAATGGCATGGGCGCTGCGCCCTGTCAGCGCATTGACCATTGCCATGCATGCCACCAATTGCGGTCCCGATAGCAAGTGAGCCATGAAGGCCCCGGCTTCCGCCATCAAGCGTATGGCATAACGCTGCGCCATGGAGCTGTGGCCCAGCTCGGCAAATTGCGCGAAGACAAACAAATCACATCCAGTAAGTGCGTTTATACTTCGCAGCCAGTTTCATGGCGTAAGGTTTCCAAGACCGGTTCCTATGTGTGCACGAAGCGTTGCAGGTCAAAGGGATCGGGCATGCGGGTCTACGCACAGGCTGAAAAGCGGGCCTCCATTTTCCTCATCGCGTGCGGGTGGCTCGTCGCGCCCGTCATCATGATCACCATCCTCATCGTCGTCGGGAACGGGCCAGTCGGGCGGATCCAGCGGTTTCTCATCGTCGGGATCATGTCTATCAGGGTCATAAGGCGGGGGTAGCTGTACCGGTGTGCCAGATGCAGGCGGGTCGAAAGGCACGGAAATATCTGGCGTCTCTTTTACTTGCATCCTGAACATGGTTTTTCCCCAATACTGGACAGCCATGCAACGGATGGCATGACCGGAGGTTGCACGCATACCGCACGCCATGACAGACCAAACCAGTGCCGTCCGGTGGCGTTGATCCAGCACAGACCCCTGCAAAAAGGAAGATGATGCCTTGGCCCGGATGCTCAAAGACCGCCTGCGTGAAGGACATCCCTACCCGCGCGGGGCAACATGGGATGGGGAAGGGGTCAATTTTGCCCTTTTTTCAGCCCATGCGCATAAGGTGGAAGTCTGCCTGTTCGACCATGATGGCATGACCGAAATCGAACGTATCACCCTGCCCGAATATACCGACCAGATCTTTCATGGCTGGTTGCCCGATATAGGCCCCGGACAGTTCTATGGTTACCGGGTGCACGGACCGTATGAGCCCGATGTCGGCCATCGTTTCAACCCTAACAAGCTACTGCTCGACCCCTATGCCCGCGCCCATATGGGGGACCTGAAGTGGGATCCCGCCCTGTTTGGCTACACGCTTGGCCACAAGGATGCGGATCTGAGCTTTGACACCCGCGACAGCGCGCGCTTCATGCCAAAATGCGTGGTGATCAACCCCGGTTTTGACTGGCATGGCCAGTCGGGCCGCAATCCGCTGCCATGGGACCAGACGGTGCTGTATGAAGCCCATGTCAAAGGCCTGACCCGCTTGCACCCCCGCGTGCCCGAAGGGCTGCGCGGCACCTATGCAGGGCTGGCCACGCGCGATGTGCTGGACTACATCCGCGCCCTGGGTGTTACCTCGCTCGAACTCCTGCCCGTACACAGCTTTGTCAATGACCAGCACCTGCTGGAAAAGGGGCTGAGCAATTACTGGGGCTACAACACGATCGGCTTCTTTGCGCCCGATCCGCACTATGCTGCCGACCGCGCGGAATCCCTGCGTGAGTTCAAGGAGATGGTCTCCGCCATACACGCAGCCGGGCTGGAGGTCATTCTGGATGTTGTCTACAACCACACGGCGGAAGGCAACGAGTGCGGGCCGACGCTTTCGTTCCGGGGCATCGATAACGTCTCCTACTACCGCCTGGTCAAGGACCAGCCGCGCTATTATGTGAATGATACGGGCACGGGCAACACGGTCAACCTGTCGCACCGGCGCGTGATCCAGATGGTGACCGACAGCCTGCGCTACTGGGCGGACGAGATGCATGTGGATGGCTTCCGCTTCGACCTTGGCACCATCCTTGCGCGTGAGCCCAACGGGTTCGATAACCAGTCCGGTTTCCTCATGGCCTGTTCACAGGACCCCACGCTGGAAACCGTGAAGCTGATTGCCGAACCATGGGACTGTGGCCCCGGCGGCTACCAGGTGGGCGGTTTCCCGCCCGGTTGGGCGGAGTGGAATGACCGTTTCCGTGATGTGGTGCGCAATTTCTGGCGTGGGGGCGAAGGGGCGGGTGCCCTGGCCCCGCGCCTGCTGGCCAGCCCTGAGCAGTTCGACCACCAGGGGCGCAAACCGTGGGCATGCGTGAACTTCCTGACCGCGCATGACGGCTTTACCCTTAATGACTGCGTGACCTACGACACCAAGCACAACGAAGCCAATGGCGAGGACGGTCATGATGGCGCGGACCAGAACAACAGCAGCAATTACGGCGTGGAGGGGCCGAGCGATGATCCCGCCATACAGGAACTGCGCGGTCGACAGATCCGCAATATGCTTGCCACCCTGCTTGTGGCGCAGGGTACGCCCATGCTGCTGGCGGGAGACGAGTTTGGCCGTACGCAGGGGGGGAACAACAACGCTTATTGCCAGGACAACCCGATATCATGGATCAACTGGGATTTTGGCACACGCGGCAAGACGCTCATCCGCTTTGTCACATGGCTGACCGACCTGCGCAGGCGCTTGCCCATATTACGGCGCGGGCGCTTCCTGACCGAGGCGTATAATGCGGAACTGGACATAAAGGAACTGACCTGGCTGCGCCCCGACGGGGTAGAAATGACCCCGCAGGATTGGGACGGCGCACATTGCGTGGGGCTTATGCTTGATGGCCGCGCCCAGCCCACCGGTATCCGCCGCCGTGGCGCGGATGCGACCCTGCTCATGGTATTCAATGCCCGGAGCGAACCGGTTGAACTGACCCTGCCATCCGTATCCGACCAGCACTGGCGGCTTCTGGTCGATACCCGTATCGACGATGGGGGCGCCGGGCAGACGGACCGGCATTTCAGTCCCGGTAACCTCTATCCCATAGCGGACCGCGCCTTCGCGCTCTTTGAACTGCTACCCGATGCGGCACCTGCCTGAGCGGAGAGGAACCGCCTTTTACAGACTGATAATGAATGAACATTTGTGGGTGCCGCCCTTTTTTTTCAAGAGCAGCACCCAATGTCGCGTTCCAGCAGAATCCTGACCATGATCCGCATGGCCGCCGGGAGGATGCAGGCGACTATGGCTGGCCTTTCGTCCTGGCGGGCGTGATGGGTGGGCAGGTTCCATCCCGGCCAGCGCGGTCAGAAGGGCAAGCCATGTAGGGCGCGGTTGGCGGCATCATACCGGATTTCGTAAGCTGCCTTTTCCATCAGGAACACCTTGAGCAGGTTGGTCTACGTCTCCGCATTCCCTTTAACATCGGCAGCGTGGCCCACAAGCAGGGTAAACGATGCATCCGTATCGGAAAAATCCAGCGCGACCACGGCTGCTTTCCTGCCTGCGCGGCGGGTATAGGCATAAACCTGCGTGTCGGGGGGAGATATCCTCACACCACCCATCCGAGAGGCAGCGCCATCGCCAGCACAGGCGAATCATGGCGCGATAGAAGGACAGGACGGATGTGGGGTCGACACTTTCCGACCGCACATTGATCTGCCTGTAGTTCGGGTTAACCGCAAACCACGACCTGGCTGCGGTGGTAAAGCCCACATGCGCCGTGTCATCCCACTGCATGGGCGTACGCGCGTTATCACGGCTGACCTGTATCAGGTTGCGCAGGGAGTCCGCAGCCTTGACGCGGACCTTGAGGTTCTCTCAGTTCTTCAGGTCGGGTTGCTTGCTGACAAAGGTGTGCAGGCTTTCCTGCTGCCACGGACCTGTGCCGCAGTGGCCGGGACGAGGAAAAACGTGGTTCCGAGAAGGCGGGTCATATCCCGCGGGTAAGGTCCATGTCTGTCCGTTCCTTGTGCGGTCCGTGTATCAGCCCAGCAGACGCTGGCGCAGATTGTCGATTGCCATGCCAAAGGCGGTCAGCAGGTCCGTATCCACACAGACTTCCCCGCCCGACAGGCGGATGAAGCCCTCGGTCATGGCGTTCTGGACCATGCCTTCAGAATGGACGATCAGGCCATCGGCATCTTCCGTCGTGCCACTGCCGCCATTGCCCGTCCTCTCCCGCAGAGAATCCCCCCATGCCTGTTTGCGGTATTGAGCCACCTTTTGCGGGTACGCGCGACCATCGACCGTATAACCAGCCAGTTTCTTGCCCTGGGCTGCCATGTAGCCGATCTCGACGGCGGTACCGGGGTCCATGTCGGCCGCGCGGCGGAAGGGGTCGAGACAGAACACGCCCGCGTCGCACCCGTCCATCAGGTCACGGTCCAGGCGGGCGATCAGCAGGCTGGTCTGCGCACCGGGTGCAAGGTCATCCACCTCGGCCTGCCCGTCAAAGGGGCAGACACCTTCCAGCCCGGCCTTGGTGCAGATGTCCTTCATAGCGCGGAACAGGTCTGCCGCGCCGGGCCGGAAGACCGTGTCGCCCGCAAGGTAGATGCGCGGTGCGCGGGGGGAGGGGCTTTGGGTGTTCATGATTGGGTTGTTCCTGTTATTTCTCATATCGAAACAATACTGGTCAATTCCGCCCGCACTGTATCGCTTTTTTGGCGTACGGATGGTCTAATCGGGTGCGACGCCAGTCGGCCGCAAGCGTGCGGGCGACTTTTCTCCAGTGGAGTATGCATGAAGATCATTATCGATACCGATCCCGGGCAGGACGATGCCCTGACCATACTGCTGGCGCTGGCAAGCCCCGAGATCGAACTGCTGGGTGTGACCACGGTCGCGGGCAACGTATCGGTGGAACAGACCACCGAAAATGCACTCAAGACCCTTGACCTGGCGGGCCGGACAGACATACCCGTCCATGCTGGCGCCGACCGCCCGCTGCTGCGCCCTGCGGTCAATGCTACCCATGTGCATGGCCGCACGGGGTTTGAAGGGGTGGACCTGCCGCCCCCAAGCCGTGCCGCGAACCCGGGCCATGCGGTTGATTTCATCATTCGCACGGTCATGGAAAACCCACCCGGTTCGATCACGCTGTGTACCATCGGGCCGCTGACCAACATTGCGCTGGCACTTGCGCGCGAACCCGCGCTGCGTGAGCGTATTGGCCAGATCGTAATGATGGGCTGCGCGTTTTCCGAAGTAGGCAACATAACCCCCACGGGTGAGTTCAATGTTTATGTTGACCCCCATGCGGCCGAGATGGTGTTCGCATCCGGCATAAGGCTGGTTGTGTTCCCGCTTGATGTGACCCACCAGTTGCATACAAGTGCTGCCCGCCTTGCACGGATCGAGCAGATCCCCAACCGTATCGGCCCGGTGGTTGCGGCCTGGCTGCGCTTTGAAAAGCGCTTCGAGGCCACGAAATACGGCACCGATGGTGGTCCGCTGCATGACCCCAATACCGTGATCTGGCTGCTCAGGCCCGACCTGTATCATGGCCGCGAGGTCAATGTGGAAATCGAGACCGGTAGCCCGCTGACCATGGGCATGAGCGTGGTTGACTGGTGGGGAATTAGCAGGAAGCCCAAGAACGCGCTCTTCATGCGCGATGTGGATGTAGAGGGTGTGTACGACCTGATTGTCGATCGCCTGTCCCGCCTGTAATGCATGGGCCAGGGGCATGCGTGCCCCCGGCCTGCCACCTTATACGGCCTTGTGGCCACGGGGCAGCGGCGCGCGCGCGATGTACTGGCCCGCGCCGCGAGTGACCCGCAGATCGCCATCATCCCACACCACGCGGCCCGCGCTGATCGTGCGCCGGGCAACACCGGTTACGGTCATGCCTTCATAGATATTGTAATCCACGTTCTGGTGGTGGGTAGCGGCGGAAATGGTGCGGGTGCCGGTGGAATCCCACAGTACCAGGTCGGCATCAGCACCTTCGGCAATACAGCCCTTGCGCGGGTGCATGTTGAAGATGCGCGCGGTGTTGGTGGAGGTGATCGCCACGAATTCCTGCGGCGTCAGGCGGCCGGACACCACACCGTGGTGCCACATGATGCTCATCCGGTCCTCGATTCCCGGCGTGCCGTTAGGGATATGGGTGAAGTTGCTACGGCCATTTTCCTTCTGCCCGGCACAGAAACAGCAATGATCGGTTGCCGTGGTCTGCAACTGGCCCGAGGTCAGCCCCGCCCATAGCGCCTGCTGGTGGTGCCTGGGGCGGAACGGCGGACTCATGACAAAGCGCGCGGCGGTCAGCCAGTCGGGGTTGGTGTACACGCTCTCGTCAAACACCAGGTGCTGCGGCAGAACTTCCCCATACACGCGCTGGCCGCGCATGCGGGCATTGGCAATGGCGTGGGCGGCTTCCTGTGTTGAGACGTGGACGATATAGACCGGTGCATCCAGCAGTCCCGCAAGTGCGATCACGCGCTGGGCGGCCTCGCCTTCCACCGTGGGTGGGCGGGAACGGGGATGGGCATCCGGCCCAGTCTGACCTTCCGCCAGCAGCTTTGCCTGCAGGTAGGCCACCGCATCGCCGTTTTCGGCATGGACAGTACACAGCGCGCCCAGTTCACCTGCGCGGCGGATGGAGTGCAGCAGCACGTCATCATCCACCATCAGGGCGTTCTTGTAAGCCATGAAGTGCTTGAAGGAGTTCACCCCGCATTCATTGACCAGCGTTTCCATATCCTTGGGTACCTGCTCATCCCAGTGGGTGACGGCAACGTGGAAGGCGTAGTCGGCGGCGGCTTTTTCAGCCTTGCCGCGCCACTCTTTCCACGCGCCGAGCAGGGAGCCACCCACTTCGGGGATGACGAAATCAATGATCGAGGTCGTTCCCCCCGCAAGGCCCGCAGCCGTTCCGGTAAAGAAATCATCACTGGCGACCGAACCCATGAAGGGCATTTCCAGGTGAGTATGCGGGTCGATGCCGCCAGGCATGACCAGCAGCCCCCCCGCGTCCACGACCTCACAGCCGGTGGGGGTGGCGATATCAGGCGCGATGGAAGCGATCCGCCCCTTGTCATCGCACAGGATATCGGCCTTGAATGTACGATCGGCCGTAACAATCGTGCCGCCTTTTACATGAAGCATGACCGTACTCTCTTTCCTGTTGGGTGGCGCGCGTTCAGAACGGGCTTGTCATTCCATATCGGAACCGTATTGTTATTCTGACCTGACGGTCAAGATTATATCTTCGCTGTAACGATCAATATAAGGGAAACGCCATGCAAGGCCGTGCGGACCACATGGACAGCCACCTGGTGAACGAGGATCTGGCACCCGTACGCACGCGGAGTTGGAAGTGGTTTGACTATGTCTCGCTATGGATGTCCAACGTGCACAGCATTGGTGGCTACATCACGGCGGGCAGCCTGTTTGCCATGGGCTTGCCGGCGGGCGACGTATTCATTGCGCTGGTGGCGGGCATTGTGATCATACAGGTGATCTGCAACCTGGTGGCACAGCCCAGCTTTGCTTCCGGTGCGCCCTATCCGGTCATGGCGCGCATGGCGTTTGGCGTGCGCGGCGCGATTATTCCGGGGCTGGTGCGCGGCATCATTGCAGTGGGCTGGTACGGTATCCAGACATGGCTTGCCTCCAACGCGGTGCTGGTGCTGCTTTTGCGGCAGTGGCCGGGTCTGGCGCCATGGGCGGATGTGCGCCTGCATGGCCTGCTGGGGTTATCCGCGCTGGGGTGGGGGTGTTTTATGTTCCTGTGGGGGTTACAGGGGGCGGTGTTCTGGCGCGGGATGGAAACAATCCGGCGCTTCATCGACTGGGCCGGTCCCGTGATTTATGTGGTCATGATCGGGCTGGATGGCTGGCTCCTGTGGCGGGCAGGGGGGCATGTCTCGCTTGATGTGCTGGGTACCGTGCCGCAGGGCATGGGCGCGCGCATGCTGGGCATTCTCAATGCCACTGCGCTGATCGTGGCCTATTTCTCCCCCATTGCGCTTAATTTTGGTGATTTTTCGCGCTACGGCATCAGTATGGGCGATATCAGGCGGGGCAATTTCTGGGGGCTGCCGGTCAACTTCATCGGTTTTTCAATTCTGACGCTGCTCACTATCGTGCTGACCCGCCCCGTCTTTGGTCGCCTGATGGTGGACCCGGTGGAAGTGGTGAGTCAGATCGACAATCCGACGGCGGTGGCCCTTGGCGTGCTGACATTCGTTACGGCTACGGCGGGGGTCAATATCGTGGCCAATTTCGTCTCGGCCGCGTTTGATTTCTCCAACCTGGCACCGCATGCCATAAACTGGCGCAAAGGGGGGGCGATCGCGGCGGTGGGCGCGATCGTGGTCACGCCGTGGAACCTGTATGCCCGGCCCGACGTGATTCATCTGACACTGGATATACTGGGCACGTTCATCGGCCCGCTGACCGGCGTGCTGCTGGCGGATTACTACATTACGCGCCGGGGAAAGATGGACACCAGCGCGCTGTACACAGCTAACCCGCAGGCACCTTATTGGTATCACGCCGGGATCAATCCCGTGGCCATGGCAGCCCTGCTGTTTTCAGTCCTGTGCGGTCTGGTGCTGGTATTCGGGCCAGTCTTTTCGCCTGTGCGCAACCTTTCATGGTTTGTCGGTTTTTCATGTGCGATCGCAAGCCATGTCGTGCTGTCGCGCCTGTGGGGCCGGACCGGGCAGACGCCAGCGCTGGCCAGTCAGGGTAGGCCGGTCATTGTGCCTACGCCCTTCTCACCGCGCGGCGATGACTGAAGCCGGGTAAAGGACTGCGGGCAGGCCATCATGGTGTCTGCCGCCTGCCCCCTGCTTCGGTCAGACAGGCCAGGAATGCCAGGGCGGGGAGCGCCATGCCAACCATGCACGCCCGTTCCCACCCGCCGCTGGCATAGGCCCATCCTCCCAGTGCCGAGCCGGTGGCCCCGCCCAGGAAGAAGATCGCCATATACAGCGCATTAAGCCGTGCGCGGTAGGCGGCGGAAAGAGAAAAGATCACCCGCTGCCCCAGCACGAGGTTGGTCGTTACGCCAAAATCGATCAGGATTCCTTCCAGCCCCAGCGCCGCGATAAAAAACCGGGGGGCAACAAACCATGTCAGCGTAAAGGCCAGTGCCGTCAGCGCCATGGCCGCCAGTGTCGCACTCCAGATCCAGCCCCGGTCTGCCACACGCCCGGCAATGGGGGCGGCGATCGCTCCTGCCACGCCAACCAGCGCGAACAGCGCAATACCGCCCTGTGACACGCCAAAACGCGGGCTGGACAGCAGCAGGGGCGTTACCGTCCAGAACAGGCTGAAGGTTGCGAACAGGCAGGCATGGTAGAAGGCGCGGCGCTGCAGGGGCCGCGTGGTAGCGAACAGGCGGGCCATGGAAACCAGGAGCGGGCCATAACCCTGCGTGCTGGCACTCTGGTGGCGGGGCAGGCTCCAGCGCAGTAAGAAGGACAGCCCGAGCATGACCGTGGCGGACAGTACGAAAATCGCGCGCCATGAGGCAAGCTGCGCCACAAGGCTGGCCAGCGGGCGGGCCAGCATGATCCCCAGCATTAGCCCGCTCATAACGCTGCCCACCACCCGGCCACGGATGGCCAGTGGCGTCAGGTGAGTCACAAACGTGACCAATACCTGTACTGCTACGGATAACAGTCCCACCAGCCACATGCCGACCAGAAACAGGGCCGGACGGGTGGCGAAAGCCACAACCAGCAGGGCCACGGCCACGGCCCGCGTCATCCAGACCACAAGGCCACGGTTTTCCAGCAGATCACCCAAGGGTACGATCAGTAGCAGGCCCAGGCAGTACCCCATCTGGGTCACGGTCACGATGATGCCCGCCCACCGTGGCGCAAGGCCAAGGGAGGCGGCAATCGGGCCCGTCAGGGGTTGGGCGTAGTAGATGTTCGCCACAATCAGACCGCAGGCTGCGGCAAAGACCATGATCAGGGGCCGGGCAATACCTGTAGCGGTATGCGGGGGGGTGCCGGGGGTGGGGAAAGTCATGTGGTGCGTGCTGTCATGGCTATCAATCCTGACTGAGTCTGTATGCATGGCGCCGGGCCAGTCTGGCGGGCGGATATATGCCCGCCCGCCACCCGGTTAGGGCAACGTGGCCAGCCGGGAGACCAGCAGGCTATAGAAAGCATCGGAATCGACATCGCGCAGGAAAAGGGCGTTGGGTTCCCTGTCCGTCACCCGCCACCAGTCAACCACGGTCATGCCGACCGACAGTTTGCCTTCAGTCTCGATGCCTACATTGACATGCCGCCCGCCAAAGAGATCCGGCGCAACCAGCCATGCAATCGTGCACGGGTCATGCAGCGGCGCGCCCTTCCAGCCATATTTTACCAGGTCGAACCGTTCTGAATATGAAAGCATGTCCGCTGCCGCAATGGAGCAGCGGTTTGCATTGGCCCGCAGCGCTGCCAGCCGATCGGGCAGCCCAAGACATTTATGGGTGACATCCAGCGGCAGGACCACAAGCGGGATACCGGCACTGAACACGATGTCGGCCGCTTGAGGGTCGGCATAGATGTTGAACTCCGCCGCAGGCGTGATGTTGCCCAGTTCCGACCACGCGCCGCCCATCAGCACCACCTCGCGCAGGCGCCCGGCAATGTCGGGCGCAATTGTGAGCGCCATGGCAAGGTCCGTAAGCGGGCCAAGCATGACCAGTGTCAGTTCCTGCTCCTGCGCCGCGCGGATGGCATCGACCAGATAGGTCACGCCACTTTCAGGTTGGACGGGCATGGTGGGCGGCACAGAGAGGTCGATACCATCAAGCCCGGTTGGCCCGTGCACATGCTCGGCCGTGGTCTGGGTTGGACGCAGGGGGCGTGCGGCGCCAGCAAAGACGGGTATGTCGGTGCGCCCGGCCATTTCCAGAACGCGGCGCGCGTTTTCCACCGTGCGCGTGCGCGGTACATTGCCCGCAACCGCAATAACGGCCTGCACTGCAATCTCGGGCGAGGCAAGGGCAAGGAAGAGCGCAACGGCATCGTCCTGTCCGGGGTCGGTATCTATGATGATCTTGCGTTTCAAAAATCACGACTTTCCTGGTTGGGCCGGTCGGCCACTGACCGGCTGCCGACTGCTCGGCCGGGCCTACGTCAGATATCGACCGTCATGGTTTGTAGGACATGCGGCACGAATGATGGCACGGGCCATGCTCGTACCGTATCCATGTCGCATGGCGGACATTGTGTTCGCACAGGCAATATTATGGCAATGCCCTGTTTGGACGTAATGCAGGACAGGGGTAATTTTGCCACGTTTGGTAACATGCACGCCGTTGCAGGCCGGGTGAACCGGGCTGTGCGGGCATGTCGGCATGTGCAGCGGCGGAGAAAGATGTTCTGCCCATGAAATAATTTTGTAATATATTGATAATAATGGATAAAAGTTAAAACAATTTTTTGATGTCCATGCTGTCAATACAGTGTGCGCGGTTCGGATTTCGTTGGTTTTGTTATAATGTGTTATTTATGCAACATTTTCCAAAACCTGACTGGATGGTTAGAATTTTGTTGCGACTCAGGAAAGATTTATATTATCATAATCTTATCGAATACGTGGGAAACGGGGCGGAATGAAGTAAAAACAAAGCATTAGTTCCTGATTGGTACAGGAATGTAATGTTTATTTTTATTTCCGTGTCAGAAGGTGAAAATAAATGACTCAGATCTATTTGCGATCTCTGGTCAGTGCCATCGCAATATCGACAGTTTTTTCAAGTTACGCTGCCAGTGCCCAGAGTGCTCACACCACTACGGCAGCACGCAAGACACCTGTCCGACACGCAGGTACGGCCCCTGCCGCGCATACCCATACGGCACCCCTGCACCAGATGGCGTCAAGCCAGCCTGAAACCCTTGCCGTCCATGTCTCGCGCCATGCGCGTGATGGTGGCGGCGGCATGATGCGTGTTGAAACCGAACCCCATGCGGTGCAGAGCGTGGGCAAGCAGTATATCGAGATGCGCAGCCCCGCCTCTACCGGGCTGGACCTGATCCAGAACCTGCCCAGCGTCAGCATCGCCATGCCGGACCCGGATGGCTTCAAGGGCGGGTCCATCTTTATCCGTGGCCTGACCGATGCCGATATGGGCCTGATGCTCGATGGCGCACCGGCCTCGCTTGCGTCCTACCTGCAGCAGAATGTTGATTCCGAGAATATCGAAAGCGTCAACGTCATGCCCGGCAGTTCGCAGGTTGACATGCCAACGGCAAACGCCGCCGCAGGCACGCTGGATGAGCGCACGATCACACCCAGCGAAAAGCGCGGCGGCAGCGTCGATTTTTCGTATGGCACCAACAATTTCTCGCGTGAGTTCATTCGCTTGCAGTCCGGCTATATCGGTCATTCGGGCGTGCGGACCTATGTATCGTTCTCCAACGCGCATGCGCGGCAGTGGATGGGCGGCGGCATCAACGAGCGCAAGCACGTTGATTTCGGCCTGCAAAAGGATTTCGACAACGGCTCTTTCATCAAGCTGTTCACGTCGTGGCACAACTCGATGTTCACCATCGACAATTATGCGACAGCCTCGGAATTCTATGACTACAAGCACAATGGTGTCGGGTACAACCGCTCCAACAGTCAGGCTGCCGGTGGCAATTACTGGAAGGGCAATCTTGATTCGTGGAACCAGTTTTTTGTCAGCGCGCCTGTGCATGTCGTAGTCAACAAGAAGCTTGATTTCGATATGACACCGTACCTGAGCACCGGCTTTGGCTGGGATGGTTCTTCCGCTGGCACGGTGGGTGCCACATCGGCATGTAGTGGCGGATGTTACTACAATAACGGCACGCAGGCAGCCAGCAATCAACTGCTGAGCACCTATTACGCGCAGGGCTGGTCGCCCGATGTGGGCGTGGTGGCCAAGGTCAACTACAGGATCGACCGCCATAACCGCTTTACGTTTGGGTACTGGTATGAAAACAACTCGGTTTCCGAGTTCTCGCCCACCATGGCGACCATGGCTTCAGGCCGTAACCCCAAGACCGACAATTCGGCTGCCATGCTGTACAACATGGATGGGCAAAAACTGGTCAGCACGGTCCATTCCGGTTATGAGCTGAACTCCTTCTTCCTGCAGGACAGCGCCAAGTACCTGAACGACAAGCTGACGGTCAATGCGGGCTTCAAGTTCGTCATGTCCAACTACTGGGACCGGGCAAGCGGACTGCTGGCAGGCTCCGGCTCGCGCCTGGGTGAGAACACGACCGCCCCCCTGCCGCACCTTGCCATTGCCTACCGCTTCAATGCACATCACCAGATCTATATGAATGCGGAAGGTGATTTCCGCCAGCCGTCTCCCTCAGCCCTGCCGGTTGGTGTGACCACGCTGCCCAAGAACCAGTATTCCATTACCGAACAGCTTGGTTACCGCTTCAATAACAAGTGGCTGATTGCCGATATCTCGCTGTTCAATTCCAGCATCACCAACCGCCTGCTTTCAGTATACATGCCATCCACGCAGTATGAGACCGTCAATGCCGGTAACGAGACCATCCGTGGTTTCGATGCCATGATTGCGGGCCGATCCTTCCATCATTTCAGCCCCTATGCATCGGTTGAATACCTGTATGGCCGGATGGATTCCAACATCGCGTATGGAGATTCCTACCTGCCGACCAAGGGCAAGCAGTCCATCAATACCCCGCGTGTTATGGCGAATTTTGGCCTGACCTATGCCAACCAGGGATTCTTCAGCAATTTCAGCCTGCACTATACCGGCCCGCAGTCAGTTACCATGGTGGGTGACGAGCGCATGCCTGGTTACGTGACCGATACGCTGGCGGTTGGCTATCACTTCAAGCCGTTATCCTTTGCCAAGACGCCGACCATCCGCCTGAACTTCGCCAACCTGACCGGTTCCATCGTGCGTGTGGGCACGACTGGTGTCGCCACCAATATGAATCAAGTGATGCTGCTCAACGGTCACGATACCGCTGCGGCCGGTGCGGGTGCCTCTTTCTACGTCCTGCCCCGCTTCTCCATGACGGGCACGATTTCCACCGACTTCTAAGGCCGTCCTACACTTTCAGGATAGTCCTGATGCTGCACGGTCCGCCGTGCGGCATTTTTTGTCTGTACAGGCCATCATGTATAACGGCAGGCGGCAGCCTTACCCGTACCGGTTGTCTGTCATGCCCCGCGCCGGAAATGGCGCGGGCGGTAAGCCGGACCACCGCGCAGGGGGCATTTTGTCGCGTATCACGGGTGGTGTGGTGATGCTGCCCGTTCATTGGGCCGCCTTGGCAGGCCAATGAACGGATTTGGAATACATGAAGAAGTTTTGTGGTGACGCCTTTTTTAAAAAGCGTCAAAGCGCATGGTCCCATTAAAAAAAGCGGCACACCAAGACGCTACGCCGTACCTTCATTGACAGGTTATTTTGAAACCGACCTGAAATGAACCATCCATCCCCTTAAAGCACGGCCAAGCGGCCCGCCAGCGCGGGTGTCAGGATATGAACATGCCCGCAATCGCGGCGCTGGTCAGGTTAGACAGGCTGCCTGCCAGCACTGCCCGCCCACCCAAGCTCGCCACATCCCTGCGTCGCTCGGGGCACTGGCTGCCAAATGCACCGATCAGCACCCCGATAGAAGACAGGTTGGCAAAGCCGCACAGGGCAAAGGAGGCTACAGCCAATGTCTGGCGGGGCAAGGTGGCGTGGGCCAGATAGGGGGTCAGGTTCCCGTAGGCGACAAATTCGTTAACCGCGATCTTGGTGCCAATAATGCCTGCCACAACATGGCATTCCCTCCACGGCACCCCCAGCAGCCAGATGAATGGTCTGAGCAAGAAACCCAAAATGCCGCTGATGGACAGGCCGGGATAACCCAGGCCCGAACCCGCAAGCCCCAACAGTGCATTGAACAGGGCAATCGTGCTGATGAACGCGATCAGCATGGTACAGACGGATACAGCAACCCGCATGCCGTTGGTCGCACCCACTGCCAGTGCATCAAACAGGTTGGCCGAGCGCGTCTCAGCAGTGCTGGCGGGTTGCGCGATGGCATGGACGGCGCCATCCGTGGCGGGGAACAGGATCTTGGCAAACAGCAACCCGCCGGGCATGGCCATGAAGGAGGCAGCCAGCAGATATTCCATCGGCACGCCCAGCCCGGCATAGGCTGCCAGCATCGACATGGAAATGGAAGCGGTGCCACTGGACATGACCGACAGCAGTTCGCTCCGGCTCAACCGCGCAAGGTAGGGGTGGATCGCGATCGGGACCTCGGTCTGCCCAAGGAACATGGCGGTGGCGGCCGAGAAAGCCTCAATGGCGCTTACACCCGTAAGCCACGCCAGCGCCATGCCGAGACCACGGGCCAGGAACTGCATGATGTTGTAGTGGTAGAGTACGGCGATCAGCGCGCTCAGATAAATGATCTGCGGCAGGACATTAATGGCGAAGATGAAGCCCCAACCCGGAATGCTGGTGGCTAGTGCCGGGTTGGCCAGCCCGCCAAAGACAAAGGCGATCCCGGCATGACCGAAGTCGATCACCCACGAAATGCCGTGGGCCACTGCCCCCAGCACCCTGCGCCCCGCAGGCAGGCCCAGCATGACAAGCCCCGCCGCAATCTGGCACGCCAGTGCAGATACAATGACGCGGGGGCGGATGGCGCGCCTGTCCGTCGAGCAGGCAAGTGCGACAAGTAGCAGGACCAGTATGCCCGCAAGGGGGCGTAAGTGAAATGTCATGCCGCTTCCTGCCCAACGGAAAAAATACCAGTCTTACGCCTTGCCACTCAGTGCCAGGGCAATATGCGTGGCAAGGCGGGCGTTGTTGAGCACGAGGGCGATGTTGGTTTCCAGACTGCGGCCGGCGGTCAGTTCAAGCATGCGCGACAGCAGGTACGGCGTGACCGCCTTGCCGGTAATGCCGTCGCGGCGGGCTTCTTCCACCGCCTGCGTGATGAAGGTTTCCATCTCGGCACGCGGGATCTCGCTGACCTGTGGCACGGGGTTGGCCACCACTACGCCGCCTTCCAGAGCGAGGGTCGTGCGCATGGCAATCATGCTGGCGATATCTTTTGCACTGTCGGCGCGCAGCGGCACGGGCAAACCGCTGGAACGGCTCCAGAAGGCGGGAAAATCATTGGTCTCATAGCCCACTACCGGTACGCCCTGCGTCTCCAGAAACTCCAGCGTGCGCGGCAGGTCGAGCAGCGCCTTGGCGCCTGCGCACACCACGGCAACCGGGGTGCGGGCGAATTCGGTCAGGTCGGCGGAGATGTCCATCGTCTCTTCCACGCCACGATGCACGCCGCCAATACCACCGGTGGCAAAAACCCTGATCCCGGCCAGTTGCGCGCAGATCATGGTGGCGGCAACCGTGGTCGAGCCATGTCGGCCCGCCGAAAGGGCATAGGCCAGATCGGCGCGGCTGACCTTCATGACATCCCTGGCAGTGCCCAGCCATTCCAGTGTGCTGTCATCCAGCCCCACATGGATCTTGCCTGCAATGATGGCGATAGTGGCAGGCACGCCGCCTTCGGCGCGCACAAGGTTTTCCACCTGTCGGGCGGTCTCGACATTCTGCGGCCAGGGCATGCCGTGGGTAATGATGGTGGATTCAAGGGCAACCACCGCACGGCCCTGCGCAAGGGCGTCACGCACTTCGGCGGACAAAACGAGGGGAGGAAGAGAGCGGGGAAGGGCGTTCGTGTTCATTGGACTGTTTCCTTGGCCTGATCTTGGGTACAGGCATGGGTCGTCATAAAGGTATCCAGCGCATCGTGGCTGATGCCGGGGCATACGCTCTCCCGGCTGCCCACGGTCAGGGCGGCGGCGGCAAGCCCATGGCGGCAGGCCGTCACGGTGTCCATGTTTTCGCTCAGGGCCGAGAGGGTCGCAGCAACCAGCGCATCGCCCGCGCCGGTTACATCCACCACATCGGTCCGATAGGCAGGCAGGGCATGCACGCCGCTGCTGTCGGCTACCGTCAGGCCCCGCGCGCCTTCGGTCATGATGACGGTGCCAACGCCCTGCATCACCAGGGCCGCTGCAATGGCGGCACTGGTATCGGCGGTCGTCGTACCATCAAGCAGGGTCAGGGCTTCATCACGGTTGGTGAACAGGACCTGCACACCATCAAGCTGGCCGCGCAACCGCTGCGCCTTGGGCACGGACACCGTATCGACCGCAAGGCTGAAGCTGCCTTCGCGCGCCTTGCGCGTCAGCCATGCGAGCACCTCGACCGAGACGTTGCAGTCAACAAACAACCACCCCGCCGCCGCAATCAGCGGCCAGCAGCGTCGGATGTAGTCTATATCGAGGCGCTCGAACACGACGGCATCAAAAACCGCGACACCCAGGTCGTGGCGGTCATCGAGTATGGCAATGTATTCCGCCGTGCTGGCATTGCCCGCAAACTGGATGCGCGACGTATCCACGCCACAGGATTTCATGTGGTCGGCCAGGGCATGGCCGGGCAGGTCATCGCCCACAATGCTGACCAGCGCCGTCGCCTGCCCCAGCCGGGCCAGGTTCTCGCACACATTGCGTGCAACGCCACCAAAGCCGGTATAGCCGGTGGCGGGGTTGGACGTGCCAGGAACAAGGGGGGAGAAAAGACAGAACTTCCGGTCGATCGCAGCGCCCCCGATACAGACGATGGGCGCCCGCGTTGCGGCAACATAAGCACGCCCCAGCAGGTAGCCCTTACGTGTAAGCTGTCCGATATGGGTGGCAAGGGTGGGGCGGGTCATGCCGCATCGCTCGGCCAGGTCCTTCTGTGATGCGAACGGATTGTCCATGATAATGTCAAGGACAATCCGCTCCTGCTCTGTCAGGCTATGACGCGGTGGCATTGTGTGCTCCATGATTGGAGCGAAACCGTAACAAATGTTTGGACGGCCCACAATAGTTTATATATCGGTCAAGAAATGAATTTTGCTACCCCGCCGGGGTGGGTGCGGACAGGCTATTCCGCGGTTTCGGGCGGGGATGGGGGCAGCAGGGAAGAGACCATCTGCATGATGGTCTGGGTGCCCGTTGCATAATCCCGGCCCGTCAGGTGTGGCTTGCCCAGTACGGCGGCCATCTGCACCTGCACATCGGCATAGGCCTGTGTCATGGCCCACAGGCAGAACAGGAAATGCACCGGATCGGTCTTCGCCATCAGCCCTGCTTCATGCCATGCCTTAAACACCCTGGTGCGCTGTTCAACATGCTTGCGTAGCGTATCGACCAGAAAGTCATGCACGTAGCGCCCGCCCGAAAGCAGTTCGTGGGCGAACAGACGCGACGCTTCGGGGCGCTTGCGGGAGAATTCCATCTTGGCTTCTATGAAACCCCGCAACCCTTCCTGCGGCGACCTGTCGGCACTAAGCCATTTGCTGGCATCGCCCAGCCAGTCATCGAGCAGTTGCTTGAGGGTTGCGCGGTACAGGTCTTCCTTGGTGCGGAAGTAGTAATGGATATTGGCCTTGGGCAGGTTGCTGGCTTCGGCAATGTCGTTCATGCGCGTGCCGGACAGGCCGTGGGCGGCAAAGACTTTCTCAGCCGCATTCAGGATCTGGCGTGTGTTGTTCTGTCTTGGGGCGCCGGTACGTTTCCTGCGGGTCGGGATTGTGGGCGGTACTGGGGGCATGAGCGGGACAGGAATACCTTTCGGATTCATAATGATACATTAACATCTCGACCTTCCCCCTTTGAACGCCGGAGGTCAATCTATTCCCTTACCGCACGCCACGCTTTTTATGAATGTGAACAGGCGCTCATCCTCGCAGTGCGCGACATTGAAGCGGAACCACTGCGAAGGCTGCCCGCCGGGGCGGAACAGGTGGCCGGGGGCGAGCATGATGTCGTGCTGGCAGGCACGCTCGGCCAGGGCGCGCACATCCATGTCCTGCCCGAAGCGCGCCCAGGCGAACATGCCGCCCGGCGGCTGGAAATGCACTGCCATCCCCGCCTGTCCCAGTCGTGTGCACACGCGCGCCTGCACGCGGGTCAGGTGTTCGCGCAGATGGGCCAGGTGGGGGCGGTACAGACCGCTGCTGACAATGGCGTGCACGATCTCCTCGTTCAGTGGCGCGGTGGTCAGGTTGCTTGCCATTTTCTGGCGCAAAATGCGCTGGGCGGTGTCGGACGCACAGGCCACGTAACCCACGCGCAGGCCGGGCGCGATCGTCTTGGAAAAACTGCCGATATGGACAACCCGCTCCAGCCCGCCCAGTTGCGAGAGCGTCTGCTGCCCTTCGGGAGCCAGGTCGAGGAAGATGTCGTCCTCGATGACCGTCAGGTCATGGCGCGTGGCGATATCCAGTACGGCGTGCATGTTGCGCGTGGTGGCGCAACTGCCGGTGGGATTATGCAGGATGGACGTGGTGATGAACAGCCGCGGCTGGTGCTGCCTGACCATGCGGGCCAGCGCGTCGGGGCAGGGACCATCGGGCAGGCGGGGGATGGAGGCGGTGCGCAGCCCCAGTGACTGGAGGGCCGGGTAGAGGTTGCAGTAGCCCGGATCTTCCACCAGTACCGTATCACCCCGGGTGGACAGGCAGCGCACTGCAAGTTCCAGCGCCTGGCTTGCGCCATGGGTCATGATGATGTTGCCGTCCTCGCAGCACACATCGCGCCGCGCCAGCATCTGGCTTATGTCGTGGCGCAGTCCGGCATGGCCATAGGGGTTGCCGTATTCCAGAACACTGGCCAGCCGCCCCGGTGTCATGCCCGCAAGGGCGCGGCGGGTCGCGGATGTGAACAGCAGGTCCGAGGGCAGCCACCCGCAGCCCGCTTTGATGACCGGGGCTTCGTCCTCATAAGCGTATTGCAAAAGCCACGTTGAATCGATGGAGCGCTGGATCAGCGGTGCCGCGCGCGGTGGCGTGCAGACAAAATAGCCGCGCGTACCCCGGCTTTCCACCAGTCCCGCCGCTGCTAGGCGCAGGTAGGTATTGGCTATGGTCAGGGTGCTGACCCCACATTCACGCGCCATGCGGCGGATGGAGGGCAGGCGCGCGCCCCGGCGTAGCATGCCGCTGCGGATGCGGTGCGCCAGATCCTCTCCGATCTGACCAACCAGCGGGGTGGCGCTGTCGCGGTCCGGGCGGGGAGGGGCGTGGGCTGTCATGGTGGCGGGGGTCCGATCAGTACAGTTTCAGGCAAAGTGGAAGGGTTGTACATATACAGGAAACCGGGTGCGAAATACGATGCACAAATGAATCGTCCCGGTCATGGGTGCCGGGGACGTATTTCATCCAGCACAGGATTGCACGATGGTTCAGGATTCAGAAAAGACCGCTCTCCTTCGTAACAAGCAAGATGGGGTGTACTGGCAGCCATACACCGCCAACCGCCTGCTGCGCGCCAATATGGAACCGCGCACCATGGTCAGTGCCAAAGGTGCCTATTACACCAATAGCGAAGGCACAAAGCTGTTCGATACGCTGTCGGGCCTGTGGTGTACGCCGCTGGGCCACGCACACCCGCGTATTGTCGAAGCGGTGCGCAAGCAGGCGGAAACACTGGACTTCGCGCCGTCTTTCCAGTTGACCCACCCCGGCGCCATCTCGTTGGCCGAGCGGATTGCCGACCTGGCTCCCGATAATCTGAACCATGTGTTTTTCGCCAATTCCGGGTCGGAAGCGGCGGATACGGCAATCAAGGTGGCGCTGGGCTATCACCGCCTCAAGGGCGAGGCCAGCCGCTTCCGCATGATCGGGCGCGAGCGTGGCTACCACGGCGTGGGCCTGGGTGGCATGTCGGTTGGTGGCATCGTGCCCAACCGCAAGATGTTTGCTCCGATCATGATGAACGGCGTGGACCACCTGCGCCATACCTACGAGCCGAGCCACATGGCCTTTACCCGCGGCCAGCCCACATGGGGCACCCACCGTGCGGAAGACCTGGTGCGGCTGGTAACCCTGCATGATGCCTCGACCATTGCTGCCGTGATCGTGGAGCCGGTGCAGGGCTCGACCGGCGTGGTCGTCCCGCCCGTGGGTTACCTGCAGCGCCTGCGCGAGATCTGTACCGCCAATGGCATCCTGCTGATCTTTGATGAAGTCATTACCGGCTTTGGCCGCATGGGCGAGAACTTTGGCGCGCAGCGCTTTGGCGTCACGCCCGACATCATCACATTTGCCAAAGCGGTGACCAACGGCATCGTACCAATGGGCGGCGTGATCGTGACGGACGAGATCTACAACACCTTCATGACCGGGCCGGAAAGTGCGATCGAGTTCTGCCACGGCTACACCTATTCCGGCCACCCCATGGCGGCGGCGGTGGGCCATGTGGTGCTGGACGTCATGCGCGAGGAAGGTCTGGTCGAGCGCGTGCGCGTGCTTGAACCGGTGCTGGAAGAAGCGATGCACGGCCTGAAGGACCTGGACGTGATTGCCGATATCCGCAACATCGGGTTGACGGCCGCCTTCGACATGAAACCCGCTGAAGGCAAGCCCGGCGCGCGTGGCCTTGCCCTGTTCGAGGCAGGGCTGCGTAATGGCCTGCTGCTGCGCTGCACGGGCGATACGGTGTCCTTCGGGCCTCCGTTCATCTCTACCGAACAGGAACTGCGCGACATGGCCGCCACGCTGCGCAGGCTGATCACCGAAGTATGCTGAACCGGTAGCCCCGGCCAGCCAACATAACAGGACAGGACTGACATCATGCCGTTAATGCATTTTCACATGGTCAAGGGTGCGCGCACGCCGGACGAACTGCGCGGTTTCCTTGATGCCGCCCACGATGCGATGGTCGCGGCCTTCAAGGTGCCCGGCCGTGACCGCTACCAGCTCGTATCCGAGCATGAGCCGACCCACATGATCGTGGAAGATACCGGGCTGGACATTCCCCGTACGCCCAAGGTCGTGCTGCTTCAGGTTTTCTCGCGCCCGCGTGGCAAGGAGCAGATTGCCGCATTCTACAAGCTGCTGGCCGAGACGCTGGAGGCCCGCACCGGCCTGGCACCTTCCGACCTGATGGTGTCCGTTGTTGAAAACAACGACGAGCACTGGAGCTTCGGCCACGGCCGCGCACAGTTCCTGACCGGTGAGCTGCCGCTGCCGGGTGCGAAGGCCTGACCTGCCATTTTCCGGATTCCTGTAACGGGAATCCGGGATTTCATTGCTGTGTGAATAAATAACGGCAGGTTTGTTGTTTCTTATAAGAAATGTTTTTATATGGCGCGGCGTAATGGTAATTCCGCCCTAAAAAACCTGATCATATGGTCAGAAAAATATTGCGATCAGTTACCGAAATCTCTTATGATCTCTCCATCAGAAAGTTGTTGGAGCTGTCATGCCGCAGGGTCCCGATATAGCGCCCGGTCGTCTTAGCGATACCGAGCTTGCGCTTAATTTTTCCGATGCTCACCCGCCGCTTACACATGCCCAGGCCGTGGTTGAAGCAGATCGCTGTTTCTACTGTTATGATGCGCCCTGCATCGAAGCCTGCCCCACGGGCATCGACATCCCGCGCTTCATCCGTGCCATTGCCACGGATAACATGGCGGGATCGGCAAGGGTCATCCTGGAATCCAATATCCTTGGTGGCTCATGCGCCCGCGTCTGCCCCACTGAGATCCTGTGTGAGCAGAAATGCGTGCACAATACCCGTGAGGAAGGCCAGCCCATCCGCATCGGCATGCTCCAGCGCCATGCTACGGACTGGCAGATGGACCATGGAGGCCAGCCGTTTACGCGCGCGCCGTCAACAGGCAGGCGCATTGCCATTGTCGGTGCGGGGCCTGCCGGCCTTGCCTGTGCGCACCGCCTGGCCATGCACGGCCATGACGTGATGATCTTCGACCGCCATGCGCGTGCCGGCGGCCTGAACGAATATGGCGTGGCTGCCTATAAACTGGCTGATGACTTTGCCCAGCGCGAGGTTGACTTCCTGCTGGCCATCGGCGGCATTTCCTTTGCCGGTGGCGAGGCGCTGGGCCGTGACATGACGGTTGCCAGCCTGCGGCGTGAATATGATGCCGTTTTCCTGGCCGTGGGCCTTGCGGGCGTGCGCTCGCTGGGGATCGAGGGCGAAGATCTTGATGGCGTGATGGATGCGGTCGATTTCATCGAAGGGCTGCGTTCGGTCAACAAGCAGACCGTACCGGTGGGTCGCCGCGTTGTGGTGATCGGCGGCGGCAATACGGCGGTCGATGCCGCGGTGCAGGCCCGCAGGCTGGGTGCGGACGAGGTGACCCTCGTCTACCGCCGTGGCTACGAGAACATGTCCGCCACCCCCGTGGAGCGCGAATGGGCGCAGACCAATGGCGTGACCGTAAAGCTGTGGGCATCGCCCGTGCGGCTTGTGGCGCGTGATGGCGCGCTTGCAGGCATCGAGTTCGCCCGTGGCGCCAGGGGGGCGGATGGCCGCGCCACGTATGACGCGCAGAACACCTTTGTGCAGGATGCGGACATGGTGCTCAAGGCGGTGGGCCAGACCTTCCTGCCTGATCCGCTCAATGGCGAGAGCATTGCCCTGGCGGGTGGCCGGATCGTGGTGGATGAAAACGGCCAGACCACCATGCCGGGTGTTTATGCCGGGGGTGACTGCACCCCGGGCGAAGATCTGACCGTAGCGGCCGTGCGTGACGGGCGTAATGCGGCGGAAGCAATCCATGCGGCCTTTACGGCTGCGGCGGCGAAGTAAGGAAACCGGACATGGCTGATCTACGCACGAATTTTGTTGGTATCCGCTCGCCCAATCCGTTCTGGCTTGCCTCGGCGCCGCCCACGGACAAGGAATACAATGTCCGCCGTGCGTTCGAGGCGGGCTGGGGTGGCGTAGTCTGGAAAACGCTGGGGGAAGACCCGCCGGTGGTCAATGTCAGCTCCCGTTACGGATCACTGAACTATAATGGCACCCGTATGATCGGGCTCAACAACATCGAGCTGATTTCCGATCGTCCGCTGGCCACGAACATTGCCGAAATCAAGTCCGTCAAGCGCGATTATCCTGACCGTGCGGTCGTGGTCAGCCTGATGGTACCCTGCGTGGAGGAGAGCTGGAAGGCTATCCTGCCCATCGTGGAGGAAACCGGTGCCGATGGCATCGAGCTGAACTTCGGCTGCCCGCATGGCATGTCCGAGCGCAACATGGGTGCCGCCGTAGGCCAGGTGCCCGAATATGTGGAAATGGTCACGCGGTGGTGCAAGCAGAACACCCGCATGCCCGTTATCGTCAAGCTTACGCCCAACATCACCAACGTACTCATGCCCGCCCGTGCGGCGCGGCGGGGCGGGGCGGATGCGGTCTCGCTGATCAACACCATCCAGTCGGTCATCGGCGTGGATCTGGACACAATGGCGCCCATGCCGACGGTTGATGGCAAGGGCACCCATGGCGGCTACTGTGGCCCGGCGGTCAAGCCCATCGCGCTGCGCATGATTGGTGACATTGCCCGTGACCCTGAAATGGCGGGGCTGCCCATCTCCGGTATTGGCGGTATCGGCTCGTGGCGCGATGCCGCGGAATTCCTTGCCATGGGGGCCACCACGCTACAGGTCTGCACGGCGGCCATGCATTACGGCTTCCGCATTGTGGAAGACATGACCGATGGCCTGTCCGCATGGATGGACCAGAAGGGCTATGCCACCATCAATGACGTAACCGGACGCGCGGTCGAACGCTTCGTGCCATGGAACCAGTTGAACATGAAGTTCAACACCATCGCCAGGATTGACCAGGACGCCTGCATCAAGTGTGGCCTGTGTCACATCGCGTGCGAGGATACGTCTCACCAAGCGATTGCCAAGACCAAGGTGGAAGGCGAGCGCCATTACGAAGTGATTGATGAGGAATGCGTGGGCTGTAACCTGTGTGCGCATGTCTGCCCTGTTGATGACTGTATTACCATGCAGCCCCAGCCGGTTGATGGTGTCCTGACATGGCCCGAACACCCCAACAACCCGCACCGCGTGGCAGTGGAATCATAACGCCTGCGCAAGCATGGTGGCCCAGCATGGAAGGAAGCCTATGACACAGCAAAACACCGCCCCCCATGGCAGCAATATCGGCATTGATGGGCAGGCCCTGTGGGCGGACCTGATGGAAACCGCCAAATTCGGTGGCACGCCCAAGGGTGGCGTCCGTCGTCTGACGCTGACGGCGGAAGACAAACAGGTGCGCGACTGGTTTGTGCGCACCTGCGAATCACTTGGCTGCACGGTCACGTTTGATTCCATGGGCAACCAGTTTGCCCGCCGTGCGGGGCTTGATGACAGCCTGCCGCCTATCACCATCGGCAGCCACCTCGATACGCAGCCCACGGGCGGCAAGTATGATGGCATCCTTGGCGTGCTGGGCGGGCTTTCGGTGCTGCGCGCACTACAGCGTTCGGGCTACGTGACCCGTCACCCGATCGAGGTGATCAACTGGACGAACGAGGAGGGCTCGCGCTTCACGCCACCCATGATGTGCTCGGGCGTGTTTACCGGCGTGTTTACCGAACAGGAAGTGCTGGACAAGCGCGACCGTGCGGGCAAGCGCTTCGGGGATGAGCTGGAGGCCATCGGCTACCGTGGCAGCGAGCCGTGCGGCAAGCACCCGGTTACCGCCTATTTCGAGCTGCATATCGAACAGGGGCCGATCCTTGAGGCCGAGCACAAGACCATCGGCATCGTGACCGGCGTGCAGGGTGCGCGGTGGTATGAGGTGACGGTAAAGGGCAAGGACGCCCATGCCGGTTCCACCCCCATGCCCATGCGTCATGATGCGCTGCTGGCATCGGCGCGGATGATCGAGGCAGTCAGCCAGGTGGCCTGTGCGCACGCGCCCACCGCCGTTGGCACCGTGGGCCTGATCGAGAACCGCCCCAACAGCAACAACGTGGTGCCCGGCGAGGTGTTCTTCACCATCGACATGCGCGATCCCGATGACGCGGTCGTAAGCCAGATGGAAGATGAACTGTACAGCCAACTGCCCGAGATCGCGCGCCGCAGCAATGTTGAGATGGAGATCGTGCGGATCTGGGATGCTCCTGCCGTGCACTTCAATCCCGAATGTATTGGCATGGTCGAGGCAGCGGCGGCGGAAAGCGGCTACGCTGCCCGGCGCATCGTATCGGGGCCGGGACATGATGCTGCCTATATGGCGCATGTTGCGCCCACGACCATGATCTTCGTACCCTGCGAAGACGGCCTGAGCCATAACGAGGCCGAAAGCATTACCGAACAGGATGCGGCAGCGGGCGCGGGCGTGCTGCTCAAGGCCATCATGAAGGCCGATGCGGCATTTAACGCGGGCTGAAAAGCTGTCTGGCATAACAGGCATTTTTGGGGGGCCACCTTTTTAAAAAGGTGACTTGTCCTGAAGCTTTTTGAAAAACGCTTCACCAAAAGCTTGTGTATGATTGCTCCATTTTACCGGGCAGGATTTTCAGGTAAAATGCACGCCAGTCCAGCCATAGTGGCGGGGCTGGCGTGTTGCCTGTACGGCCCGTGTTTACACGGAAACGGTCATGCCACCATCAACCCGAAACATATGCCCGTTTATAAAATTTGCTGCGTCAAATGACAGGAACACAGCAGCCCCCGCAAGGTTCGCCACATTCCCCCAGCGCCCTGCAACAGCCGGTGAATGAACGCCGCATCAGCCACCAGCTTTTTATTTATTTCCGTTTTGAAAATTGCCCGGCACAGGCCATGGTGGCGCTTGAACGGCGCGGGGCGGATGTCTGGACGATATACAACAATACGACCTTTGGTGCCGTAACATGCAACGCGCTGGAACTGGCAGGTGCTTCTGGCATGGATGGTTGCACCACGGATCATTAATGCCAAAAGCCATCCTTTTTCAGAACGGGCCGGCCTGCCCCCTGCGCAGCCATCAGGGCAGGATGATGCCTGCAATCGCCGCACTCATAAGATTAGACAGCATACCCCCCAGCACGGCGCGCGCACTTTTGCGGGCGACTTCCTCGCGGCGTTCGGGGCACTGGCTGCCAAAGGCGGCCACCAGCAGGCCGATCGAACTGAGATTGGCAAAACCGCATAGCGCCAGTGATGCAATGGCTCCCGCCCGGTGCGACAGCCGCCCCGCCTGGATATCCGGCCCCAGATGCAGGTAGGCGACAAACTCGTTCAGCACCACCTTCAACCCCAGCACCGAACCCACGGCACTGCATTCCGACGCTGGCACTCCCAGCAGCCACGCCAGCGGGGCGAAGATGAACCCCATCAGGTATTCCAGCGACAGCCCCTGCATTCCAACCGCCCCGCCCGCCGCCTGTAACATACCATTGGCCAACGCGATCAGCCCGATACAGGCCACCAGCATGGCAGCGACCGCCATGGCGGTGTGCGCCCCTTTCAGCGCGCCTTCCATCACCGCTTCAAAAAAGGCACGGTGATAGGCACCGCCTGCCGCACTGACCGGGCTGACCGGGCTGTCGGGCAGGCGTGGCTCCAGCATCTTGGCAAACAGCAGCCCGCCCGGAACCGCCATGAAGGATGCCGCCACCAGATATTCCGCCGGCACACCCAGGCCGAAATAACCGATCAGCGTGGCGCCCGAGATCGATGCCGTGCCACTGCACAGGGTGCTGAACAGTTCCGTCGTGTTCATGGTGGCAAGGTAGGGACCAAGAGCGACCGGCAGTTCGCTCTGACCTACGAAAATGGTGATGATGGCGCCAAAGGATTCCACGGGCGATGTGCCCAGCAGCCGCTGCAGCCCCAGCCCCAGCACCCGGGCAAAGGCCTGCATGATGCCGAAATGGTAGAGAATGGCGATCAGCGCGCTGACATAGACCAGCGAGGGCAGGACCTGAAAGGCGAAGATGTACGAACCATCAGGAAAGATCTCATGCATGCGCGGGCCCACCAGCGCGCCGAACAGAAAGCGCCCGCCCTCGCTACCATAGGAGAGCACGCCCGTTACCGCGCCCGCCATGGCGCGCAGCAGCGCCTGGCCCGCTGGCACGCGCAGCACCAGCACCCCGATGGCGCCCTGCAGCAGCAGGCATGACAGGATGATGCGCGCGTTGATGCGCCTGCGGTCGGTGGAGAAGAGAATACCGATACATATCAATAACATGATTCCAAAATAGCCACGGATATGCATAGGGAACCCTTCAGGATGCAGATTGGTATTTTCTGACCATATAGTTATGTTAACGTAACATCATCGACCGTACCGTCAAGCAGTGTCCGACAGGGTGCGGCAGGTGTGCGATCCACCCCCCGGAGGCTTACATGGCAGACCCCATCCCGCCCCACTGGCCGGACCCACGCCAGATCATGACCTTTGCCCCCGGTGACCCGGACGAGAACCCGTGGGTCATGGGCCAGCCACCGCCAGAAAGTATTACGTTACAGCCCTGGTGCCCGGACTGGCAGGTACGCTTTGCCCAGCTTGAGCGCGAAATCCGCAAAGTGCTCGGGGGCGGGGCTCTTGCGGTCGAACATGTGGGGTCCACCGCCGTGACCGGACTTGCCGCCAAGCCGGTCATCGACATCGACTGCATCGTGCCCGACCCTGGGTGCGAGGAGACATATCGACCCCGGCTTGAAGCACTGGGCTACGTCATGACCGTGCGCGAACGGTCATGGTACGGCCACCGCATGTTCCGCCACACGCACCCGCGCGCCAACCTGCACATATTCGGCCCCGCATGCCCTGAGCACGCCCGGCATATCCTCTTCCGCGACTGGCTGCGTACCCACCCCGATGAGCGGGAACGCTATGCGCGCGTCAAGACACAGGCCAGCATTGGCGTGGCCAACGTGCAGGAATACAACCGCAACAAGCAGGCCCTGATCCTGGCGATCTACCAGCGCATATTTGCCTACATGGGCTGGACCGATCCGGCCTGATCCCGACTACCCGCTGCATATGAAAATCCGGCTTGCGCGCCTTGGCGCGTGGTGTTTAATTCCGTCCGGACGGAATGAAACGGCAGAGGTATGCCATGGCGCGCCCCAGAACCATAGACCGCGACAGTGTGCTGGACAGTGCCGAGCGGCTTGTACAGCGCCGGGGGGCATCAGCCCTGACACTGGATGCAGTCGCGCGTGAAGCCGGCATTACCAAGGGTGGCCTGCAATACTGCTTTGGCAGCAAGGATGACCTGATCACCGCGTTGATTGACCGCTGGATTGCACAATTCGATGCCCAGATCGCCCGCCACCTTGGCCCCGACCCCACGCCGCGCGCGCGTGTGGCCGCCTATGTGGCCGCCTGTGGTCAGACCGATGCGCCCACCCATGCGCGCCTGGTCGGCATGCTGGTCACGCTGCTGCACTCGCCGCGCCACCTGCAGCGGGTGCGGGACTGGTATGCAGGCTGGTTTCATAAGCATATGCCCGGTTCGGATGCAGGGGAGCGGGCGCGGACCGCGTTCTTTGCGGCGGAAGGGGCCTTTTTCCTGCGGAGCCTCGGCTTTGTTGAAATGGATGAGGCGCAATGGCAAAACATCTTCGCCAGTTTCCAAAGGCTGGCCATGTAGGCCGCCACAGGTCCGGGCCATAACGGACATTTTTCTTTCAGACCCATCATGACATTTCTCACAGGTACGGAAAAAATGAACAAGGAAAGTCGTCCTTTCCCCCCCACGGCTTCTGGCACGGCAGGCCCCGCCGCCAGCACCACGCAGCAAGCGCCGACCGGGTCCCCGCGCGCGCTTGACAACAGCCTGAGCCACACCATTTCCGCCGCCTGTGACTGGCTGATCGGCCAGCAGAAACCCGATGGCCACTGGGTGGGACCGGTTGCATCCAATGCCTCGATGGAGGCCGAATGGTGCCTGGCCCTGTGGTTCCTTGGCCTTGAAGACCATCCGCTGCGCCCGCGCCTGGGCCACGCGCTGCTGGAAATGCAGCGCGAGGACGGGTCGTGGGGCATTTATTACGGTGCAGGCAATGGCGACATCAACGCCACGGTGGAATCCTATGCCGCCCTGCGTTCGCTGGGATACGGGGCGGACGAGCCGACGCTGGCCCGGGCGGCCGAATGGATTGCCAGCAAGGGGGGGCTGCGCAATATCCGCGTGTTCACCCGCTACTGGCTGGCCCTGATTGGGGAATGGCCGTGGGAAAAGACACCCAACCTGCCGCCCGAAGTCATCTGGTTTCCCAACAGCTTCGTCTTTTCCATCTACAACTTTGCGCAGTGGGCGCGGGCAACGCTGGTACCGCTGGCCATCCTGTCCGCCCGCAGACCCGCACGCCCCCTGCGCCCGCAGGACCGGCTGGATGCGCTGTTTCCCGGCGGGCGCGCGAATTTTGACTACGAACTGCCGCGCAAGGAAGGGCGGGACCTGTGGGCCAGCTTCTTCCGTACAACCGACCGTGGGCTGCACTGGCTCCAATCGCGCGTGCTGAAGAAAAACAGCGTGCGTGAAGCCGCGATCCGGCACATGCTGGAATGGATCATCCGCCACCAGGATGCCGATGGCGGCTGGGGCGGCATCCAGCCGCCATGGGTCTATGGCCTGATGGCGCTGCATGGCGAGGATTACCAGTTCCACCACCCTGTCATGGCCAAGGCGCTTTCGGCACTGAACGATCCGGGCTGGCGGCATGATCGCGGCGATGCAAGCTGGATTCAGGCCACCAATAGCCCGGTATGGGATACCATGCTGGCCCTGATGGCGCTGCACGATGCTGATGGCGAAACCCGCTTCACCCCGCAGATGGACAAGGCGATGGGCTGGCTGCTGGACCGGCAGGTACGGGTCAAGGGCGACTGGTCCATCAAGCTGCCGGATGTAGAGCCGGGCGGCTGGGCGTTTGAATACGCCAATGACCGCTACCCCGATACGGATGATACGGCGGTGGCGCTGATCGCCCTTTCATCGTGCCGTAACCGCCCCGAATGGCAGGCGCGCGGGGTGGAGGCCGCCATCAAGCGTGGCGTGAACTGGCTTGTGGCCATGCAGAGCGAAAGCGGCGGCTGGGGCGCGTTTGACAAGGACAACAACCGCTCCCTTCTGGCCAAGATACCGTTCTGTGATTTTGGCGAGGCGCTTGACCCCCCATCGGTCGATGTAACAGCGCATGTGCTGGAAGCCTTCGGCCTGCTGGGCCTGCCGCGCGACATGCCCGCCATCCGGCGCGGGCTGGCCTATATCCGTGCCGAACAGGCGGCGGAAGGACCATGGTTCGGGCGCTGGGGTGTCAACTACCTGTACGGCACGGGTGCGGTGTTGCCCGCCCTTGCCGCGATAGGCGAGGACATGACCCAGCCCTACATCGCCAAAGCCTGTGACTGGCTGGTGGGCTGCCAGCAGGAGAATGGCGGCTGGGGCGAGAGCTGTGCATCGTATATGGAAATTTCCTCCATCGGCCGTGGCCCCACCACCCCATCGCAGACTGCGTGGGCGCTGATGGGACTGGTGGCGGCCAACCGCAGGCAGGACCATGACGCCATCGTGCGCGGCTGCCGCTACCTGATCGACCTGCAACAGCCCGACGGGCGGTGGGATGAGAAGGAGTTCACCGGCACCGGCTTCCCCGGCTATGGGGTGGGCCAGACCATCCGGCTCGATGACCCGGCCCTGTCCAAACGGTTGCAGCAGGGGGCGGAACTGTCGCGTGCGTTCATGCTGCGCTATGACCTGTACCGCCAGTTATTTCCCATCATGGCGCTCAGCCGGGCGGCGCGTGTGCTCAAGGCGGCGGGCTGATCCCCGCAGCCTGATGGCGTAAAGCGTTGAAAAGTTTTTGGTGAAGCGTTTTTCAAAAAGCTTCACAGGGCGCTGTCTGCGGGGAAAAAAGGCAGCGCCCAAACACTTTTGTTATCTTTCCATTCCGAAAATCGAAATCGTCGCCTGTCACAAATGGGGGTAGTCGGGACGGCCCGCATCGGGATCAAGTGCGGGCATGAATACCTCTGCCCCAACTGCCGACGGGCCGGTCATCCATGCCGCGCCGCCACGGCCATCCTACATCCCGCCTTTTGGCGTGCGGACGGTCATTGGCTGCCTTGGCATGCTGCTGGCGGTCCATGTGGCGGGCTTTAACGAGCATGTGACCGAAATCGGCCTGTCCGATATCCGGGGCGCCATGCATATCGGCCACGATGAAGGTACGTGGGTCATCGCGATATACGAGGCGTTCAACATTGCCGCCATGGCGTTCACGCCGTGGTTCTACATGACATTCTCGATTTACCGCTTCTCCATTTTCATGACGGCGATGCTGGCACTGCTGTCCATCCCCGCACCCTTCATGCCCGATGTCACATCGCTGTGCATCCTGCGTGCCTTCCAGGGGCTGGCGGGCGGCTGCCTGCCGCCGGTGCTCATGACCGTCATGCTCAAATACCTGCCGCCGCCCATCCGGGTATTTGGCATTGGCGGTTATGCCATGAGTGCCACCTTCGGCCCCAACCTTGGCCTGCCGCTGGAAGCCTTCTGGTTTGAACATGTAGGCTGGCACTGGCTGTACTGGGAAATCATACCCACGGCAGCCCTCGCCATCGCCATGATGGCCTACGGCCTGCCGCGCGACCCGATGCATTTTGAACGCTTCGAGAAGTTCAACTGGCTGGGTGTCCTTGTGGGCCTGCCCGCCATCTGCTCGCTCGTGATCGTACTGTATCAGGGCGACCGGCTGGACTGGTTCCGCTCCCCGGTCATTACCAACCTTGCCTTCTGGGGTGGGGCGGCGTTCATCGTATTCGTCATCAACGAGGCGTATCATCCCAGCCCGTATTTCCGCATCCAGTACTGGCGCTCACGCAATATCCAGGCGTCACTCCTGTCACTGGTGGGCATATTGGCCATCTGCGCCATGATGGGGAACATCCCGGCCGTGTATCTGGAGGGCGTGCGCGGCTACCGGCCCATACAGGCGGCCCCGGTCTCGCTGGTGGTGGCGCTGCCGCAGCTTATCATGCTGCCGCTCATCGCCGCCATCTGCAACAGCCGCCGGGTGGACTGCCGGTTCGTGCTGGCAGGTGGCATGCTGTGCCTTGCGGCATCGGCGTGGCTGGGTACGTGGCTTACAGTGGACTGGGTGCGCGACAATTTCTACCTGCTTCAGGTGCTGCAGGTCTTTGGCCAGCCCATGACCGTCATCCCGACACTCATGCTGGCCACCATGGCCATGGGACCAGCCGACGGGCCATTCATCTCGGGTATGGTGAACATACTCAAGGGCCTGGCCAATGCGGTGGCGTTCGCCATATTTGGCGCGCTGACGCGGCGGCGCGAGCAGTACCATTCCACCATGCTGCTCGACCACCACGGCACCCACCGGCTTGCGCTGCAGGGCATGGGCGACCCGATCAGTCAGCAGCTTGCCCCCACATCACCCGACAGCGCGCATGTAGCGCGCAACGCGCTGCAGGTGTTCCACACCTACGTACATGAGCAGGCGCTCGTACTGGCGCTGAACGATATTTATTACATCCTGATCTGGGTATGCCTTTTCTATGCCGTCATGAACCTTGTCCTGCCGCACCGTGTCTATCCGCCACGCGCACCTTCACCCTCCGCTCCAGCCCGCTAACCCGGAATTACCGATCATGATCTACAGGAAACCGCTGCTTTACGCAGGCTGCACCGCTGTCGTGCTAGCCCTTGTCGCCTGGGGGGGCGCGCGGCTGGTCAATGGTGATGGCATAAACCAGTACACCAACGATGCCTACGTCACGGCCGATTTCCCCACCGTCGCCCCCAAGGTTTCGGGCCGCATAGACCGCGTGATCGCACAGGATAACGAGCAGGTTCATGCTGGCGAAGAACTGGCCCATATCGAGGATGACGACTATCGCGCCGCCCTTGATGTGGCACGCGGCAACCGGCAGGCGGCACAGGGCGATGTCAGCAACCTCGAGGCCGAACTGACCCGGCAGGATGCGGTGATTGCGGGCGCGCGCGCCGCTGTTCAGTCAGATGAAGCCGATCTGGCGTTTGCCCGCCTCAATGCCGCGCGGTACCGCAACCTGTCATCAGGCGGGGCGGGCACGATCGAGCAGAAGCAGCATTCCGAAGCGCAGGAAAAGGAAGCCCAGGCCGCCATAGCACGCGAGAGCGCTGGCGTGGATGCCGCCATAAGACAGGTGGATGTGCTGAAGGGCCAGCTTGAACGCGCCCGTGGCATGCTGCTGCGCGCGCAGGGAGATGAAAGGCAGGCCGAACTGAACCTGTCCTACTGCACCATTCCCGCGCCCATGGATGGCGTAGTGGGCGCGCGCGGCGTGCGCGTGGGTAACTACGTGCATGCGGGCACCGGCATCCTGGCCGTGGTGCCCACGCATGAAGCCTACGTTCTGGCCAACTTTCAGGAAACGCAACTGACAAAGGTGCAGACCGGGCAGGCCGCGACCATATGGGTCGATACCTTTCCCGGTCATCCGCTCAAGGCGCATGTGGACTCGCTCGCACCTGCCACCGGCGTGGCCTTTGCCCCCATCCAGCCAGATAATGCCACCGGCAATTTTACCAAGGTGGTGCAGCGCATACCGGTCAAACTGACCTTTGATCCCGGCCAGCCACTGGCCGCCCGTGTGCGTGTCGGCATGTCGGTTGAGGTCAATATCGATACATCTTCAAAACCCGAAGGCCCGCATGCCAGTGATGCCCATTATGTGTGGCAGTAAGGCGATGAAGCGTTTCGCGCTTGTGGGGCTGTCGGCACTTGCGCTGGCGGCCTGCACGGTTGGCCCCACTTATCACAAGCCACATGTCAAGGCACCAGCTACATGGCGTGAAACCCAGCCCCCGGCCGAAAGCACGGTCAGCACCGCCTCCACCGACCCGCAATGGTGGACGCTGTTCAACGACCCGCTGCTGACCCGGCTGGAAGGAGAGGTGGCGGCAAGCAACCTTGACCTGAAAGCAGCCAGCCTGCGCCTGATGCAGAGCCAGGCGGAACGGCGTATTGCCAGCGCCGCCCAGTTCCCGCATGCCGAAGCCAATGCATCCTATGGGCGCGAGCGTGCCAGCACCAACGGCGTGCTGGGGCTGCTGGGCACGATGGAGCGTGAGGGCACGGGTTCCATCGCATCGGGCACACAGGGCTTTGGCCCCACCGCCCTGCCAGGCAGTGTGGGCAACCCGTCGTTCAACCTTCCGCAATATGGCATGAATGCATCATGGGAAGTGGACCTGTGGGGCCATGTGCGCCGGCAGGTGGAAGCCGCCACCGCCGCCATGCACGCTACCGAAGAAATGCGGCGTGACATCCTTGTCTCGCTCATGGCGGAAACCGCACAGGACTATATCGACCTGCGCGCAACGCAAACCCAGATCGGTATCCTTGAACATAACATTGCCATCGCCACCAACAGCGTGCGCCTGACCACCATGCGCCTGCAGCAGGGCGCGGCCACACGGCTGGACGTAGCGGAGGCAACGGGACAACTCCATACCTTCACCGCCCGCCTTGCACCGCTGAAGGCGCAGGCCACGCACCTGCTTAATGCGCTGAGCTTCCTTGTAGCGCGCGAACCCGGCGCGCTCGATGCCGAGTTGGGAGCATCAGCCCCCATTCCGGTGGTACCTGCCACCATTCCGGTCGGCCTGCCGTCCGAACTGGCCGAACGCCGCCCCGATATCCGCATGGCAGCCGACCGGCTACATGCTGCAACGGCCAGCATTGGCGTGGCGATTGCCGATTTCTTCCCCCGCATCACGCTTTCGGGCAGCCTTGACGTGCAGGCCCTACAGTTTAGCGGACTGGGATCGTGGGCATCGCGCCAGTACGGCTTTGGCCCCACGGCAACGCTGCCCATATTTGAAGGTGGCCGCCTGACTGGGCAGCTGCACCTGCGCCGCGCCCAGCAGAAGGAGGCAGCCACGATGTTCCAGCGCACCGTACTCAAGGCATGGCAGGAAATAGATGACGCGATGGCCGACTTTACCGCAGCCCAGAAACGGCGTGACGAACTAACCCAGGCCGTGCACGAGAACGAGATTGCGGTGGAAACGGCCAAGCTGCAATACGTGCAGGGATCATCGGACTTCCTGAACGTGCTGACATTGCAGAACGCATTGCTGGCCGCCCAGAGTGCGCAGGCCGATGCCCGCGCGCATGTGGCAGATTCCGTCACGCGCCTGTACCGTGCGGTCGGCGGCGGGTGGCAGGACCTCTACCCCGAAAAGAAGGCGAAAAAACATGGTTGAGACCCGCACATGATGGACATAAGGCGGGCTGCAACGCTTGGCACCGCGCACTCGGACGGCCTTGAACTGCGCTGCCACTTCGCCTTTGCCGACTATACCGACCCGGCCCATGTGCATGAGGGCCGCCTGCGTGCCGTAAACCTGGGTATACTGGGGGCAGGGGAGACATACCGGCTGGGACAGGAAGCCAGTGTCGATATCGTGACATGGGTGCAGGCAGGCAGCCTGAGCGCGCAGATGGATGGGTGTGAACCCGAGCAACTGGGGGCAGGCGGCGTGCATCTGGCCAGTACGGGAAACGGGTGCGCGGCAGTGCAATGGTGCGCCGGGCCACAGGGGGCCAGTATCATCCAGTTCTGGCTACTGGCTGATATTGAGGGCACGACACCCGCGCAGGAAACCCGTGCTGGCCTGCCCGGCGGCGATGGCGGCTTTGTTCTGCTGGCCTCCGGCTTTCCCGAGGATGATCCCGAGGAAAGTGGTGCCGTGGCCGATGGCGCGCCTGTGGCACTGAGTGCGCGCGCGCGCCTGGCCCAAGCCGCGATTCCGGCAGGGGAAGGGGCGGCTTATAGTACCTGCAATGGGCGTGATCTCTATCTTGTGGTGGTGTCAGGCAGCATCGGCATTGGCGCGGCGGTCCTGGAGCATGGCGATGCCGCAGCACTGGCAGAGGTAACTGATCTGACCATAATCGCGCGGGCCGATGCGGTGGTGCTGCTGGTTGATGTGGGGGCTGATACTTCTGTATTTTAACAGGATTATATTCAATATAAGAATTTAATATCAATAATATGAATGTTATTTGGAATATTTAACTTTATTTTATAATTTTCACCCAGATCGGCTGAACAATAATCATTATCAATGCGCGTTATCTGGAAATTAATATATTTAAATAACATTATATGAGAATCATAAATGGGCGCCATGAATGTTTCTTATGTCTAGTCATTTCGGAACTGTTGTTTCAGTATCTGGCGATAACAATTTTTATCATGCCTATCCTGAAGAAGTGTATCCTGATTTATGCTTTGATATTGATGGTCATATTATACGTGCGCCTGAAGGTTTCAGTAAACTGCATGATATTGAAACCCGGCGTGAAGGCGATTCCTGGGTAATCGTCTCCAATGGTCAGTTCATGTGTGCGGATATTGGCGGTGCAATCAGTTGGCGAACAGATTGCCTTGCCATGGAAAAATTCACACTTATGCCCATTGAAAACTACGTCTCCATTCAGGAAGGCCGCATCAGGATACCCCGCAAGAGACAGACAAATCATATCAGCAGGACCGTGCACCAGATTTTTCTCAATGGTCAGTTACCATCCGCGTTTGAAACCGCTTCGGAACAGCTTCGTAAAATGAATCCCGATTGGGAATATGTCCGATATGATGCAAAGGATATTCTTGATTTCATATATGATTTTTATGGATGGGAAATCCTTAAACTATACCTACAGATTAACCCACGTTATGGGGCGGCGCGCGCTGATCTGTTCCGGTATCTGTGCATCTATCAAAAAGGGGGGGTATACCTTGATATAAAGGCTACGACCCGTAATCCGCTTGATTCATTTATCAGACCAGACGACCAATACCTGCTGTCTCGCTGGAAGAACGGACACGGGGAACCGCATGAAGGGTGCGGCCTTGGCCCGGAAATGAAAAGCTTTGATGGCGGAGAATATCAACAATGGCATATAATAGCTGCAAAAGGGCATCCATTCCTTGAATCTGTCATTAATGACACCATAACAAGGATTCATAAATATAGGGAAGACTATGTCGGGTGTGGTAAACTTGGCGTATTAAGATTAACCGGACCTTACGTGTACACAACATCAATTAATAAAAACATCACAAAATACAGACATAGATTTTTTGATTATCATGAATCTGGTCTTATATATAATTTTATTAATGGATACGATAAGTTATTTAAAACTCATTATTCAAAAGAAAATACACCTATTGTTCTTTGAATTGAAATCGCCAGTCATTATAGGTTGTATAAATTTTTGAAATGAAACCACATCTGGAAAAGGGAATTCAGTCCATCTTTTTACGGCTTAATCCTGTCATGTTTCCCGTCCCATATGGGCGGTGACACAGCGTTGGGAACTTTCTTACAAAGCCCACGGCCTGGTATCATATCACAATACATTATGCTTGTTGCGCCCCTGCAGCCCTTTGCTTCGCTGCAACCGGCATAGTCCGGTTATCGTAAAGCGCTCGGGCGCCAAGACCATATGACAGGCCGGTTTACCGGATGGAAAAGGAACTTCCCGACAATACCTTTGTGCGCGAAGGGGGGAGTGCGCGCCTATTCTTCATGCGCGGGCAGGCTGTGGGGGAAGGCGGCGGGATTGCACAATGCTACGGCCAGCGCGCACACCACAATGGCGATGGCAAGCGGGGTCAGCACGCCAAAGCCGTACACCGTAAGCACCTGCCCCCCTATGGCCGATCCCAGCAGGATGCCCACATTGCTGGCGGAGTTGATCGCAGCCCCCGCCACATCGGGGCGGGTTGCGCGCGCACGGATCGCACCGGACATGACAAAGGGGATCAGCGCCGAATAGCCGTAACCGGCCGCTCTGGGCCGCCTTGATTATGCGGCCTGTCTGTGCAGTGTATTCACGGGTTTCCAGTTCCATGGCAACAGTTCGTGGAGCCGGTTGATCTTGTGCTCGTTGATACGGGCCAGGACGTCGGCGAGGTAATCGTGCGGATTAAGCCGGGAGAGTTTTGCGCTTTCGATAAGCGTCATGGCATCAGCGATGTTGTCGCCCCCGGTGTCGGATCCGGCAAAGAGATAATTTTTTCGCCCCACGCATACGGGCCGTATGGCGCGTTCGGCAGGATTGTTGTCGATGGCGACACGACCATCTTCGAGGAACAGGGTAAAGGCCTTCCACCGGTTGAGCGCATAACGGATCGCTTTTGCCAGTTCCCCCTTTCCAGGGATACGGGCAAGCTGTGTTTCGCACCATGCGTGGAATGCTGTGACACGGGGGCGGCTTTGTTCCTGTCGGACAGCCAGACGATACGGGGCCGGGTGTCCGGTGATCTGGCGCTCGATATCGTAGAGCTCTCCGATCTGTTCAAGTGCTTCCCTTGCGATTGTCGAATCACTGCCCTTCCAGACATCATGGAAGGCCCGGCGGAGATGAGCCCAGCAGGCCGCTTCGCGCACGTGCACGGTTCCTGTTGCGTCTGGTTTATACAGATCCCTGAACCCGGCGTAGGCGTCAGCCTGCAGAATGCCCCGGAACTGTGCCAGATGGGTCTGGGGATTGATCCCCTTGCGATCGGGAGAGAACCAGTAGGCCACGGCGGGCGGATCACTCCCTCCCCATGGGCGGGGATCGCGCAGATAGCTCCAGATCCGCCCTTCCTTCACGCCCCGGGGTTTGCCAGCCTGACGCAGACGGGGGTCAAGAACCTGGATGGGTGTATCATCAGCATGTAGCAGGTCTGCCTTTACGACATCCTGACGGATCAGATCTGTCAGAGGACGCAGAACGGCAACGGCCTGACCACACCAGTCGATCAGGGTTGAACGGGGAATGTCCACACCCTGACGGGCAAAGATCTCATTCTGACGATAAAGCGGAATGTGGTCATCGAATTTCGAGACCAGGATATGGGCTAAAAGCCCGGTGCCAGCCATCCCCCGTGGGACAGGGCGCGACGGTGCTTCAGGCTGCACCAGTGTTTCGCAGTGACGGCAGGATTTCTTCAGCCGTGCCGTTTCGACAACTTTCAGTTTTGCCGCAATAAAGTCCAGTATTTCGGTGACATCTTCGCCTACAAGACGCAGGGGACCGCCACAGGCAGGACAGGCCTCACCTGGGTCGAGAACAATACGCTCCCGTGGTGTCGTGTCAGAAACCTTTGGTTTGCCACGCTGCCGTGGGGGAGAGAGTGCATCATCGCTGACATCATGCTCCCTGATATCAGGAGAAGGATCGGCTGCCGCGATGGCGATTTTTACATCTTCAAGGAGCAGTTCGAGTTGTTCAATCTCACGGTCTATCTTTTCTGAACTGGCCCCGAATTTCTGTTTCTGAAGACGTGCGATCCGGATTTTGAGAGACTGGACAAGAGCTTCATACGCACGGGCTGACGCAGAAAGCCGAGCCACTTCGGTCTGCAGGGAAACAATCATTTCCCTCAGGGTATCCGGATCATCAGGCAGGACCGCAGGTGCAGACGTCATTATGAAAAAATAGCAGAAAACCTAAGAAAATTCAAAATGTTCTGCACTCTCACGCCATAAAAATCAGGCCACGCGAGACGGTGGTGCAGACCAGGAAGGGCGTCTCCACTCCATGCCTTCCCACAGCATGGCCATCTGTGCTGTCGTCAGGCGTGCAACGCCCTCTGCCGGAGACGGCCATGGAAAACGTCCCTTCTCAAGCACCTTGTAATAAAGACAGAACCCCTGACCGTCCCACATCAGAAGCTTGATCCTGTCCCCACGGCGACCACGAAAGGCAAAGAGCGCCCCTGATGTCGGGTTCTGACGCAGCACGTCCTGTGCCAGTGCTGCCAGACCCGATATGCCCTTGCGCATATCGGTCACCCCGCAGGCCAGATAGACACGCACGCCGTTGCCCACGCCAATCATGCCGTCTCCGCAATCCGGATGACCCGGGCCAGAAGATCTTCGGCAGGATGTCCCGTCACCCTGATACTACGGCCATTGCGCAGCACTATGGCCAGTTCGTCAGGATCACCGCCAGATGCCACAGCAGGTGTCGTCACTGAAGCAACAGGAACAAACGCCACAGACTGATCTGGGGAAGATAGTCTTTGACGGAATGACGTCCGCCATTGGTAAAGATGTTGGCGGGTCAGGTCATGTCGACGTGCCACATCCGATACACTTGCTCCATCCACACCAACTTCAGCCAGTATCGCCAGCTTCCGTTCATCCGACCAGCGGCGGCGGCGTTCAACGCCAATCAGGATTTCCTGGGTCATTCTTACCTCTCAAATGACGTCAATAACGACGTCGTTAACGACGTCGTTAACGACGGTAAGTTACCAGTCACAATCCTCAATCATAAGGCGGCCTCAAACGGCCGGTTACGAATAGCCGATGCACCACAGCCCCACGGCTCCCACCGCCACCCAGCCCGATATGATGTGCCCGTACATCAGCCCCATGCCCGCCAGCATGGCAAGGCCGCCTGCCAGCACGCCCGCCGCCGGGTTGCGGTCCACCAGTTGCCCCGCACCCCACAGGCCAAGGATGCTGGTGCCACCGATCAGCAGCAGCGCGGCACTCAGCGCCCCACCGGGCAGGCCATGGTCAAGCAGCAGCGGAGTGACGTAGGTGTAGAGCAGGTTGTGGGCAATGAAGAATACCCCGTTCACAACGACCACAACCATGAAGATGCGCATGGTCCGGTGCGAACGCATGGCTGGCAGGGTTTCGCGCACCTGCACGGGGGAGGAAACTGGCGGCAGGAAAAACGCGATGCACAGAGTAAGGACCATCGAAAGCCCCGCCAGCGTGAACATGGCCGCCCGCCAGCCCACCAGTTGCCCCGCCGCCGCCATGCCCGGAACCCCCAGCACAGCACCCAGCGAAGTGCCACCATACACGAACGAAATGGCCCGTCCTGTCATGGCCTGCGGCACAAGGCGCGCGGCATAGGCCGAGACGATGGACATGAGCAGCGCATGCGCCACCCCGCCAATCATCCGCCCCGCGCAGACAAGCACGAAGGTGGGTGCCATGGCCATGACAAGGTTGGACAGTACGTAACCCGCAAGCGAGACCACCATAAGCCGCTTGCGATCAATATGCGCGGTCAGGATGGTCAGCGGCACCGCACCCACTGCCACCATGAGCGCAAAGGCGCTAACGGCAAGCCCCGCCTTGCCTTCCGCAATATGGAAGGCGCGCGCCATGTCGATCAGGATGCCCACGGGGGCGACCTCGCTGGTTAGTGCGGTAAAGGTGCAGGCAAACAGAGCCCACAGCCCGATTACGGCTGGGGCGGGCAGGGACTTGAAAAGCATGGGCGACCTGTTCTGGCTACGGTATGGCAAGACGTGCCGGTGTCCATCTCCCTTCTGGCACTCCCGCCGCGGCAATGAAACAGGCCATAACCGCGCGCAACACAAAGTTGTCCGTCTGGGGCACGCATGACAGGCGCGTGCGGGATGCGTAGCTGGCCGCCCTATCAGATCCGCTTCATGCCGGGATGCGATGAACTTGACGGTGGAAATTCGTCAGGTTAGGACTTGACAGTTCGGCCCCCGAACAATCGGCCTCGACCTGCATGCAGCCCGGTCTGCGCGGCTTTGCCGCTCCTCGCATTGCCTACCCCTGTAATATTACAATCCGTTACGGACCCCGATCCTGCTCACGATGTGCAAGCCCTGCACTGCGAGGCAGGGCGGCAATGGCCCCGGACCTTCTGCCCCCGATACGAAAGGCTTGCCAGCCATGTTACCCTTCACGTTGCACCGTGACCTGCCGGGGAGCGTACACGCCCCCTGCGGGCGGGACGGCATGCAGTCCGCCCGCGCCCATGCATGGCACTTCGCGGCCCGCGCATTATGACGGATGGTTGCAGGGTCCTGATGGTCTTCCCGCTTTTCAATGCGGGATCGTTCTGGAATTACACGGAAGCCTGTGACCTGTCGGGCGCACGCTATCCGGCGGCGCCGCTAGGGCTGGTCACGGTGGCCGCCCTTCTGCCCCAACACTGGGAAATCAGGCTGGTCAACCGCAATACCGAACCGCTTGATGATGCGGCCTTCGCGTGGGCCGACCTGGTCATGACCGGTGGCATGCTGCCCCAGCGCAACGATGCGCTGGATCTGATCGAACGCTGCATAAAAGCGGGCAAGCCGGTAATGGTGGGCGGGCCGGATGTCACCTCCAGCCCCGCGCTTTACGCAGCCGCGAATTTTCAGGTTCTGGGCGAAGCCGAGGAGATCATGGCCGATTTCATCGCCGCATGGCGCAGGGGGGAGCGCCACGGCGTGTTCGAGGCGCCCATGGGCAAGACCGACGTTACAAAAAGCCCGCTGCCGCGTTTCGACCTGCTCAAGCTGGACCAGTACCTGCATGTGGGCGTGCAGTTTTCGCGCGGGTGCCCGTTCAGTTGCGAATTCTGCGATATCATCGAACTCTACGGTCGCGTACCCCGTACCAAGACAACGACGCAGGTGCTGGCGGAACTCGATGCCCTGTACGCGCTGGGCTACCGGGGGCATGTGGATTTTGTGGATGACAACCTGATCGGCAACAAGAAAGCGCTCAGACAGTTCCTGCCCGCCCTGCAGCACTGGCAGGAAGGGAAGAAATATCCATTCGCCTTTTCCACCGAAGCCTCGATCAACCTGGCGGATGATGCCGACCTGCTGCGCAGCCTGTCCGCCAGCAATTTCTTTGCCGTGTTCATCGGTATCGAAAGCCCGGACACCGACACGCTGGTCATGACGCAGAAAAAGCAGAACACAAGGCGCAGCCTGCAGCAGAGCATCGCTACGATCCATGGTGCCGGCATTTTCGTTAATGCAGGCTTCATTGTAGGGTTCGACAGCGAAAAGGGCAGCATTGCCAGGGGCATGATCGACTGTATCGAGGATACAGCCATCCCTGTCTGCATGGTGGGGCTGCTTTATGCCCTGCCTACCACCCAGTTGACCCGCCGCCTGCGCGCCGAAGGGCGGCTTTTTGCCGATGACGGGCAGACGCACTCAGGCGACCAGTGCACCGCGGGCCTGAACTTCGAGACTACGCGCCCCCGGCGCGACGTGCTGGATGATTACCGCACGGTCCTGGCCGCGATCTATGACCCGGTGGCCTATTTCGGCCGCGTACGGCGCCTGGGCCGGATGCTGCGCCGCGTGCGGCCCCACCGTATGGAGCGGGGGGACCTGCGCAGCTTCATGCGCCTGCTCCTGCGCATTCACCGCGCCGGACCGGGAACGGCGGGGCCATTCTGGCGCATGCTGCTTGACTGCGTGTGGCATAATCCCCGCGCAGTGCCTTATGTGGTCATGACCAGCGCGCTCTACCTGCACCTTGGCCCGTTTTCACGGCAGGTAAGGGGTGAAATCGACCGCGAGATCGCGGATGTGGATGCAGGGCGCGGGCCCGTGTACGAGCGCGTCCGGCCCGCCGACGCAGTGCTTGAACCGGCCTGAAGCGCTGGAATCCCGCCTGCTGGTCGCCTGTTCCGGCCCCTATCATCCTTTACCAATCGTGACAGCATGGGCAGGCGGTCAGGGGTAGGCTGCTTGACCGCGTGGCAATCGTGTCGGCGGTCTGTTAACCCGGTACCTGGCATGCAAGACTGGAGCATTTTCACCGAAAACCGGTTCGGTGAAAATGCTCCAGTTGATTGTTTTTACGAGTATCTTCACCGATTTGAATGCACGCATTCAAACCGGATTTGCTCTGGATACGGTCCATAGGGCTTGAGATCATGAACACCGTCCTGCCTGCTGGTTTCCCGTGCGCTCCATTGCGGTGACGGCGGGCGGAGCCGCCCCCGTAGGGGCCACCGCACCGGGTAGGGACAGGCAGGCCAGGCCCGCTGCCAGCAGCAGCAGGAACAGGGCCGACCACCAGCCATAAAGAAACACCCCGGTAATACCGCCGGTGGTGAAGGAGACGACAATCGCGGCATGCAGTCCAAGCCGTTCACGGGTCCGGGCTAGCTGTGCGGGTTCGACGGGGTGGAAGAAGGAGTCCATCCAGTCAGCCAGTTCAAGGCCGACATCGGTCAGCATGCCGGTCATGTGGGTAGTACGCACCCGCGCGCCAGAGATGCGGGTGACGGTCGCATTTTGCAACCCCATCAGGAAACTCAGTCCGTAGGCCAGCATGGGGCCGCGTGGCTGTGCGGAAAGCAGCATGTCTGTCAGTCCCAGCACGCCAAGAAGACTGGCTTCAAGCAGGATGCTGCGCGCATAGATGGAAGGCAGGCGACGGCGGCGACCGGCATTGACCATCAATGCTGAAAGAACCCCGCCAGCCACAAAGGCCAGAACCAGCCCGCAGCAGGAGAGAACGGCCCCGATATGGCCTGCATGCAGGCCGGTGGCGAGTGAGGAGACGTTTCCGGTCATGTTGGCGGAGTAATAGCCGACCGCCAGAAAGCCCGCGGCATTGACCGCGCCCGCAATGGCGGCAAGCGAGCAGCCAAGACGCCGGTCGATTATGGCGTTGCGCTCAGCACCTTCGTGAACAAGCACCGGGTTCTCCTGTTCTTCCCCCGACCCTGACTGCGCGTGATGACTGGAAGTCAGGCGGCATGATGCAATGTAGCCTGTCTACGCGTCAGGTTCGATGCACAATTACACCCTACGTCTACGTCGGATACGGCTGACTGGAATTGGGGGAGAGGGCAGGAAGCAGCCTGCAAGCAGATTGCTAGGTAACGGCACGGACGGCACTCATGCCTAAGCGGTCCGATCCATATTGGAGCGTACCGTAGTCACTGCATTAGAACGGCTATTTTTATGGATTGTAGCGAAGCAGATGGTGGGCGCAACAGGGATTGAACCTGTGACCCCTACCATGTCAAGGTAGTGCTCTACCGCTGAGCTATGCGCCCACCATCTGCTTCGGTGAACAGGCTTTTACTCATCCTTCCGGGGGTGTGCAACCCCCATTTTTCAAAAAATCGCATTGACCCGAAACGTGCCTGCTGTCCCTATGGCAGACATGTGCCATGTCGCTTTTTTACCGTGGGCCTGCCGCGCCGTTCAGGGCCTTGACCCCGACCATGCCAAGGGAATGCCCTACCGCGCGGACCCGCCAGCCAGGTCCGGGCCACATGGCTGAACCGGACATCCCGCCCTACCACATTATCGATGCTATCGGGCCGCAGGTACCGCTGGTCGTGGCCTCCGCCCATTCGGGGCGGAACTATACCGATGCGTTCCTGCGCATGTCCCGCCTTGGCGCGCACGCCCTGCGCCGCAGCGAGGACTGTTATGTGGAACAGTTGTTTGAAGGTGCGCCGGGGCAGGGGGCGGCCCTGCTGCACGCCACGTTCCCTCGCGCCTATTGCGATGCCAACCGCGAGGCGTGGGAACTGGACCCCACGATGTTCCGCGACCCGTTGCCACCGTGGTGCAACACCACCAGCCGCAAGGTGCGCGCAGGCTTTGGCACGATTGCGCGTATCGTCTCGCGTGATGGGCCGATCTACCCCCGACCGCTCCCCTTCAGCGAGGCGGAAGCGCGCATCCGCACCTGTTGGCAGCCCTACCACGATGCGCTGGCCCGCCTTGTGCAGGACAGGCTGGATCATCATGGTTGCTGCATGGTGCTGGATGCCCATTCCATGCCCGTGGTGGCAGGCCAGCGCGACCAGCCGGATTTCGTGCTGGGCAATGCATGGGGCACGGCCTGCACGCCGCAACTTACGGCGGTTGTGGATCAGGCGCTGCGCCGCCATGGCTACAGCGTAGCGCGCAACGTGCCGTTTTCGGGCGGGTATGTCACCCGCCATTATGGACAGCCACGGCGCGGCGTGCAGGTGATCCAGCTTGAGATCAGCCGCGCGCTTTACATGGATCAGGCCACCTTGCAACGCCATACGGGCTTTGCCCGTGTCCAGGCAGCCGTGATGGATGTGGTGGCTAGCATGGCCCACCATGGCGGCATTCTGGTCACGGGTCAGGCGGCAGAATAAGGGGGCGCGGGGGCGCGGGGGCGTGCCGGGCGGCAGGCCCACTCGCCATGGGTTCAGGCCGTTTTGGGGGCCTCACCCGTCGGGGTCTGGGTATTGACGGCTTCGGGCAGCAGGTGAGCCAGAACCGGCAGGATGGTGGCGGCGGGCAGGCCAGTCTTGTCCACCATGGCCTGGACCTGCTGGTTGCTTAGCAGGCTGCGCAGTTCATCGGTCGAGATAGGTAAGTTATGGCCATCACCGATCCAGGAACGCACTTTATCCCCCAGTCCGGCCTGATCAGCCTGGGCCATCAGGGAAGAGATGGCTGTCGGTGTCAGCAACTGTGACAGATAGGAATGGACCTGCTGCGACAGGCCGGTGGAACCCGCCAGGTCGCTCAGCTTGCCCATGACGTCATTGAATATACCGCTCATCGTGTTCGTATTCCCGTCTCTCGTTCCAATTGGGAATACCATACTACATGACGTACAGTTATATGAAAATTTGATAAAAACAGGACAAAAAAAAGCGGTGCACAAGCACCGCTGAGTTTAGGGAGGAAACGTCCAAGAAGCAGTTGCACACGGCATTCTGCTTCCAGGGATTATGCAGTTTATCACGCAGTTGTGTCAACAAGAAAAAGCGATAGCACGTCAGCGCGCATGGTACATGTGCCATGACAGCAGGGTCTTGGCATCGGTCATGCCGATATGGGGCAACTGGTCCATGTCGATGACATGCAGCCTGATATGCTCGTTTTCGGCGGCAAGGCCGGTCTGACGGTTGGATAGGCGCCGGGCCAGACCCTCATCCACGACCACTTCGGCGTAATACAGACCGATCGCCTCGTCGCACCCGCCGGGTGAAAGCCAGACCGTCGTCAGTTCCACAAGGTCATGCGCCTGCACCCGCAGGTCGGTCCCGACTTCTTCCGACAGTTCACGCAGGGCCGTGCTTTCAAACGCGCCGCCATCCAGCATGCCCGCAGGCAGGGCCAGCATATCCGGCTGGGCTATGGGTACGCGGGCTTCGCGAGTCAGGACGGTACGGTCCGGGTAGCCGGGGCATTTCAGCACCAGCAGGACAGAGACACTGTCACCGCGCAGCATGGCCAGACCGGGTATGGCCTTGCCCTGATGCTGTGCATCGGCCTCGACCATGATGAAACCCATGCGCCTGGGGCCAAAGGCCACCGCATCACGCACCAGCACGTGGCGCAGCGTGAAACGCCTACGCATGCCGTCATACCAGCGGCGGAAATGCGGGGCTTGCAGGACACGCTCATGCAGGGCCGGGTCGATGCCGGGGGCAAACGAAATGTCGCCTGGATTATCCACGGGAGTGCCTGCCTGTCCTGCGTCATCAGATCTGTTGCGTGAATACCCCCGCCATGATGGCGCTCACCTGTGCGCGATAGTCCTGCGGGGTATGTTCGCTTTCCACGCGCCTGAGTGCGTTCTGGCGCACCCTATCCCATAACGCCTGATCCTGATAGAGACGCACGACCTGGGCGGCAAAAGCCGCGGGGTCAGTCACGTCGGCGCATAACATGTCATCGCCATCGCACCAGCCCGCCTGGCGGCACAGCAGGGGGGAGCCGACCACGGGCAGGCCATTGGCCGCCGCCTCGTGCAGCTTGTAGGCAATGCCAGCGGCAAAACGGGTGGGGGCCACGAACACGCGGTGATGGTCATAGACCGGGGCGGTATCGTCTACCTGCCCCAGCAGGGTGACATTGGGGTGCCGGCGCAGCGGGCCAAGGTCCACACGCGGGTTGACATGGCCGCATACGCCAAAGCGGATATCCGGCCCCAACCGTTCCACCAGCAGGGGCAGTACCGCACCACTGAACCATGCCAGTGAATCGAGGTTGGGCGCCGCCATGTCATGCACCGCGCCAAGGAACAGGATATCGCGCCGTCCTGCCCACCCCGGCCCGGTGGGGCGGGACACCTGCATGTGGCCCAGTACTGATACATTATCAAACCCCGCACCGCGCAGCAGGTCGGCTTCGGCCGCGTTCACGGCCACCACCCGGTCGGCCAGGAACAGCGGCGCGAGTTCGGCCTCCAGGCGCGCGGCAAAGGGCTGTGCCGGGGGCTGACCATGCAGGCGGGCATGTTCCTCATCGCGGCAGGCGGCGATGGCTTCGGTATCGACAATGATGCGCCCGGCGGGAATGGCGGCGGCGGCATTGTTGAGGATACTGGCCAGGCGCGCGGCATTGTGGGTGCGCGCGACCCAGATCGCATCCAGGCTGCCCGCGCGCCCTTCAAGAAAGGCGGGAAGGTCGGCCAGTTCACGGTCATGGATCACCTCCACACCGGGGGGGAAGGCCGTGGCCAGTGTCGCCGCATCCTCGGTCGGGCGGTAAACCGGATAGACCGTTACATGGTAGCCCAGACCGGCCAGTGTTGCGATGATGTCGTTCGAACGGGTAAAGCCCGAGCCGAGATGGCGTAGCGGCAGCCTGTCCTCGATGAACAGGATGTGCCGCCCCCCGCCATCGGCATGGCGCGCACGGGCCAGCAGGGCAGGGTGGCGTAGCAGCTTGCGCCGCAGGGGGCGGGCATGGCTGCGGGTGAACAGCGTGCTGTTGCGCGCGATTAATCGTGATGCGCTGGTGGAATCCGACGTACCGCACTCATAATGCACAAGACACACGGTCGGATCGTACATGATGGTGTAGCCCAGCGCGCGGATGCGCATGCACAGGTCCGTCTCCTCGAAATAGGCGGGGGCGTAACCTTCATCAAAGCCCTCGAGTACCTGCAGCACATCGGTGCGGACCATCAGGAACACGCCGGAGCAGAAGTCCACCGCGCGCACGAACCCTGCCTCGGGCACGCTGGGGTGGGCATCGCGCATGTAGCCCTGCACCGAGCCGTCGCGCCAGATGATGCTGCCGGCCTCCTGCAGCATACCATGGGTACGGACCACGCGCGCGCCCACAGCCCCGGTCGTATCCTGCGCGCCCAGGCGGGCCAGCGCGTTGGCAATGGCGCCGAACTGCAGGTCCACATCATTGTTAAGGTACAGCGTGGCTGGCGCGCGCACCCGTGCAAGGGCCGCGTTGCATCCGCGCAGGAAGCCGATATTGCCCGCAAAGCGCAGCACCTCGATGCCCTTCACATGCCGTTCTATGCTGGCCACCCCGTCGCGCGATCCGGAATCGACCACCAGCACCTGCATGGACCCATGATAATTTGCCCGCAGCGAGGCCAGCGTAGACATGGTCATGGCAAACTGGTTGTGGGCGATGATGATCACGCTCAGTTCCGGCGGCGTGTCACTGGTAAAGTCGATCCGCCCACCCAGCAGCAGCGGCAGGCGCACCGTGCACATGTGGCGGAACAGGGCGCGGGTCTGTTCCTCCATCACCGGCGGAGCGGGGGGCGGCCGCAGGTCGGGGCGGGCGGTCAGGTAGTGGCCCAGTCCGTCGCGTGCGCGGCCCGCTGCAAGGTCCGCCTGCACGGACGGGTCGCGCATGTAGGTGGCAAGGTCGAGCATGGAGCACGGCTTGCGCTGCTCGAACACGCCATCATTCAGGTAATGGGCATAGCCGTTGCGCAGCAGGCCCGCTTCCACCGCATCCGCCACATCGGGATTGACCGAGGCATAGAAGGATTCCGAAAAGAACGGCCCCGGATCGAAAGCGCACGGCGTGGGGTTGCACAGGTAATGGTGCAGGGCGCACAGCCACTCCCCCCGGTCGATGGCGGCACGCACCTCGGGATAGGTCTGGACATACCACCCGGCATCGAAATAGACCGACACGGCTGCATCCGGGCCGGCTTCCATGCCGCGCAACAGGTAGTCCACAAATGGGTGGGCAGCCGCCTCCCGCCCGGTGCCGGGCACATGGGCAAGCGCCATGGCGGGGTCGAAAAAGCACGAACCCGCGCGCATCTCCCCATCGCCCACGCGCAGGTAGTGGTCGTAGCCATTGCGGTAGCCCGCACTGTCCATCATGGCCAGCGTGACATCGGGGGCGGCCGCGCGGTAGGCGTGTTCATCAAACAGCCAGTGGGGGCTGTGGGTATGCAGCCCGGCGTGCAGGTAGTGCGCGAACCCGCTGGCCCATGTGCCGTGCTCTATGCCCCGGGTCACTTCGGGGTAGGTCTGACGGTACCATGTCTCATCAAAAAACGCATTGGGAGAATGGCCAAGGGCCGCGCCGTGGGTAGTGTAGAACCCTTCGGTTTCGTCCGCTCCCACGCCCAGCATGTCCAGCAGTGCGGCGTGGCGCGCACGGTACCATGCGGGATCGAACGTGGCCCATCCGGCTGCCGTTTCCGCATGGGTGGAGGAAACAGCCATCATGCATCCCTGTCCTTGATCATGGTCAGGGGGTTATGCGGCACAAAGGTTAATTTTTAATGGGTGCTCCCACCCTGCGCGCAGGGTGGCCCCATGTGTTTATGACCAGCACGCCCGCCATCACGATCAGGCCACCAACCAGCGTGCGCAGGCCAGGCACCTCGCCCGTTAGCATGAAGGCCAGAACCATGGTGACAGGCGGCAGCGTGTACAGCAGCGCCGAACCGCGTGCCGCCCCCATCTCCCTGATCACGAACGTCCATGCCCCGTAGCCGATGGCGGCGGGAAAAACGCCAAGTTCCGCCACCGCCCCCACGCACGACCACGGCGCATGGCGCAGGACCGCGCAGGCCTGCCGCAGCCAGGGCAGCAGCAGGACTGCCCCGATAATAAGGATATAGGCCATGCAGGTCAGCCCGTCATAACGACGCAGGAGCTGGCGCAGGAGGATAATGTAAATAGCCGAGCACAGCGCCGCCCCCAACACCAGCATCGCCCCCGCGCCAAAGGCCATGCCCCCGGCCTGGCCGCCCACGATCAGGCCCACACCGGCAAAGCTGAACAGCGAGCCAAGCCACCCCCAGCCCGTCAACCGTTCCCCCAGCACCGGCATGGCGATTAGTGCCGTCATGAGCGGTGCAGAAGCAATGAGCAGGCTGGCCGCCCCGGCCGGGACCGTGACCTCCCCCATGTTGAACAGGATATTATAGAGTGAAATGCCAATACCCGCACAGGCCACCAGCAGCGGCACATCGCGCAGGGCAGGTGGCGGCGTGCGCCTTGCGACCAGCCACGCCAGCGCAACCAGCGCCGCCAGCGCGTAGCGCACGGCGGCAAGTGGTACCGGCGGCATGTCGCGCAAGGCAATCCGCACGACCGGGTAGGCACTTGCCCAGGACAGGATGGCCACCGCCACGGCAAGAGCAAGGAGGCGGGTCGACAGGGGTGTGTTCATACCACCGCCATAGCAGGAAACCGGACCAGGTGATACCGGCTGACCCATTACGCCCACAGCCCCGTGGCGCGCGGGTTATGGCGCGACCGGGGCAGGGAGAGGCGGGGCTGAAATATCGGCTATTTTCGCGCCAACCACCGCCTGTGCATCGGTCGGGGCAATACCAACCACCAGCCCCTGCCGGCCTGCATTTATATAGACATGAGGCTGCGCCATCGCCACGTCCGACAACACCACGGGCAGTTGCGTTGCCTGCCCGAAGGGGCTGGTGCCGCCGGAGTGGAAACCGGTCAGTTCCGCCGCACGTTCGGGTGCCATCATACGCGCGTTGCGGCCACCGAACAGCCCGGCCACCTTCTTGAAGTCTACCTTATGGTCCGCCGGGACCACAAGGCAGACAGGCGTGGTGCGGTCCACCATCACCACCAGTGTCTTGAGCACACAGGCCGGGTCCGCCCCGATGGCGGCTGCCGCCTGCATGCCGATCAGCCCGCCACCGGGCGCATAATCGTATTCATGCACTGAAAACGGCACGCCATGCCGGGCGAGGAAGCGGGTTGCACTGGTCTGTCCGGTCACGACGGGGGTCCTGATTACGGGTTGCGGGCCTGCCCGCGGAAAAATATGCCACCAAGGGTAAAATAGCACCTCGTGCCATGCAACCGCTCCCATCACATGCCTGGTGGGCGCATGGACGGGGAAGGAAATAGGCTATTTTTATCACAAAACTGCGATTAATCCGGGATTGGAACGGCGCATCCGCAACCACAAGTAGTCAAAATACCAGGATAGATGAATATTTATTATCAATATATCGGTTGTAATGACAACCGCCATATCCGTCTGCGTCGCAACGGAGCAAGGAATGCCGCCACCGGATACGGTTCCGGTCCCAATCCGGACATGATCGTATAATGCCGGGCCAGACATGATATAATGTCGATAAAGAAACATATATCAGTTTGCCCGGTTGCCCAGTTTCAAATGTGAATTGATATGGTTACAGAAAACCTTTATTTCGGGATACCCATACCGGGTTTAGGTGAGCGTGCAATTAAATCATATAATTCAAAGACTTAACAATTATAAAAAGGAAAATATTCCTATCTTTTCTTCTATTGCTCTGGCAGAATTTCCAGAAAATACTGAACAAAACTATATACTGTGAAGTATAAATTAACCAATCCCTGCTTTGATTACGCCTGTTGAGGGCCTGCGCTGCGCCATATGAGCCGGTATTTTGTCTTATTATTTTTAAAAAATTCATAATATGGGCAACGCAGGCCCGCTTTCAAAACTATCGTTTCTTTAATTTTCTACAATCCGGGGTTGTCTTGTTTGGTATTCAAAAAATATTCCTGTCTATACATATGGACATGCTTGCATGATACGTGGCATGTTCCGAAAAAATACATAAATGAAGTACTTAATTGATGTTCGATATCCTGATTTGTGATGCCCATCTGTACCTTGACCGTGACTGGGAAATTGCCGGCGGCTGGATCGCGATTGAAAAAAACCGCATCCATTCCGCAGGTGGTCCGGGGCAGCCCCGCCCGGAAGCCCGCCGGGTCATCAACGCACAGGGGCGGCTGGTCACGCCAGGGCTGGTCAATGCCCATCACCACATGTTCCAGAACCTTACGCGCGCCTATGCCCCCATTGCGCGGAGCGGCCTGTTCCAGTGGTTGCAGCAACTCTACCCCCTGTGGAGCGGTCTGGATGAGGAGGCAACCTACGTATCCAGCTACATTTCCATGGTGGAACTGCTGCTGGGCGGGTGCACGACCTCGACAGACCATATGTACGTACACCCGCGCCCCGGCCTGATGGATGCGGGCTTTGCCGCGGCATACGATGTCGGGCTACGTTTCATGTCCACGCGCGGCTGCATGACCCGCGCGCAGGAAAATGGTGGCCTGCCTCCTGCCGCTGTGGTGCAGGATGAAGACACGATTATGGCCGATTGTGAGCGCGTGGTCGCTCAATTCCATGATCGCGCACCTGGCGCCATGACACGGGTAGCGCTGGGGCCGGTCTCGCTTTTCTCCGCATCCGAGCAGATCATGCGTGATTGTCTTACCATGGCCGAGCGCCATGACCTGCGCCTGCACACCCACCTGGCTGAGGACGAGGAGGAGGACGATTACAGCCTGAGCGTGTACGGCTGCACCCCCACTGAACATTTTGAACGGATGGGCTGGGCTACGCCGCGCGCATGGGTCGCGCATTACATCTACCCTTCCTCCTCCGAGGCGGCGCGCCTCATCCGCGCGGGCGTGAGCATGGTGCAGTGCCCGAGTTCCAACATGATGATCGGTAATGGCAGCGCCGATGTGATGGACCTGCGCGAGCGGGGTATGAATGTGGGGCTGGGCACCAACGGCTCGGCCACGACGGACATGGCCTCAATGTGGATGGAAGCGCGCAATGCCATGCTGCTGGGCCGCATGCGCAATGGCCCGGCTTCCATGGTGGCGCGTGATGCGCTGGACATGGCAACCCGTGGTGGGGCTGCCTGCCTGGGGTGGGGGGACGAGATCGGTCACCTGCGCCCCGGTGCCTGCGCCGACCTGGTGATATGGCAGGACAGTCCCATTGCCATGGCTGGCGCCCTGACCGACCCGGTCGAGGCCTGGCTGCGCTGCGGGCCGATGATGGCGGGCACCACTATTGTCAATGGCAAGGTGCTGGTGGAAGATACCCATCCCCTACAGCCCGACCTTGCCGATGCCCTGCGCCGCCATGCCATACAGGCAAGACGCATCCAGAAACTGGACTGAGCGGTCATCCGCCCCGGCGTCGGGGCAGAGCACGGATGGCGGCAGTCTGCGGGGCAAACTGCACGCCCTGCATATAGTCTGTTGTAAACACTGGTAAAATAGCAATATCCCGCTTTTGTCCACAGGGTTATCTTTCTGACTATCCCCTGAATCTGTGGATAAGCCCCAGCGCGGGCAACTGACCGCCCTCGTGGCCTAATGGTAGCGACAAGGCTGGTTGATGACCGGTGCATTGGCGGACTGGATCACCATAAGCGTGACCGGCCCGTCACCGATATTGCCTGCGTCATGGCCCTTTTTCCCGCGATAGGGACCGTTGGCCATAGGGCGCACGTTCTGGTCTTCGCCAAACAGGATATCGCCCGGACCCATTTCCACACGGGTACCATCCATGGCGCGCACATACCACCGCCCCTGTAGCGGGATGATCCACTGGGGCTTCGGGTCGGGGTGCCATGTGCCGTCCCAGTGGGCGGGCTGGACCGTCATCATCACGGTGGCCACCTGCGGCACCATCGGGTCCTGCCATTGCGGGCCAGCGGGGGGCGACATGCTTTTGAGGAAGAAATCATGCACCGGGCAGGTGGCAATGTGGCTGATGCCACGGTCATCGGTCCATAAATGCCGGTACAGTCGCTGGGGTGGGGGCGGCTGGGTAGTATCGGGCAGGTGTGCGGGTGCGGGGAATGCGGGTGGCCCGGCGGCCTGCGCGGGCAGAGCGGACAGGACTGCCATGGTACAGGCCATGGGCAGGATGGTCATGCGCGGATGCATGGCAATTCTCCTTGGGCGTGGAAAGGCGGGATGTTGCCTGGTAAACGGGCAAAACAGTTTCTGGGTATCGCCTTAATTTTTATACAGGCGGCATTCTTCCCGGCTTTTGCAAAAAGCCCAGCCAAGAAGGCCAGCTTGCTATCGGGTCGCCCCGTAACCCTGGCGTCCGTAACTCAGGCGATAGACCGCGCCCGCCATGTCATCGCTGATCAGCATGGAGCCATCGGGTAGGGGCAGCACATCGGCCGGGCGCCCCCATGCGGTCTGTCCCTGTCGGAAACCACTGACCAGCACGGTGGGCGGCTGGGGCGTGCTGTCCGGGCCAAAATGCACGCTGACCACCTGATAGCCCGAAAGCTGGCTGCGGTTCCATGACCCGTGTTCGGCAATCATCAGGTTGCCATGATAGGCGGCGGGAAAGGCGCTACCTTCGTAAAAGCGCAGACCCAGTGCCGCCACATGCGCGCCCAGCAGCAGGGCAGGGGGCGTGAACGCGCTGCATGCGTGCTGGCTGCCGAACTGCGGATCGGGGATATTGCCCTGATGGCAGTAGGGGTAGCCAAAGGACTGGCCGGGCGTGTCCAGCCGGTCCAGTTCGTCCGATGGCACGTCATCACCCATCATGTCCCGCCCGTTATCGGTAAACCACAGCGTGTCCGTGCCCGGCTGCCAGGTAAAGCCGACCGTATTGCGGATGCCGTAGGCCACATCACGCCGGTCCGTGCCATCGGGCGCCATGCTGATCAGGCGGCCATATTCATGCCCCACATCGCATATGTTGCACGGCGCGCCAATGGGCACGTACAGCCGGTTGTCCGGGCCAAAGGCGATGAATTTCCATGAATGGTCGCCATCGCGGTAGGGCAGGCCATCGGCCACCACCTGCGGGCGGGGCGGGGTGTCCAGATGGTCCTCAATCGCGTGCAACACCACGATGCGCTTCGTGTCGGACACATACAGGTCGCCATTGTGGTAGGCCACGCCCACCGGCATATCCAGCCCGCGGGCAAGGACGTGCACCTTGACCGGGCCGCCGTCATCCACGCCTGTCAGCGCATAGACCGTACCCGCCGCCCGGCTGCCCACGAAAATCGTGCCCCGTGCGCCGCGCGCCATGGCCCGCGCGTTGGGCACATGGCCGGACACCAGGCTTATCGAGAACCCCTGTGGCACCCGCAGCAGGTCCATGCGCGGGTCGGCATGAGCGGCCAGCGGCGCGCACAGCCCCAGCAGGGCGCAGATTGTGCGGAAGGTGGCAGGTATCATGGGGCGATCTCCGTTTACGGCGGGCGGGCGCCGATAGGGCAGTCTCCAGTGGCTTCGTGTGCGCCTGGGGCGCTCAGGACACGATTTCGCGGATACGTTCGGCAAGGGCCGTGGCGGAGTATGGCTTGCGCTCGATCGGCACGTCGTGCAGTTCGGGCGGGATCATGGTGCGGTCGGCATAGCCGGTGGCGAAGATGAAGGGCACGCCACGCGCGCGCAGCGCGTGCGCGACCTCGACCGAACTTTCGCCGCCCAGGTTCACATCAAGGATCGCCACATCGGGCAGGCGCGTGCGGATTGCGCTCAGCGCTTCATAGACCGAAGCCACGGTGCGGACCTGACCGATATGCATTTCCTCTATCGCCCCCTCGGCTTCCATCGCGATCAGGAACTGGTCTTCCACCAGCAGAATGTCGGCATCGAGCACTGTGGTCTCCTTCCTGGCCGCCATGGTGGCGGGGTTATGAACATTGGCCGCCGGTGTGGGGGGCGGGGCAGACTTGACATGCCGGGCAGGCAGGCTGAGCGTGACCGATACCCCATGGGGGCCGTAATCGACCTCCGTCGTGCCGCCCAGTTCGTGGGGGAAGCCACGCTCGATCAGCACGGAACCAAACCCGCGCCGCAGGCGGGACACGACGGCCGGTCCCCCGGTCTCGCGCCAGTGTATGCGCCAGACATCCTGCGTCGCATCGAACGACCATACGATGTCCAGCCGCCCGCGCGCGTGGCTGAGCGCGCCGTATTTGACGGCATTCGTCGCCATTTCATGCACCACCAGCGCCAAAACCGATAGTGCCTGCCCGGTCAGCCATATGCGCGGGCCCGTGCACGTAACGAAACAACGCGCGCGGTAGGGCGCAAGTTCCGCATCAAGCAGGGCATTGAGCAGGCCGCCGCCCTCGCTACGGACGGCCTGATCATGGGCAAGCCCCAGCGCGCTGATACGCCCGCGCAGGCGGGCCACGTGTTCGGCGGGGGTGCAGTCCGGCTCGACAGGCTGGCTGACCAGTGACTGCACGATGGAGAGGATGTTCTTGACGCGGTGGTTCAACTCCTCGTTAAGCATGCGCTGGCGCAGATCGGCTGTGGCGCGCTCGCGCAACTGCAACTGGTGGTAGGCCCCCATCACCTCAATCAGGGCGGAGCGTACAAGGGTGGCCGCCTCCAGGTCATCCCCCGACCATGGCAGTCCTTCGCGCGTGACCCGGTGGGTCCATAGCGCAAACCCGCTGCGCGGGCCGAAATAGACGTTCTCGGGGTTGCCGTTGCGGTCGGGGATGGTGGTATCGGCGCCCCATTTGAGCGTGCGCACCACTTCCTTGCGGAACACCATCAGGTAATCACCCGGCTGGGACGAGATGGGTACGACCATCACGCCTGCGGCCCGGTCGGCGAAGGCCGCGGCTTCAGGCCGGAAAGTGCATAGCCGCGCGGTATGCCAGATCTGGCTGCCCGCATGGGCACGCGCCAGTTCCAGCATGGCGGGCATGGCGTCAGTCGGGGGGTGCGCGCCATGATAGGTCCACTGCCCATCCACCCACAGGGCCGCGCCATCGCATTGTACGAAGGTCAGCATATCAGGCAGGTGCGCCATCAGGTAGGCGGGCATGTCCGCCACGGGGGCGGCGCCCTTGAGGAAGGTCTCGATCAGCGCATGGGTCTGGCGCGTCATGCCCAGCCGCCGGGTGCGCAGCAGGTTGGTTATCTGGAGCGAGAGGAATTCGCCAAACATGCGCGCGATAATGCGCTCGCTCATGTTCAGTACGCGCGCGGTGTGGTGGTGGGCTGCGATCATGCCCCACAACTGCCCGTCCACCATGATGGAAACAGACATGCACGCCGCCACCCCCATGCCGCGCAGGTAGGCGCAGTGCCCCGGCGTGCCCGTGCGCAGATGGGTGTGAGACAGGTCGGCCTGGCCCATGCCGGGCGGGGAGACGAGGGGGATGGGCACGGCTTCCACATCACCGATCACACGGATGAGGTTGGTGCTGTATAGCCTGCGCAGCGGGTCGGGCATGTCACTGAGTGAAAAGTGCTGCCCCAGAAAACTTTCCAGCGTGGGGGTGTGGTACTCGGCCTCCACCCGGCCGGTCCCGTCCTCGGAAAAACGGTAGAGCATGACACGGTCATAGCGCAGCACACCCGCCACCAACCGCACCACGGTGCGGAACAGGCGCTCGGAATCCGTGATTTCACGGATGCGGTCGATCATGGTGCGCAGGTGGGTCAGATAGGTGCCATCGCGGTCGGTGTCGATGGCGGGTTCCCATTCCAGCATGATCTCCCCGCCGGCGGTGTGGATCGCCACGTCAAAGCAGTCACCACCCGGCACGGTCTGGCCAAACACCAGGGCGGGGCGGCGATGGGCCTCGCCATGGGTGGCCAGCGCGTTGCGGATGTTGTGGGTCGCCTCCTGCCCGACCAGATCGGACAGATACATACCCGCCTCCAGCGCCCCCTGCCCAAGGTGGGCGGGCGCATTGGCCGACCAGCGCATGACATGGCTCAGGTGGGCATCACATACCAGCAGCCACCCATGGGGCTGTATCGCGCTGTTAGGCACGGGACGTGCCGCCTGCCATCATGCGCGCAAACCGCAGGCCTGCCGCGCAATATGCTCCGTTGCCTGCCATCATGGCCCCCACCCAGCAGTGGCGCGGCCGCTCCCGCCACCCGTATCGTCCCGCCACGTGGCGGGCATGCCCACCATACGCCCCCGCGCACGGCAAGCCCAGATCCCTTTTACCGGGATCACTTTTATGTGGCCAACCCAACCGGCAGGGGTGACAGCAGACGCTGGCGTGCAGGGCGCGCGACATTACGGTGCATGAGATGCATCATTTCAGGACAGCGCATGTTCACGCTTTGTTAATATGGCGGGGTGCATGAAACATCATGCTGGCTGCCACCCATTACAGTGGCCCGGAATACCCGTAGTCGGGTGTCACATTTCAGCTTCATCCCCGTTCGCTTTTCAGCCAGCAGGAGACCAACAGTCAAATGCCCCGCGACATGATAGACGACATGCAGGTTACGGTCCTGCCCGCGCTGGAACAGACCATTCTTGGCGTTGTCCTGATTGATGAAAACAATACCGTCACCTTCTTCAACAAGGCGGCGGAGGGCCTGTGGCACTGTGTGCGCCAGGACGTGATCGGCCGCAACGTCAACATCCTCGTGCCCCGCAACATCCGCTCCACGCATGATGACCTGATCCGCCACAACCGCGAGACCGGGATCAACAAGATCGTGGGCACCAGCCGCGAGGTTCTGGTTGAACGGTTTGATGGCACCACGTTCTGGGCCAACCTTTCGCTCTCGCGCATCGCGGTAGATGGCAAGATCGGCTACATGGCGCTGATCCGCGACATTTCGCAGGAAGTGGATGACCGCGAGAAGATCCGCCTGCTTTCGCTGGTGGTGCGTGAGACCGATCGTGGCGTTGCCATCCTTGATCCCGAATTCCGCATCATATACGTCAACCGCGCGTTCAGCGATATGTTCGGCTTCGGCCCAGAGCGCGTGACCGGACACGGGCTTTCGGTCATTCTGGCGGGGGATACGACAGATATCGGCATCCTCAACCAACTGCACGAAGGGGCGCGCAACGCACGTGGCTTCACGCTGGACATCCGCGCCCGCCACGCCAGCGGGCGTGACATCTGGGTCTCGGCCGCGATGAACCCGGTGTTCAACAACGAAGGCGACATCGAGAACATCGTCGTCGTGCTGACCGACATTACTGAACAGCACTTCCTTGACAGCCTGCAGCGCGACACGCTGGAGGCGATATCAAGCGACCTTGGCCTGCATGAGGTGATGGACTTCATCTGCCGCCGCATCGAGCACTATATCCCCGACGTAATGCCCGCCATCTACCTGGTGGAAAAGGACGAGCGGCTGAAATGCAAGGGCCGCGCCAGCCTGCCTCTCTCGCTGGTCAAGCTGTACGACACGCTGCCCATCGGGCCGGAAGCCGCATGCTCCGGTGTTGCCGCCAGCACCGGCACCGTGGCCGAAAGCCCCGATATTGCCCACGACCCACGCTGGCACCACCTGCGTGAGCAGACACTGCATAACGGTATCCGCGCCGCGCGTGCCACCCCCATCATATTGCGCGACAACCGCGTGGCGGGCGTGTTCACCTGTTATTCGCGCACCGATCACCTGCCCGATGCCGCGTGCCAGAAGGCCGTGGCCACCAGCCTGCACCTGTGCACACTGGCCATAGAGCGGCACGAGGCGAAGGAACACATCAACCGCCTGTCCGATTTTGACCTGCTGACCAGCCTGCCCAACCGCCGCTGGCTGCGCCAGAACATGGCCCGCATCCTGCGCCGTGCCGTGCGCGGCAATATCATGCTGCTGACCGTGGGCGTGGACAACTTCAAGCATATCAATGATGTATTCGGCCACACGGCGGGCGATGAACTGATTACCCAGATTGGCGGCAAACTGCGTGAGGCCATCTCGATTGATGATACGCTGGTGCGTAGCGGCGGCGACCAGTTCACCATCGTGACCAATGGCGAGCAGCAGCATGCCTCCACACTCAGCGCGTCCATCCTGCGCGCGCTGGCGGTGCCCACCCATATTGGTGATGTGCCGGTCAGCCTTTCGGCCAGTCTGGGCGTTGCCGTACACCCCGAAAATGGCGAGGACGGCGACACGCTGCTCAAGAATGCCGAGACCGCCATGTTCCAGGCCAAGGCCAATGGTGGCGGGCACTGCTGCTTCTTCAGCCCGCGCATGAACCAGCAGGCCAGTGACCGGCTGATCCTGGCCGCCGCGTTGCGTGATGCGATCGCCCATGACCGGCTCCGCCTGTTCTACCAGCCGCAGGTGCATGCGTGCAGCGGCAGGCTGTACGGGGTGGAGGCGCTTTCGCGCTGGATCGATCCTTCGCTGGGCTTTGTCTCGCCCGCGCGCTTCATTGCCGTGGCGGAAGAAACCGGCCAGATCGAGGCGATTGGCAAATGGTCGCTGCGCGCTGCCTGCCGGCAGATGGCGCAGTGGATACGCGACGGGGTGGAAGTGCCGGTGGTGTCGGTCAACCTCTCCCCACTGCATTTCCGTGACGAGACGCTGCCCCGCTTTGTAAGCGAACTGCTGGAAGAAACCGGCATCCCGCCGCACAGCCTGACCATAGAAATTACCGAAAGTACCATGATCGACAATTATGACCGCACCATCCGCGTAGCCCAGCGCCTGCGTGAAATGGGGGTTGGCATGTCGATGGATGATTTCGGCACCGGGTTTTCCAGCCTGTCCAACCTTGCGGGCCTGCCGGTGAACGAGGTGAAGATCGACCGGAGTTTCATGACCGGGCTGGAAAGCATAGAAAAGGTGCGCGCCGTGGTGATGGCAGTGGTACGCATTGGCCAGAGTCTGGGCATGACCGTGGTGGCCGAGGGCGTGGAGCATGAGGAACAGCGCCGCCTGCTGGCGGAAATGGAGTGCGACGTGTTGCAGGGCTACATGTTCTCCAAACCACTACCCGCCGAGGAACTGGCCGCCTGGTTCGCCGCCTACCAGCCCAGCGGCCTGAACGCATAATCCCGCACGGTCGGGACCGACCGCAGGGCAGGGGCGGCTGCCCATGGTGGCAGGGGACAGACCGCGTGACGGAATTCGGCCCACCACCGGGGTGCCATCGGGATGCCCACCGGGGCGCACACGTAGCGTATGGCGTTAAGGGCCATGGTGGGTTAACACGGGGGCCATGCCTGAACCCGCTACAACAGGAATGCCGCCGCGTGAACATTGATGGCCACCTCGTCCTGCCCGACCGGGTCATGCCCGGTCGCATCATGTTCGATACGGCAATTGCCGATGTGCGGCCCCACGCGCATGTGCCCGACCGCTATATCCTGCCCGGTTTCATTGATGGCCATGTACATGGCGGCGGCGGGGCGGATACCATGGATGGCGTGGACGCGATCCGCCACATGGCGCTGTTCCACATGGCGCACGGCACCACCACGCTGCTGCCCACCACCATCACCGCACCATGGTCGGACATCATGGATGCGCTGTACTGCGTGGCCGACGTGATGCGCACAGGCATTCATGGCGGGCCGTCCATTCCCGGCGCGCACCTTGAAGGGCCGTTCATCAACCCGCAGAAACTGGGCGCACAGCCGCCGTTTGCACAGGTGCCGGGGCTTGCGCGCATGGCCGCCGTGCTGCGTACGAACGCCGTGAGGGTCGTAACCATGGCGCCCGAGATCGAACAGGCCGAGTCCGCTATGCAGGCCTTCGTCAATGCCGGGGTGCGGGTCAATATCGGCCATACGCTGGCCGATATTGACCAGGCGGAACGCGCGATCTGCCTTGTATGCGGCCCCGGCGGCACGGTGGGCGGCACGCACCTGTTCAACGCCATGCCCCCCATTACCGCGCGTGCGCCGGGACCGGCCACGGCCCTGATGTGCAGCGACGTGGCCTATGCCGAGATGGTGTTCGATACCCACCACGTCCATCCCGCGCTGTTCCGCCTGGCGCACAGGCTGATGGGCAGCCGCCTGGTGTTCGTAACGGATTCCATGCGCGCCACCGGTGCGGGCGATGGCCCCAGCACGCTGGGCAGGCAGGCGGTATTCGTGGCCGATGGCGTGGCAAGGCTGGCCGATGGCACGCTGGCGGGCAGCGTGCTGACACTGGATCAGGCACTGCGCAACGCATTGCAGGCGGGGGTGTCGCTCCCGCAGGCAGCGGCACTGGTCAGCACCAATGCCGCAAACTGGCTGGGACTGCATGACCGGGGCGCGCTGCTGCCCGGCCGCCGGGCGGACATGGTGGTGCTTGGCCCCGACCTTACGGTGCAGGAAGTGTGGGTTGAAGGCCGTCGCCGGGCCTGAACTCAACCTGCGGCTGCACGGGTCTGGTACCGGCGCACGATAACCACTATAGTTGCGGCAAAGCCCGATGCTGCCCCCAGCCCCAGCGCCCAGCGCGGGCCGAAATGGTTGGCCACCCACCCCATGACCGGCGCCCCCACCGGCGTCCCCCCCATGATAACCGCAAGGCGGATGGCCATCACCCGCCCGCGCATTTCCGGCACGGATGCAAGCTGCATGAAACTGTTGGAACCGGTTGCAAGCGTCAGACTGGCCACCCCCACAAGCGCAAGCGCTGCTGCAAACAGGGCATAACCGGGAGCCAGGGCCGCAAGCAGCCCGCCGGTGCCAAAAAACAGGGCGCTGCCCCCGACCGTGCCCAGTGTCACGCGCTCGCGCCCCGCCGCCAGCACCGCGCCCGCCATGGTACCAACGGCCATGGCCGTGGTCAGCAACCCGTAGCCACCCGCCCCCACATGAAACACGCCTACCGCCATGGTGGAAATGAAGATGGGGAAATTAAGCCCGAACATGCCAACCAGCAGCAGGACCAGCAACATGGTCCGCAGGTCGGGCTGCGCCCAGACATAGCGGAACCCGGCCAGGATCTCGCGCCCGCCACCGCTGGCGCGCACAGGCACGGCACGGCCCCGCAGCGCGGTAAGCGAGAGCAGCACGGCAATGAACGACACCCCGTTGAGCACAAACGCCCATCCCGTGCCAATGGCGGCAATGCACACCCCCGCCGCCACCGGCCCCAGCATGCGCCCCGCGTTGAACGATACGGAATTGAGTGCAACGGCATTGGGCAGGTCGGCAGCGGGCACCAGTTCGGATACAAAACTGTGGCGCGCCGGGCCATCAAAGGCGGCAACCGAACCGAAGGTGAAGGCAAACACACAGACCTCCCACAATCGCGCTGTACTACTTATGACCAGCGCCCCCAGCCCCAGCGCCAGCACGCCCATCAACCCCTGTGTCAGCATAAGCAGCGCACGGCGGTCGAACCGGTCGGCGACATGGCCGGTCCACGGCAGCAGCAGCACCTGCGGCGCCATCTGGCAGGCCATGGTCAGACCCATGGCGGTGGCATCGTGGGCGGTAAGCTGTGTCAGGACCAGCCAGTCCTGTGCCGTGCGCTGCATCCATGTGCCGATATTGGACACCACGGCGCCCGAGGCCCAGATCGCATAATTGCGATGGCGCAGGGAACGGACAACACGCTTGCCCCACGCGGTGGGCAGGGCCAACCGGTTCACCCCCGCGCGGGCATGGCGGTGCCGCCGTGGCGGGGGCACAGGCCGGAAGTCAGGACCATAATCAGGCCATGACGCAGGGCGGGGCAGGGGACAGGCATCAGAAATCTCCGTTTTCTGGTCCGCCGCATGGTTGGCGTTGCCTCATTGCGGCACGACCAGACAGGGAACACACCGGCCAGTGAAAGGACTGCGCGCCACCGCGTCAACCCCGGCCATGCATTTACACTGGCCCGCCGACGTAGAGCGGCCTAATAACAGGGCGTGATGCCCTTTGCTTCAGATGGACCAAGGAACACCCCTGTCCCCATGGCTCCCCACCGCGCCCCTTGTCCCGGCAGGCCTGCCCCATGTCCCGCACGGTCCTGACCGCCTGCCAGGAGCGCGCACTGGCGGAAATACTGGCGGCCCGCGGCACGAGCGCCACCCACCTGCTGACCGGCTATGCCGGCACGGGCAAGACCACGCTCATGCGCCACGTGGCCCGCGCCCTCCGCAAACAGGGGGCGGACGTAGTGTTCACCGCCGCCACCCACAAGGCCACGGCGGTGCTCAGGACGCGGGTGGGCACCCTTGCGCCGTGCCGGACCATCCACAACGTGCTCTCACTCCAGCCTTCGGCACAGGACGGGCGCGAGGTACTGCAACGTGCCGACCGGCCGGAACCCATCACGGCCGATGTCATCATTATTGATGAATGCAGCATGGTCGGCGCGGGGCTGATGCGCTGGGTGCGCGAACTGGTGCCCGACCGTTTTGTGCTGTTTGTGGGCGATCCCGCCCAGTTGCCACCGGTGGGCGAGGCGATCAGCCCATCCTTCGCCATCCGCTCCGCCTCCCACCTGGAAACCGTGGTGCGGCAGGCGGCAGGCAACCCGCTTGTGGCCGCCGCCACCACCATACGCGAAAGCCAGGGCGGGCCGATGGACTGGTCATGGTGCCGCGCCAGCCATCACGAGGGTGCTGGCCTGTTCGTGCCCCGTACGCCCGATGCGTGGATGCAGCGTGCCTTTACATCCGATGAATTCCGCGCCAGCAGCGATGCCTTCCGCTATCTGTGCTGGACCAATGCGCGGGTGGAAGCCGTCAACCGCACTGTGCGGCGCTGGATACATGGCGGCGAGACACCCACCCCTTTCATGCCCGGCGAGCGCGTGATTACCCGTGCCCCGGTGCTGGATGTGGAAGGCCGCCGCGTGGTGGTAGCCACCAACGAGGAGGCGGAAATTGCCGATATTCGCCCCGCCATCCTGCGTCACGCCTTTCCCGCCACGTCAAAGGTGGCGGGATGGACCACCGAACTACCGGTGTATGACGTGATCCTGCGCACCCTGTCGGGCGATGAGACACCGGTGCCCATCCTGCGCCCGGGCGCCGACATGGCCGCCATCGAACGCCGCCTGAAAACCGAGGCCGCGACCGAGCGCGCGCGCTGGCAGCACCGCTTTGTCTTCCGCCGGGGCATTGGCCACCTGCAGGCGGTGTATGCCATGACCGTACACACCGCGCAGGGCAGCACCTTTGGCCGGGTATTCGTGGATGTGGGCGATATTGCCCGCCGCGCCGCCACCAATGTGCTTGAGGCCCAGCAACTGCTTTATGTAGCGGCCACCCGCCCCGCAACGGCCATGATCCTGACCGGCCTGTCCCCCCATGGGGCAGGCAGCACAGGGCAGGGCTAAGGCCCGGCCCCGCCCGGCCCATGGTGCGCTATGGTCACACGGCAAACACGATTTTCTGATCATAACCCGACCAGACCAGCGGGGCAGGATGATTTTTCCGGCGCGTAATGCATAAAGCTTTCATGAAATCTTAAATTATCAGCATGATACTCGATGCTTATGGCGCATAGGGGAAATAGGTATGAAAGCACTGCTTTTTGCGTACCGCATGCGCCCCGATGGTGGTTGTGCGACGGATGCAGCACAATAACGGTCATATTGATCCACTGCCTACAAGGGCACGTTACTTGAAGAAACCGGACTACATGGGTCTGGATGCTGACCACGCGGGCATTCAGGACCATCCCGTGCCACGCCACAGGCGCACAGGCAGGGCAAGGCAGCCAGACCGGACCAATACTCCCGGAATGGCGACAGGCGAGGCAACACGATGCATGGCCGGGCAGGCAGGCCAATGCCGCCCGGCACAGGAGAGACACCACAGGGCGGTTCCGACCCGACGGGCCGCCAGGGGCCGGGCCGCACGACCACGCGCCCATTCCGGTTGCCGCTGCTCCATGCCATGAGGCACGGCGCATGGTACCACCCTGTCCAGATGATGCGCGAGACGGGTGGATAGGGCGGTAAAGTAATGGTTGATGTTTCTTTAATGTAACAATAGAGGGCGCAAAACCGCACGCGCACGCTATACCCACCCCCCGTAAATTACATTCGACAATTACATGAAAGAATAAAGTATATCGGAATACAGGAATACGGACACATTTATTATGCATATATTTTACAAATTAACTTATGGCAGAAATGTGTCATAAATAACAGATAGCCGTAACCCTACCGGAAACCAGAAAACAAATTCATGTCTTTCTCCCAGCTCCCCATTCCTACCGATGGACTGAAACGCAGTTTTTCAGAACGTCAGGAATTCATCACGGAAGATGCACCCGCCAACATGCATTTCCATGTGGTGAGCGGTGGTGCGCGTCTGTTCAAGTCCCTGCCGGACGGGAGACGGCAGATCATCGGGTTTGCCCACAGGGGCGATGTGCTGCCCGCCTATCCGTGCATCCGTTACCCCTACAGCGCCGAAGCGATGCGCGGCATGCAGGTGAGCTGCGTGCCCGCCCCGGTGCTCCATCACCTGCATGAAACATCGCCGGGCGCGTGTGCGGCATCACTGCACAGCGCGCGCCAGTTGCTGGTGGGCATGCATGCCCGCCTGCTCATGCTGGGGCGCCAGACCGCGCGTGAACGTCTGGCCGCCTTCCTGCTCGGGCAGGGAACGCGCATGGGTAGCACAGAACTGTGGCCGGTGGACCCCGCCCTGTCGCGTGCCGACATAGCCGATTTCCTTGGCTTGACAACCGAGACCGTCAGCCGCCTTCTCAGCACCTTCCATCGTGAAAAGCTCATCTCCCGCGAGCGGCGCGCGATCCACATCCTTGACCCTGACCGCCTGCGCGCGATCATGGCCATGCCGGAATGATACCCAGGAAAGACAGTACCCAGATGCCCGAGATTACAGCGCTCACGACCGAAATCCTGCTGCCCGCCCTTGAACAGGCAATCGACGCCACCGTCATCATCGGCCAGGATAACGAGATCATCTTCTACAATCAGGCGGCGGCAAGCCTGTGGGGCATCCCGCGTGAGGAGGTGATCGGCCACAACGTGGACTGCCTCGTTCCCACCCGCCTGCGCCACGAGCATGACCGCTACATCGACCGCAACCGCGAAACCGGGCACAACCGTATTGTCGGCACATCGCGTGAGGTTGAGTTCACGCGTGCGGATGGCGAGTACATCTGTGGCGAACTGTCACTGTCCAAGGTGCAGATCGGGGAAGGGGACAGCCGGCAAATCTACTACATGGGCGTGATGAAGAACGTCACGGATGAAAGCCAGCGCCGCAAGATCCTGATCCTGCAGAACGACGTGCTACAGGCGCTGGCCAGTGACATGCTGATCCAGGATATAGGCGAACTGATCTGCCGCAAGGTGGAAGCCTTCGTGCCCAACGCGGTTGCCGCCATGCTGGTGCTTGATGATAACCAGCCCTGGCGCGTGATCTGCACACCCGCCCTGCCACGCCGCATCCGTAATGCGCTGGAAACCACCGTGCCCTCGCCTTCCGATGTGGAGAAGCTGCAGGCCAATCCTTCCTATACCGGGCGGCTGGTATGGGACAGTTATCAGTCCATGAGCCGCTCGCTGGGGCTACAGTCGTGCTACGCCGCCCCGGTGCTGGCGGCGGACGGACGGGTGACGGGCATCTTCGCGCTGTACCTGCGCGAGACAAATCAGCTTGGCGCATGGCCGCAGCGTCTGGTCGGGGCGTGCCTGCCGTTCTGCGCCCTGGCGCTGGAGCAGCACGCCACCAAGACCCACATGACGCAACTGGCGCGCTATGATTCGCTGACCGGCCTGCTCAACCGTGGGGCGCTGCACCGGGTCATGGAAGAGATGATCGCCCAGCCCGGCAACCGCACGATGGCCATCTTCATGCTCGATATCGACCGCTTCCGCGATATCAACGACGCGCTTGGCCATGTCCATGCCGACCAGTTCCTGGTCGAGATCGCAGCCCGCATCCGCTCGATTGCACACGATGACTATGTGCTCAGCCGCTCGGGCGGGGATGAATTCGTGCTGGTGGTACCCGATTGCGACGGCGCGCGCATTGAAGAGATCGCGCGCATCCTGATCGAGACCATCGGCCGACCGCTGCAGATCGGGCAGAACACGCTTTCCATCTCGTGCAGCATCGGCATCAGCACCTTCCCCGCCAACGGGCCGGACAGTGAATCCCTGCTCAGCCATGCCGATACCGCCATGCGCCAGGCCAAGGAAGACGGGCGCGGCATCTATCGCTTCGCCAACCTGGAAAAGAACCAGGTGGCGCAGGACCGTCTGGTGCTGGGTTCCGCGCTGCGCGATTCACTGGCGCAGGGCATGCTGCAGTTGCACTACCAGCCGCAGGTACGCACCCACACGCTGGAACTGAGCGGGGTGGAAGCGCTTTCACGCTGGCACCACCCCACTTTGGGCAACATCTACCCCTCCCGCTTCATTGCCGTGGCGGAAGAAACCGGCCAGATCGAGGCGATCGGCCGGTGGTCGCTGCTTGAAGCATGCCGCCAGATCGTGAAATGGGATGCCGACGGGGTGTTCGTACCCACTGTTGCCGTCAACCTGTCTGCCGTGCATTTCCGCAACCGCGCGCTGCCCGAGCATATCGCGGCCCTGCTCAGGGACCATAACCTCAAGCCTGCGCGCCTGACGGTGGAAATTACCGAAAGCGTGATGATGGACAGCAGCAGCGATACCGAGGAAGTGCTCCAGTCCATCCGCAACCTGGGCTGCGGGCTGTCGATGGATGATTTCGGCACCGGCTATTCCTCTCTCTCACGGCTTACGCGCCTGCCGCTGACCGAAATCAAGATCGACCGCAGCTTCATCAACGATTTTGAATACGACACCAATGCCCAGGCCGTGACCATGGCCGTGATCGGCATTGGCAGCAGGCTGGGCATGACGGTCGTGACCGAAGGGGTCGAGACCGAGCAGCAGCGCGCCCTGCTGGAAAAACTGAACTGCGACGTGATGCAGGGCTACCTGTTCGCCAAACCGCTGGCCCCACGGGATCTGGAGGAATGGGTCCGCCGCGGCGGCGCGCCTGCCGTGATCCGTGAACTCAAGGCAGCACGCGCGACAAAGGCCGCCAGCAAGACCACCACGAAGAAGGGCGCCAATCCCCCCGCCGCACAGGCTGCCGCCGCCAGCACTACAGAACCCGCCACACCCCCTGCAGAAGAGGACAAGGACAAGCCCAAGGCCCCAGCGGCCACCAAGACAACAGCAACCAACAGGTCCTGACCCCTTCAGGGCGACAGAGGGAGCCATAAGCCATGTCACTCAAACACGACGATCGCCTGCGCGCGCTTACCCACAAGGATTCCGATTTCTGGGCCGATGTGGTCGATAATGTGCTGATCGTGGCCATTACCGATGTGCGCGGTGTGATTACCTACGTGAACGACCGCTTTTGCGAAATCAGCCGCTACCCGCGTGAGGAACTGCTGGGGTCCACGCACCGGATCGTCAATTCCGGGTATCATGATGCAAGCTTCTTCCGCCAGATGTACCGCACCATCCGCATGGGCGAGATCTGGCGCGGCAATATCTGCAACCGCGCCAAGGACGGGACGCTGTACTGGGTTGCCACCACCATCATGCCCAAGCACAATTCGCTTGGCGCGATCGAGGGTTACGTGGCCACGCGCTTCGAGATTACCGAACTGATGAACACCCGCGACCGGCTGAAGTCCCTTGCCGCGACCGACCCGCTGACGGGACTGTTCAACCGTGGCGGCTTCAACAACGTGTTGCAGACGGCGGTGGAGCAGAAGGCGCAGAACATCATGCGCGAGATCATGCTGGTCATGTTTGACCTGGACGGGTTCAAGCAGATCAACGACATACATGGCCACCATGCAGGCGATGTGGTGCTCAAGACCATTTCCACCCGGCTTATGGCGCTTGTCAGCCCCGATGATGCGGTCTGCCGGCTGGGAGGCGATGAATTCGCGCTGATCCTCAACCAGACCCTGACCAAGAAGCCACTACAGGACATACTTGACCAGCTTCTGGCCGCGCTTGAAGCTCCGATCGAGGTGGGCAACACCATGGTCAACGTATCGGGCAGCATTGGCGTGAGCCCTGTAGCCAGCCAGGAAAGTGCGGAATCCCTGCAAAAAAATGCTGATATCGCACTATATGCCGCCAAGCGCGCCGGTGGCCATCAGGCGCGCATGTTCGACATCACGCTGCACCAGCATGCGCTGGAGCGCGCCCAGATCCTGACCGATGCCCGCACGGGCGTGGAGAAGGACCAGTTCGAGCTTTACTACCAGCCGATCCTGAACCTTGCCCTTGATCGGTGTGACCAGATCGAGGCGCTGCTGCGCTGGCACCACCCGCAGCGTGGGCTACTGGCGGCGGAAAGCTTCCATGACGTGTTCCTTGATGCCGCTCTGGCGCAGGCAATGAGCCCGCGACTGGTCAAGGCGTTTCAGAACGACATGCGGCTGTGGAATACCACGCTCGATGCCTATCCCAACCTGACCATCAACCTCTCGCGCCTTGACCTGCTCAATATCGGGTTCCAGAATGATCTGGAGGCCGAGATCCGGCGGCAGGGCAGTCAGGCGTCGGATTACGTTCTGGAAGTATCGGAAAGCGTGCTGGCGGGGCGCCGGTCGGACCGGGTGCTGCTGCGCCTGCAGGAACTGGCGGCCATAGGTTTCCAGTTGACACTGGACGATTTTGGACTGGCCACGCTATCCATTTCCGCCTTGCGTGAAATCCCGTTCACCCAGGCCAAGATCTCACGCAGGCTGGTGCGCGATATAGAGCACAGCCAGCAGGCCCGCGATGTGATCGCCCACCTGTCTGGCCTGGCCCACGCCTTCGGGCTGAGTGTAACCGTAAGCGGGGTGGAAACCGCAGCCCAGATGGAGATCCTGCGCGCAATTGGCGTGGACCGGATTCAGGGTTTTTATATCTCCCCTCCCATTTCGGCGGCAAATCTTGTACTGGCGGAGCATATCTTTGCGCCAGATCATACCGAAATAGCGCTACAGGCCTCATGAGGGGCCATGCGCCTGACCCTTCATACCGATTATTCCATTCGCGCCCTGCTTTATCTGGCGCATAACCCGGGCAAGCGGATCGCGATTCAGGAAATTGCTGATACGCACCGGATTTCCCAGCACCATCTGGTAAAGGTCATCCATCGCCTGTCCACAAGCCAGATAGTGCTGGCGCGACGGGGGCGCAACGGTGGTATTGAACTGGCCAGGGAGCCGCGGCAGATCATTATTGGTGATATTGTCCGCCTTATGGAAGCGGACCTGGCGGCCATTGTCGCGTGCATACCCGATACCGGCCAGCAATGTATCCTGGCTGATGCCTGCCGCCTGCGCGGCCTGTTCTCACGGTCCATGAATGCCTTCATGGGTGTGCTCGACCGCCTGACCCTGCATGACATCCTGCATGATGACAAAAAAAACTAACCGCGCGGGCAGGTTGCATGATGGCCTGCGTAGTGGAAGAATACGGCTGGTGCTTTCCTGCGCCCGCCGGTATTACGGTTCAGGACCATATGGCCTTTAAATATAACTTTTTAGTATAATAATATATGGGATAAATATGGCGTCATAAATTACAAGCCACAATCGCGCAGTATATGGTTATTTTGTTTTATACCAGCTACCATCCTTATCCCACATAACAGGAACCCGATGTCCCTGATGCCACGGTACAGCCCTACACCAGACGGTCATGGCAGGGAGGCCACCAACAAGTCATCATGCGCCTGACCCTCCATACAGATTATGCGATCCGCGTTCTGGTCTATCTGGCGCGTAATCCTGAAAGACGTGTATCCGTACACGAGATTTCCAACAGCCACGGAATTTCCCACAACCATCTGGTCAAGGTGGTCAACCGCCTTTCCCATAACGGGATTGTGGTGGCGCGCCGGGGGCGGTCGGGCGGGCTGCAGTTGCCATGCCTGCCGCATGAGATCGTTATCGGTGATATCGTGCGGCTGATGGAAACGGACATAAATTCCGTTGTCTCGTGCCAGCCCGAAAACGGCCAGCACTGCCTGCTGGTGGACATATGTCGCCTGCGTCTCCTGCTGGGCCAGTCGATGCGTGCCTTCTTCAAGGTGCTGGACGAGACGACACTGCATGATATCCTGCCCGACCATCGGGCCTGAGCCTGCCTACGAGGTGGGGGAGGGCTGGCCATGTCTATATACTGTTATATATTGACATGCGCTGTCCGGCCTTGCGGTCGGGTATGACCACGCATGCTGTCCCGACGGGCACGGGTGGAAAGTCCGGCCCATCGCGGTCATGGCCTGGTCACAGCGCGGCATCTGGCCGGAGCGGGACGCAACGCGCGGAAGGTAAAACGGTTCCGCCAGTGGTATCCACAAGTTAAAATTAATTCCAAACCCTCGTATATTGTATATTTGCGGTCACGCACGGCATGCGTTCTGTCGTTTTTTTGGCGGAATACTGATGGTCTTGTAACAATACTCATAAAGTCGTTACCGTTCTCACGGTTTCGTTTTTTCACGTTTAATGAAGGCGGGACTAGCTTCCGCATCATGATACTGGAGGAACATCCATCATGTCTGCTTTCGTAACACCACAGACCCCCGCCGGATGGGCGACGCTGGGTCTTGCGGTCATCATTATCCTGCTGGGGCTGCCTCTGGCTTACATGGGGGCGGAACTCGCCTTTATTGGCGGGTCGTGGTACTATGTTGTCGTGGGCCTTGCCGTAACGGTGGCGGGTGTCCTCATGGCCATGGGCCGGGTGGCCGGTGGCCTGCTCTACCTTGCGGCCGTAGCCTTTACGTGGCTGTGGGCGGTGTGGGAGGTCGGTTTTGACGGCTGGGGCCTGCTGCCCCGCGTGTTCGGCCCCACCCTGCTGGCCGTTGGCGTTGTCCTGTGCCTGCCTGTTCTCAAGCGTGCCGAAGCCGCGCGTTCAACCCTTGTGCGGGAGGTCGCGTAATGCCCCGGACCCCGATTCTGCGCAGCCTGCTACTGGGCGCTACCATCATTACCAGCCTGTCCTGTGCCGCCGCCTACGCCCAGGTTCCCCCCGCCGACCAGCCCCCCGGCACCGGCAATGCCACCGTGCCACCCGGCGAGCCCGCGCAGCCGGTTGACAAGTTTGCCGCCCCGTCGCCCAATGCCCCACAGGCACCGGGCGTGAATGCCGCCAACATTCCCGATGGTCCGCCCGCCGAACCCAGCGAGGCAACACCCATGGTCGAGCAGGTGGTGGCTAACCCCGCGCATGATGACTGGCCGGGCTACGCCCGCGATGACAAGGCCACGCGCTACTCGCCGCTGGACCAGATCACGCCGGCCAATGTCAGCCACCTCAAGCGTGCGTTCATCTACCACACCGGCAGCAAACCGGGACCGGGGCAGACCAACAAGTGGGCCGCCGAGACCACGCCCATCAAGGTTGGCGACGGGATGTACATGTGTTCCGCGCTGAATGACATGATGCGCATCGACCCCGCCACGGGCAAGGAAATCTGGCACTTCCACGCCAACGAGAAATACGAGAGCATCCCGTACACGGCAGCGTGCAAGGCGGTGGTGTATTACACCTCCTCTACCGTGCCTGAAGGCGAGCACTGCCACCACCGTATCCTTGAAGCCACGCTGGATGAACGCCTGATCGAGGTGGACAGCGAGGACGGCAAGGTATGCGAAGGCTTTGGCTGGCATGGCATGGTCAACCTGATGAAGGGGATGGGTGAGTCCGTACCTGGCTTCGTGGCCGAGACCGCGCCGCCGCCGATCGTCAATGGCGCGATCATCACCAATCAGGAAGTCCTTGACGGCCAGCGCCGCTGGGCGCCGTCGGGCGTGATCCGTGGGTATGATGCCGAGACCGGGCGCTTCCTGTGGGCATGGGATGTCAACCGCCCCCATGAACATGGCGAGCCGAAGGAAGGCGAGCACTACAGCCGTGGCACCCCCAACTCATGGGCCGCGATGATTGGTGACAACGCGCTGGGGCTGGTTTACGTGCCCACCGGTAACTCGGCTGCCGATTACTACAGCGCGATGCGTTCACCTGAAGAAAACAAGGTGTCCTCCGCCGTGGTCGCGATCGACGTGAAAACGGGCGAGCCGCGCTGGGTGTTCCAGACCGTGCACAAGGACGTGTGGGACTACGACATCGGCTCCCAGCCTACGCTGATGGATTTCACCAAGCCTGATGGCAGCAGTGTCCCGGCCCTGATCATGCCCACCAAGCGTGGCCAGACCTTCGTGCTGGACCGCCGCACGGGTGAACCCGTACTGCCGGTGGAAGAACGGGCCGCGCCCTCGCCGGGCATGGTACCGGGCGATCCGCGCTCGCCCACGCAGCCGTGGTCGGTTGGCATGCCGCGCCTTGGTTTTGCCCCGCTCAAGGAATCCGACATGTGGGGCATGTCCCCCATTGACCAGCTTTACTGCCGCCTGAAATACCGCCGCGCGCATTATGTGGGCGAGTTCACGCCGCCCAGCATCGACAAGCCGTGGCTGGAATATCCCGGCTATAATGGTGGGTCCGACTGGGGCAGTGTTGCCTATGATGAAAAGACCGGCATCCTGATCGCCAACTGGAACAACACGCCGATGTATGACCAGCTTGTCAGCCGCAAGAAGGCGGACCAGCTGGGCCTCATGCCGGTGGATGACCCCAACTACAAACCCGGCGGCGGCGGTGCCGAAGGCGCGGGTGCGATGGCCGATACGCCTTACGGCATCGTGGTTTCGCCCTTCTGGGATGAATATACGGGCATGATGTGCAATCGTCCGCCCTATGGCATGATCACCGCCATCGACATGCATACGCAGAAGGTACTGTGGCAGCACCCGCTGGGCAGCGCGCGCGCCAACGGTCCGTTCGGCCTGCCCACGCACCTGCCGCTGACCATCGGCACGCCCAACAATGGCGGCCCGGTCATTACGGCCGGTGGCCTGATCTTTGTTGCCGCGACAACCGACAACATGATCCATGCCTTTGACATCCATACCGGCAAGGAAGTGTGGAACGACGTGCTGCCCGGTGGCGGGCAGGCAACACCCATGACGTATGAGTACAAGGGCAAGCAGTATGTTGCCATCATGGCGGGTGGCCACCACTTCATGATGACCCCGGTGACGGATGACCTTGTGGTCTATGCGCTGGATAACGTGAACTGACCCAATCCCCCTGCGGGGTGAGGGAACCGGGGCCGCGTCATGCGGCCCCGGTTTTTTTATGCGCGTAAAAAACGTAAAGAAGTTTTTGGGTGCCGCCTTTTTTCAAAAAGCTTCACCAAAAACTTTTATTCTTTTTACTATGGATTATTTCATGGCCATTCTGACCACACCCGACCCCACCCGCCCGCGCTGCGCCTGGGCACAGGCGGATGCGATGATGATGGCCTACCATGACAACGAATGGGGCCAGCCCGTGCACGACAGTCGCATGCTGTGGGAAATGCTGGTGCTGGAAAGCTTTCAGGCCGGGCTGTCATGGCGCACGGTGTTGCGGCGGCGCGAGGGCCTGCGCGCCGCCTTTGCCGGTTTTGATCCCGACCGCGTGGCCCATTTCGATGCGGTGGATGAGGAAAGGCTGATGGCGGACCCACGCATCATCCGCGCGCGCGCCAAGATCCGCGCCACCATAGGCAATGCCCGTGCCTATGTGACCATGCGCGACGCGGGTGAGGACTTCGCCACCTTTGCGTGGGGCATGGTGCCTGCGGCACCGGTGCGCAACCTGTCGGGGCGGGTACTGGCGTCTTCGGACCTGTCATCTGCCATGGCGGCGGCGCTGCGGGCGCGGGGGTTCCGGTTTGTGGGGCCTGTCATTGCCTATGCGTGGATGCAGGCGGCGGGTATGGTGCATGACCATGAACCCGGCTGTTTCCGCCACAGCCCTGCATGACAGGCCACACGGATACACCGGATGTCGCGCCATGGGTATTCGGGGCGCGCAGGTCAGAACCTCAGCCCGTCCGTGCCGTATACCCGCCATCCGGTTGCGGGCAGGAGGCACCCTGCCGTCCGGCCTGAAAACCTGATGGCCTGCACACAAAACAGCCCGCACACGGCGGGGCGGGTCGTGTGCGGGTGGCAGCGGGCCATGGCATGACCCGCTGCGATCAGGTTCCAGTATGGCCCCGGCCGGGTCAGGTATTACTGCACCGGTGGCGCGGCCCTGCTGGCCTGTGCGGTGACCGCGCGATGGCGCACGGCGGTAGGCAGCATCTCGCGCAGGATGTTCATCGCCGCCAGTTCCGACAACCCGGTCTGGGTGGAAAAACGCGCCAGTTCCGCCGGGTGGAACAGCGTATGGATCGTTTCCTCATCGGTAGGGGGACTTTTGTCATGTATCTGCCAGGCGTGGATGACCGGCAGCAGACCCACGGCCTCGGCCCGGTTTTCCAGCATGCTGGGGTGCTCGGGCGCGGGCAGGGGGCCAAGGATATCGTTCAGCACCGATAGCGCGCCGGAGCGGTCGCCATGTGCGCCAGTCAGGAAATCACCGATACGGGTCGTGATGTCGGCTACATTACGGGTAATGGCCATGGGGGCCTCCTGCTGCAATAGCGGGTTTGACAGTAATGGAACACGCTGTTCGCGGTTGCGGGCCTGCATGGTGTCCCGACATGCAGGTGGCATGGCGGGACCAGCGCGGGCGGGCTTGTGACCCGTCTTATGCACGCTGCGACCGGCAGGGCAGTGCGGATGCACGCCCGTACCATCATCCCGACCCTTGTGCCAGCCGTGGCAGGGCGGATGCCGGGGGCACCGCACCGGCCAGGAATGGGCTGGCATACGTTTAACGTGGCGGGCAGGGGAGTGGTTTGCCGCTATCAGTAGGGGTGGGAAAACACATTGGCGTTACATGCCCGATGCGTTGGCTACACCCGGCCTCTGGTTCTGTACCACCTGCTGGGGCGAGCCGGTGGAGCCACCCACGCCGTGGCCCATCGCGTTGACGGTTGGCGGGGTGGACGGGCTGGTGGTGGCTTTGGCGCTGGCCTGTTTCTTTTCCTTCGCGCAGGAAATGCAGGCGTCCTCACCAATCCTGCCGGTGCAGCCAGCCAACGGCAGGGCGAGTGCTGCACACAGGCCAAGCAGGCCAAGGCGGCCAGGCAGCGGCAATGTGGTATGAGACCGGGCAGCGGGGCGGAAACGAGGCACGTCTTGATCACTCCATTGTGGTGCCCCCACAACGGTTGGCCCCGGCATGGGGTTGCACGCAGGGGCATGGAGTCTTTCCACCCAAAACCGGTTCGGTGAAAATGCCCTGCTTTATTGCCTTTACGGGCATCTTCACCGGTCGGGATACACGCATCCCGACAGGTAAAGCCCTAGCCCAGCACCCAGCCCGCCACGCGGCTGCCCGGCGGCAGGTGGCACAGGCCGGTATGGCCATGATCCGTCACCTGCCACGCGCCGCCACGGCGGGCGCAGTCCTGCTGCGGGGGCAGGTTGCGCGCCATCAGCGCATCGGTGCAGCCCGCCAGCACGGGCAGCACCACAATGGCGGCCAGCAGGCGGGTTATGGCGCGCCGTCCATCAGGGCGCGGAGTGGTGGCTGCGCCACAGCGCCCATTCCTCGACTACCGTGCCATCGGGCAGGTGGCACCAGCCGGTAGTACCCTGTGCAGTGTGCCGCATCTCAAGCGTGCCGCCGCGTTTCTGGCAGTAAACCGAGGCCGGGTTGGCCATGCCGATGCGCGACTGCGGCGCGGGCTGTTCCTGCACCTGCGTGGGTGCCAGGTCAGGGCGGGGGGCAGGGCTGGCGGGTAGGCTGTGCGCAGGGCCACAGCCGCCCAGCATGCCGGACAGGGCCAGTGCCGCAGCCCGCAGGGTTGCCCGTGCGGCGACCCGTCTGGCTGCGCGCTGACGCGGCAGGGTATGGAAGGAAGAAATCATGATGGATCACCTGTCGATTCGTGGCGCTGTCCACACAGGTAACAGCACACGCCCCCTGCCGCCAGAGTGGGCGGGTACGGGCATACCGGCCCATGGGTCATGCAGCGGCTGGAGGCAGCGCGCCCGCATGGCCCAGCCCCTGCAGCATGATGGCCAGGTTGGCCCGATCCATCACCGCGCTGTAGGTCAGGCGCGGCTGGCCACCCGCATCGTACCACATCAGCCAGAACATCTGGCCTTCGGGGCCTGCCACATATTCCAGCCACAGCGTATCACCCGTCTCGGCGTGGGTGAGCAGCGGGGCGGGCAGCACGCTGCCGCGCACCTGCCCCGCGCCATGGGGGTGGCCGTGGCGTGTATCAGTGCGGTAACGCGCATTGGCGCAGGTAAAAGGGGCGTGCATGTCACCCTACATGCACGCGGGCGGCACCTGCCTGTCAACACCGTCTTCCCTGCGGGGCGCACAGGTGCTTAACCTTGCCACCATGAAACGGACCAAAACGGGCATGCGCCCGCCCCATGGCGCCCGCGCGGGCACTCGCCTCCGCCTTGCCTGCCTGCTGGCGCTGTCGGGGCTTGCGGGGTGCGCCGGGCCGGTAAGCGTGCGGCAGGTCTCGTTGGTGCACAGCTACCGTGAGAGCATACGCAGCACATTGCTGGGCGGCGCGCCGAGTGACAATACGCTGATCGTACTGCGCCGCCATGCGCTGCTGGCCACATGGCGCGCCCACCCCGACCGCGCCATTGCCGCCCTGCGTGCACAGGCCGCAGGCCACGAGGATGTGGGCGATGTGCTGTTCGCACTGGCGGAACTGAGCTACCGGCAGGGCCTGCGCCACCACCACGCGCCTGATTTCCTGGCCGCGGCCCTGTATGCCTATGCCTACCTGCAACCGGGACAGGCTGGGGAGACGGCGGGGTATGACCCGCGCTTCAGGCAGGCGTGTGATTTTTACAATTTCGGGCTGGCGGCGGCACTGGGCACGCCGGTCACGGTGGCCAGCGGCACGCTGGCGCTGCCCTTTGGCACAATCGACCTTGTGGCCGACCCCGCGCAACTGCGCTGGCACGGTCGCGTGCTGGACAATATCCGCCCCACGGCCACCATGGCGGTAAGTGGCATAAACAACGTGTACCGCACCCCCGGCCTGGGCGAGGCACTGACCGCGCAGGCCCGGCCCGATCCCGCCGTGACGCCGGGCAGCCCCCCCGTGCCCGATACCGATGCCAGCTTCAGCGTATCGGACCGGCTGCGCGTGCCCGCCAGCGTGCTGGTGGAGATGGACAACCCCCGCGCGCAGGTACTGGGCACGCAGTTGCACGGGCGGCTGGTGCTGCGCGTCATGGCGCCAGACACCGCCACCACCGCCATTGATGGCGCCCGCGTGCCCGTGGCCTATGACCAGACGGCCGGCCGCGCGCTGGCGCTGGTCGATACCGCGCTGGGCACCAAGGAATACCGTGGCTTTTTTGATGGCACCACCTTTGACGGCACCCGCCCGCGCCTTGTGGCCATGACCCCGCACCACCGGGGCAACATGCCGGTCATATTCGTGCATGGCACGGCCTCCAGCCCATACCGCTGGGCCAGCATGGCCAATGACCTGCTGGAAGACCCGCGCATCCGCGACCATTTCGATTTCTGGTTCTTCTCCTACGCCACCGCCAGTCCCATCCCGTATTCCGCATGGCAACTGCGCCAGGCAATAGAACAGGCGGTGGCGGAACTGGGCGGCGTGGCGGCAGACCCGGCGCTTGGTCACATAACACTGGTGGGCCACAGCCAGGGCGGGCTGCTGGCGCGCATGCTGGTGATCGACCCCGGAAGCCGACTGTGGGATGGCACGGCGGGCCGCCCGCTCTCATCCTTCCACCTTGATGCCAAAACCCGCGCGCTGGTGAAAAACACGATGTTCCCCACCGCCATGCCCGGGATTGACCGCGTGGTGTTCATTTCCACCCCCCAGCATGGCAGCTACCTGGCCGGAATGTCGGTTGCGCGCCTGATCGGCAGCATGGCCAGCCTGCCGCTGAGCCTGAGCGAAACCGCGCGTGAGATCGTGACCAGCGCCGCCCGCGACAGCCCGAACCTGCGCAACACCATCCCACGCCTTGGTAGTGTGTACGCCATGTCACCGCGCAGTGCGTTCATGCGCACGCTGCCCACCATTCCCATCGTGGCGGATGTGCACACCCATTCCATCATACCCGTATGCGGCAACCCGCGCGACCTGGCCCATGCCGATGATGGCGTGGTCTCGTATGAAAGTGCCCACATACCCGGCGTTGAATCCGAACTGGTGGTACGCAATTCCGCACATTCCACCCAGTCCAACCCCGTTACCATAAACGAGGTGCAGCGCATCCTGCTTGAACAGCTTGCCGCCCACCCCAACCTGTCTCCCCCCACCACGCCATGGCTGGCCGGGCAATGAGGGCGCACTGGCCCCATGCTGCCGGGCTATGGGCGGGGCGGCTGGCATGGGCCATGGCCACGGTGTGGGGGGCTGCGGCACTGTACTATTCCACCATTGTGCCCGATGGGCTGCGGGTGGCGCTGGCGGTGGCTTTTCCCGCCTGCATGGTGGCTTTTGGCTGGCTGCCACGCGCGGGTCTGCGCCATGGCATGCGCGCAGCATTGGTGGCGCTGCTGGGGGTGTGGTACGGAACCGACCCGCCGCGCAATGACCGCCGGTGGGCGGAAGAATACGCCGTGCCGGCCGATGCATGGCGCACGGGTGATGTGGTGCATGTACACAACGTACGCAATTTCCGCTACCGTACCACCAGCGATTACAGACCCGCTTGGTACGATGCCAGCTATGACCTGAACCGGCTGGAGAGCGTGGACCTTGTCACCTCCTACTGGGCGGGACGGAACATCGCGCATGTGTTCCTGAGCTTTGGCTTCAGTGATGGGCAGCATCTTGCCATTTCCATCGAGACACGCAGGCAGGCGCGCTTTGCCTATTCCACCATTGCCGGTTTCTTCCACCACTACGAACTGTTTTACGTGACCGCCGATGAGCGCGACCTGATTGGCGTGCGTACCGACGTGCGGCGTGAGCGGGTGTACCTATACCGCCTTGACCTGAAGCCCGAGACCCGCCAGCGGCTGTTCCTGAGCTACATGGCCGCCATACACAACATTACCCACCACCCGCTATGGTACAACACCCTGACCGATAACTGCACCACGGGCATCCTGGCGCGCGCGGGGGCAAGGCTGCGCTACCGGTTTGACTGGCGCGTGATCCTGAGCGGTCATACGGCAGACATGGCGTATGACATGAACCTGCTTGGCCCCTACGACCCGAAACACTACCCCGACTATGACGCGCTGCATGCCGCAAGCCGCATCTGGCGCGCGCCAGATGCGGTGATCGGGCCGGATTATTCCACCGCCATCCGCGCAACCCTGCCCCCGCCCGAGGGGCCGGGGATGCCCTGAAATAATGGAAGCTTTTGGTAAAGCCGTTTTAAAGCATCAAAAAACGGCACCTTCCGTAAAAATACTGCACCCGGAAATTTTATTATTGCAAAAAGTCTCCTCCAGCTTCCGCCACGCCCCCACAGAACCGGCAGGGACACGGCAGGAGAACCGGAATCCCGGCTACACCCACCCCATGCCGCAGGGACTTGCGGGCCGCCAGCGATGCGCCCATCATCCGCGCCATAAAGAGAACCGTGGAGGATAGACCATGCCAACCCTGTTCACCCCGCTCAAGGTCGGTGCGCTCACGCTGCCCAACCGCGTTGTCATGGCACCGCTGACGCGCCTGCGTTCGGGCAGCACGCATATCCCCAACGATCTGATGGCCGAATATTACGCCCAGCGTGCGCTGGCGGGGCTGATCCTGTCGGAAGCAACGCCCGTTACCCCGCAGGGCATCGGTTACGAGGGCGTGCCCGGTATCTGGGCCCCCGAACAGGCGGAAGGATGGAAGAAAGTGACATCCGCCGTGCATGAAGTGGGCGGACGCATCTTTTTGCAGTTGTGGCATGTGGGCCGGATCTCGGACCCGTATTTCCTGAACGGTGAGGCCCCGGTCGCACCCAGCGCCATAGCGGCGAAGGGGCATGTCAGCTTACTGCGCCCCAAGCGTGATTACGTGACCCCGCGCGCGCTGGAAACCGGTGAGATCGCGGGCATTGTCGCCGCTTTCCGCCGGGGTGCGGAACTGGCGAAAGTGGCCGGGTTTGACGGGGTGGAGATCCACGGCGCCAATGGCTATCTGCTCGACCAGTTCTTGCAGGATTCCACCAACCACCGCACCGACCGGTATGGCGGCCCGATTGAAAACCGCGCCCGCCTGATGCTGGAAGTCACCGACGCCGCCATTGATGTCTGGGGGGCCGACCGGGTGGGCATGCATCTGGCCCCGCGCTGCGACCTGCATGACATGGGGGATTCCAACCCCGCCGCCACATTTGGTTATGTGGCCACCGAACTGGGCCGGCGCGGCATTGCGTTTATCTGCGCGCGTGAAGCCGAAGGGCCGGACAGCCTTGGCCCGCAGCTTAAAAAACAGTTTGGCGGCGTGTATATCGCCAACGAACGCTTCACCCCCGAAGCCGCTGAAAAGGCAGTGGAAGAGGGCAGGGCAGACGCCATCGCCTTTGGCCAGTCCTTTATCGCCAACCCCGACCTGCCCGAGCGCCTGCGCGCGGGCGCACCGCTTACACCGCCCGACCCATCCACGTTCTACACCCATGGGCCGGAAGGCTATATCGACTACCCCACGCTGGGTGAATCCGGCGACTGACCCCGTGCCCGTTTCACGCGCTGGCCAGTTGCAACCCGTGGCTTCCCGCCGCCGGTGGGGCCAGCGCCAATGCCCGCATGATGGTACTGGCTGGTATTCATGCAGCGTTGGTGCAGGTATGGATGGTTCTTTCCATAATGGCGGGTCTTGCCTGACATAAAGGCGGACCCGGTCGAGGCGTCCGCGCGCCGACCGGGCCGTCCCTGCGCCCATACTGGCGGCCCATCCTGCCGTGGCGGATGAATACAAAGGTGTTATGATCCGCGACATTTCGGGCAATGGTCATAATGGCAAGGTCGGCAGCATGGCCGAGCAGTTGCATGAATATGAAGGCAGACCCGACGATACCCCGGTCAGCTACACCATGCACGGCGGCGGGGTGTGCCGGACAGACCAGCTTGTGCACATGAACATGGACGAAGCCGGTGCGGGCAACGCCGCCTGCGGCAAGATAGCCGCCCGCGCCCTGAATGGGGAGGGTGCCGCAGGCAGCCATGATCATGAATGCAGGCATATACCAGGGGCAGGAGACGACGGTGCTGTCACCGTACAGACCGCGTGCATGCCAGTGCGGGTCCTGGCTGGATGCACGCAGCCAAACAGATGAGGGTACCCGTAAAAACAATAAACCAGAGCATTTCAACCGAAAACCGGTTCGGTGGAAATGCTCTGCGACGACCGTAATCAGGCCCGGTACTTTTCCGGCGGGACATAACACGGGGTAAGGCATGCGGGTGGGCGCATTGCCAGAAAATCGGGACAATTCAAATTGTTGTAGGGGTCACTGTCATCTCCCCGCATGGCTCCCTATGATCGGGTCGGTTCTAGAGAGAAATGGAGCGTTCTTCCCATGACAACCCTTGGCCTGGTTGATGGCGCACAGCGTGATATGGTGTCGTCGTTCCCATCCTTCGACCCGGAACGGGAAAGCCTTGAGGATTTCCGCCGCAACCTGGTCACGGGGATCACAGCCCTCCTGCAATCAGGCCCGGTCGGTTACGGGGAGCGCACCGTCCCCGGCCCCGACGGGGCACCCGACGTGCGGGTCATCATGTTCCGCCCGACAGGCATTACGGCGGCGGCGCCTGCCATCCTCTATGTTCATGGTGGGGGGATGATTGCCGGCACACCCGACATGCAGGCGGGCATGCTGGAGCGTCTGGCCGCGGCGACAGGCACGCTGATCGTTTCGGTGGATTACCGCCTTGCGCCCGAAACACCCTTTCCCGGCGGGCTGGAGGATGTTTATGCCGCCCTGGTGTGGCTGCATGGGCATGCGGGGGAACTGGGGGTCGATCCCGCGCGTATCATGGTGATGGGGGATAGCGGGGGCGGATGCCTTGCCGCCGCCACGGCCCTGCTGGCGCGTGACCGTGGCCAGGTGGGATTGCGTGCGCAGATACTGGTTTACCCGATGCTTGACCTGCGTACCGGCGGAGCGGACGCCCCTTCCGATGACCCGACGACAGGGGAGTTCGTATGGACACGCGCGCAGAACCGGCATGCATGGTCTGTCGTGCGCGGGGCGCTGGCCGATGATGACCCGCAACTTGGCTATCTGTCGCCCGCCTTCATGCGCGACCTTTCGGGGCTGCCTGCAACCTTTATTGTGACCGGGGCGCTGGACCTGTTCCGTGATGAGGATGTCACGTTTGCACAGCGTCTGTGGAAAGCGGCGGTGCCGACCGAACTTGTCGTCTATGCCAGTGCGGTGCACGGCTTCGACCTGTTGCCTTCCCCACTTGCCACACGCGTCCGCCACGATGTGGTGGCAGCGGTGCGCCGCTTCCTGTAACGCATCTGTGCCCGGCCATGCACGAAACCGGCCAGGCGGGTCGGGCCACCGCTCCCATAGCCAGCGTGATCTGCCCGCCATCATACCGTAACCAGGTGTTCATGACGTTCCTGCTGGTTGTTGGCAATATTATCGGGACTGTGTGTGGGCGGATGCAATCCTGAAATTTGCCCGCATATCGGGGAGCAGAAGCCCGGCACGATGCCGACAGGCAGCCATTACCGTTCTGGACCCGCCACTGCACACCCCTGCCGGGCATGGGCAACTACCACATGCGGGCCAGCCCCGGTGGCAGCCGGGACCGGCCAGCCAAAATAGGCGGCAATGCCAGCACGGTCGTAATCGGTAAAGGTGGCAAATCCGGTATCACGCAGCATGGCGTGCAGGTCGGTGGGGTTGAAGCGGCTCAGCCACGGTTCCCCCGCTAATGCCACGAACCGCGCACGTTCAGCCATGCGCAGCGCATGAGCACCGGTATAATTTTCAACCGGTTCACCATAATCGAACACGATCTCGGCCTGTGGCACGCGGGCAACAAAGCGCAGGGTGTTTTCTATACCCACACGCGTAAGATACGGCACAACCCCAAGCCATGAAAAAAAGGCAGGCATTCCCACATCAAACCCCGCGTGCGCCAGGCAGGCGAGCAGGCTGTCGCGCTCAAAATCAACCGGCACAAAAGCCAGACTATCGGGCACGGCAAGACCCGCACGGGCTATGTGGCCGCGCTTCCAGTCCTGCATGGCAGGGCGGTCCACTTCAAATACCCGCACGCCGCACGCCGCATGCGGGTTACGCAGGCCCAGCGTATCCAGCCCCGCTCCCAGCACAACCGCCTGCCGCATGCCGCGCTGCACGGCACGCGCCAGCATGTCCTGCACAATGCGGCTGCGAATGGCCAGAAACAGGCGGAAATGCCGCTCCGCCGGGGTTCCGTCCGGTGCGGCCAGCGCAGCTTCATCGCCACCCACCATGGCAATGGCCAGCGGGTCGGCAAAGACCGCGCCTTTTTCCAGCACCTGGTGGCGGGCGCGGTGACGCGCCACGCGCCATGCGGTTACACTGGGACAGTCCATTGTGACATCTCCCTTCCAGCCCCGTGCAGTGTGGGGCATTTCACCCCCCGCCTGCAAGCTGCACCAGCAGCACGCTCGCCCCCACCAGCCCCAGCAGCGAAACCACAACCGTGACCACCAGCGGCCGCCCCGCACACAGCACCGCGCGCAGTTCCACCCCCAGCCCCAGTGCCGCCATGGCCAGCACCGTAAGCCCTGTTGCCAGCCCGTTCAGCCCTGTCACGGCGCAGGGCGGCACCACGCCCGCCGCCCGCAGGCCCATCATGGCGCCAAAGCCGATGATGTACCACGGCACCAGCCGCAAGACCGAACCGCACCGCCCGCCGGCATGCCCGGCCGCCCGCGCGTACAGCACCGACAGCACAAGGCAGACCGGTCCCAGCATGAGCACCCGCATCAGCTTGACCAGCGTACCCGCCTGCACCGCACCCGCGCCAAACGGACTGGCCGCCGCCATGACCTGCGGCACCGCATAGACCGTAAGCCCCGCCAGCACGCCGTGGCCTGCATTGTCTAGCCCCGGCAGCGCCAGCAGCGGCAGGCCAAGCACCACCACCAGTCCGCCCGCGGCGGTAAAAGCGATGGTGGCCCCCACATCCGCCTCACGCGCATGGATAACGGGGGCGGCGGCCATAATGGCGGAGTTGCCGCATATGGAATTGCCGCACGCCACAAGGAGCGTGCGCGCGGGCGAAAGCCCGGCCACCCGCCCCACGCAGCAGGTAAACGCAAGGCTGAACACCACAATGCACGCCACACCCCCCAAAAGCCCCGGCCCCGCGCGCAGCACGGCCCCCACGCTGAACGTCGCCCCCATGCACATAATGCCTACATTGAGCAGCGTACGCGCACAGCATTTTACGCCCGCCGCCAGCCCCGCGCGCGGCCCGATGCACGCCCGCACGCCCACACCCAGCAGCAGGGCAATGTTCAGTGCTTCCAGCCACGCCCGGCCATACAGCCGGATTTCGACCGCCTGCAACCCGTATGCCAGCGCCGCCAGCACAGCACACAGCCCCATGCCGGGCAGGAGGCGGAAAATGACCTGCACGGCGCGGGCGCACGCAAGCAGGGGCACAGGGGCAAGACGGAGGGCTGGCCGGGTCATGGCGGGTTTCCTTTCGCAGCAGACCCTAACGCCGGGGCATTCAATCACTCCAACGCATTATTATGCTCATTCCAATCGTAAAAAGTGATTGGTTATGCCATGATGCGGGGCATGACACTGGAACAGCTCCGCCTTTTCATTGCCGTGGCCGAACGTGAGCACGTCACCGCGGCGGCGCGTGCGCTGCATATCACGCAATCCGCCGTATCGGCCGCCATTGCCGCGCTGGAGGCACGCCACGGTGTCAGGCTGTTCCACCGCGTGGGGCGCGGCATCAGGCTGACCGAGGCAGGCCAGCTGTTCCTGCCCGAAGCCCGCGCCGTACTGGCACGCGTGGAGGCTGCGGAAAACATGCTCGACGCCTTTGCCGGGCTGGAATGCGGCACGCTGCGCGTTGCGGCCAGCCAGACCATTGCTGCCTACTGGCTGCCGCCGGTGCTGGTGCGCTTTCGCCAGCGCTACCCGCTGATTGCGGTAGAACTGAGCATTACCAACACCATCGAGGCCGCCCGCCGCGTGCGCGAAGGGGGGGTGGACCTGGGCATTGTGGAAGGCGTGGTGGATGACCCCACGCTTGTCCAGTGGCCGCTGGCGCATGACCGCATGCTGCTGGTCGGCCCCACGCCCTGCCTGCCCGGCGTGGTAGATGCACACTGGCTGCGTACGGCCACATGGGTCATGCGTGAGGCCGGGTCGGGCACGCGGGCCACGCTGGAGGGCTACCTGCGGCAATGGAGCATAGAGCCTGCCAGCCTTGCGGTCAGCCTTGTGCTGCCTTCAAACGAAAGCGTGCGTACGGCGGTCGAGGCCGGGGCGGGGATCAGCGCGCTATCCGCTCTGGTTGTCGCACCCGCGCTGGCATCAGGTCGCCTGCACGCCGTGCCGCAGGCACTGGGCGAGCGCGCGTTCTATGGCCTGCGCCACCGCGAGCGCTACCGCAGCCCGGCGGCGGATGCGCTTCTGGAACTGATTACCACAGCATATGGTAAAAAAACGGCCTGATGTGGACCTCTACCCCGGTATTGGGTATTATATGAAGTGTAATACAGTTTTTAATCCTACATTAAACTATTTATATGACATACATAAGAACTTTGTATACAAACCAATTTAATAACTGAAAATTATTATTTCATTATACAATATTACAAGATAATATACCGATTAAATCAGAACGATGTCACAAATTTACTGGATAATCTGTGGCAGTTCAACCAGTCGCAAGGTAGCCAGCCCTTTTATTGCCTACAACCCATTGCGGTCAGGCGGCGCGTGCCTGATGTACAATCGCCTGCGGCGTGGGACGTGATTGGCGGCCAGCCGCGCCTGACCACGCTGTTCCTGCTGCATTGGTATCTGGCACTGAAGGAAGGCGAGGGCACGGATTTCCGCAGCCATTTTGCACCCTGCGGCACCAATCGCCTGACCCATCACACCCGCGAAAACGCATGGCTGTTTTTGGATGTCGTGGTGCAGGAGAACGTCATGTCCAGCCCGCGATCCGGCGCATACTGAAAGCGTATGTACCGCCCGAAAGCCTTGCTCCCGACCCCGTAATCCCGCCAGATGAACTGGAGAACGCCTGACGGACCCCATCGGAAAAGCTCACAAAAACCGCCTTCGTAAAAGAAAGGCGGCGCCTGACAACGGTTTTACCGATGGCTCATGCCCGCAACGGACCGACTTCACCACATTGGTATTGATGATCTTGCAGGCAAAGTCGCTGCCCATCTTCCTGATGGCCTTCTTGCTCGCTTCCTTGATGGCTTGCTGGATGCCTTTCTGGATGACGATGCAGTTACCATTGACCGAACTGGAACCCGAGCCTGAAATCTCGGCCTTGGTAATCTCATTGCCGGTGCTGTCGGTCACGTCCACCCGACCGGTCAGGTCAACATGCACCTCATAGGTCACGGACCAGAAATTGGGGGTGACGGCCAACTGTGCATCCACATCTTCCATATCCAGGCGCATGATGTAGGGGGCGGGTACGGTGGGGTTGCCCCCGGTTGCATGGGCAAAGCCCACGGCAATCGTCTTGTGCAACGTATCTTCCACGGGCTGGCCGTAATTGGTCTTGTCGGACAAGGCCCCGCATTTGAATGTGTAGTTCCGTCCGCCATGTCAGGGAAGGGGCATATGTCGTGGGGGTCTGGATAACGCGGTTGGCCATGATATTGCTGGCGGGCAGACGGTCAGATGACGGCCGTGGCCTCGGGCTGTGTATTGACCTCTCCGCGCTGGTCGGGCGTGTCGGTATGTTCGGGCAGGCGGTCGGCCAGCAGGGCGCGGGGGCGGCCGATCCACATGCCATCATGCAGGTGGTCACGGCGGGGACTGGTGGTGCCGGGGTGGATCAGGATGCTCAACCCCGCATGGTTCAGCATAAGCCACGGTACAAGGCGGGCGAATACATCGTGGTCAAACGCCACCTGATACATCGGCGCCACATGCGGGCCGACCGCACGCTCATGCCATTGGCCCAACCTTACGGGAAAGCGGGCGGCAATCTGCTCACGCAGGTGTGCCGCACGTTCGCGTGGCTCCGCACCATCAAAATACACATGGGCGTGATAGCTTGCGATCTCGGACAGGGGGCGGGGGGCAGGCGTGCGGTCGGTCATGCGGCGGGGCTTCCGGTTGGGGTCAGCAATGGGGGGCGGGCAGGGTGATGCGCGTTTCGGTGCGCATCTGCGGCTTTACGGTATGGAGCATGGTGGACAGGCCCCACTGGCGGCCATCAAACGTGCCGGTGCTGTCCAGCACGCTCAGCGTATTGGCGTTGAACACCATCTGGGTGCTCAGGGTCAGCGGGTGGGTCTGCCCGCGCAGGGTCATGCGCCCGACCATGCGCGAGCGCACCTGCCCCTTCACCACACGCGGGCTGCAATCGCCCACATAATGCGCGGTGGGATAATGCTCACTATCCAGCATGCCGCCAGATTTCGCGGCCTTGCGCTCCAGCACCGTGCCCATGTGCACGGTGGTGGCATCCATGGTCAGGTCAACATGGCAGGTCTGGTTTGCAAGGTCATAGTCCAGCGTGCCGGACACCTTGCCGAACTGCCCGTCCATGCTGCCCACCACGCTATCGGTATGCAGCAACACGGCTGTATTTTCGGGCGTGAGGTCAAGGTGCCGGGTCTCGGCACGGGCGGTGGTGGCCAGCAGGGCAACGGGCAGAACCAGACCGACCAGACGAAGGGAGTGGGATTTCAGTATGTTCATGACAGGCTAACGCCTGTCATGGCGTGGGGTTGTGGCAGGACAGGCATAAGGCATCCGGGCGGTGGGCAGGTGTCAGGATGCAGAAGTGGGGGATGAATGCGGCCTGAGTAGGGCAAGCATGGCATGGCCGCCATAACCGGGCATTATTCGGCTTTGGTTATGGAGTGCGTGCTTAAACTACAAAATATCTCCGGGAAGCGGCTGATCTGGTCATGCAGGTCTTGGAGCAATTACGCCAGACCGGCAAATACCCCGGCAAGGGCGCTGCACTTTTACCGACCGAAAAGGACATGCTGGTCATTGAAAAGGAAGCGCAGGTTTGGAACGCTGCCTTGGCTTGGAAGGCGGCGCGCCTACTTCCATACCCACTTGCCCACAACCCGGCCGTTTATCACCAGGTCGGACGCATCGACCTCATCCACCGGGTAGGTGGGGTTGACGCTGATGATGCGGATGCGCGGCGGGCGGGAATTGGGCACCAGCATCAACTGCTTGATCACAACACCCATGCCGTTCCATAGCACGTACACCCCATCGGGCGAGGGAATACGGTGGCCGGTATCGACCAGTACCCGGTCACCGGCCGAGAACTCGGGTTCCATCGAATTGCCGGTAACCCGGATAATGGCCAGCCCCCCCGTATCGGGCAGGTAATTGCGGATGAAATTGCGCGGGATGCGCCATGACTCCAGCGTGGGATGGGCCTCCCCATCACCACAGGCGGTGTGATCCACGATGGCGCCCGCCCCGGCCTGTGGCGAGATGTCGTATTCATGCACCGTAATCGCGCCGTCATCAATGGGGGGCATGGTGGCGCGTTCGGCGCGGCTTATGCTTTCATTCAGGTCAGTAGCGCCGGGCACGATGCCTGATAGCGCCCACACCTCGCTTGCAGCGATGGGCGGGTCGCCCCGGTCGGTCAGCAGCGAGACCAGCCTGCGCACCAGATCCACGGGAATGAAGTCTTTTTTCAGCTTGTTTTCATAAAAAGCATAGCTGGAGAACCGGTCCCCCATACCCAGGTCGCGCGCGATCCCGCGCACGGTGTAGCCCGCGCGCTCGCGCAACGCCTTGAGCCGGCCAGCCGCCGTGCCGGGGCCACTGCCGCTGGCGGGCGCGCGCAGCAGGTCGCTTGCGGTGCAGCCCAGCACGGCGGCCACCTTTTCCAGCCGGTCACCGCCGGGGTTGCGTGACTTGCCGCGCAGGATGTCGTGCACGTAGGTCTCGTTCAGGCCGGCCAGTTCGGCCAGGCGCTTCTTGTTAAGGTTGAGCTGCGCCATGCGGCGCTCGATCTCGGCAGCGGCGGGGGAGCGTGTGTCCATAATGGGAACTGTCCCACAAATATGCCCGACGGGGTAGAGGGGATATATCCCATTATTTCTTGACGTATTGGGATATATCCCATAAAACCCCGCCATGCTCCATACGCGCCCCATCCCGCCCGACCTGTACCGCGTGGCCCTGCTGGGCTGGCATGTACACCCCGTGCGCGCGGGGTCGCGGGCGGCGTGCTTTCGGGGGCTGCGGCGCAGGCCACCTGCGACCTGGACACCATAGCGCAGTGGTGCGCGCGCTGGCCGGATTGCGGGTGGCGGGTGGTATGCGGGCCATCGGGGCTGTTCGCACTGGATGTGGACCGCCCCGGCACGCATGCGGCCGATGGCGTGGCCGCCCTTGCAGCACTGGTCCGCCGCCACGGCGCGCTGCCGCCGCGCCCCATGACGCGCACGGGTGGCTCGGGCGGGGCGGTGCTGTTTTTTGCCCATTGCGGCGAAGCCCTGCGCGGCCATGCCGGCCACCCTGCGCCGGGGCTGGACCCGCACCGGGGGCGGCAGGCGGTCACCATCCCGCCCGGTACGCATCCCGCTACCGGCGGGGCCTATACGTGGCGCGTGCCGCCATGGGTGGTACCGCCGCCACCCATCCCGCGCTGGCTTGCCGCACTGCTGGCTCCGCCGCCACCACCTGTGCAGCCGGTGCGCCATATGGATGGGGAGCGCATGCAGGGCACGCTCATGCGCGCATTGCATGCGGTGTGCGATGCCCCGGCGGGCATGGCCAACACCACGCTCAATGCCCGGGCCTATACGCTGGGCCGGTGGTGCGGGGCCGGGCTGCTGGACCGGGCCACAGCACACGATACACTGCTGCACGCGGCCCGCCTGCGCCACATCCCGCTGGCAGAAGCCCGCGCCACCATCCGCTCCGGGCTGGATGCGGGGTTACGCCGCCCGCGCCATGGGGCATGAGCACACCCCTTGCGCAATCCCGCCCCACACCGCTGCACACCGCTGCACGGGCCGCTGCAAAAAACACCACGCCCCCCGGCCACACCGGTGCCAGAACCACGCGCCTATGCCGACATGGGGCATGGGGCATGGCCATTATCCCGGCATGTCCGGCCATATCGCCCGCATGGGCCACGGCACAGAACGCCCGGCCATGCCGACCCATCCGCCACCCCGACATGAGGCACGATCCCGCATCCAGCGCACCCGACCCTATCCCCCGCACAGGGTACCCGGATTACCTCAGCCATACCGGCCCTTCTGCCATCCATCACGCCCATCCAGGCACGGCGCGCGGCATGACCCACAACGCCCGCGCATGGCAACGCGGCAGAAGCTGCAAAACGGGGCAGGCGGGGCGTTTGCCACCAGCCGTCCGACCCATGCGTCACGCTGGCACCCCATGCCAGCGCGTACCACTGTCACGCACGTCCATCCCACGCAGCGCCCCCCGCGTGCGGCGCACCCGCACCTTCCAACACGGATACCCCGCCATGCCCGTCCTGGACCCGCCCATGCCACAACAGCCTGCACCCGCCGCCACCGCATGGATGACCCTGCTGGCGCGCGGCCCACGGGGTGGAGTGCTGGCCTCGCTCAGCAACTGCCTGGTTTTGCTGGGGCATGACCCGGTACTGTCCGGCCTGCTGGCATGGGATGCGTTTGCCTGCCTGCCCGTGCTGACCCGTGCGCCGCCGCCCGCCTTTGCCACTGCATCCGCCGCCGCCGGGCCATACCCGCGATCGGTGGAAGATACCGACGTGACACTGGTACAGGCGTATATGCAGCGCGCCTATGACCTGCCCGTCTCGGCTGCGGTGGCCATGCAGGCGTGTCGGGTGGCCGCCAGCCTGCGCCGCACGCACCCGGTCTGTGACTGGCTGGACACCCTGCGCTGGGATGGCACGCCACGGCTGGATACATGGTTGCACCACGCGCTGGGCACCGCCAATGATGCCTACCACGCCGCCGTGGGCGCGCGCCTGCTGTGCGGCGCGGTGCGGCGCGTGCGCCAGCCGGGCTGCAAGTTTGACTACGTGCCCGTTCTGGAAGGCGCGCAGGGCATTGGCAAGAGCCGCCTGCTGGCCGAACTGTTCACGCCCGCATGGTTCAAGGACGACCTGCCGCGCGACCTGGGCGACAAGGACGCAGCACAGGGCCTGCTGGGCGTATGGTGCGTGGAATTGGGGGAATTGCAGGCGCTTGGCCGCTCCACCAGCCGTGATGCCAAGGCCTTCTTCAGCCGACAGAATGACCGCTACCGCCCCAGCTACGCCATGGCCGACGTGATGCGCCCGCGCCAGTGCGTGTTTGTCGGCACCACCAACGAGCACGATTACCTGACCGACCCCACCGGCAACCGCCGCTACTGGCCCGTATGCTGTACCCGGGCCGACGTGGCATGGGTTACGGCCAGCCGCGACCAGCTTTGGGCCGAAGCCTGCCGCCGCGAAACCACCGACCCCATGCCCCTGTGGCTGGATGATGCCGCCACCGCCGCCATCGCGGCAGAGGCACAGGAAGCCCGCCTGCCTGAAGACCCGTGGCACGACCCGATCACCGCATGGCTGGCCGGGCGGGGAACTGGCAGCGTACGCATGGCCGACGTACTGCACCTGGCCCTTGGCCTGCCGCGCGAACGCCAGGACCGCCCCGCACAGAAGCGCGCGGGCACAGTGCTGCGCGCCATGGGCTGGACGCGGCACAAAATGCGCAGCGGCAGCACCACCTACTGGGCATGGCGGCCGGAAGGGCTGCGGTAATGGGGTGCGGCTTTCCGGTCATCATGTCCCGCGCGGCCAGTTGCCCGCCGGTTGCACGACCGCGACGGCAAATAATGGTTGCGGGCATTGCAGACCCCGGTGCGTAAGACGCGGCGCACGCATCAAAGCACTCGCGCTGCTGATGTGGTCCGTAATGGCCGATCCCTACCTGTAGTCGATCCTGACGGCGCGCGGTTTCCTTCTTGCCACGCTGGCCTGTTTCTTCCTTTTGTCCGTTATCGCGCCCAACGGAGGGCCGTCGCCACCCGTATTCAATAACCAGACCCGGCGCCGGGACGTAAACCAGGCCCACGCACGGCCCCACAGGGGAACAAACCCACCGCCGGGGCGGACCGTGACCGGCGCGCCTGTGTCTTACTGCCCGGCCGATCCGGGCTGTTCAATCACGACCCGCATGCCCCATGTCTTGCCACCATCGGCCGTGGTCAGCACGACCTGATAGGTGCCGTTGTTGGGAATGATGACATGGTCGAGCGGCGTGTCCGTTGCGGGCCAGGTGATGTTCTTGTCGTCATAATGCTTTAACGAGACGGTCATCGGCGCGCCCGGCGTTGCCGTGATGCCGCTTATGATGGCGGCCTTCTGGCTGTCCTTTGGCAGCAGGCTCTCGACTGCCCGGATGTCAATATCGCCACCACGGTTGGAGGGCAGGCTCAGTATGGCGGAGATGCAGGTTGCATATTCCCCGTAGCTCTCGCTTGTGCAGGGTGTCTGGATGGTCACGCTAGCCGGGGTATTATCGGGCAGCTTGACGTCCGTTGCATGGGCACGGCCCGCCAGCACAAGTGCCGGAACAAGGGCAAGAAAGCTTTTATTCATGGCACGGACACACCTTATGGCAGATTTGGTCAGACCTCATGACCCTGTTCAATACTCCACAATCCGCCCCCTGCACAGTGACGTGCCGACAGACGTACCGGGCACTTAACATATTATTTTATAATAACACATAACCTGCCCACACCGCCTTCAGGCACGGGGCCAGCGGACCGGACAGGTGCTTACATTATTTTAATAATACCCGCCGCCCGCCACACCGCCGCACCGCACCCATCCATGCAACATATTGAAAAACATGTAGAAAATGACATAGGACAGGCGCGACAACATTGCCGCACAAAAATCAGTGCAGTTACAATCCACGAAAATAGCGTGCTACCATGCACGGTATGCAATCAGGCCCATTCATGCAGCCCGCCCGCCGTTAGCAAAAACGGTTCAGAATTCACGACAATACGTCATATTAAAAGATACAGAGTCCCATTGTTATGAAAAAATTGATAGTAATGCCACTCATTTTACTTCTGGGTGGATGCTATGGCGTGGGCTCCCAGAGACTGGATCGTGACCAGCTTGATTATTCACAGGCACTGATCGGTTCTTCCAAGCAGCAGACACTCCTTAACGTCGTGCGCCTGCGCTATGCCGATACGCCGGGCTTCCTTGATACCACCCAGCTTATTTCGGGCTACCAGTTGCAGCGTAACATCGCCATTGGCGTGGGGTCGGATTCCAACCCGATCCGGCCCGCGGGGACCATTGGCGCGCAGATACAGGAAAGCCCCACCTTTACATTCCAGCCCGTAACGGGCGATGCCTATGCACAGAGCTTCCTGCGCCCGCTGCCGCCGGGCAGCCTGCTGCCGCTGGCCATGGGGGGGCTGCCCATTGATATCCTGTTCCGCCTGTCGGTGCAGTCGGTCAACCTGATCAATAATGTCGGCGCCATTGGCGGTGATGTGGGACGGGGCTCGCCCGAGTTTTTTGAACTCATCTATGACCTGCGCCGCCTGCAGATTGCGGGCCTGCTGGGCATACAGCTTGAACATAGCGAGGAAGTGCCCGGCAAGACACCGGCCTTTGACCGGGTTTTTCTGACCGTCTCCCCAACAACGGACCCGATTCTGTCCGATGTGGTCAAGGCCACGCGGCGTTTTTTTGAAATGAGCCCAAAGGACGAACGCATAGAAGTCATATACGGCGCGGGCAAGCCGCAGCATGGCCAGATCAGGTTGCTGACGCGCACGATGCTTGGCGTTCTGGGGCAGATTGCCTACCAGATTGACGTGCCGCAGGAAGATATCGATTCAGGCCGCACGTTGCCCAAGATCATTCTGGTCGGGCGCAGTACGCGGCCCACGGTCTTTGTTCATGTCAGCAATGAACGGCCGCATTCTTCTTTTGTAACGATAAAATACAATAATAAATTCTACTATATTGCGGATACCGATTTCCCCAGCAAACTCGGCTTTACAATGCTTCAGATTTTGATGGAACTTTCAAAAACCACCAAGAACCCCGGCGCCGTGCTGACCATACCGGTAAACGGCTAAGGGGGCGTATCGCGCAAACCGGGATGGGTCATCACGAAGGGCACGATGGCCAGCACATGCAGCAGCCCCACGCCCCCTGGCGCAGGATCATGAAGCGCCGACCGCCACCCGGTCGGGCAGGGTGAATTCCACGCCATGGGTCAGCATGAAGATCAGACCCGACAGGATGAAAACAGGTCCACTGCGCGAAAGCCGTTTTCAACCGCGCTGGAATGCACCAGCACCACTACGCCACCAATACTGGCGCACAGTGGCGGCAGCAGGTGGTGGGCGGCAATCCATCCCGCCACCACCCCACGTACGCCCGCAAGCACCGCAGGCAGGGCAGGGGCATGTTCCCTGCGTTCCCTGTGTTCCCTTGTGTTCCCGTACCCTGCGCTACCCTATGTACCGGTATTAACCCTTACTATAATACTTCCTGTTTCCTTAAACATAAAGGAACATAGGGAACACAGGGAACGGCGCACGCTGGCCGACAAACCCCGCCACGCATGGAATTCCCGGCAGGGTGCAGGGTAAAGCACGCAGTTTACCACGCTCCGCCCGTGCGGGGTGCCGGGTGTTCCCTCATGTTCCCTTACCTGCCACCACACAGGGAACAGCAAGGGAACCACACCAGGGTAATTGGCACGTTCCGACCCGCATGGGATGGCCGGTAAACATGCATTACAGAGGGTGCATCTGACCATGCCCCGGCCACCGGCATGCCATGCCGTGGTACGCCACGCGCCCCATCCCTGCCTGCATCGTCGGCTGTTAGTATGATTTTTGTGCACAAGATCATGCAAGGACGCCCATGCCCCAAACCGCCCACACCCTGCCTGCCGAACGCGCCCGCGTGGCCACCATCCTGCGCGCCGACCGCCGCGCCCGCCTGCTGGCGCGTGATGTTGCGGCTGGTCTGAAGCCCGACATGGGCACGGATGGCCCCGCCGCCACCGCGCGCGTGGTGCAGGCCACCCGCATGGAACTGGCCCCCCATACTGCCCCGCAACCCGTGCGCCGCGTGCTCGACACCTGCATGCCTGACCGCCTGTTCCACCGCGCCAATGCCGCCCTTACGCCAGACCAGCATGCGGCGGGCCTGCGCTTTCGCGCCACATGGCGCCGCGCGGTGCGGAGCGGGCGGCTAGTGCAGCGTTACAGCCCCCTTACGGGCGCGGGTGGTGGCGTGGCGCTGGAGGATAGCGAGGCCAGCGTGCACGCCCGCCGCCAGCTTGATCGCGCCCATGCCCTGCTTACGCCTGCGCGCTGGCGGGTGGTGTGCGCCGTATGCGCGCTGGATGAGGCACCGGGCACCCGCCTGCGCACCCTGCACCGCGCGCTGGATGTGCTGCATGAAAAATGGTGAACTCCCCCCAGCGCAGGGGGCACGACTGTATTTCATGAAGCAGTAGGGCGAGTGCGCCGTACAGCTACCCGCCCCCTACACGCCCCCTTGCAGCCATGGTAGGCTTGGCGCATGAACCGATCCGGCCTTGCCCTTGCCCTGCTTTCCGCCGTGCTGTTTGGCGCCAGCACGCCCTTTGCCAAGCTGCTGCTGGGCGGCATGCCGGCACAGATGGCGGCGGGGCTGCTCTACCTTGGCTCCGGCCTGGGGCTAGCGGTGGTGCTGGGCGCACGCGCGGCGTTGCGGCTGCCCACGCATGATGAAGCGCCGCTGGGCGGGCGTGACCTGCCATGGTTGCTGGGCGTGATTGCAACCGGCGGCGTGGGCGGGCCGCTGCTGCTCATGTTGGGGCTGGCGCGGACGGATGCGGCCAGTGCTTCGCTGCTGCTGAACATGGAAAGCATTGCAACACTACTGATCGCGTGGGTGGTGTTTCGGGAAAACGTGGACCGCAGGCTGCTGATAGGGGCCGCGTGCATCGTAGCGGGGGCCGCCGTGCTGTCATGGCAGGGACGGGCGATGTTCTCGACCGGGGCGCTGTACATCGTGGGCGCGTGCGTGTGCTGGGGCATTGACAACAACCTAAGCGGCAGGCTCTCGGCCGTGGACCCGGTGCGCATCGCCATGCTCAAAGGGCTGGTGGCGGGCTGCGTGAACATGGGGCTGGCCCTGACATTTCTGCACGCGGGCCTGCCGGGGGCAGCACTTGTGGCCGGTGCCATGGCCGTGGGGTTTGCAGGCTACGGGGTCAGCCTTGTGGCCTTCATGCTTGGCTTGCGCCACCTTGGGGCGGCGCGTACGGGGGCGTATTTTGCGCTGGCGCCGTTTGTGGGGGCGGTGGTGTCGCTTGCGGTGTTTGGCGTGCATGATGCCGGGCGGCTGGCGATGGCGGGCGTGCTGATGGGCATCGGCCTGTGGCTGCACCTGAGCGAACGCCACGACCATGAACACATACACGAGGAAATGGCCCACACCCACCGCCATGTGCATGACGAACACCACCAGCACACCCACACCCATGATGACCCACCGGGCGAGCCGCACACCCACTACCATGTGCACACAAGGCTTGTGCACACTCACCCCCATTACCCCGACCTGCACCACCGCCACAGCCATGATGGCCACGGCCCGCATGACCATGGCCCCGACGGACAGGATCACACGCACGCGGCATAGGCGGGGGCCAACGCGTGGGAAGGCCGCGCGCAGGCCAGAGTAAGGACATAGCCTGCCGGGCAGGGGCATAACCATTTCCGGGGGACTGTCTTATTTTTTCAAAAAGGCGATGCTCCTTTAAGCTTTTTACAGTTTTTTCGGTCCGGTCATGGCTGCCCGCGCGGGCATACATTGACACGCCACGCAACCCGCCCCTAGCCTGATCGCGCCCACGGACAAGGATGGCGCGATGGACCCCTATGAAGGCTGCAATACGGCGGCCCTGCCATACTGGCTCAGCACCCCGCAGCAGGATTTCGCGGCACTGGGGGCCACCATCGTGCCGCATGTGGAGCGCCTTCTGGCGCGTGACGGGGTGTTCGCCCCCTTTGGCGCCACTGTGGCGCTGGAGCCTTATATTGCCAATGTAACCCTGCTGGACCCGCCTGCGCGCGCAGCAAGTGACGTGCAACTGGAACAGGCGCGTGCCGCACTGGGCCGCGTGCTGGCGGCAACGCCGCACCGGGCGGCGGCGGTGGTGGCCAACTGCACCGTCATCCTGCCTGGGCAGAGCGATCCGTCGCAGGCCGTGGTCATGATGTGCGCGCACCGCGATGGCACGGCGGAGCAGGTCGTCCACCCCTACACCATTGCCCACGAACGCATAACCTTCGGCCCCGCCACCACCACCGAGGGCACACGCGACATCTTTCCCCCCATCCGCCTGCGCTTCTACATACGCGAAAGCTGCCCCCCGCGCCCGGTGGGCTACACGGTGGCGATGTTCATGGTTCATGGCATGGACCGGGCCGCCGTACTGCGCCATTTCGGGCTGGAGGAAACCGGGCAGGCCGTGGATGAAACCCGCCCCGCACCCGGTGGCGTGACCAGCCTGCCCGGCGGGTGGACCGCGCTGTGGTGCAATGCCGCTGGCCTGCGCCACCGGGTCGAGGCCCATCTTGCCACCACCCCTGCGGGCAGCACGATAGTGGCCTGCATGGTAAACGAACCCGCCTATGCCAGCGCCGCCACCGGCTGGCGCGACGGCGCGCGGATATGGGACATATCCCATAACGGCCAGGCCGGCCCGCATGACCTGAAGGTGGACGGCACGCCCCCGCCGGAACTGAAAGCCGTGATCGCCGCCATGGACATGGAGGAAACCCAGAGCGGCTATCCGCCGGGGATGATCGATTTCTACTTCGACATACCAGTAGAACTGGTCTTTGCCCTGACCGGCCTACGCTACTGCCAGCGCGATTACACGCACGGACCGGTTACGTTCAGCGCAATACGGGAAATGGCGCGGGCGGGGCAGGGGGGCGTGAATGCCGTGTACGGGGCTTGATGGAGGAAGAGGGGCAGATACCGCCTTTATATGAGACATAGACGGTCGTTCTTGTTTACCCGAAAATGGACAGGCGGATTTTTCATATATCTCTCGTTTCTAACAGTTGCGTGGACGCATGGTCGATTATGAGAACAATATCGCTGAGCAAAGTCTGTCGGAAAGACGCAGATGATCTTGTTAAGGCTAATATCGAAAGCCGTTCTTATCATGCTCCCTGGGTTCAACCTTTCATAACACGTGAAGGCTTTGATACCTGGTTCGATGAACAGGTGTCGGGCGCCAATATAGGGTTTATTGCGCGGGAACTGGATACTGGCGGTATTGTTGGCATTACGCATCTCAGCCAGATTTTCATGCGTGGCTTTCAGAATGCATACCTGGGCTATTACGGAATGAAAGGGTTCGCTGGACGTGGCTTGATGACTGAAGCAGTACGCCTGACAGTACAGACTGCTTTCAATGATATCGGACTGCACCGTCTGGAAGCAAACATTCAGCCTGGGAATATGAAATCCATAGCGCTGATCCACAGGCTGGGGTTCCGTCATGAAGGCTTCTCACCGCGTTATCTTCGCATAAATGGGGCATGGCGTGACCATGAACGCTGGGCATTGCTGCGAGATGAATCCTGATTTCTGAGTAGTAACCTTTTCCTTTTTCCTTAAAATCTGTGCGCTACTGAAGTTATAACCAGACCTGCCATTGCTGAAGATCAGTATCAGCCTGTATTTTCTGGTCCCTGCATGCCGTTTTTTTCTGCTATACGGAATATAGTCCGAATTATGGTACCCACTGACCCGGACGCTTCCATAAATTCATGATCCCGAAAAACGGCTGCGATATCCGCCGCCGCACGGATTATCAATGCGAACGCAAGGCCCGCCCTCACCGGCGGGCTTTTTTGTGTCTGCACTGCAAGACATGTCATGCCAGATACCAACCAGCATCCCGCCCTGACATTTGTCATGGGCGAACATCAACTCGTCAGTATTGTCAGGCGATACCTGCCCGGCCATGAAAGTATCAGCAGGGCCGAAGGTCTGGCCACAATGGGCATTGGCGCAGCAGAAATGGCCGGTGCCGCGGGCCTGCTGGCTGCCCCTGAACCGCTGCTGAGCAAGGTTGGCGGCATTGCGCTTGCGGCCCATGGCGCCGACATGATGGCCGCCGGACAGCAGGCGTGGAAAAATGGCACCGAACCGCACACCCTGACCGAACGCGCGGTCCACGCCGTGGCCCTGAAGGCCCATGCGCCCCCTGCTGTTGCCGATCTGGCCGGTCAGGCTGCCGATGCCGTGATTCCTGCTGGCATACTGCATGCGGCAGCACATTTCGCGGCAACACGGGCCATTCGCGTTGCCATGGCGGATGCAAACCGGCTTGCCTTCAGGCAGGATGACATCACTACGGAGCACTTTCACCGGCCTGTCGTGCAACACACCGGTCAGCCGGCACGGACACCTGCCAACCAGAATCTCCTCTCACCGCATCGACAGAACCGGCTTGACCTCAACCATCATGAAGCGCCACCGCATAACCGCAAGGCGGGTGGGCATGTGCTGCTGAAGCATGTTGACCCGACCGAAGCGTATATCGAGCGCCGGTTTAGGAAGGAAAACCGTCCTATTGTTTCGTTCTTTACCTCGAAAGAAGACGCTGAACGTGCTATTCACGCACTGCTTCGGGATAATTCTTCCAAGGTTGATACGTGGCTCAGGGATGCTGGAAATGGAGACAGAATTATTCTTGATGGATATTTCTCCGGAAGAGGGGCCGTCATTATCGAAAGTGCCAATCGGGAACACAAAGCCGCGCGGCGCATCGAAGTTACAATTATCAAAAAAGAACACAATGGGATGATCTATTATGTCCAAACTGTTAAACTGTACCGATCGTGATATTCTCGACATGTTTCCGCGTCTCACTAATCTGGGCTCCAGCTCGTTTGGCGAGGATCCTGATCTCTTTGGCGATACGCTGTTCGAGGTCATTGATGATGCGCCGCGAGGTCATCGCCTGCCGTTCAAACAGCAGACAGTCAACGAATTAAGAACGTTACTGGCCTATGACGATATGGACCTCGATCGTGTCAGTTGGGCTGTGCTCAGTATAGACCCCACAGTTGACCCTGAAGAACCACCCAACTGGGGCAGCTTTCCCACCCTACGGGCATTCTGGTCAGCCGTTCTACATGCTTTTGAAAATGACCCCGAGGTGCAGGCAGGAAAAGAGATTGACTGAAACCCGTAAGGGCGCAGCGTTCACACCATGAAAAACTGAGAGGTCTGTTTTCATGTCCTTGCGTTGCAGAATCAGGCCATCCACTTCCCCCTTAACTGCCGGTCTGTCAAATGAACTTGAAGCAGACCGGCGGAAGTCGCGTGCATGCTGGACACAGGAAGCACCATGCCAAATTCCGGAAAGCGGACGTAAGTGTCTGTATCCGCCAATCTGAAAAAAGCTGAAGAGCGCCGCCAGTGAGGCGGCGTAGGTTAAAGCCGTCCTATTGTTTCGTTCTTTACCTCGAAGGAAGACGCTGAACGTGCTATTCACGCAGTGCTCAGGGATAACGCCTCTAAAATTGATACCTGGCTCAAGAACGCCGCAAATGGAAGCTCAGTCTATGTCGAAGGGTATTCCTCGGGAAAGGGAGCTGTCGTAATCGAGAATGCCAATCGGCAACGCAAGGCTGCGCGACGCATTCAAGTTACAATTGTCAAAAAAGAATACAATGGGATGATATATTATGTCCAAACTGTTAAACTGTACCAATGATGATATTCTTGACATGTTCCCGCGTATAAAAAATCTTGGTGGCGGCCCATTCGGTGAAGACGCCGATATCTTCGGTGATACGTTACGTGAAGTTGTTCAGGATGCACCACAAACTCATGATCTGCCGTTCAAACAGCAGACAGTCAACGAATTAAGGAATTTCCTGACCTATAATGACGAGGATATTGAGCGCGTCAGTTGGGTTGTGCTCGGTATAGACCCCACAGTTGACCCTGAAGAACCACCCAACTGGGGCAGCTTTCCCACCCTACGGGCATTCTGGTCAGCCGTTCTACATGCTTTTGAAAATGACCCCGAGGTGCAGGCAGGAAAAGAGATTGACCGAAACCCGTAGGGGCGCGGCGTTCATACCATGAAAAACTGAGAGGTCTGTTTTCATGTCCTTGCGTTGCAGAATCAGGCCATCCACTCCCCCTTAACTACCGGTCTGCCAAATGAACTTGAAGCAGACCGGCGGAAGTCGCGTGCATGCTGGACACGGGAAGCACCATGCCAAATTCCGGAAAGCGGACGTAAGTGTCTGTATCCGCCAATCTGAAAAAAGCTGAAGAGCGCCGCCAGTGAGGCGGCGTAGGTTAAAGCCGTCCTATTGTTCCATTCTTCACATCGAAAGAAGAGGCTGAAGTTTTATTCACGCAGCACTTCGAGATAATTCTTCCAAGGTTGATACGTGGCTCAGGGATGCCAGAGATGGAAGTTCAATTCACGTTGAAGGGCATCTTTCAGGCAGCGGGGCGATTGTCGTCGAAAAAGCTGATCGTGTAATAAAATCTGCGCGATATATTAGAGTTACAATTATTAAAAAAGAGCATAACGGGATGATTTATTATGTCCAGACTATTATACTTTACTGATTACGAAATCCGCCAAAAATTTGATTGTCTGGCCGGTCTCGGTGCCAGTTCTTTAGGCGAAGATGCCGATATGTTTGGAGATACGCTGGAGGAAGCAATCCAGTGCGGACCGCGAACGCATGATCTTCCGTTCAAACTGCAAACAATCGCTGAATTAAGAACTTTACTGTCCTGCAACGATGCAGAAATTGATCATGTTACCTGGCTCCTGATCCGCATAGATCCAACAGTTGAACCGGAGGAACCACCCAACTGGGGCAGTTTTCCAAGCCTGCGGGCATTCTGGTCTGCCGTCCTGCATGCCTTTGAACATGATCCCGAGGTGCGGGAAACAAAAGGCAGCTGACCGGAACGCGCAGGGTTGTTGGCAACAGGTCTCGCGGGAATATCAGGTTCCGCATATTGGCAACCCGGCACTGGCCTGCCACCCCGGCCATCGCTTTACAAAACGCACCCCGCACATGGTTACAGCCCCAGTTCCGACAGCCCCGGATGCCCGTCTGGCCTGCGGCCTGCGGGCCAGTGGAACAGGCGCGCATCTGCCGTAATCGGCTGATCGTTTATGGCGGCGAAGCGGGTGTGCATCAGGCCATCGGCATCAAATTCCCAGACCTCATTACCGTAGGAACGCCACCATGCCCCCGTGCCGTCATGCCATTCATAGGCAAAGCGCACGGCCATGCGGTTGAGCCGGAAACCCCACAGTTCCTTGATCAGCCGGTAATCGTGCTCCGTGCGCCACTTGTCTTGCAGGAAGGACACGATTTCTGCCCGACCGGTTATGAACCGCGTGCGGTTGCGCCACCTGCTGCCCGATGTGTAGGCCAGGGCCACCTGTTCGGGGTTGCGGGTGTTCCAGGCATCTTCAGCCAGGCGGACCTTCAGGGTGGCGGTCCCGACACCAAATGGCGGGAAGGGGGAACGGGACATGGCGGTACTCCTGTGGCGCATGTGGCAGGTAGACAGTGTGCACCGTGTGAATGGTTGACGGAATGACAATGATCCCTCATTTCAGGCCATGATCCGCGCCATCGGCTTTGTGCTTTATCCCGATTTCCAGCTGCTCGATGCCGCTGGCCCCACGGCTGCGTTCGAGATCGCAGGCCGCATTGCCGGGCAGCCTTATACGCTTGCCATGCTCTCCCGCGCGGGCGGGCTGGTCATGTCTTCATCGGGCGTTGCAGTACAGACCGTGGCGGTGGAGGGGGCGGGCGGGTTTGACACGCTGATCATTGTAGGGGGCGAGGGACACCGCGCGGCCATGGAATGTGGCGTGCTGCGGGCCTTCATGCAGGCGCGCATGGCCCATACCCGGCGCATATGCAGTGTGTGTTCTGGCGCGTTCGTTCTGGCGGGTGCGGGGCTGCTGGCGGGGCGGCGTGCCACCACGCACTGGCGGCACGCGCAGGAATTCCGCCGCCAGTTTAGCGACATACGCCTTGAGCCTGATGCGCTTTACATCCATGACGGCCCGGTCTGGACGGCGGCGGGCATCAGTGCGGGGATTGACCTTGCACTGGCGCTGGTCGGCCATGACCTGGGTGATGACATTGCCCGCCAGGCGGCACGGCAGATGGTGGTCTACCACCGCCGACCCGGCGGCCAGTCACAGTTTTCCGCCCTGCTGGAAATGGAGGGCGGCGAGCGTTTCAGCACCCTGCTGGGCTGGGTGCGGGCACACCTTGCGCAACCACTGGGGGTAGACGTACTGGCGGCACGGGCGGGTATGAGCGCGCGCAACTTCTCCCGCGCGTTTCGCGCCGCCGTGGGCGTAAGCCCGGCCAGGGCCGTGGAGCGCCTGCGGCTGGAAGCGGCGTATGAGCGCGTGGTGTATTCGACCGACCCGGTGGAGGCGATCGCGCGCACCACCGGCTTTCATGATCCCGAGCGCATGCGCCGCGCCTTCATCCGCGCCTTCGGGCTGCCACCGCAGGCGGTGCGCCGTAACGCCGCACGCTAGGGCAGGGCGAACGGGGCGCTGGTAAGCAAGCAGGTCGGCATCAGGCACAGGACGCACTGCGCGCCGCTGGTGCCACGCCCGGTGCGCCTTCGTGGCAGTGGCAGGCATTGGGCAGCCATGCCCGAACCGGTTCGCGCGCCGCCGTTCGGTCAGGGTATTGGCGTGCATGGGTTTTACCAGCGCAATCGGGTTTGATGCCTGCACGCTTTATGTGCTTGATGTTGCCACAATGGGACAGCGCCGCGCACGGTACGGCCCTGCAGGCCGGGCACACCATGCCCGGCACAATGCAATTGCTGCCTGCACGGTTTTTGCATACATATCTGCCATACTGGCCCAACCCGCACCGGAGAGTGGTCATGCCCGAACCCGCTGGCCCCCGGCGGGGGGCTGCTTACAGCCGCAGGCTGGCCGATGAGATCTGTGCCCGCCTGAGCGACGGCCAAAGCCTGCGCGCCATCTGCACCGACCCCGCCATGCCCCATCGCGCCACCGTGCTGCGTTGGCTGCACGCCAACCCGGAATTCCGGGGTCTGTACACACTGGCGCGCGAAGCGGCGGCTGATGCCCTGGCCGAAGAAATCGTGGCCATTGCCGACCGTGCCACCGGGCGTGATGACGTGCCCGCCATAAAACTGCGCATGGAAGCGCGCATGTGGGTCGCCACCCGCCTGCGGCCTGCGGCCGAAAGGCGTACCGACACCGCCCCCGCCATTACCATTGCCATAACGCCCGATGACACAGACCTTTAGCCTGACCCCCGACCAGCGCCGCGCCAACCACCTGCTGGGTCGTGCGGCAACACATATTCTGCTGCGCGGCGGCGCGCGGTCGGGCAAGACGTTCGTGCTGGTGCGCGCCGTCATCATCCGCGCACTCAGGGCGGGGGGCACGCGACACGGCATTTTCCGCCACCGGCTGAACGCACTGCGCGCAACGGTCGTGGCTGACACGTTTCCTGCCGTCATGCGCGCGTGCTTTCCCGCTGTTCCATGGGCGCTGTCGCGCACCGACTGGACGGTGGAGCTGCCCAATGGGTCTTCTATCGTATTTGGCGGACTGGATGATGAGGATCGCACCGAAAAGATACTTGGACTGGAATTCGCCACCGTTTACCTGAACGAAGCCAGCCAGATTACTTATGGCGCGCGCAACATGCTGCTTACGCGCCTTGCACAAAAATCTCCGCTGGCGCTGAAGGAGTATATCGACGCCAACCCCCCCACCACCAGCCACTGGCTGTACCGCGTATTTGAGGAAGGGGTGGAACCCACATCCGGCACCCCGCTGGACCGTGCGCGCTACGCCACCATGCAGCTTAACCCGGCAGGCAACCGGGCCAACCTTTCCGCACAGTACCTGACCCAGCTTGAAGCCCTGCCCGAGCGCGAGCGCAGGCGTTTCATGTTGGGCGAATACCAGCACGCGGTAGACGGCGCGCTGTGGCGGATGGAGGATCTGGCGCGCGCAGCCCCCGTAACACCTGCCACGCGGGCCAGTGTGGCGGCAGGCATGCGGCGCATTGTGGTGGCGGTGGCCCCCTCGGGCTGCGCGGGGCCGGAGGATACACGATCGGACGAGATCGGCATTGTGGTCTGTGGTGTGGATGGCAGTGGCAACGGCCATGTGCTGGCGGACCTGTCACGCCGTGACAGCCCGGCGGGCTGGGCGCGCGCGGCCTTGCAGGCGCAGGTGGACTGGGGGGCGGAACGCATTGTGGCCGAGCAGAATTTTGGCGGCGCGCTGGTGGAAGCAACCCTGCGCGGCCTCAATCCCAATGCGGCGCTAACCATGGTCAGCGCCAGCCGGGGCAAGGCGGCGCGGGCCGAGCCGGTGGCGGCGTTATACGAACAGGGGCGGGTGACGCACCATGGCGTGTTTGCACAGCTTGAGGCGCAGCTATGCCAGTTTTCCGCCAGTGGCTACCACGGCGCGCACTCACCTGACCGGGCGGATGCGCTGGTGTGGGCGCTGAGTGAACTTATGCTGTCCGCCCCGCCACCCGCACCCGCGCGGTGGGTGCCAACGCGCTTCAGCATGGGGCGGTAAAACGTAAAGAAGTTCTTGGTGAAGCCTTTTGAAAAAGGCGGTACCCAAAAACTTTTATTCATTTTTATTACCATACGGTGGGTTCAGCCAATGCGTCCTCAAAATACCCCGTTACATCTACCCGCTGCCCCGGTGTTATGTGCACAAGCGTTATGCCCACCTGTGCAAAGGCGGCGTTGACCAGCCCGTCACGGTACTGGCGTTCGGGCTGGTCGTGGGTGCTGTCATCCAGCTCCACGCCCAGCACCACATGGCCGTCATCCGCGCGGACCACGACAAAATCCACCGATTTGGAGGCAATCTTGTAAAACGCCCGCCGGTTGGCATCCGCATCCGGCCCGCGCGGCACCATCAGCTCCGCCAGCCTGACCTGCGGGCAGACAAGGTAGCCCGGCGGCACCTGCGCCATAAGGGTGCGCAGCACACGGCACTCCCATGCACTCAGTAGCGGGCGGGGCTGGTACAGCGGCACGGCCCAGCTATAATCCGCCATGGAGACGGGTACGGTAAAACCCGCATCTGCCGCCTGTGGCATCTCCCCTGACACGCCGCCAGCCGCCCATCCTGGCGCCGGTTCCGGCATTGGGTCCGGCACGGGTGCGGGGGGCCGGATGCGGGTTATGGGTTCAACCCGCCCGGCCGCGCGCGCAGCACGCCGGGCCACGGGAGCAGGGGCGCGCAGCAGGCCGCAGGCCCCCCAGCCCAGCAGCAGCAGACCCACCAAAACTTCGGCAACACCCATCAGCATGGGGGGCGGCGATGCATGAAAGTTCACTCTCCAGTTAACGGGCGGCAGCCTGTCTAGACCAGTCCGCCCGTTTTTACACCTGCAAAAACAGCACGCCATGTAACGGCCTGCAAACCCTTGCCACAGCACCGGAGAACCCAGGCCATGGACTGGCAGGAACTCAGCCAAACCTACCCGCGCGACCCGGACCTGCCCGCGCGCGCCCACCGCCTGGCGGCACTGGGGCGCGTGCTGGAGGGCACGCAGTACGACGCCATTCCCAACCCCTTTGGCCGGGAATATAACGGGGCGGGAGAATACATCCCGCTCTCGGCGCGCAGGCCATCGGTGCGCACCAACATGTGCCGCGCGGTGGTGGATGATGCGGTCTCGCTGCTGTTCGGGGCCTCGCACTGGCCCGGCCTTGTGGCTACCGACCCGCACCTGCCCACCATACTGGCCCAGCTTGCGGCCGAAACCGCGCTGCCCGCGCTGATGATGCAAGCCGCAACCCGTGGTGCCATCGGGTCCAGCGCCATGCTGCTTGAAGCCGTGCAGCACGGCCTGCGCATACAGGTGCATGATACCCGTTACCTGACCCCCGCATGGGATGGCGCGGGCGAGATCGCCACCATGACCGAGTGCTACAAGGTAACTGGCGCCATGCTGGCGGCACAGGGCTGGCCCATCGGGGTGGATGACGCCACCAGCGTCTTCTGGTGGCTTCGCGCATGGGACCGCACGGACTGCCATGTTTACGTGCCGCAGCGTGTCGATGCCGGGCTGCCCACACGCATCGACCCTGCGCGCAGCACCCATCACGGCCTTGGTTTCGTGCCGTGGGTGTGGATGGCCAACCTGGCCGCACCCGGCGTGATGGATGGCCCATGCACCTTCGCGCCCGCCATTGATACGGTGATCGAGTGTGACTACCTACTCTCGCAATCCGGGCGGGGGCTGAAATACAGCGCCGATCCCCGGCTTGTCATCCGCGCGGGGCCGGACCCCTACGCGGATGGCACGCCCGCCAGCAGCGGCGGCGCTTCCACGGCCCTTACGCTACCGCTGGATGGCGATGCCAAGCTGCTGGAAATAAACGGCGATGCGGCGGGAGCCATGCGCGACCATTACCGCGAACTACGCGCCAGCGTGATGGAGCAGATCCACGGCAACCGCGCGCAGGCCGACAGCCTGTCCGCCCCCACATCGGGCCGTGCAATGGAAATGCTCTACCAGCCGCTGCTGTGGCTGACCGATCGCATGCGGCTCAGTTATGGGGAATACGGGCTGCTGGCGCTGTACCGCATGGCCTGCCGCTTCTCGCACGTGCTGGCCGGTGGGCTGCGCATTGGCGGGCAGGATTACGTGGGGCTGGATGCGGCCGGGCTTGCACTGCAATGGCCGCCCTACTTCCCCGGCACCGAGGGCGAGATTGCCCAACTGGCGCAGGGGCTGGGGGTGGCGGTGCAGGGTGGTTTCCTGTCGCGCCAGAGTGCGTGCGCCCTGTTTGCCGCGCGCGCGGGCGTGCCGGGGCCTCATGGCGAATGGGCACGCATCAATGCCAGCAGCCCGACCTGACATTCATTATTACGGAGTAACGACATGACCGCCAGCGTGCCTCAGTCCCCCAACCCTGAAACCCTGCGCCACGAGATGGATGCCCTGCGTGCCGAACGTGATGCGGCAGTCGCTGCCCGCGCCACGCTGGAGGCCGACCTTGCGCGCGCTACCGAACAGGCCACTACCGCGCGCACCCGCGCCAGCCGCGCCGTAATCCGCGCCGAGGCCCGCGCCATGGCCGCCCGCATGGGGGCGGTGGAACCGGCTGATGTGGTGCGGCTGGTGGACCTGTCCACTGTTACATTGGCCGAGGATGGCACACCGCAGGGGCTGGATAGCCTGATGGAGGCCGCGCGTGAAAGCCGGGCCTACCTGTTCACCCCGGCCCAGCCTGCATCGGGGGCTGCGACTGGCACCACCGCCGCAGGCCCCGCCCCGCGCGCGGGTGACCCGACCCCGTTCGATGCCCGCACGGCAGGCGCGCGCGACGTGAAGGCCGCCGCCAGTGCGGCGGGCCTGCGTTGGCCCGTGGCGAATTAGGGCTGTTGCGGGCGCAGGCAGGCAGCCTGCCACTTCCTGCGCCCAAAACAGGTTTCCAGTAAAACGGATAGAAACCAGATTATGGAAAATGCCGTGTGCCGTGGAATGTAGATAAAGCTGTCCTGTTTCTTTGGAAAAATGCCAGATCACACCGCAAGGGAGAATGGGCAAGGTTTATACGCGCAGTCATTGAAGAATATGATTTCTGAAAACAGCAAAAAACAGGTCACTGAGAGATTGTTTGAAAACAAATCATTGATAAAAAATAAGAAAAGTTTTTGGGTGTCGCCTTTTTTCAAAAAAGGCGGCGTCTTCTGAAGCTTTTTGGAAAAAGCTTCACCAAAAACTTTTATAATTTCAGGATATTATTGAACCCGACTTTTCAAACAGCCTCTGACAAAAAACATGGACGTTTTTTAAAGGCTGCGTCCCCCGCGGCTTCCTGAAAGCAGAAACGTCCTTATGACTGCCAGATGTCCCCGACCTTTTCCCCGTTCCGCGCCTGCGCCGCGCGCGGAACGGGCAAGGGGTTGCTAACCGGCCATGTCCCTTATCCACCACCCGGCCCCTTCATGGCGCAGCCTGCCATGACCGCCCCTGCCGCCGCCAGGCGCTTCGCCCGGCGGCTTTTTTGCGTTCTTTCAAAGGAAATGAACTTCATGGCCATTGCCAATTTCCCCGCCGCCCTGCAGCCGGTCATCCAGCAGGGGTTCCTCTCGCGCGCGTTCCAGGATGCGCTGCAATCGCGGCTGGGCTTCCGCTCCATTGCCGACCAGATGGAATTCCCCGCCCGCATCGGCCAGACCATTACCGATACCCGCGCAGGCCTCCTGCCGCCCGCCACCACACCACTTAACCCCACAGCCAATACCAGCTTCGATAACGGCATGACGCCCGCACAGTGGTCGGTGGAGCAGTACACGCTCACCATCAACCAGTACGGCAACACCATGGACCTCAACCAGGTGACCGAGGGCGTGGGCATTGCCAACCAGTTCCTGGCCAATGCCGCGCGCCTTGGCATCAATGCCCGGCAGACGCTGGACCGTCTGGCGCGCAACGCCCTGTTTGGCGGCGCACAGAACGGGGTGGGTGGCTACCTGGGGGGCAATACGCGCGTTACCACAACACTGGGTGCCGCAGGCAGCGTGGTTGCGGTGGATGACATCCGCGGCTTCCAGAACATCCTGTCCGATGAAGGGCAGGTAATTTCGGTTGGCGCCAGCAATGGCATGACGGTAACCATCGGCGCGGGGTCGTACACGCTGATGGGCGTAACGGCGGATGCCGCCAATACATCTACCGCACCCGATGGCATTTCGGGCACGCTTGCACTTTCGGATAATGTTTCAGTTTCCAACGCAACGGCTGGCAATGCGGTGGTGGCGGCAACCGCCCCGCTGGTACTGCGGCCCGCCAGCCGCGCCACCACGGCGGCACTGGTGTCGGGGGACCTTCTGACAGTGCAGACCATCCTGTCCGCGCTGGCAACCCTGCGCGACAACAACGTGCCCACACCCGATGGCGGGGTGTACCACTGCTACCTGGACAATGCGCAGCTGCTGGGTCTGTTCCGCGATGCGGACTTCAAGCTGCTCTATCGTGGCCAGTACGGCTCCGATACATACCAGACCGGCCAGATCTTCGACCTGCTGGGCGTGCGCTTCATCCCCACCACCGAGGCCCCGCAGCAGGCCAGCCTGGGGGTGGGGGCGATCCACCGCGCGATCATCTGCGGGCAGGGCGCGCTGATTGAAGGCGATTACGCCAATATCGGCACGCATTACGCCCCGCTGCTTGATGGTGGGGAGCTTACGGATGTTGAGGGCGTGTGCATGATCACCCGCCCGGCACTGGACCGGCTGGCGCAGATCATCGCGCAGTCGTGGTCATGGATTGGCGGGTTTGCACTGCCCACGGACCTTACCGCCAATACGGCGGTCATTCCCACCGCCACCAACAGCTACCTCAAGCGTGGTGTGGTGATCGAAAGCCTGGGGGCGGCGTAACGCCTGCGCACAATACCGGGGCGGGGCGCGATACACCGCGCCGCGCCCTGAGCGGACCAGCACAGACAGACCGGGGGCAGACATGACCGACATCACGCCCGCCACCACGGGCACGACCACCGGCACCGTAACGGCCGCCACTGCGGGCATGGGAACTACGGCAACAGACCCGGACACAACGGATACGGGCATGACCGGCACAAACGCCACAGGTGCACCAACAGGCGGCACCACAGCCATGACAGACACGAACAGCGCGGATATGGCTACAGGGAATGACGTGGCGCCAGTCCCTTGTGCCAGCGTCGCACAGCCTCCCACCGCCGCCACCATGACCGACACGCCGCTGGTGGATGCCGAACTGGCACAGGCGCGGCGCTACATGGGCTATCCCGCGCTGGGCGGGCAGGACAGTGGCATGCAGTCGTGGCGGTTTTTCCGCGTTTATGGCTTCAATGAATGGCGGCTGCGCAACCTTGCCCCCACCGAATGCGCGCAGGCCCGCGCCTTTGTGGCCCAGTGCCAGATGCTGGAGGGCGCGATCATGGCGGCAACTGGCAACCTTGATACCGACAGGGCTGCGGTCTGGACCCGCAACCGCACGGAAGTAACCGACCGGTTCACGCTGTACACACGCTGGCGGGTGCAGCTATGCAACTTCCTGGGCGTGCCGCCGGGGCCGGGACTGCGCGGGGCGGGGGAGATCATCATCTGATGGACCAGCCCACCCTGTGCCACCTGGCGGCAAGGGGCTTTGCCCGTGCCGCTACCCGTATTGGCGCGCCCGCCACGCAATACCGCCCCACCGCGCCCGCCAGTCCGTGTGCCACACCGCATGCACGGGTCATGGCGGCCTTCAATAACGACCGCGCCTTCGGCTTTGTCGGGCCTGCATTGTGGGATGTGCCCTTCGTCTTTGCTCTGCTGGACACGACGGATGTGCGGGCAGGCGATATTGTGGTGTGCGGGACCGAGACCTACTTCATTGCCCGTGCCGAGCCGTTCCGTCCACCTTTATGCGTGCTGTGCAATGCGGTGGTGAATATCAGCACGACATTGCCGGTGGCGGCGGATGTGGCTGCTCCGGGCGGATATGCCACATCGGGCGATGTGTCGGCCCAGGCCACCATTGCCACTGGCTGGCCTGCCATGATCCGCCCTGGCAGCGGGGCAGGGGTGCCGGGGCCGGTGCAGCCGGGCAGCATCCATACGGGCGGGTACGAAATGTTCCTGCCCGCCATTCCCACCGTAACCGTGCAACCCGCCATGTGGGCTGATGACGGGGCGGGCAGCCGCTACACCATTGGCGCGGCGCGTGCCAGCCCATGGGGCGTGCGCTGCCAGTTGGGGCGCCAGCAGATATAGCAAGGAAGTTTCTGGTAAAACTTTTTTCAAAAATCTTCAAGAAAAGCCGCCTTTTTTCAAGAAGGCGGCACCCAAAAACTTCTGTTCCTTTCTGAATACTTTCCTGCCGGGCAATCAGCACGGGAATACGACCAGCATGGCTGATATTTCTACAATCTCCACTACCATCGCAACGGCGTTGGCAGCCGCCCTGTGCCCCGATGGCACCGCCAGCGGGGCCGTGACCGGGCGGCCGCTCATCATCCGCCGGGGCGGGCTGACACAGGCCGATCTGGGGGATGCGGCACATACGCTCCAGCAGGGCTGCGATTTCATTGGCATTGTCGACCTGCCCGAAAGCTGGACCCGGCTGGATGAACCTCTCGGCCGCCCATGGCGGGCGAACAACCAGACCCCCGCCACCGTCAGCATAAGTGTAACCGGCACCACCGCCACCATATCAGTTACGGGCAGTGCCATGCCAACGGGCACGGTGGGCCTGCGCATAGGCGGCCTGCCGGGGGTGAATGGCACGGCGTGTAGCCTGCATGTGGCAATGCCGGGCGATACGGCAGCGGACATTGCGGCCATGCTGGCGGCCAGCCTGCCCGGCGCCGTAGCCACGGGCGCCAGCCTGACACTGCCTGCGGGCTGCACCGCGCAGGCCATCAACGCGGGCACGCAGGCAGCACGCTGTGTTGCGCGCAGGCAGAGCCAGATGTTTGTCATCACTGCATGGTCGGCCCTACCTGCCGCGCGTGACGTGCTGGGCCAGGCGATCAGTGACGCGCTGGCCCTGACCGACTGGCTGACGGACGAAAACGGCTCCACCTTCCGCATCGAGGCCCGCGCCGCCACCAATGACGATACCGCCATGAACCGGGGCCTGTTTTCACGCCCCGCGCGCTACCTCGTCACATTCGATACCGACCTGACCCGCACCACACCTGTCATGCTGGCGGGCGGCGTGGGGGTCGGTCCTACGGTCGTGACGGGTGACGTACTGCTTGACCAATAAAAGCGGGACTGACCGTCTGCCGCCGCCCTTGGGCAAGGGCAACAGGTGCCGCATGTCCCACGATAGCAGCCCTGGCGGAAACATTCCCACGGCTGCGGGATGTCTTGCGCCCGGCTTTCACCCCACCCGTTTCGCTCACCACGCGCATCCGCGCCTTCAGGGAAAGAAACCCGCATGACCATCTACCAGTCCGGCCAGATCAACACCAACAGCCTGAACGTGCCCGACCTGTATGTGCAGGTCCTCAAACCGCAGAACATTGCGCTCAATGATGTCTCCACCGGGCGCATCGGTCTGGTGGGCACCGCCACATGGGGGCCGGTGGGCACGCCGGTCATTGTGGGGAGCATGGGGGACTGCCTGTCCGCCTTCGGCCCCAAGCAGGCGCTGGCCAGCGATATCGGCACCGCCGTCAACATCGCCATCATGCAGGGCGCATCGGATTTCCGCTGCGTGCGCGTAAGTGATGGTACCGACGCCGCCGCCACCGGCACGCTCGATGGCGTGAGCCTGACCGCGATGCACACCGGCAGCGCGGGCAATGCGCTTAGCGCCACGCTGGTGGCCGATCCCATTATCACCACGCATTACACCCTGAGCATAAGCCACGCCACGCTGGGCAGCCGTAGCTACCGGGGGACCACGTGGGCGGTGCTGGCAACGGCGGTAGCGGCGGACAGCATGGCGCTGGTGCGCATCGGCCTGCCATCCACCGTGCCCGCCCTTGCCGCAGGCTCGGTCACGCTGGCGGGCGGGGCGGATGGCGCGGCACCGACCACGGCGGCCTTCCTCGGCACCGATGGCGCAACCCGCACCGGGCTGTACGCCCTGCGCGGACAGGGCTGTGCGCTGGGTATACTGGCGGGTGTGAGTGACAGCACGAGCTGGACCACGCAGGCCGCGTTCGGCCTGGGGGAAGGAGTGTACATGATCGCCTGCGGCCCGGCGGGCGATGGTATCGCCAGTGCCGTGGCCGCCAAGGCCGCAGCCGGGCTGGACAGCTACGCCGTCAAGCTGATGTTTGGCGACTGGCTATGGTGGAATGACGACACCAACGGCACCATGCTGGTCCCGCCGCAGGCGTTTGTGGCCGGACTGCTGGGCGGGCTTTCGCCCGAGCGCTCGAGCCTGAACAAGGAACTGTATGGCGCCATTGGCAGCCAGAAGGCGGGGCTTGTCTCGGGTGGTACGAGCCAGACCTATTCCACCGCCGAGCTTTCGGCCCTGTTTGCCGCCGGTATCGACGTAATCTGCAATCCCGCTCCCGGCGGCAGCTATTGGGCGGTGCGCGGCGGCATCAGCACCTCCAGCGACGGGGTGAGTGATGATGACAGCTATACCCGCCTGACCAACTACCTTGCCGAGACCCTGAACGCGGGCATGGGCGCCTTTGTGGGCGAGGTCATCAGCGCCACGCTGTTTGGTGATATCCGCGCCGTGCTGCTGGGCACGCTGTCCAACATGGCGGCCAGCGGCATCCTGGCCAGCGCATCATGGGCGGTGGTGTGCGATGCCACCAACAACCCGCAGGCCGAAACCGCCCTGGGCTACGTACGCGCCGATGTGCAGGTGCGCTACCAGGGCATCAACCGCTTCTTTGTCGTCAACCTGCAAGGTGGGGCAAGTGTTACGCTGGCCGCCGCTACCGCGGGCTGACCACCCCGCCATTACGGGCCGCCCACGCTGGCGGCTCCTTGTTTTTCCAGTTCCCATGGAGCGATGAATGTCTACCAAACCCTTCAATATCGGCCGCGACTGCCGCGTGGTGCTGGTTTATGACGGCAGCCGCATCGACCTGCCCACGGTTACCGGCTTCAACGCCCAGCAGCGCACGCACCAGCTGACCTCTAACCCGCTCAATGACATGCCGCTGTTCTACGACGTGCCGGGCGGCTGGGGCGGACAGTTCACCTTCCAGCGTGACAGCGCGGGGGCGGATGACCTGTTTGCCGCGATTGAAAGCGGCTTCTGGTCGGCGGGCACGGTGGTGCTGGGCAGCATCTACCAGTACGTGAGCGAATGCGATGGCACGCTCAGCACGTATGAGTTCATCGGTGCGTCCCTGCAACTGTCCGATGCCGGGCGCTACCAGTCCGAAATGCTGGTGACGCAGACCATCACGTTCAGCGCGCGCGCGCGCAACCGCGTATCGTAAGCAGGGGCGCACATGACGGAACACACGGTAAAGACCAGCGATGGCCGCACGCTCACATGGCGCGAGCGGGGGCCGGGCGATGTGCTGACCCTGCTGGAATTCGGCCCCGCCAGCCCAACTGAGGCATGGATGGAATACGCGCTGATGGTCAGTTCGGTCGAAGCGGTTGACGGCGTGCCCGTGATTCGCCCCGCCTCGCGCATCCAGCTTGAGCAGTTGGCCAACAAGATCGGCAATGCCGGGATGATGGCGCTGTCAGACGCCATGTTCGGCACGGATGGGACCGAGGCGGCGCAGGCCGGGGAGGTGGCGGCAAAAAACTGAGCCGGCACCCCGTGGTGATCGAGGTTGCGGCCCTGGTTGCGAACGGGGTGCCGTGGAATGTGGCCATGGACATGCCGCGCGTGCGGCGCATGGCCTTTCTGGTGGCTTTTGGGGAGCTTGCGGGCGGGCGATATGACTGGAATGCGCGACAATGGGAAGACCCTGATGGCTGAACACTACCGGGCCGCGATACGTCTGGCCACCCGGTCGGGTGCCGGGGGCGGTGTGGGCCTGCGCCCGCGCGGCGGGCAAATGCTGCCGGCCGTGACCGCCGTAACGCAGCCATTGCGCGCGCGGGACCGGATGGTCGCCATACCAGCCTACCGCCCGCGCCCGCCTGCCGGGGCTACACCCCCGATGGCGGCCCTCCCGGAAAACGCCCTTCCAAGGACGGCTTCCCCGACGGGTGCCTTCTCAAGAGACATTCATCCGGGGGGCATCCCGTCCATACCCCCGCCCGTGGTCCCGCCACGCGGGCGCAGCACTGCGGCCAGCAGGGGCAGGGCAGGGCCGGATGCCCCCTGGCAGGGTACCCCACGCCTACCGGTCGCGCAGAGGGGGGGCAGGCCCCGCTCCCTGCCATCGGGGCGCATGGGGGCGGGCGGGCAAGATCGGGCTGCCACCGGGGGCCTGTCCATGCCGGGTGGGCCTGCTGTGGTCCTGCCCGCCATGCGTGCGCCGCCCCTGCGCCCACCCGTTCTGCCACCACCCGTGCGGCCCCCATCCATCACGCCCGCCCCTGCCATGGCACCATCCACTCCCATCGTACCCGTGGTCACAGCAGCCATAGCCGTTCGGGCCATGCCACAACCCACCCGCCCGTACCCGCTGGCGGCGGCCCGAACCACGGCCCGCACCGTGCCACCGGTTACGCGCGGCAGCCGATTAGCGGGCGGGGCAACGGGCAGGGTAGCAAGGCGGAGTGCGCGCCCGGTAACGGCCCCACCGGCCGCAACACCACTGCCGCCGGGCGGGTGGACGCAAGAAGGGCCGGCTGCCTTCATCCCGCCCGCCGGGCCACCCGTAGCCCCGGTATGGCCACTGGTCAGGCCGGGCAGGGATGTGCCCTCCCGGTCCGGTCCGTCCGGTCCTCTGGCCACCCCGGTCGGGATGGCGGCCATGCCCCCCGGCATCCTGCCCCGTGCAACGGGTGCGCGTGCGGTCATGGCGTGGATGCCGCATGCCGGGGGTAATGCCCCTTCCGCGCAGGATTCCACCCTGCCAGCACATCGGGCACCATTGCCCGAAACCACGCGGCCCGGTGCCATTACACCGCCACGAACCCGGCCTTGCACACCGGGTATGCCCACAGCGGGGCGTGCGCGCGCGGACCGCACGCCCATACAGCCATTCGTGCCGCAACGCGGGGCAGGGCAGACGGGGCGACAGCAGGCGGACAGGCCACCATTCATCAGCCCCCGGCCGCCGGGCGGGGGGCAGGCAGCCGCTGTCGCCCCGCAGGCTGGCGGGCCGGTCATACAGGTCACGATCCCGCTTACGCTGGACCACCATATTCTGGGTCAGGCCATGGCGCGGATCGATACCAGCCGCGCGCTGCATGAACACCGCGCCACCGGCACGGCACCCGATGGCCTGCGCCACACGCAGCTTCCCGGCCGCTCCATCGGGGCCTGAGCCGGGCTGGCCATGCCAGTCATCACGCCATAGCGGCACGCACGGGCCACGCCCCATTCCCGCCTGCCGCCCTGTCGGGCAGGGCAGGCGGGGACGGGGCCGGTTTTCCTCAACCACGGCGGAAACACGCATGTCCCTTACACTCATGAATGCCCAGACCGCCATCGGTGCGATCGGGCGGCTGTGGGCATCCGCCCCCGTGACAATCGGCGCGCTGACGCTGACCGGCATGGAAGTGCCGCGCCTGATCCGCGATGGCGGCACCCAGCAGGTAGCCATCCACCGCCTGCCCGGTGGTGGCCGTATTATAGACGCCGTGGGCAACGACCCCGACCGGCTGGAACTGGAGGGCACCTTTGTCGGCCCCACGGCGCTTGCGCGCGCGCGTGCCCTCAAGCAGATGCGGGTGGCGGGCGCACCCGTGGCCTTCAGCGGGGCCGGGCTTTCGCTTATGGTGCGGATTGTCCAGTATTCCTACGATTACCAGCAAAAGGGCATCGTCATCCCCTACCGGCTGGTGCTGGAGCAGCCTAACCAGACCGCCACCAGTGGAGCAGGCACGTCCACGCTGTCAGCACTCGTGGGGGCCGATGGTGCTTCCGCCCTGTCGGGCGTAAGCGGTGCACTAGCCAATGTCGCCACCATTGCGGGCAATATCGGGGGCCAGCTTGCCACCGTGGCAGGACAGGTTACTCCCATTGCCGACATGGCGGGGGCGGGCGGGGTGTTTGCGGGCGTGCAGGACAACCTTGCGGTGGTCGGTGGCCTGTCCGGGGCGGGGGTTAACCTTGCATCCCTGCCGCAGGGCGCGACAGGCCTGCTTTCCGGGCTGGAAGCATCTGGCACGGGGCTGGGCACTGCCATCAGCCAGACCGGTGCGAACCTTGAAGGCATCGACCTGACCAATACGGCCAGCCTGTCCACCCTGACCCAGAACGCACAGTTGCACAGCACATCCGTTACATCGGGCGCGCTGGTTAACCGGGCTTATGCCAACACACTTACCGCCACCAGCGCAACACAGAACGGCCCGCTGGTTACGGCGCAATAAAGGGGGCATGCATGACAACCACGATCAGGGTCACGGCAGCGGACGGTACGCTCTACCACGTGGCCGCAACATGGCTGGGTGATGCCACGCAGTGGTGGCGCATCGCGCTGCTCAACAATCTGGATGACCCCGACCTGTCTGGCCTTTGCGCCCCCGTGCCACTGGTGCTGCCCGCACCGGACGGCACACAGGGCAGCGGCGTGCCGGGGGTGGATGCATGAGCACGGATATGACCGTAACCGCAACACAGCCCCCCACATGGCGCGCGCCGCGTGCCCGGCTGCTGGTGAACGGGGTGGAACAGGCACAGACCGGGCTGGAATCCTTCACGCTGGAGCGCACCCGCTACCGCCGTGCCGACACGCTGGAAATGACCCTGGCGCTGGACCGCACACAGCAGGCCACCAGCCTGTGGTTTGACGTGGCGGACCCGGCAGGCGGCGGCGTGCCGCCCGACATCGACATCCAGCTCCAGATGCTTGACGCCGCACAGGACGGCGCGCAGTGGACTACCATGTTCCAGGGCATTGTGGACCATGTGGAATGGAGCCCGGCGGAAACATCCGTCCATGTCCAGTGCCGCGACTATCTGGCCAGACTGCTCGACATGCGCGTTCTGGACGGATGGATGAACATGACCGGGGGCGATGTGGTCCGCGCCATGATAACGGCGGCCGGGCTGATCCCGGATGTGCACATGGGCGATGGCATGGTGGGCCAATTCTGGCAGGTGGAGCACAAGCGCATGGCCGCCGCCAGCCATGGCCGCTTCCAGACGGCGTTTGACCTGGCCAGCACCCTTGCCACCCAGGGGGGGTGCGACCTGTACGCCACGGGCCGGACCGTGACCTGTGCGCCACCGGCCACCGCCAGCACGGCCAACACGCATGGGCTTGGTTATGCCGATACCAGCCCCACCGCGCCGCTTGCAATCGGCGCGAACGCCCTGCGCCTGAGCCGCGATTACCAGATCGCGCGCGGCATTGTGGTGCATGTGATGAGCTGGGACAGCCGCCAGCGCACGAAGGTGGATTATTACTACTCGGCCACCGGCGGGTCAGTCCGCCCACCCGGCGGTGGCGGCAGCGTGCACAGCTTCAGCCTGCCCGGCGCGCGGCTGGACGACCTGCAGCGGTACGCACGACAGAAATACAGCCAGATCGTGGCGCATGAACGTACCATTACCGCACAGATTCCCGGCCGCATCACGCTTGCGCCCCGCCAGTTCATGCAGGTCAGCGGCACCGGCACCACATGGGACGGCACGCTGGCCGTGGACAGCGTAGCCAGCCGCTTTTCATGGCAGGGCGGCTTTTCCCAGCAGGTTACGCTACGCCACCGCAATACCCTACAGGAAGGGGAGGATACAAATGACTGACCCCCGCATGCTTGCAGCCAACATGGCCAACGCGCAGGCGCAGCCCGGCTTCGGGCTGGTCAGCGCGGTGGACCCGGTCAACCACGCCGTAAAGGTCATGGCCCAGCCCGCAGGGGTGGAGACGGGCTGGCTGCCCTGTGCCGCCATGCAGGTAGGCAGCCTGCGTATCGCCTGCCCGCCCGACATTGGCGCGCATGTCCTGCTGGTGCGGCTGGAAGGGGATGGGGAACACGCGGTCTGCGCGTGCCCGGTCTATGATGCTGTGGTCATGCCCCCCGCATCGCCTGCGACCCGCCAGCCCGCCCAGCCGGGCGAGATGCTGATCGTGGCCGGGTGCGCCACGCCACCCGCGACCGGCGGCACGACGCCCGGCAGTGCTACGGATAATGCCCCGTGGTGGCACATCACGAGGGATACGATCTACAGCGGGGCCGGAAACGCGACCGAGACCCTGACCAACGGTTCCAGAGCGTGGAAGGTGGGCGGCGTGAGCATGGTTCTGGACGCGAATGGACTGGCCGTTACCGGCGGCCCGATCATGACCGACAGGGACATGACCGCCCAGGGCACCGTTACCGGCAGGACGGACGTGCTGGCAGGCGGCACATCGGGCCACAGCCATACCCATAGCGGCGTGCAGCCCGGCAGCGGTATGACGGGAGCACCGCAATGAGCACGGTCCGCATCCCGCTGCGCCTGACACGACCCACCCCCCGGCAGGCAAGGCTCACCATGCTGGATGACCTGCGGCGCGCGGTGGAAAGCGGGGCCACCATCGGCCTGATGGCGCTGGCCGTGCGCCCCGGCGGGCAGTGCCGCACCACCAGCGCGGGAACCGTGGGCGTGCCGGAAATGAGAGACCTGCTGGCACGGAACACACAGCGCGGGGAACAGCCATGAGCGCGCTGTCGCATACCATGGGCGGGGACCTGGACCTGTCGGGCACGGGCGGCATTGCCGTGGTCACGGGCGCGCAGCAGACCCGGCAGACCCTGCTGCGCCGCCTGTGCACCAACGCGGGCGCTTACATCTGGCAGCCAGACTACGGGGCCGGGCTGCCCGCGCGGGTTGGTGCCGTGATGGACGAAGCAGGCATCCGCGCCCTGGTGCTGGCGCAGGTGCAGGCCGAGGCCGGGGTGGACCAGACGCAGCCGGTCACGGTTACAGTAACCAGCCCCAGAACTGGAGCCTACCTGCTGGCCATATCCTATACGGATGCCACCACGGGCGCGGTGCAGGAACTGGCACTCACAGCCTGACACGCTTCATGCAGGCCAGTGCCGGGCTTTCCATGCCGCCACTCCGCCCGCGTCATTTCCCACTGCCGCGCCAGCATGCTCTGGCCACACACGAAATCCCGCCAGCGGGTACCGACCAGTCGCATGCCCGTCTTGCGCGAAATGGCAACACAGGTCGCATTGTCCGCCGCCTTTTCCTTACGGATGACAGGGCAGTCCAGTATCAGGAACCAGTAATCGCCTGCCGCTTCCACCGCCCCGGTCATTAATCCCCGGCCCTGCCACTGTGGGACCGGCCAAAAACCACGGTTTTCACCCTGGCCGGTGGCGGGCATGGCATCCCATCAGCAAAATCATGCCCATCAATGTATCCACCCCGTTGCAGGGGCGGATGGACCAGCGCCAGACCACACCCCATGGCGGGCAGGGCCACACCGCGCGGGAAGTTTTCGGCCGTATCCGGGTCATAGCGCCACTATACGCACGGGTTCAGGAAACGCCTGACCTTCTATTGCACAAACAGCACCTGAATGGCTGGCGCATCAGCCAGTTCCAACGGTTCAAGCCGCAGGCGGGGCGTGTGCAGGGCGGAAAAGGGCGGGGCAGGCATGGGCAGGGTCCGGCAATGCGCGATGATGGCGGCCCTGACCCCCGGACATTGCGGCGCAAAACACCAGAGATGTTCCACAACCATAACGGAGAGTCCGCGTGGCCATCACCTTCCAATCCTTCAAGACCACACTGGGCAACATGGTGGCGAGCGCGCAGGGCGCGTGCCCTTCGCTGCTGGACCTTGATGTCGGCTCTCCCGGTCGCGCCATGCTTGAAGCCGTGGCGGGGCTGGGGCTGTGGTTCCAGTTCATTGCCCTGCAAATCCTCTCACGCACGCGCCTTGCCACCTCAATCGGTGCGGATGTGGACAGCTTCGTGCAGGATTTTGGCCTTACGCGCCTGGCGGGTACGCCTGCCACCGGCACCGTCACCTTCACATCGTTCACGCCCGCCAGCCAGTCCGCCACCATTGCGGTCGGTGCCACGGTCAAGACGGCCTCGAACCTGATCTATGACGTGGTGGAGGACAGCACGAACGCCGCCTGGTCGGCCGCCGACAATGCGTATATCCGCCCCGCTGGCACCGCGTCCATCACGGTTCCGGTCCAGTGCGAGACTACCGGCACCACCGGCAACGTGGCCGCAGGGGCCATCTGCCTGCTCGGCACGGCGGTATCGGGCATTGATACGGTCACCAATACCGCAGCCCTGACCAATGGTAGCGATGGCGAGACGGACGCGGCGCTCCGCACCCGGTTTATCGCCTACATCAACAGCCGGTCCAAGGCCACCATTGCCGCCATCGAGAACGCAGTAACCGATGTATCCGCCGATCTGGCCTATCAGGTGGTGGAAAACGTGGACACATCCGGCGCTTTCCTGCCCGGCAATGTGGTGGTGTATGTCGATGACGGATCGGGCGATGTGTCGGACGCTACGATCAACGCGGTGTATGCCGCCGTGGACGATGTGCGCCCGGCCGCCGTGTCCATCATGGTGGTGCGACCCCATGTGGTGCGCCCCGCCGTGGCCATGACGGTCAGCGTGGACAGCACCGGCGACCTCGCTACGGTGCAGGCCACGATCAGTACCAATATTGCAGCGTACCTCAATGGTCTCGCCATCGGGGCGGCAGCCAGCTATTCGCGCCTGATCCAGATTGCCTATGCCGCCAGCACCTCGGTAACCAACGTGACCGGCGTGACACTGGCAGGCGGCGTGGTGGACCTGCCTGCAACCATCGGCACGGCCTACCGGGCCGGGGCGGTGGATTTTGGCTGATACCACACAGAACGGCTTCGCCCTGCGCATCCGCCGCCTGCTGCCCACCGGCTGGTTTCCGCCCGCGCCTGCTACGGGGCAGGCGGAACAGGCCCCGGTGCTCAATGCCCTGCTACAGGGTTATGGCAGCGTGTTTGCATGGGTGTGGTCCACACTGGCGGGCACCGATGCCCAGACCCGTCTGGACACCATGACCGGCGCGTTCCTTGATATGTTCGCAGCCGACTTCTTTGGCACCATGCTGACCCGCAACCCCGGCGAGAGCGACGACGCCTTCCGCACCCGCATAAAGGAATCTCTGTTCCCATCTCTCGGCACCCGGCCCGATGTGGTCAACACCATTACCGATGAAGTGGGACAGGCCGGGCGCGTGATCGAGCCACGCAATGCAACCGACTGCAAGGGGCTGGGCAGCCTTGCCAGCCCTGCCGTGGGCGGGGGCTATGGTTATGGCGTAGCAGCCCTGCGTTACGGCTCACGCGGCGCACCGTTCCAGCTTTTTGCCCAACTCCCCACGGGTGACACGAACCCACCCGCAACACAGACCCTGACCCGTATCGCGGCGGTCATGCCTGCGGGCACCATCGCGTGGGTGCAGGATGTGGAGACCCTTGACTGATGGACAGACAGATCGTCTACCCCGCACAGATCCCGCTGGATAGTGACCAGCTCAACGCCCAGCGCAACGCTTATGTAGGGCTGGGCCAGCTTGCCGCCATGGCGTACGGCTGGTCCACGGTGGCCGCCAGCGGCTTTGCCTGCACGGCGGGCACGGGGCTGGCTGTCACCATCGCGCCCGGCTCGCTGCTGGCCCCCGGCGTGGTGGATGCCACCGCCTATGGCACGCTGGCGGCAGTAGGCAGCGCGCTTGTGCGCCAGTATGTCAGCCGTGATCCGCTCACGCTGGCGGTGCCGGGGGGAGGGGGCACCTACACGGTGTATGCCACGCCCACAACGATAGACGGTGATGATACCGTGCTACCGTTCTACAACGCAGCCGACCCGGCGGTAACCTATGCCGGGGCGGATAACAGCGGGAACACCGCGCCCACCGTGCGCCAGGACGTGGCGCAGATCGGCATTGGGGCATCGGTGCCCGCAGGCGCATACCCGCTGTGGGCCATAACCGTTCCCGCCGGGGCCACGTCCATCACGGCGGACATGATCGCGCAGTCCGATGTCGCGCCGTTTTACGATACCATTCCCCAACTACAGGCGGCCAAGCAGGATGCGCTGGGCTTCGTGCCGGTCAGCGGACAGTGGGCGATGGGCACGACGGCGTATCAGGTGCTGGGCCTGACCTACCTGATTAGCGCAGGGCGGCCGCAGTACTTCTATGAAGATGGCAGCGGCACCCAGTACGCTGGCGGCACGCTGGCGCTGGAAAGTGATGTGACCAGTGAAGCATCTGCACGCGAAAGTGCCGATGCGGGCCTGCAGGGCAACATTAACGCCGAGGCGGCAGCACGCGCCAGTGCTGATGCCAAACTTGTATCCGGCGTGTGGGCGATAGACTCGACCGCGTATCAGATCACGGGCCTGACGCACCTGATCGCGGACGGGAGGCCGCAGTATTTCTACGAGGACAGCAGCGGCGGCCAGCGCACTGGTGGGGAACTGATGCTGCGGTCCGATGTGACCATGACCAAATTTTCCAACGGTTCGACCCGCTACACGAATTCATCTGCCGGGACGTATGTCGAACACTGGTTTAACGTGGCGGCGCAGGATCAGCAGGAAATTGGATTTCCCACCGCGCTGTCACGCGTTGATAGCCTGCAACTGACAATTGATATGGGATACTCCAACACCTCGCCCAAATCCGTCGCGGCCAACTACGTGGAGGGCACGCTGACAGGCACCGGATTTAAGGCCAGCCTGAAAATCCCAGCCGAAAGCGACCAGGCAGCCGGTGGGATGCTGAATATCTATGTCGCTGGCTGGCTATAACCCCGACACCCCTGACAGGAGAACGGCTACATGACTACGGACAGCAACACCCCGCAGAACTACATCCTATACCGAACCCGCGCTCTGGGCTGGCAGGCCGTCGGCTACGTTATCGTCGCCATGCAGCTTACGGCGGAGCAGGCAACCGGTGCGCCCGCAGGCTTTGCCTATACGCTGGATACGGCAGGCGCATACCCGGATGGCAGCCTCTATCGCGTGCCGTCCACGGCCTATGCGCTGTCTGGTCCCGCCACGGCGGGGACGGCGCTGACGCTGGACCTGACGCCCGACAATTACGGGCCGAAAACCGAAACTCTGGTCACGCTGTCCGATGGCGGAGCAGGGGGCACGTTCTCATCCGGCACGGTCACATTTGGCGCGGGTATCAAAACACCGCAGGCCGTGACCTACACGCCAAAAGCGGCCGGAACGGTCACGATCAGCGCGACGAACAATGGCGGCCTGACAGACCCGGCCAGCCTGAGTGTAACGGTTGCCGCCGCGTCCTGACCGTCCCCTCAATCCGCGCCTGCCCGACCGCCCCCCCGGGCGGTTTTTTTATGAGAAGATGAATGAGCGACATCACCACACTGACGCAGGGCGGCCCGGTCATGCCCCAGCGCTGCGCCACGGTCGAGGATCTGGCCCGCGTGCGCGAACGTCTGGCCAAGGTCGAGGGCGGGCACGACAACCTGCGCGACGGGCTGAATACCCTGTCGCAGCAGTTCTCCGACCTGCGCCGCGATCTGACGCAATCCGTAACCGATAATGCCGCCCGGACCCGGCGCGAAATCATGCAGCGCGTGGACGACATGACCGACACCGCCACTGCACGCGACAACGAAATATCAGGCCGACTGGCCCGCATCGAGGGCGGCCTGCGGCTGACCTCATGGATGACCATGACCTTCATCGTGCTGGCCACCGGCCTGCTGGGCTGGGGGCAGATTGGCGATGCGGCGTGGTCGTTCTGCAAGCGCGCATTCGGCTACGGGCCATGACCAGCAACAGGAACCCTGACACCATGAACGCACTCATCCCGCGCGACATCCGCAACAACAATCCCGGCAATCTCGATTACGTGGGACAGGCGGGCGCGCATCTGGAAACCGGCGTGCCGCATCCGCGCTTTGCCGCTTTCCCCACCATGGCTGATGGCATCCGCGCCCTGCGCGACCAGCTGCTGCGCTACGCCGAACGCGGCCTGACTACGGTTGCCTCCATCATATCCGTCTATGCCCCCGCCAGCGAGAATGCCACCGGGGCTTATATTTCCGGCCTGTGCCGGACCATGAGCGTGCAGCCTGACACGGTTCTGGACCTGTGCGACCCGGCGACCATGCAGGCACTGATCGCAGGGATTGCGACAATGGAAAACGGGCCTGGCCACATCACCTCAACGCAGATCGAACAGGCACTTGCCAACCGGCCCGGACTAAATGGGGAATATACATGAACACCACCGCAAAACTGGGCGGCCTCGGCGCTGTCATCGGGCTGCTTTTGACCGAGGTTCCAGAACAGTATGCGCTTTATGTCGCCCTGTTCATCATTGCCTGTGGTGCAGTGACAGCGCTGGTGCCCCCACCGCATGCGGGCAGCCGGTGGGCCGTGGTCTGGCAACTCATAACCACCATCGGTCTGAACATCGGGTGGGCGGAAAATCACTTCAAGCCGGGGCAGAGTGGCGTGCGTGTGCCGGTGGCAGACAAGCCTGCGGCCAAGCAGGCGGTAGCCTCGGCTGGCATCCCGGTGCTGGACAAAAAGGGGAAGCCGGAAGCTCCGGCACAATAAACGGCAGTGACAGCCCCGGCGCGTAGGTGGATGGCCGATTTACCCCGAGGCTGCCCTCTGAAGGTTATGCAACTTTAAGGCGAAAGTATGTCTTGAATTGCGCCCGGTCACAACCGCCTTCTGCAGGCGGTTTTTTTAATGGAGGCCCCCATGCACAATCCCACCCGCCGCGCCTTCCTGCGTGGCACATCCGCCCTTGCGACCGCCAGCCTTGCCGCCTGCACCGTGACCAGAAACGGCACAACCATCACGTTGGCCCTGAACGTGGCCGAGGTGGTGGATTATGGCAGCGCGATCCTGTCGTTTGCCAGCACGGCTATCGGCATTTCGTTTGTGTCTGCCGCGATGGGCACCACGAATGTCACGCTGGCTGATGCGGTGATTGCTGGCCTCAAGTCTGGCCTGACCGCATTCCAGACTGCCGCCGGGTCCAGCGCGTCCGTCAGCTACAGCACCGCCAGCGTAAAAGCGGCCTTCGACAGCATCCTGTCCGATGTGGAGAAGGTGAACACACTCATCATCGCCACCATCACCGGTACGGCGGCCAACCTGTCCAGCATCGTGGTCACGCAGGCCAAGACGGCAGCGGGGGCGGCAGCAACCCTGATCGACCTGCTTAAGGCCATAATGGACATGTCCGGGCCGCGCCTGGATAGTGTATCACCCCTGAACGAGAAGACGGCCATCGGGCAGATCGCCGTCTTCGCCGCGCAGTCGGCATGAGTGCCTTTGCACAGGGCCTGATGACCGGGGCAGGGGGCATGGTGGTGCTGATCGGCCTGCTGGTGGCTATACCGCTATGGCTGCGGGCCATGCGGTTGCGGGCGCGTGGACTGGACTAGGACAGATCCTGTTTGAATGCGTGAATTCAAACAGGGGAAGGTACTCGCAAAAACACTAAATGCGTGCATTTTTACCGAACCGGTTTTTGGTGGAAATACGCTGGCGCCTGCCGGGCTACCTGCAATTCTTCATTCAGTAGCCGCACAAGCTGCCGCGCGGGCATGGCGCGTGCGAGAGGCGCGCCCTGCCCGGCCCAGAAGGCGCCAAAACCGCTTTCATCATGCTTCCGGGCTGCTTTGTCCAGCGCCTTGCCCGCATCATACGCAATGGGATAATCGGGCGGTGGTGGCATGCCTGCACCGTGGTCAAGGGCGGTAAACCGGTTGGCAAGGCAGCGCGCGGGGCGGCCAGAAACAAGGCGGGTCATGCGTGTATGGAAGGCGGCCGGCCCCGCCAGGGCGTGCCGGTAGGCGGCATCGGCGCCACTTTCAGGGCAGGGAATGAAGGCCGTGCCCATCTGCGCGGCAACAGCCCCTAAAGCCAGCGCCGCTGCTATGCCCGCACCATCCATGATACCGCCAGCCGCAATGACCGGAATGCGGCAAGCACGGACAACAAGCCGCGTCAGGGCGCATGTTCCCAGCGCATCATCCGCATCGGCCGGATCAAAAATACCCCGGTGGCCGCCCGCCTCGATCCCCTGCGCCACGATGGCGTCCATCCCGACGGCCTCGGCGGCGCGGGCTTCATCCACGCTGGTTGCGGTTGCCAGCAAGATAATCCCGACCGCCTTCAGGGCCGCAATGGCCGGGCGCGATGGCAGGCCAAAATGAAAACTGACGACAGGCGGCCGCATGTGCACGAGCATGGCAAGCATGTCCGGGTCATCATTGAAGCTGCGGTAGATCGGCTCCAGCCCGGCGGGCGGGGTTGCCCCGAAGCTGGCAAAAAGCGGCCTGAGCCATGCCAGCCATGCCTGTTCACGGGCAGGATCGATCTGGGGCGCGGCATGCACGAACAGGTTGACGTTGAAGGGAGCCGCGGTCTGCTGGCGTATCTGGCAGATCATCTCGCGCGCACGGACAGGCCCGGCAGCGCCCACGCCAATCGCACCCAGTGCTCCCGCCTGCGACACGGCTGCTGCAAGGGCTGACGTGGACACCCCGGCCATGGGGGCCTGGAGCAACGGCATCTCAAGGCCAATCCGTGCAAACCAGTCCATCGGCCTAATCCCCCGTTACAGCTTGGTTTTTACCATTCCTGACAATAAACCATCCGGCGCCGCGTGCCATTCAGGGTCATGTCATCACGTATGTGGCCTCTCCCCAGATGCCATATACCACTGTGGCATGCCGGCACCAGCACCCCACGCAACCGGGGCGGGGGCTGGGCTGTTATCATGGTTATGACGGCATTGCCACATTTCATACATCCCGCCCCCGGCGAGGGCTGGCTCCAGCTTGGGGAACTGGCGCTGGCGTTCGGCCTGTCGGCGCTGGTAGGGCTGGAACGGGAATTCAGGCAAAAAAGCGCTGGCCTACGCACCTACACGCTGGTGGGCGTGGCTTCGGCTCTGTTCATGCTCGTGTCGAAATACGGGTTTGACAACGTGCTTGATGAAGGGCGTGTGGTGCTCGACCCCTCGCGCATTGCAGCCCAGGTGGTCTCGGGCATCGGGTTCATCGGTGGCGGCGTGATCTTCATGCGGCGCGACGTGGTGCGGGGACTGACCACGGCGGCCTCGGTCTGGCTTACGGCGGCGCTGGGCATGGCCTGCGGGGCGGGACTGATCGCGCTGGCGGTCGCCACGACTATCGGGCATTTCATCATCATGCTTGGCTTCAGGCGGATCAGCCACCTGCTGCCCCGTGACCATGGGGCGCGTGCAGTGGGGCTGTACATCACCTACCGTGACGGGCGCGGCCTGCTGCGCACCATCCTGAACCGCTGCACCCGGCTGCGCTTTACCATCCACCGCGTAAGGGTGGAGCAGGCTGCCCCACCCATCGATCCCGATACCCTGAACGACCTGCGTGACCGCCACCACGACACCACCGCCATACCACCCGATGCCAGCACGCCCGGCATGGTCACGCTGTTCATAAAAGCGCGAGGCAGGCGGCCTGTCTCGCATCTTGTAACCGTGCTGTCCGCCATTGAAGGGGTAACGGGCGTGGAAACGGACGAGGCGGACAGCGACCCGGAATGACCCGTCGTGCGAAGGCGGGCGGTTAATGGATGGTGAGGCCGGGTTCGCTGCCAGCGGCGGGGGCGGCGGGTTCGGGCAGCAGTACCTCACCAGATTCCGTAACAAAGGCGGGGGCGCTGCCAACCATGGCCGCATGGGGCAGGGGCGCATACAGGTGAGGGAAAAGCTGGCCACCGCGTGCCGCCTCCCACCGCAGCGCTGCCGGTTCCAGTCGGTTCAGGTCCACCGTGACGATCCACAGCCCGTCCTGCCCAGAAAAATGTTTGGCCAGCGTGCTGCTTACCTGTTCTGCGGTGGAAAGGTGGATGAACCCGTCGGCCACATCAGCGCGGGAGCCGGTAAACAGCTTCCTGTCCTCAAAATCCATATATTCATCCAGCGTCATGATCTTGTAGGCAAGGCGATGGCCCATGGCGTGGTTTCCCGTGCTGTGTGCCCCCGATCATACAGGATATCAGCAGGGCCGCCAATCTCGCCCCCTCGGCGGGACGGCGGCCCATGCGCACCAGCACCACACCCTGCACTCCCGCTGCAACACAGCGCCAGTGGCGATACCAGTACTGAAACCGGAGCAAGCGCGGGCACATGCGTGCCTGGCCCCCATACGCGGCCGGTACGACTGCATGACGCGGCAGCGCGCCGCTTTAGTGCCATGGCCATCGCATGGAAAGGGGGATCGTGTGCAATCAGGAAGGAGCAGGCAATTATGGGCTGGTCTTTAGAGGCCCGACACGTCACTTTAGGACATCATACCCCGATCCACCCGCGCAACCCGCGCGCGCCAGATAGACAAGGCTTTGCGTTACGATGCGCCCCGATAACGACAATACCGGACCGGCCATCCTGCATTTTCCCCGCAGGGCCATCCTTTCGCCGTCTGAGGCTTCGGCGTATCTGGGTATCCGCCCGCCGCTGCTGCACGTCATGCGGTATCTACGCTGCGGGCCAAAAGCCATCACCATCAATCGCCGCGCGGTCTATACCGAAGAAGAACTGCGCAGTTTCCGCAACGCATTGACGAGCGCGGTGGGCGTGACCGAAAACGGCGGCGCCTATCGTGAATTACTCCAGGGCAAGCCACGCACGGAAGCCGCCGATCCGCTCATGACCCTGCTGGCGCGCAATCTGGTCTGGCGCCGCGCCATCCTTGTCACGCTATGGGGCATGATGGCGCTGGGCATCGGGATCGACCTGATCCTGTTCTAGCGGCCATGTTCGAGCACCGATGCGCGCCGGGTGCGGCGCAATAAAAAAGGGCACCCCCGTGGGAGCGCCCTCTGCACGCCAGTTAGGAATTACTGGTGGTCATGCTCTTCATGGTGGTCGCCATGCTCTTCGCCACCGTGCTCTTCGTGGTGTTCGTCACGGTGTTCGTCGCCACCCTCTTCACGGTGCTCGCCACCCTTGCGGTCGTGCTTGCCATGGTGGTGACCATGCTCAGCATGGTGTTCGCCGTTATTGTCTTCAGCGTGGGCGACAACCGGCAGGGACAGACCAAGGGCAGCAGCAAACAGAAGTGCTTTTTTCATGTAAATCATTTCCTCTTGATTAACTGATTCTTCCAAATCAGGATGATTTTTATATAAGCTCAACCTAACAGAAGGAAAGAGTGTACCAGCTTTTCATTTGTAACGGAATGCATCACACGAACCACAACCGTAACTGACGAGCAGGGAGGTGGGTTTGTAGGGCAGCTAGAGAAAACCCTGTTTGAATACGTGCATTCAAACAGGTGAAGATACTTGTAAAAACAACAAACGGGGGCATTTTACCGAACCGGTTTTCGGTGGAACATCCCTAGCACTCAGGCTTCATCGTGGCGGAAGGCTTCCTCCGCCGCCATGGAGGCCGCATCATGCTGGCGCAAATAGCCGCGCCGGTTTTTCCACGCATGAATCAGCGCCTCGCGCCATTCCTCATGCGGTTCCTTGCGGGGTCTGGGTGTGGAATCGGATGAAGCGTTCATGATCCGTAAACCTCCTGGAAAACCCGCACAAGCGCAGGCATACGTGCATACCAGATGCCCCTGCCGACAAGTGTGATGATTACATGAAGCCATGCTACCCGTTCGCACAATGCCGAGATGGACAGGAATGAATACCCAATATGCCGCCACCCTTTGCGCTCATGATTTATTAATTATATACGATCAATCTGCCTGTATTTCATAATATTTATTTATAAATTTCTACTATTGTTTGTAAAATATTGGTAATTTACATTTCAGACTGTCACGGACAACATAGCTCCTGTCAAACCTGAAGAAGACATCATGAAACATTCAATCCTGCTTGCGCTGGCCTTTGGCGCCGCAATGCCGATGGGAGATCACGCACAGTCCTTTGGTAACCACGAAGGTCGTCGTGACGAACGTGGCGGTGAGCACAATGACAGTTGGTAAGAACACCAGCCTGATCTGGTCCCGCCGTGGCGGAGTCAGGCATGAAAGGCCCGCCCCATGCCGGGCCTTTCATCTATCTGGCCCCCATTCCACCAGGCCTGTGCGCCCTTATGGGGTGGCAAGGCCAGCGGAAACGATCAGCGCATAATCCATGTGGTAGATCTGGCAGACGCGCGCAACCTGATCAGGGCGTAGCGCGGGCGCGTGATCCTTCGCGCTGCCCGCATTGGCATGCCCGATGGGGGTGGCGGTGTAGCGGGTAACAAAATTCCGCACGCGCTGCATGTCCTCCAGCCGGAACAGGTGATCAACCGCAACCATGCCATACCGGTCGGTTACGTACCATGCCTGCGGTCGGAAAATATGATCGGTGCCATAGGGTCATCCCGCGCGGTCAATATGGTCAAGCGCTTCATCAATCCCGCCAAGGCGCATGTAGGTATCGCGAAAGCCACGGGCAACATGGCGCAGGTCGCTGCCACCGGCACGGGCGTAATGGTAGGCGGACAGGAAACGCCGCACCGGGTCGCGCAGTATGGCGAATGACGGCAAGCTACGGCATGCAGCGGCGGAAATAGCGGATGGTCTCGTGCTCCACATCCATGCCATAAAGCGCCCGCATCAGCGATGTGCCCGCGTTTTGGGGATATGAATGAACAGCACGCCCGTCCGGCGCACGTGCTCTAACCGCCGCTACCGCTTGGACCCGTAGGGATAGGGAACATGCAGTTCCGCCAGCCGCTCATGAACATCGCTGGACATTCTGACCCGCAGCACAGGCTGAAGCATCGTTTGCATATGCCATTAATCAGCCGGACAAATGCGTTTGTCTTGTCAATAAATGAAACAAAATGGTACCGTACCACCGTGGCGCGCCCCTGCCTGGCGCCCCGCACCCGCTACACCAGAAAATATGGAGAAGACACGACATGATCAGGGATGATGAAGACGGTATCCAGACGGAACAGTCGGTGCTGATGAATGAAATCCGCTCCGACATGGAAAAGCTTGATACAATGCTGGAAGGGCAGGGACCAATCACACCCGAACTGCGTACGCAGGCATCCATGATCGCGGACAAGCTTGACGCGCTATCCGACCTCATGCGCTGAAAGGCCGCTGGAGGCCCCGCGCCAGCTCTTTCACAATGGCTTGAACAGATCGCGTGCCCGCCACAGGCGGCAACTGCGCGTCCCACCCGTTATCGTGCTACATCCGCCCGCCATGCACGGGGGCGGGTAGGAGGCTGCACGGCTTGCCTGCCACGAGGCAGCGTGTACGATGCCGTCATCTGTGGAACCATTACGGAAAAGAGAAACCATGCAGATCGACCTGACTGGCCGCACCGCCATTGTAACGGGCTCCACCGGGGGTATAGGGCTAGCCATTGCAAAGGGACTTGCCGCCAGTGGGGCGCAGGTCGTGGTCAATGGCCGGCACGAGGCAGCAGTGCACAAGGCCGTAAGCGCCCTGTCCGGTCTGGGCGGTGGTGGCGCCATGGGCTTTACCGGCGATCTGGGCACGGCAGAAGGCTGCGCCGCGCTGGTGGCCGCCCACCCGCAATGCGATATCCTGATCAACAACCTGGGTATTTTTGAGCCAAAAGACTTTTTTGATACGCCCGATGCTGACTGGTCCCGGTTTTTCGAGGTGAATGTCATGTCTGGCGTGCGGCTGTCACGTGCCTACCTGCCGGGCATGGAAAAGACGGGCTGGGGGCGGGTGGTCTTCATTTCCTCTGAATCCGCATTCAACATCCCCGTCGAGATGATCCATTACGGCTTCAGCAAGACCGCGCAGGTGACCGTGGCCCGCGGCTTGGCCGAGCGTATGGCGGGCACGGGGGTTACGGTCAATTCCGTGCTGCCGGGGCCGACCCTGTCGGAAGGGCTGGCGGACATGCTCAGGCCCGAGCAGGAAAAGACCGGCAGGCCGATGAAGGAACTAGCGGCGGCCTTCGTGATGGAACACCGACCTTCTTCCATCATCCGCCGTGCTGCTACAGTGGATGAAGTGGCGAACATGGTGGTCTACCTGTCATCGCCGCAGGCATCGGCCACCACCGGGGCATCCGTCCGCGTGGATGGCGGGGTGCTGGGCACGATCTAGCATCAGGATCAGGTTGCGCGATTTGTGCCGGAACTATAATTTTCAGAATAATTATGAAATTGTTAGGAAAAATTTCCTTAAACCCATTCCGTCACGGCGTTTCTACAGATACGCCGTGATGGCAGCCCCGTTCCTGATCGACCATCCATCCTGAAGGAACGGGGCTGTCACCTGAGCCCATGACCGGCATGGTTGCACGGCGCAATGCGCCACGTTGGCGGAAATCGGGAAAGGCAGGTTACTGACGAGGCTGTAAGTAACCATTTACTGTCCAGCCCGATAAATTAATGCGGCCCGGTCGCCACCAGAAGCTGAAAATTTTCTGACTATTTTTTATAATGGCCCGTTGTAGCCCCTGCCGGACCATCATCAGGGGATGGAGGCCGGTGATGGCGCGGAATTGCGTACTCGGCAGCACAGGGGCGTGGGGAAGAGGTCAGGGGTCAGGGGTCAGGGGTCAGGGGTCATCCTGTCCAGATATGTCGTCCCGCCCGTACCCGGTATCGAGCAGGTGAAGCAGGCTTTCAGGCACATCTTCATTCAACACCTGCCCAAAACGGGATTGCAGGCCACGCTTTACCCAGTGGCCAAACATGTCCCCGCCATCACGGAAATCCGGGTTGTTACTCATTATGCACCCAGCCCCCTCTATCTATACCCCCACATTCTGGCCTGAAGCCGCCTCCCGCGCGCCCTGACTGTTACTGATTTTTCAGCGCGTCTTCTTCTTCCTGCCTTGTGGCAAACGGCACTTCACGCCTGTCGTCAAGTTCATCCTCGCTGCCACCGGGGTTGCCCAGGTTCTCTTCCAGCCATGCCTGCTCCACCGGCTGGCCATTCGCATCCAGCGGTACGGGGGAGTCCACCGGCACCTGGCCCGCATCGGGGTTGCTTTCCATACCGATCAGTTCGGATGCCGCCTCGGTATAGGCCTGTGGCCCGCAGCCTGGCCTGCCATCGGCTTCCCACATTTCCTTCGCCTTGGCGGCAATGCGTGCCTGGGTCTGGGGGGTGGTTTCCAGTGGGTTGTCCATCGTCATGTCCTTGCAACTCATCATGGGTGCACACCATACCCTGCCGGGTGTGGGGCACCTGCGTTTATTGACCGTCCACGCGGGGGCCGCAGTCCCTGCGTAGCAGTCTCCGCCTGCGTCAGTACACTCAGCTTAAAGCTTTCACGCATGTAAAGTTCGACTAGTTGCGCTGCGTATGGCTGATAGCGGGGTGATTATCCGCATTTTATTCAACCATTTGCCTGTCGGCTCATTAATTCCCTGCATGCACCCACCTACCAGCCAGCCCCCTGCCAGACGCACGGCGCGGACAGCGGGCAAGTCCCGGCGCCATCACACGATGGTGCAACGGAACGGATGCACGACAGGGGAGAATACGACATGAACAGGACTATTCTCATTACCGGGGCGGGCACGGGCTTTGGCCAGGGGGATATGCCCTGCGACGGGCCGCACGCCCGGCGGGAAAGATCGTTTTCATGTCTTCCTGCGCCGGGTTGACGGTAGACCCGTTTACCGTGTCCTATTCGGCATCGAAACACGCAGTCGAGGTCATTACGAAGGCCATATCCAAGGAACCGCAGGAATCTGGCGTGGCGGCGATCACGATCAATTCCGCTCCGTTCCTGACCGGGTTCAATGACCGGATTTTCGATTCATGGAAAAATTGAGGTACCGAGCCCACACGTAACCTGTTTGATTACGAACACATGGCCTACCCTTACCGGCAGTTCGACATCAAACCAGTCATCAAGACGACGGTGAGCGTGATCGAGGGCACAATTGACTGCTACCGCACTGTCGAACTGCGGCAGAACATCGCAACGCCACGCCAACAGATGAACGAGACATGGACGCGCAGCTGCACCGGGAACCTGGGCAGGCAGAAACCTGCTACGAGACATGAAGCCCGGCACCCCGGTAGGCCAGCAGGATACCCAACGCACGGTGGAACTTGCGCGCTGATACCCCCGAAGACTGCCTGAAAGCCACGCTTCGATAAGACATGACAGAAGTTGCCGGGGGGTGCCTTTTTTCAGAAAGGCCACGTCTTTCAAAGCTTTTTGAAAAAAGATTCACCAGAAGCGTTCTTATGATAACGCGTTATCTCCGACAGTACCTTTCCGGGCAGTCTCCTATTCCGGCATGGGTGTGCACTGCGGCGCAACAGGCCGTCCCGCCATAACAGCCTGCGTGAACACGGCTGAATCGGGCAGAGAGGCATTGACCGTCTGGCTGTGGTCCAGCCCCTTGTACACATGCGCCTGCACCACCGTGCCCGCCGCACATGCTGCCTTGACCAGCCCCAACTGGAGCGGCGGCGGCACGTCGCGGTCCAGTTCCCCCGTACCCATGAACAGCGGTTGCGCCAGTTTTAGCGTAGGGTATTCCATCGCCGCCAGTGCCGGGGCCAGGGCCGTAGCAAAACCGGGCTGTAGCGCGTTGCCCAGGTTCAGCCTGTCACGCTTCACCCGGTCCGTCAGTTCAGACACGCACAGGCTGGCGGCAGCATCATAGGCGGGGATTGCTTTGGGGGTAAAGACATCCTCGGGGCGGAAGCCGGCCTGGTAGCTGGCCTGTCCCTGCGCCAGGTACAGCAGATAGACCACAAGCGGGTTGTACGATGCGCCCGGCGCGGTGGGAGCGGCCAGCATCTGCCGGATCAGGCCCGCAGTAATGTAGGGCGCACCCGTGGCTACCGTGCCCCGAATGTCCAGTTCCGGCGCATAGGCCGGCGCAAACGCGGCCGAAGCAAAGGCCGCCCCGCCCCCCTGTGACTGCCCCACGATCATGATCCTGTTCTGCAACCCCGGCACCGACGCCAGTGCCGCACGCACGCCATCCAACACGCTGTAGGCTTCAACCCGCGTGTTCAGGTAAGCATGACCGCCCGGCGTGCCCAGCCCCTGGTAATCCGTGCCCACAATGGCAAAGCCGCGCTTCATCCATGCGCCAAGATAATGCCGGTTCCGCTCCGTCCAAGGGTTGCTGGAGGGCGCACAGTGGTCGGACACTCCCACCGTGCCATGCGCCCATGCCACAATGGGCCAGCCCCCGGCAGGTGGCGGGCCGGGCGGCAGGATCACTTCCGCCGTAACGGGCACAAGCCCCGTGCCAGTCACGCCGTTGGTGGAAAGATAGGTAATGCGCAGCGCCTGTCCCGCATCGGGCAGACTGAGGGGTGCAGGCAGCGGGACGGAGGCAGTCAGCATGCCCGCATGGGCCGCAGCCGTAGCGGCCGAGGCAGAGGCAGAGGCCGCAGGTGCCAGCGGGGCCGGGGCTGCGTGGGCATGGCTGCTCATGGCCATAAGGCAGGCCCCGGCAAGCAGGCGGGAAGTGATACGGATGGAACGGGGGAGACGCACGCGATGTCCTTCTTCAGGGAGGCTGACCTGGTCCGGGCCATCATTCAGGTTTAAACTTAACAGTGTTAAGAACAATTCAATGCTCTGACGGCAAAGCGGATGTCAAGCAGTCATGACATTGCCCGTTTTTTCAGGGCAGGGTCAACGTGTTGATTTTCACTGAGAACTCGGATCTTCCGCATGAGATTGAAAATACACGTGCCCTGATGAGTTCTAAGCCTGCTCTCCCGGACATGGTGCGCTTTATCATCATCAATCGACTGATCTGTCCCTCAACAGGGCTGGAACCAGACGGGAGAGCACGGTCTGCCTTCCGGCTTCCAGTAAAAGTCTGCGGTTGTCTTCTGATTTCCCGCAGAACAGATTTTTCATTTTCCTTACCCAACTGGTCGTTTTTTCCAGTTGGGGTTCTTCTGTAAGAAGTTCCCTGACAAACAGGGTCTGCTGATCGGCAAGTGTCTCGGTATCCGTCAATAACAGGCGTGCCAGTTTCCGCCATGAAACCCCGGCTCAACAGCCTGTCATCATAACGGCCATGCCTGCCACCACCCTACCGTATGGCAGGGTGCAGGCGCGCATTGGCCAAAGTCAGCCCCAACACCACCATGGCGGCAAGCCCCACACTCAGCATGAGCGGTATGGCCAGCCCGGTGCCCAGCATGGTGGCAAGGCTGGTCTGGATCAGCGCGTTGCTGGCCGCCAGCAGGTTACCGCACTGATAGGCCAGGCCCGGAAAGGTGGCGCGCGCCCATGGCGGCGAAAGCTCGCTCAGATAGGCAGGCACCACCCCCCATGCACCCTGTATGCAGAACTGGATGCACACCGCACCCACCGTAAGCCACACGGTAGAATGCGGCAGGGTCCATAACGGCAGCAGCGGCAGGGTGAGCAGGGCCGCCAGGGCAATGCTGTACTGCCGCCCGATGCGCTGCGAGAGCATGCCAAAGAACAGCCCGCCCGCAATGGCCGCAATATTGTACAGCACCACCACCAGTGTAATGGACGGATGTGAAAGCCCACGCTCAAGCCCAAGGAATATCTTGGGGTACAGGTCCTGTGAACCATGGCTCATAAAATTGAACGCAGCCATCAGGGTCACGGCAAACACACACAGCGCCGCGTTGCTGCGCACAAGCTGCCCCAGTCCCGGCGCACAGGGGCGGGCGGCGGCAGGGCCACGCCCTGCGTGCTGGGCCAGCCATTCCGGGCTTTCAGGCACACGCAACCATATATAAAGTGCGGAGAACAGCGCACAGCCCCCCAGCACGAACAGCCCGCGCCACCCCATGACCGGCAGCAGCAGGAACACCAGCGATGCCAGCAGGTACCCCGCCGGGTATCCCGCCTGCAGGATACCCGATGCCATGCCCCGCCAGGAGGGCGGAACACTTTCCATGATAAGCGACGTACCCACGCCCCATTCCCCCCCAAGGGCCACGCCAAACAACGCGCGCAGCAGCAGGAAAATGGACAGTGTGGGTGCAAAGGCGGACAGGACCTCGATTGCGGAATAGACCATGATGGTGGTGATCATGACCGGCTTGCGCCCGTAGCGATCCGCCGCCCGCCCGCACACAAAGGCCCCGATGGGGCGGGTGAGCAGGGTCAGGGTCGGGGCAAGGAGCACGGCCTGCAGCGCAACATTGAAGCTGCGCGCCACATCATCAAGCGTGAACAGCACGATAAAGAAATCGCACGCATCAAGCATCCATGCCAGAAACGAGGCCGTAACCACATGCCGCGCCGTGATCAGCGCTGGCCTGCCCAGTCCTGTGGCTGCCCCTTCGGCCAGAACATTCACGTTGCCATTCATGGTCCGTAATATCCTTTTTTCCACGGATGTTACATGTTGCGGCCAGCACGGCCATGGCCCACGCGATCACGAAAGGGCTATGCCCCGAACGATTGCGTGAACCGGCACAGGGCAGGCCGCGCCCCGACATGGGCTACAGGTTTGCAATAACCTTCAGCCCCACCAGCATGGCGTTGGGGATGACCGATGTCTCGCCGGGGCGCATCACGTATTCGAACTCCGGCGTCAGGACCAGTCCGGGGGTGACGGGAATACCGTAATAGGCTTCCAGTATGGCGGAATGCGTCTGTGGCCCCGTAATGTAGGGGCCAAGCGGTAAGCCCGCCGCCTGGCGCAGACTCTGGCCATAGGTCAGGCGCGGACTCATCTGGTAATATGAATACATCACGCCAAAGCGGTCGAACGGCCGGTGGGGGATCAGACCCAGCAGGGAGGCGCCAAAATAGAATTCATCGGCAAAGTTGGAAATGCTGGGCGTGTTGTGAATGTAGCCCGCCAGCACGTAGCCGCCCGCCATCTGGTAGTCACCATGCCTGCGGTACACCATCTGGTCGGCTTCCACATAAAACGTGTCGCGTGGCTTTTCCCTATGCGCGCGGATGGCGGCGGCATAGGCGGCGGGCACAGGCCCGATCAGGTCGGGATAGGGCGATGTGTCATGCCCGTAGCCCAGCTTGTAATGGCCGGGCAGCTTGCGTACGCCAAAAAACGGCTCCCATGTCAGTTCGACCGGGGTCTGGACGCCGGTTGTGCTCTCGCTGCCCCAGGCCCAGCCGGTATTGTCCTGCACCTTGGGGCCGATCTTGTATATGCCGGTGCGCAGCGTCAGGTCGCGCGTGGGACGAAAGCGCACCGTGCCACCCCACGATGTCTTGGGATAGACACTCCACCCCGCCGGCTCGCGTATCGCCATGGGGGCGGAGCATTGGGTCATGAACGTGCACAGCAGCACCGATGTGGCATAGGTGTGGGTCAGGGCTATGCGGCCCATATTGATGTTGATGCGGTTGTGCAGGAACGATTTCTCGACATACAGGTCCGCAAGCCGTGCCGCCGCCGGGCCGTGGATACTCCATACCTCGGTCAGTAGTACGTTGCGCTCGCCTACATGGTCCCAGCCGACCTGTCGGCCCTCGCGGTTCATGATGATACCGTGCAGGTACCACCCATCCAGCCCCATAAGCCGACCAAGGTCGAACAGCATGCTTACGCGCAGGTCATGCACATAATCCATTCCCTTTGACACGCCACCCCCCACATTGGCCATGCCTTCGCCCTTGTAGGTCAACTCGAAAGAGAAGCCCCGGTTACTCAGCCAGTCCCGCCATGGCCTGATCTGAGGCACCAGGTTGCCAAATGCCTGCTCGGCCACGAAATAGCCCGCACTCAGGTCGCTCTGGCGCAGGGCATCATCATTATGGTTGAGCAGGGCGGAAATGCTCTCGGTATTAAACAGCGCATCCAATCGCGTCTCCACGATCGGGCGCTTGCGCCGCACGGGTGTCGTGCTGGCCACCATGGGTGCGCTACTGGGCGCGGGAATAGCAGAGGGCGTGCCCGGCCAGGACTGGGGGCGGTCCTGTGCCGCATGGGCGGCTGGCGATGCTACCGCGCAGGCCAGAGCCGCAGCCCCCCACAGCCTGCGCAGCCGGGATGCGGAAGGAAAGACGCCGCGCAGCGGGGCGGGACAGGATATGGAAGGATACGGACGTGCGGACACGCGGTGAAATGGGGGCATGGTGGCAGGAGCATTTTTAAACTGGAAAAGGATATGTCCCATGTCATGACGACCGGAACGGGGCACGATCACACGCAGGGCCGTGCAGGATCAGGCTACCAGCACGGCCCTGCGCATGGCCTGCCGGGCCAGCATGGGCAATGCGGAGACCTCGGCAAATAATGCAAAATATTTCTGTTTCATTGCATATTATTTTTCATTTTGTGCGTACGTGACGCATTTCTTATTATTATGATTAACAAACACAGCATGCGGCCACCATCAGGGGTGGGCAAGTAAAAATCCTGTATAGCGGGACGAGACCATCGGGACCGGCCCACCCATTAGAATGCGCATCCGCTGCCCCGGCATCGGGTAATCGGGATTATGGGGTGGGGGGAGTATTTGCAAAGGCTGCACGGCAGGGACTGAATGCCGCGTCAGCGCCATGTGGAGGCCGTAGCCTGACAGCACCAGCGCGGGTCATGTATCCGACCCATGCTGGCGGGTAGATGACCTGTGGGGACACGGGGCCTGACAGCCAACCGGTACGGGCGCGGAAGGCAACAAGGCCGCCGAAGGCAAGCCGGTGGCACGCACGCCCTGACCGGATCCGGGTTCAGGAAAAACGCGGATACACGACGGATGTGTCCGCCCTTTTCTACGCCCTGTCCGTACGCTGCATGGCGGGCATGAGCATGCGGGGCTGGCGCGCCCAGGCCGCAAGGTCGGTGGCGGACATCGGCCGGGCAAACAGGTAGCCCTGCAGCACATCGCAGTGCAGGCGCTCCAGCAGGTCATACTGGGCTTCGGTTTCCACGCCTTCGGTCACTACGGTCATGCCCAGCCGGTTGCCAATGCCAATCACCGCCGTGGTCACAGCCTGGGCATTGGGGTCATGATCAAGGTTCATGATGAAGCTGCGGTCAATCTTGATCTCGGTCAGCGGCAGGCGGGTCAGGCGCGACAGGCTGGAAAAACCGGTACCGAAATCATCCATCGACAGGCCCACGCCCAGCTTGCGGATGTGGGAGAGGGCATTCATCGTCTCGTCGCTTTCCTCCATCATCACGCTCTCGGTTATCTCGACCGTCAGGCGCTCCGGGGCCAGTCCGTATTTTTCCAGCAGTCCCGCGATCATGGGCACAAGGCTGCGGTTATGAAAATGCCCGGCGGACAGGTTGACCGATACGACCGGTATGTGCACGCCTTCGCGCTCCCACCGGGTGATCTGGCGGCAGGCTTCTTCCAGCGACCAGCGGCCGATCGCCTCGATCTGCCCGGTCTCTTCCGCCACGGCAATGAAGCGGGAGGGAAAAATGGTGCCAAGAGTAGGGTGGTTCCACCGTGCCAGCGCTTCCACGCCATATATCTCGCCCGTACGGGCTTCGATCTGGGGCTGGTAATGCAGGTTGAGCAGGCCCTTGGACAGGGATTCACGCAGCGCACTACTCAGCACCAGCCGGTCCTGTGCCTCCGTGCTATCAATCGCGCTGACCAGGCGGTAGCTGCCACGTGCTTCCTTCTTGGCCAGCCGCATGGCCATCTCGGCATGGCTGATCAGGGATTCCCCATCCGGCCCATTTTCGGGGAAAGTGGCAATGCCAATGCTGAAGGAGGCCGAAAGCTGATTGCCCGCCACATCAAGCGGTCGCTGCATGGCCGCGATCAGGGTTTTGGTAAAATCGACCGCCATGTCCTGCGTGGCATTGGGTATGACGATGACAAAATCATCCCCGCCCGAACGGCTGACGATATAGTTGCTGCGGCACAGCGTTTTCAGCCGTTCGGCAATGACTTTCAGGAACGTATCGCCCTGTATGTGGCCCAGGGCATCATTGATGTCGCGGAAGCGGTCCAGATCGAGTAGCAGCACGGCAAAGTAGTTGTCACCGGGTTGGCTGATCATGGACCTGAGCATACGGTGCAGCGAGGAGCGGTTGAGAAAACCGGTCAGCGGGTCGTAATTGGCCAGTTGCGAGATGTGCTGCCGCGCCTCGTACTGCTCGATCACCACCCCGCAGAACGGCACAGCCCCCGCCACAATCTTGCGTGGCCACTCGGCTACCTCGTGCTTGTTGCGCGAATACAGCGCCAGAATGCCCGCAATCCGCCCGTTGGGTGCCCGGATGGCCGAAGCCCAGCATTCATTCAGCCCGAGCGAGATGCCCAGCGAGCGGTAACTCTCCCACACCACCGAACTTGCTTCATCAAGGTCATTGGCCAGTGCCGTGATGTCGGCATCCGTCAGGGTCATGTTTTCCAGCGCCGTGGCAAAGCGGCGCGGCAGGCCGGCACCGGACAGGATCTGTAGCGTGCGGTCCGCCGTCAGCAGCATGAGTACGGCAACGGAATTGGGTACGAACTCCTCCACGCCCTGACAGACCAGATCGGCCACATCCTGTATCAGCATGTCGCCCGAAAGGGAGCGGAATACCGTGTTTTGCAGATCCAGCAGTTTCTTGCGGTGGCTCTCCTCGGTCACGCCTTTCATGAAGGCCATGTAGTACCGTTTCCTGTCCGGCCCGATCAATGCGGTTGAAATCGACATTTCAGCCGAAACATAATCTCCGCTTTTACTTTCAAATGTAATTTCACGCGACGTACCGACAATACGGTTGATGCCCGTATTGCGGTTATGGGCAATAAAGCTGTCATGCTCAGCGCGATAGGCCATGGGCACAAGGCACTTGACGTTGCGGCCCATGACTTCGGCCTGCGTGTACCCCCACAGTTCCTGCGCCGCACGGTTGAAGAAGACAATGCAGTTGCGTTCGTCAATAATGATTACACCATCGCGCGCCTGCTCCAGCATGTCCATGCAGATATCCGAATTCACGTTTTCTGTCGTTACCGGAAATATTTCTTTGCTCATGGCTGTATTCTTTTCTTTAAACAGATGCATCCAATACAGGTCGCGCCCCGTCAGCCTTTTTTTCTATCCGCCACCCATACCTCCAGTTCATCTGGGGGGAGGGGCCTGGAAAAAAGGTAGCCCTGCATCACATCACAGCGCAGTTGTTCGAGCAGGGCCTTCTGGGGCAGGGTTTCAACGCCTTCGGCTATGACCGTCATGCCCAGCATCACGCCCACACCACGTCGGTCGCCTGCGCAGAGTCACGTGCAAGGGTCGCGTCATCATGGGCGGACAGCGTAATGCCCTCCAGCGCCGTGGCGTAGCGCCCCGGCAAGCCCACACCGGACAGGATGTGCACCTGCCGCCTGTCATCAACCACAAGCAGCGTGGCGGTCATGTCAGGCAGGTAGGTTTCCAGTTCCCGGCACATGAAACCGGCAATGCTGACCACCGACATGTCGGACAACAGTGCGCGAAAGACCGTGTTCTGTAGGCCAGCCAGGGTATTCCTGTGGCTTTCCTCCGTCAGGCCCCTGATGGTAGCCTGATAGTATTTCCGCCCATCGGGGCTGATTTCAATCACGGAAAGGGAGAGTTCAGCCGCCACGGGTTCGCCCGCACGGTTTTCCAACGTGATGGGGCGCGACGTGCCAATGATGGTGTTGACGCCAGTACTACGGTTACGCTCGACAAAAGCGTCATGCCCGTCACGCAGGCTGGCGGGCAGAAGCATGCTGACGTTTTTCCCGATTACGTCGGCCTGTGTATATGCCCACAGCTTTTCCGCCATGGCATTGAAAAAGACGATCCGGTTATGCTCATCAATAACCACAATGCCTTCACCCGCGCCATGCAGGACCTGCAACGCGACTTTTCCAGACAGGGCTTGAAGGGAGGGGGAGAGAGAAAGTCCGTTCTGTTTCATAACCCCGATACCATGAAATTGAAACAGGTAAGGATTTATTTACTAATATCTATATGTATTTTACCTAATTCTTCTGCCGTATAGGAATGTATATACAATACAGAACTTCCATCATTACCTTTAATTAACTGACTGTTTTCAGCAGACAGATTACAGACATTGCCCCGCAACCTGATTACGGCCCACGCATTACAGTCCATTTCGGTTGCATCACCACTCAGCAGCCCGACCAGGGTAATGTCCATACACGAATCATACGTGGCACTCAGGCTCGCAACATCCCTGAACATGATGGAAAGATTGGCTTTTTCCTGATCTTCCTTCATGATGATATCAACCAGAAGCAGGCCGGAATCAGCCTTTTTCGGCCCCAGGACCAGCCTGCTCTCACCGCTGCTCACGGCGATGCGTACCCACAGGACATGAAGGGCGCCACTACTTTCAAATTCCATCGTGCCGCCACACAGCAGATAATCGCGCTGGCAGGTCCGGGCTATGTCAACCAGCGACGTGGAGGGATCGAAGAACCGTTGATTGGCGCGCGTGGTTCCTGATTTCAGGCTTTTGTCGTGCTGATTGACGGTTCTTGGGGTGACTTTTGATCTGCGTCTTGAGCAGATCGGACGCTGTCGCCAATGGGATAGCTACGCGGCCGCGTTCAACCTCTCGAGGAAGAGGAAGCGGCGCATGTTGTAGACGATATTGGCCAAGCCAATCCTCATGGTGGCCCGGGTAATGCCCACGGTCCGGACGAACAATCCCGTCTGCGATTTCTGATCGGCAAAGACATGCTCGACGCGGGATCGGATGACGGACTTCCCTGCGTTAGAGCGCTGGATATGGCGAGGCATGGGCTTGAGATGCGGCTTTTTCCTGTGAACCTTCGAGACGAAACCCTCTTTGTCCATGAAGTCCTCATTGGCTTTCGAGCGATACGCGGTGTCGGCCCAAACGCTTGAGGCCGTATTGGTTTTATCGAGCAAGCCCTCGCGCAGCCTGGCACCATCACTGGCGGCGGCATCCGTCGCTTTCCATTTCCGGATCAGTCGAAACTTTCGATCGATGGAAATATGCGATTTGTAGCCAAAGAACGGGATGGCGAGGTCCGTGGACGGGAGCGTCCCGTCCTCCTGCCGCTTTGCCTTCGTGAACTTCAGTGTCCATCGCGCATGGCGATCCTTGTGGGACAACTTGGCAGGCTTGTCCTGCCAGTCCTGCGGAATGCGGCCTTCCCGAAGATCAACTTTCTCCGCGTTGGTATTGCGCTGCTTTGGCGCCGCCACCAGCGTGGCATCCAGGATCTGGCCGGACATCGGCAGATACCCGGCGTTTCGCAGGGTGGCGTCAAAGCGCTCGAACAGCTTCTGGATGGCGCCAGCCTCGGTCAGCCGTTCACGGAACAGCCAGACCGTTTTGGCGTCAGGCACCCGGTCCGATAACGCCAGGCCGAGGAAGCGCATGAAGGACAGCCGGTCGTTGATCAGATACTCCGTTCGCTCGTCGGAGAGATTGTTCAGCGTCTGGATCACCAGGATCTTGAACATCAGCACCGGATCAAACGGGGGACGGCCACCTTTACTTCCGTCCGCATAGGCCAGAGCCCTGTCCAGATCAGGACGGAACACCTCAAAATCCACAGTCCGAGAAAACGCTTCGAGCTGATCGCCAAGGCCACTCAAACGGGCTAGTCGCTCGTCCACATCAAAGAAGCCCGGCTGCTTCATGAGCCATTCCCTCAATCATCACAGAAGAGAGGGAATCACACACAGAGGGCCAGAACCAGGGGTTTTTCGAACCCTCCACGTACAAACGCGCATACCCGGCCCGATAACGCGCCGTTGTGGGGCATGCCAGCTATCATCGAATATGGAAACATCCAGCGCGACCCCTACCAGGGCGCGCTGCAGGGCCAGGAAGCCACCCTGAATCTCTGGAACAGCTTGGATTTTGGTCAAACCAAGATGTCTGTCCGTATGGCGGCTCATCAACTGGCATCCCATTTCGCAAAAGTCTTAAAGTTTTGTTAACGGATGCAATACTGTTAATACATATGAAATGCAACATATTTTATCACACACATCTAAATGATTTTTATATTGAACGCTGGGAATATATTCCTTAAACTTTTAATTCTATTCGGGAAAAGGTTACACGCCCTTGCGGAACCGTTTATAACCTATGGTTATCCCGATTTGTTGCGGCTATACTATCATGCTGAAATTTAATTCTGATTTGAAAAAAGAATGTTGATCGGATACGCACGCGCAAGTAATGATGACTGCACACTTGACCTCCAAGTATGGCATTTGAATGACGCGGGCTGCGATGTGGTGTTTGAAGATGACCTTGTGGAAAAGGAAAGGGAGCGGCCAGCACTGACCCGCCTGCTGCATGAAGTCCGGCAGGGGGATGTTGTTGCCGTCTACCGTCTTGACCGTCTGGCCCGCTCCACCCGACATCTTCTGGAAATAGCGGAAACCCTGCGCACGAAAGAGGCCGGGCTGCGCTCCATTACCGAACCCTGGGCCGACACGACCTCGCCAGAGGGTCGCACCGTCATGACGGTCTTTGCCGGCATAGCCGATTTTGAACGCGCCCTGATCCGTGAACGTACGGCCGCCGGCCGCGTGCAGGCACGCAATCGCGGCACCCATATGGGGCGGCCTGCCAAATTCATCCCATCCGATGCCGAGCGGATATACACGATGGTCATGCAAGATGGGGTTTCGGTCGCGGAAGTCGCGGCCCGGTTCAATGTGCACAAGGCCACGGTCTACCGGACCATTTCCAGGTTCAGGGCCATAAAAGACCAGGCATAGGCCGCCACCCGTCCGGGAACGGGCCTGTCGTGGCACTCGGACGCGGTTTTGTGATACGGTGCCGGTGCGCTATGTGAACAGACGCAACCCAAGGACAGGACATGCCTGACGCAGCATCACGCCCCCAGCATACAGGTGGACGCCCAACACCCGAAATGTCAGCGCAGCTTGACCGGCAGATTCTTGAAGTCGCCACCGCGTTTTTTGTCGAACAGGGATACGCTGCCACCTCGCTGGAAAAAATCGCGCGCATGATAGGGTGCAGCAAGGCCACGCTCTACCGCCGCTATTCCTCCAAGGAAGACCTGTTCAAGGCTGTGGTGGCCGCACGAGGCCGGATGCTGCTTGAAGAGGCGGAAGCAGTTGAGGCTTCCTCCACAGATCCGCTGGTGGCCACACGGGAAATCGCGCTATTCTTCCTCGACTTCATGCTGCGACCCGAAACGCGTGAGGCTTATCGGATCGTGATTGGAGACGGGCACCGCATCCCCTTTATTGCCGATGAGATGATCACGACCATCGGGGAACCCTTCGTGGCTACGATCAGCCGCCTCATCAGTGCCGCCGCCGCCGCCGGGCGCCTCCAGTCCACCGACCACGAGGAGACGACCCGTGTGCTCATGAGCCTTGTCACCGGCTGGCCGTTGCAAAACACCATGCTGGGCCAGAACTGCATGGACGATGCCGGTGCCCGCAGGCAGTTCTTTGACCGGGCATGGGGGATATTCCTCTCTGGCGTGTGCCCCCGCAACAGCACCTGAGCCACCACCCGGCAACGGACCACATCACCCATAAAGCAGGCGGCTTGGCCAGCCAATGCGGACAAACAGGCCATCGGGAGCACGGCTCGATTCAAAGATGGGTGTGCTGCGATCGGCGGCCTGTGTCGCGACGATGCGACGCAGCAGGACCGGCAATGCGCGGTAGGGGCGAAGCGCCAACAGCCAAAGCGGTCATCCTGCCGTAATGCGGGCAGAACCGGGCATTTATGTCAGGACTGACAAAAAGCGGCCACTGACCGCCGAGCCATAATACCCGGTCGGATCGGGCACGCAGCATGCGCGGATGCGCCACGTTACCATGAATATCAGGAACGGCCCCGTGCTGACAGTCTGCCGATCCAGAATAAAAGTGTCCCGGTCCCGCCTTTTGGAAAAGCTTTCCCTGACACTTTCATAATTCCAGGATATTACTGAACCAACCTTTTCAAACAGCCTTCAGGCCGTAAAGAGGGCCGATACCCGTTCCTACATCCCGCAAATGGATCTCATGACATGAAACTGATCGCCGGAACGACCATCATGGCCGCCACGATGCTGTGCCTGACGCCACGCGCGCATGCGGATGCCGCCAATAGGCAGGAATCGTTACTTGTAAAGAACGCCTACATCTTTTCCATGGCCGACAAATACCGCAAACCGTTTACCGGCTACATGCTCATTGATGCCAGCGGCACCATCACCGCCATCGCACCGGGCGCGCCGGGCCGGCGCATTCATGCCACGACCACGCTCGATGCGCACGGCCACTGGGTCATGCCCGGCTTCATTTCCGCCCACAGTCACCTATGGCAGGCCGCCTATCGTGGCCTGGCACAGGACAGCACGCTACTAGGATGGCTTGACGCCTTGTATGACAAGACCGCCAGCCATGCCCGACCCGAGGATTTCTACTGGTTCACGCTCGATGGCGCGCTTGACCATCTGCAGCATGGCATCACCACCGCCTACAACTTCAATTACGGCAACCACTGGGGGCAGCCGGCCACCGAGGCCGATAACGTGGACCACCAGCAGTTCCGTGCCGAGATGGATTCTGGCCTGCGCTTCGTGCACGGTATCAACCCCACGGCGGATACGGTCGACCATTCGCTGGCTGGCGCGCGCCAGCACCTGCGCGGCTTCATTGACTGGACACAGGCCCAGCCCGCCAGCACAGCGTTCCTTTCCATCATGCTCAACGGCACTGCCGCCTTTCAGGGAACACCGGCCCGCGCGCTGGATGAGGCGATGCTGGAGGGAAGCCTGATGAAAGAGTTCGGGTTAGGCAACCAGACGCATTACCTTGAACCCCCCGACCATGTTGCCGCCCAGCAGGCAATCTTTCCCTATTTTGCCCAGAGCGGCATGATGGGGCCGAAGCTGATCTTCGGGCACTTCATCCACACCACACCCGAAATCCTGGCACAAACGGGCCGGGCAGGGGCCGCCATGTCATGGAACCCGCTTTCCAACGGACGGCTGGCTTCGGGCACGGCGGATATTCCCACCTACCTGAAAAATGGCATCAGGGTCGGCATGGGTGAGGACGGGGAGGCCAGCGCCGACCTGGCCGACCCGTTCGAAAACATGCGCACGGGGCTGTACGCCATCCGTGACAGATACCAGAGTGCCAGCATCATGAGTCCATACGACGTGCTGCGCCTGCATACGGTGGGCAGTGCGGCGGTACTGCAGGCATCGGACCGTCTGGGCAGTCTTGAGCGGGGCAAATACGCGGATTTCCTGATCATTGACCCCACGCACCTTGCCCACGTGTTCGACCCTTACGCCACCCTTGTGCTGGCCGCATCCATGCGGGATCTGGAACAGGTGTATGTGGGCGGCCATCTGGTGGTGGACCACGGCCGGGTGCTGACACGCGACATCAATACGGTAGAGGCACAGGCCGACCAGCGCGTGGCGGCATCGCTGCCGGGCCATGACCGCCACCATTAGACCCGACCTGTTCAGTCGGTTCTGTTGAACGCGGGACGTGCAGCATTTCATGACCCTGCATGAAAAGGCTGCACGCCGTTTGCAACGGCCAGCGCCATCTATACGCGGCATACCGGTACGCGACATTACGCGCAATGTGCGGTTATCGAGACCGGTTGCCGCAGATCCCACCCCACGAGGATCGATACGACCCCGTGTCAATTAAAAGGCAACAGCGTGTGGCTTTCTTTCTATTTGGCGCCATACAGTCCCGTCGCTAACCTTCATTCATCCCTTTGGCACAGGGTCCGCTCATGCGGGAAGAAAAACGACCCTGCCGCGCCCGGAACCAACGCGTTCCATGGCGGATGTGACATGAAAATGACAATGGAAGTATTTGATGGCTGACCAGAGGCGAAGCAGGTTCCCTGCCGGTATTGTTACATCTGTCCTGCTTGCGGGAGCGGCCTGCCTGCCCATGGCCGCGCAGGCGGCTCCACCGGTGCAGGAGGTGCGCTTCGTTGTCGTGACCAACTGGGAAAATGGGGCCGATAGTGGTGACGCCCCCGGTGAATACCAGAACTGGGTAGAACGCGAACACCTTGATGAAAAGGTACCCGTGCGCGGCGCGCCCGATGTGGTCCGGCGCAGCAAGGCAGGGCTGTACGGCATGGTGCTGCGCCACGGGGTAACCGACCTTGCAGCCTTCGTGCTCGATCCACGGTTTGATTTCCATCATACCTACTGGCTGTTTACCGGCATCTCGGGCGTGGACCCCAACGTCGCCTCGGTTGGCAGTGTGGCGTGGGCGCGCTGGGTTGTCGATGGCGATGCGCTGCGTGAGATCGATGACCGCACCATTCCCAAAGACTGGCCCTACGGCCTGTATGCCATTGGCGCCTCCCGCCCCAACACCCTGCCCGATGCACCGGACCATTATGGCTCAGTCACCGATGTGGCGGAACTGACGCGGGCCTATCCGCTCAACCAGGGTCTGGCGCGCTGGGCGTTTGCACTGAGCCAGAAGGCCAACCTGGCCGATGATCCCGCCATAGCCATCAGGCGCCAGGCATGGACAGGCTTTGACCAGGCGCGCAAGCCACCCTTCATCCTGATGGGCGAGACACTGGGGGCCGAGCGCTACTGGCATGGCGCGCCGCGCAACCGCTGGGCACAGGACTGGGTCCGGCTCTGGACACACGGACAGGGCCAGTTTGTCATGACGAATGAGGAAAGCCAGACTTATCAGCGCGAAATGCGCACGCTGGCAACACTCGGCTTTGTCGATCCCGACCGGATCATGGTACTGCGCTCGGGTAGCAATTTCTCGCTCCCGCCACCGGGCGTTGCGGTTACGCAGTCAATGGGGGATGAAGCACCAGGCCAGTCACTGGCCTTTGACAACAATGAACGCGCGGGCGCGCCGGTTATCGAGGCCATTCTGGCAAACTGGCAGAAATACCGTAACCATATCCCTTCGTAGGCACCTATTCCCCCCGCCCGGCGGGACAGAGCACTTTCGTGGCAGCCATGATGAACCATACTTCCACCGCTCACGCATGCGGGCACAGGGCCAGCACACTGGTGGCCTGATGCATTGGCGCGATGCAGCGCGGATACGACCCCGCTCTGCCTGCCTGCGGGGTTGATGCCGCCGCGCACACGATTGTCACGCAGCGGCTGGAAAAGGCCGGGTACGGCTGGCCTTTGTCCTTGACCGGGATCTGGCAGGCATTGACCCGAAACCCGGCCGGTAAGGGAAAGCATTTTTTACAGGGCAGTCCCTTATGCCGCGCCGTGCCACACTACGGCACGGCCTGCGGCCATTAGCCTGCCTGTGTCGTGGCGGGCCATGCGGGCACATGGAAGCGGGCCGGGCAATTATCCTGCACATCGGGCGAGGGCAGGAATCCCGAAGCGGCGGGGAAGCGGCCAAGACCACGCGGATCGAGCGTGAACCACAGCTGTGCCAGCACCGTCTGACCCTGCGCGTCGGTATTGCAACGGAACTGCAATCCGCGCTGCGGCAGGGGGCCATATGCCTTTTCAAATGATGCCAGCACATCAGCCTTGCTGATCTCCTGCCCGGCATCATGTTCAAGGTCGCGGCCCACAGGGCCTGCGGCAAAGCGGTCGCGCAGCGTGCTGGCCACCGTGAAAAAGCGTTCGGCATTCATGCCAAAGCACTGCACATGTTTGGTGTATTCATGCGTGACAAGGCTGGAACGGGTATGGGCCACGGTCATCGAAAGCCGTTTTGCCAGCACGGGGGAAAGCCGGGGTGGCGTGTCATCATGGTTGTAGATGTCACACCCCTTGTTCCACCACATGGTTACGGGCAGGCCATCATGCACCAGATCGGAGGGCAGGGAAGCCCATAACCCGTGCAGTCCGATCACCGGCGTGTGCGGCTGGTCGGGCTGGCAGCTCGGCCCGTGGCGGTCGGTACAGAAGCCGGGCTGCCAGGTCAGCGCCAGTGTGTAATGGTCGAAATCACCATGCTGCGCTACGGGGATCGACAGCGCATCGGAGCGGGCAGCGGGCGGCGTATGGGCGCATCCGGCCATAAGGGACAGGGTAGGGACAAGCACGGCCAGCGCCGGGCGCAGGCCACGAAGGGCGGTAAGGGCGCGTTGCAGCATGACGGGTTATTTCCCTGCGGAATTCAGGTTTAAGGCATTCGTCAGATCACCAAGCGGCTGGCCGGTCGCCGCCTGTATGGCGCGATCACGCACCACCACCCCGTCAAGCGGACGCAGGTGGTAGCGCTCGGTCAGGAATTTCAGGATCGAGGTCGTATCCTGCACCGTATGGTCCACATAACCACGCCGGGCATAGGGGGAGACAATAATGGCGGGAATACGCGATCCCGGCCCCCACCTGTCCCCTCTGGGCGGGGCAACGTGGTCCCACAGGCCGCCATTTTCGTCATAGGTCACGATGACCAGCATGTGTGGCCACTGTGGGCTTTTCTCCAGATGCGCGATCAGGTCGGCAATGTGCTGGTCGCCCGAGCGGATATCGGCATAGCCGGAATGTTCGTTCAGATTGCCCTGCGGTTTGTAGAACGCAACCTGCGGCAGGGTACCGTGGTCAATGGCATCAATGAAGCGCGTGCCCGCAAGCCCGCCATCAAGCAGGTGCGCCGCGCGTGCCGGGGTGCCGGGGGCGTAGTTCAGGTAATAGTTGTAGGGTTGGTGATGGTACTGGAAATCGGGGGCCGGGTAGTGGTTTCCATGCTCCAGCACGTCCTGCCATGCGCCTGAATACCATGCCCATGTAATGTTACGCTCGCTCAGCCGGTCACCAATTGTGGCGCCGGTCTGCGGTGGCAGGGTCGTGGGCTGGGTCGGGTCAGCAAAGCGGGTATCCTGCCCGGCGGCAGGCGGGTTGCCGCTGGGCTGGTAGGCGGGCTGCATGGTGTTCACGGCATGGAAATCGGGGGTCAGGTTGCCATCACGCACGAATTTGGGCACCCCCTCCAGCGCGGAACGGGGAGAATTGGGGGCCACCACCAGCGCCTTTCCCGATGCGTCGACCACCGAGATGACCGGATGCGCGGGGCTGGTATCAGCCTGCGGGTAATACGGCGCGCAGGCACAGGCCAGCCACTGGTGGTTGAGGAATGACCCGCCAAAGGCCCCCATGAAGAAGCGGTCCGCCATGGCATAGCGGCGCGCGACCTGCCACATCTGCATGGCCGAGCCGTTCCAGTAGCTCATGGGCATGGCACCGGAATCCGCCCATGCCACGAACATGTCGTTACGGCCGCCATTGATCTGCATCTGGTTTTCGTAAAAGCGGTGCCACAGGTCATGGGTCAGGGTGCTGAGCGCGACATTGAAGCCCTGCGGGTCGTCCACGCGGAAGGGCTGGTTGGGCAGGTGCGCGCTCATGGCCTGTGTCACCCCGTTGCGCACGCCGCGCCCGGTCAGCCCGCCCCACACCGGGGGGAGTTCGCTCAGGATGGTGCCATCACGGTCACGCTGGGCAAAAAGGGCAGGGGGCTGGCCCGCAAACGTGTCCGCACCGGGGAAGCCGTTGTACAGGTTATCGAAGGAGCGGTTCTCGGCAAAGATGACCACTACAGTCCTGACCTGCTCCATCTGTCGGGCGGAGGCGGCCTGCAACGGCCCTGCGGGCAGGACGGCTGCAATCGCACCGGCCAGCACGCCCGCGCGCCACACTCGCCCCCGGCCACGCGCAATGAAACGGGAGTGTCCTGAAGGGGGGCGTCGTGGCATGAGGGGCTGACCTGCTGATATGGATGATGGCGTCAAGTCATGGACCATAAGGGCAAAACCGCCGGTAGCGCAATCCGGTGGAAAACCGTAACAATTCCCCCCTACGGGCAGGCTTGTCGCGCATTCTGTTTGCAGGCCACCCGTGCCATGCTAACGCCACGGGCACGTTTCACCCAAAACCTCTCTCGCAGGGATTGCCCCGGTTCATGCACACGCTGTCAGATCCCCGCTCATCGCGCGCGCTGCACCACCAGATCGCCGAGGACCTGACCGGCCGGATCGGGCGCGAAGCGGAGTATTGCGACAGGCTACCCTCGGAGGCGGCATTATGCCGGATCTATAATGTCAGCCGCGTGACCATCCGCCATGCACTCCGGCACCTTGAAAATGCGGGACTGGTCTGCCGCCGGCAGGGCCGGGGCACGTTTGTCGTGCCATCCCAGCAGCGCCCACCCCCCGCACCCGCCCATCCGGTGGTCGGGCTGAGTGACATCCTGCACGCACACGGCATGGCGGTAGAGACGGAACTACTGGCGTTCAGCCTGGCACCAGCACCCGGGGACGTGATGGCCGCGCTGGGACTGGAAGGCCCGCAGGCCCTGCTGCTGCGGCGGCGTTACCTGATCGACCATGTGCCGGTGGCCGTGACGGAAGTGTACTATCCACCTGCCTTCCGGGGGTTCATTTCGGCACATGATGCCCGCCTCCATCCCTCCGCCACACTCATGACCGAGCATGTTGGCCTCCAGCTTGGCCGCACCCATATTACGGTGGACGTGACGGGCGCACACCCTGGCCTTGCGGGCGAACTGGACATGGAACCGGGCAGCCCCATCATGGTCATGCGCCGCATTACCTGTGATGACGCGGGGAGTGCGTGTGAACACAGTACATTGCTGGCCCGGCCGGGCATTACCCGCTTTTCCATCACCGCGCATGGCGGCAGCCTGCCCGATACCGACTTCATCCCCCAAAATCCATGGCCACCCGCCCAATAAGCGGCCATTGATTGTTTCCCGAAACGAATATAAGACAAGTTAATACAACCCGCGCACCATCACGGCGCGCCATGGGCGGGAGCGTCGATGAAGCCAAATCTGCTGGAACGCCTGTTCCACCTGCGGGCCGCAGGCACCACGCCCGGCCGGGAGGTTGTGGCCGGCCTGGGCACGTTTGCGGCCATGGTCTACTGTGTTGCGGTCAACCCCGCCATCATGGCCAATGCGGGCATGGACCGCGCCAGTGAGCTTACGGCAACCTGCCTGATCGCCATTATCGCCTCCGCCACCATGGGGCTGCTGGCCAACCTGCCGCTGGGGCTGGCGCCCGCCATCGGCTCCAACGTGGTGTTTGCCGTGGTGATGGTCCAGCAGATGGGCGTGCCATGGCCGGCAGCGCTGGCCATCGTTTGCCTTACGGGCATCGTGTTCATGGTGCTGACGGTTACGAAGGTGCGCGAACGCATGGCCGACGGCATGCCCGACTGCCTGCGGGTGGGCATACAGATCGCAGTGGGTCTGACCATCATGTTCATCGGGCTGCGCAATGCCGGCTTTGTGGTGGGCAACCACACAACGCTTGTCACCATGGGTTCACTGTCCAGCCCCGCCGTCATGCTGACGTTTGCAGGGCTGGTCCTGACCCCGGCACTTGTGGCGGCAGGCGTGCCCGGCGCGCTCATCATCTCGATCATGGTGCTGACCGTCATCGGTCTGTTCGTGCCCGACGGACATGGGGGCATGATCACCCACTGGCCCACGCGGCTGTTCGCCATGCCGGTCTGGCCATCGGCCACGGCATTCCACCTTGATCCGGGCTACATCTTCCGCAATTTCTTCTATGTCCTGCCTGTCATCATTTTCTTCCTGTGCACGGAACTGTTCGGCACGCTGGCCAACCTGCTGGGCATTGCCAGCGCGGGCGGCATGCTGCGCCGTGATGGCTCGATCCCCAACGCCACGCGCGCCTTTGCGGCGGATGCGGCGGGTACGATCGTGGGGCCGGTGCTGGGCACCGCAGTCGTGGCGGTTTACCTGGAATCCGTGATCGGCGTGCAGATGGGCGGGCGCACAGGACTTACGGCCGTGGTCATAGCGCTGGGGTTCGTGGCCGCCCTGTTCCTGTGGCCCCTGTTCATGATCATCCCGCCGCAGGCGACAACGCCTGCGCTGGTCATGGTGGGGATCCTGATGTTTGGCGCCATATCGCGGCTGGACCTTACGGACATGACCCAGTCCGTGCCCGCGATCATGACCTTCATGTTCGCGGTGCTGACGGGCAACCTGCTCAATGGCATGGCCTTTGGCACGTTCGCCTACATTGTCATGAACATTGCCGCCCGGCGCTGGCGCAGCGTGACCCCTACGGCATGGGGGCTGGGCGCGGTGATGGCCGTCTTCTTCATCGTCAGCATGAGCATGCGCCACTAGGAGCAGCCATGCGGGGCACCATCCTTATCCAGCATGAAAGAACAGGACCAATGAGTTCACCCTATCCCGACCTGAATGATCCTGCGCTGCGCGACAGGGCCGTGCGCGCAGCACAGGGGCAGGAAGCGTTTGACACGCTGCTGGTCAACGGCCGGGTGGCCGATGTGGCAACAGGCGAGGTCCGGGAGGCCGATGTGGGGCTGGTCGGCGCGCTGATCGCCAGCGTGCACCCGCGTGGCACCTTTCACGAGGCGGGCGAGGTCATTGACCTTGGCGGGCGTATTGTTGCCCCTGGGCTGATTGACTCCCACCTCCATATCGAAAGCTCCATGGTCACGCCGCGCACCTATGCTGGCGTGGTGGTGCCACAGGGCACAACCACCATCTGCTGGGACCCGCATGAAGTGGGCAATGTCGGCGGGCTGGAAGCGGTGCGCTGGGCCATTGCCGCATCACGCGGGCTGCCGCTGCGCATTATCGTGCTCGCCCCCTCCTGCGTGCCATCAGCGCCGGGGCTGGAGCGTTCGGGCGCTGTGTTTGATGGCAATGCCATGGAGGAGATGCTCTCCTGGCCGGAAGTGGGCGGTGTTGCCGAGATCATGGACATGCGCGGCGTGCTGGCGCGCAGCCCGCTCATGCGCAGCATCACACAGGCAGGCCTGGAAAGCGGCAAGCTGGTCTGCGGCCATGCACGCGACCTGGCGGGCAGGGGGCTACAGGGCTTTCTGGCCGCAGGCATTGAGTCCGACCACGAGATTACCAGCGAGGCCGACCTGCTGGAAAAGATCCGCGCGGGCATGACGATCGAACTGCGTGTCTCACACGAGGACATCCTGCCGCAGGCGGTAGCACTGTTTGGCAGACTGGGCCATGTACCGCAGACCGTGACGCTGTGCACGGACGATATCTTCCCCGATGACCTCGTCAGCCGTGGCGGCATGGCCTACATGCTGCGTCGGCTTGTGCAGATCGGGCTGGACCCGGTTCAGGCGCTGCGGGCGGCAACGCTCAACACCGCCATGCGGCTGCAACGCCGCGACCTTGGTCTTGTGGCGCCGGGGCGGCGGGCCGACCTTGTGGTGTTTGATGACCTGACCGAATTCAGGGCGCACCATGTCTTCGCATCCGGCCGCCATGTGGCGGAGAACGGTGAACTGTGCGAAGCCCTGCGCCCCGACCCCGTAACGGCACCCACCGAGACCATGAAGCTGGCGCTGACCACCGAGCAGTCCTTCCATATCCCCGCAACCGGCACCCATGCCCGCGTGCGCACCGTGGCCATACCCCGCACCACGCGCTGGGGTGAGCGTGACGTGGCGGTCAGGGACGGCCATGTCGTCATTCCGCACGATGCGGCGCTCATGGCCGTGTTCAACCGCTATGGCGCGTCCAGCGTGCCGGGCCTTGGCATTCTGGAAGGCTGGGGCGAATGGTCGGGTGCGGTCGCGACCACCGTGCTGCATGACAGCCACAACCTTGCCGTGATTGGCCGGGGGGAGGCGGACATGATGCTGGCCGCCAATACCCTGATCCGCTCAGGCGGCGGCATGGTGGCAGTCCGTGATGGCAAGGTGCTGGCGCATCTGGAACTGCCGGTGTGCGGCCTGTTGTCGGCCGCCCCCCCCACGGAAGTTGCCCGCCAGTTCAACGCCGTGCGGGAAGCCTGCGCATCCGTTACCACATGGAATGGTCAGACTGCGGTGATCAAGCTGATGATCGGCGCAAGCCTGGCCTGCAATCCCGGCCCGCATGTGACCGACATGGGCATTACCTCGGGCATGACCGGGGAAGTGGTGACGGACTGCGTGCTGGCCTGAACCAGCCAAAGCCCCGGTCCCGCGTATCAACACCGATGCGCGGGCATGGCCGCCCGGATGTTCCGGCCGTACCAGCCTGCGCGTAAAATGCACAGGCGCGTGGCATCATGGCTTCACTGTCCGTAGCAGTGCAGGGCACGCCTGCCGGGCGTGCCGCGCGTGGGACAGACCCCCGTAACCCTACAGGGCAGTGGCAATGTAGCGGGCGCATTTGTGCAGGTTGGGCACAATGACATCATGCAGATGGTCGATGTCGTACTGTCCGTTCGGGTAGACGATACCCAGCGCGCCGACCGCATCTTGCGTTTTCAGCCCGAAGGCGGGCACCGCAATCGCGTGGAACGCCTTTCCATTCACATCAGGAACATGGGCAAAACCCTGCGCTTTAATGGTGTCAAGCGCCTGTTCCAGTGCCTGTTGGTCGGGCGCGGGCAGGTCGGGCGGCAGAAGGGCTATGGCGCCCGCTCTGCTGCGGAAAGCAAGCGTTGCCAGCCCCATGGCGGTCTTTACAAGCGGCAGGCTGCTGCCTGTGGTGTAGCCTGCCATCTCGATCTTGGCAGCAGTCGGGACATGGACGACATAGACCAGCTCGTTGCCCGACAGCAGCGCCAGTGAAACCGGTTCCCCCACCACAAGCGATTCCTCATGCAGGACCGGGCTGACCAACTGGCCGATCGAACGGCTGTGCAAGAAGCCCAGACCAAGCTTGAGGGTAAGCGGCGTGGGCATATAACGCGTGCCATCGGCCGTGACATAACCCAGCATTTCCAGTGTGCGCACCAAGCGCCGTGTGGTGGCGCGGGTCTGGCCCACCTCACGGGCCAGCTCGGCTACCGTCATGCCCTCCTTTCCCTTACCAAATGCGCGCAGCACGGCTAACCCCTTGACGAAGGTGAGAGATATTTCGGAATCAGCTTCGGTCATTTTATCCAGTCCTGCCTAAAATATGATTGAAAGCGCCCCCAAGAAGCCGCATCGACCATACGACTTCGGAATAATTTCTTGCCCTACAAAATCATATTCGGCTAACATAAATCAATAACGAACTAAAGTTCGCTTATCGAACATGTTCTGTCCCGTCATGTGTAAAGGGCCGCCCATGCAATTCCATGTCATCCATGTCATTTCCCCTGCGCACTACCGGAACATGGCACAGCATGAACCGACAGGTGCAGCCAGATGACCTGTCACTGCACACCACAGCGGCCCCACGCACCTGCTTCATGGTGCGGAACCAGACCATGCCCAATGACTGGCCACACGGAAATGGCGGCACGACAATGGCTCTTTCCTTCAACCTAGATCTGGCCACAACACGCTTTATGCACAGCGCCCCGCAGCGCGCAGTCATATTGGCGCACCGGGGCCTGCAACCAGCCTGTGCGCCGCTCAGCGTGGGGATTGACGCGTCAATACGCCTGCATATGGCACCTAGGCCGGAAAACTGCCGTAATGCGGGCCTCCATGCCAATTGGCACGACGTGCCTGCTGTGGCCACCACCGATGCCTGATGTCCAGGCCCGCGCGGCTGTGTCCCGCACCGCCCGGCGCCTGGTGCATGAGAGTACCCTGGAAATGACGCCCGCCTATGTCAGCGCGGCACGGCAGCGACCCGATGCCCTGCCGCAGGGCACGACCATTTTCATAACCTGGCTTACGGGCTTTGCATTTGGGCAGACACTGACAGCCTGCCGCAAGGTAAGGGAGTGGGGGTGCCAGCCCGTGCCACACCTGCCCGCGCGCGCTATGGCCGACCTGCCCATGCTGCGGATGATCGGGCAGGCCGTGACACAAGAGTTGCATACCGATACGGTCCTGCTCATAGCGGGCGATAAGGCAAAGCCCGCCGGCTGCCTTGCCGATACGCTGGCCCTGCTCCAGACAGGTACATTGCAGGAAAGCGGCATACGCAACATATACGTGGCCGGACACCCCGAAGGCTCGCCGGTCATGCAGCAACCAGGGCAGGCCCTGTCGGTGCTACGCCAGAAGCAGGAAATTGGCCAGCGGGATGGACTGGACATCCGTATCGTAAGCCAGTTGTGCCTTGACCCCGCTCCGCTACTGCAATGGGAGCGGCATCTGCGCGCCAACGGCATTACCCTGCCGGTGCATGTGGGGCTGCCCGGCCCGGTCCCGCCACGCATGATGATGCGCTACGGGATGAGATGCGGCGTTGGACCGGTGCTGCCGTTCCTGAAAGCACAGCGCGCCCTGATGCATCGCTGGTCATGCACCAGCACGCCCGAACAGGTAATCCGGCCGGTGGCACAGGTCATGACCACTACGCCCGGAACCCTGTTTCGCGGGTTGCATTTCTTTCCCTGCGGGGCCGTGGCGCGCACGCTGGGCTGGCGGGAAGCCGGCGGTATGCCCCGACAGGCCTATGCCAAGGGGTTGATGAACGCATAGTTCGTTGTCAATACGGTGTGTTATCATCGCAATCACGTCCACCAACCATTTAGCCGGGATAGGTCCCATGCTCGATACACGCCTGTTTTTTCCATCCTTTCTGGCATGCTGTATCCTTATGGTGGCAATACAGACCAAGGCCGCATCCCTACCGCAGGCGGACAGTCCGTACGGTGACGGAGGTACGAGCGCCTTCTATACACCCGACGGGGCACTCCCCACTCCCGGCACCATGATCCGCACCGAGGCGTTCAGCACGCCCCACCTGCCAGATGGCACCGCGCGCGCCATCCGCACACTGTATAGCGCAACGGACGGGGTCGAGGACAACGGCACAGCCATTGCCGTCTCGGGCCAGATCCTACTGCCGCCGGGCAAGCCCCCCCGGCATGGCTGGCCCATTGTTGCGTGGGAACACGGCACAACCGGCATCGCCGATATATGCGCGCCCTCGTGGCGGGGCTACTCACCACGCGACCGGGTCTATCTGGCCCATTGGCTTGCCGCCGGTTTTGCCATTGTTGCTACGGATTATCAGGGGCTGGGTACACCGGGGCCGCACCCGTACCTGCTTTACCGGCCCGAAGGCTACAGCGTGCTGGATGGCCTGAGCGCGGCGTTGAAACAATTCCCCACGCTGCTGCGCAACCAGATCGTGCTGGTCGGGCAGTCCCAGGGATCGGGGGCGGCACTGGGAGCAGCATGGCTTGCGCCGACCCATGCGCCTGCATTGCATATCCTGGGCGTGGTGGCGACGGGCGTGGTGGCGGACTTCCACATTACCGCCCCCGCGCGGCACACCGCCATTCCGGCTGTCTATACCGACCCGGCACAGATGGATGCAGCCTTTGCCATACTGCGGGTAGAAGGTACGGATCAGAGCCTGAACCCGACACGCAATGCGGACACCGTGCTGACACCCGCAGGCCGCGACTACGCACGTCAGGCCCGGACATCATGCCTGCATGACCTGTTCACCTATGCGGACAGGACGCATGTTTCCGCGTCCACGCTGTTCAACGCGGGGCTGGCCGATTACGAAAAACGTCATGACGCAGCCTTCCAGATTCCCGACGGGCATATCGGTGTACCCGTCTTTGTCGGCACCGGTCTTGCCGATGGGGAAGCAGGAACAGCGGGGCAGTACAATGCCGTGGCCGCAATGTGCGATGCGGGCACGCGGGTCGAGTGGCATGAATATCCGGGGCTGACCCATAACGGGGCGGTCAATGCATCGGTACAGGATTCCCTGCCCTTCGTGAAACGGCTGATCAGGAACAGACCCGTGGCCAGCACCTGCGCCACCCTGATCCAGCCCGGCCCGATCCAGCAGGCGACGCCAGGCATCCGCTGGAACAACTGACAGGGGCACTGCGCCCCATGACAGAGCGTTCACAACCGGCGCGATACGGTAGCTCCCGCAGTGCGCCATGGGGCTGCTACCGGTCCTGACGGATAGCAGCAGCAATGCGCCGCACCATGTCAGACACTATGGGGCAGTCCATCCCGGTCCCATCCGTCGGGGTGCCTTCGCCCGGTTCCATTATGGCATGGACTGGTCATGTCGCACCTGCCGCCATTGCCCTGCCGTTGCTGACTGAGCGTGCCCTGCGCAGGGCCGGGAAGAACGCGCAGGCCCAACCTGTATGCCCAGATGGCAGGGCGTCTTGTTCATTCCATTAACATACTCGATGTACAATATTTTTCCGTGCACTTCGCGCGCGGGAATACAGAACCGATGCCTGTAAAAAACGATAGGGTGCACGGTTATTATTCATTTATATGACCAATTTTTAGGCATTTTTTATTTTTAATATCATGACTTTTTCTCACCTTTGATTTACTATTGCATAAAAAGCAACATCGCGTTGTCTGCATTCCCAATTGGAAACAAGCGGTATGCATGGCATATCATCAGCCTACAACAACGCCCTGGAAATCTGGATATTCAATGTCTTTTCTTTCGTCACGCAACGCCCGCCACCGTCTTTGCGGCGTGCTTGTGGCCCTGGCGTGCAGCGTGCCGGCATATTCCGGGTTCGCAGCGGAAAACCGCAAGGTCATCATTGATGATGACGATAGCCTGTCACTGGCGGAGGCAACGCTGCTGAAAGCACCGGGGGTGGATGTCCTGGGCATTACCGTTGCCAGCGGCAACCGGTGGCGTGATGATGAAATCAACCGCATGCTGCGCGGGCTGGAAATCCTGCACCGGACCGATGTGCCCGTAGTGCCGGGGGCGATCTACCCGCTGATCAATTCAGAAAAGCTGACGGAGAAGTGGGAAAGCCTGTACGGCAGGTTGATCTGGAAAGGTGCGTGGATGAAGCAGTGGGTGGAACCTACCAACCAGCCCGAACCCAACTACCACGCGCCCGATGTCGTACCCACACCGGCGGATGGCAATGCAACCACAAAGCCGGCAAAGGAAATTGCAGCCAACTTCCTGATCCGCATGGTACACGCCTATCCGGGGCAGGTCACGATCGTGGCGGCAGGGGCCATGACCAACCTTGCCCTGGCCCAGCGGCTTGATCCTGAATTCGCCTCTCTCGCCAGGGAACTGGTCTATATGGGCGGCAGCCTGAACCCGCACCAGCAGCTTTCCACCGTGGCGGCAGGGCAGTATGCGCGTGAGTTCATCAATTCACCGCGGCGCGAATTCAACCTGCGTTTCGACCCGGAAGCCGCCAGCATTGTCATGCACGCCCCGTGGCACAAGATGACCATGGTGCCGTCCGATCCCGCCACAGCCACGGAACTCAGCGCGGATTTCCTGCATCGCATCGCATCGCGCAATGCCGATATCAGCAAACTCGTCGCGCACTGGCAGCCTGGTTCACCCATGTGGGATGAAATTGCGGCAACCGTCTGGCTCAATCCGCAGATCGTAACCCGGTCCGCCACGCTCTATGTTGATATCAACACGCAGTTTGGCGCCGGTTACGGGGATACACTTTCGTGGTCGCCCGGTTACCAGCCCGATCTGGACGAACAGAAAGAAACCGTGATCGAAGCCATCAACCCACAGGCGCTTCTGGCTACGATGGAACAGGTCCTGGCACGCCCGTAACAGGATCGGGTAGCATACAGAATGTGTTAAAAAAGGCACAGTGTTGCTATTTTTTCACTAATAATACTTACATATTTATCGACATGTTTGGAATAATATATATTGTAATAGGTGGATACTTATAAAAATATACTGCGAAATCCCTATGGTCATCAAAATATAATCCGATAATTTTACTGTTAATCGTGGAAAATGCATTAATCTGAATTATGTTGTAAATATGACACAGTAAGTAATTAAATATAGGCTGAGTTATATTATTTAATTTTATTTTTTTACGAATAAAAATAACGTTTATTTTTTATATTATCGTAATACTATATGTTTTACTTTCCGTTCGTCTCTGGACATCAGAAGGTGTTTGCACGAAAATAATGACATGAAGTGCACCCGTGCGATTGTGGGGTGTGTGAATATCCGATCGTCTGGCAAGCCGGGTATCGGATCCGTTTCCCGGGGGGGGGAGGAAATTGATATGAGAAGCTACATCCACGGTAACAGGACACTGTTTGCCATGTCGTGTCTGGTCACGACGTTCCTGACAACGCTGGGCCCGGCCTCCCGGTCCATGGCGGCAACGGGCACTACAATCCAGCAGGGCAGTGGCCATGCGGGCCACACGGGCAGCCACACCACCGCAGCCAAGGCCACAGCACCTGCAAAACCGCAGTCGGTCGTGGCCACCGCAACGCCGGAAGTCATCCGCGTTGGCCACAGCCGTAGTGCGCGTGATGGCGGCGGTGGCATGATGCGCCTGGAAACCGCGCCGCATAGCGTACAGAGCGTGGGCAAGCAGTATATCGACATGAAAAGCCCGACCAATACGGCGCTCGACCTAATCAAGAACCTGCCCAGCATCAGTGTTTCCACGTCCGATACATCCGGTATACAGGGCGGCAGCATCATCAGCCGCAGCCTGACCGATGCCGACATGGGCCTGCTGGTTGACGGCGCACCCGCTGCCAGCGCCACCTACCTGTCCGAAGATGTGGATTCCGAAGACCTGGAAGCCGTGAATGTTACCCCCGGCAGTTCCGCAATCGATATTCCCACCACCTCCGCCGCCGCAGGCGTGATAGATGAGCGTACCCACACGGCCAGCCATAAATTTGGTGGCATGATGGATTTCTCATACGGCACGAACAACATGTCGCGTGAGTTCATCCGCCTGGAATCCGGTGATATAGGCAAGACTGGCATCCGGTCGTATTTCTCGTTCTCCAACACGCATGCACGTTCGTGGATGGGTGCGGGTATCAACAGCCGCAAGCACATCGACTTCGGTCTACAAAAAGACTGGCAGAACGGGTCTTTTGCGAAGTTCTTCATCTCCTGGAGCTATGAAGATTTCACGATCGACAACTATTCCAATGCCGCCGAATTCTACCGGTACAAGCATACAGGCCAGGGCTTTGGCCGTAGCGCCGATCCATCGAGCAACAACTACTGGGGCAACAACATTGACCATTGGAACCAGATCTTTCTGACGGCTCCGGTGCATATTGTCCTGCCCGCCAGGTTCAAGTTTGATATCACCCCGTATTTCAACTTTGGCCAGGGCTGGGATGGTTCACCCGGCAGACAGGCAACCGTGGGTACGAATACCGCCGATACGACATACAACAACTACACGTACGGCAACGGCACGGCCGTGGCCGCCGGCACAAACTTGACCAACTACTTCCTGGAAGATTATGCCATGGAGGTAGGCGTGACCGCCAAGCTTGGCTATGACATTGACCGTCATAACCATGCCTATGTCGGCTACTGGTACCAGAATCAAGATTACCTGACACACTTCCCCGTCAGCGCGCAAATGAGCAACGGCTTCAACCCGAGCCCGAACAACAGCGCCTACCAGATGTACCAGAACGGCCAGCGCATGTTTCCCGGTAATGATGCTGGCTTTGAAGTCCACTCCATCTTCATTGGCGACAGCGCGAAATACCTGCATGACAGGCTGACCATTGATGCCGGTTTCAAGTATGTCATGACCAATTACTGGTACAAGTCATTTGGCACCACCGGAACACTGAGTGGCCGGTATGGCGAAAACAACACAACACCGCTACCGCACCTGTCGATTGGCTATACCTTCAACAACCACCACCAGATCTATGTAAATGCCGAAGGTGACTTCCGTCAGCCTGCCCCCAGCGCCATCGCCAACAGCGGTATTGCAGGCGGCATGCCCAAGAACCAGTATTCCATCAAGGAAGAACTGGGCTACCGCTACCATGACAAGTACATTATGTTTGACTTGTCATTCTTCAACTACAACATCACCAACCGCCTGCTCAGCACCTATATCGGTGGTGGCCAGTCCGGCGTGGTGAACGGGGGCAACCAGACAGCGCGCGGCTTTGATGCCATGATCTCGAGCCGTCCGTTCCACGGTTTCAGCCCTTATGCATCGGTTGAATACCTGAACGCCCGCATGGATTCCAACATCGCAGCCCTGGCGGCAGATGGTACGACCAAAAGCTACTTCGCCACGGCAGGGCGCCAGGCCCCGCAGGCACCGCATGTCATGGCCAATTTCGGCCTGACCTACCAGAAGTACGGCTTCTTCGGTAACGCAACGCTGCACTATACCGGCTCGCAGTCCGTAACCCTTGCGGGTGATGAGCGGATCCCCGGCTATGTTACGGATACACTTTCGCTTGGCTATCACTTCAAGCCGTTCATGTATGCCAAGTCGCCCACCTTCCGCCTTAACTTCACCAACCTTACCGGCGCTATTGTGCGCACCGGTGTCAGGGGTATCGGGACCAGCGGCGAACAGGTCCGTCTGATGAACGGCATGATGTCCTCTGCCAAGGCGGCCAACGGTGCCAGCTTCTATGTCGAACCCCGCTTCAGCATGACGGGCACAATCTCCACCTCTTTCTGATCGGCATACTGCCGTATCGGTTTATGGATGAATGCGGCTCTCCCACACGGGAGGGCCGTAGTTTCATGTAAACTGCATTCAGCGTATCGGGGCAGGCTGGCGTGCAGCCACATGCCCATTATTGAACAGGAACACATCATGACGGATCTGCTCTCCAGACGTCATTTCCTTGCCGCTACGGGCGGACTGGTTGCAGGTGGCCTTGTGCGGCCCGTGCGCGCCGCCACCACGCCACGCAAGGTAATCGTGGATGCCGATATTGGCGTGGATGATACCATGGCACTGCTGATGGTGCATTTTGCACCAGAGGTGGAGATCGTAGGCATCACCACCGTCAACGGCAATGGCACGCTGGCCAACACCACGCGCAATGCCCTGTTTCTGGCGGAAAAGTTCGGGATCAACGCCCCCGTGGCGAAGGGGGCGGGGATATCCCTCGATAACCGCAGCGAGACGGCGCCCACCTTCATCCATGGTGATAACGCCATGGGTAACATAGTATTACCCACCCACATCAACCGCACGGTAGATGCACGCCCGGCGTGGCGGATGATCGTGGACATGGTCCGCGCCCACCCGCACGAGATCACGATCCTCGGGCTTGGCAGGCTGACCAACCTTGCGCTGGCCCTGCGGCATGATCCCGCCATTGCCGACCTGACGAAAGAAGTAATCGTGATGGGGGGTGGCTTTGGCCTGCATGGGGATCTGGGCAATGTCACACCTGCGGCCGAAGCCAATTTCAAAGGCGACCCGCTGGCGGCCGACATCGCCTGTGGCGCATCTTGGCCCATGACCATCGTGGGCGTGGACGTAACATTCCAGACAACCATGAACGATGCCTACCTGCGCACCATACGCGACCAGGGCGGGGCGGGCAGTGGGCTGATATGGGATGTAACACGGTTCTACATGGCATTTCACAAACAGCGTCTGGGACTGGATTCCATGTACGTGAACGATGCTTCGGCCAGTGCCTACCTACTCAGGCCCGACCTGTTCAAGACCCGCAGGGGAGCCGTGCGGGTAGTCTGTGGCGGGGTGGCGGATGGGGAATCAATCCTCAAACCCGCCGGCAAGCACTTCCCCGCCAGTGCGTGGGACAACCGGCCCGAACAGGCCATCTGCGGCGATGTGGATGCAGACGGCGTGCGCACCCTGTTCGCCCAGGTCATGCGTGGCCACTAGATGTTTAGTCCCAGGATTTGATGGTGCGGATTTTGTATAAACTGTGATGGTTTTTTCCCACTATTGGCAAATAAATTCATATGGGGCGAGCCCGCGCAGGGTCTTGAGGCTACGACGAAATCGGTGAGGTGTTGACGCAGGTGGTCATGCGTTTTCGTAATAGAAGCGCCTGGCCATCGCTTCCTTGATCGTCCGGTTCATGCGTTCGACCTGGCCATTCGTCCACGAATGTCGAGGTTTTGTCAGGCGATGCTCGATATCGAGGTCGGCACATGCTGCTTCGAATGAATGGCAACGAAACAGCATCCCTTCGGCCCGCATGGCCTTGACGTCCTGCGGTGTCCATCCGTCGCCGGTCGGATCGGTGAAATGCGTGCCGTTGTCGGTCAGCACGAAAAGAGAGAAGCGCCCTGGCGGACGCTTGGTGATTTTTTTTATTTTCAAGAAGATTGGCGGAGGGGAAGAGATTCGAACTCTCGATACGGCTTAACACCGTATAACGGTTTAGCAAACCGCCGCCTTCAGCCACTCGGCCACCCCTCCGCCGAAGAGCGCGCATTATCAAGTAACACGGCGTTTGCAGGGCTGCTTCTAGCGCGAAGCCGTAGCCCTGCATAGTCTTAAAATGCGCTGAAGCCCATTTTTACAAAACTTTTTTCAAGGCCTCGTTCACCATGGCCGGATTGGCCTTGCCCGCCATGGCTTTCATCACCTGCCCCACGAAAAATCCGAACAGCCGGTCCTTGCCGCTATGGTACTCCGCAACCTTGTCCGCATTGCGCGCCAGCACGTCGGCCACCACAGCATCGATCGCGCCGGTGTCAGTCACCTGCTTCAGGCCCTTGCGCTCCACGATGTCGGCAGCACTATCGCCAGTTTCCAGCATGTCTTCAAAGACTTCCTTGGCAATCTTGCCATTGATGGTCTTGTCTGACACCAGATCCAGCATGCCACCCAGCGCCTGGGCCGAAATCGGGCTATCGGCAATGGTACGGCCCGTCCGGTTCAGCGCGCCGAACAGGTCACCCGTAACCCAGTTGGCGGCAAGGCGGGCATCACGGCCCTTCGCCACGTCTTCGTAGTAGTCAGCGATGGCCTGCTCGGCCACCAGCACGCTCGCATCGTAGCGGGGGATGCCATACTCCTTGACGAAGCGGTCCCGTTTGTCATCGGGCAATTCGGGCAGGCCACGTTCCAGTTCATCCACCCATGCCTGCTCCACCACCAGTGGCAGCAGGTCGGGATCGGGAAAATAGCGGTAATCGTGCGCATCTTCCTTGCTACGCAGGGAACGGGTTTCGTTGCGCGACGGGTCAAACAGGCGGGTTTCCTGATCGACCTCGCCACCATTTTCCCACACCTCGATCTGGCGCGTAGCCTCGACCTCAATGGCATGCATGACGTAGCGGATGGAGTTGACGTTCTTGATCTCGCAGCGCGTACGGAACGGCTGCCCCGCCTTACGCACCGACACGTTCACGTCGGCACGCATGGACCCTTCCTCCATATTGCCATCGCATGTGCCAAGGTAGCGCAGGATCTGGCGCAGCTTACGCAGGTATGCACCGGCTTCCTCGGGGCTGCGGATATCGGGTTCGCTCACGATTTCCATCAGCGCAACACCGGCCCGGTTCAGGTCGATGAAGGAACGCGCCGGGTCCTGATCATGCATGGACTTGCCTGCATCCTGCTCCATATGCAGGCGCGTGATGCCAATATGGCGCACCGTACCATCAGCCAGTTCGATCTCTACCGTGCCTTCGCCCACAATGGGGTGGGTGAACTGGCTGATCTGATAACCGGTAGGCAGGTCGGCATAGAAGTAATTCTTGCGGTCAAACCGGCTTTCCAGATTGATACGCGCGCGCAGTCCCAGACCGGTGCGGATGGCCTGCGCCACACATTCCTGGTTCAGGACCGGCAGCATGCCGGGAAAGCCCGCGTCAACAAGACTGACATGGGTATTGGGTTCCCCACCGTAGGATGCGGATGCGCCGGAAAACAGCTTGGAATGGCTGATGACCTGCGCATGGACTTCTAGACCCACCACGATTTCCCATGTGCCGGTCTTGCCTTCGAGTGTGTAGCTCATTTCGCGCCCTCCGCACGGATGGCAGGCCGGTGGGTGAAGCCTGCGGCACTTTCCAGCGCGCTGCCCGCAGCCAGAATCGTTTCCTCGTCAAACGGGCGGCCGATCAGTTGCAGGCCAAGCGGCAGGCCGGTCGTTCCCAACCCCACAGGCACGGACATGGCGGGCATGCCCGCCATGGAGGCCGGCACGGTGAAGATATCGTTCAGGTACATCTGGACCGGGTCATCGCTCTGTTCACCCTGCGCGAAGGCAGGTGTGGGGGCCGTGGGCGTCAGCAGCACATCAACCTGCTGGAAACTTTCGGTAAAGTCACGACGGATCAGGCTGCGGACTTTCTGCGCTTTCAGGTAATAGGCATCGTAGTAGCCTGCTGAAAGCACATAGGTTCCCATCATGATGCGGCGGCGTACTTCGGGGCCGAAACCCGCGCGGCGGGTGGCTTCGTACATACCATCCAGCGTATCGCCCGGCACACGCTCGCCAAAGCGCAGGCCATCATAGCGCGCCAGATTGGAGGAGCACTCGGCAGGGGCCACGATATAATATGTGGCAAGGCCATATTTCGTGTGGGGCAGGGAGACATCCACGATCTCGCAGCCTGCCGCCTTCAGCCAGTTGATACCCTGCTGCCATGCCGCCTCGATCTCGGCGGACAGACCCTCGGCACGGTATTCGGCGGGAATGCCCACCTTCAGCCCTTTCAGGCTACGGCCGATAGCGGCGGAATAATCCGGCACGTCACGGTTCACACTGGTGCTGTCGCGCGCATCGAACCCCGCCATGGACTGAAGCAGGATGGCACAGTCACGCACGCTACGCGCCATGGGACCAGCCTGGTCCAGCGATGAGGCATAAGCAATGGTGCCAAACCGGCTGCACCGGCCATAGGTGGGCTTAAGCCCCACAATGCCACAATAGGCGGCGGGCTGGCGGATGGAGCCGCCGGTATCGGTGCCGGTTGCCCCCATGGCAAGCCCAGCCGCCACGGCAGCGGCCGACCCGCCCGACGAGCCGCCAGGCACGAGGGCCGCGTCATCGCCCTTGCGCTTCCACGGGTTTTCCACCGTGCCAAAGGCGGATGTGATGTTGGCCGACCCCATGGCGAATTCGTCAAGGTTGGTCTTGCCCACGAATACCGCACCATCACGCAGCAGGTTGGCCGTAACCGTACTTTCATAGGGGGGTACGAAGTTCTTCAGGATGTTGCTGGCCGCCGTGGTCCGCACGCCCCTGGTGCAGAACAGGTCCTTGATGCCCAGCGGGATACCGGTGAGGGATTTTGCCTCGCCCTTGCCCAGCGCTTCATCCGCAACGACTGCCGCCTGCATCGCCGCCTCGGTCGTGGTGGTGATGTAGGCGTTCAGGCGCGGGTTCAGCGCATCAATGGCGTCGGTATGCGCGCGCACCAGTTCGGCTGCGCTGAATTTGCGCGCACGCAGGCCCGCTGCCGCATCGGCAATTGTCAGTTCGGTCAGGCTCATCTTATTCAACAACCTTGGGCACGGTATAAAAGGGACCAACGGCATCAGGCGCGTTGGACAGCACGGCCTCGCGGCAGTTGCCATCGGTCACTACGTCCGGCCGTGTGCGCAGTGCTGCATGGCCGGTGCCGACCATGGGGGTCACGCCCTCGACATCGACCTCGTTCAACTGCTCGACCCAGCCGAGGATCCCGTTAAGCTCCCCTTGCAGGGCGGGAACATCAGACTCGTCAATACCAATCCGTGCCAGTCTGGCAATGCGGCGGACGGTCGCGGGATCAAGCGACATGAAGCAATAACTTTCCATCGTAACAGGGGAAGAATATCCTGCGGCGCAGGACGACCGCCAAGGAACATACCCCCGACCATGCCCCTGTTCAACATATCCGATCTCCGCACCCATCTGCGCCGCAACCAGCGCCTGCTTGGCCTTGACCCCGGAAAGAAGACGATCGGCGTCGCCCTGTCGGATGTGGGGCTGATGCTGGCTTCCCCCCATACGGGGCTGAAGCGTGGGAAACTGTCGGTCAATGCCGCGGAAATCGGCAAAATCGCCCGTATGCAGGACGTGGGCGGGCTGGTGGTGGGCCTGCCGCTCTCGCTGGATGGCAGCTTCGGCCCTGCCGCCCAGGCGGCGCGTGACTGGACGCTCAACCTGTCCGACCTGACCGGCCTGCCAGCGGCGATGTGGGATGAACGGCTTTCATCTTCCGCCGTGAACCGCTTTCTCATTTCAGAGGCCGACATGACCCGCCAGCGCCGGGGGGAAGTGGTGGACCAGATGGCGGCAGCCTACATATTGCAGGCCGCCCTTGATGCCTCGATCCCGTCCGGGGAAGGGGGGATTGCGGATTCGTGATGGCATGACTGGATTGTTCTAAAACCGGACCCCGATGGTGCGGAGACTGTTATGGTCGCCCCTCCACCGGCCCGCACCGGGAGGCATTCCCCCCCAGCATCATTCCGCCGGACCCGTACACACGAACGAGGATACCGGTCATGCGCCTGCCACACCTGCACCTGCCCTACCTGCATATCCATGTGCATGACCGCCCGCTGGCAGGCGACCCGCACCCGCATAACCCTTTCCACTGGAAACTGTATTTCTGCGAGGCGATCGCTACCGCCATTCTCATGATCCTTGGCCTGAGCGGTGTCATCGTGCTGACAGCGCCGGGCAGCCCGCTGTCGCACCCGCTGCTGCCGCACCCCTATGTCCAGACCGCGCTGTGCGGACTGGTATTCGGGCTGTCGGGCACGGCGGCGGCCATGACACCGTTCGGCAAGGTCAGCGGGGCGCATATCAACCCTTCGGTTACACTTGCCTTTTCGCTGGCAAAACGCATCGGGGGGGTGGATGCCCTCAACTACATGATCGCGCAGGTGGTCGGCGCTTTTGTGGGCACGGGACTGGTCTATGAAGCCGGGCGGCTGTTTACATGGTGGGGCAGCATGGCGGTTGCCGTGCGCTACGGGGCCACGGTGCCTTATGGCCATATCTCGATCTGGTGGGCCATGTGGTCGGAAATGTTCGTAACCGCAGCACTGATCGCCATGCTGTACTGGCTGGCGGCCCACCCGCGGTGGAAGTTCATCACGCCCTGGTCGGGCGGCCTGTTCTTCCTGATCATGAACCCGTTAACAGCATGGCTTTCGGGCAACAGCGTCAATTTTGCGCGAACGCTGGCCCCGGCCCTGTTTTCAGGGCAGTGGACGGGACTGTGGGTTTACGTGGTGGGGCCGTTTGCCGGGGCCTCGCTTGCTGTCATGGCCATCCGCATGAACCTGCTGGGCAAACTGCACCTGCTGGAGGCCCGGCTGGTCAATTTTGGCCATCATGGCCGTGTTCCGGGGCTGGATGACCCGCACCGAAAGCTCAACCATCCCGATGATCCCGACCACATCCCCCCCGGTGCGGGCCCGGCCTGAAACGTCGCGTCCGGCCTGTGCCCCGCATCTGGCGCAACCCACGCCTGCCATATTCCGTTGTTCTGTCTGACAAAGATAAGCGGCAATAGTCACGGTGGCACCATGGCCAGCCATGGGCCGGCAAGGGAGACAGCATGATAATGAAGCGTTTTTTCAACACGCGGGAAACGATTGTAACCGAGGCGCTGGACGGGTTCCTGCGCTCTGCGGCGGGTCAGCATCTGTGCCGGCTTGATGGTTATCCCGATACCTGCGTGATCATGCAGCGCGAACCGGATCGGGGGCAGGTCTCGGTCATTTCCGGTGGCGGATCTGGGCATGAACCTGCCCATGCCGGTTTTGTCGGGCGCGGCATGCTGACTGCGGCCGTGTGTGGCGCCCTGTTTGCTTCCCCCTGTGTGGATGCGGTTGTAGCCGCTATCCTTGCCACAACGGGGGAGGCGGGGTGCCTGCTGGTGGTCAAGAACTATACCGGTGACCGGCTGAACTTCGGCCTTGCCGCCGAGCGGGCGCGCGCCTTGGGCAAGCAGGTGGAAATGGTGATCGTCGGAGATGACATCGCCCTGCCGGATTCAGCAACCCCGCGCGGCGTGGCGGGCACGGTACTGGCGCACAAGCTGGCAGGTTACGGTGCTACACAGGGCTGGCCGCTTGCGCGCGTGGCCGAATTCGTACGCGACGGGGCAGGGCGCATGCGTACGCTGGGCATGGCGCTGGAGGACTGCAACCCGTACGAGGCAGGCCGTATCAGCAGGCTGGCGGCCGATGAAGCCGAGCTTGGCCTTGGTATTCATGGGGAACCAGGCGCACAGCGCATTGCTCTTGCCACCGCCAGCGACCTCATGCGCAGGGTAGCCGACGCGCTGGAGGCCAACCTGCCCGCCACCGTGCGCAACACCCGCTTCGCCGTGGTTCTCAACAACCTTGGCTGCGTTCCGGAAGTGGAAATGGCGCTGCTGCTTGAAGCCTTCAGCCACACGCCGCTAGCCCGCCGCGCCTCGTATGTAATCGGCCCGGCACCGCTCATGACCGCGTTGGACATGAATGGCTTCTCGCTGACCCTGATCGAACTGGACGAGGCCATAACCCAGGCGTTGCAGGCCCCGGTCCAGCCGCGTGCATGGCCCGGTATGGCACCGCGGCACAGTCCTGCCGTCGCCCCCATGCCCACCATGCCCAGTGCCTTTCCATACCCCGCCAGCGCGAACCCTGCCGTAAAGACGCTGCTGGAGCAGGGAGCAAAGATCCTGATTGCCAACGAAGCCCCACTTAACGAACTGGATGGCAGGATTGGCGATGGCGATGCCGGGTCCACCTTTGCCGGGGCCGCGCGTGAGATTACGGCGGCATTGGACCGCCTGCCCATGGCAGACCCGCATCAACTCATGACCACGCTCAGCAACATCCTGACCCAGCATGCCGGCGGGTCGAGCGGGGTGCTGTTCGCCATCATGTTCGCCGCAGCAGGCCGCAGCACGGCACCATGGCGCGACGCCCTGTGCGAGGGGCTGGAGCACATGATGGCCTGTGGTGGGGCAAAGCCCGGTGACCGCACCATGATTGATGCCCTCCATCCCGCGCTGGAAGCTCTGGCCCGTACTGGCAGCCTGCATGATGCCGCCCGTGCCGCGCGCACAGGTGCCGATGCCACCACCACGATGGAAACCGCGCGGGCGGGGCGTGCGGCTTATGTGCCGAGCGAACACGTCCGCAACGTGCCTGACCCCGGCGCCGAAGCCGTGGCCCGCCTGCTTGAAGGACTGGCTGGTAAATAGAAACAACCTGCCCACCTGCGGGTAACGCGGGTGGGCAGGGGTGATCAGGCTTTGCGGACAAATTCGGATTTGAGGTTGATTGCCCCTACGCCCGCAATCTTGCAGGCGATGTTGTGGCCATCCGTGCCATCAACCAGCCGGATGCCCCTTACCTTGGTGCCACCCTTGATCACGGATGAAGCTCCCTTGATCTTGAGATCCCTGGTCACGGTCACGCTGTCCCCATCGGCCAGCACGTTACCGTTGGCATCACGGATTTCAACCGGGCCATCCGTCTCCTCCGCGCCCGCAGTGGCAGGATTCCATTCATGCCCGCATTCAGGGCATATCCACAGGCTGCCATCGGGGTAGGTGTGGGTGCAGCCACATACGGGGCATTGGGGGTCGGTGCTCATTTTGGTCCTCGCTGGTTGTGCGCTGCTCTTAAAACACACACCAGCCCATGCAAAGGACATGGATCATGCGCAGCCTTGGCGGGCCATGGTCGGAAATGGCCCGGCCGACATCCGTCCGCGCGTACCGCCATGGGTGCTGACACCGGGCCCACCAGCGCCATTTGACCCGCCACCATCGGGCCTGGACCTGTCACACTCGGCAAGACAGCTTGCAATGGCTATCACACGCATCATCCGCGTAATGTTTTACACCGGTTTTCTGCCCGCCAGGAATTCTGGCCTTCCAGGGGGGTAAGCCGTCTGACCGCGCCACGATTGCGTACCAAAACGGGGCAGCGGCGTACAAGCAGGCTTACACACGCCATTTCACGCATGCGTGCACAGCAGCGATGACGATGCTGGAAGGCCGGATATTCCATGTGCCTGGTATCCCTGTTCCACGTCCGGCCCTAACGGACCGCCTGTTTTCGGAAAAAGCGCTCGATCGCCAGCATGAAAAGCAGCAGCGCGACCCCGAAACCCTCACGCATATGACCGATGAGGTACCGCATGACGACCTCCTCTTCATGATTACCGGGGCTTATGGTGACGCATCATGCCTGTAATCGGAAACAAAAACGCATCCTGCGCCCTTCACAATCACACGGCGCACCGTGAGATGAACGGGGTAGGCCAAGGCATGGTTCCAGCCCGCGCGTAAAGATGGCGTGGGCGTATCATACCACCGGTATCCTGCCCTATTTGTGCCACTGCAGGCGCATGCCCTGTTCGGGTACGATGAAGTTCACGCCCATGGCGTTGCCCCGGCGCAGTGCCTCGGGGATGAGCGCAACCGGGTCGGCACCCTTACGCAGCGATGGTTTGATATGCGCCACAAGCACCGGCAGGCCGCGTAACGGCGTGCCGGCGATACCCTGCAACGCCGCCAGTTCATTCAGAAGCAAATGCGGAGAAAGATGGCCCCATAGCTGGCTGTCTGGCCTGCTGTCATCATACGAGCATTCAATGATGATCCCCCGCAACCGGTGCCTGCGCACCAGCGGGGCCACCGCCTGCCACAGGGCATGCAGGCGGGTACCGTGTTCTACCGCGTCCGCCCCCGTATCACCCATATAGAGCATGGCATCGGAACCGGACTGGAGCAGGAATGCCGTTGATTCCACATTACCGTGGCTGAGCGGATAGGCGGTAACACGCAACCCCGTATGCGCAAGCGCAACCGCATGGCCCGGAACAAGATCCTGATACTGGTACAGCCCCAGCAGCGGGGGCGCGCCCCGGTCGCCCATATTGGGCCATACGGCCCCATTGAACAGATCGCGCGAGAGGACCCTGTTGACCGAAGGCAGGGCATAGATGGGCGTAGGACTATCATCAGGCGAAACCAGCACCAGACCCGCCACATGATCTATATGCGCGTGACTGACCAGATAAGCCTGGATGGCATGGTGCAGCACAAAGCCCGGACGGGTTTCCACCGCATTCGCCGGCATACGGATATCATCCAGCGCGCCATGCTGGTCCGCCACCTGCAATCCGTGCAGCACGGTGCCCGCATCACACAGGACTGCGCGCGAATCTCCTATGGGGTGAACCATGTAGGCACTCAGGTTGCCATCTTCCAGCCCGCCACGCGCCCCCAACACCGTAATATCGAAACCCGCGGCCATGGCCCGCAGCGGGCAGGCACCAACCACAAGGGCCACAAAAATTTTCAGGCATGAACGTATTACGGAGCATAGTGGCACGGGATGGTCCTTCCTGCGGCATGGAGGCTGACAGTATCGTTGCGACAAAAAATATACCCACACCACAAACTTGCCAGCAGACTGTGTATCGGCATAGGACGGGGGCATGTCAGCGTGCCCATACCCATCCACGCCCGGTCTCCGCGCCACAGGTTACCTGTCCGTCCGCACCCGCCAACAGGGAAGGGCCGCGCCATGACCCGCATCTTCATTGATGCCGATGCCTGCCCCGTGCGTGACGAGACCTATCGTGTTGCCCTGCGCTACAGGCTGCACACCTTTGTCGTATCCAACAGCATGATGGCCATACCCGACACGCCCCTGATCGAACGCGTGGTAGTAACCCAGGGCATGGACGTAGCCGATGACTGGATTGCCGACAATGTGGCCGCGCATGACATTGTGATTTCCGCCGATATTCCGCTGGCCGCGCGCTGTGTCGCGCAGGGTGCGTGCGTGCTCGACCCACGCGGGCGCATATTGGATGAAAACGCCATCGGCATGGCGCTGGCGGTGCGCAACCTCATGACCGACCTGCGCGATACCGGGGCCATCACCCAGGGCAGTCGCGGCTTTACCCGCGCGGACCGTTCAACTTTCCTCTCAGCCCTTGATACCGCCGTGGTGCGCGCACGCAGGCAGGCGGCAGGACTGGGGCGCAAACTGCCTTTCATTCCGCCCACCCCATAAAAAAACGCTGCCTGCCCCAATAAAAGGGACAGGCAGCGCCTCATGCTTCATATCGTAGGGGGCAGGAGCGATCAGCCCACCTTTTTCGCTGCGTCCGCCTTGGCGAACAGGGCGGAAATGGCATCCTGCGCTTCGGTCTGGATAGCCTTGAGATGGGCGGCGCTCTTAAAGCTCTCGGCATAGATCTTATAGACATTTTCCGTGCCGGAGGGGCGTGCGGCAAACCAGCCATCCTTTGCCGAAACCTTGAGCCCACCAATGGCCGCCCCGTTGCCCGGAGCATTGGTCAGCGTACTCTCGATCGGCTCGCCAGCCAGTTCGGTCATGCCGATCTGCTCGGGTGAGAGCGCCTTGAGCAGCGCCTTCTGCTCCGGGTTGGCCGGGGCGTCGATGCGCGCGTAATACGGTGTGCCAAGCCGCTGGGTCATGGCTTCATACGCGGCACCGGGGGTCTTGCCAGTGCGTGCAGTGATCTCGGCTGCCAGCAGGCCAAGGATGATGCCATCCTTGTCCGTGCTCCATACCGTGCCATTACGGCGCAGGAAGGACGCACCGGCGCTTTCCTCACCGCCAAAGCCCAACGTGCCGTTGTACAGTCCGTCAACAAACCACTTGAAGCCCACCGGCACTTCCACCAGCTTGCGGCCGATTTCCTTCGCCACGCGGTCGATCATGCTGCTGCTGACCACCGTCTTGCCCACACCGGCGACGGGGTTCCAGACATCACGGTTGTTGAACAGGTACTCAATGGCGGTGGCAAGGTAGTGGTTGGGGTTCATCAGCCCGAATTTTCCCGACACGATGCCATGACGGTCCGCATCGGTATCATTGGCAAACGCGATGTCGAAGCGGTCCTTCATGCTGACCAGTCGCGCCATGGCGTAGGGCGAAGAACAGTCCATGCGGATCTGACCATCCCAGTCAGCGGTCATGAAACGGAAGGTGGGGTCCACTTCCTTGCTGACGATGGTAGCGTTGATGCCGTATTTGTCGATGATCGGCTGCCAGTAATCCACCGCAGCCCCACCCAGCGGGTCGATCCCGATGGAAATGCCGGACTGGCGGATGATCTCCATGTCCACCACCGCACCCAGGTCATCCACGTACGGGGTGATATAGTCATGGCGCTTCGTGGTGGGGGCCTTGAGCGCATCCTCGAAGGAGATGCGGTTCACGCCTGCCATCTTCTTGCTGATGAAATCATTCGCCGCTGCCTCAACCACCTTGGTGATGTCGGTATCGGCCGGGCCGCCATGGGGGGGATTGTACTTGAAGCCCCCGTCCTCGGGCGGGTTGTGCGATGGCGTGATCACCACGCCATCGGCCAGATCCGTGCTGCGGTCACGGTTATAGGTCAGGATGGCATGCGAGATGACGGGGGTTGGCGTATAACCATCCTTCGCATCAATACGCACTTCCAGCCCGGCTGCGGCAAACACTTCCAGCGCGGATTTCAGCGCAGGGCGGGAGAGGGCATGCGTATCGATGCCGATGAACAGCGGACCGGTGATGCCCGCGTTCTTCCGGTAATCGACAATCGCCTGGCTGATGGCCAGGATATGCTCTTCATTGAAGCTGGTGCTCAGCGAGGAACCCCGATGTCCCGATGTGCCAAAGGCCACCCGCTGCGTGGCGATGGTGGGGTCAGGCTTGCGGGTATAATATGCATCAAGCAGGGCATCGATATTGACAAGGCGGTCCGGATCGACCGGCTTCCCGGCAAACGGGCTTATGCTGGGCATTGAGTGCTCCCGAAATGTAATAATGAAAAAGCGCGTATTCCGACAAATTTCCTTACAGGCCAGAAAATCGACCGTCCAGCTACAAACTACGGTTGCACGCCGCCGGAGCCGTCCCACGAGTCAGGAAGGAAAAAGCATCATACCCGGACACTGGCGCGCGGATCAGGGTAATGGCATTGAACTATATCAAGTTCGGCACCTTTTTCATAAGCCAGCCCCACCCGCACCTGACACCCCGGTTGCGGCAGGCCGGATGCAATACCTACCATACGGGAATGGATATGTTGCCAGCACCTTCCACGGCTTCAGACAACAGCGCCGAGCACATGCGCCGCAGGCGGCTTGAGCGACTGCTCAGGCGGCTACCCGCGCGCGGCGAGCAGGCCATGCGCTGGCTACTCCAACCCGGCAGGGCAGGGCTGCGCCTTGTGCTGGGCTGCCTGCTGATGATCGGCGGCGTATTGAGTTTCCTGCCCATACTGGGGCTGTGGATGCTGCCGCTGGGCATCATCTTGCTGGCGGAGGACGTTCCGCTGCTGCGCCGGCTGAGCGAGCGCATGCTGGAATGGATCGAACGCCGCCACCCGAACTGGCTGGCACCCGAAACCGGGCACACGCCCTGAACGCGCAGCCTGTCCGCCTTACTCGCGTTGGCCGCTCTTTGCCTTGGGGCGCCCCACAACGGAAAGCCGGGTGGTGACCAGGTCGTAACCCATCTGGCGCACGATTCCCGCCAGCAGGGAATCCAGTTCGGTATTCTCGAACTCGATCACCTTGCCGCTATCGGCATCAATCAGGTGATAGTGATCGCCATGGTCGCCATCGGCCACTTCATAACGGGCACGGCCGCCACCAAAGTCACGACGCTGGAGGATTCCGTTTTCCTCGAACAGGCGCACGGTACGGTACACGGTGGCGATCGAAATGCGTGGGTCCACTTCCACCGCGCGGCGGTAGAGTTCCTCCACATCCGGGTGGTCATCGCTATCAGACAGGACAAAGGCAATTGTCCGGCGCTGGCCGGTCAGTTTCAGGCCGCGCTGGCGGCACAGTTCCGCCAGCGGGGAATCGGGGGAATTCGGCTCTTTCATCGTCATGCAACGTAAGCCAGACAGACCGCCGCGGTCCAGTAGGGAAGATGTGCCCTGTCGTGCGATTTTAGTTGCAAATGATAATCTTTCTCATTAATAAGGAATGACCGACACAACAGGAGCGGGCCACGCCACGGCCCGAGCGGATGATGACCGACACGACCGTTTTCATGAATGATCTTTCGTGCAGCGAACGCCTGCTGGTCTGGTGCGTGCGCCGCCTTAACGGCGGTGACAGTACGGGCGCAGGCATGCCCGGACTGGCGCTGCCGTGCTTCAGGGCGGATTTCGCCGCCGTGGTCGAGGCCTTCCACATGGCGCTGGCCCGACTGCGCGCCTACCAGCGTGAGCCGGTGGATGTAGGCATATGCAGCGCAACCCGCCTGACCGGCACCGAAAACCGTTTCCTCCTCGCCGCCACTGCGGCCCAGGAAGGGCGCGAGGCAGAGGTGCGGCGCACGCTGCGGCCCATCTTTACCCATCATCATGTCCTCTCCCCCTTTGCCGCCGCCATTACCCAACTCGGGGCCTGCATGGCCGGAGCAGGCTACTGGCTACCACGCCGGGGCGGCACGCCTGCGGCCCAGACCCGCACACGGTCAACGCGCCTGCGCCCGTCTCCTTCCATACCGGGCAGGGAAGGGGACCGGCTACAGCGGGTGGCCACAGCCCATCACCAGCCCATTGGTGCTGGCTGCCTTGCCGCCATGCGATGGCATGATGCGGATATGGGCAATGCGCATATCATGTGGCCGGGCCATACGCTCTCGCATGCGGGGGGGCTGTAACCACACGGGGTCGGCGTGCCGCCATGGCCATGCCCCGCCTGTCGCTGCGCAGCGCACGGCTGTTCATGGAAAACGCCTTCCTTGACCTGCTGGATATCCTCGCCTGGCAGGAAGGCGTGGCACCCGATGCGATCATCCTGCATCGCCATCACTTTAATGAGGGTTGCAGGGCGCAAACGGGCAGACCCGCGCCGGGACCACCGGCTGGCATGCCATAAAAGCATTGCATGCCAGCATTTTGCGCGCGAACCTGTCCCCGTCCGTGCCCTGCGCGGCCACGACTGGAGGAACGCCGCATGGAACCCACCCCCGCCTACCGCACGCTTGATGCGACAGCTATACGCGCACTGATCGCCAGCCTGCCCACCATTGCAGCGCGGCTTGGTGGCGCATCCACGCAGTGGCAGGTGCGTGAGGTCAGTGACGGCAATCTCAACAATGTGTTTCTGGTGGGCGGCCCGTCAGGCGAGGTCTGCTTTAAGCAGTCGCTGCCGCATGTGCGCGTGGACCCGTCATGGAAAATGCCGCTGGACCGCACGTTTTTCGAAGCGGAATGGCTGCGCGCCATCCAGCCGCTGGCAGGCGGGCTAACCACTGAATTCCTGCATTATGACCCGGACCTGTATGTTCTGATCGTGGAAAGCCTGTCCGGTCATACCGTGCTGCGCACCGCGCTGATGCAGGGCGCGCACTGGCCGGGGGTCGCACCCCGCATCGGCACGTTCGTGGCCCATGCCACCTTTGGCACCTCGCTGCTGGCCCGCCCGTTCGAGGATGTGTTTACCGCCCGCCGCCTGTTTGCTGCAAACCTGGCCCTGACCCGCATCACGCTTGACCTGGTGCTGGATGATCCCTACCGCGATCACCCGCGCAACCACTGGCACGACCCGGCCCTGACCCCTATCGTGCTGGATATCCGATCCAGTGCCGCGACGCTGCTGGCGGTGGAAAACCTGCGCCGTCGCTTCCTCTCTCAGCCGCAGGCGCTGCTGCATGGGGACCTGCATACCGGCTCGATCATGAGCACGGCGGACGATACCCGCGTGATCGACGGCGAATTCGCGGTCTATGGTCCCATCGGGTTTGATTGCGGCATGTTTGTCGGCAATCTCGTGCTCCATTACTTTGCCACGCCAGACAGGGCGGCACGCCAGGCCACGCTGCATGACATCGCGGCATTCTGGCACAGATTCCATGATGAATTCCTGGCATTGTGGATCAGTCATGATACCCCCCCGCCGGGCACGCTGCATCCGCTGGCCTATGGCCCGGCCGCAGACGTTGCCCGCCAGCGCTTCATGGATGAGATCATGGCCGACACCATCGGCTTTGCGGGGGTGGAAATCATCCGCCGCATCATTGGTTATGCCCACACGGCGGATTTCGATACGATTGCCGCCTCCCACCAGCGCGCAACCTGCCGCGCGGGCGCGCTGGGCTTTGCCTATTACGTGCTTGAGCATCTGGACCAGGTCCGCACGATGGCGGATTTCCTCCGCCATCTGGCCGAACATGACGGCACGGGGCTACTCGGTTCCGGTTAACGCCCGCCCTTTTCCACAAGCGCTGCCAGCCGTGCCATGGAGTGATGCAGGTCCGCCTCGATCGCATGCAGCGCGCGCGGGGCGGAAGGCGCGCCAAAATACCGCGCGAACGATATGGCGCACCCGGTCGTGCTGCGCGTCCTGTCCAGCCGGGCCGTGGGGTCGAAGGGCTGGATCATACGTGCAAACCATGCCTGCGGGTTATCCGCCCCATCCACGGTAAAGGTAAGGCGGGTGGGCGCGCCATCGCAGTTTGCCGCGCGCTCCACGCTCAGGCTGTGATAGAGGAAATCCTCCCCCTTCACGCTACGCGACAGGGGCAGTGCGCATGTCCCGTCCATACGCACCGACCCATCATGGGTCACGGCATGCCAGCCTGCGGCCGCGCCCTCCGCGCCGGGCTGGACGATCAGGTCCATATCATGGCCCGCCGTACCAGCCTGCACCACGGCCGCGATATGCGCCTGCGTCATCTCGCGCCGCTTCTCGCCACTGCTGCGCGGGCAGCGTTGCCACAGGCCCGTCGCATCAACCAGCCGCACCATGCCCTGCCGCCCCGCAGGTTTGCAGTTATCCAGAATCCACACATAGGTCGCGATGCCGGTATTGACAAACATGTCTGGCGGCAAGGCGATGAGGGTATCAATCAGGTCATGGTCCACCAGATGGCGGCGGATGGCGGATTCACCTGATTCCGCGCCTCCACCACCCAGTGCCGCGCCATGCGTGACCATACCGACCCGCGCGCCACCGTGTACGGGCTTTCGCATCTTGGCCAGCAGGTGCTGCAGAAACAGCATGGACCCATCCGCCACCCGCGGCAGACCAGCGGCGAAGCGCCCGGCCGCACCTGCGGCATGTTCGGCCTGAATGGCCGGGCGAATGCCGCGCCACTCCTGCCCGAAGGGGGGATTCGCCAGCATGCGGGCAAACCGGCGGCGGCTGTGATGGTCCGCCGCCAGCGTGTTGCCGGGCTGGATATGGGCCGGGTTACGCCCGCGCAGCAGCATGTCCGCCTGACATATGGCGCAGGCACGCGGGCTGATTTCCTGACCGAACAGATCCACCATCACGCCACGCGCGGCCAACCGGTCCGCCGCACGCCCCAGCAGCGCACCAGTACCCACCGCCGGATCATAAAGCGCATGCCCCGTGCCCGCACCATCGGGCGCAAAGACGAGATCGGTCATGAGGTCGCACACCTCGGGCGGGGTATAATGCGCGCCGGTGTCCTCGCTGCTGTCAAAATGATGGACCAGTTCCTCGAACAGCCGGGCCATGTCCTGGGTGCCGTATAGCGCCGGGGACAGGTCGAGTGCCGCAAAATGCGCCGCCACATCTCCCAGCACGCCCGCCCGTGCCAGACGGGGGGCGATCAGGTCCATCTCCATCCGTGTCATCATCCCGCGTACCGGTGCGGGCAGGCGTGCAATCAGTGTTTCCAGCCGGGCCTGCGGGCTGGCGGCCCGCGCCACTGCGGCCAGGGCCGCCACCGGGCGCCCGCGTGCCAGTTCCAGTCGGCGCAATACGGTAAAGGCCAGTATGACCGACCCGTATTCACCAGGCGGCACCACACCGCGCAGCCGTTCGGCAATGCGCCAGATGGCGGGAGCGGACAGCACGCCCTAACGGGCCTGCTCTTCCGCCGCTGCCGTGCGCCACAGCGAAAGCGCGACCGCAATCACCGTCGGACCAATAAACAGCCCCAGCAGGCCGAACATGTGCAGGCCACCCAGAATGGCGGTAAGCACCGCAAGGAAGGGAATGCTGGTACTGCCGCTGATCAGCTTGGGTCGGACAAAATGGTCCCCCGCGCCATAGGCGATGCTGCCGATCACGGTCACGATCACCGCCTGCGTCACGCCATTGGCGGCAAAGGTCATGAGCACGGTGGCGCATAGCAGGATCGGCCCACAGAAGGGGATGATGCTCACCACCGCCGTAAGCAGCGTAAGCAGCGCGGGGTGGGGAGTACCCGCGATGAAATAGCCGATCCCCACCAGCACACCCTGGCCCAGCCCCACCAGCACCAGTCCCGCCACCGTGCCACGTACGGCGCCCACGGTATTGCGGATCACGTCACGCGCGCGCGTGCCCAGAAAACGGCTACCCACGGCACGGATATCGGTCTGGAGTGTGCGTGAGGCGGCAAGGTAGAAATAGACCGACAGGGTGGCGATGACGAAGGTCTCGGTCATTTCCATCAGGCGGTGCGGCAGTTCCCGCCCGTCACCCGTAGCGAACATGCGCGAGGCGACGCTGGTCCAGTGGCGCAGTTCCGCAGGGTCGGACAGGTAATGTTGCCACAACCCGGCCAGACGCGGGCCGATGCGCGGAATTTCCGCCACTTGTGGCGAGAGCGGAATGCCATCATGCAGCGCGCCGCGCCCCCATGCCATGAGCGATGGCAGTTCCAGCCCCGCCCGGACCGCCATGGCGATCATGGGAACCGCCAGCAGCGCGAAAATGCCCGCCGCGATCAGTCCCGCCGCCATGCAGTTGCCCATGCCGCGCTGAACCAGCCTGCGATAGAGCGGATAGGTGGTGATGCTGAGGATACCCCCCCACACAAAGGCGAACAGAAAGGACTGTTCGATCCATGCGGAGAACAGCAGCACCGCACATACAAATATAAAGGTGCCGATATACTGGGTCCGGTTTCGGTTTTCATCCATAGGGCGGGATCTGTCCTGATTGTTGGGGTACCGGGCCACCACATGCCCGCACAATGCAATGTAACATAAACCGCCCGCCCGCTAAGGGTGATAATGGAACCCCGGCAGCGCGACAGGTGGCCACCATGGACACTGCCATACCTGCCTTGCCAACAGGTGAATGTCCGTATGCCTACACCCGTTTCAAGGGCGCATTCCGCTTACCCATGCACGGCGCAGGGCCGGGCGGTATTCCCGCAGCGTGACCTCCATGGCCGCACATGCCGCTTCGCACTTTGCCACGCGTGTCAGGCTGGCCCATGCCGTCCGGGCCGCCGCATGCTGGGCGGGCAGGGGAGGCAGCGACAGTTCGAGCGAGGCAAGGGTGGCCGTATCCACCTCCGCAAACACGCTGCCGCCCGCACGCTGGCGCAGGATAGGCGCATGGGCACGCAGGAGCAGGGCCGCATAATCCAACGCCACATCCGCCCCGCGCGGTACCAGCGCCTTGCATCCCTGGCTGACCGATACGGCACCCCGCAGCATGCCCACCCGGCCAACCGGTGCGCGGGTGGAGACCACCAGCGCGCCCGGCGGCACAAGCGTTGCCCGGCAGGCGGCAAGCCCCGCCGCACTCAGGCTGCGCGCGCCATGGTACAGCCAGGTGGGGGGGCCTGCGGGCAGGTCGGCAGGCGTAATCCAGGGGATGTCCCCGCCCCACAAAGGGTCTTGGTCCGTAGGGGGCGTGCCACCGCCCACAATGTCGAATAAACTGCCCAGCAACCGGGCCGTATGGCCGTGGCCGGGCTGCACGGCATGCCACAGGGCCGCATCGGCCTGCTCGCGCAGGAGCACCCTTTGCACCGACAGTTCATGCAACTGGCAGTCAATCCGTTCCAGCGCCCCATCGAGTTCCCGCGCAATGCGGCGCTGACTGTCCAGCGGCGGGCAGGGAACGGGCAGGCTGTTCATGCGCGCGCGCACAAGCTTGGGGCGTGTCGTCCCCTCCACATACCCGCCATAGGCGATGGTGTTGAGCGCATGGGCCACAAAGCGCCCATCCACACCCGCACGCGGGCGCAGCACATGTACATGATTGCCCGCCCAGAGCGGACCGTCATGGAAAAACGCCACATCACGCACAGGGTTAAGGAAGGGGGCGCAATCCTCCCCCAGCAGTACGAGGGGACCATCAAACAGGGCGCGGTCCACATGCCCCACCACCCCGCTGGCGCCATGATAGGGCACACTGCCCGGACAGCCCGCGCGCCGGGCGCGGCTGAGCGGGATGCGCCGGGCATCCAGACAGTCAACCAGCGCGCCCAGCGGCACGCATGGCCATGGCGCCACCCCTGTCGGCTGCCTGCCACCGTGTTCGTGCATTGGACAGTGGTGGCGACAAAAAGGGTTCAATGTCAATCAGGTCCGGTGCGTACTGGCAGTCCGCCGCCTGCTGGTATAGAGCTTGATGGGCCCGCACGGCCTGCGGGTACGGGACATGGCCATGCGGCGCCATGGATGATCAAAGGGTTTCATGACACGTCCAGACAGACCATTTGGTACGGAATTCCGCGCTATCCTTGCCATAGCCGGGCCAATGGGCCTTTCGCAGTTCGCACAGATGCTGATGGGGCTGACCGATAACGTGCTGCTGGGTGGCATCGGGGCGCAGGCACTGGCGGTGGGCGGACTTGCCACGGGCACGTTCTTCACGCTCAACGCCATCCTTGCCGCCATGATCGAGGCCGGGGGCATCCTGCTGGCCCAGGCGCGCGGGCGGGAAGACCATGCCAGCCTGGGCGGTATCATGACCTCCATGCTGGTGGTGGCAGGCGTGCTGTGCGTGCCGGAACTGTTCTGCCTTTACCATGTGGACCGGCTGCTGGCATGGCTGGGTGAACCCATGGCCATCCGCGCGCCGGTTACGGATTTCGTGCATATCCTGATGTGGGCAGCCCCCCCCGCGCTGATGGGGCAGGGCATCCTGTCCACTGCCCTGCCGGTCATGGGCGCGCAGGGCATCCTCATGCGTGTCATGCCCTGCATCATGGTGGCCAACGGGATACTGAACGCAGCACTGATCCATGGCTGGCTCGGGCTGCCCGCACTGGGGCTGCACGGTTCGGCCATCGCAACCGTGCTTACACTATGGTGCATGCCCATAGCCCTGCTCTGGCTTGCGGGGCGCAGGCCCGAACTGCGCCACGGCCTGTGCCCGCGCGCGCATGACTGGGGGCATACGCTGGCCCTGCTGCGCACCGGGCTACCCATGCTGGCAAGCGCCATGGCGGAGGTGACACTTTTCCAGACCAACAGCCTGGAAGCCGCGACCCTGGGCAGCAACGCGCTGGCCGCATTCCAGATCATGCTCGGGATCGGCATGCAGTCGTTCACGCTGTACATCGCGCTGGGACAGGCGTGCAACATACGTGTGGGTTACTGGACCGGGCAGGACAACCCCGCCATGATACGCCGTGCCGCAGGTGCCGGCATGGTGCTGGGCCTTGTATTGGGGGGGGCCGCAACCCTGCTGCTGGCGCTGGGTCGGCATGCCATCATCGGTTTTTACCTTGATACGGCGCTGCCCGAGAATGCACAGGCGATCCAGATCGCGCTGGGCGTGCTGCTGGTAGGCGCGGCCATACAGCTACCCGATGCCATACAGGCCATAGCCACCGGCGTGCTACGCGGGCAGGGGGATACCACCATTCCCATGGTGGTGGCTGTTGCCGGGTACTGGGGCATCGGCTTTCCAGCCGGGCTGTACCTGGCCTTTCATCATGGCACGGGGGCATGGGGGCTGTGGTGTGGCAATGGGATCGGGCTGGCATGCGTGTCCGTACTGCTATGCGCGCGCATCCTGTGGCGGCTGCGCAGGCGGCAGGCGGCGGGATAGGCAGACACCGCGCAGCCTACAGGCGCTTGTGCATTTCCTCACGGATGCTGTTGCACTTCTTGGTAAAGACACCCGCCTGCGAGGCGGTCATGAAATTGATCATGAATGCGCCGAGCAGCGAGCAGAAAGACAGGATAATCAGCACCCGGCCCATGAGCGATATGGTGCCCCCGTAATGCTCGGCCGAATACCATAGAAGCCCCAGACTGAGCACCGCGCCAAATACGCCCAGCACGCCGGTGGAGCGGATGAGGGATTCTTCCTCGCGGATGAAGGTGGAGGATTCCTGCCACAGCATGAACAGCTTGCGGTCCATTTCCTGCACGGCAGCCGCGTAGTCCGCGGCATCGTCGGGGTGCTGGTGCTCGGTGCCGCCGCGATGCAGTTCAAGTTCCTGCCTGGCCTTGGAAAAGACACGCCGACGTTCCTTGATAGCGGGTAGGCTGATGTCGACAAAGCTGAGAATGGCGACATTCAATCCCGCCGAAAGCTGGATGACCGCCTGGAAATCACCCCAGATCACAGGTTGCCCCCCAACATGGGTCGATAAGACTGCGCACGGTAGAAAATCCTGATAGGTTGGCCATTTCCAGCATATGCAGGCCGCAAGCCGGAACCCAGCGCGCCATGTGCCCGCTCAGCACGCCTGTGTTAAGGATTAACACGAAACGCCATGAATATCCATGTTCCCACCACCTATGAGATTTACCGCGGCTGGCAGTCCGTGCAGGGCAGCGGGCTTGAAATCGGCACAGCACTCCTGCTGGGGCTGAGCATGGCGTTCATGCTTGGCCTGCTTGCCTTCCTGCTGCCCATCTTTATTGCCTGTCAGCGCGGGGTGCACAACGCGGCGGTGGTGGCGGTAGTGAACTGCACGTTGGGCATGACCGGTATCGGCTGGGTCGTTGCCCTGGTCATGGCCTGCGTCATGGAAACCGACGCCCGTCGGCATGCTCGCCTGCGCCGGGCGGAACAGGCGACATTTCTGACCGTGCCCTGAAAGGGAGGGTCCAGACAACACCCTGATAAAAAAAGAATAAAAGTGTCTATATGTCGCCTTTTTTTTCAAAAAGGTGATGTTCTTTTAAGCTTTTTGAAAAAAGCTTCACCAAAAACTTCCGTTTTTTAAGAACGGATATGAAAACAGGGACACACCCTGCGGCATGCCCCCGTTCATGAACAATGCGAAGAGCGCGTTACTTACTGCTGCTTGTAAAGCAGGCGGGCACGCAGCGTGCCCTTGAGTGCCCGCAGGCTATCAAGAATGCGGTTGTCCTTTTCCACATCGCGGCCGGTATCGGCCTCGACCACCACATAACCCAGTTCCCCCGCCGTCTGCAGGTACTGCGCGGTCACGTTGCAGGCTTCGGAGGAAAAGATCTCATTGATCTTCAGCATGATGCCCGGCACGTTGTGGTGCACATGCATAAAACGCGTGCCATGCGGGTTTTCAGGCAGTTGCACGGTCGGAAAATTGACTGCGCCCAACGTGGAGCCAATATCGGAATATTCCACCAGCTTGCGCGCCACTTCCACGCCAATGCGCTCCTGCGCTTCTGCCGTGGAACCGCCGATATGCGGCGTCAGGATTACGTTGTCCAGGCCGCGCAGCGGGGTTTCCAGTGCTTCGCCCGCCTGCTTGGGTTCCTTGGGGAACACGTCGATCGCAGCGCCAAGCAGGTGACCATCCTTCAGGGCGGCGGCCAGCGCATCGAGGTCAACCACATTGCCGCGCGCGTTGTTGATGAGGAAGGAACCCTTCTTCATTGCGCGGATCTGGGCCTCGCCAATCATGCCTGCGGTCTCGGGGGTCTGGGGTACGTGCAGACTGACGACATCGCTCTGGGCCAGCAGGTGCTCCAGCGTATCGACCGGGGAGGCGTTGCCATGCACCAGCTTATCAATCACGTCATAGTAGAACACGCGCATGCCAAAGGCTTCGGCCAGCACGGAAAGCTGCGAGCCGATGGAGCCATAGCCCACGATGCCCAGCGTCTTGCCGCGCACTTCCCAGCTGTTGGTGGCGGATTTTTTCCAGATGCCGGCATTGCATTCTTCCGACTTGGGGAAGATACGGCGCATCAGCATCACGATCTCGCCCATCACCAGTTCGGCAACGGAGCGGGTGTTGCTGTACGGTGCGTTGAAGACCGGGATACCGGCTTCACGTGCGGCACCCAGGTCCACCTGGTTGGTGCCGATGCAGAAGCAGCCGATGGCGATCAGGCGGTCCGCCTTTTCAATCACCTCACGCGTAAGCTGTGTGCGTGAACGGATACCAACAATGTGCACGCCTTCAAGCGCCTTTTCCAGCGCTTCGCCCTCCAGGGCGGTCTTCAGGCGGGTTACGTTTTCGTACCCGTTATCCTTCAGCAGGTTGATGGCACTGTCATGTATGCCCTCAAGCAGCAGGATGCGGATCTTGTCCTTGGGAAGGGAAAGGTGGCCGTTTGGTTGGCTGGTCATGTCACGTGCTCCCGCGCTGGTACACTTGTACGGTGGGTCGTCCCTATCCGATTGGCCGCCCGCCCGCTAGGGGGAAAGATGCAGATTGCCGCACCGCGCCTATATGGCGGGCATGGACAGCAGGGCCGTAACGGAGGGCAGCAGGCAGCCATCACCCACTGCCAGCACCGTGCCATCACCATCGGCGCGCAGGGGACGGCCCGACCAGTCGGTCATACGCCCGCCAGCCCCTTCCACGATCGGCACAAGGGCGGCCCAGTCCCATATCTTCATGGTACATTCGGCAATGATGTCGATCTGCCCCAGCGCCAGCAGGCCATAGGCGTAGCAGTCTCCCCCCCAGCTCGTACGCTTTACCGCGCGCGCCAAAGACTCAAAGCCGGGTCGGTGCGGCGCATCAAGTATTTCCGGTGCCGTGCAGGACAGTTCGGCCGCTGCCACGTGCGCGCAAGTCCGTGTGGCAGGCGTGCCGGGCAGGGTGGACAGGTAGCGCGTGGGCGCGCCACGCAGGCCGACCCACCGCTCGCCCGTGACCGGCTGGTCAATCAGACCCAGAAGCGGCACATCGTTGTGCAGCAGGGCGATCAGCGTGCCGAAGGTGGGCCTGCCGGTAATGAAGGCGCGCGTGCCGTCAATCGGGTCGATTACCCAGCGATAAGGACTGTCGGCGCCCTCCAGCCCGAATTCCTCTCCCATCAGGCCAAAACCGGGCAAGCGTTCGGACAGGACGGCCCGAATCGTACGCTCGGCCGTGCGGTCGGCCATGGTGACGGGGCTGGCATCACCCTTGTCATCCGCGCGCACGCCCCGACGGAAGAAGGGCAGCACGACACTGCGCGCCACATCGGCTGCGGCCATGGCGGCCTCAAGCACCGCATCACGCGGGAAATCGGGGGGAAGGGCGGTCATTACGGCGTCTCCGGCTGTAGGCTGCGCAGATAGGCGATGACATCAGCCCGATCGGTATCGGATGCAATGCCGGGAAAGGACATCTTGGTGCCGGGCGCGTAATCCGCCGGCCCCTTCAACCAGTTGGACAGCGTGGTACTGGTCCACGTCTCGTCCTTGTGCGCCCTGAGCGCATCCGAGAAATCATAGCCCGGTATGTCGCCTATATGCGTGCCCGTCACGCCAAACAGGTTCGGCCCGATGATGGAGGGGCCACCGGGGGCCAGGCTATGGCACATCGCGCATTGCCGTTCGGCAATGGCACGGCCTTTGTCCACGCTAGCCTTGGCCACCAGGTCATCAATGGAAGCGCCCGATGGGGCGACAGGGTGGGGTATGGCAACACCCGGCCGGGCAGGCAGGGGTTCGGGCACCGCCGTATGGGCGATCCCCCAGCCCGCACCCACCGCCAATGCCGCGATGAGGCAGGCCACCCCGATCTGGTTGAGCTTTACGCTATCCATGGAACGCTGCCCCTTGTTTGCCGTGGTTGCATGAAAACCGCTCCTTACCTAGACTGCCGCGCGACCTGTGTGAAGCATGCAGGGCGCGCGACGGCGGCGGCCCTGCCACCGCGACAGATTATGGATGGCCCAGACCCAGATCCCATGAACCCCATTGTTCTGATTCCCGCCCGCATGGCCTCGACCCGCCTGCCGGGCAAACCCCTTGCCGACATTGCCGGCCGTCCCATGATCGTGCATGTGCTGCAACGCGCACAGGCGGCCGCAATCGGCCCCGTGGCCGTTGCCACAGCAGAGGCCGAAATTGCCGAAGTCGTGGAACGCGCGGGCGGCACCGCCATACTGACCGATGCCAGCCTGCCATCGGGTTCCGACAGGATCTGGCAGGCCCTGTGTCGACTGGATCCGGCGGGAAAGCATGACACCATCATCAACCTGCAGGGTGACCTGCCGGGAGTGGAGCCTGCGTGCCTGCGTGCCGTGCTGCGCCCGCTGGCCGATGGCACGACCGATATCGCAACCCTTGTCGCCCCGGTGCGCGACAGGGCAGAAGCCGAAGCGCCATCGGTGGTCAAGGTTGCATGCAGCCTTGCAGCCGAAGGGGATAATGACGTGACACGCGCGCTGTATTTCTCCCGCCTGCCCATACCATGGGGGCAGGGGCCGCTGTGGCATCATGTGGGCATTTATGCCTATCGCCGCGCGGCACTGGCCCGTTTTGTCAGCCTGCCCGAAAGCGGGCTGGAAAAGCGCGAGAAGCTGGAGCAGCTGCGTGCGCTGGAAGCCGGCATGACCATAGGCTGCGCGCGCATCGAGACCGCCCCTTTTGGCGTAGATACGCCCGCTGACCTTGAGCGCGCACGCATGGCGATGGGAACAATGGCATGAGCGCCCAGGGCATCATAGCCTTCCAGGGCCGTCCGGGCGCCTATTCGGACCTGGCATGCCGCACCGCGCGACCGGGCTGGACCACCCTACCATGCCAGACCTTTGCGCAGGCCATAGGTGCCGTGCATGATGGCCTGGCCGACGAAGCCATGCTGGCATGCGAAAACAGCCTGGCAGGCCGGGTGCCCGATATCCATGCCCTGCTGCCGCAGGCGGGGCTGTTCATTGTGGGGGAACATTTCCAGCGCGTGGAACACTGCCTGATGGGCATACCGGGCAGCACGCTGGCTGATGCCAGGCGGGTACATACCCACCCGGTGGCCATGGCACAGATACGCGACGTGATTGGCGAACTGGGGCTGGAACCCGTAGTGGAATTCGATACCGCAGGGGCGGCCGAAATGGTGCGCGGATGGGGGCGCAGGGAAGATGTGGCCGTAGCATCCGCTCTTGCGGCCGAGTTGAACGGGCTGGAAATCCTGCGTCGCAATGTGGAAGATGCTTCCCATAACACCACGCGCTTCTATATCGCCTCACGCAGGCCCGCAATGTTGCCACCGGCAGGGCCGGGCTACATGACCACACTGCTTTTCCGCCTCAACAACCATGCCGGCGCGCTGTACAAGGCGCTGGGCGGCTTTGCCACCACGGGCGTGAACATGACGCGGCTGGAAAGCTACATGCTGGAAGGCTCCTTCTCCGCCACGCAGTTCCTGCTGGATGTGGAAGGGCACCCTGAAGCTCCCCCGCTGGCACAAGCCCTGCGGGAACTCTCCTTCTTTGTACAGCAGCAGGAGATCCTGGGCGTCTATCATGCCTCTCCCTTCCGTCGCCAGACATGAGTGCCGGGTGCCACAGACTGTCAGCATGTTTTGCCCCCCACGGGGTATTGCCTGTATAGTGCGTGCAGCGCACAGGGCAGCCAGATCATACCGCGCAGGCGCCCGCCCGGTGGCGCCCGCATAGCCGAGACACAGGATCCAGGTGGAAACAACCATGTTCAAGGGTTCCATTACCGCCCTTCTTACCCCCATGAATAAGGATGGATCGCTGGATCTGCCCTCCATGGGCCGCTTCATCGACTGGCAGATCCAGCAGGGTACCGCTGCCGTGGTGCCGGTCGGTACCACGGGCGAGAGCCCGACGCTTACGCATGATGAACACGCAAAGGTCGTCGAGTTCACCATCAAATCCGCAGCCGGAAGGGTACCGGTCATCGCGGGTGCCGGCTCCAACAGCACGGCCGAGGCCGTGGCCCTGGCCCAGCAGGCCGAGCGCGCAGGCGCTTCCGCCGTGCTTGTGGTCACGCCTTATTATAACAAGCCGACACAGGAAGGGGTGTACCGCCATTTCATGGCCATTGCGGATGCGATCAGCATTCCCATCATCCTGTACAATATTCCCGGGCGTTCGATCATCGACATATCAGTCGAGACGATGGCCCGTCTGGCCCAGCATCCCAACATCATTGGGGTAAAGGATTCCACCACTAACCTCATGCGCCCACTGCAGGTTCGCCGGGCAGTGAAAAAGCCGTTCAACCAGATCTCGGGCGAGGACGGGACAGCCGTATCCTTCCTGGCCGCTGGCGGCGATGGCTGCATCAGCGTAACCGCCAATGTCGCACCCGCCCTGTGCGCACAGGCGCAGCAGAGTTGGGTAGATGGCAACGTGATGAACGCCATGGAACTGCAGGACCGTCTGTTGCCGCTGCATGATGCCCTATTTTGTGAAAGCAACCCCGTACCCGTAAAATTCGCAGCCAGCGTGCTGGGCCTGATGGGCGAGACCTGCCGCCTGCCGCTTGCCCCCCTGAGCGACGCGGGCCGCACGCAGGTCAAGGCAGCACTCGATGCCGTCGGGCTGCTAGGTTAGGCACATGGCAGCCAAGAGCAAGGGCAGCGGCATGATCTCCACCGGGATTGCCGCCCAGAACCGCAAAGGGCGCTTCAACTACACCATTGTCGAGACAGTGGAAGCGGGGCTTGTGCTGAAGGGGCCCGAGGTCAAGAGCCTGCGCATGGGCCGCGCCACCATAAACGAAGCCTATGCCGGGGAACGTAATGGTGAAATCTGGCTGATTAACAGCTACATTCCTGAATATCAGGGCGGTGTGCTGTCGCGTTTTGAACCCCGCGCCCCACGCAAACTGCTGCTGCACAAGAAGCAGGTAGACAAACTGCTAGGCGAGACCGCACGCAACGGCGTAACCCTTGTCCCGCTGGATATCCACTTCAACAGTCGCGGGCTTGCCAAGCTGACACTCGGCGTGGGTGAAGGCCGCAAAAAGGCCGACAAGCGTCAGGCTATTGCTGATCGTGACTGGGCACGCGACAAAGCCCGCCTGATCCGTAACAAGGGGCGCGATGACTAGGCCCATGGGTCGACGCCTCGTTACAGATCAGGGAATGGTTTTAAAATAATCCATTGTGAGAAAAGTTTTCAGGTGCCGTCTTCTTTCAAAAGGGCGGTGCTCCCTGAATCTTTCAACCGACAGTGCTGCGGCTTCCGGTTGAAAAACTTCTTTTCGGATACACATTCCTACCGTTTGCCCGATCAACCTTACCGTCGCCATTAAGGCAGACAGGAAAAACGGTCAGGCACCCGATATTCCAGGCAGGGCCTGCACAAAACGCATTGCCGTTACAAACCGGACAATAAAAAACAGGGCCACCCGTGCGGGATGGCCCTGTTTCCTTATCCCTTCATCCCCTTCCACAATTGGCGGAAAGGGGGAGGGGAGCAATCAGTCAACCGACAGTGCTGCGGCTTCCGGGCCTTTCTGGCCTTCGACCACCTGCACATTTGCCGTCTGGCCCTCCGTCAGGCCGGACAGGCCCGAACGCTCCAGAGCGGAAGCATGGACAAAAATGTCCTTGCCGCCATTTTCCGGCGTGATGAAGCCAAAGCCCTTGGTAGCGTTGTACCACTTGACCGTACCACGCATATCCTGGGCATGGGACAGGTCGGGCGTGGGACGACCGGAGCGGGAGAAGCCGCCGCGGGGCGCACCGCCTGCTGCACCGAATCCTGCCGGGGCACGCGGGCGCTCGGGCTGTGCCGTGCTTTCGTCAACGGAAAGGACAGCGGCAACCTGGCGACCCTTGGGGCCCTGACCGATCTGCACCACCAGCGTGGTACCGGGGGCTACCGTGGCATGGCCGGTGGGATTCAGGGCATTGGCGTGCAGGAACACGTCACCTGATCCATCGGACAGCTCGACAAAGCCGAAGCCCTTCTCGCTGTTGAACCACTTTACAGTGGCGCTGATTTCCGGCCCGGAAGCGACGATCTGCGGACCACCACCTCCACCACCAAAGGAGCGGCGCGGCGGCGGGGCGCTGCTGCGGTCACCAAATGAAGGCGACGACATGAAATCGTCGTCAAACCCGCCGCGGCGCGGGGAGCGGGAGCTGCGGTCGGTCCTGTTACTTCTCAACGGTCGTAATCCCGAGGTCTAGGTGGTGGCTGTCCCTTTTCGGGACATCACCGAATGAAAGCACGTTTGCGGGATAGAAACTGGCCTGACTGGCGTTAACCGCAGATGCGGGTGGACCCGGTTCAGAAAAACAGTCTCTAACTCCTGCGGTGACCCTAGCATAAATCGCATCGGCATCAACAACACCAAAGCATATTCCGCATGGTGGTTGCCACACGAATTTTCATTCTGAACAGTTTGTGAGGGGCAGGGATGCAAAAACATGTCATCACAAAGGTGCAAATTAAATTCAACAATCATCCTTGCATTTTATTCTCACTCGCACATTATCAGGCGCAGGTACTGTCTTGAGCCCTTGATTCCTGCTGGTAAGAACGCCCCCATGTCCAATGTCACCCCTCCCCGGCGCGGTCGGGGCCGACCGCCCAAAACCGCCCGCGCGCCCGAAGGCACGCGCGCCATGCTGGTGCGTGCAGGGGTGGAGTTATTGACGGAAAAAGGCTTTTCCTCCACCTGCGTGGATGACGTGCTGAACGCCACGGGCATTTCAAAAGGGTCGTTCTATTACTGCTTCAGCAGCAAGGAAGAATTCGGTCAGGCCCTGATCGGATATTATGCCGATTATTTCAATGCCAAGCTGGACCTGTGGCTGACCGACGCGAAGGAACCCCCGCTGCAACGCCTGCTCAATTTCATGCACGATGCGAAAGGGGGCATGGAGCAGTACAATTTCCGGCGCGGATGCCTGATCGGCAATCTCGGTCAGGAAATCGATATCATTCCCGATTCGTTCAATGGCCTGCTCCTTACCATCATGCAGGGGTGGGAACAGCGGGTAGCCGACTGCCTGCTTGATGTTTTCGCCCCCCGTCCCACACCGGAACAAAAGCGGCTGTGCACCGGCCTTGCACGCTATTTCTGGATCGGATGGGAAGGGGCGGTATTGCACGCGCGCATGGCGCATGATGCCACCCCGCTGGACCTGTTCACCAGCTTCTACCTTGCCCAGACAGCACAACAGCTCGGGGTCAGCCTGCCGGTGGCGGCAAAGCCTAGCCTGCGCGTATCGCCCGCACGGCCCGTGCACGCGAAAACAATTCAAGCAGCAAGCTGACGGCAGGCTCACGGGCCTGCAGGGCAGGGGGGCGCTGACCGGGCGGGGTATCAACCAGCCGCCGTGCATCCTGGGCCGCCAGGGTCAGCAGCATGTCCACATGCAGGGGGCTGGCCAGCCGCAGGTCCGGCATGCCCGACTGCCGCCGACCCGCCACGTCACCGCCGCCACGCAGGCGGAAATCCTCATCGGCGATTAAGAAACCATCCTCCGTCTCACGTAATAGCGCCAGCCTGCGGCGTGCGGTCTGGCCCAGCGCGCTGTCATGCAGCAGAAGGCAGTAGGATTCCGCCAGCCCACGGCCCACGCGGCCACGCAACTGATGCAACTGGGCCAGGCCAAACCGCTCGGCATGCTCGATGATCATGACGGTGGCATCGGGAATATCCACTCCCACCTCGATCACGGTGGTAGCAACTAGGATACGGGTCCGGCCCTGTGCAAAATCGGCAATGGCCTGCTCGCGCAGCGTAATATCCTGCTGGCCATGGGCAAGCCCCACGGCCTGTGTCCCAAAATGCGCGCCCAAGGCTTCGTGTCGGGCTTCGGCTGCGGCGATGTCGGTCGTCTCGCTCTCGCTCACCAGCGGGCAGACCCAGAATATACGCGCGCCACGGGCCAGCGCACGCTCCATGCCCGCCAGCAGTTCCCCCATGGCCGAAAGCGCATGCAGCGACGTGCGCACCGGCTTGCGGCCTGCCGGTTTTACATCCAGCCGGCTGACCTGCATGTCCCCCCACTGCGTCAGCAGCAGGCTGCGCGGAATGGGGGTGGCGGTCATGACCAGAACATCGGTCTGGGGGCCTTTTTCGCCCAGCATGGCGCGCTGTTCAACGCCAAAACGATGCTGCTCGTCAATCACGGCAAGGGCAAGATCATGGAACACCACACTTTCCTGAAACAGGGCATGTGTGCCGATAACCAGTCGCGCCGTACCATCGGCAATCCGCGCCAGCGCCTCCCGCCGGGCCTTACCCTTCACGCTGCCGCTCAGAAAGGCCACGGACACGGGGGACAGGCGCTCAAAAGTTGCCAGATGCTGGCGGGCCAGAATTTCGGTCGGAGCCATAAGGGCGGCCTGATGACCAGCTTCCACCGCACCCAGCATGGCCTGCAAAGCGACCAGCGTCTTGCCCGCGCCCACATCCCCCTGCAACAGGCGCGTCATCTGGCGCGGGGCTGCCAGATCGGCATCAATTTCCGCCAGCGCGCGTACCTGTGCCGTGGTCGGCTCATGCCCGAAACGCGACAGCACCACCCGCCGCAGGCTGCCATCGCCCACAACCGCACGCCCCGGCCGCAGGCGGTTAAGCCTGCGTGCCTGCGCCATAGCCACCTGCTGGGCCAGCAGATCATCACACGCCAGCCGCGCACGGGCCCGTTCGGATGCGGCTACCAGCGCATCGCCCTCCAGCAGGTCGGGCATATCGCACGGGCGGTGCAACGTGCGCAGCGCATCCTCGAACCCTGGCCACCGGCGCTGCTTCAGCACGCTGGTATCCTGCCATTCGGGCAGGGGGGGGAAGATATCGAACGCTGCGCGGATGGCAGCACGCACCTGGCTGGCAAACAGCCCGGCCGTAAGCGGCCAGACCGGGTCCAACAGCGGAATTTCCGACATGCGGGCGGCGGGTACGACATAATCGGGATGGGCCATGTTCAGCCGTTCACCAAAACGTTCCAGCGTGCCTGATACGCATATCTCCTGCCCCGCTTCCAGCCTGCGGGCCTGATGGGGGGAAAAGAATACCAGGTCCGCATCCGCCGTACCATCGGTCACGCCCACCCGCCATGGCCGCTTGCCCCTGCCGCCACCAGGCGCAGGCGGCACGACGCGCGTGACCGTGACATGCAGGGTACACACACGTCCCGTTTCCGCCTGCCCAAGGTTGGGGCGGTACCGCCGATCTACAACCGATTCCGGCAGATGAAACAGAAGGTCGATCACCCGCCCGCCACCAGCCACCCGCGCCAGCAGCTTTGCCGTGGCGGGCTTTACCCCCTTCAGCGTCTCCACCCCCGCAAGCAGCGGGGCAAGAAGGGAATTGGTGGGCGGGAAGGCGGTATCGGACACGCGACGGTTCATCCTGCGGGGTGGCATGCTGGTCTTGCGGGCTGACAGATGCCCGCATGAGGGCTATAGGACACCTGCGCCACGGAACAAAACACAACCATACATTACAGGGGTGGAACGCAATGGAAGCCAGAACGCCTGACCTCTCCCGTCTCGATACACGACGCCGGAAGATCTATTACCGCGCCACGCATCGTGGCACACATGAGACCGACGTGCTGATTGGCGGCTTTGTCGCCCCCCGGCTGGAAGGCATGACCGAAGCCCAGCTTGATGCGCTGGAAGCAGTGATGGACCTGCCCGATGCCGATCTGGCCGACTGGCTGAGCGGTCGCCGCCCCGTGCCGGAGAGTCTGAATACCCCCATGATGCGCGAAATCATGGCCGATGCGACCGACCCCGCCCGTCTGGCCGCGATCCGGGGCGGAAAATGAACACGACGGCAGGCTTTTCGCTGGCACCCGATGCACCTCTGCCCGTATGGGGCGTGCCGGACGGGTATGACGCTTTCCTGATCGCACGCAGGCTGCGCGAGGGGCCTGGCCCGGTGCTGCATGTCTGTCGTGATGATGCGGGCCTGGCCCGTATTGCCGAGCAGTTGGCCTTTGTGGCGCCGGATGCCGAAATCCTGCGTTTTCCCGGCTGGGACTGCCTGCCGTATGACCGTGTCTCCCCCAATCCCGCCATTGTGGCGGAACGGGTGGCCACCCTGACCCGCCTTCTGGAAAAGGCGACTGCCCCCCGCATCGTGCTGACCACGGTAATGGGGCTGATCCAGCGTGTGGCCCCGCGCGCCGCCTTTGCCGGGCAGTCGATCACCATCAGAACAGGCGAAAGCCTGGATGCGCCATTCCTGATGGAACTGCTGATCGCGCATGGATACAACCGCACCGACACGGTGATGGAACAGGGGGAGTTTGCCACCCGCGGCGGCATTTTTGATATTTTCCCCGCAGGCGACAGTGAACCGGTGCGTCTTGACCTGTTTGGGGACGAGGTGGAAAACATCCGCCGCTTCGACCCCGGAACCCAGCGCTCGACCGCGAAGATCGACAGCCTGACCATGCGGCCGGTAGCGGATTTCAGCCTCGATCCCGCCAGTATCTCGCGTTTCCGCACCAGCTGGCGCGACCTGTTCGGGCCTGCCGCCGCCAGTGACCCGCTTTACCAGCATATATCCGATGGCCGACGCCATGCGGGGATGGAACACTGGTTGCCGCTGTTCCATGAACAGATGGAAACGCTGGTGGACTACCTGCCCGGTGTGTCCATATCACTGGCCAACCAGGCGGAAGAGGTGCTGGTCACCCGCCTGGAAATGATTGCCGACCATTATGATGCCCGCAGGCAGCCCACGCGCGAAGGCGAGGTGCCCTACCGCCCGCTGCCGCCTCACCTCATGTATCTCGACCGCAAGGGGTGGGATGCGATAATTGCGGGCCGCAAGGCCGTAGTGTTCATGCCCTTTGCCCAGCCTGACGGCGCACCGGGCATGGATGCGGGCGGCAGGCCCGGACAGATGTTTGCCAAGACCGTGACCGAGGGACGTGAAAACGTCTTCCCCATGCTGCATGCACGGGTGGAAGAATGGTCGCAGACCGGCAGGCGCGCCTATGTCACGGCGTGGAGCAGGGGTTCATGCGAACGCATTGGCGTGCTGCTGCGTGAATACCGCCTGCCGGTGCAGACCTATACCACGTGGAAAGAAGCGCAGAAGCTCAGGCCCGGCACCGTCGGCCTGCTGACGCTGGGGCTGGACCGTGGCTTCGTTGCGGACAATGTGGCGTTTGTGTCCGAACAGGACCTGCTGGGTGAGCGGATTTCCCGCCCGCCGCGCCGCCGCAAGAAGGCTGACCAGTTCATATCCGAAGCATCGGAAATTGCCGAAGGCGACCTGATCGTGCATCAGGATTACGGCATCGGCCGCTATGACGGGCTGGAGACGATTGGTGTGGGCACAGCGCCCCATGACTGTCTGCGCCTGATCTATGACGGCAATGAGAAGCTGTTCCTGCCGGTGGAGAACATCGAACTGCTCAGCCGCTTTGGCTCCGATCAGGCCCATGTGGCGCTGGACAAGCTGGGCGGCGTGTCATGGCAGTCGCGCAAGGCGAAGATGAAGCAGCGCATCCGCGACATGGCGGGTGAACTGATCCGCACGGCCGCAGCCCGCGCCCTGCGCGAAGCCCCGGCCATTACACCAGAAGACGGGATGTGGGACGAATTCTGCGCCCGCTTCCCCTTTGTCGAGACCGAGGATCAATCCCGCGCCATTGCCGACGTGCTGGATGACATGGCATCGGGCAGGCCGATGGACCGGCTGGTCTGTGGCGATGTGGGCTTTGGCAAGACCGAAGTCGCGCTGCGAGCCGCCTTCGTCGCCGCCATGTCGGGTGCACAGGTGGCGGTGGTGGTGCCAACCACGCTGCTGGCCCGACAGCATTACCGCACGTTCTCCGCCCGCTTTAACGGGCTGCCGGTCAATGTGGCACAGCTTTCGCGCATGGTCACGCCCAAGGAAGCGACCGCCGTGCGCAAGGGGCTGACCGATGGCACGGTCAATATCGTGATCGGCACACATGCGCTGCTGGCCAAAACGGTCAAATTCGCCGATCTCGGCCTGCTGATCGTCGATGAGGAGCAGCATTTTGGCGTGGCCCACAAGGAAAAGCTCAAGGCGCTGCGTGAGGACGTGCATGTGCTCACCCTTTCCGCCACCCCGCTGCCACGCACGTTGCAACTGGCGCTGACCGGTGTACGGGAAATGAGCCTGATCGCCACGCCGCCTACCGACCGGCTGGCGGTACGCACCTTCATCATGCCATTCGACAGCGTGGTGATCCGCGAGGCGATCCAGCGCGAACGCTTTCGTGGCGGGCAGGTGTTCTGTGTCGTGCCGCGTATCGAAGATCTGGACCGCATGGCCACGCGCCTGCATGAAATCGTGCCTGATGCCCGACTGGTACAGGCCCATGGTCGCCTGACGCCAACCGAGCTGGAACGGGTAATGACCGAGTTCAGTGACGGCAAATATGACATCCTGCTGTCCACCAACATCGTGGAAAGCGGGCTGGACATGCCTGCGGTCAATACTCTCATCATCCACCGCGCCGACATGTTCGGGCTGGGACAGCTGTACCAGCTGCGTGGGCGCGTGGGCCGTGGCAAGCAACGCGGCTATGCCTACCTTACGTGGCCGCAGACACATGTGCTCTCGGCTGCGGCGCAGAAGCGGCTGGAAGTCATGCAGACACTGGATACGCTGGGCGCGGGCTTCACGCTGGCTTCTCACGACCTTGACCTGCGTGGTGCGGGCAACCTGCTGGGCGATGAGCAGTCGGGCCATATCCGTGAAGTAGGCATCGAACTGTACCAGCAGATGCTGGAAGATGCGGTGGCCGACCTGCGCACGGAAAAAGGGCGGCGCAGGCTGTTGGACCGTGACTGGACGCCCAACATCATCCTTGGGCTGCCGGTACTGATCCCGGACACCTATGTCACCGACCTGCCCGTGCGCCTTGGCCTGTACCGCCGCATTGCGGCACTGGCCAACGATGCGGAGGTCGAGGCAATGGAGGCCGAACTGGTGGACCGCTTCGGCACGCTACCGGACGAAGTACGCAACCTGCTGGATGTCGTCACCCTCAAGCGTATGTGCCGTGAAGCAGGCGTGGAACGGCTTGAAGCAGGTCCCAAGGGTATGGTCATCCAGTTCCGTGGCAACACGTTTGCCAACCCAGCGGGACTGGTGGCGTGGATTGCAAAGCAGAAGGAAGCCAATGTCCGCCTGCGTCCCGACCACAAGCTTGCAATCATACGTGAAATGACCAATGCCCAGCGGATCGCGCAGGCCCGCAAGGTGCTTGCCGCACTGGTTCATATGGTGCAGGCAGACGCAGGCGTATCAGCCTGACCCCGGCGGAAGGGCCATATTACCTGTTCCACACGGGCAGGGGTTAAGGGAGCGTTGGGGCAGATGCCTGACAGGCCAGTATGGCCCGTCAGGCTTCGCACTGCCGTTTTAACGAATGGGCAGGGGGATGTGATTGACGGTCATGACCCCACCCTCCCAGCTGACATCCCATGATGTGCCGCCCGATGCCGCCTTGTGCCCGAACAGCTTGGCCAGCACCAGCGCGGCACTGGCCCGTGTCTGACCCGCATTGCGCAGGGTATCGATCACGGCGTCAAGGTTCTGCACCTGTATATGTCCCGTGGCGGAGGATGCATCGGTATTGCCCGTCAGGTTGGCATCCCCGTTACCGGTAACCTGCATGCTTCCGCGCTGAGCGTTCAGCGAGGAGACATGCAGTGGCACCATGATATTGTGCGCCGGGTGCCCGGTAATGGCAGTGGCCAGAGACACCAGTGCCGAACCGGGAACAGAGGCATTGGCCGTAGCCTGCTGAGGCAGGGCACTAGCCAGCAGAATATTGTGGGTGCCGGTTATACCAACGCCCTGCGTATCAAGTGTAAGGGTTGAGGGCGTGTCGTCGCTTCTGGCACCGCCCAGATGCAGATGCGCACGACGAAAGGACAGTTTTGTCGCCCCGCTGGTCAACTGGCCGTCCTGCCATATCAGGTCATAGCTGTGGCCCGCGCGCAGCCCCTCCATGATGGGGGTCGCGGCGGCGGCAAAGTAATCCTGCGCGCACCCTTCCGAATGATGGCCGGTTAGGGTGGCCAGCAGCACGAGGGAGGCGACATCCTCCATATCCCGCAGGGCCTGGGGGTCCAACCCCGTGCCGGTGGCCGTAATGTCACCCGCGTGGAACGTCCGCTGGGCATCGCCCGCAAGCGACAGGTCATAGCCATGCCCGGCCAATGATCCCGCCCCATGTGGCTGGCTGCTGGCCACCACCACATGAGCACAGGTTGCAGGCAGGGCAGTTGCCCGCGCCACCCCGATACAGGACAAGGCGGCAATGGCGGTGGTAAGGAGGAATGTCTTCATTTGCGCTACAAGTTGGCGTGATTATACGACAGATGCAATGCCGTATGATATGGCCCGCCATCACAGTTTCCCATGGCAGGTTCCCGATCATGTTCCGCAAGCTTGATTCCTTTCTCCTGTGCCTGCTGGCCACCGTGATGCTGGCCAGCGTCGTACCCTGCCGCGGGGTAGGGGTTAACATATTCAATACGCTTGCCATCATCATGATCGCGAACATGTTTTTCCTACAGGGCGCGCGCCTGTCACGCCGCGCGGTGATGGAAGGTGTTACAGGCTGGCGGGTTCACCTGGCCATCGGGCTGTGTACATTTGCCCTTTTTCCGCTGCTTGGCGTGGCACTGCATACGCTTGCCCCCGACCTGCTGGAGGGGCCAATGTGGACAGGGGTTTTGTTCCTGTGCTGCCTGCCTTCCACGGTGCAGTCCTCCATCGCGTTCACTTCCATTGCGCGCGGCAATGTGGCAGCGGCCATCTGCTCGGCCACGCTGTCAAATATACTGGGCATTTTTCTGACCCCGCTGCTGGTGGGCCTTGTACTCGCACGGCATGCGGCAACGGGCGGCGGCGGGGGTATCGGGCCGATCGTGCTGGAACTGCTGGTGCCCTTTATCGTGGGACAGGTGGCGCAGCCATGGATCGGGGCATGGGCGCACCGGCACAAGAAACTGCTGTCCTTCTCCGACCGGGGTTCGATCCTGGTCGTGGTCTATACCGCCTTCAGCGAGGCGGTGGTGCAGGGACTGTGGCACCGGCTGCCTCCCATGCAACTCGGTCGCGTGGCGTTGGTGGACATCGTCATCCTGGCCATCGTGCTGGGGCTGACACGGCTGGTGGGGCGTATGGGCAATTTCGAGCGCACGGACCGGGTTGCGATCCTGTTCTGCGGATCCAAGAAGTCGCTTGCATCGGGCGTGCCGATTGCAAGCGTGCTGTTTTCCCATGCCGATGTAGGGCTGATCGTACTACCGGTCATGATCTATCACCAGATCCAGCTTTTTGCCTGCGCCACCCTGGCGCGCCGCCTGGGGGCGCAGGCGGAAGGGGCGGACTGACGCTGCATTGCACGCACGCCCCAATCCCCCCTATGTAAGCACGCCATAAACAACTGCATGGATGGGTAGGAAAGATGACAGGACTGGACCCGGATAACTGGGATGCACTGCGTGCACTGGGCCACGAGATGGTGGATGACATGTTCAACCGTCTGTCCACCCTGCGCGAGCGCCCGGTCTGGCAGCCCATGCCCGCCACCTTGCGCGCGCAGCTACGTACCGGCCTGCCGCATGACCCCACCCCGCCGCAGGAACTGTATGCCCGTTTCCGCGAACTGGTGGAACCTTATTCTACCGGCAACATCCACCCCGGCTTCATGGGCTGGGTGCATGGCGGCGGCACGGCCATGGGCATGCTGGCCGAACTGCTGGCAGGTGGGCTGAACGCCAATTGTGGTGGCCGCGACCACGCCCCGATCGAGGTCGAGCGCGAGGTTATCCGCTGGGCGGCCGAGATGTGCGGCTTCCCGACCGAGACCACGGGCCTGCTGGTCACCGGTTCTTCCATGGCCAACATGATTGCCGTGATCACCGCCAGCCGTGCCGTACCCGACGGGCTGGCCATGCGGGCAGGGGGCGTGGGCACGCGCAAACTTGTGGGCTATGCCGCCGCCACCGCTCATGGCTGCATTGCCCGCGCGTTTGACCTGACGGGGCTGGGTACCGATGCCCTGCGCGTGATCCCGGTCGGCGCGGATAACCGCATGATCCTGCCCGAACTGGAACAGGCCATTGCGCGCGACCGCGCGGCGGGTTTCGAGCCGTTCATGGTGATCGGCACGGCAGGCACGGTAGATACGGGTGCGATTGATGACCTTGCCGCCCTAGCCGATATCGCGGCACGGGAGAACATCTGGTTCCATGTCGATGGCGCATTCGGTGCGCTGGCCATGCTGTCTGATACGCTGCGGCCCAGCCTACGCGGGCTGGAACGCGCCGATAGCGTGGCGTTCGACTTCCATAAATGGGCGCAGGTCCAGTACGATGCCGGCTGTATCCTCGTGCGCAGGCCCGGCGTGCAGGCGGCAGCCTTCGCCCAGTCACGCGCCTACCTTGCGCGCGAGGACCGGGGCCTTGCCACCAACGCGCCATGGTATTGTGACCTGGGACCTGACCTGTCTCGCGGGTTCCGTGCACTCAAGGTCTGGATGACACTGGGCACCTACGGCGCCGATGGCATGGGCGATATGATCGCCAACTGCTGTGCCATTGCCCGCCACCTTGCCAACCGGGTCGAAGCCAACCCACGGCTGGAACTCCTGGCGCCGGTAACATTGAATATTGTGTGCTTCCGTATCATCGCCCCGGTAGCCGACCTTGACCACTTCAATGGCGAAGTGGTCAAGGACCTGCATGAAAGCGGGATCGCGGCACCGTCCACCACCGTCATCAACGGCCACAAGGCGGTGCGGGCCGCCATTGTCAACCACCGCACCACCACGGCCGACGTGGACCGCATGCTTGATGCCCTGCTGGAACTGGCCGACCGCAGGCTCATCGCAGCCTGAACATGAAAAACCCCGCTCCATGACCGGAGCGGGGCGGGACAGGGGAAGGGTAGCCGCACTCAGCCCCCGCGGCGGGGCCTGCTGCGCAATGCTTCTTCCGCAAACAGTTCAGACAACTTCTTCATCATCGTGCCGCCCAGTTCCTCGGGGTCGGTAATGGTGACGGCGCGGCGGTAATAGCGCGTCACGTCATGGCCAATGCCAATGGCAAGCAGTTCGGTCGTGGTACGTGTCTCGATATGGGCAATCACCTCACGCAGGTGATTTTCCAGATAGGAACCGGGATTGGCGGAAAGCGTGCTGTCATCCACCGGCGCACCATCGGATATGACCATCAGGATCCGCCGTGCCTCGGCCCGCGCGGCAAGCCTGCGCTGCGCCCAGAGCAGGGCCTCGCCATCAATGTTTTCCTTGAGTAGCCCCTCGCGCAGCATCAGGCCAAGATTGCGCCGCGCGCGCCGCCACGGCATGTCGGCGGCCTTGTACACGATGTGGCGCAGGTCATTGAGCCTGCCGGGGTTTTCGGGCTTGCCCGCCTGGACCCATGCCTCCCGGCTGCGCCCACCCTTCCATGCACGCGTGGTAAAGCCCAGCACTTCCACCTTGACCGCACAGCGTTCGAGCGTGCGGGCAAGGATATCGCCACACATGGCGGCAACCGAGATCGGCCGCCCGCGCATGGAGCCCGAATTGTCGATCAGCAGGGTCACGACCGTATCGCGGAAATCCGTATCCCGCTCACGCTTGTAAGATAGCGAGAGCATGGGATTGACCACAATGCGCGAAAGCCGCCCGGCATCGAGCATGCCTTCTTCCAGATCGAACTCCCACGCCCGTGTCTGCTGCGCCATGAGCTTGCGCTGCAGGCGGTTGGCCAGCTTGGAGACAACGCCCTGCATGCTGACAAGCTGCTGGTCCAGCGTCTGGCGCAGACGGGAGAGTTCCTCCCCGTCGCACAGATCCTCGGCGGCAATTTCCTCGTCATACACGGTGGTGAAGGCACGGTAGGCGGGCGGCGTGTCGTCGGGCGGCGCGTCTTCCTCACCGGGGCCACCGGCTTCTTCCGATCCGCTGGCAGTACCACCCTGTTCACCATCCTCGGGTTCGTCATCGCCCGTACCCGTGCCCTGCGACATCTGCATGGGCTGGGAACTGTCGTCCTCCTCCGGGCCGTCATCCTGCGGCTCGGGGGTTACGTCCTCACCCTGTTCTTCATCTTCGGTGCTGGCAGCCTCTGCCTCGGCCGTACCGTCATCAGCGGCTTCATCGGGCGTGGTTTCCTGTTCCAGCAGCGAACAGGCCATGAGCAGCCTGCGCGCGGCCTGTGCAAAATCGGTCTGGCTGTCCTGACGCGATACCATCTCGTCCAGTGCACGGCGGGCGGCGGGCGGCATGTCATCAAACCAGCGCGCCATGAGGTCGCGCATGGACTCCACCACCGGCTGGCCGGACATGCGCGCACGCGCCAGCAACCCCAGCGCAAGCGGGGTAGGCAGCCTGGTATGGCTGGGCAGGCGGTCCATGCCCAGATCCGCGCATTCCTGTGCAAGGCGCGCATCAAGGTTGGCAGCGACGCCTGCCATGTGCCGCGCACCCAGGCTTTCCACCCGCGCCTGTTCCAGTATGTCATACACTTCACGCGCTTCACCTGCCGGGGGGCGGGCGTGGTCATGCAGGGCCGCGTTGTGATGGCGCAGGCGTAGGGCAGCGGCGTCGGCCGCGCCACGCATGCGGGTCATTTCCGCATCCGTCATCCGCTGCGTGGGATGGGGCAGGCGTACATGCATGCCGGTAACGGATACGCCCGAGGGAACAGGTCCGTTAAGGAAAGAGACCTCCGCCTGCGCCTTACCACCCATGGCGCGCACGGCGCCTACCGTTGCGCGCTTGAATCGCTCAGCCCGCATGGCTTCAAGCTCGGACTTGGGGGAAGAGGCGTTTTTCCGGTTCTCACGCATGGATTGCCTGCCCTGCCATCAATCCCGGGGCGCCAGCGGGCTGGCGTTGAAGCAGCGCTGATAATATTCCGCCACCGTGGGGCGTTCCGCCTCGTCGCACTTGTTGAGGAAGGTAACGCGGAAGGCAAAGGCAAGATCTTTGAAAATATCGAAATTCTGCGCCCAGCTGATCACCGTTCGCGGTGACATGACGGTGGAGATATCCCCCGCAATGAACCCCGAGCGCGTCAGGTCCGCCAACGCCACCATGCTTTCCACCCGCTTGCGCCCGACCTCGTCCTTTTTGGGGTCGATGCCCATCTTGGCCATTACGATGGCGGTTTCCTGCGCGTGAGGCAGGTAGTTCAGCGTGGTCACAATATTCCAGCGGTCCATCTGGCCCTGATTGATCTGCTGGGTGCCGTGGTACAGCCCCGTCGTATCACCCAGCCCCACGGTGTTGGCAGTGGCGAACAGGCGGAAGAAGGGGTGCGGACGGATGACGCGGTTCTGGTCAAGCAGAGTCAGGTGGCCTTCCACCTCCAGCACGCGTTGGATCACGAACATCACATCCGGGCGGCCGGCATCGTATTCATCAAATACCAGCGCGCAGGGGTGCTGCAGCCCCCAGGGCAGCAGACCTTCGCGGAATTCAGTGATCTGCTGGCCATCCTTCAGCACGATCGCATCCTTGCCGATCAGGTCGATGCGCGAGATGTGGCTGTCGAGGTTGATACGCACGCTAGGCCAGTTCAGCCGTGCCGCCACCTGTTCGATATGAGATGACTTGCCCGTGCCGTGGTAGCCCTGGACCATGACACGGCGGTTGAAGGCGAAGCCCGCCAGAATGGCCAGCGTGGTATCGTGATCGAATTTGTAGGAAGGGTCGATTTCAGGAACATGCTCGGTACGCACGGAAAAAGCCGGAACCTTCATGTCGCTGTCGATGCCGAACACATCGCGCGCCGTGACCTGTAGATCAGGGGCGGAAACAGCTGAAATGGCGGGAAGCGGCGTGCCGTTGGCATCCACTGCGGCAGTTGTCAGGTCTGCGGGTTCGTTCATCTGCTTTTTCTCGTCCGTCACTTCGTCTGTTTTGGCCCGTCATGGCCGGATGGAGCCTGATATCTGGCCGTGATTATAGGCAAACCTGCAACGATCTGCCAATGCATGCTGCCTGACGCCTGCCCGGGCATGAAAAACCGTCATCAGGCGCTGCGGGCCATTCCCTCGCGCCCGGCATTTGCAACAAGGTGGGCACGCACGGCCGTATAGGCAATGTTGATGCCCTTGAAGCGTTCCTCCGCCTTGCGGTCCCCGCCATTGGCATCAGGGTGGTGACGGCGGGCAAGATCCTTGTAGCGGGTTTTGAGTTCCTCCATCGAGACGGGCCAGCCCAGATCCAGCACGCCCAGCGGGTATTTGAGAGCCTGAGGAGCATCGGCGCGGCGGTCTTCCTCATGCTTGCGACGCGCGGCGCGGGCGCGAGCCTTCGCCGCCCCCTTGAGCAGGTCGAGGGGATCGAGCATGTCCTCCTCGCTAAAGGTGTGGGCGGCCTTGCCCTGACCCAACTTCCACGACGGGCGGTTCCATGACGTATCGGCGCGGATATGGGCCTCGATCTGGCCGGGACTCATGCCACGGTAATAGTCCCAGCGCGCATTGTACTCGCGCACATGTTCCAGACAGAACCAGAAATAGCTGTTCAGCGCATCACGCGACCGCGGGGCGCGGTATCCCGCGGGTTGGTCGCAATCATGCATGTCACAGCAGCGCTCCGGCGCATCCGGATCGGGATCAAAGGCGCGGTGTCGGGTGTTCCTTCTCTTCATCATTGTCGTTATGTGCGCCTGTTCATGCTTCGTGCAAGAGCGAAGCTGTGCAATGAATGATCCCGCTATCATGGAGCCGCCAATGGAACAGCAAGCAACCGGACGGGCCGGACGGATCGATCGCATCCTGCGCGAACACCTCGCCCCCGTGGAACTGCAGATCAAGGATGACAGCGCCCGCCACGCCCATCACGCCCACATGCGCGACAATGGCGTGCAGGCGGGCGAAAGTCACTACAATGTGCTGGTGATCAGCCCTGCCTTCAATGGTGTGGGCCGCGTGCAGCGTTCGCGCATGGTGCATGACCTACTGGCGGGCGAGTTCGCGGGCGGGATGCACGCGCTTTCGCTCGTGCTGCGCACGCCTGAAGAACAGGCGCGGATGAACGTGGCATGAAGCCCGCCTTCCCCTTCGCCACGCGGCGGCTGATGATGGGCGGGCTGCTGACCCTGCTGGCCGCCTGCGCCGGCGTGCCCGAGCAGGCACCCGACCAGCGCACGGACATTGCCCGCGTGGAGACCTACCTCAATACATCGCACGGGCTGCAGGCCGATTTTGTCCAGACCTGGCCCGATGGCGGCAAGGGGCAGGGGGTGCTGCACTACGACCCCGGCCGCCTGCGCCTTGACTACACCACACCGGGGGCGATGAAGCTGGTGGCGGCAGGTGGCCACCTTCTGTTCGTGGACCATCGGCGCGAATCGGTTACCCGCATGTCGCTTGGTCACCAGCCGCTCGGGCTGATCCTGGACCAGCCGGTACACCTGTCGGGCCAGATTCTGGTCACGGCGGTACAGCATGGCGCCAACAGCCTGCAGGTCTCGCTTGCACGCGCGGACAGCCCGTCACAGGGAATCCTGACGCTTGGATTCTCCGACATGGGGGGCAAGCTGTCGCTGCTGGTAATCGAGATGACGGATGTGGAACGCCAGCACATCCGCCTTGACCTGAGCAATGCCGCAGCCAGCGGCCAGCCCTGGCCTGATACGATGTTTACCCTCTCCGCCAGCAATTAAGCGTGAGACCGGCGCGCCGGACTATCCCTGCGCGCCGGGAATCGGGCCGAAGCATTCAGGCCAGGTCGCGGTCAGTGCCGCATCCACGTCCCCCATTGTGGGGTGCCGCCCCAGCTTCGCCAGGCTGGTCACGCCGTAATCGCTGATGCCGCAGGGCACGATTCCACCAAAATCGCTTAGGTCGGGTGCGACATTGAGCGCCACCCCGTGCCAACTGACCCAGCGCGAGACGCGCACCCCGATAGCGGCCACCTTTTCCTCCCGCCCCGTGGCGGGATCGACCACCCACACGCCAATACGGTCGGCCCGACGCTCGCCCACCACATCGAAGTGGGCAAGGGTGCGAATCAGCCATTCCTCCAGCGCGTGAACATAGGCCCGCAGGTCGCGCGCGGGCACCATGCCGTGCGGCCGGGATAAGTCGAGCATAGCATAGGCCACCCGCTGGCCGGGACCATGATAGGTCCACTGTCCGCCACGCCCGGCGGGATAGGTTGGATAGCCGCGCGGGTTGAACAGGTCCGATTCCCTTGCCGAGGTACCAGCGGTGTAGGTGGGGGGATGTTCAAGCAGCCAGACGCGCTCGGGCATCGTTCCCTCCCGAATTCCGCGGGCCTGCGCCTCCATTTCCGCCAATGCGGCGGGGTAGGGCACCAGATCCGGTGCCCTGTGCCATAAAAACTCGTTTTCAGTCATTGCCCATGCGCCTTTCATCGGTTATACGCCCCTTCATCGTCATGACGGTATCGCCCAGTCGATCATCGTTGTCACGTTGCGGCCATGGCGGAATGGTAGACGCGCAAGCTTGAGGTGCTTGTGGGGGCAACCCCGTGGAAGTTCGAGTCTTCTTGGCCGCACCAACATGTTTTTATAAACAGATTCTGCCTGGCAGGGTCCCTGCACATTTAAGGGGACAATCCCTGCCCAAGGCTGCTTTGTCCACCGCTGACATGGCAACCAGACGGGTCAATACTTTTACCATGCGGACACATCACGATGTGCCCTGAAAAAGTCATGATCTCTCCCTACAAAATCCCTGTATGGTTCCCAGTCTGCATGGAACAGCGGCAATGGCACGCCATGCATGAAAATGTGATAAAAAGTTGAAACATTGATCATGCGTGGGGGTATCGGGGTAGAATCGTGATTTAAATCATGTTTAGTCCTGATAAGGCACGCTACATCATTGCCATCTGGAAACACCCCAACTGCCTGTTTTCATCATGAAAATAGACCAGATGGAGCGATTTCCTGTTTCTGTCATGCATCTTGAGGTAAATATTTTAGTGATCAAGCCCCTTAAAAAAGCCGTATTGCCGGTTGCCGGTCTTGGAACGCGTTTTCTGCCCGCCACCAAGTGCGTGCCCAAGGAAATGCTGACCGTCGTTGACCGCCCGCTCATCCAGTATGCGATTGACGAGGCACGTGAAGCCGGAATCGAGGAATTCTGCCTTGTTTCCAGCCGGGGCAAGGACTCCCTGATCGATTATTTCGATATTTCCTACGAACTGGAAGACACGCTGAAGGCCCGCAAGAAGGCATCGGCCCTGAAGGCGCTGGAAGCAACCCGTGTCACCCCCGGTTCCATGCTGTCCGTGCGCCAGCAGGAACCGCTGGGCCTGGGCCACGCCATCTGGTGTGCACGTGAGTTCATCGGCAACGACCCGTTCGCTATCCTGCTGCCCGATGACGTGGTGCAGAGCAAGAAGTCGTGCATCGGCCAGTTGGTCGAGGTCTATAACAAGACCGGTGGCAATGTTCTGGCCGTGACCGAAGTGCCGCGTGAGCAGACCGGCAGCTACGGCATTCTTGATGTCGGCCATGACGATGGCAAGACCGTCGAGGTCAAGGGCCTGGTTGAGAAGCCCGACCCGAAGGACGCGCCCTCCACCCTGTCCGTGATCGGTCGTTACGTGCTGACGGCGGATGTGCTCAAGCACCTTGCCAAGCTCGAGAAGGGTGCCGGCGGTGAAGTCCAGTTGACGGACGCCATGGCCAAGACCATCGGGCATGTGCCGTTCCATGGTTTCCGCTACGAAGGCAAGCGCTTCGACTGCGGCAGCAAGGTCGGCTTCCTTGAAGCCCAGATTGCCTTCGCGCTGGAGCGCGAGGAACTGGCGGGCGACGTTCGGGAATTCCTGAAAAAGTATAAATGACCTTCCAGCACCGGTTCGATCCCTCCACCCTGCGGGAATATGACATCCGCGGGGTTGTGGGAACAACCCTTGGCCCGGAAGACGCCTATGCCATCGGCCGCACCTTCGGCAGCATGGTGGCACGGGCGGGTGGTCAGCGCCTTATCATCGGTCGTGACGGGCGGCTTTCTTCTCCTTCCCTTGAGCAAGCGCTTGTGGAAGGGGCGGTGGCATCTGGCATGGCGGTGCAGCGTATTGGCTGCGGGCCAACGCCCATGCTGTATTTCGCCTCGGTCGCCTTTGGGGCCGACGGGGCAATCATGGTTACGGGTAGCCATAACCCCCCAGACCATAATGGCTTCAAGATCCTGCAGGCCAACCAGCCTTTCTTTGGCCCGCAGGTCAGAGAACTGGGGCGACTGTCCGCCATGGGCGATGTCGTGCCGCACAACCCCGGCACCACGCAGGATGTGGACATAAGGCCCGATTATGTCGCGCGCCTCCTGCGCGATTACGATGATGGCCCGCGCCCGCTGAAAGTGGTGTGGGATAATGCCAGCAGTGCGGCAGGCGATGTCCTTTCCATGGTCGTGCAAAGACTTCCCGGCACGCACCATATCCTCAACGGCACGATCGACGGCCATTTTCCCGCACATCACCCCGATCCCACCATTCCTGCCAACATGCGCCAGTTGGCCGATGCCGTACGGATGGAAAAGGCAGACCTTGGCCTGGCGTTCGATGGCGATGCCGACCGTCTGGGCGTGGTGGATGATACAGGCACCATGATATGGGCCGACCAGTTGCTGGTGCTTGTGGCGCGCGACGTGCTGCGTGCCCGGCCGGGGGCCACGGTCATTGCCGATGTCAAGGCAAGCCAGATCCTGTTTGATGAGATTGCACGCGCAGGCGGCAGGCCGCTCATGTGGAAATCTGGCCATTCCCCCATCAAGACCAAGATGGCCGAGACGCGCGCCCCGTTAGCGGGCGAAATGTCGGGCCATTTCTTTTTTGCCGACAGGTGGTACGGATTTGATGACGGGCTTTATGCCGCCATCCGGCTGCTGGGCATTGTCTCGCGCCTGTCACAACCGCTATCGGCCATACGTGCGGCACTCCCTGCCACGCTGTCCACACCCGAACTGCGTTTTGACTGCCCCGAAACACGCAAATTCGGCGTAATTGCGGAAGTTGCCTCCCGTCTGGAAAAAACCGGAGCCACGGTCTGCGCCATTGATGGCGTGCGTGTCTCGACAGGGGAGGGGTGGTGGCTGCTGCGCGCCTCCAACACGCAGGCCCTTCTGGTCGCGCGGGTGGAAGGAGCCACGCAGGCCGCGCTGGAACGGCTCAAGGCGGAACTCTGTGCCCAGCTTGCATTGTCGGGCATTGCCGCGCCTGATTTTTCCGGGGCGAGAAGCGACTGATTGACGGCAGAGGGCTTTTAGAAAGGCTGCGCCATAATACCCTGAAAATGAAAAAAGTTTTTGGTTAAGCTTTTTTAAAAGCTTCAGAAGAATGCCTCTTTTTGGAAAAAGGCGACACCCGGAACTTCTATCCGATTTACAGAATGATGCGTGGCACCGGTCAGGGTAACAGACACAGGGCACCGGATGCCGTTTTTTTGTTGTATGCCTGCTCATGGGGTTTAATAAGACCCTTACCGGTCCGATATGCCGGTCATGACCCCGTGCAGGAACCATGCAGCATAATGGCCCAACCTCCTTTCCGTTCCTTTCTTGTGCCCGGGCAGGCCGTCAGCCATCCCGACCACCCGGAATGGGGTGACGGACTGGTCCAGTCCGCCATCGGGCACCGGGTTACGGTCATGTTCCCCCATGCAGGAAAAGTGGTGATTGACGCTACGGTCGTGCACCTGACCGAACTGTCATAGGCCGCGCTGGATGGACCATACCCCACTACCCGATTCCTACGGTCGGCTGCTGACCTACCTGCGTGTATCGGTCACCGACCGGTGCGACATGCGCTGTATCTATTGCATGGCGGAAGACATGACCTTCCTGCCCAAGGCCGAAATCCTGTCACTTACGGAACTGGAGCGGCTGTGCACCTCCTTCATCCGCCATGGCGTGCGTCGGTTGCGGGTGACGGGGGGCGAGCCGCTGGTACGGCGCGATGTGATGTCCTTCTTCCGCGAAATGGGCGGATGGCTTGGCCAGGCGGATGGCCAGCCGGGACTGGATGAACTGACCCTGACCACCAATGCCAGCAGGCTGGCCGAGTTCGCGGATGACCTTCATGCCTGCGGTGTGCGGCGCGTCAACGTCAGCCTTGATTCGCTGGAGCCCACCCGCTTTGCGCGCATAACCCGGCGGGGCAACCTGGCCCGCACGCTTGATGGCATACGCGCCGCACGCGCGGCAGGGCTGGCCGTACGCATCAATACCGTGGCCATGGCAGGCGTGAACGCAGATGAATTTGACGGTCTGATTGCATGGTGTGGTGAAATCGGCGCCGACCTGTGCCTGATCGAGACCATGCCCATGGGCGAGACGGGCGAGGACCGGACCGATCACTATCTGCCGCTATCTGGCGTGCGCCGCAGGCTTGAACAGCGCTGGACACTGGAACCGCTGGCTTATCGCACAGGCGGTCCCGCGCGCTATGCCCGCATTGCGCAGACCGGGCGCCGGATCGGCTTCATCACGCCGATGACCCATAATTTCTGTGAAAGCTGCAACCGGGTGCGGCTGTCCTGCACCGGCAGGCTGTATACCTGCCTTGGCCATGAGGGATCGACCGACCTGCGTGGCCCGCTCCGTGCTGGCGCCGATGATGGGGAGATGATGGAGCACGTACGCGCCGCCATCCTGCGCAAGCCACGCGGGCATGACTTCCTGATTGGCCGTAGCGCGGATGACCCGGCCCGTGTCACGCGCCATATGAGTGTAACCGGCGGCTGAAGGCAGAGGGCATGCTAGGGCTTCCCGCGCAGCGCCTGCTCCAGGCTGATACTGAACTGCCCCGGCCGCAGCGGCTGCGGCTGGGTGGGGGCAGGGGACCAGCCGGTCATCATCGCCACATGCAGGTCCTGCGTCAGGCTGTCATCAGCCTCCAGCGGCAAACGGGCCAGCGCATCGGCCAGCAGGGCGGGATGGGTCAGACCGCGCGCACGCTGGCGCAGGGTGTTTGTTTCGCCCGCATGGCGCAGGTCCGTCAGCAGCCCCATGGGCGTGCGGTAGGAAAGATGGATCACATCCGCATCCGCCACCGGCAGGGCAAAGCCCGCGCGCTGGAGCAGTCCGGCACACTCCCGCAGACCGGGAAAGGGCGAGACACGTGGGGATACCCCGCCACGGCGCGCGGTTTCAGCCTCAAGCAGGGCATGGCGCAGGCCGCCCAGCGTGGGCAGCACCGGCATGCAGGCCAGAAACAGCCCGTCCGGCACCAATATGCGGCGCACCTGCGCCAGCAGGCCCGGCAAGTCGTTCACCCCGTGCAGCGACAGGCAGGCCACCACCAGGTCAAAACTGTGGGCAGCAAAAGGCAGCCACTCCCCATCCATACATATTGCAGGGCCATCATCGCGTGCGCACAGCCGGGGCGAGAGATCGGCCGCCACCGTTGCAATGCCACGCGCGCGCAGGGCAGGCGCCACCACGCCCCGACCGCCAATATCCAGCGCCGTGCCAAAGGAACGGGTCACGTCATCCAGCCGGTCCAGCAGGCGCGTGGCTGCTTCCGCCAGGATCGGGCGGACCGTCGCCATTGTAGTCGCGGCGCGGTCTCGATGCACACGCACGGCATGGCGGTCAAATATCTGCGGCACCTCGGTCGTCATGGTTCTGATGTGCGCCCGTGGCCCGGCGCTGCCAAGCCTACGATCGTGTGAACGCATGCCCTCAATCCTTTCCGCCCTGCCATGGCGACGCGCCACGACGGGTCTGCTCGACCTGCTGTTCCCGCCCCGCTGCCCCGGCTGCGGCGAAGACGTGGCGCAGGCAGGTCACCTGTGCGGTGCCTGTGTAAGCCGGATGCACCTGATCACGGACCCGTTCTGCCGCCGCTGCGCGCTGCCATTCACATCGCGCGCGGCTGCCGGACCGGACCGGACATGTGCATCGTGCACCGAAAACCCGCCCCCCTGGCACGAAGGGCGGGCCGCCATGGTATATGACGACATGCCGCGTAGCCTGATCCTGCCGCTGAAATATGCCGATGCTACGGAAAACGCGGGCCTGCTTGGCCGTTACATGGCATGGGCGGCAAAGGACCTGATCAGGCCGGACAGCCTGCTCATGCCGGTCCCACTGCACCGGCTCCGGCTGTTCGGGCGCCGCTACAACCAGGCGTTACTGCTGGCCCGCGCACTGGGGCGGCAGGCCAGGGTAGCGGTCATGGCCGATGGGCTGGAACGCACCCGCGCCACCCGCCCGCTTGAGGGGCTGGGCCGCCCGGCGCGCCATGACCTGATGCGCGGAGTGATTGGCGTGCGTGCCCACCGCCGTGCCGCCATACAGGGGCGGCATGTGATCGTGGTGGATGACGTGATGACAACCGGCGCCACCCTTGGCGCCTGCGCCCATGCTCTGCTTGGTGCCGGAGCGGCCCGCGTTGATGTGCTTGCTGCGGCGCGTGCCTGTGGCCAGTATGAACAACAATAGGATATGCTGCACGCGTACCCGCCCGGCCACGACAACAAATGAAGTGAAGGTTCAATGCCCGCGATCGACATCTATACCCAGCCCGGCTGCCCTTACTGCATCCGCGCGGTTCGCCTGCTGGCGCAAAAGGGCGTCCCTTTCAACGAGATCAATGCCCCGCATGGCACGCCCGAGCGGGCGGACTCCATCCGCCGATCTGGCGGGCGCACCACCGTGCCGCAGATCTTCATCGACGGCACGCCCGTGGGGGGCTGTGATGACCTGATGGCGCTGGAACGCACAGGCAGGCTTGATGGCCTGCTGGGCGCTGCGGGCTGACCAGGCACGGCATACGGGTGAACAGGGCATGATCCGGTACCAGTTGCGCTGCGGCGCAGGGCATGAATTCGAAGGGTGGTTTCCCGGCAGCAGCGCGTTTGAGCGGCAGGCTGCCAATGGCCTGCTGTGCTGCCCGCAATGTGGCACGCACACTGTAGCCCGCGCCCTCATGGCGCCCGCAGTCCGCACAAGGCCAGCAGCCCCCGCGCAGGCGGCAGAAACGTTGCCACCCATCGCCACGCCACCCGGCCATGCGCCAGAAGCGCTGCCTGATGCCATGATCGCCCTGTTACAGAAAATGCGCCAGACGGTGGAAGAGCATTGCGAGGATGTGGGCGACCGCTTTGCGCATGAAGCACTGGAAATGCACCGGGGCACGCGCGAATCCCGTGGTATATACGGTAGTATGACCGTACAGGAACAGGCCGAACTGGATGAGGAAGGGGTGGAAGTCCACGCCATACCCTGGGTCAGGCGGGCCGATAGCTAGACGAACACGCGCGCGGCCTGGGCTGACCCCGCCGGGTCCCGCGCCTTGTCGGGGAATGATTTGAGATGCATGACAGCAACAAGGACAACCACCCGGGCCAGACCGGTACCCGAGCCGCGCGGTGGCTGGCATGCAGCACGGGCGCCGTGCTGTGCGCCATGGGAATGATGCTTGCACCCATTGCCATACCCGCCACCAGCCATGCACAGACCGCCGAGCCTGACATCATCGGCCGGTGGATGACCAAGGACCACGATGGGGTATTCGAGATTTCCCATTGCGGACAGGAAGTGTGCGGCCACCTGGTTGGCCTGCGCTATGAAACCAAGATGCCACGCGACAAACACGGGGAGGCGGAATGCAACCTGCCCATGCTAAACGGCTTTAAGCCCGATACGGATACCCCTGGCCACTGGAACGGCCGTGTGACCGATCCCGATACGGGGCATGTTTACCATGCCAAGCTTTGGGTTTCACAGTCTGGCGACTTGAAGCTGCGCGGCTTCGTGGCCGTACCCTTATTTGGTGAAACGGAAACATGGAGCCGCTATACTGGCAGCATCGGCCCGGCCTGCAAGCTACCCTGAAGGCCCAATAAGACCACTCCCCATCAATGAGGATGACCCTGATTTCATGAGCAGCACCATCTCCCGCCGCGCCTTTGCCGCAACACTTGCGGCATCTGGCGTGCCCGTCCTGTCCCGGCGCGCCGTAGCCCAGGGCGCGTCCAAGCCCCGCACCATCTGTTATATCGGGGGCTACACCCAGCATGGGCCACCGGGCGGGGCAGGTAACGGACAGGGAATTTCCGTATTCGAGATGAACCCGGATACAAGCAGCCTTTCGCCGCTCATGACCTATGTCGATATTGCCAGCCCGTCGTTCATGACCATGTCGGCCGATTTCAAACACCTTTACGCGCTAAGTGAAATCAGTGACTTCAACGCCAATGGGGAAGGTTGTGTCACGGCGTTTTCCGTCAACCGCTCCAGCGGGGAGTTGACCAAGCTCAATGTCGTGCGCTCCGGCGGGGCGGTGCCCGCGCATCTGAGCGTGCATGCATCGGGCAAATACGTGCTGGTAGCCAACTACATGGGGGGCACGGTGGGTGTGCTGCCCATCCACGCCGATGGCGGCCTGGGCGACCCGACGGACGTGGTGCACAACACCGGACCGCGCATGCCCGACCGCGCGGCGGACAACCCGCCGGGCAACTTCGCCATAAGCGACCATTCCAGCGCGCATGTGCACATGGTGGCGTCCGATCCGTCGGGGCGGTACGTGCTTGCATGTGACGCGGGGCTGGACCGGGTCTATGTCTGGACACTCGACCTGCATACCGGGCGCCTCGTGCCCGCCAAGACCCCGTTCATTTCCATGACACCGGGCTCCGCCCCCCGCCATTTCTCGTTCAACGAGAAGGGCACGATGATCTACATCCTGGGCGAACAGGATTCGAAGGTGGTCGCCGCAAGCTTCAACCCCCAGACAGGCGAGATCGTGCCCCAGCAGACGGTCAGCACGGTTACACCCCATTTCCGTGGCAGCACGCTGGCTGCGGGCATCCTGCTCTCGCCCAACGGCAAATACCTGTATGTCTCGAACCGGCTGGGTGATTCGCTGGCCAGTTTCCATGTGAATGACGATGGCACACTGAACCTGGTGGAAGAAATCTGGATGCATGCCGATTATGGGCGCGCGATGATGTTCGACCCCAGCGGCAACTTCCTGTTCTGCGCCAACCAGCGCAGTGATTCCGTCACCTCGTTCAAGGTGAACGCCCAGACCGGGGTACTGGACTTTACATGGAACTTCACCCCCGTGGGCAGCCCGACCACGTTTGCGTTCATGAACACGATCTGAAGTCGGGCAAGCCCTGTGCGCGACCTAGTCGCGCACAAGGGCCGCAATGTAATTGACGGCAAGGTCCCGGCTCTCACGCCAGCCGCCCAGGGTCGGGACCATGCCCGCAATATCGGTCACCCGCAGCCCTGCCTGGGCCGCATGCTGCCCCAGTTCGGCGGGGGTTATGAACTTGCGCCAGTCATGCGTGCCGACCGGCAGCAGGCGCAGCACATATTCCGCCCCGATCTTGGCCATGGCCATGGAGCGCCATGTGCGATTCATGGTAGAAACAACCATCACACCCCCCGGACGCAGCAACTCCGCCAGCATGCGCAGGAAGGCTGCGGGGTCGGTCACATGCTCAATCACTTCCAGCGCGGAAATCGCATCAAAGCGCGCCCCTTCGGCCACCAGGGTCTCGGCGCTGGCGCAACGGTAGGCAAGCGGACCTGCCGAGGCGAGAAGCGGGTGCTGGCGCAGGTGCAGGCGGCCTGCCGTGATCGCGGCCTGGGACGCGTCGAGCCCCGTTACATCATAGCCGGCTCGCGCAAAGGCTTCGCTTGCCAGGCCAGCGCCACAGCCAATGTCGAGCAGGGTGCGACGCGTGCCGTCCGCGCCCACGGGAGCGGGCAGGTGGCGCATACTCCAGCCGGTACGCAGGTCGTTCATGGCATGGAGCGGGCGCATGGGGCCAGCAGTATCCCACCAGCGGGCGGCAAGGCTGCTGAAATGGGCGATCTCTTCCGGAGCGACCGAATCTGCCGACACAACGGGCGAATCGTGATTCTGCATGGGTGCACCGCCTTTCATTTGGCTTTCTTCCGCTGGACGCGGAAGCTGGGGAGATGTATGTGACGCGGCTTGCACATAACCGCAATGCTCCAGATTGGCCAACAGCGCCACACGTTTGGATGCATTGCAGCCCCGTAGCCTTTATGGAGCCATTATTCCAATGTCCCCTACCGTACCACGGATCGTGATGAAATTCGGCGGCACGTCCGTCGCCGATCTGGACCGGATTCGCGCCGTGGCGGAAAAAGTCAGGAAACAGGTCGAGGCCGGATGCGAGGTGGCGGTTGTCGTCTCCGCCATGTCGGGCGTGACCAACCGCCTTGTCGGCTACTGCCGTGACCTTTCGCCCACGCATGATGAACGCGAATACGACACGGTCGTTGCCACGGGAGAGCAGGTGACAAGCGGCCTGCTGGCCATAGCGCTGCAGAAACTGGGCGTAAACGCGCGTTCGTGGCTGGGTTGGCAGATCCCGCTGCGCACGGATGACGCGCACGGCAAGGCCCGGATCGTGTCCATTGACGGCGCAGGCCTGGTTGCCAGCATGCAGGCTGGTGAAGTGCCGGTTGTGGCAGGCTTTCAGGGAATTGGGCCGGACGGGCGCATCACCACACTGGGGCGCGGCGGGTCCGATACCTCGGCCGTGGCACTGGCAGCGGCGCTGAAGGCGGACCGCTGCGATATCTACACCGACGTGGACGGCATATATACAACCGATCCCCGTATTGTTACCAAGGCGCGCAAGCTCGACAGGATCACGTATGAGGAGATGCTTGAACTTGCATCCGTAGGGGCCAAGGTACTCCAGACGCGCAGCGTGGAACTGGCCATGAAGGAGCGCGTACGGGTACAGGTGCTTTCCAGTTTTGCCGATGGCCCGGCGCCATCCGAAGGGCACCTGCCCGGTTCAATAGTTGTGGATGAGGACGAAATCGTGGAACAGGAACAGGTTGCCGGAATCGCCTACTCCCGGGATGAAGCCAAGATTTCCGTGCGCCAGTTGCCCGACCGACCCGGCATCGCGGCAGGCGTGTTCGGTCCGCTGGCCGATGCCAATGTGAACGTGGACATGATTGTCCAGAGCACGGGCGATGACGGCATGACCAACATGACCTTCACAGTGGGCAAGAGCGACCTTGCACGCGCCATTTCCGTGCTGGAAGCCCACCGCGACACCACCCAGTATGCCGAACTGCAGACCGATGACAGCGTGGTCAAGATCAGCGTGGTGGGTGTTGGCATGCGCTCGCACGCCGGCGTGGCCAGCACCATGTTCCGCACCCTGGCCGAGCGCAACATCAACGTGCAGGTCATTTCCACCAGCGAGATCAAGGTCTCCGTACTGATCGCCTCGGAATATACCGAACTGGCCGTGCGCGCCCTGCACACCGCCTACGGGCTGGACGCGGCGTGAGCACGACAGGCATGACGGATACCCTGGCCGCCACCCTGGCCGATCCGGCCCGTCGGGCGGAAGCCCGCGCCCGGCTCGACCACCTGTGCGGGCGGGGCACACGTTTCCTTGGCAGCGAATACGCGCTGTTGGGGGGTGCGATGTCGTGGGTGAGCGAACGCAACCTTGTCTCGGCCATTTCCAATGCGGGCGGGTTTGGCGTACTGGCCTGCGGTGCGATGGAGCCTGCGCGTCTGGCCGAGGAAATCGCGGCAACACAGGCCCTGACCAGCCGCCCCTTTGGCGTCAACCTGATTACCATGCACCCGCAACTGGATGATCTGGTGCGCGTGTGCCTTGATGCGGGTGTGACCCATATCGTGCTGGCGGGCGGCATTCCCTCCAGCCCCGTGATCCGTGCCATCAAAGATGGCGGGGCAAAGGCGATCGGCTTTGCTCCCGCACTGGTACTGGCCAAAAGGCTGATCCGCTCAGGCATTGATGCGCTGGTGATCGAGGGATCGGAAGCAGGCGGCCATGTCGGGCCCGTCTCGCTGACCGTACTGGCGCAGGAAATCCTGCCGCATGTGCATGACGTGCCGGTGTTCGTTGCCGGTGGTCTGGGCCGGGGGGATGCGATCCTGTCCTACCTGGAGCTTGGAGCTGCCGGCGCGCAGCTTGGCACGCGCTTTGCCGCATCGAGCGAAAGCATCGCGCATGAGCGTTTCAAGAAGGCGTTCATCCGCGCCAATGCGCGTGATGCCGTAACCTCCGTTCAGCTTGATGAACGCTTCCCGGTCATTCCGGTGCGTGGACTCAACAATGCGGGCACAAGTAGTTTCCTGCAGCACCAGGCCGAAACGCTGCGCCGTTTCCAGTCCGGTGAACTGACAAAAGAAGCGGCCCAACTGGATATCGAGCATTTCTGGGCTGGCTCGCTGCGCCGCGCCGTAATTGATGGAGATGTGGAACACGGCTCCGTCATGGCCGGGCAGTCTGTTGGCATGATCACGGATGTGCAGCCGGTGCGTGAAATCATCGGTGAACTGGTCGATCAGGCGATTGACGCGCTGATCCGCCAGGAGGAGAGGGCACGCTACGGATGAGTGATGGCAAGCGCGTTTTTCGCCCCAAATCCGCACCCGATGGTACGACGCCCGTGCCAGGCGCCTCGCCCATCGCATCGGTGGGGGACATATTGCGGGCGCGGCGCGAGGAACTGGGCTGGAAACTGCCCGATGTCGCGGCATGGCTGCGCATCCGCCTGCCTTATCTGGAAGCACTGGAAGCAGGACGCGCTTCCGAGCTGCCGGGCAGCGCCTATGCCATCGGCTTTCTGCGCACCTACGCCAAGGCGCTGGGGCTTGATGGGGAACCACTGGCCGCACGCTTCAAGGTGGAAAGCCGGGGCGCGTTCACCCGCCGGGCCGAACTGAGCTTTCCCGTACCGCTGCCAGATCGCGGCCTGCCCACGGGCGTTCTGCTGCTGTGCGGTATCGTAATTCTGGTTGGGGCCTATGTCGGCTGGTACAAGTTCAGCAGTTCCGAAAGCACTGGCAATGACCTGCCAGCACGACTGACACTGCCCGGCACGTCCACCATTCCCGCTTCCCCGCAGGTGGCCTCCATGTTGCCCCCGACGGACGACCGGCCCACCCCGCAACCACTTCCCCCACAGGAACGCGAGGCACTGACGGGCATGCCTGCCACTCCGGCATCATCGCCCCCCGCCGACGTGCCCATACCGGCGCCCATGCCCGCTTCCCCCACCCAGCCGCTGGAAAAGATGGGCGAAGACCGTAACGTGCTTACCCAGCAGCAGGCCACAACCCAACCGGCAACAGGGGCCGCCAATACGGTAACCCTGAATGCAACGGCAACCACCTGGGTGCAGGTCCGCAAGTCCGGTGGAGCCATACTGTATAACGGTGTGCTCCATCCCGGTGAGACATGGCAGGCTCCCGCCGACCAGACCGATCTGATCATGACGGTTGGCAATGCTGGTGGCCTGACCCTGAGCAGCGGCGGCGTAACGACACAGCCCTTGGGCCGCAACGGGGAAGTCAGGCACAATGTCCCGTTAAGCCCGGCATCCATTGCGGATGGTTCCGTCATGCATGCGGGCACAGCGGCAGCACCGGCAGCCACCCCGCCCGGTGGCAATAATCTCTCGCCCCCCCTCCCGCAGCACTTCGATGCGGAGTAGGGTGGTTTTCTACGGCATGGCCCCTTTTTTGGTTCCCATGCCGCAAACCGGCATGTAACAGACTCCCGGGCCGTGCAGCACCCGCCACGGCGGGCCGGAGCACAAACCGCCGCCTTATATGGAGGGCAGACAATGAGCAGCTATCGTCCTTATCAGCATATCGAACGCCGCAAGTCGCGGCAGATCCATGTCGGCAAGGTGCCTGTGGGCGGGGACGCCCCCGTATCGGTCCAGACGATGACCAACACGCTGACCACCGATGCCGAGGCCACGATCGCCCAGATCCGCCGCGCCGAACTGGCCGGCGTGGACATCGTGCGCGTCTCGTGCCCCGATGAGGAGAGCACGAAGGCGCTGGCCGAGATCGTGCGCGAGGTGAACGTGCCCGTCGTGGCCGACATCCACTTCCACTACAAGCGCGCGATCGAGGCGGCAAAGGCGGGGGCGGCGTGCCTGCGCATCAATCCCGGCAACATCGGCAGCGCCGAGCGCGTACGTGAAGTCGTGAATGCGGCCAAGGACCACAACTGCTCGATCCGTATCGGCGTGAACGCCGGTTCGCTGGAAAAGCACCTGCTGGAAAAATATGGCGAGCCCAACCCCGACGCACTGGTGGAAAGTGCCCTGGAACACGCGAAGATCCTTGAAGACCATGACTTCCATGAATTCAAGATCAGCGTAAAGGCATCCGACGTGTTCATGGCCGTTGCCGCCTACCAGCAACTGGCCGATGTATGCGATCACCCGCTGCATATCGGCATTACCGAAGCGGGCAGCAAGCGCGCGGGCACGGTCAAGTCCTCCATCGGGCTGGGCAACCTGCTGTGGGCGGGCGTGGGTGATACCATGCGCGTCTCGCTCTCCGCCGAACCGGAAGAGGAAGTGCTGGTCGGCTGGGATATCCTCAAGTCGCTCGGCCTGCGCCACCGCGGCGTGAAGATCATTTCCTGCCCGTCCTGCGCGCGACAGGGCTTCAATGTGATCGAGACCGTGCAGACGCTCGAAGACCGCCTGGCGCACATCAAGACGCCCATGACGCTGTCCATCATCGGCTGCGTGGTCAATGGTCCCGGTGAAGCCCTGATGACCGATATTGGTGTGACCGGCGGCGGCTCGGGCCGCCACATGGTCTATTCCGCCGGCAAGCAGGACCATACCATGCCCGCAGGCGACATGATCGAGCACATTGTCGAACTGGTGGAAAAGAAGGTGGAGCAGTTGCAGGTGGCTGACGCCAGCAACACCCCTGCCGAGGAAATGGCCCGTGAGGCCAGCATGTCCACGGCGGACTGAGGGTAACGCCGCGCGCCCGCCCCGGTGCGCGGCCACCGGTCGGCCCAACGGCAGGCCGGGTTCAATGCAGGAATATCGCGTAGTGAGCAGTTTGCAGCCCGTTCGTGGCACCCACGACCTGATCGGCGAAGAGCGCAGGCGTTTCAATCATGTGGTCGAGACCGCGCGCCGCATTGTCAGCCTGTACGGGTTTGATGAATGGTCTACCCCGGTATTCGAAGATACGCGGGTTTTCTCACGTTCGCTGGGCGATACGTCGGATGTCGTCTCGAAGGAAATGTACACATTCGAGGACCGGGGCGGTGAATCCCTGACGCTCCGCCCCGAGGGCACGGCCGCCATCTGCCGCGCGCTGGTCACCAACGGGCTGACACAGTCCCTTCCGCAGAAGGTGTTCTACGCCGGTCCCATGTTCCGCTACGAACGCCCGCAGAAGGGGCGTTACCGCCAGTTCCACCAGATCGGGGCAGAACTGCTGGGCGCTGCCGAACCGCTGGCCGATGCCGAGATCATCGCCATGGGCCGTGACGTGCTGGCCGCACTGGGCATTGGCGCGGAAGTGGTGCTGGAACTCAACACGCTGGGTGATACCGCAAGCCGCGATGCGTGGCGCACGGCGCTGATCGCCTATTTCAGTGACCGGCGCGATGAACTTTCGGCCGACAGCCAGACCCGGCTGGAACGCAACCCGCTGCGCATCCTCGACAGCAAGGCTCAACAGGATCGCACCCTTGTGGCCGACGCTCCCACAATCGACCAGTTCCTGACCCCCGAGGCACAGGAATTCTGGGATGACCTGCGCCGCACGCTGGATGTGATGGGTGTGCCGTTCCGGCATAATCCGCGCATCGTACGCGGGCTGGACTATTACGGCCATACCGCGTTCGAGTTCGTAACCGAACGCCTGGGTGCGCAGGGCACCGTGCTGGCTGGTGGCCGCTATGACGGTCTGGTAGCCGAAATGGGTGGCCCGGCCACGCCCGCCATTGGCTGGGCGGGCGGGATCGAGCGCCTGTCCATGCTGCTGGCCGAAAGCCCCGAGGACCCACGCCCCGTTGCCGTCATTCCCATGGGAGCAGACGCACAGGCAGCGGCGCTGGCCGTGCTACAGGCCATCCGGGCTGCGGGTATCCGGGCCGAGACGTCCTATCGCGGCAACATGAAACGCCGGATGGAACGCGCCAACCGCATGAAGGCAACCCATGCCATCGTAATCGGCAGTGATGAGATCGCGCGCGGCGTGGTGCAGGTCAAAGACCTGGACAGCGGGCAGCAGGCCGAGGTGGCAATGGATGGGGTGGCTGACTTCCTGCACGCCGGTTCAGCCATAAAGGCCTGAACCCGTGGTAAAGTTTGATGATCGCCTTGACCGTATCGTTGCCCGGTGCGACGAATTGCAGGCTCTGCTGGCCGCAGGGATGTCGGGTGCCGATTTCAGCCAGGCATCACGTGAATATGCCGAACTGGAACCCATCGTGACCCGCGTCAACGCCCTGCGTGCGGCGGAAGAGGCGGAACGCGATGCCAGCCAGATGCTCGCCGACCCCGAAATGCGGGAACTGGCACAGGCCGAGCTTGATGAACTGCGCACGCAGATCCCTACGCTGCGCCACGATATCCGCCTGGCCATGCTGCCGCGTGACGAGGCGGATGAACGCAGCGCCATTCTTGAAATCCGCCCCGCCGCTGGCGGTGATGAGGCGGGACTGTTCGCATCGGAACTGTTTGGCGCCTACCAGCGCTATGCCGACCTGCGTGGCTGGCGCTTCGAGGTGCTGGAATACGATCAGTCCGAACTGGGCGGCCTGCGTGAAGGCATTGCCAGCATAACCGGGCGCGGCGTGTTTGCCCGGCTGAAATATGAATCAGGCGTGCACCGGGTCCAGCGCGTACCCGCCACCGAAAGCCAGGGCCGGATCCATACCTCCACCGTGACCGTAGCCGTCCTGCCCGAGGCGGAAGAAGTGGATGTGGAGGTCAATGAAGGCGACCTGCGCATTGATGTCTACCGGGCTTCCGGGGCAGGGGGGCAGCACGTCAACAAGACCGAAAGCGCTGTACGCATTACCCATCTGCCCACCAACATCGTGGTGGCGATGCAGGAAGAAAAAAGCCAGCACAAGAACCGCGCCAAGGCAATGAAGATCCTGCGTGCACGGCTGTATGAACGCAACCGTGCCGCCGCCCACGAATCCCGCGCCGCCGACCGCCGCGCACAGGTGGGGACAGGCGATCGTTCCGAACGCATCCGTACTTACAACTTCCCGCAGGGGCGTGTGACCGACCACCGCATTGGCCTGACACTCTACAAGATCGACCGTGTCATGGCCGGTGAACTTGATGAGTTTGTTGATGCCCTGACACAGGAAGAACAGGCCGCGCTGCTTGCAGCGGATGAGGGCTGAAAGCGACGCTTTTTACGATGTGGGGGCAGCACACAGCGAACTGCGGCCGGGATGGCGTTCGACCACATTGGGATCATCGGGATCGGCCAGGTAGAATTCGGTAAAATTGCGTGCGCCCAGCGCAACAAGGTGGTGACCATCAGGCTCATGCAGCACGCCTTCGCCACTGACCTGGTGGATCTCGATCTTCCCCGCCGGACGGCGGATGGTAATCTCGCCACACAGGGCGTAGCTGTGGTTCACGCGGCTGACAGGCGTGTCGATATGGGCGGTCTGGGTGATATGGTCATGATCAAGGTGAAAGGTCGCGACAAGCTGCTCATCCACATACAGGCGTGAGACTTCGGACACTTCGCCTTCGCCATAGCCATCCTCCACCTCGAACGACCCGGCAAGGGCAGGGGTGGCAAGGAAGGTGCATAGCGCGGTGGCAAGCAGTGCACGGACAAGACGGGGTGAAGGGAGCAGGATTTGCATGATATCTAGATATGCCGGAAAGCCGTCATGATAAAAGAGACCATGGTGCCTTCCCCCGCAAATTTGCGCATACTCCTGTCAACCGCCACGGACCAACTACGCAGGGCCGGGATCGAAGCCCCTCAGCGTGAGGCCCGACTGCTGGCGGCACACGCGGCGGGGACCGACCTTGCTGGCCTGCTACGCATCGACGCGTTGACAGGCGCAGCCCATGCCACCTTCAGCCAGATCCTGACCCGGCGCCTGAACCATGAACCGATGGCCTACATTACCGGACAGGCCGGTTTCTGGTCCCTTGATCTAGCCACATCACCCGCCACCCTCATACCGCGTGCCGATAGCGAGACATTGATCGAAGCTGTCCTGCACCATCTGCCGGACCGCACGCAGGCCCTGCGCGTGCTGGATATCGGCACAGGTACGGGCTGCCTGCTGCTGGCCATATTGGCGGAATATCCGCATGCCACCGGCATTGGCACCGACATCAACCCGCATGCGGCCCGCCTTGCCGCAGACAATGCAGCCCGTAACGGCCTTGGCGCACGCTGCGCCACCCTGTGCTGCAACTGGGCCGAAGCCGTACACGGCCCATTTGACCTTGTACTGAGCAATCCCCCTTACATTCCGCATACCGATTTGGCCGGCCTCATGCCCGATGTGGTGGCGCACGAACCCGCGCGCGCGCTTGATGGTGGCCCGGACGGGCTGGTGGCCTACCGGGCACTGGCGGCTGCACTGCCCACCCTGCTGGCCCCTGGCGGGACCAGCGTGCTGGAACTGGGCATTGGCCAGGACCATAGCGTGCCGGCACTCATGCGGGCCAGCGGGCTGGAAGTGGTGGAAACCCGCCCCGATCTGGGCGGGATAGGGCGTGCGCTGGTAGTAAAAAAATAATTTGGCATAGCGTAATACGCACGGTATATTGCATAGGCGCAGGGAACACGAACAGCACATCCATACGCTATTCTATTCCCCCGCAGGTGATCCCGATTGCAGGACAGAAACGCTGGTGATGCGAGCCAATTGGGTTCCGCCCGGCGCAGGGATCCGTGTCCGGTATGGGCCGGACAAGCAATAAGGCAACAGACGGGACGGGCAGACCGCCCCACGGTCCAGGGCAGCGCCAGCGACCGGCAACAGGAAAGTGCTGCGACAGCTTATGAACATGAAACGCATGCGAGGCCGTCATAATCGTTCGGGCGGCAGCAGTGGCGGAAGCGTACGCCATAACAATGGCCAGATCCCGTTGAACCGCAACCATGTCTTTGACAGCAATGGGCCTGACCTGCGCGTGCGCGGCACGGCACAGCAATTATTTGAAAAATACCTGCAACTGGGCCGTGATGCCAGCAGCACGGGCGACCGTGTGATGGCGGAAGCCTATTTCCAGCATGCCGAGCATTATTTCCGCATTCTCAATGCCATGACCCAGGCCGCCCAGCAGAGCCAGCTGGAACGGCAGGAGCGCATGAACGGTCGCCAGCAGCGCCCATTACACGACAACCGCCAGCCTGTGGATTCCGGTGCCGAAGATACGGGCGAACAGCCCGCGCTGAGCGCCACCGCAGCCATGCCGGAAGAAGTGGCCCCTCAGCCCAGCGTTGCGGCCGTGCCCGAACCGGCCCCCGCACCCCGCGCACCGCGCACCGCGCGCGCGCCGCGCCGCGCCAAACCACCAGTGGAAAAGAAGGAAGAACTGGAATCCAGTTCCTCCTGATCCACCAAAAAAACCCACCTGCGTTGCGGGTGGGTTTTTTGCATGCCAATACGATCTGGTAACCCTACCCGACCAGTCGCCAGACCTTACGCTTGCGACCGTCATCGGCTTCAGGCGCGTCTTCCACTGTGACCAGACCCTGGTTACGCAGCGCCTGCAGGGCCAGGCGGGCATGGTAGGTGCCCAGTTCGGGAAACAGGTCACCGATTTCCTTGACCGAACGCGCCCTGCCGTCAGACAGGATCTTCAGCACGATCTGCCGTTTGCTGTCATGATTTGTCATGCGCCAGGATCGATGCTGAAAAAAAGTCATACCCTTCCCATACCAGATACCGCCCCAATGGCCTAGTCATCCATCGGTCAAACCTGCCCCTGATGGGCCAGAACCGTGTGAATGGCGGCTGTAAGCCTACTCAGTTCAGCAGGCGTGATGGTGAAGGCCGGGGTCAGGTATATGATAGTACGAAAGGGACGGACCCACACACCCTGCGCCACCAGCGCCGCCTTGAGCGCATTCATGTCCGCTATGCGCGCAAGCTCCACCACACCGATCGCACCCATCACCCGCACATCCACAACACCGGGTAGGTGCCGGCAGGCTTCCAACTCACTACGCATCTGCGCCTCAATTTGAGCCACCTGCGTCAGGCGCGGTTCACACGCGAACAGGTCGAGGGAGGCATTGGCACAGGCACAGGCCATAGCATTGGCCATGAAGGTCGGCCCATGCATGAGCGCGTGCAGCGGGTTATCGGACAGAAACGCCTCGAATACATGACGACGCGCGACTGTGGCGGCTAGCGCCATAGTGCCGCCCGTCAGCGCCTTGGACAGCGTGATGATATCGGGCACGATGCCTGCCTGCTCGCAGGCAAACAGGGTGCCGGTACGGCCAAAACCGGTAAAGATCTCATCAAGGATCAGCAGCACGCCATGCCGGTCAGCCAACTGGCGCAGGGTAAGCAGCACATCGGGGGAATGGAACAGCATGCCACCAGCACCCTGCACCAGCGGCTCGACAATGATCGCGGCAATTTGGCCCGCCGATTGCGCCAGCAGGTTGTCCAGCGCCTGCGTGCTGGCCGCATCCACCGGCAGCTCGGCCATAAAATGCTCGGGCAGGGCGCCTGCGTACAGGCTGTGCATTCCCTCATCAGGATCGCATACGGCCATGGTGGCCATCGTATCCCCATGATAACCGCCCCGGAACGCCAGTAGCCGGGTGCGTCCCCGCTCCCCACGGTTAAGCCAGTACTGGATTGCCATTTTCATCGCCACCTCAACGGCGACGGACCCGGAATCGGTAAAGAACACTCGCTCCAGATCACCCGGCAGCAGGGCCGCCAGCCGTGTGGCCAGTGTCAGGGCAGGTTCATTGACCAGCCCGCCAAACATGACATGCGGCATGCATGCCAACTGCGCCTGCACCGCCTGGCGGATATGGGGATGATTGTAGCCGTGGCAGGCGGTCCACCACGAGGCGATGCCATCCAGCAGTTCCGAGCCATCCGCCAGCGTTATGGTGCGGCCCTGTGTGGCAACGACGGGCAGGGGGGACGGGGCCGTCTGCATCTGGGCGTAGGGCAGCCAGACATGGTGCATGCCCCGTTCCAGCCATTGTGGTCCACGCATGGACTGTCTCCATATGATATTGCGTTGGCGGGATTGACCGGAGCAGCCTGCTCCGGCAGGAGAATGCGCTTCATGGCCGGTTTTGATCCAATTTTCCAGACAGCACTTGACCGCATGGCGGCCCGGCACACCCGACGCGTGCTGCGCCCCGTGCGCCCGGTGGGGGCGGCCACCGTCCTGCGTGATGGGCGCAGGCTGATCAATTTCTCCGCCAACGACTATCTTGGCCTGTCCCATCATCCCGCCCTGCGCGCACGGGCAGCGCAGTGGCTGTCCGAAGACGGCACCGGGGCCGGGGCATCGCGGCTTGTAACCGGCACAACTGCACGGCATATGGCGGTCGAGGCTCGGCTTGCAGCCTTCAAGGGCGCGCAGGCGGCGTTACTGTTGGCCAGCGGGTGGCAGGCCAATGCCTCGGTGCTGGCAGCCGTACTGCGGCTGGCGGCGGAGCAGGGCGCGCCACCTCTGGTCTTTGCCGACCGGCTGAACCATGCCAGCCTGCATCAGGGCTGCATGGCGGCAGGCATGCGCCAGATCCGCTTTCACCATAACGACCTCAACCATCTGGAACACCTGCTTGCACACCATGCGGACAGGCCCGGCATGCGGGTGATCGTGACCGAAAGCGTGTTCAGCATGGATGGTGACCAGACCGACATGGCGCGCCTGAGCGCCATTGGCCGCGCCTATGGCGCATTTACCTATGTGGATGAAGCCCATGCCACAGGCGTGCTTGGCCCGCAGGGGCGCGGGCTGTGCGCGGGGCATGACATCGATCTGGTGATGGGCACGTTCAGCAAGGCGCTGGGCGGGTTCGGGGCGTTTGTCACCGGCACGCAGGCCATGTGCGACTGGCTGCTCAATGCCTGCTCGGGGTTTGTGTTCACCACAGCGCCGCCGCCTGCGGTACTGGGAGCGATGGACGCCGCCCTTGAACTGCTGCCCACGCTGGATGCCGAACGCGGGCAGCTTGCACGTAATGCGGCACGTATCCGCGGCGTGATCCGTAACTGTGGCCTTTCCCCCGAACCTTCCACCACCCAGATCATACCAATCATGCTGGGCGAGGCCGCGCGGGCACTGGCATTTGCCACGGCACTTGAAGCCCGTGGCATCCTGGCCACCGCCATCAGGCCACCCACCGTACCGCCCGGTGGCAGCCGTATCCGACTTGCGCTCAGCGCGGCCCATACAGACGACATGATCGACCAGTTGGCTACGGCCATCCCCGCTGCCCTGCGTGAGATTGAAGGCACCTGAATGACAGCGGCACTTCCCATCGTTTTCGTGCATGGCTGGGCGTTTGACCCGACAGTATGGGACCAGACCCGCACCGCGCTTGGGACTGCCCGGACGCAATGCCTCGATTTCGGTTTTTTCTCGTCACACCCGGCCATGGCTCTACCTACGCAGCCCTATATCGGGGTGGGGCACTCACTCGGTGCGCTGTGGCTGCTGCGCCACCATGGTCCCTTGTGCCAGGGCCTGCTGCTGATCAACGGCTTCAGCCGATTCAGTGCTGCACCGGACTTTGCCCATGGCATTCCCCCGCGCGTGATCGGGCGCATGCGGACGGGACTTCAGCACGCACCGGCGGGCATGCTACGCACCTTCCGCATGCGCGCGGGCATCGACGCACCCGTGCCGTCCCATATTGCGTGCGACCGGCTGGAGCAGGGGCTGGGCATCCTGATAGATATGGATTGCAGGCCCGACCTGCGCCACGCCACATGCCCCGTACAGGTCATGGCGGGTATGCACGATACCATAGCCCCCCCGGACCTGACACGGGCCTGCTTCCCCCCCGATGGACCGATTGCCACCCGATGGCTCGATGGCCGCCATCTGCTGCCCCTGACCCATGCGGTGCAATGCGCCCATGCGATTGCCGACCTGACCCGACGGATAACCCCGCCATGACCCCTACCGCGCGCATTGCCGCCCGCTTTGACGCAGCCGATGGCTATGAACAGGCAGCCCGCATCCAGCGCATTGCCGCAATGGAACTGGCACGCCGCATCAGTTGCCAGCATGGCCGGGAGGCACCCGTCCGCATTCTGGAAATCGGCTGCGGCACTGGCCTGCTGACCCGTGAACTCCGCAGGCTCTTTCCCCATGCCCATATTACCGCAACCGACATCGCCCCACGCATGCTGGAACGACTGGCCGCACAGATGCCTGGTGACAAACGCCTGAGCCTGCATGTCATGGATGGTGAAACCCCCGACCTGCCCGGCCCCTTCGACCTGATCTGCTCCAGTCTGGCCATGCAGTGGTTCCACAACCGTAGGGCTGCCCTACTGTCCCTTGCTACCCTGTTGTTACCGGGGGGACAGATGGCTCTGGCCACGCTGGCGGCCGGAAGCTTTGCCCGATGGCGGGCAGCCTACGCGCATGCAGGCGTGGCCTGCCCCATGCCGCATTATCCCACACCCGATACGCTACAGGGCGAATGGCCCACAATGGGCGCAGGACTATGGCAGGTTGCAGAAATTATTGATACGCCCGCCACCCCGCTGGCTTTTGTGCGTGAACTCAGGGCTATAGGCGCCACCCATACCACGCACCCACCCGCCACGGCAGGCCAGATGCGCCGCGTGCTGGCGGCGGCGCAGGCCCATCATCCCTTCGTCGTCTCCTACCATGTAGCTTACGGGCAGTTTAACCGTGCTGCATGGCCCGGCGTGTTTGTGACCGGCACCGATACGGATGTGGGCAAGACCGTGGCGTCCGCAGCCCTGGTGCAGGCATGGAACGCAGCTTACTGGAAGCCGCTGCAAAGTGGCACGGATGATGCACCGGCGGACAGCACGAGCGTGCGGCAGCTTGCGGAGCTGGATGCTTCACGGCTCTATCCCCCTGCCGCAAGCTTCGGCGCCTCCCTCTCGCCCGAGGACGCGGCCGCCCATGCCCACACCCACATCGACCCCGCTGCCATTGCCCTGCCACCCCATACCGCCGCACGCGGCCCACTGGTGGTAGAAGGGGCAGGGGGCGTGTTCGTGCCCATTGCCGAAAATTATCTGATGATCGACCTCATGGTCAGGCTTGGGCTGCCGGTGGTTCTGGTCGCACGCAGCGCGCTTGGCACGATCAACCACACGCTGCTCAGCCTGGCCGCCCTACGCGCGCGCGGGCTGCACGTGGCAGGGATTATCCTGAACGGCCAGCCCGAACCGCTTGCCCGCAGCGCCATAGAACGGCACGGACAGGTGCGGATACTGGCTGAGTTTCCGCGCCTTTCCCCCATGGGGCCACAGGCGGTGGCCCAACTGGCCAGCCGCCTGCCAACATGGGCGCAGGTTATGGATGGGAGCGTTCAGTAACGGCGGATCAGTCCCGCCAGCGTGCCCTGAACACTAACACGCGCAGCAGGCAGCAGGCGGGTTTCGTAACGGATATTGGCCGGAATAAGCGCGATCTCGCCCCCTTCGTGGCGGATGCGCTTAAGGGTCACTTCATCGCCATCAATCAGGGCCACGACAATCTGGCCATCGCTGGCATGTGCGCCCTCGCGAATGATCACCATGTCCCCGTCCAGAATGCCGGCATCCTGCATCGAATCCCCCGTTACCTCCAGCGCATAGTGGCTGGCCTTGCCCAGCATGTCCGCCGGGACGGCAATGCGGGTGGTGTCAGTGGAGATCGCCTCGATCGGGTTACCCGCCGCCACGCGGCCCACAAAAGGCACTTCCACGACCGGAACCTGGAATGCAGCGACGGGCATCATGCCGGGCGCGGGATCAGGCTGTTCCACAGGGGATGGCATCGTCTCGATATCCGGCAGGCGCAGGATTTCCAGCGCACGGGCACGGTGGTGCCTGCGGTGCAGGAATCCCCGCTCCTCCAACGCGGAAATCAGGCGGTGGATACCGGATTTGGAACGCAGGCCAAGCGCATCCTTCATTTCATCGAAAGAAGGAGAAAACCCGGTCCTGCGCAGATGACCATCTATGAATAGCAAAAGCTCATGCTGTTTTTTCGTAAGCATACCACATGTCCTTTTGCCGGGGGCGCTGGTACCGACGCGGAAGTGCGGCGGAACAAACCAAAAACCTGTTTTTGTGTTCTATATTGGTTCCATCCGTTCCGTCAACCGGCTTCAACGCCTGCGTCAGGCCATTGCAGGGTCGATACGGATGATCTCGCACACATCCCCCCGTTGCGCCGCAGGGGCATGGGGCGCGCGCAGTACCAGCGCCTGGCTCTGTGCCAGAATATGTAGCATGGCCGAGTCCTGCATGGAAAAAGGGGTGGCCACAAGCTGACCCTGTTCATTGTGGGTAAGGGTCGCGCGCAGGTGGTCCATGCGCTGGTCATTGGCCGGCACATCCGCCCCCAGAACCGCCCGTACCGGCGGTTTGACCGGCTGCGCCATGCCCGCCATGCGCCGCAGGGCGGGCAACACGAACACAATGGAACACACGAAGGCCGCCACCGGGTTGCCCGGCAGGCCGATAAAGGGCAGGCGCCCCAGATGGCCGTACATGAGCGGCTTGCCCGGCCGCATTGCGATCTTCCAGAAATCGGTCGTCATGCCGACCTGTTCCAGGCATCGCCGCACCAGGTCATGGCTACCCACGCTTGCCCCGCCCGCGGTGACCAGCATGTCCACACCATCGACCATGCGTTCCAGCGCCGCAAGGTCGGCCATGTCATCACGCAGGGCTGGCAGCATGACCGGTTCTGCCCCTGCCGCACGCAGCAGGGCCGCCAGCATGGGCGTATTGGAATTGGCAATCTGCCCGGTCCCGACCGGGCTACCAGGAAGCAGCAGTTCATCACCCGTGGCGGCAATGGCCACACGCGGGCGGCGCGTGACTGTAAGCCACGCATGGTTGGCGGCGGCAGCTACGCCCACATCCTGCGCCGCAAGCCTGCGCCCCGCCGGGATAACGACTTCCCCTGCCGAAAAATCCTGTCCCCGGTGGCGCACATAGGTACCGGGGGACAGGGTATGGGTAGTCGCGACATGAGTGCCATCGGCCTGCGCGTTTTCCTGTATCAGGACCGCATCGGTGCCAGCTGGCATGAGGCTGCCGGTAAAGATGCGCACACATTCCCCAGCTCCCACCGCACCCGCAAAAGGATGGCCCGCCGGTGCATGGCCGATGCAGGTGAGGGACACGCCCCCCGCCGACAGGTCGGCCGCGCGCACGGCATAACCATCCATGGAAGAGACATCGGCAGGCGGGTTGGATACAAGGGCGACCACGGGTGCCGCACTGACACGCCCGCAGGCTTCGCTCAGAGCCACAACCTCGGCAGGTAAGGGTAAAACCCCTGCCAGAATCCGTCTACGCGCTTCCGAAACACTCAACATTATGCGGAACACTCCTTTTTTTGCCCGTTATGGGTAAATTTAAGCAGAAATATCGGTCGGGGTGCTTGACCTCCGCCTTGTGTATGCGCATTTTCCGCCCACTTGAACCACTGCTGCACCTAAGTGTTCCAGCAGCGGCGGAGCAGTGCTGAGGATATCATGGCCAAGAGCAACACCATTCAGATCAAACTCGTTTCCACGGCGGACACCGGCTACTTCTATGTGACCAAGAAGAACGCCCGCGCCCAGACCGGCAAGATGGAACTGCGGAAATATGACCCCGTGGCACGCAAGCACGTGGCCTTCCGCGAAGCGAAGATCAAATAACCTTCCGCCCTGGCGGATACAAAAAACCCCGGCGGAAACGACCGGGGTTTTTTTGTATCATCGTTCCGGCCAGCGCGGTCAGTACAGATGGTCATGATCACCATAAGGCACGACAATTTCGTCCTGGCGGGCAAGGTTCTGCATGGAACGGGCACGCTCATCCAGCAGGTCGGTATCCAGCGCGCCCTCTTTCAGGCCGCGTACGCGGCGTAGCCAGACTTCCTGCTCGGCTGTGGCATCCTTTTGGGCGGAACGGGCTTCAGCCAGCAGGTGCAGCTGCGTTGCATAGCTGTGCAGCCCGTGTTCCCCGCGCATGACGTTCCAGCCAAAATAGGCCGTCAGCCCGATAAACAGGGCAGGGGGAATGGTTGCGTGCAGCACACGCCGGATGATCTTGCCCAGTTGCATTACGCTTTTCCCCCTACCTTGGTATACCGGACGGGATTACCCCGTCCGGTGTAGCCTGTCACCCGTTCTTCAGGATGGTGCGCCCGGCATAGCGGGCAGCGGTGGCCAGTTCGTTCTCGATACGGATGAGCTGGTTGTATTTCGCGGTCCGGTCCGAACGCGAGAGCGAACCGGTCTTGATCTGCCCGCAATTGGTCGCAACCGCCAGGTCGGCAATCGTGCTGTCTTCAGTCTCGCCCGAGCGGTGGCTCATCACTGCCGTATAGCCCGCATGCTGGGCCATCTGTACGGCTTCCAGCGTCTCGCTCAACGTGCCGATCTGGTTGACCTTGACCAGCAGCGAATTGGCCACACCATCCTTGATGCCCCGACGCAGGCGATCCGGGTTGGTCACGAACAGGTCATCGCCCACCAGTTGCAGCTTGTGACCAAGATTTTCGGTCAGTTCGGCCCAGCCTTCCCAGTCATCTTCCGCAAGCCCATCCTCGATGGAGATGATGGGGTAACGGGCGGACAGGTCGGCCAGGTAGGCGATCATGCCAGCGGCATCAAGGCTCTTGTCCTCGCCCGCAAGCACGTAACGGCCATCCCTGTAAAACTCGGTCGCGGCACAATCGAGCGCGAAGGTCACGTCCTCACCCGGCCGGTAGCCTGCCGCCTCGATCGCGCGCATCATGAAGCCCAGTGCTTCGTCAGCGGATTTGAGTGCGGGGGCAAACCCACCTTCATCACCAACATTGGTGTTGTAGCCAGCACCCGAGAGGCTTTTTTTAAGCTGGGCGAAGATCTCGGAACCCATGCGGATCGCATCGGTCACGGTCGGTGCGCCCACGGGCTGGATCATGAATTCCTGAATGTCGATCGGGTTGTCGGCATGCTGGCCACCGTTGATGATGTTCATCATCGGCACCGGCAGGGTGCGCGCATACACACCGCCTACATAGCGGTACAGCGGCACCTGCAGTTCCTCTGCCGAAGCCTTGGCCACCGCAAGCGATACACCCAGAATCGCGTTGGCCCCCAGGCGGGACTTGTTGGGCGTGCCATCAAGATCGATCATCGCCTCATCAATGGCGACCTGATCGGTTGATTCCACGCCTTGCAGGGCTTCAAGAATTTCATGCTCCACATGGCCTGCGGCCTTGAGCACGCCCTTGCCGCCAAAGCGCTTCGGGTCGCCATCACGCAGTTCCACCGCCTCATGCGCGCCGGTGGATGCACCTGAGGGCACGGCGGCACGGCCCTTGGCGCCGGATGCCAGTTCCACATCCACCTCGATGGTGGGATTGCCGCGACTGTCGAGTATTTCGCGGGCGATGATATCGATAATGGCGCTCATGATATCTGTTTCCTCAGATTTGACATTATGGGGATACGGCATACGACCGGCATACGTATCCTGCCCCTACGATAACAGATGCAACGCATCATGCCAGAGCAGGCTATACACAATGACCAGATTCAGGAGAATCCTGCCATGAAACGCCTGCCCCTGCTTGCCATCGTTACCGCCATAGCCAGTCTGCTGCCACTGATCGGCTGTACCTGCGCGATCCTGTTCCTGACACCGGACCATACGCCACGCCTGCTTACGGCGGCCGTGGGGTATGGCGCGGTCATGCTGTCCTTCCTCGGTGCCGTGCACTGGGGGCTGGCGCTGGAACAGCCCGACATCGTTCCTGTCGGCGGCACACAGCGCCTGACCAACATGCGGCTGGCGCTGGGGGGCGTTCCCGCCATTATCGGCTGGGCCGGGCTGTGTGCCGCAACAGTGCGGGAACTGGCCGGGCTGCTCATCCTGATTGCCGGTTTCGTGATAGTGGGTATCGGACAGCGCATGGCATGGCAGCGTGGCGCCATGCCGCGCGGTTACCTGACTGTGCAGTGGTTTGTCATCTGCCTGGCAGAACTGTGCTTTCTGGCCATACTGGCAGCCTGCATGGGCATGCGCCCGGCACAGTAGGAAATCTGGCAAAATAAACAGTCAAGCAAACAAGTAAAAGTTCTTGGTGAAGCTTTTTCAAAAAGCTTCACCAAGAACGCCGCCTTTTGAAAAAAGACAGCATCCAAAAATTTTCTTTCCTATATCAGTCTGTTGTTATGGGCAGACCATCTTCACCCCATAATAAAAAACCCCGGCACACTGGGTGTGCCGGGGTTTTTCGTAGTCAGTCAGGCTGTAATCAGGTGTTCTGTAGGGCGCGCAGCACATCTGCCGGGCGCACCGGCATATGGCGCAGGCGCACGCCCACGGCATTGAAGATGGCGTTGCCGATTGCAGGCCCCACCACTGTCGTGCCCGGTTCACCCAGCCCCATCGGCTTCTCCGTGCTGGGCAGGAACTCGATGTCCATTTCCGGCGTATCGGCAAGGCGCAGCGGGGTGTAAGTATTCAGGTTGCGGTCAACCGGCATGCCGTTGACGATTTCCGTGTTCTCGAACAGCACCATGCTCAAGCCCCACAGCGCAGCACCCTCGGTCTGGGCTTTCGCACCATCGGGATCGACCACGGTGCCCGCATCCACCACGATGGTCAGCTTCTGGCAGGTCACGACACCGGTGCTGCGGTCCACATGCACCTGCGCCACACAACCGATCCATGTCGGCATGCCGCGTTCCTGTCCCGCCGTAGTGGCAAGACCAAAGGCTGAGTCCTTGGGTAGGGTGGTCTTGCCCCAGTTCGTCTTCTCCATCAACCTGCGCACAACAGCAGCCTGACGCAGTGCGCCACCCACGGAATCAGGCGCCTGTCCCTTGTTGCGACCCTGTGCTGTCAGCAGTTCAAGGCGGAACTGGGCCGGATCCTTCTTCTGGCGGTGCGCGACCTCATCAAGGAAGCACTCGATCCCCCAACTGGTCCAGCCGGGGCTGACCGAACGCAGCCAGCCGGGGCGGAATGTCTTTTCCGCCAGATCGTTGCGCAGCGCACGGACACGGAAGGCGCCCACCTCGTACCAATGGTCGCCGCCAGCAATAGCGAACTGGTCATAGGGCTTGCCATCCACGCCTTTTTCCATGAACGCTTCGGCCATTACACCCGTGGGCCAGCCCGCGGCCGCCTGGTAATCCATGGAGGTGATCTTGTCGCTGGCATCGAATGCCATGCGGACACGCTGGACGGACGGCGAGCGGAAGGAATCGAACTGCATATCGTCCGAACGCGTCAGGATCAGCTTGACCGGCTTGCCCCCCAGCGCCTTGGAGGCGAGGGCAGCCGGGATCATGTAATCCCCGTTCAGCCGACGGCCAAACCCGCCACCCAGCAGGTAGCTGCGCAGGATCACCTTACTTTCGGGTACCTGCAGTGACTTGGCCAACGTGGGCAGGATCAGGCTCTGCCACTGATTACCGGCGTGGATCTCGTACACCCCATCCTTCTGGAAGGCCAGCGCATTGGTCGGCTCCAGCTGGTAGTGCAGCACTGACGCACAGGTATATTCCTGATCCATGACCAGATGCGCGCCAGAGAACGCCTTGTCCACACCATCATCGTTGAAGATGTAGACACCGCCTTCCTTGTTGCTGATCAGTTGGCGGCCACGGTCCTGAATGTCGCGTTCGGACGTATGGATCGTCTCGCCCGGCGTCCACTCCACCTTCAGCGCGTCGGTGGCGCGGATGGCGGCGGTGTAGCTTTCGGCCAGAACCACAACCCAACCCTGCACAACTTCCGACGGGTCATCAATCAGCAGGTAGCGGACATAACCCTTGATCTTCTTCGCATCGGTATCGTCAACCGAACGGACCTTGGAGCCATAGCGGGTGGGCGGCATCTTGGGGCGGGCATAGACCATGCCTTCCACCTTGGCGTCGATACCGTAGATGGCGGTGCCGTTGGTCTTGGCCGGGATGTCCAGCGCCTTGAGTTCGGCATTGCCGATCAGCCTGCGCTCGCTTGCGGGCTTGAGCGGCAGCTTGGCCATTTCCTCGGGCGTGAAGGAATGGGACGGATGCCCCTTGGTTACGATATCGCCAAAGCTGATCTGCTTGCCGCCAGCGCTGACAATGCTGTTGGCAACCGTGCACTTGTCCGGCGTGGTGCCGAGCAGGCGGGCCGCTTCCTCCACCAGTGCGGTGCGGGTTGCCGCACCGGCCTGGCGGAAGACATCCCATGTCATCCACACCGACCAGCTGCCACCAGTGACCATCAGGCCCCATTTGGGGTCGGTATCTACATAGTTGATGCGGACCTTGCTCCAGTCGGCTTCCATCTCGTCCGCGATGATGCGGGCAAGGGCGGTGCCGATGTGCTGGCCCATCTCGGCACGGATGATGTTGACCGTGATGATCCCGTCGGGTGCGATGGCGCACCAGATGGTGGGCTCGAACGCACCATCACCGGGACCTGCGTTATCGAGCGGGAAAATCTGGTTGGCCGAGGCCTGGCGCGCGAAGCCGAACATGACACCGGCGCCAAGCGAGGTAACAAGGAAGCCACGGCGTGACAGGGAAGGCTGTTCACGGCGGCCGTCCCTGCCCAGGCGAAAGCGGTCTAATCTACCCATTTGATGCATCTCCGCGTGCGGTGGCCGCGGCCTTCTTGATGGCCTCACGAATGCGAACATAGGTCATGCACCGGCACAGGCTGCCAGCCATGACGGCATCGATTTCCTCATCGGTAGGCGAGGGGTAATCCTTGAGCAGGCTGATCGCCTGCATGATCTGCCCGGACTGGCAGTAACCGCACTGCGGCACCTGGATTTCACGCCAGACCTGCTGGACCGGGTGGTTGCCCTCGGGATCAATGCCTTCGATCGTGGTGATGTCAGCCCCTTCGGCGGCGCTGACGGGGGTCACGCAGGAACGGGTGGCCCGGCCACCGATATGGATGGTGCACGCACCACACATGCCGATGCCGCAACCAAATTTCGTTCCGGTCAGGCCAACTTCGTCACGGATAACCCACAGCAGGGGGGTATCACCCGGTACGTCAACGGTTACTTCCCGTCCATTGAGGCGAAAGGTCGTCATGTTCTAGCTCCGTCTTTCAGCTCAATGGGACGACGCGACAGGGGAGACGGGCAGGGTCTTGCGCACCTCGGCCGCCTTCTTTTCCAGATCGGTCCACGGCGGCAGTGTCGTGCGGGTCGCACGCAGGTAGGTCGCCAGGCGGGCCAGATCCGCATCGGAGAAGGAATGGTAGAAACTGGGCATGGATACGGTGGAGATCCCTTCCGTCGTACCGATCCCGCGCAGAATCACCTGGAACAGGTTGGTCGGCTCGTCCAGCCACAGCGCGTTGTTCAGCGCAAGGTCGGGGCGGCCTTCAACTGGCTGCGGCCCGGAATTGGCATGGCACGCGGCACAGGCACCGGCATAAAGCTTGGCGTTCGGGTTCACCTGCGGGCCGACCAGATCCTTCATGGAAGCCTGCATGGCCCATTTCAGAGCCTTGGGGTCCTGGCTTACGCGGGTGGAGGCATGGTCGATATCAGCCAGATAATGCGCGATGGCGTGCACATCGGATTCCGGCATTTCGCTCAGGCCGCCATGAACAACAGGCGACATGGGGCCAGCGGCACTACCATGCAGCGGGGCGGAACCAAAGCGCAGGTATTTGAAATACTCGTCCTCGGTCCAGACAACCGGGGTCGGGTTGTGTTCATTGAGCGGGGGGGCAATCCAGTTGTCAACCGGCGCGCCATCATACGGTGCGCTGCTCTTTTCCGCACCCATGAGGTTACGCGGGGTATGACAGGCGGAGCAGTGGCTCAGGCCTTCGGCCAGGTACGCGCCACGGTTCCACTGCGCATCATGCGCAGGATCATTCTTGAGCGGACCTTCATGCAGGAACAGGAGCTTCCAGCCCGCCTGTTCAAGACGGATGTTGAAGGGGAAGCCCACCGTATTGTCACGCTTGACCGAATGCACCGGCTCACGCGTCATGAGGAAGGCATAGACATCCGCGATGTCCTGATCCGTCATGTGCGTGAAATGGTCGAACGGGAAAGCGGGGAAGAGCTGCGTGCCATCACGCGAGATACCCTTGCGCATGGCGCGGTGGAAGGCTGCTTCCGACCAGCGGCCGATGCCCGTTTCCGGGTCAGGCGTGATGTTGGAGGAGAAGATGGCGCCAAAGGGCGTATCCATCTTGTAATCGCCCGCAAGCTCCACGCCGCGCACGCCATCGGTGCGGGTATGGCACTCGGCACAGTAGCCGCCAGCGGCCAGCACGCGACCGTGCTCGATCTGCGCTGCGGTAAAGGAGGAAGGAGGAGGCGGTGCAACCGGCGCAATGGCCGGATACCACGCATAAGCCAGGAACCCGACGCCGCCGGCGACACCGATCCCCACAATCGCTGCTGCAATACGTTTAATCACGATGTTCTCGCGGTTGTGAAAGTCATCATATCACCCCGTATCATCCGCCCGGTTCCAGTGCCGGTATGGCGCGAAACACATGAGGTGGCACAGCGTTGCACCACCCCCGAAGCACCGGAACTGCCAGATGTGCGGGAACATCGGCGCCACGGCGGAAACTTCTGTATTACCGTTTCCTAATCAAGCGGTCCGGGCGCGCGTAAGGTCAAAGCGGTGATAAGACTTATTTATTTATAAAATAAATAAAGAACAGCCACCACAAAACCCTGGATAACCGGGCTGCGGGGGCCTGCTGGTTCACTTTTCTATATTTGTTTGGATATAGACAGAAAGAGGGACTGTCAATCCGGGGAAGGAAAAATCCTTCCCCGGTCCATGGCGTCAGTTCTGGTCGGCCAGGGTGTAGGCGACGATATAATCACCCAGCTTGGTGCCAAACGAGCCATGGCCGCCATCGGCTGTCACGACATACTGCTTGCCATCCACGGCATAGGTCATGGGTGTGGACTGGCCACCGGCGGGCAGGCGGTCCTGCCACAGCACACGACCGGTCGTCACATCATAAGCGCGGATGTAGTAGTCCAGCGTGGAGGTCAGGAACGCGACCCCGCCCGCCGTGGTCAGCGGGCCACCCAGGCTGGGTACGCCCATCTTGATGGGCAGCGGCAGGGGCGCGCTGTCACGGATGGTGCCGTTACGGTGCTTCCACACGATCTTGTTGGTGCGCAGATCAATACCGGACATATAGCCCCATGCTGGCTGCTTGCATGGCAGACCAAACGGCGAGAGGAACGGGTGCAGGTCCACGCCATAGGGCACGCCAAACTGCGGCTGTACGCCACTTTCGCTGCCCGAGGGCAGGGACTTGTCCGGCGAGGCCGGGTTGTTCGGTCCGCGAGGGATCAGGGTGGAGACGAACGGAATGGCGATGGGGTTGGCAATGGCGATCTGGCGCACGGGGTCAACGGCCAGTCCTCCCCATTCAAACATGCCCAGATTGCCGGGAAACACCAGCGTGCCCTGCAGCGAAGGCGGCGTGAACGTACCGTCATAGCGCAGGCGGTGGAACATGATGCGGCAGACCAGTTGATCAAACATCGTACCGCCCCACATGTCGGCATCCGTCAGCTTCTTGCTGGGGCGGAAGGTCAACTGCGAGAAGGGCTGCGTGGGCGAGAGATGATCGCCGGGGGCGGCTCCCTGCGGCACAGGCTGCTCGGGGGCGGGGACCACAAGCTGGCCATTGCGGCGGTCGATTACGAAGATATTGCCGGTCTTGGCCGGGGCATACAGCGTGGGCACGATCTCGCCGCTAGCGGTGCGGATATCGACCAGACTGGGCTGGGCGGGGATGTCCATGTCCCACAGGTCATGGTGCACGGTCTGGTAGCTCCACACCAGCTTGCCGGTGGTGGCGTTCAGCGCCACGATGGAACTGGCGTAACGCTCAGCATCGGCCCCACGGTTGCCACCCCAGATATCGGGCGTCTGCACACCCATGGGGATATAGACCAGGTCCAGCTTCGCATCATAGGACGACGTGATCCACGAATTGGGGGAATTGGGTACGAAGGTATGGTGTTCGGACGGCATTTCGTTCGGGTCGGGATTGCCGGGGTCGAACGCCCATTGCAGCGCGCCGGTATGCACATCGAACCCACGCGTCACACCTGATGGTTCATGCGTAGAATAATTATCCGTCACCGCGCCAGACACGATCACGGTGGTGTCGGTCACAACCGGGGGAGATGTGGGTTCGTAGAAGCCCAGCGTCTTGACCGGCATGCCATCGCGCAGGTCCACCACACCATTGTTGCCAAAAGAGGCGCAGCGCGCGCCGCTTTCCGCATCGAGGGCGAAAAGCTGGCCATCATTGGTGGGCAGGAAAATGCGGCGCGCGCATTCCACGGGGGCTGCGGCGGTATCTGCCTGCGCGTCCACCTTGTCCTCATGATAGGACACGCCACGGCAGGTCAGGTGCTGGAAAGTCCGGTTGTACTGCAGCTTGGGGTCGAACTTCCACCGCTCCTTGCCCGTCTTCGCATCCAGCGCGAACAGGATCTGGTGCGGGGTGCACAGGTAGAGCGTATCACGCACCTTGATGGGGGTGACTTCATCGGTAATCTCGCCCGGATCGTTCGGTCCGCGCATGTCACCGGTGCGGAAGGTCCAGGCCACCTTCAGTTTGCTGACGTTACCGGTATTGATCTGCTTGAGCGGGGAGAAACGGTCCCCGAACTGGGTACGGCCATAGGCCTGCCAGTCTTCATCGGGCATCTGGTGGGCATCACCGGGTTCGGGCGCATTCTGTGCCACGGGGGGCAGGTTGCCCGCAATATCCTGCGGGTCACCCATCAGTGCCGCACCGATCACCACCACGGCCGCGCCGATCGCACCCAGCAAGGGCAGGCGCGCGCCCAGACCCGCAGGTTGCAGGTTCCGCGTCACCCACGGCAGCAGCAGCACGATGCCAATGGGCACCAGAATGTCCCCCCGCGGCGCCAGCGCCCAGAAGTCCAGTCCCGCTTCACCAACGGCCCATGCCATGGTGCCCAGCAGCAGGACCGCATAGACCGTAAGGGCAGCCGCCTGCCGCCGGAACAGCAAAAACGCCGTAACCAGCAGCACGACACCTGCCACTACATAATAAAAGGAACCGCCAATGGCGCAGAGCCATAGGCCACCGCCCAGCAGGTAGAGACCTGTCAGGGCACAGACGGCAATGGCCGCAGCAAGAAGGGGAGCCGAACGCAAGGGGGTATTCATAAGTTTTCCTGATTACCGTGATACGTCAGTACGAACATTCTCCCATGAAAAGCATTAGGAGATGCAGGCAGGTCAAGGCCAAACTAATGAATAAAACGTGTGAAACACCCTTGCAGTTCGCAATTTACCGCCGAATTTTATTATTTCCCCTCGGCTATAACCGTTGCCAGCGTCGCGCGCGTACCATGCGCGCGGATGGACTGGCGCAGGGCAACATAAGCCTGCACGAAGGCAGGGCTGTCCGCCAGTTCCCACCCTGCAAAGGCACTCATGCCCAACGCGTCCTCCAGTCGGGGGGAAGCGGCAAGGGTGCGGTCATCATCCGTCAGATGCGGCTCAACGATGGCATAGACCTGCCCCCTGTCATCATGCCCCCGCAGGTATTCGGCATAACAGGCCACGACAAAGGCGATACGCGTCACGGGCCGATGGTGGGCAAGCACGCCCATTGCGGTACTCCTGACGAACATGGCCAGCTTGGAAGTGCTGTCGGACGCGATACGCAGCAACTGGTCGCTGATGGCGCGGTTGCGGAAGCGATGCAGCAGGCGGCGGCCATATTCGCTCAGCGCCATGCCCGGCGGCGCCTTGAGCAGGGGCTCGGCATCATGGCCGAGATACTGCTCGACCAGCGCCACCTCGTTCATATCCTCCATGATCTCGCTGACCACACGATAGCCCGACAGCACGCCAGACAGGCCCAGCAGGGAATGGGAGGCATTGAGCATGTGCAGCTTCACCTCCTCATACGGCTGGACGTTGTCGGTAAACTGCACGCCCACCGCCTCCAGTTCCGGGCGTCCGGCGCAAAACCTGTCTTCCACCACCCACTGGATGAAATCCTCGCAGAACACAGGGATAAGGTCATCCAGCCCGCTTTCGCCATCAAGACGGCGAATATCCTCAGACAGTACGGCGGGGGTTATGCGGTCGACCATGGTGCAGGGGAAGGTGACGTTTTCCTCGATCCACTGCGCCAGCCCCGCATCCTTCGCACGCGCCCAGCCCAGAAAGGCAATGCGGGCCACATGGCCATTATGGGGCAGGTTGTCGCATGAAAGGATGGTGAAGGGTCCAGCACCACTTTCGCGCCGCAGGCGCAGGGCCTCGGTCAGCAGGCCGAACACGGTATGGGGCACGTCGCGCGCCAGATCCTCGGCAATGACCGGGTGGTCGATGGGGAAGGTGCCGTTTTCATCCACGTAATACCCGCCCTCCGTCACGGTCATGCTGACGATGCGGATCGCGGGATCGGCCAGGCGCGCGATCGTGGCGGCACGGTCGGCCGGGGCATACATGTATTCCGTGATGGAGCCGATCACACGTACGACGTTGGGCGCATCTGGCGCGCATTCAGTCAGGGAATACAGGCAGTCCTGGGCAGCCATATCCTGGGCCTTGGCAGCCTCATGCGGGTTTTCCATGAGACCGATACCCAGGATTCCCCAGCCGGACTGCGCGGGGCGGCCCAGCACACGGTCGATATAGACCGCCTGATGGGCACGATGGAAATTGCCCACGCTGATATGCGCGATTCCGGGTGTGACCCTGCTCCGGTCATAGGCTGGCGCCATGATCGTGGGCGGCAGATGGGACAGGGATGCTGCGTTGAGTTTGGTCATTACCATTTTCCACGGGAAAGTATTGTCGACGCCTAATAAGAAACGCACGATGAGACAACCCGCATAGATGCAGCCCCTCCTACATGCAACGGGCGGGCGGGCAGGCGCGCAGAGGTGTCTGTTTTCCAAATATGCAAAACTGGCCTATTAAGCCTTCCCACCGTTGCATATCCGATGTGCCGGTTTGAAAAATCCAGGCGCAGGACCAGTTCCTGGCCGGACCTGTTGTTGGTAGCGAATGCGTATCCTCTATCTGATTAACAGCCTCAATGGTGGCGGGGCGGAACGGCCGCTGCCCGCCGTGATCGGGCTGATGCGGGCCTGCGGCCATAGCGTGCGGGTGGTGGCGCTGGCACGCAAAGCGGGCAACGCGATCGCATGGCTGGAGGCGGCGGGCATCGACTACCACATCGTGGATGACCGGGACCCCGAACGCTTTGCCTCCCTGTGGCAGACCATGGCCTATGTCCGCGCAAACCGGCCTGACCTGCTGTGGACATCACTCACACGCGCGACCCTGTTTGGCCAACTGATCGGCAGGGCTTTGGGCATACCGGTGGCAAGCTGGCAGCACAGCGCCTTTCTCAAGCCCGCCAACCGCTTCCTGCTGCGCCGTACGCGCAACATGAGCGCCTTCTGGGTTGCCGATTCCGACTTTGTGGCCCGTGTTACCCAAAGGCAACTGGCCGTACCGCCTGAGCGTATCTGCACATGGCCCCTGTTCGAAGCGAACGCGGCCGCACCTGTCGCCACCCCCTGGCAGGGGAAGAAAGATGCGGTTTTCCATATCGGCTCCCTGGGGAGGCTGGAGCCTGAGAAAAACATGGAACTGCCCATACGCGCCATGGCGGTCATACGCGAACGCATGCCTGAAGCCCGCATCCGCCTTTCCCTGTGCGGTAGTGGTTCACAGATGGCGCATCTCAAGGCGCTCGCGGCGGGGCAGGGCGGGGCGGACATAAACTTTGAGGGCTTTCAGCCCGACCCGCTGGCCTTCTGTCGCAGGCTGCATGTGTATGTGCAGCCCTCGCATTTCGAGGGGCTGTGCATTGCCGTGCATGAAGCCATGCAGGCCGGGCTGCCGGTCATCGCAACACCCGTGGGCGCCATTCCCGACATCATCCGTGACGGGCAGAGCGGCTTCCTGCTTGCGCCTCCCACACCGGAAGCCCTGGCCGAACGGATCCTCCATCTTTACACCAACCCCGGACTGTGTGCGCGTACCGGCCAGCAGGCCCGCGCCGAAATACTGGAGCGCTACGCGAAAGACAGGATCGAGACGATGGCCCGCACCGTCATCCACCGCGCGGAAAGGCTGGTGCAAGCATGGCACCATTCCCCTGCACGGGGGGGATGACACATCATCTCCCTTCCGGTGGGTATGGAAGATCAGGTAGAAGGGCTGGGTGAATACGATCCAGAATCCTCCCTCCGCAGAGTCCCGGCAAAAGGACTCGCTTCTTGGTGTCTCGCAGCGCCTGCCGCCTGCCAACGTGCAGGCGGAGCAGGCACTACTGGGTGCATTGCTGACCAATAACCGGGCCTATGACCGGGTTTCGGACTTCCTGACCGGCGCGCATTTCGCCAATGAGGTCAACGGTCGCATCTATGATGCCATCTCGCGCCGCATCGAGGGCGGCCAACTGGCTGACCCCGTAACACTGCGCGCCGAATTCGAAAATACCGGCGTACTGGATTCCGTGGGCGGCACGGCCTACCTGGCCAAGCTGCTGACATCAATGGTCGGGATCATCAACGCCGCCGATTATGGCCGCGTGATCCATGATGCATGGATCCGTCGGCAGTTGATCGATATCGGGCAGGATGTGGTCAACAACGCCTTTGGCGCCCGCCCGGAACTGGATGGCCCCAACCAGATCGCCGCCAGCGAGGAAGCACTTTTCCGCCTTGCCACCGAAAAGGGACAGGATGGCGGGTTCATGTCGTTTGACCGCGCGCTGGCCGATGCGCTGGAAATTGCCCAGCAGGCTTTCAGCCGTAGCGGTGACGTGGTGGGCCTGACCACTGGCCTGCGCGACCTGGACAAGAAGACAGGCGGCCTGCACCCGTCTGACCTGCTGATCCTGGCCGGCCGCCCGGCCATGGGCAAGACGGCGCTGGCCACCAAGATCGCCTTTTCCGCCGCGCGCGCCATCATGGAAGAAGCGCGTGATGCCCCGCCGGATGCCAAGCCAAAAGGGTCGGTCGCCGTCTTCTCGCTCGAAATGTCAGCCGAGCAGTTGGCAACCCGTATCCTGTCCGAACAGGCCAGCGTATCGGGTGAAAAAATCCGTCGTGGTGATCTGGGGCAGAAGGAATTCGACCGTTTTGTGCAGGTCAGCCGCGAACTGGCCCAGCTGCCGTTGCATATTGATGATACACCCGCCATCAGCCTGTCCGCCATGCGCACACGCTGCCGCAGGCTGGCACGCACCAAGGGGCTGAGCCTGGTCGTGGTCGATTACCTGCAACTGATGCGGCCATCAGTGGGGAGCAGGGCGGAAAACCGCGTGCTGGAAATCTCCATGATCACGCAGGGGCTCAAGGCGCTGGCCAAGGAACTGTCGGTACCGGTCATCGCGCTGTCACAGCTATCGCGCCAGGTGGAGAGCAGGGAAGACAAGCGCCCCATGCTGTCGGACCTGCGTGAATCGGGATCGATCGAGCAGGACGCCGATGCGGTGATGTTCGTCTATCGTGACCAGTATTACCTCCAGCAGCGCCAGCCCAAGGAAACGTCCTATGATTCACAGGACAAGTACCAGACCGCGATGGAGGAGTGGCAGCGCAAGATGGACCTGGCGCACAACCGCGCGGAACTGATCCTGGAAAAGCAGCGTCACGGACCGACAGGGACGGTGCATCTGTTCTTTGAAGGCGAGTTCACGCGTTTTGCCGACCTGGACATGGTTCACGACGTTTAACAAAAATCTGTAAACACGGTGCGGTCGGCAGTCGGCGCACCGTGTGTGATATTATAGCCACAGCATGTGGTCCATCCCACCATACGCCAGATGGGATGGCCAGCGTGCATAAAGCTGCACAGAAATATGGGACAATGCGGCGCAGGGAAGCCGGATGACTGGAACATCACTCCTCTCCCCCGTACCATCAAAAGTTTTATAAGAAATATTATGCCAACAAAATTACGTGGGAGGATGGAATGCGATACAATCCGATCCATTTCGCCACGTTCCTCAATGGTCAATCCGGTCCATTTCCGCCATCATCGTCGCCATGACTGACACGGCGCTCGCATCCATCTGCGGTTTTGCTTTTTCCGGTATCGAGGCCATTCCGGTCAAGGTCGAGGTCCAGCTTTCCGTCGGCCTTCCATCCTTCCTGATCGTTGGGCTGCCCGACAAGGCCATCAATGAATCGCGCGAACGCGTGCGCGCGGCACTGTCTGCCATGGGACTTGCGCTGCCGGCCAAGCGTATCGTGGTCAACATGGTACCTGCCAACCTGATGAAGGAAGGCTCGCATTTCGACCTGCCCATCGCATTGGCTCTGCTTGTGGTCATGGGGCTGCTTTCTGGCGATATGGCGCAGCGTTACGCCGCACTGGGCGAACTGTCGCTTGATGGCGGCGTAAACCCGGTCTGTGGCGTGCTGCCCGCTGCCATGACGGCATGCGCCCTGTCGCTGGGCCTGATCTGCCCGGCGGCTCAGGGCGTGGAAGCCCGCTGGGCCAGTGACAGGATGGATATCCTTGCCATCCGCTCCCTGCCCGAACTGCTCAACCATTTCCGTGGCCAGCAGGTGATCGATCCCGTTGAACTTCCTACCCGGCTGGATACGGACCTGACCGCCCTACCCGACCTGGCTGACATACGCGGCATGGAAACCGGTCGCCGCGCGCTGGAAATCGCGGCGGCCGGTCGTCATTCGCTGCTTATGGTCGGCCCGCCGGGGGCTGGCAAATCCATGCTGGCGGCCCGCCTGCCCGGCATCCTGCCCGACCTGACCACGGCGGAAATGCTGGAGATCAGCCGTATCCACAGTATTGGCGGTCTGCTCAAGGATGGGCAGCCTGTCTCGCGTCCGCCCTTTCGTGACCCGCACCATTCCGCAAGCCCGGCGGCACTAAGCGGCGGCGGGGCCCGCGCGCGGCCTGGTGAGGTCAGTCTGGCGCATCGTGGCGTGCTGTTTCTGGACGAACTGCCGGAGTTTGCCCGCTCCGCACTGGAAATCCTGCGCCAGCCGATGGAAACGGGGTCCATCTCCATTGCCCGTGCGGCGGCCCATGTCACCTACCCTGCCCGCTTCCAGCTTGTGGCGGCCATGAACCCGTGCAAATGCGGCTATCTGGGCGATGCAGCACAGGAATGCCGCAAGGCGCCACGCTGTGGCGAGGATTATCAGGCCCGCCTGTCCGGCCCGCTTCTGGACCGACTGGACATGGCCGTGCATGTCGAACCTATGCCACTCGCCCGCATTGCCGAACCACAGGGCGGTGAATCCAGCGCCATCGTGGCCGCGCGTGTGATGGAAGCCGTGCTGCGCCAGCGTGCCCGCCAGGGTGAAGCCCGCAATGCCGAGGCCCCGATTGATGATTTCCGCATTACCGCCCCCGCGCGTGATTTTGCGGTTCAGGCCGCCGAGAAAATTCCGCTTTCCGCCCGTGGGTTTGTCCGTCTGCTGCGCGTCAGTCGCACTATAGCCGACCTTGCGGCCAGCGCGGACGTGGAGCGCGCCCACATTGCCGAGGCCCTGATCTACCGTATTCGCCGTCCGGGCCGAAAATAGCGCAACCGACCTGTTTTCCCCCTTGCGTCCCTGCCGCTGCTGGACTAATAAGGCCCCACCGAAGCGGATGGGTGCGTAGCTCAGCGGTAGAGCATCGCCTTCACACGGCGGGGGTCACAGGTTCAATCCCTGTCGCACCCACCATCCGGTCTCCTCTTAAAATAGATGTGACACGCAGAGCGTAAAAAGCCTGAAGGTGCCCTGCCCTTGGCTTCTGGTGCCAGAACCTGCCATCAACACGGTCTGTAAATCGTAAAGACGTTTTTGGTGAAGCATTTTTCAAAAAGCTTCAGGGAATGCCTCTTTTAAAAAAGGCAGCACTCAGGACGTAGCCCCAAGGGCATCGCGGCACTTCACGTAGGATAGCTTGTCCTGAAACAGGAACAGCACGTAATAATCCAGCGTCCGGCGCCGCTTGCGGGTGGGGTTGGTATAGAACGGAAACACGTCGAACGGCCCATCATACCCCTCCGGCACCGGGTCGCGCGCGCTGATGCAACGCACGCGGAACAGCGGGGCGTAAACGGTGGCATCCGAATCCGTGCGGCGGACATGGAACAGATTACGTCGGAACTTGCGCAGGCGCTCGGGCAGGACAAAGATCAGGTTCTGTTCAAGAAAATTCTGCGGTGGGTTGCGATCGCGCAGGTATTTCATGTCCTCGGGCATATCACAGAAGAAATTGGTGTCCTGAACAATCATTAAAAGCTCCGGTCCCCTCCCGCTTACACCATAGCTGGCCTGCACACAGGCCGCATTCAGCGCATGATCCACATGTCCTACCCCCATATGGACATTGTACGGCAGTTTTGCAGGGGGTCAGAAACCGAACATGTGATCGAGTGAAAAGCGGCCTTCGCCTTCGTCATGCCGCCCATGGTAGCCAAACAGGCGGCATGTCGTATCACGGATGATCACATACCCCCCAACACCCGCGCGCTGCAGGGCAGCCTGGCCAAAAATACGCTCGGGCTGGATCAGGCGCGAACCTGACATGGGGATGGCGATCTTCTCACGCGCAATCACCTCCCCATTGGCACCGTGCAGGTGCAGCGACGTATCCGACACCCGATGCCAGCGATTGGAAACGGGATAGATGAGCGTGCAGAAGCTGTACGGCTCCGTGCAGGCCGCGGTCAGGAACAGCCGCGTGCTCAATCCCGGCGGGGAGCCGGCATAGGATTGCGGCTCCCCCCGATAGGTCATGACGGTATTGAAGATGTGCGAACCGAAACTGGTTTCAGCCACATGGCCGCTCTTGCGGTCCTCATAGCGGATCAGGGCATGCAGCCAGCCATCGGCACTGCCGCCATCACGGAAATCATAGAGCAGTTCGGCATGGCCACCCTGCCCGGCCAGTTCGCCCACATCCATCACCGTGGCATGGTCACGCGCAAGGCAGCCCACGAAATGCGACCCGGTGCCCCTGCCCTCCGTATCGAAACTGTCCACCCTGACCGGCAGCGTGGAGAGACCTTCCGCCATGGGCGATGGCAGCAGCAGCGTGCGGTAGCGCGCCGGGTCGGGAACGGGAAAAGGCAACAGGTAGCCACGCCCGAAAAAACGCGGGTCCAGCTTTTCAATATGCGGGTCGGGCCTAAGGTCGGCACGCTGCACGTTCAGGTGGGCGATACGTGTGCGGCCGCTGCGCGTGACTTCGTAGCGCGGACGGACAACATGGCCACCGGCACGGAATTCAATCTGTTCGGGCCAGGTCAGGCCCGGCAGCATATCGCGCACGTGCACGGCCAGGGTCTGGTACGGCGCAAGATCACGCTCAATAGGCACCAGTGTGTCATGCCCCATGCGGTTGAGGTGCATGCTGCCCGCCGGTATGGGCAGGGCATGGCTGTTCTGGACCCATAGCACCACGTCCTCTCCCCCGGCGGGTGCGGGCAGGTTGGCATAGCGGTTGGCGGGCCATGCATTGGCATCATGGGTTACGGAAAGGCTGGTATTGTCTCCCTTACCGCGCGTCTCCAGCGCGTATTTGACCACATCGTGGCCTGCAACGCCCTGCGCGTGGATAAACAGTTGGCCGGTAAAATGCGGCAGATCAAAGCACTGGCGGATCTCGGCGCTGTCAATGATGATCGCCTGACCTTCTCCCGGCATGTCCTGCTCCCATGTATGGAGCACCTGCCCGTTCGCATCGAACAGCCGCAGCCACAGCCTGACCGCCTGCGCACCGTAACGCGCCCAGTAATTGGCCGTGACCAGACGGGTGGAAAAATCGGCGCTTTCACGGAAAAAGGCCAGATTGGTGGCAAAGTTCAGCCGGTCCAGATACGCATGCCCGACCGAAAGCATGTGGGCAGGCAGGCGTACCGGTTCCAGCGTGTACAGCGTGGCTGTGCGCGGCAGGAGCGTGGACAGGCGCGAGCCCATGGCTATCTGGCTGAAATCAAGCGCCCAGACCGCGCGTACCGTGCTTTGGTCCAAATCCGCCACGGGCTGCAGCACATGTCCCGCGCAGTCATGCCCAACACGCAGCGTATCATGCGTATAGATCCCCGCCACCGTGAGGGGACAGGGCAACAGCGCCAGCAGTGTATCGGCCATGCCATGCGGGTCATACAGCGCCACAGGCCCGACGCTGGCCAGTTGATGGGCCAGTCCAGCCAGCTTCTGCGCCGCCAGCGGATGTGTCAGCGCCTTGTAGGCGGTGTTGCCACCTGAACGCGGGTCAAAGGTACGGATGCCAAGCATGAACCTGTCTTATTCCACTCTCGATGTCAGCGGGAAGGTTATCTTCAAGGAGCTACAAGGCCAAGGTGCGCACGTACCGCTTCGGCCGCCATAAGCGTATCATCAAGCGGCGTGACCGGCCATGTTTCCAACCGCCCGGCGAAGGGACGGATGCGCCCCACCTGCTCCAGCTCCCGTAAGAACAGTCCGATGCGGCGCGAACGCCCCGGCAGGGCAGCCACCATGACCGGGGCAGCCGTTGCCACGGCTTCCGACACCATGGAAACGCTGTCCATCGTCACCACAATCGCATCCGCGCATGCCAGCAGCCCAAGATAGGGGTTGGGGCCGGACTGGTCCCATATCCACGAATCCGGGCCTGCCAGCGCATCGTGCAATTCACGGCAGACCTCCGGCGCGGTGCGGCGCGAAGGGGTCAGGGCAATGCCAACCTGGTCGCGGCGCATCATGGTGGCAAGGCTGACCGCCAGTGCAGCCCCCTCCGGCCTGCCCAGCCGGAAACGCCCGTTCCCCCCCCCCACCAGTACCGCCACCAGCGGGCGTGGCAGATGGGCCAGACGCGGCCCCCATTCCACCTGCGCCTGCGCCAGCAACTCCGGGGTTACGCCATGTAAGGCCGTACGGGTCAGGATCACGTTCGGCCCCGCGATCCGGTCATGGCGGTTGGCAATGACCAGATCGAACCGCCCCGGCGGCAGGCGCGGGTTCTGCACCTGTATGACCGTAGCCCCTTTCCGGCGCAGCGCCGCCCCCACCGCCCCCCCGCTGCCGCCTATGCTGATGACAGGGTGTGCCAGGCTGTCCAGCCCCAGCGGCTGGATGGCGCGCAGGGGGCTGGGCCACCACGCAGCCGGGACATGCCGCCACAGGCCGCGCGGAACCAGGGCGTACAGGTGCGGCTCCAGCCCCACACGCCGTGCCAGGCCAAATGTCTGCGAACGCATGCCGGCGAGGTCTGCTGCAATGATGGAGGCGGGGCATGGCGGTGCTGTCATGCCCCCATGTGGCGGGATGGGAACAGGGGCGTCAATGCCCTGCCTCTTTTGTCCTGCCATCAGGCGCGCTAAGGGACAGCAATGAGCGAGACAGAACCGACATTTTCCGCCATGGGGCTGGATGGCCATGTGGTAGCCGCCCTGGCCCGGATGGGGTTGCAGACCCCCTCCGCCATCCAGAGCGCGGTCATCCCTCCTGTCATGGCAGGGCGGGACGTGGAGGCCCGCGCGGGCACGGGCAGCGGCAAGACCGTGGCCTTCGCGGCCCCCATCATCTCCACGCTGGCGGCGCAGGCAGCCGATAACAGCCGCGTGCGCTGTCTGGTCCTGTCCCCCACGCGAGAACTGGCGGGGCAGATCGCAGGTGTACTGCGTGGCCTTGCGCGGGGTACCGGACTACGGGTACTGCAGGCTACCGGCGGCACCGCGCGCGTGGCACAGGCCCGCACACTGGCGGACGGGGTTGCCATCGTCGTCGGCACGCCGGGGCGGGTAAGCGATCTTGTCCATGGCGGTGAACTGGGTGTGTCGGCCATTGGCTCCTTCGTACTCGATGAGGCCGACCGCATGCTCGACCCCGGCTTTGCCGAAGAAATGCTGACCCTTGCTGCAGTCCTGCCGCCAAAACACCAGACCCTGCTGTTCTCCGCCACCATACCGCCCGCCATGGCGGAACTGGCTACCCGCCTGCTGCACCGCCCTGAGCGTATCAGCATGCAGGTGGAAGACGCGCCCACGCCCCGCATCGCACAATACGCCATTTTCGTGCCCATGCGGCACAAGGCGGAGGCCACGCTGGCCTGTCTGCGACAGTACGGCATGCAACGCGTGATGGTGTTTGTCCGTACCCGGCAGGAAGCTGACAGCGTGGCGCGCGCCATCTCAGCCCTGACCCCTGCCATTGCCATTCATGGCGAGCATTCACAGGCAAAACGCGAACGCATGCTGCGTGACTTCCGCCAGGGGCGCGTGGGCGTTCTGGTGGCGACTGATGTGATGGCGCGTGGCATCGATATTGATGATGTAGCCCTGGTCATCAATCACGACATCCCCCCCTTGCCCGAATCCTATGTACACCGCATTGGCCGCACCGCGCGCGCGGGGCGCAGGGGCATGGCGGTGGCGCTGTGCGCGCCAGAGGAACGCCTGGCGCTCAAGGAAATCGAACGCCTGACGGGCCAGCGCATCCGCATTGCCAGCCTGCCGGAATAGAGGCTGGACAGACACGGTCGTGGATTTGTCATGCCCGCGCCGCTCCGCTGGCCTTGCCGTGGGGTGAAGGCTGGCTAAACTGCATTGCATGATCACACGCCACGCCCTGCACCCTCATGCCCCCCGGCATGACAGACGCGGCACCCCCCGCGCCGTGCCGCACGCGACATGACAGAAGGGCCGGACAATACGCCGCTGCCAGTGCGTGTTGCGCGGCCCACCACCTTTCTTGACCGCCTGCCCCCTCCGCCCTGCAGCCTGCCACGGTGGGACATCGGTATTACGCCCCCCGATCTTTCCCCCTGGCTGGACGGGAATTGTGGCATTCCCGGTGTCATGCATTACGAAGGGCGCAGGCCGGGGCCGCATGTGGTCTGTGTCAGCCTGATCCACGGCAACGAATTTTCCGGTGCCATCGTGCTCGACCACCTGTTGCGCGCGCGCATCCGCCCGCGTGCGGGGCGGCTGTCTTTTGTCTTTGCCAACCCTGCCGCCCTGACACTGTTCAATCCCGACGATCCGGTCCGGGCGCGCTGCGTGGATGAGGACATGAACCGCGTCTGGTCACCCGATATGCTGGAGAGTAGTCAGCATTCACACGAACTCGCCCGCGCACGCGAACTGCTGCCAGTCATCCTGACGGCGGACAGGCTGCTGGACCTGCATTCCATGTTGTGGCCGGGCGACCCGCTGCTGCTGTCCGGCCTGTCACCTGCCGGGCGGCGCATGGCGCGGCGCGTACGCGGGGTGGACATATGCGTGGCCGACCGGGGTCACAGGAGCGGGTGCCGACTGATCGACCACCCGCGCTTTACCGGTGATACGGCGGCGGCCTGCCTGCTGGAAGCGGGGCAGCACTGGCAGCAGGCAACCGTAACCCGCACCATGCAGGCTGTGCTGTCCGTAATCGGGCCGTGCTGTGGACTGCCGGAGGGTAATGAGGGACCGCTACCATGCCACAATATGGTAGTCACCAACGTCGTGACCGCACGCACGGGGCAGTTCCGCTTTGTCCGCCCCTTTCATGGGGGGGAAATCCTGCCGCTGGCCGGAACCGTAGTGGCGCATGACGGAGGTGACGAGATCCGCACGCCCTACGCGCGGTGCATGCTGGTGATGCCAAACCTGCGCCCGGCACGCGGCCATACCGCCGTGCGCTTTGCGCGCGCAGATGCGGGCACTGGCGGCCTTATCCCGGCATCGTGATCAGAACGCGGAAACTGCTTTTGAATCAGCCTGCACGACAGCGGAAACTGTGATGAAAAAACAGCCGTAAAAAAATGCCGCCTTTTTAAAAGGCGGCACCCAGAAACCTTAGTTTCTGTTTATAAGCACGTTATTCTGGCACATGCGTTCAGGCATAGATGGGGAAGCGGGCACACAGCGCCTTGACGCGCGCATGCACGGCCTGCTCCGTCTTTGTGCAACCTTCCTGGCCTTCGCTTTTGGCAAGGGCAGTCAGCACTTCGTCAATCATCAGGCCCACTTCGCGGAACTCTGCTTCACCAAAGCCACGTGCCGTCGCCGCCGGGCTGCCCAGGCGGATGCCCGACGTCACAGCCGGTTTTTCGGGATCGAAAGGAATGGCGTTCTTGTTGGCGGTAATGCCCGCACGCTCCAGTGCCCGCTCGGCCGCGCGGCCGGTCACGCCCTTGGGGCGCAGGTCAACCAGTAGCAGGTGGCAATCGGTGCCACCGGTCACAATGTCAAAGCCACTATTGACCAGCGTTTCGGCCAGAACGCGGGCATTGTTCGCCACCGCTTCCTGATAGGTGCGGAAGTCGGGGCGCAGCGCCTCGCCAAACGCCACGGCCTTGGCGACAATCACATGCATGAGCGGACCGCCCTGCAGGCCGGGGAACACGGCGGAGTTGATCTTCTTGGCCAGGTCCGCGTCATTGGTCAGGATCAGCCCGCCACGCGGCCCGCGCAGGGTCTTGTGGGTGGTGGAGGTAACCACATGCGCATGCGGCACGGGAGAGGGGTAAAGGCCAGCCGCCACAAGCCCCGCGAAATGCGCCATGTCCACCATCAGGTAGGCACCGACCTCATCGGCAATGGCACGGAAGCGCTTGAAGTCGATGATACGCGGATAAGCGGAACCACCGGCCACGATCAGCTTCGGCTTCTCGGCACGCGCAAGGCGTTCCATTTCCTCATAATCCAGCAGGCCGTCCTGCGCGCGCACGCCGTACTGCACCGCATTGAACCACTTGCCCGAATAGTTGGGGGCGGCACCATGGGTCAGGTGGCCACCGGCGGCCAGACTCATGCCCATCACGGTATCGCCCGGCTTCACCATGGCCATGAAGGCCGCCTGGTTGGCATTGGCGCCCGAATGAGGCTGCACGTTGGCGAATCCGGCACCAAACATCTGCTTCACACGCTCAATGGCCAGGGTCTCGACCTTGTCCACTTCCACGCAGCCGCCATAGTAGCGACGACCGGGATAGCCTTCGGCATACTTGTTGGTCAGCACGCTACCCTGAGCTGCCATCACGGCGGCGGACACCATGTTTTCGCTGGCGATCAGTTCGATGCCGTCACACTGGCGGACCTTTTCCGCATTGATGATGGCGGCCACATCGGGGTCGACTTCGGCCAGAGGAGCGCGGAAAAACTGCTTGAGGTCAGTCTGGCTGATAGGATCCGGCACCGTCATGTTTCTCCATTCATTGGATCGGCTGTCATTTCCGGGTAGGAAGGCGGATATGACACATAGGGGACAGGCCTGCTATGTGCGCCATATCGTGGCGGTTAGACAACGCCAAAATGACGGAACCGGACTGATTTGACTGTTATGGCAACTCTCCATCCAACGCAGGATACCCAATGAACGTACTGACCAGGCACGGCCTAGCGCATGCCCTGCTGCGCAGGCTGCCTGCCAACGCCCCTGCGGATAATGCCGGACTGAAACGCGTGCTTGGCCTCGGTAGCCTGATTGCCCTGGGCGTGGGGGCCACGATCGGGGCAGGACTGTTCTCGCTTACCGGCATTGCCGCGGGCAGCAACGCGGGGCCTGCCGTTATCATTTCCTTCGCGCTGGCGGCGGTGGCCTGCGCGTTTGCCGGGCTGTGCTATGGCGAACTGGCGGGCATGATCCCGACTGCGGGCAGCGCGTATGTGTATGCCTATGCCGCGCTGGGCGAACTTGCGGGCTGGGTGATCGGGTGGGACCTGGTGCTGGAATACACTGTAGGCGCATCGGCCGTATCGGTCAGTTGGGCACGGTATATGCGCTCCCTGCTCGATGAGTGGGGCATCCACCTTGCTCCCCGACTCATGGCCTCCCCGTTCGAGGTGGTGGGCATGATTGATGGCAGACCCGTGCATGGCATCGCCAACCTGCCCGCCGTGTTCATCATCGTGGCGATCTCGATGCTGCTCATGCGCGGCATCGCGGGTTCGGCGCGCATGAACATGCTGGTCGTCATCATCAAGCTTACGGTCATCGCCGCCGTGATCGGCTTTGGCCTGCCATATATAAAGGTCGCGAACTACACGCCCTTCATCCCGCCCAATACCGGCACGTTCGGACAGTATGGCCTGTCTGGCATCCTGCGCGCGGCGGGCACGGTGTTCTTCGCCTATCTGGGGTTTGACGCGATCTCTACCGTCGCACAGGAGACCCGCAATCCCGGCCGTAACATGCCCATCGGCCTCATGGCCAGCCTGGCCATCTGCACGGCGGTGTATATCACGTTCTCCTTCGTGCTGACGGGTCTGGTCAATTACCACGCCATGATTGGCGATGCCGCCCCTGTGGCCACCGCCATCGACCAGACACCCTTTGGCTGGCTGAAGGCCGCAGTCAAGCTGGGCATCATATGCGGGTTCCTCTCGGTCATACTGGTCATGCTACTGGGGCAAAGCCGGATCTTCTTCGCCATGGCGCGTGACGGGCTGTTGCCGCCCCTGTTCTGTCGCACCCATGCCGGATGGGGTACCCCCGTGGGCTGTCACCTGTTCTTCATGGTGGTAACGGGCGTGCTGGCCGCGTTCCTGCCCATTGAACAGCTGGCGCACATGACATCGATCGGCACATTGCTGGCCTTTGTTATCGTGTGCGTGGGCGTCATCGTGCTACGCCAGCGCGAGCCTGAGCGGCCGCGCGTGTTTCGTGTGCCGGGGGGAGCCTTCATCCCGCTGGCCGGAATTGCAAGCTGCCTGGTCATGATGGTCTCGCTGGACGGGCTGACCTGGCTGCGACTGGTAGGCTGGCTTGCCATCGGCATGGTAATTTACGCAAAATATGGCATGCATCACAGTCGGCTGGCGACAAGACAGGGACAGGACATGCCTGCCATGCGGCCCACGCCCTGATGAAGGGCGGGTTACCGGATCATAATTTGGCATAGGGTGCCTGCGCAATCATAGTCGCCCCTTACCCTGTATGGAGTTGGATTGGATGAGTATCGGTCAATTTCCCCACGTAAGGCTACGGCGCAACCGCCGTGACCGCTTTACGCGCCGCCTCGTATGCGAAAACACACTTTCGACCGATAACCTGATCTGGCCGATTTTTGTAACAGAGGGAACCGGCTCGGTCACCGATGTGGCCTCCATGCCCGGCGTGCAGCGTGTCAGCCTTGACCGGCTAGCAGCCCATGTGGAACCGGCAGCACGGCTTGATATCCCGGCCGTGGCCCTGTTTCCCATCACGCCCCCCGGACTACGTGATGAAGCCGGAACCGAAGCCACCAACCCCGACAACCTGATGTGCCGCGCGGCAAGGCTGCTCAAGAAGGAATTCCCAGAAATTGGCCTGATTGGCGACGTGGCGCTGGATCCCTATACCAGCCACGGCCATGACGGACTGATCGAGGGTGATTACGTGGTCAATGACCCGTCCGTTGCCATCCTGTCCACACAGGCAGTGAACCAGGCTGCTGCCGGGATCGACATCATCGCCCCATCGGACATGATGGACGGACGCATTGGCGCCATCCGCACAGCCCTTGATGCGGGCGGTCTGGTCAATACCCGCATCATGTCCTACGCCGCCAAATACGCCAGCGCCTTCTACGGTCCCTTCCGCGATGCGCTAGGTTCAGGCGGCCTGCTGAAGGGGGACAAGAAAACCTACCAGATGGACCCCGCCAATAGCGACGAGGCACTGCGTGAAGTTGGCCAGGACCTGCTGGAAGGGGCCGACATGGTCATGGTCAAGCCTGGCATGCCGTATCTGGATGTGATCCAGCGCGTGCGACAGGAATTCTCGGTACCAACCTTCGCCTACCAGGTCTCGGGGGAATACGCGATGCTCATGGCCGCGATCCAGAATGGCTGGCTGGACCGTGACCGCGTGATCCTTGAAAGCCTCATGTCCTTCCGTCGTGCGGGTGCGAATGGGGTACTGACCTATTTCGCGCTTGATGCCGCCCGCCTGCTGCAGGCCTAAGGCCGTGCAAAAGCACATGGATGCGACTGGATAGTTGATGCCTGCAACCAGAGGAATATGATAACCGTATAGGACATGGGCAGTCCGTTTTTTCCATTTACGGGGCTGCCAGTTCCTGTTTCCCGGCTGGTGAGAGCGCATGACCTATACATCGCCACGGCATCCGCAACTGTTCTACACCACGGCCCCCCTGCCCTGCCCCTACCTGCCGGGACGGATGGAGCGCAAGGTGGTAACCGAAATTGGCGGCGCAGAAGCCGTTGCTTTCCATAACCGGCTGTCGCGCGCAGGTTTCCGCCGCAGCCATACCATTGCTTATGCCCCGGTCTGTGCAAGCTGCACCGCCTGCACGCCCATACGCGTGCCGGTCGAGCGCTTTACCCCCAGCCGTACGCAAACCCGTATCAGACGGCGCAACGCGGGCCTGCATACGACAACCGTCCCACCCCATGCAACGCCGGAACAGTACGCCCTGTTTAGCGCTTACCAGAGCATCCGGCATGTAGGCGGAGACATGGCTTCGATGACCTTCCCCGATTACCGGGCGATGATCGAGGATACCACGGTCGAGACCTTCATGATCGAATTCCGCAATACGGAAGGCAGGCTTGCCTGCGTGGCGCTGGTGGACAAACTTGATGACGGGCTTTCCGCCGTTTATGATTTTTACGATCCCGAACAGCAGCATAACTCACTGGGCACATTTGCGGTGCTGCACCTGATCGAGCATGCACGCCTGCTTGGCCTGCCCTACCTGTATCTTGGCTACTGGATAAATGAGAGCCGGAAGATGGCCTACAAAGCCCGCTTCCGGCCCGCGCAGATCATGACACGCGGCATGTGGCACGATCTGGACCTGACCACCTATAACAACCAACAGGTCCATGAAAGCGCCTTCCTACCAAATGGGATGTTCCGCCCGGCGTAACGGACGGCTGCATTAAACCTGCGTCTGAAAGGTCTTTCTCATTATAAGAAATGTCTGGTGAAGCTTTTTTCAAAAAATGTCCGACACCCGACGGTAGGTTCCGCCCCGCGCTATCCATAAGAAAGAGGCGGTTATCCTCTCCGATCCGTCTTCTTGCCAAGACATAGCGGTTCCATTTTCGCCCATTGGGCATCCGTCAGTATGAAGCGGTCCATATCAACTTTGGAACACATCACGGCCCTTTAGAAAACCCAATTCCAAACAGGCCCCAATACTCAGCCACGCAGTTTTCGGGTTGCCCATGCTGGTGCTGTCTTGCCCATCTCGGCACGCTTGCCCACATACTCCTTCAGGTCGGCAAAGTTGCGCGTACGTGCGGCGTCGGGCCATGCCAGACCTGCATCGGCGGCAAACACCACGGCATCCTTCAGGCCGCCATCCTTGTATTTCTGCAAGATCACGCCAAGACCGCGCGCCATTTCGGGCAACTGGTCCAGCGGGAAGACCAGCATGCGCCGGTTCTGCCCCAGTACCAACACATGATCGCCTTCCGCCGAGGTGCAGATCAGCGCGCTTTCCCCCTCTTTCAGGTTAAGCACCTGTTTGCCAGTGCGCTTTTCCGCTGTCATGGCCGATTCCGCCACGATCATGCCGCGCCCTGTGCTGGAGGCAAGCAGGCGCCTGCGTCCATCATCCATCGGGAACATGGCGATGATGTCCTCATCATTGGACAGATCGATAGCCAGCCGCAGTGGCTGACCGTCACCGCGCCCGCGCGGCAGGTCGGCCACGCGCAAGGTAAAGGCACGACCATCGGTGGCAAATACGCACAGCCGATCATTGCTGTAGCATTCGACCGCCCTGCCGGGGCCGTCCCCTTCCTTGAATTTGAGCGCCTGCAGATCCTGCCCGTGGCCGCGCACGGTGCGGATCCAGCCCTTCTGTGACAGGATGACGGTCAGCGGGTCGCGCTCGACCGGCAGGACGGCTTCCACATCAATCTCAACCGGCGCATCGGCCAGCAGGCTGCGCCGCGCGCCAAGTGCGCCGCTCCCAAAGGTTTTCTGGATATCCCTGATCTCGCTGGCAATGCGCTTCCAGCGTTGGCCTTCGTTCTCCAGCAGGTCATGCAGCGCCTGTTTCTCCGCGCTGAGCTTGGCATGCTCGTTGCGGATTTCCATTTCCTCCAGCCGCCGCAGGCTGCGCAGGCGCATGTTGAGCACGGAGTCCGCCTGCAGTTCGGTCAGGTCGAATGCCGCGATCAGCGCGGCCTTCGCATCATCTTCCTCACGCACGATACGGATCACCTCATCAAGGTTGAGGTAGACCGCAAGGAAGCCATCCAGGATTTCCAGTCGCCGGTCCACCGCCTGCAGTCGGTTGGCACTGCGGCGCAGCAGCACATCGTGGCGGTGATCCAGCCATGCCTGCAGCACATCCTTCAGGCTACGCACACCGGGCACCTGATCGGCGCCCAGCACGTTCATGTTCAGGCCGAAACGGCTTTCAAGCTGCGTTGCGCGGAACAGCGTTTCCATCAGCACCGCAGGCTCGATCCCGCGCGACTTGGGCTCCAGCACCAGCCTGATGTCGGTCGTGCTTTCATCACGGATATCGGCCAGCAGCGGAAGCTTCTTCTGCTCCATCAGGTCGGCGACCTGCTCGATCAGGCGGGATTTCTGCACCTGGTACGGGATTTCGGTCACCACGATCTGCCATGTGCCAAAACGCCCCTGCTCGACTTCCCATTTCGAGCGGATGCGGAAGGAACCACGCCCCGTCTCGTACGCACGGATAATGGCGTCACGATCCTCCACAATACTGCCGCCGGTGGGAAAGTCGGGACCGGGCATGTGGGCCAGCAGTTCCGCCGTGGTGGTAGCGGGCTTGCGGATCAGCGCCAGTGCCGCCGCACAGATTTCCCCTACATTATGCGGCGGGATGGAGGTGGCCATGCCCACGGCAATGCCAGCCGCCCCGTTGGCCAGCAGGTTCGGGAAGGCTGCTGGCAGCACGACGGGTTCGTGTTCCTCCCCATCATAAGTGGGGCGAAAATCGACGCTATCCTCGTCAATCCCTTCCAGCAGGGCTTTGGCCACGGCCGTCAGGCGGGATTCGGTGTACCGCATGGCAGCGGCGTTATCGCCATCGATCGAGCCGAAATTACCCTGCCCTTCCACCAGCGGGTAGCGCACGGCAAAATCCTGCGCCAGCCGCACCAGTGCCTCATAGACAGAGGCATCGCCGTGCGGATGATACTTACCAATCACGTCACCCACCACGCGGGCACATTTCTTGAACCCGGCGGAAGGGTCCAGCTTGAGCTGCTGCATGGCATAGACCATGCGCCGGTGCACCGGCTTTAGCCCGTCGCGCACATCGGGCAGCGAGCGTGACATGATGGTTGACATGGCATAGGCCAGATAGCGCTCGCTTAGCGCATCGGCCAGCTTGGTATCTTCAATATGGCCGGCTGTTGTATCCACAGGCATGCGATCTTCCTCCCGCAGGTGAACAGATAGCGAAACTTTGAGGTTTGTCCAATGGTTCTGTCAGTCAGGCGGCTCAACCGTGGCTTCGGCCTGCGCCCCGGCGGGGGAAATATCGGCCTTGCGGGCAATCATGTCCGCAAGCCTTTCCCGTGCCTCTGGCACCGGGCAGTGACGCTGGCCAAAGGCATCGCGTCGCAGGAAATGGCCTGAAAGCCGCAGCGCGTCATACCAGTCCCGTGGCGTACCGATCTGCTGCGGATGCAGCACGAAGCCGGGCAGCGGCAGTAGCCGGTCGCGCCACGCACCCGCTTTCTCATCCGATACGGCGCGACCAGTGCGTGGCGAGACCCAGCGCAGGTCATCCCGGCTACCGCCAAGGGCGCACCCGCCAAGGTCCAGCCCAAACCCCAGCTCCGACAACAGCAGAAGCTCCCATCGCACGATCTCGGGCATGGCTTCGGCTTCCGCCCATTGCGGATCGAGGCTGATGCGCGCCAGCAGGCTGGTCAGCCCCTGGAATATGGCCGGATGCGGCTCACGCTCAGGCAGGCAGCCATCAGCCAGTGCGCACAGTGACGCCAGCATGGCCAGAGGAAGCGGATAGTCGAGTATGCGCGCAGCCGAAGCATGGACCGTCTCGGCTGTAATGTTACCCAGTTGCTCGGGCAGGCGCGCGAGCCAGCGCGCACGCACCAGGTTGCCAGTCTGCCATATGGCGCGCCCCCGGCTGGCGGAACCGCCACGAGCCAGGCCATGGTACAGACCGTGCTCACCGGTCAGGACATGCACAATCGCGCTGCCTTCCCCATAAGGGGTGGCGGAAAGCACAAGGGCGGGTGCCTCCCATTCCATCAGGAGACACCCGCCCTTACACGCAGGGAGCCGGAAACCGGCAAGATTTTACTGGCCTGCGGCCTTCGCCACTTCAGCGGCAAAGTCGTTTTCTTCTTTCTCGATGCCTTCACCAAGCTGGAAGCGATCGAAACCGGTCAGCTTGGCGCCAGCCTTCTCAACGATCTTGCGCACGCGGCTCTCGCCATCATGCACCCAGACCTGTTCCAGCAGCACCACTTCCTCATAGAACTTGCGGATACGGCCATCGACCATCTTCTCGATGATCGCATCGGGCTTGCCCGAAGCCTTGGCCTGTTCCACCAGCACCGCGCGCTCACGCTCAAGCGCCTGGGGGTCAACGCTGTCCACGTCCAGCGCTGCCGGACGGGTGGCGGCGACATGCATGCCGATACGGCGGCCCAGGTCTTCCAGTGCCTCGCTGGCGGAAGGTGCCTCAACGGCAGCCAGAACGCCAATCTTGCCAAGGCCGGGGCTGACCGCACCATGCACGTAGGTCGCAACCACGCCCGAAGGCACGCTCAGCACGCGCGCACGGCGGATGGACATGTTCTCGCCAATGGTAGCGATCAGGTGCGTCAGTTCATCGGCAACGGTGCGACCGCTTTTCAGCACGGCGACCTTCAGCTTTTCCAGATCGTCGCCAACGCTCAGGGCGGCATGCGCCACTTCCGAGACGAAGTTCTGGAAATGCTCGTTACGCGCCACGAAATCGGTCTCGGCGTTGATCTCGACCATGGCGGCCTTCAGGTCCGTCTGGGCAACACCCACCAGACCTTCCGCCGTAACACGGCCGGACTTCTTGGCGGCGGCCGAGAGGCCCTTCTTGCGCAGCCAGTCGATCGCGCCTTCAATGTCGCCTTCGGCTTCCTTAAGGGCCTTCTTGCAGTCCATCATGCCCGCGCCGGTCTTCTCACGAAGTTCCTTTACGAGTGCTGCAGTAATTTCCGCCATTATCCTGATACTCCTTACGACAGGCGCACGCCCCGCACTATTTGCGGAGCGTGCGCCCGTCCGTTCAGTTGCACCATGCGGCCGTCATGCCGCGCTGGTGCCGGTTTTTTCTTATTCAGCGCTCGCTGCGGCTTCCGTCACGGCCGTTTCCACAGCCGGGTCAACCGGCAGTTCCTCGGACGCACCGAAATCTTCGCCCGAAGCGCCCAGCTCGGCGGAGATGCCATCGAGCACAGCAGAGGAAACAAGCTCGCAATACAGAGCGATAGCGCGGATGGCGTCATCGTTGCCCGGGATCGGGAAGGTCACGCCACGCGGGTCGGAGTTGCTGTCCAGCACCGCCACAACCGGGATACCCAGCTTGTTGGCTTCTTCAACCGCCAGCTTTTCCTTGTTCGTGTCGATCACGAACAGGATGTCCGGCAGGCCGCCCATTTCCTTGATACCGCCGAGCGAACGCTCAAGCTTCTCACGGTCACGGGTGATGTCCAGAACTTCCTTCTTGGTCAGGCCCTGGGTGCCATTTTCCAGCATTTCGTCAATGCTGCGCAGACGCTTGATCGAACCGGTGATGGTCTTCCAGTTCGTCAGCATGCCGCCCAACCAGCGGTGGTTGACGTAATACTGGCCGCAGCGCTTGGCTGCGTCAGCAATCTGGTCAGCAGCGGCGCGCTTGGTGCCAACGAACAGCACGCGGCCACCACCGGCCACGGTGTCACGAATTGCCTTGAGCGCACGGTCCAGCATGGGAACGGTCTGCTGCAGGTCGATGATGTGGACCTGATTGCGCACACCGAACAGGTACGGCGCCATGCGCGGGTTCCAGCGGCGGGTATGGTGACCGAAGTGAACACCGGCTTCGAGCAGCTGGCGCATTGTGAATTCAGGCATCGCCATATCGGCTAAATCCTTGTGTCTGGTTTATCCTCCGTGAAGCACGCCCTTTGCAGGACACCAGAGGTTTTGGCTTCACGTGCGAATTGGCCCCCATCTGGGGCCGTGCGGGATATGACTGTTTTAGACGCATATTGCAAGACCTGCACGGGCGTCGGGGCAGTCCTGATGCAACTTTTAGTACAAGGCCGGGTTAGCCTGCGTACGGATGCCCTGCATCCACCGGGCACCATGCGCGCTCACTTCGATCACGGACATAAGGACCGATCCCCATGGCGATCACCAAATACGCGACAGCACACTGGTCAGGCGGACTGAAAGACGGCAAGGGCGAGATCTCGACCCAGAGCGGCTCACTCAAAAACCAGCCCTACGGTTTCAACACCCGTTTCGAGGACAGGCCCGGCACCAACCCCGAGGAACTGCTGGGGGCGGCCCATGCCGCGTGCTTTGCCATGGCGCTGTCGGGCATTCTGGGCGGGGCGGGACTGACCGCGACATCGCTTGATACAAAATCCGAGATCGTACTGGAAAAACAGGGCGAAGGCTTTACCATTACGGCTGCGAAACTGACACTGGAAGCCGACATCCCGAATGCGACCGAATCCCAGTTCCGCGAACTGGCGGAAAAGGCCAAAGCGGGCTGCCCCGTCTCCAAGCTGTTCAACGCCACCATCACGCTGGATGCAAAGCTGAAAGCCTGATCCCATGCATGGCGCGGGCGGCGTTGGATTCCCGCGCCAATCCCGCCGATGAACACAGGCCGTGGCCGTAAGGCTGGCTGCCCGCCCCCTTATGTCAGGACGGTAGATACAGCCCGGAATTTTATAGCACGACCGGTTTGTAGTCACCCACCTGCCCCCGGTGGCGCAGCAGGTGATCGGCCAGAACGCAGGCCATCATCGCCTCCCCCACCGGAACGGCGCGGATGCCGACACAGGGGTCATGCCGCCCCTTTGTCATCACGTCCACATTCTCCCTTTCGCGCGTAACCGACGGCACGGGGGTCAGGATCGAACTGGTGGGCTTGACCGCAAAGCGCGCAACAACCGGTTGGCCGGTTGAAATGCCGCCCAGCACGCCGCCAGCATGGTTGGAGGCGAAATGCAGCATTCCATTTTCCATGCGCATGGGATCGGCGTTTTCCTCCCCCGTCAGGCAGGCAGAGGCAAACCCTTCCCCAATCTCAACACCCTTAACGGCATTGATGCTCATCAAAGCCATGGCAAGGTCGGAATCCAGCTTGCCATAGATCGGCGCGCCCAGTCCCGGCGGCACGCCTTCGGCCACGACCTCGATCACGGCACCGATGGACGATCCCTTCTTGCGGATATCGGCAAGGTATTCTTCCCATACCGGCAGGATCGCGACATCCGGGCAGAACAGGGAATTCTCGTTCACCATGCCCCAGTCCATCCGGGCGCGGTCAACCGCATGCGGCCCGACCTGCACCAGCGCGCCACGGATGCTGACCATATCCCCCAGCACCTTGCGCGCGACAGCGCCCGCCGCGACCCGCATGGCCGTCTCCCGCGCGGAAGAACGCCCGCCACCACGATAATCACGGATACCGTATTTCATGTCATAGGCGACATCGGCATGGCCGGGACGGTAGCGGGTGGCGATATCGCCATAATCGCGTGAACGCTGGTCGGTATTGCGGATGACCAGCGAGATGGGGGTGCCTGTCGTCCTACCTTCGAACACACCGGACAGGATCTCGACCTGATCGGCTTCCTGCCGCTGGGTGGTGAACCTTGACTGGCCTGGCCTGCGGCGGTCCAGCCAGGGCTGGATATCCGCCACATCAAGAACAAGACCCGGCGGGCAGCCATCAATCACGCAGCCAATGGCGGAACCATGGCTTTCACCCCATGTCGTGACACGGAACAGGTGGCCGAAGGTATTATAAGACATACAGACAGGCTTCCAGCAATCAGTTGCCCGCGACCGTAATGTCCGGCGCGGTGGGGTTCTTCATGCCGACAATATGGTAGCCGGAATCAACGTGGTGGATTTCACCCGTCACACCACCCGACAGGTCGGAGAGCATGTACAGGCCCGCACCGCCCACTTCCTCCAGTGACACGTTGCGCTCCAGCGGGGAGTTATACTGGTTCCACTTCAGGATATAGCGGAAATCGCCGATGCCATTGGCCGCCAGCGTCATGACCGGACCGGCCGAGATACCGTTAACACGGATACCTTCGCCACCAAGATCCACCGCCATATAGCGCACGGAAGCCTCAAGTGCTGCCTTGGCCACGCCCATCACGTTATAATGGGGCATGACGCGCTCGGCCCCCAGATAGGTGAGCGTGAGCAGCGAGCCGTTCGGGTTCATGATGGCCGCCGCACGGCGCGCCACTGCGGTAAACGAATAGCACGAGATATCCAGCGCCTTGAGGAAGGCATCGCGCGGAGTATCGACATACCGCCCGCGCAGGAACTGCTTGTCCGCCCAGCCAATGGCATGGACCAGGAAGTCGATCTTGCCCCATTCCTTCTCGATCGCGGCAAAGGTTGCATCAATCGCGGCGTCATCGCTCACATCGCACGGCAGCACCAGCGTCGAGCCGACACTTTCGGCCAGCGGGCGCACGCGCTTGCCCAGTGCCTCGCCCTGATAGGTGAAGGCCAGCTCCCCGCCCTGCTCCGCCACGGCGCGCGCAATGCCCCAGGCGATGGAGCGGTCATTCGCCACCCCCATGACAAGCCCCCGCTTCCCTTTCATCAATGCTCCCTTGATGGAGATTTTGGGCGCGCCGTCTGACATGCTCGTATATCCTTGACTGGTAAATGACGGATGAAATTTCGGCCTCGTGGTTGCACAAGCTGCCGTTTCGGACAAGATGCCGAGTGGCGTAATTGTAGCTAATATTCATCGCACGGTAACTTACCTTATGTTTCCATATGTTTCCGCATCCCCTGTTCCGCCACGCCCGGAACCGGACCTGCGGGGCAGCCAGCACCGCGGAATTGCCCATTCATGACCCTTCCCCTCATTGCCCTCAATGCCGATCCGTTCACCCTTTTCGATGCGTGGATGGCGGATGCCACCGCCCACGAACCCAATGACCCCAACGCCATGGCGCTTGCCACCGCAACATCGGACGGGCGGCCCTCGGTGCGCATGATCCTGCTCAAGGGAGCGGACCGGCGTGGCTTCGTATTCTATACCAACCTCAACAGCCGCAAGGCGGGCGAACTTGCGGCCAACCCGCACGCAGCCCTGCTGTTCCACTGGAAGAGCATCCGTCGCCAGATCCGCATCGAAGGCCCGGTGGAGCCAGTCACCCCGGCCGAGGCCGATGCCTACTTCGCCAGCCGCAGCCGCATCTCACGTCTGGGGGCGATTGCATCCAACCAGTCTCACCCGCTGGCTGACCGCGCGGCATTCGAGGCCGCTGTTGCGGAACTGGAAGCCCGCTATCCCGGCCCCGATGCGGTCATTCCCCGCCCTGCCAACTGGAGTGGCTTCCGCCTCGTGCCGCAGCATTTCGAGTTCTGGCAGGACCGCCCCTACCGCCTGCATGACCGGGTGGTGTGGGACCGTACGGGTACTGCATGGCACAGCGAACGTCTGTACCCCTGACCCTGAACTTAAGGACGAATCAATCGTTCTCTCCCGTGAAGGCGCCGCCGCGCGGCGTCAGCGGAGCAGGAGAGACCGGATGTGTGTGCGCAGGATATTGCTACCTCTGGGGGGGATGAGTCACGCGGAAAGCGCGCTACAGGTTGGCGGCGCCATTGCCCGCATGTTCGACGCACATCTGGCCGTACTCCATGTCGGCACCGACATGCAGGAGGTCGGCCCTCTGGTGGGGGAAGGCCTGTCCAGCGTGATGGTGCAGGACATGATCACAAGCGCGCTCAAGGAAAGTGCTGACCGCCTGCATGGCGTGCGCGCCGTGTTCGATGCGTTCATCGTGCGTGAAAAGATTCCGGTCGTAGCCGTCGACTCCCCCTTCTCGCCCGTTGGCATGCATACCCTGTCCGCCAGCTTCATTGCCCATAGCGGCCATACCCGCAGCGTGGTCGCCTTTCAGGCGCGACTGTCGGACCTGGTGGTGCTGCGCCAGCCCAACCCGGAAGGGGATGTCTCTTCTTCCGATACGCTGCACGCGGTCCTGTTTGAAAGTGGGCAGGGTGTCATCATCGTGCCCCCCGTGGCCCCGCCAACAGTAGGCCAGCGCATCTGCATTGGCTGGAACGGCACGTCGGAGGCAGCATCGGCCATCCACCACGCCCTGCCGCTGCTGCGTCGCGCGCAGGCGGTCTGCATCCTGTACAGCCCCGCCTACCAGCGCCCTGGCCCGGAGGCGCGCCATGTCAGATCATTCCTCTCGCTCCATGGCATTACCGCCCATATTCACGAATTTGGTAGTGATTCACGCCCCGTCGGCGAGGACATGCTGGCTGCGGCTCATGCCTTCAACGCGGACATGCTTGTCATGGGGGCCTATTCCCATTCCCGCCTACGCCAGATGATTCTGGGCGGCGTGACCCGACACATGCTGGAAAACAGTGATATTACCGTGCTGATGAGCCGCTGAAAGCGAGATGTCCGGCCGTCTGCCCGCACGCAAGGCCGGAGTTTGGATAATTTTGCAAAAAAATATGTGTAAATAAGTTCCTCTCTCTTGATTTTACGACCCGTGCAGGTTAGGTGTGGCGAGAAAAAAACGCCCTGCTCTAGTGCAAAAAAACCGGCATGGAGAACATTATGCGTATCGATGCGGACATTATGGCGGAACTGCAGGAAGCGGGCGAGAACGCGCCCGAAGTCCTGCGCGTCGCCCTGACACGGCTGCGCGGGCGCATTGCTCTGGTTTCTTCCTTCGGGGCGGAATCGGCGGTCATGCTTGCCCTTGCATCCGAGATTGATCCGGCGGTACCGGTGCTGTTCCTGCAGACCGGCCAGCATTTCCCCGAAACACTGGCCTACCGGCAGGAACTGGCCCGCATGCTGGGCCTGCGCGATGTGCGTGACCTGCAGCCGGCCGAAAAACAGATCGAAAAGCGCGACCCGCAGGGACAACTCTGGGCGTTCGACCCCGATGCCTGCTGTGCACTGCGCAAGGTCGAACCGCTAGATGAGGCAATGATCCCGTTCGATGCGTGGATTACCGGGCGCAAGCGCTCCCAGGCCGCGACCCGGCAGGGGCTGCCGGTGGTGGAGGAGGCTCCGGGCGGCAAGATCAAGATCAACCCACTGATTGCCTGGACCCCGCGCGAACTCGATGCCGAAATCACGCGCCGCAACCTGCCGCGCCATCCGCTTACGCTGCGGGGCTATCCCTCCATCGGGTGCGCGCCATGCACCCGCCCGGTAACGGAAGGCGAGGATCCGCGCCAGGGCCGCTGGGCCGGGCAAGCCAAGACAGAATGCGGCATTCATCTCCCTACCCCTTCATAAGGGTTGGATTCCCTCTTTCGCCGGCCGGAACGGCCATCAGCTTTTCTTTCCCGTAACGGAAGGTTTTAATTCCATGGACGATCTCGACCAACTCGAGGCGCAGAGTATCTTCATCCTGCGTGAAGCCTACCGGAAGCTCAAGCCACTGGCGATGCTATGGTCGCTGGGCAAGGACTCCAATGTCATGGTGTGGCTTGCACGCAAGGCTTTCCTTGGTCGCGTGCCCTTTCCCGTGATGCATGTCGATACGGGCAAGAAATTCCCGGAAATGTACAGGTTCCGCGATGAATACACCAAGAAGTGGGATCTGGAACTGCTGTTGGGCGACTGCCCGCCGGTAGAGGAAATCGACCCCACCCTGCCGCCCGCCGCCCGTTCCGCCGCGCGCAAGACGGCAGGCCTTGCCGCCATGATCGACAGGTACAAGCTGGCGGGCGTGATCGCAGGCATCCGCCGTGACGAGCAGGCCACCCGCGCGAAGGAGCGCGTGTTCAGCCCCCGCGGCTCGGGCCACAAATGGGACGTGCGCAACCAGCCCCCCGAATTCTGGGACCAGTATGCCACCCCGCATGAGGCCGGGATGCATGTGCGCGTCCATCCCCTGCTGTCATGGCGCGAGATCGACATCTGGCGCTACATCGAGCGCGAGGGCATTCCGCTGGTTGACCTGTATTTTGCAAAAGACGGCAAGCGCTACCGCTCGCTGGGTGATCAGGACATCACCAGCCCGGTGGAAAGCAATGCCTCGACCGTGGCGGAAGTGATTGCCGAACTCGAAACCTCACGCACCTCCGAACGCTCGGGCCGCGCGATGGACCATGAATCGGAAGATGCGTTCGAGCGCCTGCGCGTGGCCGGCTACCTCTGAGCGGACAGGACGGAGTTATATGACAATGAGTACCATCCCGACCCCTGCCCCGCAGGAAGCTGCTACCCCCATCGTGATCGTTGGCCATGTCGATCATGGCAAGTCCACCCTGATCGGCCGCCTGCTGTATGATACCGACAGCCTGCCTGACGGGCGTGTCGCGCAGATCATCGAATCCAGCAAGAAGCGTGGCCTGGCGGTTGAATGGAGCTTCCTGCTCGACAGCCTCCAGATCGAGCGTGACCAGGGAGTGACAGTTGATTCCACGCGCATTCCCTTCAAGCTGGGCACGCGCCAGTTCGTGATCGTGGATGCGCCGGGCCACCGCCAGTTCCTGCGCAACATGATTACCGGTGCGGCCGATGCTGAAGCCGCCGTGCTGGTGGTGGACGCAAACGAAGGTGCCCAGGAACAGACCCGCCGCCACGCCATGCTGCTGCGCCTGATCGGTATCCGCCATGTCATCGTGCTGATGAACAAGGTCGATATCTTCAACTACGACCAGAAGAAGATCGAAGCGGCCGAGCGCGACATCACCACGCTTCTGCGCCAGCTTGAAATCGAGCCGACCGTATTCGTCCCCGCCTCCGCACGTGAAGGCGACAACATGGCCGCCCGCTCCGACAAGATGCCGTGGTACAAGGGGCCAACCCTGATCGAGGCACTGGCCGCCGTTCCCGCGCCGTCCTCACGCGCGGACCTGCCGCTGCGCCTGCCGGTGCAGGATGTCTACCGCTTTGACACCAAGCGCGTGGTTGTGGGGCGGATCGAACGTGGGCGCATTCGCGTGGGCGATGAAGTCGTGATCGGCACGCATGGCGCGCGTGCCCGCATCGCCACCATCGAAAGCTGGCATACCGCCCCGCAGGTTGCAGCCGTTGCTGGCCAGTCGGTCGCGGTTACACTGGAGCCGGACGTGATCCCCGACCGGGGCGACTTCCTGTTCCCTGCCGACCATGCACCGCTGCGGGCCGCGCGCATCCGCACCCGCCTGTTCTGGCTGCGCCAGGAACCGCTGCGCGTGGGTGAGAGCTTCAGGCTGCGCCTCGCCACAGCCGAACATCAGGTCACCGTAGCAGCCATTGATTCGGTCGTGCGGCTGGAAGATCTGACCGAACACCCGGCCGAGGAAGTACCGCCCGAAGGCTTTGCCGAAATCACGCTGGCTGTATCCGAAACCATGCTGTTCGACCCCTTCATGCCCGGCACGGCGGATGGGCGTGGCGTGCTGGTGGACCGCAACCAGCAGATCGTGGGCGGCGCGCCGCTGATCGGGATTGCCGAAAGTGTTACCGGCCGCAATGCCATCCATCCCACGGGTAGCGCCGTCTCGCCGTGGGACCGGGCACGTGCCAAGGGCCACCAGGGCGGCGTGTTCTGGATGACCGGCCTGCCGGGCGCGGGCAAGAGCACGCTGGCGCGCGGGGCGGAAAACCGACTGTTCGCCCGTGGCATTGACGTATCGGTGCTTGATGGTGACACACTGCGCGCGGGGCTGTGCTCCGATCTTGGCTTCTCGGAAGCGGACCGTCGCGAGAACGTGCGCCGCGCCGCCGCCGTAGCCCGCATCCTGGCGGAAAGCGGTCAGGTGGTGATCGTGGCCCTGATCTCGCCCACCGTGGCGGACCGCGAACTGGCCCGCCAGATCGTGGGGGAAGGTTTCCACGAAATCTTCATCGATACGCCGCAGGCCACCTGTGAGCAGCGCGACCCCAAGGGCCTGTATGCTGCTGCGCGCGCGGGCAAGATCGAAGGCTTTACCGGCATCGACGCTCCGTATGAGGCACCCGCCAACCCGGCCCTGCGGCTGGAGACGGCAGGCGCCACAAGTGATGAGACGGCAGCAACCCTTGCCACCTATATCGGTGATGCGATCCGGCTGGACGATACGCTCAGGCGCCAGCAGTCCTGAACGCGATGGCCCACCCACACCATACCGGGTGGGTCATAACCGCGTGGCATGATGATGAAATGGAAAAAAGTTTTGGGTTCCGCTTTTTCCAATGTTTAAAAAACGCGGAACCAGAAACTTCTTTCTTTTGAAACAGTCTCCAAAGATGAGGCGCACGCTTGTAAATGCGTGCACCGTTTCCTACCAGTTACATATGGAAATAATGAAGCCTGTTGCCTGAAAAGGATCAGTTTACAAGTGGATGTCAGGAACAATCGCCGGGACAGCACCGGTGCAAGCGTCATTACCGCCAACCGCCTGCTTGATGGGCGGATTGTCTGGCTTGCCGCAAGGGGCTGGTCGGAACTGGTCGCCCATGCCCGCGTGTTCGACAACACGGAAATCGAGGATGCCATAAAGCAGGCCAAGGCCATGCCAGAAGCCCGCACGGTTGTTGGCATCTATGGCGTTCAGATCGATCCTGATGCCGCTGGCATTACCCCCCTTACGGTCCGTGAACGCATCCGGGCGTTCGGGCCGAGTGTCCACCCTGATTTCGCGCCCGTGGAGATGCAAGATGTCCACTGACACCACGACCCTGCCGGTGGGGCGGTACGCCTATGACCAGGTGGACCGCACCTTCCTTTCCCAGCGCGTGGCCCAGTTCCGCGAACAGGTCGCCCGCCGCGTGGCAGGCGACCTGAGCGAGGACGAGTTCAAGCCGCTGCGCCTGATGAACGGGCTGTATCTGCAACTGCACGCCTACATGCTGCGCGTGGCCGTGCCCTATGGCATGATGGGTGCCGACCAGATGCGCGCGCTGGCTCATATCGCCCGCACGTATGACCGGGATTACGGGCACTTCACCACCCGCCAGAACATGCAGTTCAACTGGATCCGGCTGGAGGATACGCCCGATATCCTTGAACATCTGGCCCGCGTGGATATGCATGCCATCCAGACCAGCGGCAACTGCATCCGTAACGTGACGTGCGATGAGTTTGCAGGCGCTGCCGCCGATGAACTGCTCGACCCGCGCATCCATGCCGAGATCCTGCGCCAGTGGTCCACGCTGCACCCGGAATTCACCTTCCTGCCGCGCAAGTTCAAGATCGCAATCAGCGGCAGCCCGCATGACCGGGTAGCCGCGCGCTTCCACGATATCGGGCTGGTGGCGCATCCCGGACCGCAGGGGCGGCCGGTGTTTGATGTATTCGTGGGTGGCGGGCTTGGCCGTACGCCGGTCATTGGCGTCAAGCTGCGCGACAGCCTGCCCGAAGAAGACCTGCTGGCCTACCTTGAGGCAATCGTGCGCGTGTACAATGGCTATGGCCGCCGCGACAACATGTATAAGGCCCGCATCAAGATCCTGATGCAGGCCCTCGGGATCGAGGCATTCCGGGAAAAGGTGGATGCGGAATTCATGCTGATGAACCGCGCGGACTACCGGCTTGAACCTGCCATTGTGGAGGGCATCCGGGCACGCTTTGGCATCCCGCCGCTTACTGCCCCGGCGGATGCGGAACAGGCACTGGCAGCCAGCCGCAAGGCCGACCCGGCCTTTGACCGCTGGGTACGCACCAACACCCATCCCCACCGGCATGAAGGCTTCATCTGCGCGGTAATCTCGGTCAAGCCCGATGGCGGCATTCCCGGTGACATCACGGCCGACCAGATGGACCTTGTGGCTGATCTGGCGGACAGCCACTCCTTTGGCGAAATCCGCGTAACCCACATGCAGAACGTGGTGCTGGGCCATGTGCGCAAGGACCAGTTGCACGACCTGTGGCGCAAGCTGGCGGCAGCCAACCTGGCTACCCCCAATATCGGGCTGGTGGGCGATATCATCGCCTGTCCGGGGCTGGATTACTGCGCGCTGGCCAATGCGCGCTCCATCCCCATTGCACAGAAGCTGAGCGCACGCTTCGCCAATCCCGAACTACAGGAGCGCATCGGGCCGCTCAACATCAACATCTCGGGCTGCATCAACGCCTGCGGCCACCACCATGCAGGGCATATCGGCATTCTGGGCGTAGACAAGCGCGGGCAGGAATTCTTCCAGCTTACCCTTGGCGGCTCGGCCGGGGGGGATGTTGCCATCGGCCAGATCATCGGCCCGGCCCTGCCGGAAGATGAAACCGTGGATGCCATTGCCCGGCTGATCGATACCTACCTGGTACTGCGCCATGACAATGAGCAGTTTCTCGACACCTACCGGCGCCTTGGCGCCACCAGCTTCAAGGATGCCGTCTATGCCTCTGCTTGAGAACGGCCATGTCACGCAGGACCGCTGGCACATGACGGCGGAAGGCGAGGCCCTGCCCGAAGGCCCGGTGATCGTGCCCCTCGAACGACTGGAAGAGGGGCTTGCCCGCGCGGGTAATGCCCCACTGGGCGTGGCCATTGCGCCGGATGTGGATGTGGCGGTGCTACGCACGGCCCTGCCGCGTCTGGCACTGGTGGCGGTGACCTTCCCCTCTTTCCGTGATGGACGGGCCTTTACGCAGGCGCGCGCCCTGCGTGAGCACCTGGGCTTTACGGGCGAAATCCGCGCAACCGGCAAGCCGCTGCCAGACCAGTACGAGTTCCTGCTACGTTGCGGCGTAACCACCGTGCAGACCGAACGGGCGGAAGATATCAGTGTGTGGCAGCAGGCGCATGAGATCATTACCATCGCCTATCAGCCTTCTACCCTGCATGAGCGCCCGCAGGGGCTGGGGCTACGCCGCTTCCTGAACTGACCGGACCGGGCAAGCGGAAAAGCCCGCATGCTTTCCCGCTGGCGCGCGGCGTGTTACCGCACCTATATGCACAACCGCGTTTTCCCGCTGCTTCAGCCATGACCCGCGCGCATATGACGGAGAATCCATGTGGTGCCCTTCTGGGCGCGGGGTGGTGGGCGGTGGCCGCCCTTCTGGCCCCGCTCCTGCGCGTGAATCTGCGCAGGCGGGCACGACGTGGCAGGGAAATCGTAGCCTGCCTGCCTCAGCGGCGAGGCATTGCAAGCCAGAAAAGGCCAACAGGCCGGATCATATGGCTGCATGCCGCCAGCGTGGGGGAAAACGTGGCCATCGTACCGGTCATCGGGCGTCTGGTGGTCTCTCACCCCCAGCTTCATGTCCTTGTCACCACCGGCACCGTAACCGGGGCGGACGTGCTGATGACCCGTCTGGCCGACATGCCGGGGCATGAGCGCGTGATCCACCAGTTCGCCCCGCTGGACGTTCCGCGCTGGATTGACCGCTTTCTGGCCCACTGGCAGCCTGATGTGGCTGCACTGGTGGAAAGCGAACTGTGGCCCAACCTGATCAATGCCTGTCAGCACCGCCGCATTGCGCTGGCGCTGGTCAACGGGCGGATGTCCGACCGGTCGCTTGCCGGGTGGCGCAGGGCACACTGCCTTCTACGTCGCATGCTATCCGCCTTTGCATGGGTCATGGCCCGTAGCACTGAAGATGCCGAGCGGCTCATACATAGCGGCGCATCACGCATTGCCCTTGTGGCCGACCTGAAGGACGCGGCCCCCGCCCTGCCCTGCAATCCTGCGGAACTGGCCCTGCTACGCCACCGGCTTGCAGGCCGCCCGGTCTGGATCGCAGCGTCAACCCATCCCGGTGAGGACGTGATCATCATGGCGGCGGCGGAGCTGGTGCGCCATGCCGTGCCCGATGCACTGGGCATCCTGATCCCCCGCCACCCCGAACGCGGCACCGAAATCGCGGCCATGAGCGCACCAGCCCCACCACGCCGGACTCTGGAGCAATGGCCTGCCGCTCATGATAGCCTATGGATCGTGGATACGTTAGGTGAAACCGGCCTGTTCTACAGCCTTTCCGCCCCGGTTGTGCTGGGTAACAGCCTGCCCGGCTGCGCAGGCGGCGGCCACAACCCGAATGAGCCTGCCCGTATGGGCTGCCCCATAGCCCACGGGCCACAGACCGGCAATTTTCGCGTAGCCTACACCCGGCTGGGCAACAGCGTGCGGTGCGTGAACACCGCAGCCGATATCGCGAGATGGGTCATCCCCCTCCTGCAACAACCCGCTTCCGCGCGTGCACTGGGCGCACGGACCCGCGCCCTTGCCGCACCTGATCCTGAAATTGCAGACCAGGTCGCCCGTGCGCTTGTTGCCCTGGGGAACGAATGATGCGGGCGCCGGCCTTCTGGTGGCACCCCCCTTCACATCCCGGGTGGGCCGCGCGCCTACTTACCCCGCTGGGATGGCTTTACGGGGCAGCTACCGCGTACCGGTTACGCGGCGCGGGCTGGAGCGCACCTGTGCCGGTCCTGTGCTGCGGTAATATTGGTGCAGGTGGTGCGGGCAAGACACCGCTGGGGCTTGACCTGGCGCAGCGTGCCATTGCGCGCGGGCGCAGGCCGGCTTTCCTGTCGCGCGGCTATGGCGGCCGGGCCGCACAGAGCACGCGGGTGGACACCACACGCCACACCGCGCGCGATGTAGGCGATGAACCACTCCTGCTAGCCCGGGTCGCCCCCTGCTACGTGGGTACCGACCGGGCGCAGACCGCACGCCGGGCCATTGCGGAAGGTGCGGACTGCCTGATCATGGATGATGGATTGCAGAATCCCACCCTGCACCCTGATGTAGCCCTGGTGGTGGTGGACGGGCAGGCAGGGTTCGGCAACGGACGGTTACTGCCAGCCGGACCACTGCGTGAACCCGTGCGGACCGGGCTTGCACGCGCACAGGGTACCGTCATCATCGGAACGGATGAATACGGCGTGACGCGCTGGCTGAAACCGGGCTACCCCTGTTTTACAGCCACACTGCAACAGGATGTGTGCAACGTGCCACATGGGCGGCCGATCATCGCCTTTGCCGGTATCGGCCGACCCGCCAAATTTTTTAACGGACTGGCCCGCATGGGCATTTCCCCCCTGCGCTGTATCGGCTTTGCCGACCACCATGCCTACAGCCAGGCGGACTGGCAGCGCTTACAGGCGCTGGCCATGCGGCATGATGCCTGTCTTGTAACCACCCCAAAGGATGCCGTGCGCCTGCCTGCCCTCTGGCAGCAGCAGGTCCACACGGTTGGACTGACCCTGTCATGGACCGCCCCCACCATGCCCACGCACATACTGGACCTGTGGCTGGACAGGAAAGATGGATGACCCGAACAGCACCCTCCCGCCCCATTACCCTGCAGATGCGTCTTGAGGCCGCTTTCGTACGCGTATTGCTGGCCCTGTTCCGCCGGATCGGCCCGGTCCGCGCCTCCAATCTGGGGGGATGGCTATGCCGCACGGTGGGGCCACGCCTGCCGGTCTCACGCGTGGCTGACGCCAACCTGCGCCGGTCCATGCCCGAACTTGATGGCTCCATGCGCCGCGCGGTCATATACGACATGTGGGACAATATCGGCCGCAATGCAGGGGAATTCCCGCATCTGGCCACCCTGCCCCGCAACAGTGGTCCCGGCCCCGGCTGGGACGTGGTGGGGGAAGAACACCTTGTGGCGCAGGCGGCACGCGGGGGGCCGACCATTTTCGTGTCTGGCCATATCGGCAACTGGGAAATGCTGCCACCTGTGGTAGCGCGTTACGGCCTGCCATTTTCCTCATTCTACCGCGCACCGAACAACCCGCTGGTTGACCGGGTTCTGTGCGACCTGCGTGACGAAGCCATGGGTCAACCCGTACCCCTGTTTGCCAAAGGCGCACGGGGAGCACGCGGCGCGCTAGGGCATATCCTGCGCGGGGGGCATCTTGGTATGCTGGTGGACCAGAAAATGAATGACGGCGTAGAAGCCCGATTCTTTGACCAGCCCGCCATGACCGCAGGTGCCATGGCGGCCATGGCGCTGAAGCTGCGCTGCCCGGTCATTCCCGGTTATGTCGAACGCCTTGGCCCGGCCCGCCTGCGCATCCATGTGTTGCCCCCGCTTGACCTCCCCGATGGCGGCAACCGGATTCAGGACCAGATGAACCTGACGCAACGCGTAAATGACTGGCTGGAAGGCACCATACGGCAGCATCCGGGAAGCTGGCTATGGCTACACCGCCGATGGAATGTGCAATTGCCTAATAATATGCCTAAAATTTAAACATATATATATCGAATCATTGCTTTTTTATCACAGAAATAACCTTCTGCCTGTTTCTGCGGCTTTGATACCTAAATTCAGTTTGGCAAAGCAGCCATGCGTGAATAGCGTATTAATACGTTGTCACGACAAGACCAGTCAGAGGGCCACCGAAATGCACATGATGGATCAGCAATTTTCTTCCACCAATGTGGTTTCCCTGCGGCAGGGATTGCTGCCGCGTCACCGCGAATACCTTATGCGCTGGCTACAGGCAGGATCCTGCATGGGCCTGTGCGACGCGGATGTGCTGGACCGCAATGAATATGACGAAGCCGACATCGAACACGTACTGGTCTGGGTACGTGAGAACGCCAACCCGGCCTACATGGTTCGCCCTGAAGGCATGGGCTGGGTTCTGATCGACCAGATCCGCGAGCGCCCCATTGCCACATACCGCACGTTTGAAGCCGCACTGCACGCAATCCGTCCCGTGCTTTCAAACGGGGCTACCGTCGCGGCCTGAAAGGCCACGACAGCGGTTATACGCAGACCGGGTCTTCACCCCTAGTTGGCACTGCGGCGCAGCCTGCCTGCGGGGGGAATGACCATCCTGCCACCGCCATTCGGCACAATCTGGAATATGGCCAGATCACGCCTTGTGCGGCCATTTTCCAGAAAACCGAACGCACCATCCACCCCGCCAAAGCCATCTGGCCGGGTCAGGGCCTGTACGGAATAACCATTGGGGCTACCGGCCGGACGGCTCTGGTCCAATGCCTTGACCAGTGCGGCCGAATCATAGGTCAGGTCTGCCAGCGGGGTTGGCATGTGGTGGTAGCGCGCCATGAACTGCTGCACGAAGGCCTGCCTGCTGGCCGGATCTGGGGCTGCATACCAGGCTCCCTGCAACGCGCCCAACTTGCTGGCAAATGCCGCCCACAGGCCGGGCCCCATGATCTGCACCTGCGTGCTGTCAACATGCGCCAGCGCCAGGGCGTTGATAACCTGCCCCAGTTGCAGCCCCGTATCCCCCAGCAGCAACGCATCGAAGGGCGGCGGTGGCAGGGCGGCCACAGGCGCATCCTGTGCCACGGGTGGCGATGGGGGCGGCGCCCCATCAGGATTGGCGGGATCAATGGCGGCGGTGGCATCGGTCTGGGCCGGGGCGTCAGGAGCGGGCTGGGGGGGCGCAGCGGCGGCACGGCTGTCATAGGCTGACAGGGTTTTCAGGTTGGCCGTAATGGCATCCTGCGTGCTGTCGTGGAACATGATCCGGGGGGACTGGATGCCGTTTTCATCACAGACCCGCTGCAATGCCTGACCTAGCGCCTGACCCAGACGGTTATTGGGCAGGAAGGCCGCGAAATGCTGCCGCCCCTGTTGATGTGCCGCCAGGACCATGCGCCGCACCTGCTGTTCGGGCGCTATGCCCAGTGCCCATACGCCGGGCTGGACAACTGAAATATCGCTGGTAAAGGCCAGTACCGGGATGCTGGCGGGCACGCTCACCTTCGCGGTCTGGATGGTCTCGTCTGCGGTGAGCGGGCCAAGGATCAGACCGTCCCCTGCCGCAATGGCGGCCTGTGCGGCGGCTCCTGCACTGCTGCCGGGGGCAGCCGTGTCATGCACGTCCAGCGTGGGGGCAGTCGGGGTATCCATGGCCATGCGGGTGGCGGTTAGCATTTCCTGGCCCAGGCGCGCATTGCTTCCGCTCAGTGGCAGCAACACGCCCACGTTGCGCCCGGCACGCGGTGCGTGGTGGGAGCCGCCACCGCTGGCGCAGGCGGTCAGGGCCGATACGGCCAGCCCGGCCAGCAATAAGCGCTTGCATGCGGCGCGCGGAGAGGCAGAATCAGCATCCTGTCCTTGCATCTGGGTTCCGAATGTCTGACGCCTCATCTTCCTCGCCTTCAAAATCTCAACATGCCACGGAACATCCGGCGGCTACTTCCCATGATCCGGTTCATAGCGGAGAATCTTCCCTCCGTCATGATGCGAACGCGCCAGATACTGTTTCGGTCATGCATCATGATGGCGAGCTTGTCCTTGTCGCAACACCCATTGGCAATCTGGGTGACATAAGCCGCCGCGCGATCGAGACCCTGCAGGCCAGCGACCTGATCCTGTGCGAGGACACGCGCACCAGCGCGCGCCTGCTGCGCGAATACGGCATTCATACCAGAACCCGCCCGCTGCATGATCATAACGAGGACCGCCAGATCCCTGCCCTGCTCCATGCCCTTGGGGCGGGACAGCGCATTGCCGTGATATCGGATGCGGGCACGCCACTCATGTCGGACCCCGGTTACCGCCTGGTGCGCGCGGTCGTGGCCGAAGGAGTACGGGTCAGCGCCGTGCCGGGGCCAAACGCTGCCATCATGGCGCTGACACTTTCCGGCCTGCCACCGCACCCATTCATGTTTTCAGGATTCCTGCCCCCGCGTGAGGCCGCACGCAGGGAGGTGCTGGCGCAACTGCACGCAGCAGAATGCGCGGGGCTTGCCGCGACCCTGATCTGGCACGAAGCCCCGCACCGACTGGCGGAAATGCTGGCAACGCTGGCCGATGTGCTGGGCCCAGCCCGCCCGGCGGCTGTGGCACGCGAACTAACCAAACGCTTTGAGGAAGTGCGCCGGGGCACACTGGCCGACCTTGCCGCCCATTACGGCGAACACGCGGCACGCGGCGAGATTACCGTTGTGGTCGGCCCGCCGCTGGCCAGTGACAGCACGACCGACGACCTGGACAGCCAACTCCGGGCCGCACTGCGCACCCTGTCGGTCAAGGATGCAGCAGCACTGGTAGCGGGCATTACCAGCCTGCCGCGCCGTACCGTCTATGCCCGCGCGCTGGAACTGGCGCGCGGGGCATCCTGACTGGCCCACGCCCCTTGATAAAAAGAAGAAAAGTTTTTTGGTGAAGCTTTTTCCCAAAAAGCTTCAGGGACCATCACCTTCCTGAAAAAAACGCCCCCGGAAACGTCCTGCTGATGTGCACAGGACGTTTTAGGAGCAGGCTGCCTGCTACAGCCTCCTTAATGTTCAGGCAGGTCGGTACTGAACAGCGAATCCGGTGGCACACCGCCGCTGGTGGTGATGTCGAGCAGGTCAACGCGGGTGGTTTCCTGCTGGGCATCCTGAATGATCCAGCCACGTAGCCGCAGCGGGCTGTCATGGAAGAGCAGCGTCATGCTGCCATCACCTGGGCTGTCAGTGCGCACGAGTGTGACATTGAGCATGTGGCCATCATGCAACAGCCCAGTCACCGTCACGTCGCCTGAAAGCTGCAGGCGCGGGCGCAGCAGCAGGCCAAGGGGCGTCTTGTCCATGGGCATGGTGGTGGTCTGGTCAAGCTGGCTGTCGTTGAATACGACCTGATCATGGTTGGCCACCAGCAGAAGCGGACTGGGCGGATCATACTGGAAACGCATGCGCCGATTCGTCCGGTCGATCCAGGCGGTTCCGGTGCTCTCCTTGCCATCTGGCGCGGTCTGGCGGAAGCGGGCCTTGAGCTGGCTGATCGCATCAAGGTGGCGTTCCACCTGTTCCAGCAGCGCATGATCGTGGTCGGAGGCGCCAACGGCCATCTGCTCCTGCGCACAGGCCACGGGCGGCAGCGCACCACCAGCCAGCAGGCAGGACAGGCCACAGATGGCAAACATGGGGCGAAATCTCATGATACGGGGCGTTTCCTGCTAACAGTACCGGCCCCACTGGTGCCCCATCATGCCGCCAATATCAAGGCAGACGGCTTACGAACTGCCAATCAGCACCCCCGCTGCAAACACCAGCAGCCCACCCAGCACGATCTGCACCACAGCCGAACCGAATGGCGTGTCCTGATAGCGCCAGCGTATCCACGAAATCACGAACAGTTCGATCACCACCACCACCATCGCCGCCACCATGGCGGCGGTAAAATCGCTGATCAGGAACGGCAGCGTATGCCCGATCCCACCCGCCGTGGTCATGAGTCCGCAGATCACTCCGCGCAGCAGCGGCGCCCCACGGCCCGACAGCTTGCCATCATCAGACAGTGCCTCGGCAAATCCCATGGAAATTCCGGCTCCGACCGAGGCCGCCATGCCGACCAGAAAGGCATTCCACGGCAGGTGGGTGGCAAACGCTGCCGCAAACACCGGCGCCAGCGTGGAGACCGACCCATCCATAAGCCCCACCAGACCGGGCTGGATCACCTGCAGTACGAAGCGACGGCGGGCGTCCTCGTCCTCGCCTTCACGCTTGCTGGCGGGCAGGCGGTTATCCTGTATCGCATTGGCCGCCTGCTCGTGCTGGTCCTCGGCATGAGCCAGGTCACCCAGAAGTTTGCGGGTGGCGGCATCAGTCGTGCGCAGGGCGGCCTGGCGGTAGAAGCGGGCGGCATCCATCTCCATATGCCGGGCGTGCTGGCGCACGGCTTCGATTCCCTGTGTCTGCACCTGCCATGCCGGCTTGCGCACAATGAAATCGGCAATGTCCTGCCGGCGGATAAGCGGGATATGGGGGCCAAAACGCTGGGCATACAGGTCGATCAGGTCACGGCGATGACCGTCTTCCTCCACCGACATATCCGTGAATATCTTTGATGTATCAGGGTAATTTTCACGCAGTGCATAAGCGAAATCGGAATAGATGCGACCGTCCTCCTCCTCATTGGAGATGGCGAGCGCGAGTATTTCCTGATCGGACAGGGAAGAGAATTTACGCATTACCCAGTCTATGCATAAATTCTTTCTGGACCTCAAGAGTATTGTATAACTACAAATAATTCTTAATTGTATTCGAGAAGTAATCAGTCGGAAATGATTATGCTTCTCGATTACATTTCTTAAAAAACATCCGCATCGGGAGAAGGGATCATGACGCCCCTGCCCCGCGCCTCAGACTGCTGCTTCGGTAAAGATACGGGTTACATCGCCCTGCCAGCGCCCATGATAGGCGGCAAGCCACGCTTCAGCCTGGGTCGGGCCGCCTGCGGCAATTTCATGCAACGGAGCCAGATAGCGGGTCTCATCACGCCCCTGCGCATCGGTCAGGCCACGGGCGCGCAGGCCGTCGGTCGCCAGTTCGATCATGCGCGCGGCAAGCGGGCGCAGACTGCCGCCCGCCCAGGGCGCATCCAGTCCAGCCCGGGGCACGTCGGCACGCAGGGCGACATAGTCTTCCCACGCATGTTCGCACACCAGTGTCTCGGCGGCATGGAGCGTTGCGTCATCATACAGGAGGCCGGTCCACAATGCCGACTGGGCCAGCATCATGGCGGGCGAACCCGCATCGGCACCGCGCATTTCAAGGAACTGCTTGAGGCGTACGTCAGGGAAAGCCGTAGTCAGGTGGTCCTCGAAATCCCCCATGGTCGGGCGCACGCCTGGCAGGCCGGGCAGGTCTGCCCCATCCAGCCATGCACGGAAAGAGCAGCCCGCCACGTCCACCATCTCGCCATCATGCATGATGAAATACATCGGCACATCAAGCAGCCAGTCCACATAACGCGCAAAGCTGAAGCCATCGCGCATGAACAGCAGCGGCATGCCCGCGCGCGCATTGTCAGTATCGGTCCACACGCGCGCGCGGTTGGACAGGTAGCCGTTGGGCTTTCCCTCATAGAACGGAGAGGACGCGAACAGCGCCGTCGCTACAGGCTGCAATGCCAGGGAGACGCGCATCTTGCGCGCCATGTCTGTCTCCGACCCGAAATCGAGGTTCACCTGCACGGTGCAGGTACGCAGCATCATGTCCAGCCCCAGCGCGCCCACCTTGGGCATATAGTTGCGCATGATGGCGTAGCGGCTCTTGGGCATCCATGGAATATCGGCGCGGGTTGCGGTGGGGTGGAAACCCAGCGGGGCAAAGCCCAACCCCAGTTCGGCACAGGCGGGACGGATGGCGCTGAAATGGCGCGCCATTTCAGCTTCCGTCTGGTGCAGGCTGACCAGCGGCGCGCCAGAGAGTTCAAACTGCCCCCCCGGCTCAAGCGATATGGAACTGCCTTTCGCCCCTGCCTGGCCCTTCAGCCCGATCAGCGCACCGCGGTCGATAATCTCTTGCCACTGCGTGCCGCCCTGCTCCACCGCCAGGTCGCGCAGCAGCGCCTCGATCCCGCGCGGGGCGTAGGGGGGGGATGACCATGGCTTGTGCCCGGAGCCTGCGGCATCGGGTTTTACGAAGCCGAATTTTTCATGTTCTGTGCCGATCCGCCATTGCGCGCGCGGGCGGGCACCCGCGGCCAGCAGGCCGACCATCTGGTCAAATGATTCGATGACGTTTGAATTATGCGCGCCGGGATTCGACATGGCGGGGGCAATTTCCTCGTGACAGTCAGATTCGGATTGCTACTGGCGACAGGCGGAGCGCGCATGCCGGAAAAGGACAGACCTAATTTACGAACCTGTATCACATACGGCCTTGAGGCCAGCCCCGACAAGAGCCAGCGCCGCCACCGCAGCCGTATCTGCCCGCAGCACAAGTGAGCCCAGCGAGAGCGGCCGCACGAACGCGCACCCCCGCAGCCTGTCGTGCTCACGCACGCTAAAGCCGCCTTCCGGCCCGATCAGCACGCTGTCCCCCACTTGTGCGGGGACAACTACGGGGCCAGGTGGGCTGCGCTCAAGGGCGGCGAACAGGCTGATCCCTTCGGGCCATTGCGCCAACAGGTCAACCAGCGGCACCAGCGGGTCGATTTCGGGAACGTCCAGCCGCTCGCACTGCTCGGCGGCCTCACAGGCAATGCTTTCCAGGCGTGCGGCATTCAAGCGGTGGGTATTCGTACGCTCGGTCACCACGGGGCGGAAACGCGTTACCCCCAGTTCGGTGCCCATGCGGATGACCGCCTCCGTCGCATCGCGCTTGAGGGGCGCAAACAGCAGGCACAGCCCCGCTGTGGCCGCGGGCGCACGATTCTGTTCTACCAGCCGGACATGGCAGCGGTCACGGCGCAGGTGGTCGATCACACCATGCCATTGCCCATCACGCGCATTGAACACGGCCACCGCTCCCCCAACCTGCTGGCGCAGCACCGTGCCCAGGTAGTGGGCCTGCGCCGGTCCCAGTTCGAGCATGCCGCCTGCCACCATGGGGGGGATGGTATCGGGGGAAATGAACAGTCGCGGGCAGTCCTTCATGCCTGGCGGTACCCTCTTGCTTGTCATGCTATGGTCATGGCCGGTCTTGACCCGGCGGGACCTTCCGGCCCATCTGTTCGCCATTAGCAGCCACGGGGCGTGCCGTCACCGGCAAAGGCGGCCCGGCGGTCGCTGTTCATTCACGCCAAGGAGTTGCGGCATGGACCAGCCTGTACCCCATACGGACATCCGGGCCGATGGCTGGATCGGCCGCCTGCCCGTCCGCCTGCGGCCCTATGCGCTGCTGGCGCGGCTGGATCGGCCCATTGGTACGTGGCTTCTGTTCCTGCCCGGTGTGTGGGGCATACTGCTGCCCGACCATGTGCTGGTACGCCAGCGCATTTTCCTGGTCGTGCTATTCGGTATCGGCAGCGTGGTGATGCGGGCGGCGGGCTGCGTGGTCAATGACATGTGGGACCGCGATATCGACCGCCAGGTGACGCGCACGGCAGGTCGCCCGCTGGCCTCGGGTGCGCTGTCCATGCGGGAGGCGGCGCTGTTCCTGGCCGCGCTGCTGCTGATCGGGTTCAACATCCTGATGAGCCTCAACTCCCTGTCGCAGATACTGGGAGCATCCTCACTGATACTGGTGGGGCTGTACCCGCTGGCCAAGCGGGTCACGTGGTGGCCGCAACTGGTCATGGGGTTCACCTTCGGCTTTGGCGCCCCGCTGGGTTATGCGGCGGCGGCCGACCGTGTCGATGCGGCGCTTTGCGCACTGTACGGCGCCACCATTGTCTGGCAACTGGGATTCGATACGATCTACGGCTTCCAGGACATGGAAGATGATGCCCGCATTGGCGTGCGCTCGACCTCACGCCTCATGTCGGGACATGCGCGGCTGTTCGTGGGGACGTGCTACATACTGACCCTGACCGGGCTGGGGTTTGCGGCCTATCTTGCACATGCAGGTGCCGGGTTCTGGTATCTGCTGCCCTTGCCCGCCGCGCTGCTGGGCCTGCAGGTGCGCCAGCTTGACGAGCACGATCCAGCCACCTGTCTGCGCCTGTTCCGCTTCAATCGCGAAACAGGACTGGCCATAGCGCTCACCGTACTAGCGGGCACCCTTACGCGCTGACGTGCAGCACCCGGCCCAGGAAATTGCGGGCCATATCCATGCACTGCAAAAACAGGGCAGCATCGAACCGATGTCCCTCATCACGCAAGAAGGCGTGCTGGGCATTGAATTCATGCCATTCGTAAGTGCACTGCGCTACCTCCAGCGCCTCACGGATCATCTGCCGCCCGGCAAAAGGCACATGTGGGTCCTGCCGCCCCCAGACCATCAGCGCCTCTCCCCGCAATTCGCCCACACGGGTCAGCGTATCATCCTTTTTCCCGTGCCCCAGCGTATGGGAATGGATGTCGGTGGCATAGAAACACACCGTAGCCCTGACCCGCGGGTCCAGTGCGGCGCGGAAAGCCAGGTGCCCGCCCAGGCATACCCCCATCGTGGCCAGAGCGCCGGTGCAGTAGGGACTTGCCTCCAGCCAGTCCAGCACCGCACGGGCATCACCATCGTAACCCTGCAGCGGCTTTTCGAATTTCAGGAAATTACCCCGGTCCGTGCCGGGCCTGTCATAGGCCAGCACGGTGCCCGCTGGTTCATATTCATGATAGACTTCCGGCACGCATACCACATGGCCCTGCCCAGCCATCATGGCCGCAAGCCGGCGGATGGGGGCAGTGACCTGGTAGATCTCGGAAAAAAGTACGAGACCGGGAAAGCACCCCGCCACCGCCGGGCGGAAAACATGCACCCGCATCATGCCTGATGGTGTGGGAATATCGGCGGTTTCATGCGTGTGGATGATCACGAAGCGGCTCCTGCATGCGTAAAAAAAGCCATGATAACAGCATAGAGCATGGCCCAGCGAGGGCGGATGAGATAGGTTTTTTTGTAATATCGTAACTATAAATGTCGTTTTTTTGTTCGGATATTACGCAAAAAAGAGCTTCGTGCGTTGACATCTCCCCTTGTCGGCGGCCTGTATGGGTTATGAATTTATTACAGAAACCGTGATGTCATCCCTGTTCGCCCTCTCCCTTGCCTCACTGGCTATCGTATCCGTTGTGGTGCTGATTGCCCGTTTCCGAATCAACCCATTCATCGTGCTGTTCATGGTGTCGCTGGCGCTTGCGCTGGGGGCCGGCATGCCACCGCAGAAGGCCATTACCTCGTTTGAAGCGGGTGCGGGCCGGGTGCTGGGGCATGTCGCCACCGTCATCGCACTGGGCACCATGCTGGGCAAGATGCTGGCAGAATCGGGCGGGGCCGACCGGATTGCACTGACCATCACATCCCTTGCGGGCAAAAAGCGCATCAGTTGGGCCATGATGGTGATCGGGCTGCTGGTGGGGCTGCCGGTCTTCTTTGAAGTCGGGTTCGTGCTGCTGATTCCTCTGGCGTTTACGCTGGCGCGGCGGACCAACACACCGCTCCTGCTGCTGGCGCTACCCATGGGGGCCGCGCTGTCGGTGACACACGCCATGATCCCGCCGCATCCGGCCACCCTGCTCGCCCTCTCGGCTTATCATGCCGATATCGGGCGTACGATCCTGTGGGGTGTCGTAATCGGCACGCCGGTGGCGGCGCTGGCCGGACCGGTTTACGCGCGCTTCATCGCGGGGCGGATCGGGACAGTACAGCCTTCGGCGCTGGAAGCGCAGTTTATTGGCCACGCCCAGCCCGAAAGCATGCCCGGCTTTACCATTACGGTGCTGACCATCCTCTCTCCCGTCGTGCTGATGCTGGTAGGCTCCATGGCGGATGTGGTGGCGGCCGCGCATACGCCGCTCAACAGCACGCTGCACTTCATTGGCAATACCGATATCGCGCTGGCGCTGGCTACCGTGCTGTCATTCCAGGTTTTTGGCACGGCACGGGGGTTCAGCCGGGAGACGATCCTCAAATTCACCAATGACTGCCTGGCCCCCACCGCGCTGATCATGCTGTTGGTGGGCGCTGGTGGCGGCTTTGGGCAAGAACTGGTGGATAGTGGCGTGTCTTCCGCCATTACCGACCTGGCCGTGAGCGCGCATGTGCCGCTGCTGGTACTGGCATGGCTACTGGCGGTAGTGGTGCGCGTGGCCACCGGATCGGCCACGGTGGCCATGAGTACGGCCGCGGGCATTGTGGGGCCGATCCTGTTACGCACGCATGGGGCATCGCCCGAACTGATGGTGATCGTGACGGGGGCCGGTTCAGTAGCGCTGGGGCCACTTAATGATGCGGGCTTCTGGCAGATCAAGGAATATCTTGGCCTGTCCGTCGGTCAGACAATCAAGACATGGTCGGTGATTGAAACGCTGATTGCAGTGCTGGGGCTGGGCTTCTCGCTGCTGCTGTCGCTATTTGTCGGGTAGATAAAGGAATAGAAGTTTTTGAGTGCCGCCTTTTTTCAAAAAGAGGGCATTCTTTGAATCTTTTCGAAAAAAGCTTCACCAAAAACTGCTTTCCTGTTTTTTCAGGTGGTGTGCTGCACCAGCAGTTCCACGCTGGCGGCATGGTTAATACCCTGCGCATCCAGGGCCGCCAGAACGGCTTGGGTATCCTGCGCCACGGCACGGCAGGCATCGTGTAGCACCACGGTCCCGAACCCTGCCTGCCGCGCATCCCGCGCGGTATGGGCTACGCAGTAATCCAGCGCCACACCTGCCACAAAAACGCGGCTAATCCCCCGCTCCCGCAGCAATCCTTCCAGCCCGGTACGGTGTTGGTGGGCATTGTCGGCAAAGGCGGAATAGCTGTCAGTATCGGGGTCCAGACCCTTGCGCAGCAGCACGCCCATCGCGGCCTGATCAAGGCCGGGCGCAAGTGCCGCGCCTCGGGTGCCAGCCACGCAGTGGACCGGCCACGGGCCACCACACGTTTCAAAGGAGACATGATCAGCCGGGTGCCAGTCCTGACTGGCCACCACCACACCAAAGGGCAGATGGCTCAACCGGTTAATAAGCGGGACCAGTCCATCCGCCCCCGCCACGGCCAGTGCACCGCCGGGCAGGAAATCAACCTGCATGTCAATGACCAGCAGGGCATCGGTGCAGGTGACAGGATTCATGCGCCCTGTCCGTGCATCAGCCATGCCGCCTTGCTGCTGGTAGCACTGTGGGCAGCAGGGCGCATTGGCCGGTTGCCCTCAGCTTTTTGCGTACGGGTTGCTGGAGGCACGCAGCAGCAGGCGGATCGGCGTACCCGGCAGATCGAACGTCTCACGCAGACCGTTGACCAGGTAACGCTGATAGTCCTCGGGCAACTGGTCGGTACGCGTGCCAAACACGATGAAGGTGGGCGGCCGGGACTTGGCCTGTGTGATGTAGCGTAGCTTGAGCCTGCGGCCATCGACCAGCGGTGGCGGATGCCGCTCGATCATCATCTCGAACCAGCGGTTGAGCGCACCGGTGGCAACGCGGCGGTTCCAGACCTCATACGCGCGCCGCACGGTGGGCAGCAACTTGTTGATGCCCGCCCCGGTCATGGCCGAGAACGCCACAACCGGAATGCCACGCATCTGGGCAAGCGACATCTCGATACGGTCCTTGATGGCCTGCCGTGTCTCGGCCCGGTCCTCCACCGCATCCCATTTGTTCAGCGCCAGCACGCAGCATCGGCCCTCACGCTCGATCAGACGGGCGATCTGCAGGTCCTGCTCATGCACGCCCAGTGTCGCGTCCAGCACCAGAATAACGACCTCCGCCATTTTCAGCGCCTCGATCGAGGCGGAGACGGACATCTTCTCCAGCGTCTCGTCAATGCGGGCCTTCCGGCGCAGACCGGCCGTATCGACAAGCTGGATCGGGCCTTCGTCATCGCTAAGCATGACGGCAATGGAATCGCGCGTAAGGCCCGGCTCGGGGCCGGTAATCATCCGCTCCTCGCCCAGCAGGCGGTTGAGCAGCGTGGACTTGCCTGCATTGGGCCGTCCCACAATGGCCAGACGCAGTGGGCCGGGAGGCCGGACATCTTCCACCTCACCGTCCGCCGATTCGGCCTGCTCACGGCGCAGGCGGCGGGTATTCTTCTGTACTGGTGGCGCGTCGGTGGGTGGCAGACGGTCCACGATCTCGGCCATCAGGTCCGCAATGCCTTCCCCATGCTCGGCCGAGATGGCAAGCGGCGCGCCAAGCCCCAGCGAGAACGCCTCCATCGCAGCCGCGGCTCCCTGCCGCCCTTCCGCCTTATTGGCGATCAGCAGGACCGGGCGGCCCTGCCTGCGTAGCCAGTTGGCGAAATGCTGGTCGGCGGGCGTGATTCCGCTGCGCGCATCAATGCAGAACAGCACAAGGTCCGCATCCGCCACCGCCGATTCGGAGGATGCACGCATCCGCCCGTACAGCGTATCGGGGGCTGCTTCTTCCAGCCCCGCCGTATCGATTATGCGGATATTGCGGCCACGCACCGTGGCCTGGCCTTCCTTGCGGTCACGGGTCACGCCGGGCGTATCGGCCACCAGCGCCTGCCTGCGCCCGACAAGCCGGTTGAAAATGGTCGACTTGCCGACATTCGGCCTGCCTGCGATCACGACAACCGGCAGCGCATCCACTGGCGCGGATGGAAAAGATGAACTCACTGCGGCAACTTTCTTTTTAACTATAGGCCAGAAGATAGCCATTATTATCCATGAGCAACAGCGTATTATCGACCACGATCGGCGCTGTCGTCACTTCCGATGGCAGGGTATGCAGGGATTCGATATGCCCCTGTGCAGGATCGACAATGACCACGCCGTTATCCTTGAAGCTGGAAATACATACCAGCTTGCCACCTGCCAGGATGGGTCCGTTCCACACGACACCCCGCTTCTGCTTGTCGGAATTCTCGTACTGGCGCAACTGCGTGATCCAGCGCACATGACCCGAAAGCCGGTCAAGACAAGCCAGTTGCTCATCCATGGACAGCAGGAAAATCCAGTCCCCGATCACCAGCGGCGTATTCTGGCCCGAAATCCCGCGCTCCCACAACCTGCGGCCCGAGCGCATGTCAATCGCAACCAGTACCGAACCCGTGCTAATGGCATAGGCCGTGCCATCGGCAATGACCGGCATGCCATGCACACAGGAAAAGTCGATCAGCGCCTGCTGGCCGTTAGTACTGCCCAGCGTGTCGGCCCACACCACCTCGCCGCCTTCAGCGCGCAGGGCGACCAGATCACCCGAGCCAAAGCCCGCCAGCACCACACCATCGGCCACGGCCGGAGCGGGCTGGCCATAGATTACGGTATCAGCATTGGTCGCGGCATAGGTCCACAGCAGGTTGCCGTTTTCGGCATCAAGGCAGTAGAAATGCTCATCAATGGTGCCAAAGAACAGGCGGCCATTGGCAATGGTTGGCGCCGAGCGGCCGGGGGTCTGGATATTGACGCGCCATTTCAGCTTGCCGGTGGCGGTATCGAGCGCCAGTGCCTGACCAACCCCATCCACCACATAAAGCGTATCCCCGTCCACGCTGATGCCACCGCCAAGGTTACTGGACTTCATCTTGCGCGGCTTGGGATTATATTCCCAAAGCTTGTGCATGGTAGGCCAGCGGTAGCCCCGGATCACGCCCTGTGCATCGGCCACGAAAATGCGCCCGTTCTGCACCACGGGCGTGGCCTGGATCACGCCCCGGCCACTATCACCCAGTGCGACGTAGAACAGGAGTTCGGGCTCGGAATTACCGGCGCCGATATCATGCGTCCACATATGGTTCATGGTGCCGCGCCAGGCAATGTCCACCGCCCTATGGTCGGGCGTGATGCCCGATTGCGGCCATGCGCTTACAGCCGTAGGGGCAGGCAGGGTTACGGCCTGTGTCTCGTCCGAATCCACCGTAAGACCCGCAGTGGTATGCAGAACGTCAGAACGGTGGCCGATCAGCAGCGGTTTCTTCTTCGGGCCGGATGAACAGGCAACCAGGGCCGGCAGCAGCGCCGCCCCCGCGCCAAGGAGCGCATGGCGGCGGCTCAGGGCTGGTTTCATGGTTTTCCTGTCTGCGGGCATGGGGGTAGCGGGGGTCGGGCTAGCCACCTGCGTCGCCCCCCATGGTCTGGAGCATGGCTTCGGCGCGGTTGCGCACGCCATCATTCACGGTCATGTCCATGGCCAGACGGGTAAAGCGGGCGCGGGCATCGGCGGTGTTGCCGGTGCGCAGGTCAAGCAGAGCCTCAGCTTCAATCGCCTGTCCGCGCCACGGCTGGCCCGCGCCATCAAGCACCGCAAGCCGCGAGCGCAGGGTAGCAGGATTCCCGCTGTCAATCTGGTGCTGGACCCACAGCAGGCTGGCCAGGGCGGCAATGATCGGGTCCACCGTCTTTTCCTGCGCCACGCCTTCCCACAGGGCAAGGGCCGCAGGCACATCGCCACTACCTGCCAGCAGGGCCGCGCGCTCCATCCGTGCGAGGATGCGCAACGGCGGGCGCGCCTTTGTATCGAGCGCCTGCAGTTCGGCAAGACCGGCCTTCTGCCTTGTGGTCAGCGGTGCAACACCGCTATCCGCCGCATCCGGTGCGCGCGCGGCGTCGGCCATGGCGGTGAAATACGCCGCCGAGACCGCCGCATCCGCCTTATGCGCACGGGAGACGGAATACTGCCACCCCCCGGCCCCGATACAGATACCCGCCACCACGACACCGGCGACAACAAGATAGCGCCGCGCCAGTGCCCTTATGCGTTCGGCACGGATTTCCTCATCGACTTCCGTGAAGATGTCGTCAGCCACGTTCGTGTCGTTCCCTGCTCGCTTGCACGGTGCTTTATACTCCGCGCGTCGTGATTGTCGGCCCCAGCATATCCGGCCCCGAGCGGCACGGCAAACCGCCATATGCGGATGGCCATACCTTTATGTTCCAGATACAGCCCGATCACATAGACCGGCCCGTTTCCCGCCGCCAGCCGCAAGCGGTACGGAAATGCAAAAAGTTCGGCGGTTTCAGTGTTTCCACCTGTCCCGGTCCGCCAGCAGGCTGCGCGCGGTGGTTATGACATTGACCACACTCAACCCCTCCATCGGAGCATTACCGACCGGGCCGGGCGCCATGACCACGCGCGCCCATGGACCGGCGGGAGCATATTCCGATGCCTTGCTGCGCCCAAACAGCCCTACGGTCGGGATACCCGTGGCGGCGGCAAGATGCATCAGCCCGGAATCATTGCCAATGAACAGCGTACACCGCCCCAGCAGGGCCGCCACCTGCGTCACACTCAGGCGCCCCCCCGTATCCAGCGCATCGGGCAGTTGTGCGAGCACGCGCTGCGCCCGCACGCGTTCACCCTCCCCCGGACCGTACAGGATGACAGGGCGCATGGCCGGGTCCGCCTCACGCAGGGCGTTGAATACGGCTGCAAAACGCTCCGCCGGCCAGATCTTGCCATCCCAGTTGGCGGTCGGGCCAAGGGCGACCCAGTGCGGCCCGCCGGGTAACATACTGACGGCGCGGGCACGTTCTTCCGCATTGGTCCACACCACCGGCATGGGAGCCGGATCAAGCCCCAGCAGGTTGCCGATATGGGTAATGCGCCGCCCTTCCCTGCGCCCGCCACGCATGACATACCGCCTGCCCACACGCAGGAAAAAACTGACGACCGAGCCACGCAGGTCCACACACATATCCCATCGCGTGCCCCGACACTGCCGCCACAGATCCACCCAGTGCCTGTCATACGGGCGCTTGACCATCTCGATGGTGCGCACGCGGCGTGGCATATGCGCGAACAACCCCGCAGCCACCGGTCCGCAGGCAATGGTAAAATCAGCCTGCGGGTAACGGCGCAGCAGGGTATCGAGCAGCCCGGTGGAAAGGATGGCATCCCCCAGCCGGGTGGATGTGATGAACAGGATGTGCATGCACGCGGTGCTAGTCAGATTTTGCCTGTGTGCCAACCTCTCTTTACCCTTGCCTGCGGGCACCAGCATGGCCAGATTGCGGGTATGGCCAGAATTGCTCATCTTCCTGATCGCGCCGTACTCGGTATTTCGGGGGCGGACCGTGTCTCCTTCCTGCAGGGGCTGGTGTCGAATGACATGACCACCGTTGCCCCCGGCCATGCCGTATGGACGGCCTTCCTGTCCGCACAGGGCAAGTGGCTGGCCGATTTCTTTGTCTTTGCCGACCCGGAGGGCGTGCGCCTGCTGGTGGACTGTGACCGCACCCAGGCCGACATGCTGCGCCAGCACCTGTCACGCTACCGCCTGCGCGCACAGGTCGAGATTGGCGAGACGGGCTACGCCGTGCACGCCGCATGGGGCGATGAGTTCATCCCGCCCGCAGGCTACCCCACAGCCCCCGACCCCCGCCTGCCGCAGGCGGGGTGGCGCATGCTGCTGGGCCACCGTGCCCCCGAAGCAACGGTGGATGACGTGGATTATGACCGTCACCGCCTGGCGCTGGGCCTGCCCGATGGCGTACGCGACTGTGAAAGTGGCAAGACCCTGCTACTGGAAGCCAATTTCGACCAGCTTAATGGCATATCATGGACCAAGGGCTGCTACATGGGGCAGGAGCTGACCGCGCGCACCCGCTATCGCGGGCTGGTGCGCCGCCACCTGCTGCCCGTGGCAGCCGACCGGGAACTGCCGCCACCGGGTACGCCCGTCATGGTGGACGAGACGGTTGTGGGGGAAATGCGCTCCTCACGCGACAGCATTGGCATGGCCATGATTCGCAACGAGTACATCCATGATAAGACTTTGGCGGCAGGGGGTCACGCGCTGCATGTAAAGGTACCGCACTGGTTCGCCCTGCCCGACAAGGCTTGATTGACGACCGTTTTCTTACACTCGGCCCGGTTTGCACAAGACAGAGAAACAAGACAGATGCCCTATACGCCCCCAGACCCGTCCGTCCGCGCCACCATGCTGGACAGGATCCGCTTCAACGCCGACGGCCTGATTACCGCCATCGCCCAGCAGTACGACACCGGCGAGGTGCTGATGCTGGCTTGGATGAACCGCGAAGCGCTGGACGAGACCCTGCACACGGGCCGTGTCTGTTACTACTCGCGCAGCCGCCATGCTCTGTGGCGCAAGGGCGAGACATCAGGCCAGGTTCAGACGCTGGTCGATGCCCGACTGGACTGTGACCGCGATTCCGTGCTGCTGCTGGTGAACCAGAAGGGCGTTGCCTGCCACACGGGTCGGCGCAGCTGTTTCTATAACGCCCTGCGGCCCGAAGGGATCGTGGAAATCACACAACCCGAAGTTTCGGCGGAGGATCTTTATGGCACAGCCTGACAAACCGGCCCCCGGTAGCAAGGAAGAGCGTGACGAACAGATCGGCAAGCTGGTCTGGATCGGGATTACCGTTTTGGGCACGGTGATCATGGGCATCTTCATGCTGCGCACGGAACTGCATGCCCTGATATCGGAAAACGAACCCCTGCCGCCTGGCGCATCCGCCCCCGCCATACCGGGCGATGACCAGAGCACCCCGGTCTCCCCCGCAGTAAGGGCTACGCCGAACGGGTCCGCACAGTAGTTGCGGCCAGCAGGTCCATGATCTCGTCCGCTGCCGCGCTGGCCGGGTCTACCCCCGGTCCGCGCAGCAGCGTGCGGATATGTTCAAAACCCGTGCGTTGCAGGGCACGGCTGGCAGGATCGCGTAGAAGGCGCACCACAGTGGTGGCCAGCAGGGCGGGCGTGCAGCGTTCCTGCAGCAGTTCGGGCACCAGCCTGTGCCCGCACAGCAGGTTGACCATGGCCACGTACGGCACCCGGATCAGACGCCGCGCCATGGCCGCCGTCAGTGGGTTGACCCGGTAGGTCACCGCCATAGGCACCCCCGCCATGGCCAGTTCCAGCGTAGACGTGCCCGATTTGGTCAGCGCCGCATCGGCCGCGGCAAAGGCATCGTGCTTGTCATGCACATCCGTCACGATAATGGGCTGGACCGGCCATTTCGCGACACCTGCGCGTACGATATCGGCAATGACAGGGGCAACGGGCACGACCGGTACAATATCTGGCATACCCTGTTTTACGATGGCCAGCATCTGACCAAAGACCGGCAGCAGGCGCGGCGCTTCGGACCGGCGGCTACCGGGCATGAGCACCAGCACCGGCGCACCCGGCCCAATGCCGTGCCGTGCGCGGAAGGCCGCGCCCGACCCCGTATCCGCACCGGACTGGAGCACAGGGTGGCCGACAAAGCGCGCCTCCAGCCCGTGGCGGGCAAAGAATTCCGGCTCGAAGGGCAATAGGCACAGCATCCGTTCCCACAGGCCGGGAAATTCACGTACCCGGTGCTCACGCCATGCCCAGACCTGCGGGGCCACATAATGCAGGCGCGGAATGGAAAGCGGTGCAATCCGCCGCAGCAGGCGCAGGGTAAAGCCCGGACTGTCGATGGTAATGACCATATCGGGCCTGCATGCCGTAATATCGGTAACTGCCTGGTCCAGTCGGCGCGAGAGATGGCGCAGGCGGGGCAGTACTTCCATCAGTCCCATGACAGCAAGGTCACGCAGCGGAAACAGCGAGCGCAACCCCTGCCCCTGCATGCGCTCCCCCCCGATCCCGACAAACCGCACGCCCGGACTGCGTACACGCAGGGCTGCCATAAGGCGCGCACCCAGAACATCGCCACTGGCCTCACCGGCCATGATCCATATGGTCGGGGCAGCGCAGGACATGCCGGTTACGGCAGGCGGAGGACTGGAGGAAGGTTCGATCATGCCTGACCGGCTTATCGTGTCGGTGCGGCAAGCGCAAATACTGGCTGAACCGCATACCTGCAAAACATAGAAAAGTTTCTGGTGAAGCTTGTTTCAGAAAGCTCCATGGAACGCTGTCTTTTTGAAGAAAGACGGCATCAAGAAACTTTTATTACTTTCCGTGTCCCATTAATGCGCCAGCATGTCGCGTATGGTTGCACGGATGTCATCAGGCAACAGCACGTAATGCAGGGAAAGCGCTGCTTCTCCCCCATTGCGCATGCTCCAGTCAAAGAAGGCCCGCACGGCATGGCCCTGCGGCGTGTCGGCCCTGTCCTGCGGCAGCAGGGCGTAGGTGGCGGCCATGATCGGCCATGCACCGGCACCATCACCATCAAGCACATCGGCAGCGTGGGTTGCATCCTGCGCCCAGCGGGCCGTCGCTACGGCCCGGCTGAAACTGTCCTGGTCGGCCATGACCCGGTCCCCATGGCGGTTGCGTAGTTCGACGACTGGCATGTGGTTACCTGCCGCATAGGCATATTCCACATAGCCTATGCTGCCTTCGGTATTACGTACGGCGGCAGCAATGCCATCATTGCCCCGTGCGCCTTCGCCCACCGGCCATTCGATGGAGGTGCCACTACCCTGCTCCTTTGCCCATCGTGGCCAGACGCGGGCAAGATAGGAGGTAAACACGAACGTGGTGCCGGAGCCATCCGCACGCCGTACGGGGGCGACCGGTATGGCAGGCAGGTCCATGCCGGGGTTTTCGGCCATGATGGCGGGGTCATTCCACATCGTGATGTCACCGGAATACAGCCGTGCCAGCAGTTCACCCGTCAGGCACAGATGGGCCGCATCCACACCCGGCAGGTTTACCACCACCACAATGGCACCCAGCACGGTAGGGAACTGGAGCAGGTTGTTCTGCGCCAGTTGGGCCGCACCCATCGGAGCATCCGATGCCCCAAAATCAACCGTGCGGGCCTTGACCTGGTTCTGTCCGGCGCCAGAGCCTATGGTCTGGTAATTCAGGCGGATATCCGTCGCATGCGCAACCGCCGCCCCCCACGCCCCATAGATCGGCGCGCCAAAGCTGGACCCTGCCCCCGTAATTTCGGTGGCATGGGCCAGCGACGGCAGACCCGCCGTGCCCAGCAGCATCGCCAGCACACCGCTCATGCCACGCCATACCCGCAGGCGGGTGGCGGGGCGGTTAGTTACGCAGGGCGGCATTGCAGCTTTTCTGCGCCGCTGCGAGCACCCGTTCACAGACAGCTTCGATTTCCGCATCGGTCAGGGTCCTGTCCATTGGCTGAAGGGTTATCTCCACACCCAGCGACTTGTGGCCCGCCGGGATCTTGTCGCCTTCATAAGCATCAAACAGGCTGACCGCGACAATCAGGTTGCGCTCGGCCCCCTTCACGGCGCGCAACAACTTTTCTGCCGGAACGTCCGCTTCCACCACAAAGGCGAAATCACGCCGCAGTGGCTGGAACGTGGAAAGTGCCGGCGGCCCCCTGCGCTTGCGCTTGGGTTCGGGCACCATGTCAGGATACAACGTGAATGCACACACCGACACATCAATGCCGCGCGCGGCCAACAGGGCGGGATGCAACTGGCCAAAATGACCCAGCACCAGCTTCGGCCCCTGCCGGATCACGCCAGAGCGGCCGGGATGGTAATAGGACGGGGCATCCGTGGTAATGCCCAGCCCCTCCATCGCAGCCCCCATGGCGGCCAGTCCTGCCAGCGCATCGGCCTTGACCTGCCACAGGTCAACCGGATGGGCAGACTGCCCCGGCATGCGCGGCGAATGGCCACTGCGTATCCCGGCGGCCACCAGCTTCTGCCCATCGGGGCCAAAACCGGGCCCGACTTCAAACAGGCCAAGATCGGGATAGCCACGCGCCGCGTTGCTCTTTACCGCTGCCAGCAGATTGACCAGCGGCGTAGGCCGCATCTGGTCCAGGTCAGCCGCAATGGGATTGAGCAGGTGCAGGTCCGTGGGCGTTTCACCAAATTCGGCAGCCTGCTCCTGTGCTACAAACGAAAAGCCTACCGTTTCCAGTAGCCCACGCGCGGCAAGCTGGCGGCGCAGGCTGGCGACACGGCTCTGCCGCAGAGTGAAGGCTGGCACCGGCACGGCATTACTTACCGGCAAGGACACCGCAGGCACGCTGTCCAGCCCCCGTAGGCGCAGCACTTCCTCGATCAGGTCCACTTCGGGATCAATCGCCACCGCCCCTTCGGCTGCGGCCTGCGCGCGGGCGGCTGGCAGATCAGGCTTCTGGTCCAGCAGCATGGGCGTTGCAATGTCATTGCGCCATGAGGGCACATCCACCACAACATGCCGCGCATCGCACTCGCGTATCTTGAAACCCAGACCTTCCAGCAGGTGCACGGCATGGTCGGGTTCTTCCACCAGTCCGCCCAGCGTTTCCAGACGGGCGAATTCCAGATGCGCCTGCCGCTGCCATGCCGGTTCAGCCCCGGCGGAAACCACGCTGCCCGCTTCCCCGCCACACAGGTCAAGGATCATGCGCGTAGCGGCTTCCAGCGCCGCAGGCGGCAGGGCCTGATCCACACCGCGCTCGAAGCGCTGGCGGGCATCGGAATGCAGGTTGTGCCGCCGCCCCGACAGGGCAATGATCACCGGATCGAACAGCGCGCATTCCACGAATACATCCGTGGTGTCATCGCTGACACCGCTTTCCGCCCCGCCCATGATACCAGCCAGCGACTGCACGCCGCGCCCGTCGGCAATCACGCAGTCATCGGGCGTCATGACGTGCTCGCTACCATCCAGAGCGGTAAAGGTCTCGCCCGCCCCGCGGCAGATGGTCAGTTCCGAACCCATCAGTTTGCCCACGTCGAACACGTGCAGCGGACGGCCAAGATCGAAGGCAAAGAAATTGGTGATGTCCACCAGGGCCGAAACCGGGCGCATGCCCACGGATTCCAGCCTCTGCTTCAGCCATTCCGGGCTGGGGCCGTTCTTCACGCCACGAATGACACGCCCCAGCACCCACGGGCAGGCTTCAGGGAAGGTGATGCGCCAGTTGATGGGGGTGTCAAAATGCCCTTCCACCGTTTCCGCTCGCCACGGCCTGAGCTTGCCAAGCCCCGCCGCCGCAAGGTCACGCGCCACACCCCGCACCGCCAGCGCGTCGCCACGGTTGGGGGTGATTGCAATATCGATGACCGGGTCATCCAGTTTGGCAAACAGGGGATAGGACTGGCCTGGCGCGGTGCCTTCGGGCAGTTCGGCAATGCCTTCACTTTCCTCGCCCAGTCCCAGTTCACGCAGCGAGCACAGCATGCCGCCACTGGCCTCGCCACGCAGCTTGCCAGCCTTGATGGTGATGCCACTGGCGGGAATATAGGTGCCGGGCGGGGCAAAGATCACATGCAGGCCCGCACGCGCGTTGGGTGCGCCGCACACGACCTGCACACGCTCGAACCCCTCACCCGCATCGACCTGGCATACGCGCAGGCGGTCGGCATTGGGGTGCTGGACCGCTTCGATGATGCGGGCTGTGCGGAAGGATGCAAGGGATGCGCCGGGGTCTTCAACGCCCTCGACTTCCAGCCCGATGGTGTTCAGTGTGGCGCAGATTTCTTCCACCGTCGCCGTGGTTTCGAGATGCGCGCGCAGCCATGACAGGGAGAACTTCATCGATCACAGACCTTCGTGCAACAGGGCGGGAGACAGGGGATTTGTGCCGTAATGGCGCAGCCAGCGGACATCGCTTTCATAAAACGACCGCAGGTCGGGAATACCGTGGCGCAGCATGGTCAGGCGCTCGATCCCCATGCCAAAGGCAAAGCCCTGCCATTCCCGCGCATCCAGGCCGCAATTGGCCAGCACACGGGGGTGAACCATGCCGGCACCCAGCACTTCCAGCCAGTCATCGCCCGCGCCGATCTGCCCGGTCCTGCGCGACCAGCCGATATCAATTTCCATGGATGGCTCGGTAAAGGGAAAATAGGATGCGCGGAAGCGCACCGGCAGGTCCGGCATCTGGAAAAAAGCGCGCAGGAAGTCCGACAGGCACCCCTTCAGGTGGCCCAGCGTAATGCCCTTCTCGATCACCAGTCCCTCGCACTGATGGAACATGGGCGAATGGGTGGCATCATGGTCGGCGCGATAGGTACGGCCGGGGGCGATGATGCGGATGGGCGGCTCATGCCCCAGCATGGTGCGGATCTGCACACCCGATGTCTGGGTGCGCAACACGCGTTCGGGCTGGCCCTCGGCCTCGGCCGGCAGGTAGAACGTGTCCTGATCCGTGCGGGCGGGATGGTGCGCGGGCGTATTCAGGGCCGAGAAGTTGTGCCAGTCGCTCTCGATATCCGGGCCTTCGGCGATCTGAAACCCCATTGCACCGAAAATGGCGGCCATTTCCTCGATCGTACGGGTAATGGGGTGCAGGGCGCCATCCGCTTCCGGCGCACAGGGCAGTGTCACGTCCACGCGCTCGGCTGTCAGACGGGCGTTCAGGGCAGCCGCCTCAAGTTCCTGTCCACGCGCCTCGATCAGGCGGGTCAACTCGTCACGCAGGCGGTTCAGCGCCGCGCCCCGCGTACGCCGCTCATCTGGCGTCATGCGGCCAAGCTGCTTGAGGAGTGCGGTCAGACTGCCCGACTTACCCAGCGTGCCCACGCGCACTGCATCCCACGCGCGCTGGTCGGTCGCGGCAGCGAGTGCCTGAACTGTCTGTTCCCTCAGGGTTTCGAGATCGTCACTCATAGCACCTCGCACAGGCTCACGTCGGGCGGCTGGCAAGAGGTATCTACCGGCGGGCCAGACCCGGCGCATGGAATAGTGGCCGCCACCGGCAATCGGTGCGGCACGGGCATTGCATTAAAAACAAAACGGGCCGCCCGAAGGGACGACCCGTTTCGTGGACCTGTCGCCACGCGGGCGCGGGACAGGGGTCAGGCCAGAGCGGCCTGCGCCTTCTTCACGATTTCAGCAAAGGTTGCTGCATCGTCATAGGCAATGGCGGCGAGGACCTTGCGGTCGATCTCGATGCCAGCCTTGTCCAGACCGTTGATGAAACGGCTGTAGGTCAGGCCATGTTCACGCACTGCCGCGTTGATACGCTGGATCCACAGGGCGCGGAATTCGCGCTTCTTGTTCCGGCGGTCACGGTAGGCATACTGAAGCGACTTTTCCAGACGTTCCAGCGCAATGCGGTAGTTGGTGGAGGAACGGCCCCGGAAACCCTTGGAGGCTGCGAGAACTTTCTTGTGGCGGGCAAGCGTCGTTACGCCGCGTTTCACACGTGCCATATCTCAGGTGCTCCTTATGCCAGACCGTAGGGGGCCCACTGTTTTACAGTGCGACCGTCCATTTCCGTCAGCACCTGCGAACCACGGTTCGTGCGCTTCATCTTCTGCGAGCGGTTGATCAGGCCGTGGCGCTTGTTGCCGGGACCTGCCAGCACCTTGCCAGTGGCGGTGATCTTGAACCGCTTCTTGACCGATGACTTGGTCTTCATCTTGGGCATTTTCTTCTCCTGAATATCTGGTGCCCGTGTTTCTGCCTGCCGTTTGGGGCAGACGTAAACACTCCATTGCGGCCGGGCATGCCCTACAGGCCCGGACGCGCGAACAGGCAGGCTATAGACAACCCGCACCCTGCGATCAAGTCCCTTCGCACGCATGCATGCGCTTTCCCCCACCGGCGTGCTGCTATAGGGGGAAAGGCAGGTTGAAAACAGGAGAGAATACAATGACACAACGCGTAGCCTACGTTACCGGCGGTAGCCGCGGCATTGGCGCCGCCATTGCGAAATCACTGGCTCAGGATGGCTACGACATCGCCATTTCCTATGCCCGCAACGAACAGGCGGCACAGAAAACGGTTGATGAGGTCAAGGCACTGGGCCGCCGGGCCATGGCCATCCGCTGTGATGGCGAAGGCAGCGGCAACCGTGCCGCCATCCAGCGCGTGGTGGCCGGGATGGGGCGCATCGACGCCCTGGTCTGCAACGCCGGCATCTATCCCTATGGCGACGTGACCGAGATGACGGACACGCAGGTCGATGCGGTGCTGGGCCTGAACGTGCGCGCCGTCATGATCGAAACCATCGAGGCCACGCGCCACATGACGCAGGGGGGGCGCATCATCCTGATCGGATCGACCTTTGCAGACCGCTCCCCCTTTCCCGGCATTTCACTGTATTCGGCGTCCAAATCGGCGCTCAACGGCTTTGCACGGGGTGCAGCACGTGACCTTGGCCCGCGCGGCATCACCATCAACGTGGTCCAGCCCGGCCCGATCGATACCGACATGAACCCCGCCACCGGCGCTGCCGCCGACATGCTACGCAGCTTCATGTGCCACAAGGAATACGGCAAGGTGAGCGACATCGCATCCGTGGTGTCATTCCTGGCCAGCCCACAGGCCAGCTTCATCACCGGGTCGGCACTGACCACCGATGGTGGCCTTGCAGCCTGATGCCTGGCGCGCGGGTGGCGGCACGCTACCCGCGCAACAATGGCAGATCATGCTTGAGAAGACTGTCCACTCAACCACAAAGGCGGCATGACGCACCTGAACCTGCTCACACGACCGTTTAGTCCAAATCCCCAGAACATGAACCGTATAAGGCATAAGGTAGCAGATGCCAGAGCTGGAAGATTTGAAGGCACTGCTTCAGGCATATGAACCCGTCATCTTTGATGATGAGGATACTTATTTCGATTAAGAAGATGAAGAAATCGGAGAATCGCCTCCGCGCGACGACTTCGTTCGGGTTAACGTATTCCCGGAACATTACAGGCTGCCCGAACACAAGCGCAGCAGCATGCCGGACCCTTATGCGTCCGTGCGCAGGCTGGAGCCACCCTCCTCCTGCATATGTCCAAGGACATCCGCGCCCACATCCATCCAGTCGAACAGGGCCGCCACACCATCGAGGCCACGGCGCATGGCCGACCTGAAACGACTGGAATGAGACATCACGGATGGCGCACAACCTGCGCTATTGGTGGGGTACCGGGTTCGAGCAAATCCACCGCCACCCGACTTCACTACCAGACGCCGGGTTACGCGGTCATGACCATCAATGTGAGCGTCATGTCCGAATTCACTATCCCTGACCGGCACTCACCATATCTTTGGCGATGCCGAACTCTGCGCCATCGTGGAATGTCTGGTCATGACAGGCGTGGCCAATGCGTGAATCATCCTTGATCAAGTGGACAAGCCCCCAAGAATGGGCGCCACGGCAGCGTGCAGGATGCCCTGCTCCCGCTGCCTGACATGCGGGCATTCCAACTGAAAAGGCCAGAATAGCATCCATTTCCGCCACACTCGCAAACGGGCGGTTACATTACCAGATTAATGCTTTCATGACCGAAATGCAGATCAGCGGTAAACCATGCTGCCATGTAACACAGAGCCAGCACGAACCATGACCGGCCCGACATCCCATCCGACCGCCCTTTTCATGACCGCATGAGTGCACACCCCTCCATCATGTCCTGATACTGTCCGGTATCGGGATGGCAGAGTTTGGCCACGACCCCACCATCAGAATGGACATGCAAAAGCCCGCCTGTGCAGTGCCTTATGCAAATATCTTGCACAGAAACCTGACCAGCGAGACAATTCAATCAATAATTTAGGGATAAAGTGGCTGGGGGACCTGGATTCGAACCAGGGCTGACCGGGTCAGAGCCGGTAGTTCTACCGCTAAACTATCCCCCAGCAAGGAGAAAGCGGCGCGATGCGCTGCGGTGATGTGGCATATAGCCGCCTGCCGCGGGGGACGCAACCCCTGCAATGGCTTTTTCACAAACTTTCTCTTTTGGCTTGCGTTTTATGCAGAACACTCAACACAATAGGTAATACCTTGGCCGTTAACGGGTATTGGATGAACAATGGTCCAGCACAGGCTCAACGCCGCAAGACATCAGCAGGAAACACTTCCCTCGTTCGCACCTGTCACGAACCGGCACAGGGCGCGCGTGCCACTCTATGCCGCTATTGACCTGGGCACCCATAACTGCCGCCTGCTGGTGGCCCGCGCGGGGGAGAGTGGCCTGCGCGTGATCGACAGCTTCAGCCGTGCCGTGCGTCTTGGCGAAGGGCTGCACCATTCCGGCAAGCTGGCCGAAGCCGCCATGGAGCGCACCATCACGGCACTGCGCGCCTGTGTTGCCCGCATGGGACTGTACGAACTGCACAGCCACCGCGCCATCGCGACCGAGGCCTGCCGCAGGGCGGCCAACGGCATGGATTTCATTGCCCGCGTCATGCACGAGACGGGGCTGAACATATCCGTCATTTCCGCGCGGGAGGAAGCCGAACTGGCGCTGGCGGCCTGCAATTCGCTGCTGCACGGCCACGGCGGCACTACAGGGCGGGACCTGCTGTTCGATATCGGCGGCGGATCGACCGAAATTGCATGGGCACGAATCGACCGCAATGCCCGCCGCCATGACCTGTCGGGCTATGTCAGCCTGCCGGTGGGCATCATGACGCTGGGCGAACGCTACGGCAGCAATATCTTTACGGATGCCGGCTACCATACGGCGGTAGAGGAAATCGGCAGCGTGCTGCGCGGCTTTGATGATGTGCACTGCATCACCCGCGAGATTGCGCGGGGTAATGTCATGCTGCTGGGCACCAGCGGTACGGTCACGACACTGGCCAGCCTGGCACAGGGACAGGGGCGCTACGAACGCGCGGGGATTGACGGCTCCAGCCTGTCCATACCGCAGGCGCTGGACATGATCGGCAACCTGCGCCGCGGGGGCATGGCCGGACTTGTGCGCAACCCCGTTATCGGCCCGGACCGGGCGCGCTACCTGCTGCCCGGTTGCGCCATATTCGAGGCCATTGCCACTACATGGCCCATGGCGAATGTTACGGTGGCGGACAGGGGATTGCGTGACGGGCTGCTTTTACGCATGATCGGGGACCGCAGGCAGCACGGCGGCCTCGCCCCCCTGCCCTTTTCCCTTTCCCTGCATCATCATATGGAGCACCGGGTCAGTACCTGACCGCGTCCCGTCATGAAACAGCGTTCTTCCACCCGCGTACCGGGCAAGGCCCGCACCAGCAGTCTGACCCCCGGCACAGGCGACAGCAGCACCGATGGACGGGCCGCGCAGACCAACCGGACCAAGACCGTAACCGTAAAGAAAGCGCGCGGCCGCACCACCGCCCAGCATCGCTGGCTGCAGCGCCAACTCAATGATCCCTATGTGCAGGCAGCCCAGAAGCAGGGCTGGCGCTCACGCGCCGCCTTCAAGCTGATCGAGCTTGATGACCGCTTCCACCTTATCCAGCCCGGCACGCGCGTGGTCGACCTGGGGGCCGCACCTGGCGGGTGGACGCAGGTTGCGGTCAAGCGTGGCGCTGCCGAAGTGGTGGGCGTTGACCTGCTGCCGGTTGACCCAGTGCCGGGTGCCACGGTGATCGAGGGTGATTTCAATGACCCTGCCATGCCCGGCCGCCTGACTGACCTGCTGGGCGGCAAGGCCGACCTGGTCATGTCGGATATGGCACCCAACACCACGGGCCATGCACCGACCGATCACCTGCGCATTATCGGGCTGGCGGAACTGGCGCTGGATTTCGCCACACGCATCCTTGCCCAAGATGGGGCATTCGTGGCCAAGGTGTTCCAGGGCGGTTCGGAAAAACAGATGCTGGCGGAACTCAAGCGCCTGTTCACGCAGGTCCGCCACGCCAAGCCACCAGCCAGCCGCAAGGAATCGAGCGAGCTTTACGTGGTGGCAACCGGCTTTCGTGGCCTGGACGCAATACAGGACTGATCCGGGCCACGATCATGCCTGATGGGATCAGGCCGCGTGATGGTCGTCCCACAGCCACGCTGCACCACGCACACCAGAACTGTCACCATGGCGGTTGCGCACGATCGGCGTGGTGCAGTTGGGGGTAATGGCGTAACGGCGCATCAGGCGGGGCACGCGCTCATAAATCGATTCAAGGTTGGACACGCCGCCCCCCAGCACGATCACGTCGGGATCCATAAAGTTGATGGCCATGGCACAGGCGCGGGCCATGCGATCCATGTAACGGTCCAGCGCGCCAATCGCGGTCAGGTCGCCCGCTTCGGCTTCCTGCTCGATATGGGCGGCACTGCGGTGACCTGGCCCTTTCCAGTCCTGCGCCAGCGCCGAACCGCTCAGGAAGCGTTCCATGCACCCTTCATTGCCGCAGAAGCACTTGGGCATCGGGAATTCTTCAAGCCGTGGCCACGGCAGCGGCACATGCCCCCACTCCCCTGCAATATGGTTACGGCCGATCAGCAGCTTCCTGTCGATCACGATTCCAGCCCCCATGCCCGTGCCGATAATCACGCCAAACACGCTATGATGCCCCGCACCCGCGCCGTCGATCGCCTCGGACAGGGCAAAGCAGTTCGCGTCATTCTCGATGCGCACCTCACGGCCAAGGGCTGCCGTCATGTCACGAACCAGCGGCTGGTTGTTGAGCCATGTAGCATTGGCATTCTTGATCACGCCCGTATCGGGGCTGATTGAACCGGGAATGCCGATTCCCACCGTGCCCGTTCCACCCAGTTCCCTGTCCACTCCATGGATCAGTTCGCACATGGCCTGAATGGCGGCGGGATAATTGCCAGGATTGGTAATGCGCCGGCGCACACGCTCGGCTCCATCCATGGCAAGGGCGGCTATTTCGATCTTGGTGCCACCAAAATCAATTCCAATGCGATAGGAGCCCATGCAGAGTCTTTCTTTCATCATGTTTTATCAACGGCGCGTTTTCTTTTATGGTCATACCTGTATGGAACATCAAACCCTAGTATGCACGGGCATGATTGCCCCCACCACGGAGACATGGCTCCCATGAGCGAGATAGTGCTGGACGCCCGCGGACTGAGCTGCCCCCTGCCCGTGCTCAAGGCCAACCGCATGCTGCGCGGCCTGCAGCCCGGCGCACGGCTGCGCGTGATTGCAACCGACCGCGCATCAGTCGCGGATTTTCAGGCATTCTGCCGCGAGACCGGCCATGCGCTGATTGCATTCGGGGAGGAAGGCGGCACGCTCTCCTTCGTCATCCGGCGCAGGCCGGATGCGGCAGCCGGTCCCGCCACGGTGTCCATGCCCGCATAAGTGCCAGAACCGCGCAAAACACGTTGTACCCTTGGCAGGATGCCCCACATGGATGTAAGCCCTGCGCCAACCAAGTCATTTTCAGGAAATGCCACGTACATATGACCCAGGACCTGACCCACCTTTCGTTCGAGGACGCACTGGCCGAACTGGAGACCATCGTGCGCCAGCTCGAGGTTGGCCAACTCAGGCTGGAAGATGCCATCACGTCCTATGAGCGTGGCGCCGCCCTGCGACAGTACTGCCAGAAAAAACTGGACGAGGCCGAGGCCCGCGTCCAGGCGATTGTCCAGCGTGCCGATGGCGCGCTGGATGCAAAACCAATGGATTGATGCACCAGATGAGCCAAACAACAGCCCCCTCGTCCCGAACCGACAGTGCGGATCGCATGGCCCGTCTGCGTGCATCCATGTCTGCGCGCGCCAAGGCCATCGAAGGCATGATCGACCGCCTTATACCCCGCGTTGAAGGGGGCGAGGCCCGACTGATCGACGCCATGCGCTATGCAACGCTGGGTGGCGGCAAGCGCCTGCGCGGCTATCTGGTGGCCGAAGTCGCCAGCCTGTTCAAGGTGGCTGCTGGTGGGGCGGACCGTGTCGCGGCATCCGTCGAGATGCTGCATGCCTATTCGCTGGTGCATGACGACCTGCCTGCCATGGATGATGATGACCTGCGCCGTGGCCAGCCTTCCACCCATAAAAAATTCGACGAAGCAACCGCCATTCTCGCTGGTGACGCGCTTCAGACCATGTCATTCGACATCCTCGCCAACCCGCTGACACATGGCAGCGCGGAGGTGCGCATCAACCTTGTCCGCGCGCTGGCTGATGCCTCGGGGGCTGCGGGCATGGTCGGTGGCCAGATGATTGACATGGAAGGCGAAGGCCGCGCGCTGTCGCTCGAAGAAGTCGCGCGCCTGCATGCGCTGAAAACCGGCTGCCTGATCCGCTATTCGGCCGAGGCTGGCGCGATCCTCGGTCAGGCCAGCGAGGATGTACGCAGCCGTATATCCGCCTATGGCCGCGACCTGGGCGCGGCGTTCCAGATTGCCGATGACGTGCTGGACGCGACAGCCAGCGCCGAGGAACTGGGTAAGACGGCAGGCAAGGACGAAGCGGCGGGCAAGTCCACCTATGTCGCCCTGCTGGGCGTGGAAGGGGCCGCGAAGGAGGCCCGCCGCGTAGCGGAACAGGCTTTATCCCATATCGACATCTTTGGCCCCGAGGCTGATCGCCTGCGCGATCTGGTCCACTACGTGGTCGAGCGCAGGAACTGAGTGACATGACCGACAGCAAGACGCCCAACGCGATTCCCACCCTTGGTCGCTACCCGCAGCTTGACCGGGTCCGGGCCCCCCATGACATGCGCAACCTTTCGGTGGAGCAGCTGAAGCAGCTGGCGGACGAACTGCGCGCCGAGACGATTGATGCCGTCTCCACCACCGGCGGGCATCTTGGCGCGTCGCTGGGCGTGGTGGAACTGACGGTCGCGCTCCATGCCGTGTTCGACACGCCCGATGACCGGGTGATCTGGGATGTGGGCCACCAGGCCTATCCGCACAAGATCCTGACCGGGCGGCGCGAGCGCATCCGTACCCTGCGCCAGCCGGGCGGCCTTTCGGGCTTCACCCGCCGTAGCGAGAGCGAATACGACCCGTTTGGCGCGGCCCATTCCTCGACCTCCATTTCCGCCGGTCTCGGCATGGCCGTGGCCCATCACCTGCGCGCGGAAGAAGACCCCGCCTACCGCGAACGCAATGTGATTGCCGTGATCGGCGATGGCTCGATCTCGGCAGGCATGGCGTATGAGGCGATGAACAACGCGTCGCATTGCGGTCCGGGGGCCGAGCGCCTGATCGTGGTGCTCAACGACAACGAAATGTCGATCGCCCCCCCGGTGGGCGCGATGTCGAACTACCTTTCGCGGCTCATGTCCTCGCGCAAGTTCCTTTCCTTGCGCGAACTCGCCGCCAAGATGGCCAAGCGCCTGCCCGGCCGGCTGGAACGCACGGCGAAGAAGGCGGATGAATACGCACGCGGCATCATGACCGGCGGCACGCTGTTCGAGGAACTGGGCTTCTATTATGTCGGCCCCGTTGACGGCCACGACATGAACCAGCTGGTCCACATCCTGCGCAACCTGCGCGATGCCGAGGATGTCGGCCCCGTGCTGCTGCATGTGATTACCGAAAAAGGCCATGGCTACACCCCGGCCGAGTCGGCAGGTGACAAGTATCACGCCGTCTCCAAATTCAATGTCGTGACCGGTGAGCAGAAGAAGGGTCCGTCCGGCCCGCCCAGCTACACCTCGGTCTTTGCCAAGGAACTGGTGCGCCAGGCCGCGACGGACGACAGGATCGTCACGATCACCGCCGCCATGCCGTCGGGCACGGGGCTGGACAAGTTCGCCAAAGCCTATCCCGATCGCTTTTTTGATGTGGGCATTGCCGAACAGCACGCCGTGACCTTTGCCGCCGGTATGGCGACCGAGGGGCTGCGCCCGTTCTGCGCCATCTATTCCTCCTTCCTCCAGCGCGCCTATGATCAGGTGATGCATGACGTGGTGCTGCAGAAACTGCCGGTGCGCTTCGCCATCGACCGCGCGGGCCTGGTGGGGGCCGATGGCGCAACGCATGCGGGTTCCTTCGATATCGCCTACCTTGGCTGCCTGCCCGGCATCACGCTGATGGCGCCGAGCACCGAGGTGGAACTGATGCACATGACCGCCACCGCCATCGCGTTTGACGAAGGCCCGATCGGCCTGCGTTACCCGCGTGGCGCCGGGCTGGGGCTGGCGCTGCCGGCAGCGGGCGAGGTGCTGGAGATCGGGCGCGGACGAATCGTGCGCGAGATGGCGCGCCAGTCCGGGCCGGAACAGGGTGGCATTGCCATCCTCTCGCTTGGTCCCAGGCTGGAACATGCGCTGAAAGCCGCCGACATGCTGGCCGCCCACGGCCTGTCCCCCACCGTGGCCGACGCCCGCTTCGCCAAGCCGATCGACACCGCACTGGTCGAACAGCTGGCGCGCAACCATGCCGTGCTGATCACCATCGAGGAAGGGTCGGTTGGCGGGTTTGCAAGCTTTGTCATGACCCATCTGGCCAAAACCGGCCTGCTGGACCGCGTGCGCTTCCGCCCCATGACACTGCCCGACCGCTTCATCGACCATAACACCCAGGATGCCCAGTATATCGAGGCAGGGCTGGATGCGGCGGCCATTGTAGATACGGCGCTGTCCGCCCTTGGCCTGCCGCAATCGCGGCAGATGGCCTGAGCCCGTACGGGATCAGAACCGTTCATGGCAAAACGTCGCGTTGACCAGATGCTGGTGGACCGGGGGCTGGTGGAAACCCGCACCCGGGCGCAGGCGCTCATCATGGCCGGTCTGGTCCATACCCCTGACCGGCGCATAGCCAAGGCAGGCGAGCAGATACCCGAGGACACACCCCTGACACTCAAGGGGCAGGACCATCCGTGGGTCTCCCGCGGGGGGATAAAGCTGGCGCATGGGCTGGACCATTTCTGTCTCTCGCCCGCAGGCCTGACCTGCCTTGATGTGGGTGCCTCCACCGGTGGGTTCACCGACGTGCTGCTGCATGAAGGGGCCGCGAAGGTTTATGCGGTGGATGTAGGCCATGGCCAGCTTGCATGGAAGCTGCGCAGCAATACCGAACAGGTGGTGGTGCTGGAAAAATGCAATGCCCGCGCACTGGATACCACCATCATCCCCGACCCGATCGGCGCGCTGGTGTGTGATGCCAGTTTCATCGGCCTGCGTACTGTCCTGCCCGCCGGGCTGGAACTGTGCATGCCGGGCGCATGGGCCATTGCGCTTATCAAGCCGCAGTTCGAGGCCGGGCGTGAGGCCGTGGGCGCCAAAGGCGTGGTACGCGACCCGGCGGTGCATGAGACCGTATGCCAGATGATCCGCCAGTGGTGGTCAGACCTGCCGGGATGGACCGTACTGGGCATCGACCCCAGCCCCATCACCGGGCCGGAAGGCAACCGGGAATTCCTGATCGCCGCCCGCAAGAACGGGTAATCGGCGGTCGCATCGCCTGCCTGCGCTGTGATACACAGGCACAGTGGAGTAGCTGGAAACGCTCCCTCCCCTTTTATTTAATGACATGTAGAACACAGGCAGCACCGGTATGTCCTCCGTAGCCCCCACCCCGACCCGCTCACGTGACGGGACGGCGGCCTCCCTCCTGAATGACGAGGAACGCGCGCGCATCCGTGCCAAGTCCGCCCAGTTCGCCCCGCCCACGGCGGCAATGCCCGATGGCAGGCGTGACCTAGTGGGCCTATCGCGCGAGGAACTGACGGACATCATGGTCGAGATTGGCGAAAAGCCTTTCCGCACCAAGCAGCTATGGCACTGGATCTACCATCAGGGCGCCACCGATTTCTCGCGCATGAGTTCGATCGCCCGCCCGCTGCAGGAAAAGCTGGCCGAGCGTTTCGTTGTGGGCCGCCCTGGTGTGGTGACCGAACAGACATCGCAGGATTCCACGCGCAAATTCCTCTTCCGTTTCCGTGACGGGCAGGAAGCCGAGACCGTGTACATCCCCGACCGACAGGAAGACCGGGGAGCGGTATGCATTTCATCGCAAGTAGGATGCACGCTGTCATGCACCTTCTGCCATACCGGCACGCAGGCGCTGGTGCGTAACCTTGGGGCTGCCGAGATCGTGGGCCAGTTCATGGCAGCCCGCGACAGCTATGGCGAATGGCCCAGCCCCAAGGGCGATACGCCGCGCCTGCTGTCCACCATCGTGCTGATGGGCATGGGGGAGCCGCTGTACAATTATGACAACGTGGCCAAGGCCATGCGGATCATCATGGATGGCGAAGGCATCGGGCTTTCGCGCAGGCGCATCACGCTGTCCACATCGGGCGTGGTGCCGATGATGGACCAGTGCGGGGCGGAACTTGGCATCAATCTGGCCGTGTCGCTACATGCCGTGCGTGATGACCTGCGTGACGAGATCGTACCGCTCAACCGCAAATATCCCATCAAGGAAGTCATCGCTGCCTGCCGCCGCTACCCCGCCGCCAGCAATGCACGTCGTATCACGTTTGAATACATCATGCTGCGCGGCATTAACGATAGCGAGGCCGATGCGCGCGAACTGGTACGCCTGATCTCGGGCATACCGGCCAAGGTCAACCTGATCCCGTTCAACCCGTGGCCGGGCAGCAGTTACCGACCATCGACGCGCGAACAGCTTGAAAAATTTGCGAATATCGTGATGGATGCGGGCTTTGCTTCCCCCATCCGCATGCCGCGCGGCCGCGATATCCTAGCCGCCTGCGGGCAACTGCGCACCGAGAGCCAGCGCCTGCGCCGCGTGGCCCGCCCCGATGACGGGACTGATGCCGCGCAATAACCTAAAAATCCGCCCTTCACTTCTGGTCGCCCGCGCCGTGGGGTGCTAGGAGGACAGGCCGCCGGTTTACCCGGCAAAGTCGTGTTAAAAGTTTTGTGGACAGGAGCGTTCTCCCATGGCCGCCAGGGATGTCAAAAAGGTCGTTCTCGCCTATTCGGGCGGTCTTGATACTTCCGTGATTCTGCGCTGGTTGCAGACCACCTACAACTGCGAGGTCGTGACGTTCACGGCTGATCTGGGCCAAGGCGAGGAACTGGAACCCGCCCGCCGCAAGGCCGAGATGTTTGGCGTGAAGGAAATCTTTGTCGAGGACCTGCGCGAAACCTTCGTCAAGGACTTCGTCTTCCCCATGTTCCGCGCCAACGCGCTGTATGAGGGGCAGTACCTGCTGGGTACATCCATTGCCCGCCCGCTGATCGCCCAGCGCCAGATCGAGATTGCCGAACAGGTCGGCGCCGACGCGGTAGCCCATGGCGCAACCGGCAAGGGCAATGACCAGGTCCGTTTTGAACTGGCCTATTATGCGCTCAAGCCCGACATCACGGTCATCGCGCCCTGGCGCGAATGGGACCTGACATCGCGCACCCGACTGCTGGCCTTTGCCGAGGAACACCAGATCCCCATCGCGAAGGACAAGCGCGGGGAAGCGCCGTTCTCGGTCGATGCGAACCTGCTGCACTCCTCTTCTGAAGGCAAACTGCTGGAAGATCCGGCAGTTGGCCCCGAGGAAATCGTGTTCCAGCGCACCATTTCCCCCGAAGCCGCACCGGACAAGGCCACCGAAATCACCATCGATTTCGTCTCGGGCGACCCGGTTGCGATCAATGGCGTGACCATGTCACCTGCAACGCTGCTGACGCGCCTGAACGAACTGGGCCGTGACAACGGTATCGGTCGTCTTGACCTGGTGGAAAACCGCTTTGTGGGCATGAAGTCACGCGGCATTTACGAGACACCGGGCGGCACGATCCTGCTGACCGCGCATCGCAGCATCGAAAGCATCACCCTTGACCGCGAGGCCATGCACCTCAAGGACAGCCTGATGCCACGCTATGCCGAGATCATCTATAATGGCCTGTGGTTCTCGCCCGAGCGCCGCATGCTGCAGGCCCTGATCGACCAGAGCCAGCATTCGGTGACCGGTCGCGTGCGGCTGAAGCTGTACAAGGGCAACGTGATCTGCGTTGGCCGTGAAAGCCCCCATAGCCTGTATGATACCCGTGTCGTAACCTTCGAGGATGACGAGGGAGCCTACAACCAGGCCGATGCGCAGGGCTTCATCAACCTTAACGCGCTGCGCCTGCGGCTGGGGGCCAAGATCGGCCGACGCGGCGGCGCGCTCTGATCTTACGCCCATGCCCCTTCATGCTTTGCCAACAATCTGCCGAGGTGTCATGAAACGCTTTTCCCGTGTCATTCCCCTTCTTGCCGCAGTTGCGGTAGCGCTGCCACTGGCAGCATGCGGGGGCAACAAGGATGACCAGCCGGAACTGACCCCGGCACAGTTCATGGACAACGTGCGCAAGCAGCCCGGTGTCCAGACGCTGCCCGACGGGCTGGCCTACAAGGTGCTGAAATCCGGCCCCAAGGATGGCGCGCAGCCCACCATCAATGACAGCGTGATGGTAATCTATGAAGGTCGCCTGCCCGATGGCGGCATCTTTGACAGTTCCGAGCAGCATGGTCACGGCGCGTATATGCAGATGCCGCTGGAAATGGTGATCAAGGGCTGGCAGGAAGCCCTGCCCAAGATGCATGTAGGCGATACCTGGATGCTGTACGTACCGCCCGAACTGGGTTACGGGCACAAATCCATGGGTATCATCCAGCCCGACAGCCCGCTCATTTTCAAGATACAGTTGCTGGGTGTTTCCCCCAGCGGCCACTAGAACCTGGAAAAAAGCCATTCATCTGCCGGGTGAATGGCTTTTTTACCATTCAGGCATATGAAAAACGAAAAACGGACATGAAGATTGTGACCGGGCGCATGGCGTCCGCACTGCGTCTGGCCTGCATGACCAGCACCGTGGTCCTGCTGGCTGGCTGCACGCGCTACGGGCAACATGGCTATGCACGCTACCGCACCAATTGCGGCATCTGCCACCATGGCGGCGAAGGCATGAAGGGCGAGATCCCCCCCATATCGGGCCGGGTGGACCGGATTGCGGCCACAACCGAAGGCAAGCAATACCTGATGCATGTGCTGCTCAACGGACTGAACGGCCCGCTGGACATTGATGGCGTGCACTACAATTTTTCCATGCCGCCCTTCCGCACCCACCTGTCGGATGAGGAAATCGCCTCCATCCTGAGCTATCTGGCCACGCGGGGCGATACGCAACCCGTCCCGGTGTTCAGTGCAGCGGATGTCGCGGCCGAACGCGCCCACCCGATGACGACCTCCATGGTGGCGGAAGAACGCCGCCGCCTTGATGCGCTCCACCCCCTGCCCTGACCGCCCGGCGGCTTGACCTGCCGGGGCAAAGAAACGGACAATACCTTTATGCAACGCCTGTTTTCCGGCATCCAGCCGACCGGTATCCCGCAGCTTGGCAACTACCTGGGTGCAATACGCAACTGGGTCGCGCTGCAGCGTGATCATGACTGTATCTTCTGCCTGGTGGACATGCACGCCATCACCACATGGCAGGAACCTGCCACCCTGCGCCAGCAGACTTTGGCGCAGACCGCCGTACTGCTGGCATCGGGCATTGATGCGGAGCAGCATATCCTGTTCAACCAGTCCGCCGTGAGCGCCCATGCGCGGCTGGGATGGATCTTCAACTGTGTTGCCCGTATCGGCTGGCTCAACCGCATGACACAGTTCAAGGACAAGGCGGGCAAGGACCGCGAAAAGCACTCCGCCGGCCTGTATGTCTATCCCGACCTGATGGCAGCCGACATCATGGCCTACAAGGCCACCGTCGTGCCGGTGGGCGATGACCAGAAGCAGCATCTTGAACTGACCAATGACATCGCCCAGAAATTCAACCATGATTACGGGATCGCGTTCTTCCCGCAGGTCCAGCCTCTCATCCCGCCACAGGGCGCGCGCATCATGAGCCTGCGCGATGGCAGCAAGAAGATGTCCAAATCCGATCCCTCTGCCCAAAGCCGGATTGAGATGACGGATGATGCCGACACCATTGCGAACAAGATCAAGCGTGCCAAGACCGATTCCGAACCCCTGCCTTCCGAAGAGGCAGGGCTTGAAAATCGGCCCGAGGCCCGCAACCTTGTAACCATATATGCCACGCTATCAGGCAAGAGTGTGGCCGATGTACTGGCAGAGTTTGGCGGGCAGGGTTTCGGCCCGTTCAAGGAGGCACTGACAGAGGTGCTGGTGGGCGCTGTCGCCCCGATTGCCGCCGAGACCGGGCGCCTGCTGCGTGAGCCCGGTTTCCTGTGTGACACGCTGCGCGCCGGTGCGAACCGCGCCCGCGCCATTGCCGAGCCTATTGTATCGGAAGCGGAATCCCTGATCGGATTCCTGAAATAACCCTGAAAGGACCAGCCTCATGCGCCAGGAACTGCACAGTCTTCATGTCAGTACCCGGGGCAAGGGGCTGGTACCGATCGACCGGCCGGTACTGGACTGGGTAGCGCAGAGCGGGATCGAAACCGGCCTGCTGACCCTATGGTGCCGCCACACCTCCGCATCCCTGACCGTACAGGAAAATGCCGACCCCACAGTGCGGGCCGACATAGAACGCTATTTTGAAACGCTGGTACCCGAGCAGCCTGGCCGCTACATCCATGAAGATGAAGGCCCGGATGACATGCCCGCCCACCTGCGTACCATGCTCACCAATACCCAGCTTTCAATCCCGGTAGCAGACGGGCGTCCGGTACTGGGTATGTGGCAGGGGCTTTACCTGTTTGAACACCGCGCCCGCCCCCACCGGCGCGAGATTGTGCTGCATCTTATCGGCACCTGACCGACTGATAAAAAGCGAGGAAAGTTTTTGGGGTGCTGCCTTTTTTCAAACAAGCTGCATTTTCTGAAGCTTTTAAAAACGCTTCACCAAAAACTTTTCCTTCCCTTACAGCGCGTTAAGCACGGTCGCATGATGGTCGATATGGTCGGCAATGAACGACTGGATAAACCAGTAGGAGTGATCATAGCGCGGGTGCAGGCGCAGGCGTAACGCCTGCCCTGTCCGTCCTGCCGCCGCTGCCAGCAACTCGGGCTTGAGCTGGCTGTACAGGAACTGGTCGGCCTCCCCCTGATCCACCAGGATTTCAGTGGGATGGGTATGCCCCGCTTCCAGCAGCAATGTTGCGTCATGCCGCGCCCATGTGGCGCGATCGGCCCCCAGATAGGCAGCAAACGCCTTCTCCCCCCACGGCACGGTAGCGGGATGGCAGATGGGCGCGAATGCCGAAACCGACTTCCATGCCTGCGGCGCGCGCAGAGCATGGACCAGCGCGCCATGCCCCCCCATGGAATGGCCCATGATTCCCCGCCGCGCACCATCAAGAGCAAAATGCGCCTGGGTCAGTTCCGGCAGTTCCTGACCGACATAGGTGCCCATCCGGTAATGCTTGCGCCAGGCGGGGGTTGTGGCGTCCAGATAGAAGCTGGCCCCGGTACCCAGATCATAGGCATCGCCTTCCCCCGCAACACCTGCCCCACGGGGCGAGGTGTCGGGGGCGACCAGCGCAATGCCATTGCGCGCGGCAAACCGCACGGCGTTCGACTTGATCAGGAAAGTCTCGTGCGTGCAGGTCAGACCCGCCAGCACATGCAGCACCGGCACGCGTTCGCCCGCCAGTGCGCGCGGCGGCAGGAATACGCCAAAACGCGCCTCCAGCCCCAGGCTGTCGGAAAGGTGGCTGTAAAAGCCCAGGCGGCCGCCACAGGCCGCGTGTTCCTCAAGCGTCTTGATCGTGGTCATGCATCAGAACTCGACAACCGTACGGATGCTTTCGCCCTTCGCCATCATGTCAAAACCTTCATTAATGCGCTCAAGCGGCAGCTTGTGGGTAATCAGGCTGTCGATATCGATGCGGTTTTCCATGAACCAGTCCACAATACGCGGTACGTCCGTGCGCCCGCGCGCGCCACCAAAGGCCGAGCCGATCCATCGCCGCCCGGTCACAAGCTGGAACGGGCGCGTGCTGATTTCCTGCCCGGCCCCCGCAACACCGATGATGGTGGAAACGCCCCAGCCACGATGCGCGCATTCCAGTGCCTGGCGCATCAGCGTGGAGTTGCCCACGCATTCAAACGAATAGTCCACGCCGCCATCCGTCATTTCCACAAGATGACCGACCAGGTCGCCATCGGGGCCAAGATCCCTGGGGTTAACGAAATCGGTCATGCCGAACTGGCGGCCAATGGCCTCGCGCGCGGGGTTGATATCGATGCCGATGATCCGGTCGGCCCCAACCATTTTTGCACCCTGGATCACATTGAGACCGATGCCGCCCAGACCGAACACGGCTACCGTGCTGCCCGCCTCGACCTTGGCAGTAAACAGCACCGCGCCAATGCCCGTTGTCACGCCGCAGCCAATGTAGAACACCTTGTCAAACGGGGCATCAGGCCGGATTTTGGCCAGCGCGATTTCTGGCAGGACCGTATAGTTGGCGAAGGTGGAACAGCCCATGTAGTGGTGGATCGGCTGGCCTTTGAACGAGAAGCGCGACGTACCATCGGGCATCAGTCCCCTGCCCTGCGTGGAACGGATGGCAGTGCACAGGTTGGTCTTGCGTGACAGGCAGGATTTACATTCCCGGCATTCCGGCGTGTAGAGCGGGATCACGTGGTCACCGGGCTTTAGGTGCTTCACACCCGCGCCCACTTCTACCACCACACCCGCGCCCTCGTGGCCCAGGATGGCGGGGAACAGGCCCTCGGGATCAGCGCCGGACAGGGTGAACTTGTCCGTATGGCACAGGCCGGTCGCCTTGATTTCGACCAGCACCTCACCCGCGCGCGGGCCTTCGAGTTGCACGGTCTCGATTTCCAGCGGTTTGCCTGCCTCGAAGGCAACGGCTGCCCTTACATCCATGATCCGTCTTTCCCTTACATGTATGGCGAACCTGAAAGCCCGCATCAGATTGGAAACGATTAAGAGCATCATTGGCCGCGCCGTCAATGTTGCGGGGCTTTACACTTTAGGAACATTTCGATGACAAATGATGCCACGCGCCACTGGCCAGTGCCGCAGTTGGCTCCGCATGTGTTAAGCGCCACCAGTGGGGCCGCGCATTGGCCCCCGCCGTTTTAACCTCGCCGGAAAAACCATATGGTCATCAATCGCAAAATTGGTCTGTGGATCCTGATGCGCGAAAGCCTGCTGTCGCTGCTACTGCTGTGCGCGTGGGATATCGTGGTGGTGGTCATGTTCCAGATCTTCCACCAGGAATGGATGGAACAGCCCACCCTGCCCATCTCGCTTATCGGTTCGGCGCTCGTGCTGTTCATGAGTTTCCGCAACAATACCGCCTATAACCGCTGGTGGGAGGGACGCACCCTGTGGGGGGCCGTGACCAACAACAGCCGCTCCTTCGCACGCCAGGCGGGCACGATCCTGCGCGGCTGTCCTGACCTTACGCGCGCCATGGCGGCCTATCCTTACGCCCTGCGCGGCGCACTGGGGCGGCTGGATGCAAGCGAGGACATCAACCGCCTCCTGCCTGATTCCATGAAGGCAGGCGTGGAAGGCAAGGCCAATATTCCCGCCGCCATCCTGTTCCAGATCGGGCTGCGGGTGGATGCGGAATCGCGCAGGCTGGGCATAGATGGTGCGCTGCAGGGCCAGATCGACCGCATCCTGTCTGACATGAGCAACGCACAGGGCGGCCTTGAGCGCATACGCAACACGCCGCTGGCCATCCAGTTCTCGGTCCTGCCAAAGGTGGTGGCGGCCGTGTTCTGCATTATCCTGCCGCTATCAATGGTGCAGACGCTGGGATGGATCACGCCGTTGGGGTCATCGCTGGTGGGGCTTCTGTTCGTGGCGCTGGACAAGATCGGCAGTGACCTGCAGGACCCGTTTGGCAACACGGCGCATGGCATGCCCATGCTGACCATCTCGCGCACGATCGAGATCGACCTGCTTCAGTCCTGTAACCTGCCCGCCCCCCCGCCGCTGCTCCCCGTAAAGGGCGTACAGAACTGACCCCACCCCGCCGCAAGGGGCCAAGACAGCAGGCGGAATTCGTGCTATATGGGTGGCATGAGCATGTTCAGAACCACCCAGAAAGGCACCGTGACCGATGCGATGGCGCGCACGGCCGCAGCGACCACGGCAGCCGAGGCAAAGTCCGGCAAGGCCATAAAGGATGAAGACCCCTTCCGCGAGGGTGACGCCATTGTCTACGCGGCTCATGGCGTTGGCCGTGTTGACCGGATTGGCGTTGACGAGATTGCCGGAACCAAGCTGGAAATGATCCAGATCTCCTTCCCTGGCAACCAGATGACGCTGCGCATCCCCCTGTCCAAGGCGCGCAAGTCGGGCCTGCGCAAGATCGTCTCACGCGAGATCGTGGACAAGGCCATGGCCATCATCAAGGGAAAGCCGCATGTCAGCCGTGGCATGTGGGCCCGCCGTGCCGTGGCCTACCAGGAAAAGATCAATTCGGGCGACCTGGTACAGATTGCCGAAGTGCTGCGCGACCTGCGCCGCAATGTGGACAGCCTGGACGGCAGCTTCAGCGAGCGCAAGCTGTTTGAAGCGGCACAGGAGCGTTTCGTGGCCGAAGTGGCCGTGCTGGAAGGCAAGGAACCCACCGAAGTGCTGGAAAAGCTGACCGAAGTGATGAAAGCGGCCTGACCACATCCCTTTTCCCGGTTTTTTCACTCCAACCCGCCGGCCCCGTGCCGGCGGTTCTGCTAGGGGGCGGGTGTTTTCGCCCCGACCGCCTGCCGGTTGTACAGCACCAGCATCATCATACTGCCCGTAAGTGCCGCCAGCATGGCCATGGCAAATGGGCTGCCCGGCCCCGCCACGCCAGCCAGCAGGCCCGACAGCACCGAACCCGCCCCCGACGCAATATCAAAAAACACGTCAAACAGCCCGATAGCCGAACCTGCGGCCGCAGGCGGCACCTGCCGTAGCACCGGCAGGGCCAGCAGCGGATAGGTAAGTGAAAAGCCCAGTCCGGTCAGGAAGCTACCCGCAATGCCCCATGCAGGCCCCGGTGCCAGCCAGATCAGGGCAAGGCCCGCTGCCTCCGTCAGCATGATTGTTGCTACCATGGGCCGCACGTCGGGGCGGTCAACAAGGTGGTTTCCGGCCAACCGGGCACTGACATGACCCACGCCGAACATCGCCAGCGCCCAGCCACCCCCCTGCCACCCGCGGGCGGCATAGAAAATGACCAGAAACGATGAGATGGCGGCAAACCCCACGGCAGACAGGCCCAGTGTCATGCCCCACGTCCATGTATGGCCAATCAGATCTTTCCACTGCACGCCGGCATGGCTGCCATCATGCAGCCGCACCGGTGGCAGGCATAGTGTCAGCACCATACCCGATGCAGGCAAGGCAACGGCAACAAGGCAGAGGTAGAAGAAACCGGCCTGCGCCTGGATCATGCCGCCAATTGCCGTGCCCACGCCCAGCCCGGCAAAGATCGCAAGCCCGACCCATGACATGGCAGACCCCGTCCGCCCGCTGCCTGCTGCAAGGGTAACCGCCCATATGCCGCCACCCGTCACGATCAGCCCTTCACCCAGCCCCATGGACATGCGCCCCAGCACGATCATGGCCTGCTGCATGGCGGGCGCAAGCACGGGCAGGAGCGCAAGCATGTAGGCCAACCCCGAACATGCGGTCCATCCCAGCCCCGCCAGCAGGGTATCACGCCCGCTGCGCCGGTCCGCCATCCGCCCTGCCCACGGGCGCGACAGCAGCGTCGCCCCTGACTGCAGGCCCATAATCAGACCAATCATGGTGGTACCACACCCGAATCGGGCCTGCAGTTCCAGCGGCAGGGCCGGTAACGCCAGCCCCATGGCCAGCATGCCGCTGGCAATGGCCAGCATGATGGGCACAAGGCTGCCGCGCGCCATAACATGAACACTCATGACGGGAACGTAATGCATTTTCCACACGCTGAACAGGCTGCGGGGCAGCCCGCTACACATGCCTGCCCGAAGACCGTCATGAGACATGTTTGCGGCAAATTTTTCCCACAAGGCCCGGCGGAACGTCGCATTCCTGAAAAAAGGCGGCAGCCGGATACCTCTGCCTTTCCTATCAACGAACCGTTTTTTTACTCCATCAGTACTTGAACTGGTACAGCAGGCCAATACTACTGCCGGGATCGTTCTCCGGCGTGGTAAAGCCCGTCACGTTGCCACCAGTACCAACCGTGGTGTTGAGCTTGAGCCTCTTGGTCAGGTCTACCTGCACCTGCGCCTGCGTGCCCGAGCCGGACGTCGCCTGCTTGGCCCCCACATACACGCGCCGCATAACGTATTTTCCCGCCTCGATCGCCCCCGTATCGTTGCCGCCCGAACCGTTGGAGGAACTGCTCATCTGCAACCGGTCCAGATGCAGCGTCTTGCGCACCATGCCCAGCGGGTCAAAGGCGGAGCCACCGCTCAGTGTAGCCACGGCTGCGGCGATGGAAGCCATCTGCGTGGGCGAGAGCGACTGCGTATCCGTACCGAACAACAGGATGGCAAGGATCTGGTCCTGTGACAGTGGTGGCGTGGAGGAGAACGTAATCTTGGGCGCGCTGGCATAGCCGCCCACGTTCAGCCGCGCCGTGCCGTCATTCGTGCTGCGCTCGGCCACGAAGTCCAGCGTCGGGTCGATCTTGTGGGTTACACCCGTGCCGTTGAAGCCGACCTGTCCCTTGCTGAAATCAAGCGAAATGCCGCCCAGAGAAAACCCGCCCTTGACCAGCGAGAACCCACCTGTCACCAGCGGCGCCGTGGCCGTACCGCCCACATGGATCTTGCCATGCATCTCGGTATTCAGCCCATGTCCACGCACATAGAACTGCCCCGGCGAACTCACATCCAGCCCCAGCCCCACCACCAGCGGCGAAACAGGAGCCGCCTTTTCACGTGTGGCCTCATCACCGGGGCGGATCACATCCAGATGCGCAACCGAAGTTGGCAGGGAGTCGGGGATGTTGATGTCCACACGCTTGAGCGTGAGATTGCCCGTGGCGTCGATGCGGCTGGCCAGTTGCCCCTTTACGTCCAGATCGCCATTGAGGGTTGCGGTAATCAGGTCACTGGCCAGCGGGCGGGCATTATCGGCATGCACATGCAAGTCGATCGGCTGGCCGGGTTCCAGCACGCCATAGCTGCCCGATGCATTGAGGCTGCCCTTGCCCGCCTGAGCCACAAGGTCGGTAATGACCAGCCGGTCCCCCTGCGCGTTGACCGTGCCATGAATGGCGGAAAGCTGTATGCCCTGCCCGAAATCATGGAACAGGCCGTTTGCAAGTGTCAGCGTGCCGCCAAGGCGGGGCTGGGCGGGGGTGCCGCGCACGCCCACGTTCATCTGCAACATGCCGCCCGCCTGCATGCCCTGCGCCCCCAGATAGGCGTTGGCTACCGCAAGGTCCACATTACCATCCGCCTGCAGCGTGATCTGCCCGGCTTTGTTGACGGGGGCCGTGCCATGCAGACCAAGGTTGACCTGCGTACCCGCCTGCAGTTGCGCATCCACCCGCGCCATGCCCGCATTAAGGGTAGCAGTGGCGTCCAGCGATGCGGGGGCAAGGGCTGCGGTATAATCCGTATGGTATTTCAGCCCCGTACCCGTCACCTTGACCTGACCCGAGGGGCGGTCGAGCGTTCCGGTCAGCCGGGCCTCGGCCGAGAGCTGGCCCTGCGCGTGCAGCGACGGCATGAAGGGCACGACCAGATCGGGTGAGAGATGGGCCAGCGTTGCATGCAGGTCCAGTGCGGGGCGGACCTTGCCCGCCACTTCCACGCTGCCCGGCTGCCCGCTGGGTGGGATCACGCCCAGACGCAGGTGGTCAAGAGCGATCTCCTTGCCATAGGTCAGGCTGACCGGGCCATCAAGGCGAACCTGTTCGCGCCGGGCCTGCGCCACCAGAGTGTGCACGGCGATGGTACTGGCGGGAATGTTGGCCTGCAGCGCGGTATCAAGGGTGGCGGCACCGGTCCATGGCGTATCAAGCCCGGACTGTGCGGTCACGTTCAGTGCCGATGTCGGCCCCTTTGCGGTAACATGGGCATGGCCGCTCATGTCACGGAAACGGGCATTGTCCACCACAAGGTCAAGGTCGCTGGTGGGGATCGCACCCACCGGGTCGAGCAGCCTGCCCTTGAGCACCAGCCGGTCAATGCGCGCGATGGGAGCAGCAAGCGCGCTATCCACATTCACCGCCAGTGCCGCGGGGGCATCCGCCGTGGCGCTGGTGCTGTGCAGGGTGGCGGACAGGTGGCCGCCAATGTCCTGCCCGGTCAGGTCACGCAGGTCGGCCAGACGGGTCATGTGCAGGTCCAGCGTGCCTGATGGCACAAGGTGGCCCGCAGGCAGCGTCATGTCCGCCTGCCCGGTCAGGGTTTTCCAACTCAGATGCTCAAGAATAATGTGGCGGGCGCTGTCGGCATTGCTGTCCATGTGAAGGGCAACCTGAACGGGCGCACGGTCCACGGTGCCCGAAACGCTCAGCGCCCCCTGACTGACCTGCGGCAGGTGCTGCATTTCCAGGCTGGCCTGCACGTCCCCCGCCGCCGTGTTGCTGGCCGCGATGCTGGCCTGCGTGGTCAGGCTGGCGGCAAGGTCATTCACCGGACCTGATGCATGCAGGTCAGCCTGCATGTGTCCCTTCAATGTGGACGCCAGCACATGCAGGTCCGACAGGGCCAGATGTGCCGTGACATCCACCGCAAGCGGGGTGCCGGTCACGATCCGTGTGGGGGTTGCCTCAAGATGCAGGGCCTTCCCCTCCGCCAGCAGCGTGGTGAAGGTGAGCGTGCGCGCGCCATGGACAGCGGGCGTGACGGTACCCGCCACGTTCAGGTGGCCCGCATCGCCAACCAGCCCCACGGCTATGGGCAGGCCGCCATCAAGCGCGATATGGCTGTCCAGCCCGAAATGCCCATCCTGCCCCGCCGTGGGCAGCGTGGCGCTACCATCAAGTGCCGCATGGCCATGCAGGTTCGTGCCACCCACGGCGGCAAGCGGAGCCAGGGTCGGCAGTTCGGCATGGAAGGTGGTGGCTATGGGACCTGCGGTCAGCACCTGTCCAGTCAGCCGCACCAGCGGGTGGGTGAGCGAAAGGTCAACCGGGCCACCCCGGTCATCGGGGTGCCACAGCACATCCAGCCTGAGCGGATCGGCCGCGAACAGCGCGGGCTGGCTGCCCGGAACCAGCAGGCCGGTAATGGTGGCATGGATAGCGGCATGTTCCGGCTGACCCGCCCCCTGCCCGCTCAGGCCATCGGCCACAAGGTGCAGCGCGCCAAAGCCCGCGCCATTGCTGGTCAGGCGGTCCACATCCAGCATACCGTTGCCGGTCGGGCGCTCCAGCGTGCCGCCCACATGGGCAGCCAGGTGCGCACCCTGCCAGCCGGTAGTGCCATCGAGCACCATGGCCGGACTGGTGGCCGCCACATCCAGCGCCATATGGTGACTGAGCAGCCCCACCCGCCCTTTCGCACTGGCCTGCACCGCCCCCGTGGCCAGCGCAAGGGCCAGTTGCGTGTCATCGCGCGGGCCGTTCAGACTGAGCGACAGGTCCAGCGGGGCCAGTGCCGGGATCTGGCCCAGCGTGGCCACAAAACCATCGGCCCCCTCGTGCGCATGCAGATCCAGAGCCACATTGCGCCGGTCCAGCCGGGTGGTCAACGCCAGCGTGCCGGGGTGGTCAAGCCGGGTCAGGGCCAGCGTGATATCGGCCGGCGGCAGGGTAGCTATGGAAAAATTGTCCAGCACCGGGGCGATATCGGCCAGGCGCGCATGCCCTTCCAGACGGAAGGCGGCGGGTATGCGCGCAAGGGCCGCCCCCACCTCGATCCGCGCCACATGCACCGCGCGGATGTCGATGCCCATGTGGATGCTGCCCGATGACTGCTCTGGCGTTTTCTTGGCGGGATGGGCCGGATCGTCCTCGCTCAGGCGGGGAATGGACAGCCGCTCCATAGACAGGTTGCTGATGACCGCACGCCGTCCCAGCAGCCGCAGCGGCGACCAGTCCAGTTGCAGTCCGTCGATCGAAAGCCACGCGCCCCTGTAGTCATCCAGTTCCAGATGGGCCACATGCAGCGCATCGGGAAAGCGCCCCCCCAGCCCCGACAGGTGGACGCTGCCCCCCGTAAGCCCCGGCAGGCGGCGTTCGATCGCGCGCTGGCCCGCACCCGTATTGGCTGCGACCAGCACCATACCAAGTGCTACGGCCACCAACCCTGCCGGAATGCCAAGGGCGAAGGCCACACCGCGCAGGATGCGCCGACCGCGCGGGGGTGTGGGGGGAGCGTGTTCAGGCATCAGAATGTCTCCCCCAGCCCCACGTACAGTTCCCACTTGTCACCCCTGGCCGGGCGGTTGAGCGGTACCGCCACGTCCAGCCGCACCGGGCCGATGGGCGTATAGTAGCGCGCGCCCGCCCCGGCGCCTACGCGCAGCGTACCCTCGAACGGCGTATGGTTGCCCGTGACCTGGCCCGCATCAATGAAGCCCACGGCCCCGAACTTCTGCAATATGCGTTGGCGGTATTCGAACGACCCCGCATCCATCGACGTGCCACCCACGGCGTAGCGCGTGTTGGCGAACTGCGGCCCCACCCCCTGATAGCGAAAACCACGCACCGTAGCCGAGCCGCCGGCATAAAGCCGCTGGTCAGGCGGGATGGCGAAAGTGGAAGCACCTTCCACATTGCCTATGGTCCCACGCAGGGCCAGCACGCTGCGGCCGGGACGCGACAGGCCAAAGTGCTTGAGGTCAAAATAGGTCGAGACGGTGGCCTGCATGATGGCGAAAAACGATGTTCCGTCAGTCAGCGAGGCGGACGGCGTGATGCTCGCACCCACCCGTACGCCGTGGGTGGCGGGAGTGATGGGATTGTCCACCCCCGTGCCGTCGTAATTGGCGGTCAAAGGCAGGGCGACGATGAAATAGCTGTTGGTGGCGCGCATCTGCTGGATCTGTTCCTGCTCGATCTGACCGCCAAAGGATACGTTCCACAGCCGGTTGACGTGGCGCACAACGCCAACGCGCGCCAGCAATGCTGTCTGGCGATAGGAATAGAGTTCCTGCTTGATGCCTTCAAGCCGGGCGCTGAGGTTCTGCGCGCGCGACCCGAAATCGGGCTTCATCAGATCGGCATAGAAATCGTAGCCCAGCCCCTGCTCCGCCGAACCGCCAAGCCCGGTGATCAGCGCCGTCAGCCGCAGCCGCTCGGCATTGCCGAACAGGTTGTTATGGGTCCATGTCACACCCGCCCGGCCACCAAGGTCGGTTGAATACCCGCCTTCCGCCCCCACGCTATGGCGCTTGCCTTCACGGAAGGAGAAGCCCAGCGGCATCGTGCCGTCGGTTGCCAGCGTCTCGTCGTGATTGACCTGCACATCGGAAAACAGGCCGGTGGAGGCAATGTCCTGCCGCGCGCGCTCGATGCGCGAGGGTTGGTACAGCTCACCCGGCGCAATGGTCATACGGCGGGCGATGTAGGCCGGATGCGTACGCTGCAGCCCGGCAAAGTCGAACGCACCAAGATTGACCACCGGGCCACGGTGCACGGTATAGGTCAGGTCAAGCGTATGGGTGTCGGGCCGCAGCCATGCCTGTGGCGTGCCGACATGGGCCAGCGCATAGCCTTCCTCCGTCAGCGCTACCTGCAGAGCGGCACCTGCCGCCAGCACGCTTTCGGCCTGCGCGGGCACGCCCGGTTTCATGCCGAACGCCTTCTGCTCCTCCGCATCCAGGTGAACCGGCGGGTCGCCCTTGTCCGGCTGCAGGGTCACGACGCCAATGCGGAAGACGCTGCCCGGCGTGGCGCTGATGGTCACCTGCGCCTTGCGGCCGGCGGGAATGGCCTGCAGCCACTCCGGCAGGTCGGGATCGCGCCCGTCATGGCCAGCCCCCTCTGTCCCCTTCGCGGCCTTTACATCCACATCGCTGACCGTGATGGTGATGGTGCCCGCATAGTAACCATAGCTTTCCAGCGCGCTGATCAGGCGGGAATAGTCGTTATGGATGCGCCCGGTCAGGGCAAAGGGGCTGACGGCCTGGGTTTTCTGTAGCGAAATCAGGTCGGATGAGGCACGCAGCGCGGCATCAAGGTCCGCATTGCCGGTGGGTCGAAGCGTGGTGACATAATCCTGCGGGTCGGCTGCCTGCACCGCAGCCTGCGGCACAAAGGCGGTCAGGAGCGCGCACAGAGTTGCATAACCGGCACTGCGCCTGACCCGCACCCCCACGGGGCGGGCCAGGCGGAAATGACGCAATCGTGTCAAACCGTGCCGCCCCTGTTCCTGTCTCGCGCGCTGTTATTTTTCTAACACTGTGTGATATCTGCCATTCCCGGCATGCATGATCAAACCGATATTAACGTCCGTGCCTTAATAAGTTCCGAATATGTCATATCGGTGCCCGTAATTGCGATATCGTGTTGCAAACTGTCACCACCGCTACGTTCTTGGCTTGACAGCACCCCGATTCCGCCGGGCATGATCGGGCCAGGCAGGAAGGGTTGCCGCGCCCGGCAGCCCATCATGACAGACCGGGAGCGTTGATGGCCGGACCCTGTGTTCCCAGGCATATCGATCGCAAGGTACTTGACCGCGCGCAAGCGAACCACGATGTGTTGCGCCCGTCGCGCGGACATCGTCCCGCCCTGCTGCCTGAGGATACCTGACCCGTGAACAGCCTGTTCCCCCCTACCGGCGTGGCGCAGCCACTCCCCCGCACATCATCCGCGCGGGGGCTGCATGTCATAACGTGGGGCTGCCAGATGAACGTGTATGACAGCGAGCGCATGACCGACGTGCTGCGTCCGCTGGGCTATCGGGCCGTGAACACACCCGATGATGCGGACATGATCATCCTCAACACCTGCCATATTCGCGACCGCGCGGCGGAGAAGGTGTTCTCCGAACTGGGGCGCCTGCGCAAGGTCAAGGAAGCGCGTGCGGAACGGGGTGCTGGCACGGTGCTGGCCGTGGCCGGATGCGTGGCGCAGGCCGAAGGGCGCGAGATTCTGGCACGCGCGCCCTATGTCGATATCGTGCTTGGTCCCCAGACCTACCACCGCCTGCCCGAGATGGTGGCGCGCGCTGCACGTGCGGCAGGCGCCGTGATCGAGACCGACTTCCCCGTCGAACAGAAATTCGACTTCCTGCCCGCCGACCGCGTCGCCCCTGCTGGCGGGGCGGCCTTCCTGACCATTCAGGAAGGGTGTGACAAATTCTGCTCCTTCTGCGTGGTGCCCTACACACGTGGGGCCGAAAGCAGCCGACCGGTCGCCGCCGTGCTGGCTGAAGCCCGCCGGCTGGTGGCCGCTGGCGCGCGCGAGATCACGCTTCTGGGCCAGAACGTCAACGCCTATCACGGCGAAGGGCCGGATGGCGGCCCATGGGGGCTGGCGCGCCTTGCCCGCGTGCTGGCCGATGAGGTGGGGGTCGCGCGCATCCGCTACACCACGTCGCACCCTCGCGACATGGAAGATGACCTGATCACGGCCCACCGCGACCTGCCGCAGCTCATGCCGTTTTTGCACCTGCCGGTGCAGTCCGGCGCCGACCGGGTGCTGGCGGCCATGAACCGCGGCCACACGGCCGATGAATACCGTGTGCTGGTGGACCGCCTGCGCAACGCGCGGCCCGACCTTGCCCTTTCATCCGACTTCATCGTGGGCCATCCCGGCGAGACGGACGCCGACTTTGCCGATACCATGCGCCTGATCCGCGATGTCGGCTTTGCGCAGGCCTATTCCTTCAAGTATTCCTCCCGCCCCGGCACGCCTGCGGCCGGTGCGGGCCAGCAGGTGGCGGAAGACGTGAAGGATGCCCGCCTGCAGGAACTCCAGGCCCTGCTGCGCGTACAGCAAGATGACTTTAACGATGCAACCATCGGCCTGCGCGCGCCCGTCCTGTTTACCGGGCGCGGACGCAAGCCGGGACAGATTTCCGGCAAGAGCCCGTGGCTGCAGGCCGTGAACGTGGAAGGCCCCGAAAGCCTGATCGGCCGTATTGCCAGTGTGGATATCCGCCACAGATACACCAATTCCCTTGGTGGTGTCCTGACAGAGGAGACAGACAGGGCTTGAGAGAACAGACACAATCCACGCTCCACGCCCCCCGCCGTGGCGGCAGGCGCCTTCCCCCCCCAGACACGGCTGCGGCAAATGACCGCACCGTGACCCTGCAGTTCGAGGACAACGCGCTGCTGGCGCAGCTTGTGGGCGACCATGACCGCCACCTGTTGCATCTTGAACGTGGATTTGATGTACGACTGGCATGCCGGGGCAACCGCATCGCCATTACGGGTGGTGCCCAGCGCGTCGCGCTGACCCAGGGCACGCTGACCGAACTCTACCGCCGCGCCCGCGCGGGCCAGGTGGTGGATACCGCCGCCGTCGATACCGCCATCCGCATGGCGGCGCATGCCTTCTCTGCCCCCGCCGCCGCAGCAGCAAGGGACCTGACCACCATGCAGGACACCCGCACACCTATCGCCCCGCCCCGCCCGTCGCTGGCGGACCTGCCCACCATCATGACCCGGCGCGGCCCCATTGCCCCCCGCTCGGTCGGCCAGGGCCAGTACATGGACATGCTCGCCCGGCAGGAAATGGTGTTTGGCCTTGGCCCCGCTGGCACCGGCAAGACCTACCTGGCCGTGGCTCAGGCCGTAGCCATGCTGCAGGCGGGACAGGTAGACCGCATCGTGCTTTCGCGTCCTGCGGTGGAGGCAGGGGAACGGCTGGGCTTCCTGCCAGGGGACATGAAGGAAAAGATCGATCCCTACCTGCGCCCGCTCTATGATGCGCTGCATGACATGATGCCGGGAGACCAGGTAATCCGCCGCATGGGCACGGGGGAGATCGAGGTGGCGCCGCTTGCGTTCATGCGCGGGCGGACGCTGGCGCACTGTTTTGTCATTCTGGACGAGGCGCAGAACACGACCCCCGCCCAGATGAAGATGTTCCTGACCCGCATGGGTGAAGGCACGCGCATGGTCATTACCGGCGATCTGAGCCAGGTTGACCTGCCGCGTGGCGTGACATCCGGCCTGCGTGAGGCGGTCGAGACTCTCGACGGCCTGCCCGGGATCGGCATGATGCGATTTGAATCGCGTGACGTGGTGCGCCACCCGCTGGTGGCGCGTATAGTGGAGGCATACGACCAGCGCACGGAGGCGGACAGACGCCCCCACCGCGCCCGGTCGCAGCAGGAGAACAATGAAACCTCGAAGTAGCACTGGCCCCGCCCATGGGGGCGGGGTCGCGGATGCACCGGGTGGGGCTGGCATGCCCGCCCCAACGGCCATGCCGGTCGGGCCCGACATCACCGTGGTGGACAGGCGCTGGAACCGCGCCATCCGCCACCCGGTCCGCCTTGTCACACGCGCGGTGAACGCCGCACTGGACGCCACGGGCAACCAGGGTCCGGTTACGGTCGTGCTGGCCGATGACCTTACGGTCAGGCGCATGAACTGGCGGCATCGCGGGCGTAATAAGCCCACCAATGTCCTGACATTTGAATACGCCCCTGCCCACACTCCCGGCGCGATATGGGGCGGTGACATCATCATCGCGTTTGAAACGCTCGCGCGCGAAGCCCGTGCCGCAGGCCGCAGCATGGCGGCCCATCTGGCGCATCTGGTCATCCATGGCGTGCTGCACCTGGCGCAGTACGACCACCACCATCCCGGAGAAGCACGGGAAATGGAAATGGAAGAGGCCCGGCTCCTGTCCACGCTGGGCTTCGCCAATCCGTGGAAGCCGGGCCGCATGGCCACGGCGCGGGGAGCACGCTCATGAGCAGACCGGGACATGATGGCACCGGGGGCGGCGAACCTCCATCCGGGTCGCGCGGCAAGGGATTCCTGTCATTGTTCAGCCGCAGGCGCGCTGAACAGGGACTGCGCCATTCCATTGCCGCGCTGGTCAAGGAAGCCGATGATGCGGCGGGCAGCGAGGGGGAGCCCGGCCCCTCCGAACTGGACCGGCAGGAACGCGCCCTGCTGGCCAACGTGCTGCGCCTGCGTGGGATCACGGCTGATGACGTGATGATCCCGCGCGCGGATATCGTGGCGATGCCGGTTGATATCAGCCTGGATGAGGCACTGGCCATGATGCGGCGGGAAAACCATTCCCGCATGCCGGTCTACCGCGAGCAGCTGGACGATATCGTAGGCATGATCCACGTAAAGGACCTGATCGCCTATGTCGGCACCTCAGAGGCCTTCCGCATGGAACCCCTGCTGCGCCAACCGCTGATGGTCGCACCCCAGTTGCCCGTGCTGGACCTGCTGCTACAGATGCGCGTGCGCCATGTCCATCTTGCACTGGTTATTGATGAATATGGCGGCATCGACGGGCTTGTCACCATCGAAGATCTGATCGAGACGATTGTGGGCGACATCTCGGACGAGCATGACGAACCCACCGTCAACATGATCCGTGAACGCCCCGACGGCACGCTGGACGTGGATGCCCGCACCCCCGTGGCGACGTTCGAGGAAAAGGTCGGCCCCGTGCTGACCCGTGACGAGCGCGAGGCCGAGATCGAGACCGTGGGCGGGCTGGTGTTCCGTCTGGCGGGGCATGTGCCCACGCGCGGCGAGATCGTGGCGCATGAAAGCGGCACGGTCTTCCGTATCCTTGATTCGGATGCCCGCCACATCCGCCGCGTGCGCGTGCGCCTGCCACCACATGATGCCACCCATTCCCAGCCCGAAGGGCAGGCCGGCCGCCCCTAACGCTGGTGCAGGCCGCCAGGCGGGGGGTGGATTTACGCCCGCCCTCCGCCTCTCTACACTCATTGCCATGACCGGGGCATATGCCCCCCAGCCCCTGACGGAGAGTTACCCGTAATGCCCATCAAACGCCGCACCCTGCTTACCCTTGTCCCCGCCCTGATCACCGGCGGCAGCCTGCTTTCGGGCAGGGCTATGGCACAGGCCACCGATCCGCGCCTGACCATCCGCGCGGCGGGCAACCCGCAGGCCAAGGTACAGGTGGAGGAATGGTTCTCGCTTACCTGCACGCATTGCGCGCGCTTTGCCGCCGAGATCTTTCCCGAAGTGCGCAGCAAGCTGATCGACACGGGCAAGGTATACTACATCTTCCGCGACTTCCCGCTCGATCAGGTGGCACTCACCGCCTCCATGGTCGCGCGCAGCCTGCCGCCCGAGCGCTATGAACCCTTCGTGCTTGCCCTGCTGTCCAGCCAGGACCGCTGGGCTTTTGGCAAGGATGTGAACCCCGAGCAGGAAATCCAGAAAATGGCCGCCCTTGCCGGCATGTCGACCGACCTGTTCCAGCAGACCATCCATGACGACAAGCTGCGCCACGCCATAATGGACGAGGAAGACCGCGCGCAGGCGCTGTACAAGATTGATGGCACCCCTACCTTCCGCTTCAATGGCAAGGAACAGGTGGCGCAGGAACTCACTTATGATGAGTTCGCCAAAAAGGTCGAGGCGGCAAGCCACTGATCGGAACCACCTTATCATGACCGCCCGTTTCGTCCGGCTGCGCATCGCAGGCTTCAAGAGCTTCGCCGACCCGGTTTCCGTTGATATCCTGCCCGGGCTTACCGGCATTGTCGGTCCCAATGGCTGTGGTAAGTCCAATGTGGTCGAAGCCCTCCGCTGGGTGATGGGGGAGACCAATGCCCGCTCCCTTCGCGGCGGCGAGATGGATGACCTGATCTTTGCCGGCACTACCGCGCGCGCCGCGCGCAACATGGCGGAAGTAACCCTGACGCTGGAGGGCGCGGCCGAAGTCGCCCCCGCCCCCTTTACGGGACAGGACGAACTGCAGGTGTGCCGGCGGGCCGACCGGGGGGCAGGCAGTGGCTACCGCATCAACGGCCGCACCACACGCGGGCGTGACGTGCAGACCCTGTTTGCCGACCTGGCATCGGGCGCGCGCTCATCGGCCATGGTCAGCCAGGGCCGGGTCTCAGCCCTGGTCAATGCCCGGCCCGAGGAACGGCGCACCATACTGGAAGAAGCCGCCGGCATAACCGGCCTGCATGGCCGCCGGCACGAGGCGGAACTGAAACTGCGCGCGACCGAGGCCAATCTGGCCCGTGCCGAAGACCTGCGCCTGCAGCTTGAAGCGCGCCTGGGTGACTTGCAGGAGCAGTCCGAGCAGGCGGGGCGTTATCGCGAACTCTCTCAGGGGTTGCGTGAGGCGGAAACCGCCCTGCTTGCCCTGCTGCATGCCCGCGCCCACCATAACGTGGCCGAGAGCGAAGCTGCGCTGCACACCGCCCGCGCCGACCTGAAAACGGCGGAAGAACTGGCCGAAAACGCAGTTGTTGCCGATTTTGAGATGACCCGGACGCTACCCGCCCTGCGTGAGGCACTCGATACCCGCCGCACCGCACTGGAACGCTTCAAGGTCCGTGCCGAAACCATTGCCGATGAACTGGCCAGCGCCGAGGCCACACTGGCCACGGCACAGGCCCGTCTGGCCGAATGCGAGGGCGTGCAGGAATCCGCCCTTGCCCGGCGCGATGACGCAAGTCGCATGCTGACCCAGCTTGAAGCCGAACGCGCGCAGATGGAAGAACGGCTGGCCGCCCTGCCCGCCCTGCAAGATACCATGCAGGCAGAACGCACCACGCTGGCGCACAACGTGTCCGACCTGGCCGTACGCGTGGAGCAGGCTACCACCACATTGCGTGAAGCCCAGCTCCAGACCACGCAGGCCCGCGCGGTGCTGGAAACCGCCACCGCCGCCCATACCGGCCTTGCTGCCCGGCATGCCGAACTGGCCGCCGAAATCGCGGCCCTTGAAGCCGACATGCCGACCGAAGCCGCGATTACACAGAGCGATGCCCGCATTGCCGAGGCCCAGGTCGCCGCCACCACGGCACTGCATGCGCGCGAGGACGTTACCCGCGCCCATTCCGATGCCGTGCTGCAGGCCGGTCTGGCCCGCAATGCCGCCACCGAAAGTGCGCGCGTGCATGCACAGGCCACGCAGGATGCCAATGCTGTCAAGACCCGGCTGGATGCGCTGGAACGCGACGTGACGGGTCTTGCTACACGGGTGGAGCAGGCCCGCGCCGCCCTTGTGCCCGAGGCCGAACGTACCCGGCTGGAAACAGTGCTGCACGAGGCGGATGCCACCCTGGCCACAATCCGCACGGATCTGGGTGGGGCGGAAGAAGCCCGCGCACAGGCCACGCAGGCCGAAATACTGGCCAATGCCCGGCTGAAGGAAGCTCATGCCACCCGGCAGGCCGCAACAGAAGCCCTGCGCGCGGCACAGGCGGCGCATGACCGTACCGCCAGCGAGGCCGAGACCCTTGCCACCGGCATGCAAACGCTACGCGGGCAGGCCGTGCCCGATTCCGCGCTCCATGCCCTGACAGCCCGACGCACGGAAGCCGAGCAGGCGCTGCAAGCCGCACACACCCGCATGGACACCGCAGAATCCGCCCTGCTGGCCGCAACCCGCGCGGATGAAGCCCAGACCGCCCGACTGGCACAGATCCGCGCCACCCTGTCCGGCCTTGAGGCAGAAGCCGATGGCCTGGCCCGCGCTCTGCACAGCGATACGGAGCAGACCGCCACCAGCGGCGTCACGCTGGCGGAAAGCCTGCATGTGCCCGCCGGGCTTGAAACCGCGCTGGCCGTGGTGCTGGCCGACGGGCTGGATGCTGCGGTAAAAGGCGATGCCCCGCGCCAGTGGCATGACCTGCCGCCCGCATCCCCTGCCCCGTTCCCGGCCACGGGCATCTGCCCGCTCTCCACCCTGATGGAAGCCCCGCCTGCCCTGTCACGTGCACTGGGCGCTGCGGGCCTTCTGCCCGAAGGCATGGCGGGCGATAGCCTTCAGGCGGGCCTTGCGCCGGGGCAGTGCCTTGTCACGCGCGAAGGCGCGCTGTGGCGGTGGGATGGCTACGTGCAGGCTCCCAACCTGCCGGGACGGGCCGCCCTGCGGCTGAAGCAGTTAGGCCGCCTGCGCGAATTGCGGGCGGAACTGAAACAGGTCCGCACCGAGATCCCGGCACTGGAGGAAGCCGCACAGGCGGCAACCACAACCCGCCAGCACGCCGCCAGCATGCTGGACACCGCGCGCGAAGCCCGCAGCAGCGCCGAGAATGCCCTGCAGACCGCCCGTACGGAAGAAGCCGAACTATCCCGCCAGCATGCCACCATTGCCGCACAGCTTCATACCCTGTCCGTGCAGCACGAAACAGCACAGGCAGCGCGGACCGAGGCCGAAGCCGCTTTGGCGCGTGCCCGCGCGCAGGAAGCTGCCCTGCCCGATGCCGCGGTCCTGGAACAGGCCCGGCAGGCGGCAGCGCAGCAGGCCACGCGCGCCATGGATGAGGAAAAGCGCCTGCGCACGGCGCGCCAGCAGGCTGAAACAACTGTAGAACGTGCCCGCCAGACAGTGCAGGCCACCCAGACCAGCCATAACGAGGCCGAAACCCGTCTGCACGCCATGATGCCCGAACTGGAGCGGCTGCGGACTGACCGCGAGGCACTGGTTACGGAACTGGCTACAAGGCAGGCGCATCTGGCCAGCCTGCCCGCCCCCGCCATGGCGCAGGATGCCGCCACGCAGGCCGCCAGCACCGCAACGGCAGCGGAACAGGCCCTGAAACAGGCGCGGGAAGCGGTTGCAACCACCACGGCTGGACTGGAACACGAGCGCGCCACCCGTACAGCCCTTGAGCAGAAAATGCGCGAGACTGGCAGCCAGCTTGAAGCCCGCCGCGCCCGCATGGCCGACCTTGCGCAGGCGCTGGAGCAGGCCATGGTGGACGAAGAGGCAGCCCGGTCTCATCTGGCGGCACTGCCCGACATCACGGAACTGGAACGCGCCCTTGGCGTCCTGCGCGCACAGGCGGCAGAAACCCGGGTGCGCGAAGAGGAACTGCGTGAAGCCCTGAGCGCGCTCCATGCGGAAGAGACGGCCCTGCGCCAGCGTTTTGAAGCATCAGGCCAGGACATGACCCAGTGGGCCGCCCGCGTGGAAGCTGCCGGGCTGGAGGCCGAAGCCGCACAGGCGCGGCTGGACAATGCACGGGCCGAACATGACCGCGCGGCCCCCCTACCCGTGGCTGTGCGCACGCGACGCGATGCCATCGCCACCGAACTGGAAGATCATGCCGAACGCCACGATGCGGCAGCACAGGCCCTGCAGCAGGCACAGGCCCGCGTGGCCGAACTGCAGCAGACGCGTGGCGTGGCGCAGGATACCCTAACGGCGGCGCGCGAAGCGCTACTGCGTGCCGAAGGTCGGCGTGAGCAGGCCCAGGTCCTGATGGCCCAACTGATGGCGGAATCTGAACCACCACCGGGTATTGTGCCAACCGACCTGAGCGTAGGGGCGGAAACGAGCCTGCGCCGCAAGGTCGGCCGCCTTGAACGCCAACGCGAGGAACTTGGCCCGGTCAACCTGCGCGCGGAGATCGAGGCACAGGACGCTTCGGGCAAGATCGACACCATCCTGCACGAACGCGATGAACTGCAATCCGCCATTGCCCGTCTGCGCGGCATGATCGGGCAGCTCAACCGCGAGGGGCGCGAGCGGCTCATGGCCGTGTTCTCACGCATTGACCAGCATTTTCAGGCGCTGTTCGCGCGCATGTTCAATGGCGGCCGCGCGCATCTGGGCATGGTGGGCAATGATGACCCGCTACAGGCCGGGCTTGAAATCTATGCCCAGCCGCCGGGCAAGAAGCTGGCTACGCTGTCGCTGCTTTCCGGCGGGGAACAGGCCCTGACGGCGCTTTCGCTCATCTTCGCCGTGTTCCGCTGCAACCCCGCCCCTGTATGCGTGCTGGACGAAGTGGACGCCCCGCTGGATGACGCCAATGTGGGCCGCTTCTGCTCGCTGCTGGGCGATATGGTGGCTGAAGCAGGCACGCGCTTTCTGGTGGTAACGCACCATCAGTTGACCATGGCGCACATGGACCGGCTATATGGCGTGACCATGCAGGAACGTGGCGTAAGCCGGGTACTGTCGGTGGATCTGGAACGCGCCACCGAGATGGTGGACAGCGAACCCGCCCGCTGAAATAGCAATAAGAAACAGACGTTTCCGGGCGCCGCCTTTTTTAAAAAAGCTTCACCAAAAACTTCTTTATGTATCAGGCCTGCGGATACACAAGCTCCGCAGGCCTTTTGGGCAAGGAAATCCCTGCCCTTACGGCATCATGCTACCGGTCTCGACGAAGCGCTGATGCCACGACAGCGCTTCAGTCAGCAGATGCGGCGACTGCTGGCCGAACGAACCCGCACGGGCACGCTTGTAGTAATCCTGCAGCATGGGGCGATAGTCGGGGTGGGCGCAGTTGGCAATGATCACTTCCGCGCGCTGCTTGGGTGAGAGGCCACGCAGGTCAGCCAGGCCCTGCTCGGTCACCAGCACCTGCGAGTCCTGCGTGATGTGATCGACATGCGACGCCATGGGCACGATGGCGGAAATTTTGCCACCCTTGGCGGTGGATGGCGTCATGAACACGGAAATATAGGCATTACGCGCGAAATCTCCCGAACCGCCAATCCCGTTCTGGATTTTCGAGCCCATGATCTGGGTGGAGTTAACATTGCCGTAGATATCCGATTCGATCAGGCCATTCATGGCGATACAGCCAAGGCGGCGGATCAGGCCGGGATGGTTGCTGATGTCCTGCGGGCGCAGGATGATCTTCTTCTGGAACTCCCGCATGCGGGCATTGAGCGATTCCGCGGCTTCGGGGCTGAGGGAGAAAGCGGTGGCCGATGCAACCCGCATCTTGCCCGTTTCCAGCATGCCCAGCATGCCATCCTGAATGACTTCGGTGTAGGCGGTCAGGTCGTTGAACGGCCCCTCCTCCAGCCCACCCATCACGGCATTGGCCACGTTGCCCACACCGGACTGCAGCGGCAGCAGCGAGGGCGGCAGGCGGCCCATCTTCACTTCATGGCGGAAGAATTCCATCAGGTGGCCTGCAATACCGCGCGCGGTCTCGTCCGGCGGGGAGAACGGGGCGTTACGGTCGGGCGCGTTGGTTTCGACAATCGCCACGATCTTGGCCGGGTCCACCTTCAACGAGGTGCCGCCAATACGGTCATCGGGACGTAGTAGCGGGATGGGCTGGCGGTGCGGGGGAAGTGCCGCGCCGTACCAGATGTCGTGCATGCCCTCGAGTGCCGCGTCCTGCCAGCTATTGACCTCGATGATCACCTGTTTGGCGGTATCGAGCCATGTCTTGGAATTGCCGACGGAAGACGACGGGACAATGCTGCCGTCCTCGCGGATGGCGGTGGCCTCGATGATGGCGGTGTCGATCTCACCAAAGAAGCCAGCCCATGCCATGGGGGCCACGTGGCTGAGATGCATGTCCAGGTATTCCGTCTCGCCCTTGTTGATGCGCGCGCGCAGGCCAGGGTCGGAATTGTAGGGCATGCGGAAAGAGATGCCGTTGACCTTGGCCAGCGCGCCATCAAGTTCCGGCCCGGTGGAAGCGCCGGTCAGCAGCCGGATGCGGTACTCGTTGCCCTTGGCGTGCTCGCGCTCCATCAGTTCCGCCAGCGCCTGCGGCACCGCCTTGGGGTAGCCTGCGCCCGTAAAGCCGCTGGTGCCGACCGTGCTGCCGGGGCGGACAAGGGCGGCCGCCTGCTCGGCGGTGGTAATCTTGGCCCGGAGCGCCGCATTCCGGATTCGGGTGTGGTCGATCATGAACTTTCCCTCAAAATTCTTATCGTTATGTCCAGCCAGCGTAACCTGCGCCGGATATGTCGTATGCCTTAGCTGCGGTAGACTGGGCGGGGCGCGTCTCCCCTTATCATAATCCGGGCCTGCCCGCCCTGCCGGTGCCCCGGCGCCGGATGTGGGTATTCCCATTGCACCCGCGACCGTGACCCTGCGTTCCACTGTGGCATGACGCCATCATCTGTTCTCCCTCCCGCAGTTTACGTCACAACAAAAGAGTGTGACCCGCGGGTCTGACTCCACACTGGTGCTTTCACGTTTGCTCCATCACACCCTGGTCATGTGAATGGGGTATTTTAGGTATGTATTTTTGGCAACATGCGTGCCGCAGGGGTACGATGTCGTTACCCGGATGCAACCGTTTTGTGCCATCAGGGCTACATTCTTGCCTATACCCCCTAGTGCATGACAGCCAATGTCGTGAATAATAGGAAACCAGACCCAGCCAGGGGGCAACGGCACACACGGCACGGCCAGCAGGAACAGGAGAGAATTTTCGCTTGAGACGTCGATTTTCCCTCCCCCGCCCCGTCATGGCACAGGCCGGGCTGGCCGCCGCTGATAGCGAGCACACACAACGCGCGCCCACGGCCCCCGCGCACCCGCTGGCGGGCCTGCTGGCGGGCAGGAAGCTGCGCGTTGTGGGAGACGTGCATGGCGACCTGCATGCCTTCCGCCACGCGGCCGCCACGGACCGTTTTGTCATACAGTTGGGCGACCTGATCGATTACGGACCGGACAGCGCAGGCACCTTCCGGCTGATGCAGCAGTTGATGGACGAACGGCGCGGCCTGTTCATACTGGGCAACCATGACCGCAAGCTGGCCCGCGCCCTGCAGGGCCGCAAAATGCGTCGTGATCCGCCACTTATGGAAACACTGGCCCAGTTCATGGCCGAGGAAAATGCCGACGTGCACCAGCGCGCGCTGGCCGACCTGGCGCAGGCCCCGCCATGGGTCGTGATCGGGCAGTCGGTTTTCGTGCACGGGGGCTTTCATATCCGCATGCTGGGCGAAGCGCCACCGCCGGGGCTGGGCACGGTCACGCCGCTGCTGTCGCGCGCCCTGTTTGGCGAGACCACGGGGCGGATGCAGAAGGATGGCTACCCCGAACGCAGGCTGAACTGGGTAGACCACATCCCCGCGGGCTACACGGTTTATTGCGGGCATGACCGCCGCTCCACCGACGGGCGGCCATGGGTCCGCCACGGGCGCATGGGCGGGCGGGCCATCTTTACCGATACGGGTGCGGGCAAGGGCGGGCATCTGGCATGGATCGACCTGCCGCCGCTCCTGTAACCCCCAGCCCCCTTCCCCCGATTTTACAAAGGAAAGCCGACTTAGATGAACAGCACCCAGGCCAAGCATGAAGCAGCGCAGCACAAACTTGAAGACCTGCGCCGCAGCATCGACAATATCGATGCGGCCCTGATCTACATGCTGGCCGAGCGCTTCCGCCACACCCAGGCGGTGGGTCGGCTCAAGGCCGCCAATGACATGCCCCCCGCCGACCCCGCGCGTGAGGCGCGACAGGTCGCCCGCCTGCGTGAGCTTGCCACCGCCGCCCGGCTCGACCCGGACTTTGCGGAAAAATTCCTCGCCTTCATCATCCGCGAAGTCATCCGCCACCATGAGGCCATTGCAGCAGGCACAGAGGCCTGAACGCCCCCATGACCGGCGCAGCACCCTCCGCCCCACCTGCCCGCCAGCTGCTCCTGATGCGCCATGCCCATGCAGCCCCCGCCCCCTTTGGCGAAATGGGACAGGATGCAGACATGCGCCGCCCCCTTACCCCCCAGGGCCGGACCATGGCGGCCCGCAATGGCGATATACTGCGCCAGCGTCGTTTCGCCCCCGAACTGGTGCTGGTCAGCCCCGCGCTACGCACGGTGCAGACCCTTGAGGCGCTCGGATCATTTTATGGAGATCGGCAACCTGCTATCCGACATGTGAACACGTTGTACGAGGCCACCCCTGCAACCATTCGGGGCCTGCTTTATGAAACCCCAGAAAAGTGCAGCAATATCATGATATTAGGGCACAATCCGGGGTTATCCGCACTGGTCTGGCACTGGGCATGCGGGCGATGTGGCCCAGAACATGAGAACATGCTGCAACACGGCTTCCCACCCGCCGCCATGGCCTGGTTTAGTGCCGACAAAGCATGGAATACCGCCACGGACAGCGAAATCCACCTGCAGGATCTGTCTTGCCGATAATGTCATTGCCCAAGACAGGCTGGGTGGATTGCCATGGAACCGGTTTCGTTCCTATCGTCTGTGCCGAGACCCGAAGCGCGCCAGGCCATGAAGGCCGCCGGGTAAAAAATTTGGGCATACTGACAAACTGCCGCACGAACGGCAGATGGCCCGGAGGTTGGAGACATGTGCCACCCGCGTGTCAATGTGCACGCCGCGGTGGTACCCAAGAGGAGTGTTGTAGATGAGCGAGTCCGAAAAAACCGCCACAATCTCGCTAAATGGCAAGGATGTTGCCCTGCCCGTGCTGTCCGGCACGCTTGGCCCGGATGTGATCGATATCCGCAAGCTGCCCGCACAGGCCGGGGTATTCACCTATGATCCGGGTTATGGCGAAACGGCTTCATGCTCCAGCAAGATCACCTTCATTGATGGTGAAAAGGGCATCCTGCTGCATCGCGGCTACCCCATTGCCCAGTTGGCCGAGCAGGCAACCTTCATGGAAGTGGCGTACCTGCTGCTGAATGGGGAACTGCCAGCAAAGGCGGAATACGACACGTTCGTACATTCCATCAAGCATCACACCCTGCTGCACGAGCAGATCCGCAACTTCTTCAACGGCTTCCGCCGCGATGCCCACCCCATGGCCATCCTGTGCGGCACGGTGGGCGCGCTGTCCTCCTTCTACCATGAAGGGCTGGATGTCTCGAACGCGGCAACCCGCTACCAGTCGGCGCTGCGCATCATCGCCAAGATCCCGACCATTGCCGCATGGGCCTATAAATACACCCAGGGCGAGACCTTCGTGTATCCGCGCAATGACCTGTCTTACGCGGAAAACTTCCTGTCCATGATGTTCGCGGTGCCCAGCGAGCCTTACAAGGTCAACCCGGTGCTGGCACGCGCCATGGACCGCATCCTGATCCTGCATGCCGACCATGAGCAGAACGCCTCCACCTCCACCGTACGGCTGGCCGGTTCCACCGGTGCCAATCCGTTCGCATGTATTTCCGCAGGCATCGCGGCCCTGTGGGGCCCCGCCCATGGTGGCGCCAACGAGGCCGTGCTGAAGATGCTGGCCGAGATCGGACACAAGGACAACATTCCTGAATTCATCGCCAAGGTGAAGGACAAGAACAGCGGCGTGCGCCTGATGGGCTTTGGCCACCGGGTGTACAAGAACTTTGACCCGCGTGCCAAGATCATGCAGGCCACCTGCCATGAGGTGCTGAGCGAACTGGGGATCAAGGACGATCCGCTGCTTGACCTTGCGATCGAACTGGAAAAGATCGCCATCCACGACGAATATTTCGTCAAGCGCAGCCTGTACCCGAATGTCGATTTCTATTCGGGCATCATACTCAAGGCCATGGGCATTCCCACCAGCATGTTCACCGTGCTGTTTGCCGTAGCCCGCACCACCGGCTGGATCAGCCAGTGGAAAGAAATGATCGAAGAGCCGGGCCAGCGCATCGGTCGCCCCCGCCAGCTGTATACCGGCGCGCCGGAACGCGACTTCACACCGTTTGACAAGCGGGGCTGACTGCCATGCCCACCCGGCAGCCCCGTGCCACCGGGTAGGGTCATCCATTAGGTACGCACAAAAGGGGCAGGCCGCCTATGCAGCCTGCCCCTTTCATATTCAGGACCATGCTTCAGGTAGTTACCTGAACCCGGCGTAAGGCACCCCGCGATGACGCAACCCTCCGGCAGGGATTCTTAACGTCAGTCCCTAAAATCCGGTTTGTTGGGTCAATCACACTCGCAGCCATTCGTGGGACCGGGGCGCTTCTGGATCACGTGATGGTCGATCCATTCCGATACCAGACGCCGTGCCTCGTTGAGCGAGGATTCGGGATGATGGATCCGGTACAGCGTGGTACAGGCATGAAACGCCGATACATCGCTGGTTCCGACGCCACGCAGTTCCTGATAGGCGGTGATGACGGCACGCTCGCACTTGCGAGAGATGCGACTGTTTTCAACAGACACGATGCGATGATCCATTAATGAGAATGATTATCAGTATTGGGATATTAGATTGAATACCCCTCGGGGGCAAGGGACGTATGGCGTCACACTCCGCTGATCAGGTCACGTTATATTTCCAACACCGGCTTTTTTTGGCAATCGGGGCAGCATTCCGCGCTGACCGATGGATTTTCGCCTCTGTTGCGGTTAATCGTTTGTATGTCATTCACGACAGACGACATATTTCGCCGGAGACAGGGTATGCACGACGCCACGGGGAACGGGGCCGGACTTTCAACAGGGTCAACCGCATGGGACCGCGATGCCGCACTGATGACGGCGCGCCTGCTGCTGGAAATCAAGGCCGTCAACTTCCGCCCCGATGATCCCTACACCCTGACCTCGGGCTGGAAATCCCCGGTCTACATCGATTGCCGCCGCATCATCTTCTTCCCTCGCGCGCGGCAGAAGATCATGGAACTGGCGGTGGAAAAGATCGGCCGCCACGTCGGCTATGAAAGCATTGACGCCGTTGTGGGCGGCGAGACCGCAGGCATTCCGTTTGCCGCCTGGATTGCCGATCGCATGATGGCGCCCATGGCCTATGTGCGCAAGAAGCCCAAGGGCTTTGGCCGCAATGCCCAGATCGAGGGCGATGTACCCGAAGGCATGCGCACCCTGCTGGTGGAGGACCTGACCACCGATGGTTCATCCAAGGTGCAGTTCGCCAACGCGCTGCGCAATGCGGGTGCGATCGTGGACCATACCTTTGTCGTGTTCTTCTACGGCGTGTTCCCCGGTGCTTACCGCACGCTGGCGGACATGAACATCAGCCTGCATGCGCTGTGTACCTGGTGGGATGTGCTTGAAGCCTGCGCGGGCAAGCCCTACTTCGCAGAAAAGGATGCTGCCGAAGTCCGCCGATTCCTTGAAGACCCCTGTGCCTGGTCAGCCCGGCATGGCGGCGTGGGCAGCGCAGAGGAAGCCCTGGCCCTCAAGGCCAAGCGTGATGCCGGCAGCTGACCGGCAGGCCGGTTGATGGCGCGTATCCTCGTCTTTGATTCCGGCATTGGCGGGCTGGGGGTTGTTGCCCAGCTCCGCCTCCTGCTGCCGGGCGTGCCGATCGACTATCTGGCGGATACCGCCATCTTTCCCTATGGCGAGCAGCCTGACAGCACACTTCGGCAGCGGATTGTCAGCCTGCTGGGCCAGGCGATTGCCCGCCTGTGTCCCAGTGTTGTGGTGATTGCGTGCAATACCGCCAGCACCCTTGCGCTGGATAGCTTGCGCGCGACCTACGACGTGCCCTTTGTCGGCTGCGTGCCGCCCATCAAATGGGCGGCGGACCGGACCCGTACCGGCACCATCGGGCTGCTGGCCACACGCGCTACGGTACGGAGGCCCTACCTGCAGGAACTGCACATCCGCTTTGCCCCACACTGCACCCTGCTCGCCCATGGTGCGCGGGGGCTTGCGGATATGGCGGAGCGTGCCTTCCGTGGCGAACCCCCTGACCGCACGCAGCTTGCCATCGAACTTGCCGGGCTATTCGGTCAACCCGGCGGTGCGGCGATTGATGTGGTGGGGATTGGCTGCACGCACTACACCTTCCTGCTTGAGGCCCTGCGCGAAAGCGGGCCGGTCGGTGTAGCATGGCTGGACCCAGCCTCCGCTGTGGCAAGACAGACCGCACGGGTACTGGCGCAAACGCCCGCCATATCACGTGCTCCAGGGGCAGAACGGGTCTGTTTTACCGCATTGCCGCCCGACTTCCCTGCCCTGCTGCCCGGCTTGGGCAGATTGGGCTATGGAGCGGATGCCATATCTCTGTTCGCAGCAGGGGTAAACCTTGCCGCACACCCTATAGAAAACTGAAAGAATTTTTTGGTGAAGCTTTTTTCAAAAAGCTTCAAAAGAACACCGCCTTTTAGAAAAAAGGCGGTGCCCAAAAAAACTTTCATTCCCCGATCAATGCCGGGGCAGACGGATAACGCCAGCCTCCGCGCCTAGCGCAGGCGGCTGACGGTGTAGCTTGCCGTATCCTGCAACAGCTGGCGCAGATGGCTTGGCGGGAAGATGGACAGGGCATCCCGTGCGGCATCAGCATATTCGGTGGCCCGATCCAGGGTAATGTGGATGGCATCCGTGCGGGCAATCAGTTGCAGGGCATGGTCCAGATCCTCGGGCTGCTGCTCGCTGCGCTCGATCACACGCTGCCAGAATGCCCGGTCCTCCTCGCTGCCAGCTGCGTAGGCTGCCAGTACCGGCAGGGTGATCTTGCCTTCACGGAAGTCATCGCCCACCGTCTTGCCCAGATGGGCCTGGTCGGCAGCGTAATCCAGCGCGTCATCCACCAGTTGGAAGGCCATGCCAAGATTGGTGCCGTAGGATTCGAGCGCGCGCTCCACCGTCTCGTCACGTTCGGCCACGACAGCGCCCACACGGCAGGCCGCAGCAAAAAGTGCCGCAGTTTTGCCATGAATCACTTCCAAATACTGATCAATGCGCGTGGAAAGGTCATTCTGCGTGGACATCTGCAGCACTTCCCCTTCCGCAATGGTAGCGGAAGCGGATGAGAGGATATTCATGACCTTGAGCGAGCCATCATCCGTCATGAGCTGGAACGAGCGCGCGAACAGGAAGTCCCCTACCAGCACCGATGCCTTGTTGCCGAACACCGCGTTGGCGCTGGCCATGCCCCGGCGCAGGGAACTTTCATCCACCACGTCATCATGCAGCAGGGTGGCGGTGTGAATGAACTCCACGCACGCAGCCAGGCCAACGTGGCGCTGATGCGTGGCATCAGGCCTGTAGCCGCACAGCCGGGCGGATGCCAGGGTCAGCAGCGGGCGCAGCCGCTTGCCGCCGGCTGCCACCAGATGGGCCGCAAGCTGGGGAATAAGCGCTACCGGGCTGTCCATCCGCTCGACAATGGCGCGATTGCACGCTGCCATGTCATCTGCGAGATATTCCGCCAGGTCGCGCAGGGCAACCTCTGATCCATCTGCCATCGGGCGGCTGGCCCCTTTGTCTTTCTGACTTGCCGTTTGGTCGGATTCCGGCAGACTAACTGCTAGGGCCAAAAGGTTACTCTCCCGGTTCCGAATGTATCAACATGGATACGAGTATATGGGCGGCGCTGGAATAACGGTCAAGCCGGAGCACGCAGGCAGGGGGTGCGCTGTAGTAGATGGTCTGCCCCTCCCACCAGCGGGTATCGACCCGGTCACAACCGGCACTTTGCTGGGCGGAAAGGTGCTCTATCGCCAGTTTCCGACCGGAAACCGGACCGGATTGGAACCGGTTCTGATGGCTGCTTTTGTGCCCGCGCGCCCCGGACAGGTGGTGGTGGAAGCCGGTTGCGGAGCTGGTGCAGGACTGCTTTGCCTTGCGAATCGGGTGCATCACCTGACCGGAATCGGGCTGGAGCAGGACAGCGCCACCGCCTGCCTTGCCGCCCATAACTTCAGCCTCAATGCCCGTGACTGCCTGCGTGTGCGCACCACTACCCTGCCCGCCCTGCCCGATGACCCGCTGCTGAGTGGTCCCGGCCTGCGCCGCATCGACCACGCCTTCGCCAACCCGCCATGGCATGGACATGATTCCTCGGCCTCGGGCCATATGCAGCGCGATCTGGCCCGTCGCCTGCCCGAAAGCGGGCTGGCGGGCTGGGTGCGCGTGCTGACGGCCCAGTTGCGCCACCATGGCACGCTGACGCTGGCCCTGCCCGCCAGCCTGCTGGCGGGAGGTGTAAGTGCGATGGAGACGGCACGACTGGGGGGGATCAGGGTCTTTCCATTCTGGCCCCATGCGGGTCAGGCCGCGCGCATCGTGCTGGTGCAGGGGCGCGCGAATACCCGCGCGGGCAGCGAGATGCTACCCGGCCTGGTCCTGCATGAAGCCGATGGCCGCTTTACCCCGGCAGCCCGTGCGGTGCTGGAGGATGGCGCAGCCCTGCCCGCCTGAAAAAAAGCAGAAAAAGTTTTTGGTGAAACTTTTTGCAAAAAGTTTCAGGGAATGCCGCCTTTTGAAAAAAGGCGGCACCCAAAAACTTTCATTCCCTCAGCGTTCAGTCTCCAAAGGCTTCATCCCATGTACCCGTGGTGGACGCGCGGCTGTATTCGGTTGCCCGGTTTTCAAAGAAATTGGCGTGCTCGACCGCGTTGACCATCTCGTCCACCCAAGGCAGCGGGTTGGTGGCGATGTCGTATATCCCATCCAGGCCCAACTGGCCCAGGCGGCGGTTGGCCACGAAGCGGATGTAGCGCTTGACCTGTTCGGCATCCAGCCCTTCCACGGCACCCATCTCGAAAGACAGGTCGATGAACGCGTCCTCGTGCTCGACAATGTCGCGGCAGATCTGACGGATGTCATCGCGCAGGGTATCGGTCCAGATTTCCGGGTTTTCCTGCACGAACACGCGGAACAGCCGGGCCATCGAATCACAGTGCAGCGATTCGTCACGCACCGACCACGACACGATCTGCCCCATGCCCTTGAGCTTGTTGTGGCGAGGGAAGTTCAGCAGGATGGCGAAGGATGCAAACAACTGCAGCCCTTCGGTAAACGCGCCAAAGGCTGCCAGCGTGCGGGCGATCTGGTAGTTATCACTGACCGAGAACTGCTGCATGTAGTCATATTTATCCTTCATTTCCTTATATTTAAGGAAAGCAGAATACTCGGTCTCTGGCATGCCGATGGTATCGAGCAGATGACTGTAAGCGGCGATATGGATGGTCTCGATGTTGGAAAACGCTGAGAGCATCATCAGCACTTCAGTCGGTTTGAACACCTGACTGTAGTGCTTCATGTAGCAGTTGTTCACTTCCACATCCGACTGGGTGAAGAAGCGGAAGATCTGGGTCACCAGATGCCGTTCGCTTTCGGTAAGCGTGCGGTGCCAGTCCTTTACGTCATCGGCCAGCGGCACTTCCTCGGGCAGCCAGTGTACGCGCTGCTGGGTCAGCCATGCATCATAGGCCCACGGGTAGCGGAACGGCTTGTAGACGGGGTTGGCCGTCAGCAGGCTCTGTTCCACGTGGGCCTCTGCGGCGGGGGCTGTATCGGTCATGGCCGTGCTGTCCTGTACAGAAATGACGCCGCCGGGCGTGAACCCGGCAGCGGGGGCATAATCGGAACCTATCGCGTAAAACCGCGAAAGTATGTGGTAGGCTGGCCTGTTACTGGCAGGCCAGGCATTCCTCGTAATCGGTGGTGGTCGCGGGGCCTGCCTTGTCAGCGGGGCCACTGCCTTCCCTGTGTGACATATCGCGCTTTTCCTGCCCGTCACTGACTGCATCGGCACGCTGGATGGATAGCGAGCGACAGTAGTAAAGCGACTTTACCCCCCGCTTCCACGCCATGTAATGGATCTGGTGCAGGTCGCGCTTGTGTACGTTGGCAGGCAGGAAGATGTTGATCGACTGCGCCTGGCAGATGAAGGGCGCGCGGTCGGCCGCATGTTCGATCACCCAGCGCTGGTCCAGCTCAAACGCGGTCTTGAACACGTCCTTCTCCTGCTGTGTCAGGAAATCGAGGTGCTGCACACTGCCCTTGTTCAGCGTGATGGAGGACCAGACCTCGCTCGTGTTCTGCCCGCGCTCGGTCAGCAACCGGTCAAGGTGGCGGTTACGCACCGTGAACGAGCCCGACAGGGTTTTCTGCAGGAATACGTTGGCGGCAATCGGCTCGATACCGGGGCTGGCATTGCCCGCGATGATCGAGATCGAGGCTGTGGGCGCGATCGCCATTTTGTTGGAGAAACGCTCCATCACCCCATAATCCGCCGCATCCGGGCATGGCCCGCGCACCTCGGCCAGCTTGCGCGATGCCGCATCCGCCTGCGCGCGGATATGCTTGAAGATCTTGCGGTTCCAACTCTTGGCCACAACACTTTCAAACGGCACGTTATTGGCCTGCAGGAAGGAATGGAACCCCATTACCCCCAGCCCCACCGAACGCTCGCGCATGGCGGCGTAACGGGCGCGCTCCATATCGTCGGGTGCACGGTCGATGAAGTCCTGCAGCACGTTGTCGAGGAACAGCATCACGTCCTCGATGAACTGCGGGTTGTCCTTCCACTCCTCCCACGTTTCCAGGTTGAGCGAGGACAGACAGCATACCGCCGTACGCTCGCGCCCGTGCTGGTCCATGCCGGTAGGCAGCGTGATTTCCGCGCACAGGTTGGAGGTCTTGACCTCCAGCCCCGCCAGCTTGTGATGCTCGGGGCGGGCGTTGTTCACATGGTCGGAGAAGATGATGTACGGCTCGCCCTGCTCCATGCGCGCGGTCAGGATGCGAATCCACAGCCCGCGCGCCGAGACCTTGCGGATAACCGTGTTATCCTTGGGAGAAAGCAGCGCCCATTCATCATCATCCGCCACTGCGCGCATGAAGGCGTCGGACACCAGTACGCCGTGGTGCAGGTTCAGCGCCTTGCGGTTGGGGTCACCGCCGGTAGGGCGGCGCAGTTCGATGAATTCCTCAATCTCGGGGTGCCAGACCGGCAGGTAGACCGCAGCCGAGCCGCGCCGCAGCGAACCCTGGCTGATGGCCAGCGTCAGGCTGTCCATCACGCGGATGAACGGGATCACGCCCGATGTCTTGCCATTGCGGCCCACATTCTCGCCAATCGAGCGCAGGTTGCCCCAGTATGAACCGATGCCACCACCCTTGGATGCCAGCCAGACATTCTCGTTCCACAGGTCCACGATGCCGCGCAGGCTGTCATTCGCCTCGTTCAGGAAGCACGAAATGGGCAGCCCGCGCGTGGTGCCGCCATTGGACAGCACGGGCGTTGCCGGCATGAACCAGTGGCGCGAGATGTAATCATACAGCCGCTGCGCGTGGGCGGCGTCCGCGCCGTAATAAGATGCCACGCGACCGAACAGGTCCTGGTAGCTTTCACCGGGCATGAGGTAGCGGTTATCGAGCGTGGCCTTGCCAAACGCGGTCAGCAGCGCGTCACGGCTGCGGTCCACGCGCACCGGATGGTGGCCGGGCAGCTGGACCACGTTGTCCAGCATGTCGGTCATTTCAGACATTTCAGGCATCGTGGCACTGTCCTTTCCCTGGACGGTTCCATCCCCGCTGGCAGAACCATCGACCATGCCGCCGGATACACCATCCAGGACCATTCATTTTCTCCGATAAACCGGCCGCAGCCATGCGCAGGGCCGGTCGGGTCCTGTGTGCAGGCTGGGCGTCAATTTCAATATGACCCCATATATGGATCAAACAGCGACCGATTGCACCATATAATGTGTGTGGACAAAATGTGGAGCGATGGTCCGAATCAGCGGACAAGCTAGGGTCAAGAGTTTGCGGGACGACTTTTATTTTTTTAAATTTCGCCCCTGTCACTTCTATGCCCCCAGCGTACCCCAGCGCGTGGTCGCCGCGTCATCACAGGCGCGCGGCTCGACCCAGGCGCTGTGGCCATCGGCAAATTCCTCGCGTTTCCAGAAGGGCGCATGGGTCTTGAGCCAGTCCATCATAAACTCCGTCGCCTCCAGCGCCGCCGCCCGGTGGGCCGAAGCACACAGCACCAGCACAATGGGCGCGCCCACCTTCAGCCGGCCCACCCGATGGATGATGGTGCAGCCCGCCAGTCCGAATCGCGCGCAGGCGGATTCGGCAATCTGGCGCATCATCGTCTCGGTCATGCCGGGGTAATGTTCCAGTTCCAGCGCCACCAGGCTGCCACCGCCACGGACAAAACCCGTAAACGCACCAACCCCCCCCACTTCCGCCTGCCCGGCCAGCAGGGCCGTGGTCTCATGAGTGGAATCGAACACCTCCGCCTGAACGCGGATCGTAACGCGGGGCATGGTGGACTCAGCCTCCGGTAACAGGGGGGAAAAAGGCAATCTCGTCATTGGCGGCAATGGTGGCCGCATTTGTGGCGAAACTCTGGTTTACGGCAACACGGATCAGTTCCGGCCGTGCAAACACTTCGGCATACGCGCCGCCACGCGCGCGTAACTGGCTGATCAGGTCCGCCACCGAATCCACACCCGCCGATAGTGACACAGTCTCACCGGAGCGGCCCAGCCGGTCGCGCAGCCATGCAAAATAGAGAATGCGCAGCATTCCGGTCTCATCTCCCTAGTCTACTGGCCATGGCGGATGGCCATAGGCCGCCTTCAGGGGGCCTGCTGTTCGTGAACCGTGCCATCAGCGCCGACCACGGTGCTGGTGCCATCGCCATTCGGCACGATGATGGCGGAATCCGATACGTCCTTATGCGTTGCCTCCCCTACTGAGGGCAATGCAGAAACGGGCAGCCCTTCCGCCTGCATGCCATCGGGGGCCGGATCGTTGCCGATCTGCATCTCGCCCCCCACGGGCAGGTCCACCTCGCGCTCCACCAGGCGGGAACGCTCGACCGCACTGCGGGGGCCATCCGGCCCGGCGCCGATGGCCGCCAGCGCCGCCTGGCCAGAAGGAAGCATGGGCCAGATGTTGTGTTCCTGCTGCATGATGGGCAGCATCTGCGGTGCGTGGCCCGCCACCCGGCGCAGGTTTTCCACATCCGCGTGCGGAGTATTGGGCAGGCTGCCCGGCAGTTCCGTATTATCGGACAGGATTTTGCCAAACCCGCCACATCCGGCCAGACATAGCAGCAATGACAGCACAATGGCGTTGCGCACCGCGTTCTCCCCTTTTCCCTGCCTGTCCGGCACAAGATGGACCGATCAGCCCACAGGAGAGAGCAACCACGCCGCGCGTTAATTTTTCATGTAATCAAGACGATAATTTTGTGGCCCTGGTGCTGCCACCGCTGAGATGGCGCAACCCGGTGGAGAGGTAGTCCCACCCGGTAATCAGGGTCAGCACGGCGGCAATCCACATCATGATGGCACCCAGCGCATTAACCGGCAGCCAGCTGATGTGCAGCAGCCAGGCCGTGCTGTCGCCTGCCAGCAAGAAGCCGATGGCAGTCATCTGGAACCCGGTTTTCCATTTGGCGAGTCTGGTCACCGGCAGGCCCACGCGGGTCGCGGCCAGGTACTCGCGCAGGCCGCTGACCAGAATCTCACGCGAGAGGATGATAATGGCCGGGTACAGGCAGCCAAACGGCAGCCGCCCCAGCCCCGCCATGACCATGAGGGAGGCGCCAACCAGCAGCTTGTCGGCAATCGGGTCCAGCATGCGGCCCAGATCAGAGTTCTGGTTCCATGCCCGCGCCAGCTTGCCATCCAGATAATCGGTAATGCCCGCCAGAATGAACAGCACGCAGGCCGCGCAATCGGTCTGGGGCGTATGGAGGACAACCAGCCCGACAACAAGGGGAACCACAATGATGCGGGACAGGGTCAGGAGGTTGGGCAGGTCGGTAAGCATGTTGGTACTGCTATAGCCAAGGATGGGACAAAGCCGAAATACTGATAATGCCTGTCAGGCAGGTTCTACGCTCACATCTGCATGACAGCCGATCAGTCCCCTGTCCAGTCGGGATGGAAATATCCGTATATGGCGCGCGCCATGTCGCGGTTGATACCCGGTGCATTTTCCAATTCCCCCAGGCCCGCCTGCCGCACGCTGCGTGCCGAGCCGAAATGTTTGAGCAGCGCGCGCTTACGTGCAGGGCCAACGCCCGGAATATCATCCAGTTCCGAGCGTACCAGCGTTTTGGACCGCCCGGCGCGGTGGGTGGTGATGGCAAAGCGGTGCGCCTCATCACGCAGGCGTTGGAGGTAGTACAGCACCGGGTCGCGCGGCGGCAACTGGAAGGGCGCGCGTCCTTCCATATGGAACCATTCGCGCCCTGCATCCCTGTCCGGCCCCTTGGCAATGGCCACCAGTGTCACGCCCGTCACCCCCAGCCCGTCCAGCACGCCGCGCACCGCCGTGTACTGCCCCGCACCGCCATCAATCAGCAGGATGTCGGGCCAGTCCTCCGGCCGCACGCCTTCCTCACGCTCCTTCAACGCACGGCGAAAGCGGCGCTCAAGCACCTCGCGCATCATGGCAAAGTCATCGCCCGGCGTAACCGGCCCCTTGATGGAGAACTTGCGGTAGGCGCGTTTTTCAAAGCCTTCCGGCCCGGCGACCACCATCACACCATAGGCATTGGCCCCCTGGATATGGCTGTTATCGTAGGTCTCGATCCGGCGCGGGGGTTCCGCCAGCCCGAACAGGTCGGCAACACCGCGCAGCAGCCGGGCCTGACCCGCACTTTCAGCAAGCCTGCGCTCCAGCGCCTCACGCGCGTTGATCTCGGCATGTTCGATCACGCCGCGCTTTTCACCACGTTGCGGGTGGAGAATCTCCAGCTTACGCCCACGCCGCAGGCCAAGGGCCGCACCCAGCACCGCCACTTCCGGCAGGTCCTGATTAACCAGGACCTGGGCCGGGGGGGGCTTGTCATCATAGAACTGCCCGATAAAGGCGGCGAGCACGTCAGGCGCTGTCTCGTCACGCGCATGACTAGGAAAGAACGCGCGGTTGCCGTTGTTGCGCCCCGCGCGGATGAAGAACACCTGGATGCACGACTGTCCCGCGATCTGCCAGATGGCGATGATATCCGCATCCGTGACGGTGGAGGGGTTGATGACGCTGGAATCCTGCTGCAACGCCGAAAGCCCACGTATGCGGTCGCGTATGGCCGCCGCGCGCTCGAACTCCAGCGCCGCCGCCGCCGCCTCCATCTCGCGGCCCAGTTGCTCGCGCATGTCGGGGTTGCGGCCAGCCAGAAAGTCACGCGCCTGCGTGGCCAGTCCGGCATAGTCCTCGCGGCTGATGCGGTCCGTGCAGGGGGCGGAACAGCGGTGGATCTGGTGCAGCAGGCACGGGCGCGTGCGGGCCTGCATCTCGCTGTCGGAACATGAGCGTAACAGGAAAGTGCGCTGGAGCAGGTTAAGCGTCTGGTTAACCGACCAGGCAGAAGCGAATGGCCCCCAGTAGCTTGCCCCCTTCACCGGCTTGCCCCGGTGCTTGCTGATCTGGGGGAAGTCGTGCCGGTCAGTCAGCATGATCCATGGATAACTTTTGTCATCGCGCAGCAGGATGTTGTACCGCGGCTGCATGCGCTTGATGTAGTTGGACTCCAGCAGCAGGGCCTCGGCCTCGGTATGGGTCGTGACGATTTCCATGCTGCAGGTTTCCGACACCATGCGCCGCAGCCGCTCGGTCAGGCGGCTGACATGGGTGTAGGAGGTCACGCGCTTCTTCAGGTTCAGCGCCTTGCCCACATACAGCACATCGCCCTTTGCGCCCAGCATGCGGTACACGCCGGGCGACTGCGGCATGGTGCGCAGGGCGTGATGGATCGCGTCCACCCCCACGGGCCGGGTTGGGGGGGCTGAAATGGCTGTTGTCATGGTTGGTGGCCGTTCATCCACCGATGGTGTGGATAAGTCTGTGGAGCAGCAGCAGAAAAAAACGTGCGGATGGCGGTTTTCCTTTCCTGCAACTGGATTGCCCAAAAAAACATCACTAAATGTAACCTGTTGTTTTATAACGATTATATTTGGGAACCCATGGCCCGGAAAAAAAATCCTTCGCCACAAGGGCCGGATTCAGCCCTGTCAACCCCATAGGTGGACAAATTGTGGCATCGCCGTGACGAGTGTTGCCAGTTTCCTTTTTCCACGAAATATAAGCCGCCTTTTATAATTCGTTCCTGTTTTTGTCCCGCATGGCCTGCACCGCCTGAAAAAATATTCTTGTCAGCCCCGTCGGGATCGGCAATGCACCCGATATGCGTATCGTAACCTGGAATATCAATTCCCTCCGCCTGCGGATGCCCCTGCTCGCCCAACTCTGTGCGGATACCACCCCCGACATGGTCTGCCTGCAGGAGACCAAGGTACCCGACGCCCTGTTCCCGCTCGATGCAGTCCACGCGCTGGGGTTCGAGCATGTCGTGTTCCGGGGCATGAAGGGATATAACGGGGTTGCCATCCTCTCCCGCGCGCCCATGCAGGTGCTGGAAGACACGCCCGACTGGTGCAGCAGGGGTGACTGCCGTCACATAGCCGTGCGCTATGGCACCGGCACACAGGCAATTGACGTGCATGATTTCTATGTGCCCGCTGGTGGCGATATTCCCGATCCGGTTGAAAATCCCAAATTCGCGCACAAGCTGGCTTTTGTGGAAGAAGCCCGCCGCTGGTTTTCTGCCCGCGCCATGCGGCGCACCGTGCTGGTAGGGGACCTGAACATCGCCCCGCTGGAGCAGGACGTGTGGAGCCATAGGCAACTGCTGAAGATCGTCAGCCACACCCCGCCCGAAACCGAGCGCCTCATGGCCTGGCAGCAGACTGGCTTCATCGACGCGATGCGCCATTTCGTGCCACCGGCGGAAAAACTCTACACCTGGTGGTCATACCGCAACCGTGACTGGAGCGCATCCAATCGCGGGCGACGGCTGGACCATGTCTGGGTCACGCCTGACCTGAAGGACGCATTGCGTGGCATGCAGGTGCTCCGCCATGCGCGTGACTGGGAAAAGCCATCCGACCACGTGCCGGTCATACTCGATATCGACGCCTGACCGCCCCCTGCCCCACACCCCCACAGAGCTGCCTGGAACACCTGGGCCAATAATACCCACAAACGCGACCGGGCCACCCAAAACCGGGCGGCCCGTCACAAACCTGCATAAACCTAGCCCATTCAGGCCAGAGCGGCCTTGCCTCCCTCGGGGTCCAGACGGTAGCCGCCGCCTTCGGTCACCAGCAGCGAAGCATTGGTGGGATCAGGCTCGATCTTCTGGCGCAGACGATAGATATGCGTCTCGAGCGTGTGGGTGGTCACGGCGGCATTATAGCCCCAGACCTCGTTAAGCAGCACCTGCCGGGGCACGGGGCGCGTGCCCGCGCGGTACAGAAACTTCAGGATGGCCGCTTCCTTTTCCGTTAACCGGATGCGGCGGTTCTTCGCCGTTTCCTGCAACAGCTTGGCCGAGGGGCGGAAGATATACGGCCCGATAGCGAAGACGGCATCCTCGCTGTTCTCGAAAATCCGCATCTGCGCGCGCAGGCGGGCCAGCAGTTCGGCAATGCGGAACGGCTTGGCCACGTAATCGTTCGCCCCCGCATCCAGCCCGCGTACCACGTCAGTCTCGTCATCCGAGCCCGTCAGGATGATGATCGGGATCCGCTTGCCCTTGCGCCGCAGATCGGCACAGAAATCACGACCGTCCCCATCAGGCAGAGACACATCAAGGATGATCGCATCGAAGCGCGCCCCCGGTACCTGCAGCTTTTCCCACGCTTCGGCGACGGAGCCTGCCTCGATCGCTTCAAATTCACCATCAATCTGTAGCTGTTCAACGAGCATTTGACGTAAAGTCTGATCGTCGTCCGCTATCAGTATGGGACGTGCTCCTGCCATCGAACCCTCTTTATCACTTTATAGTTCCCACCCATTATCGGGTCGGTTCCTGTCTTGCCGTTCATGCCCCGCAATGCAACCCGTCCGGCGTATGAACCGACGGCCATCATGCCACGTGCAGTCGAATCAGGCTGCAGATAACATACACAAGACCCGATCCAGAGGAATTCATGATACGCGCTATTTTACAAACGAATACGGGGCTGGACGCACAACTGCATTGCATGGGCGCAAACATGCCCGCCATTATTGGCGCAGGCGGCGTCAAAACCTGCAAGATTGAGGGAGATTGCGCAACCCCGGCCGGTATCTGGCCCCTGCGGCGCGTGTTCTACCGTGCCGACCGGGTGGCATCACCTGTTTGTCATCTGCCCATGGAGCCGCTGTGCCCGCATGATGGATGGTGCGACGACCCCACCCATCCCGACTACAACCGCCACGTTATCCTGCCCCACCCCGCCCGGCACGAGCGGCTGTGGCGTGATGATCACGTTTACGATATTCTGGTTGTGCTCGGTTATAACGACGATCCCGTCCAATCCGGCCGGGGATCTGCCATCTTCCTCCACCTGCCGCCACGCGGCGGCCGACCGACCGAAGGCTGCATTGCCCTGGCCGAACCGCTCCTGCGCCATCTGCTGGCGGCGGGGCTGGAAGCAATCGAGGTCAGACCACCGGCATAGCATCACGCGTGGCAGACGGAAGGCTGGCCGCCTTTGTCGCCGGGTCGGGCGGCACGAAACGGATGATGATGTCGCCTTCCGCCGCTTCGACAGGAATCACGTCCTCGGCGGAGCATATCCAGATCGCGGTGCCCTTGCGGATGACCATGAACAGCATGGCCGGGGCATGGAGCAACGTCTCCTCCCCCGCTTCCGCGCCCATGATGTGGCTGGCAAAGCGCCAGCCCTGTGCGTACAGCGAATCGATAAGCGAGAAATTCCACCCCGGCTCTCCCAGCACCTTGCCGCGCGAATCACGGCTCAGCCCATGGTACAGGTCCAGCCTTGCTATGCCCGGACTGACCTGGAACACGCGCTGGCGCCCCAGGTCAGGCGCCATGCGCGCGCAGACAAGGCCGTTATAGATCGCATCCGGTGTTGCCGCGATCAGGTAGTCTGCCGGGCGTTCCTCCAGGCTTTCCTGCCCCGCATCCGACAGCAGTTCGGCGCTCAGGATCGGTACCCCCAGCCTGGCCGCCTTGTTCAACGCGGGGGCGTAGGTATCGACCAGCAGTACGGGTATGCCCTGGTCATGCACCACGCGGGCCAGGTTGGTGGACCACGCATTGGCCCCCATGATGGCCAGCGCCGGTTCATCGGACAGGGTCAGACGCAGCCCGCGTGCCAGTGGCCGCAACGAGAAGCCGTGCAGGATCATGGTGGATGCGATCAGCGCGAATACGGCGGGGGTGATCAGGTTGGCGCCGGGGTAGCCTGCATCGCGCAGTTGCAGCCCGACTACACCCGCCACCGCCGCCGCAACGATGCCGCGCGGCGCGATCCAGCCCACGAACAGCCGCTCCTGCCACGACATACTGGCCCCGATGGTGGACAGGAAGATACCCAGTGGCCTGACCACGAACATGACCGTGAATGTCAGTGCCATGATGGGCAGGGAGAGCTGGGTCAGCAGTGTGCGCTGCAAGTCTGCCGTCAGCAGCACGAACAGACACGACACCACGATCACACCCAGCGATTCCTTGATGCGCTGGAGTTCCGACATGCCGGTCACATGCAGGTTGGCCAGCGCCATGCCGAACACGGTGGCGGCCATCAGCCCCGCCCCCTGCATGATCAGGTTGCAGAACGCCGCAACCCCCATGGCAAATGCCAGGATGATGGGAATGCGCAGGATCTCGGGCAGCAGGTCACGCGCCGAGAGGAACTTGATCAACATGGCAGGAAAGACGCCACAGGCGATCGAGAACATGGTGGCGAACAGAAGGTGCGGCCCAATCTCCATGGCCGCAAGCGATAGCCCCGATGTGTTTGAGGGGCGCAGCAGCAGGCATTCCAGTACCAGTGTGGCCAGGATGGCGGCAATCGGGTCATTGACGATCGCCTCCCACCGCAGGAAGGTAGCCACCCGTGGCCGCAGCTTGGTATGACGCAGCAGCGGCAGCACCACCGTGGGGCCGGTCACCACCACGATCGCGCCGAACAACCACGCCGTGCCCCATGGCAGGTGGCCGACATAATGCGCGGCCATCGAGCCGAGCACCCAGTTGATGGGCAGGGCCGCCGCCGTCAGGCGCAGCACGCCCTCGCCTGATTCACGCCATTGCCGCAGGTCGAGCGCAAGCCCGCCTTCAAACACGATGAACGCCACCGCCATGGACACCAGCGGGTGGAAATACGGCCCGATCGCCGCCGCCGGGTGCAAGAGTCCCAGCCCCGGCCCATAGGCCAGACCCAGCGCGAACAGCAGCACGATGGCGGGCAGCTTGAAGCGCCACGCCACCCACTGCGCCGCGATCCCACCGCCCAGCACGCACAGAATTCCTATGGCAAGGTTAGTTGCCTGCATGCCCGTATCCCACCCTGTTGCAAACGCCCCGCCGCCTGCCAACTGCGCGCTTGCGGGCAGGGAATGCGATCATGGCGTATCTGATTTAACCGATACGTATATATCAGCTATCGCGCTGCATGATGGCAGCAAAAAAACCATCCGTGTGGTGCTGGAGGGGTGTCAGGCTCACCTGCCCGTCCGTGCTCAGGCCGGGTGGCAGGTCATCCTGCGCCGCATCGGGCGCCACCAGAGAAAAGGCGGGATTGCGCGCAAGGAAAGCCGCGATCTGGTCGCCATTTTCCTCCCGCAGCACGGAGCATGTGGCGTACACCATGCGCCCGCCGGGGCGGACCAGGGTGGCCGCGCGGTCAATGATCCCAGCCTGCTTGGCGGTCAGTTCCAGCAGGTCCTGCTCACGCAGGCGCAGGCGGGCATCGGGGTTACGCCGCCATGTGCCGGTGCCGGTACACGGCGCATCGACCAGAACACGGTCAAAGCTGCCGGCACGCCTGCGCGCCCAGCGGTCGCCCGCCACCAGCAGGTGGCGCTCGGCATTATGAACGCCTGCGCGGCGCAGGCGGCGCACAGCGCCTTCCAGCCGGGGTTCGGATACGTCACACGCTACGATATGGCCGCGATTCTCCATGGTCATGGCCATGCCCAGCGTTTTGCCCGCAGCGCCCGCGCAGTAATCCAGCACGCGCATGCCGGGGCGCGCGCCCACGGCGGCCACCACAAGCTGGCTGCCTTCGTCCTGTATCTCGATCAGGCCATTGCGGAAGGCCATGCTGGAGGTGACCGGCTGGCGCCCCGCCACCCGCAGCCCCCATGGCGAAAGCGTGGTCTCTTCCGCCAGGATACCATCCCCGTCCAGTGCCGCGCGCGCGGTGGCACGGTCGGATTTGAGCAGGTTGACCCGCAGGTCCAGCGTGGCCTCGCCATCCATGGCGGCAAGCTCGGATTCCAGCCCGTCGCCAAAGGTGCGTTCAAGCCGGGGCAGCAGCCAGTCCGGCACTTCAAGCCTGACCGCGCGCGGCATGTCCGCATGCACCATTGCCTGGCCGTGCAGATGGTCATACAGCGCGCTTTCATGCCCGATCAGCCCCAGCGGGGCATACCGCCCGCCGGTAAACAGTTCGCGCGGGTTTTCGTGGGTACCCGGTTCCAGCGCCATCATGGCCAGCACCAGCGTGCGCGGCGTGACCTGCCCGCCCACGCGCCCGATCCACCAGTGCAGCCTGCGCCAGTGGCGCAGCACGCGCCACACCCGCGCCGATATGGCGCGGCGGTCGCCGCCCCCAATATAGCGCCGTTCACGGAAGAAGGCGTTGGCCAGCGCATCGGCGGGCCGCTGCGGCGTTGCCTCCATTGCGGCAAGCAGGTCAATGGCGGCGGAAAGCCGTGCGCTGGGTGTCATGAATTATGGAACCGTTACTGTGGAAAGACCGGCAGGATCAGTCCTGCTGGTAGTTGGGGGCTTCACGCGTGATGGAGACATCATGCACATGGCTTTCACGCAGGCCCGCGCCGGTTATGCGGCGGAAGCGCGCACGCTGCTGCAGGTCGGCAATGGTGGCGGAACCGGTATAGCCCATGCCCGCACGCAGGCCACCCACCAACTGATGCACCACCGCACCCATGGCCCCCTTGTAGGCCACACGGCCTTCAATGCCTTCGGGCACCATCTTGTGCGTGTCCTTGATGTCCTGCTGGAAGTAGCGGTCCGCCGACCCACGGGACATCGCACCCAGGCTGCCCATGCCACGGTAGGACTTGTAGGTCCGGCCCTGATACAGGAACACCTCACCCGGTGCTTCTTCCGTGCCGGCCAGCAGCGAGCCGACCATCACCACATCGGCGCCTGCGCCAATCGCCTTGACCACATCGCCCGACGTACGCACGCCGCCATCGGCAATGGCCGGCACGTCCAGTTCATGGCAGGCGGCCGAGGTTTCCATCACGGCGGAGAATTGCGGCACGCCCACACCGGCCACAATGCGCGTGGTGCAGATCGAGCCCGGCCCGATGCCCACCTTCACGCAGTCGGCCCCGGCCGCAATCAGCGCGCGCGCGGCTTCGGGCGTTGCCACGTTGCCAGCAATGATCTGGATATCGGACTTCAGCGCCCGCACCCGCTCAATGGATTTGAGCACGCCAGCGGAATGGCCATGGGCGGTATCGATCACCACCACATCCACCCCTGCCGCGATCAGTTCACGCGCACGGCCCACGCCATCATCGCCCACGCCGGTGGCGGCGGCGCATAGCAGGCGGCCCATACTGTCCTTGTTAGCCTGCGGGTACTGCACCGCGCGGTCCATGTCCTTGACAGTGATCAGGCCGATGCAGCGGTCCTCGTCATCCACCACCAGCAGCTTCTCGATCCGGTGGCGGTGCAGGAGCTGGCGGGCCTGGTCACGGTCGGCGTTGTTGCGCACGGTGACAAGGTTCTCACGCGTCATCAGTTCATACACGCGCTGGGCAGGGTCGGTGGCAAAACGGACATCGCGGTTGGTCAGGATGCCGACCAGCCGGTTGGTCTCACGCTCCACCACCGGCAGGCCACTGATCCCGTGACGCGACATGGTGGCGTTGACTTCGGCCAGCGTCTGATCGGGATAGACGGTCACGGGATTGACAACCATGCCCGATTCGAAGCGCTTGACGCGCTTGACCTGCTCGGCCTGCTGTTCGACGGTCAGGTTCTTATGGATGACGCCAAGCCCGCCATTCTGGGCCATGGCGATGGCCATGCCGTCCTCGGTCACGGTGTCCATGGCGGACGAAATCAGTGGAATATTCAGCGTGATCGTACGGGTCAGCCGGGTTTTGGTCGATGTCTGTGAAGGCAGGACGTTCGATTCATCGGGAACAACCAGCACGTCATCAAAGGCGAGGGCCTCGCGAATGCGATCCTCGATCCGGGGGACGGATGTGTTTTTCGGTATGGAAGACATGATGCAGGGGCCTCGTCAGCGGATGGCGGCTTCCCCGCGCCTCGGGTCACCGACCGTTGGCGCTCCCTCTTAGGGGGCTGCGGGCCTGCTGGCAAGCCTTACACGCAATCCGCATGCGCTTTATTGTAAATAACAGGGCCAAAATACCCTGCGGTCTGAAACGCAGAAAAAAGTTTTTGGTGAATCTGGTTGCCAAAAAGCTTCAAGGAATACCGCTCTTTAAGAGGCTATTTGAAAAGTCGGGTTCAATAATATCCTGAAATTATAAAAGTTTTTGGTAAAGCTTTTTCCAAAAAGCTTCAGAAGACGCCGCCTTTTTGAAAAAAGGCGACACCCAAAAACTTTTCTTATTTTTTATCAATGATTTGTTTTCAAACAATCTCTAAAAAAAGACGGCACCCAAAAAACTTTTGTCATATCCCTTTATGCGTACAGCCGCAGCCCATCATAAGCAGCCTCCACGCCCACGGGCAGGTTGGCCTGCATCCAGCCCCAGTCCATGTCCGGACCCATATGGGTCAGCACCGTGCGGCGCGGCTGGATAATCTCGCGCCAGCGCAGCACCTGCGCCAGCCACCCGTGAGAGGGATGGGTCTCGCGCTGGAAGCAGCCCACCACCCACGTATCCACCCCGCGCAGCGTGTCCAGCGCCGTCTCATCCAGTTCGGCCACATCGGTGCAATAGGCCATGGGGCCGGCGCGCAGGCCCAGCGTTTCGGTCGTGCCATGGCGCTGGGCAAATACCTGCACCGTCATCCCCGCCATGGTATGGGTGGATGGCAGCGTGACATGGCGCACATCGAGCACCGGGCGGAAAATGCGCGGCGGGGTCCACGGGCGGAAGGCATAGTCAAAGCGCAGGCTGATCTCGTCCATCACCTCTGCCGTGCCATAAACCGGCAGCGCACCGCCTATGATGCGGTTGATGGCCCGCAACTCATCCAAGCCTGCAATATGGTCGGCATGGGCATGGGTATAGACCACCCCATCTACCGTGCCGATGCACTGGGCCAGCAGCTGGTCGCGCAGGTCCGGCCCGGTATCGACCAGCAGCCTGCGGCCCGGCCCGTCATCAATGATGACCGATGAGCGGGTGCGCCGGTTGCGCGGCTCGCCGGGGTCGCATTCGCCCCAGTCCCCTGCCCCGTCCGCCCCGCCCACCATGGGCACACCTGCCGAACCGGCACAGCCAAGGATGATCATTTCCATCGCTCAGACCGCCCTGCTGAACAGGCGACTGAAATTGCGCGTGGTCATCTGCGCGAATGCGGCATCCTCCATCCCGCGCAGTTCGGCCAGAACGCGGGCGGTATAGGCCACATAGCCCGGCTCATTGCGCTTGCCACGGCGCGGCACGGGAGCAAGGAAGGGCGAATCCGTCTCAATCAGCAGCCGGTCATCGGGCACATCCTTCGCCACGTCGCGCACCGACTGTGCACGATTGAACGTGGCAATACCGGAAAAGCTGATATACCCCCCCAGTTCCAGCGCGCCCGCCGCCAGTTCCGGCCCGGATGAGAAGCAGTGGATCAGGAACGGAAACGCGCCCCTGTTTTCCGTCTCGTCGCGCAGGATGGCCAGCATATCCCCATCCGCCTCACGCGTGTGGATCACCAGCGGCAGGCCGGTGCGGCGTGCGGCGTCGATATGCACGCGGAAGCTTTCATGCTGCTTCGGCCTGATTTCGGGCCGGCCGTGAAAATAGTCCAGCCCGCTTTCGCCAATGCCCACCACGCGCGGGTCATCGGTCATGGCCACCAGTTCCGCAACAGCGGGCAGCGCCTCTTCATCAACATGGTCGGGATGGGTACCGATGGTGCACCACACCCGCAGGTCCGGCGCATCCAGCGCAGCCAGTTTCTTCTGCTGGTCAGCACGTGAGAGGCGGGTCCCGATGGTCACCATGCCATCCACCCCGGCCTGTTGCGCGCGGGCCAGGATTTCGGGCATTTCCTCGTCGGAAAAATGGTCGAGGTGACAGTGGGAGTCGGTCAGTCCCGTACGGGTCATGAAGCCTCCGGTTCGACATAACGGGGGAAGATGCCCTGCGGTGCGGGCAGCACGCGCCCCGCCGGCAGCGCCGTGGCGAGAGCGGCAAAATCGCGCTCGCCCGCCTCAACACCGAGCTGGGTCAGCATCTTGTCCATGCTGCCGGGCATGTAGGGCTGGAGCACGGTGGCTATGATGCGCAGCGCATCGGCCAGCACACGCAGCACGTCGCCCATACGGGCGGCATCGGTCTTCTTCAGCTTCCAGGGCGCCTGATGGTCGATATAGGCGTTGCATGCGCGGATGAGCTTCCACACCTCTTCCAGCGCATCGGTCAGGGCCTGGCGGTCGATCTGTTCATGCATGATCTGCGGCAACAGGCTGGCGGTGGCGAGCAGCTTCGTGTCCTCGGGCGTGTGAGTGCCCTGCGGGGGCAGCTTTCCATCGCAGTTGCGCGCGATCTGCGAGAGCGTGCGCTGGGCCAGGTTGCCCAGGTCATTGGCCAGTTCGACATTCATGCGCGAGATGATGGCGCGACGGCTCAGGTCGCTATCACCACCAAAGGGCATCTCGCGCATCAGGAAAAAGCGGATCGGATCAAGACCGAATTCGCGCACCAGATCACGCGGGTCCACCACGTTGCCCACCGACTTGCTCATCTTCTGGCCTTCGATGGTCCACCATCCGTGCGAGAACACGCGCTCGGGCAAGGGCAGGTCCGCCGCCATAAGCAGGGCCGGCCAGTAGATGGCATGGAAGCGCAGGATGTCCTTGCCCACCAGATGCAGGTTGGGCGGCCAGAAATCCCAGCGTGGCGCGTTCCCGTCGGGATAGCCCACAGCGGAAAGGTAGTTGGCCAGCGCATCCACCCACACATACATCACATGCTTCGGGTCACCCGGCACCGGAATGCCCCAGTTGAAGCTGGTGCGGCTGATCGACAGGTCACGCAGACCCTGCCTCACGAAGCTCGCCACCTCATTACGGCGGCTTGCGGGTTCGATAAAGCCGGGGCGGGTTTCATACAGTTCGAGCAGCCGGTCCCCGAATTTGGACAGGTCAAAGAAGTAGGACGGCTCCTTTACCCATTCAACGGCGGCGCCGGTGGGGGCGACCTTCTTGCCGTTCGGGTCGTCAACCAGTTCTTCTTCACCATAGAAGCATTCATCGCGTGTGGCGTACCAACCTTCATAGGCGCCAAGGTAGATATGGCCGTTTTCCTCCAGCTTTTTCCACAGTGCCTGCGCGCCCTGTAAGTGGCGCGGTTCGGTGGTGCGGATGAAGTCATCGTACGAAATGCCCATCGTGTCGTACATGTCACGGAAATCGGCCGCGACCCGGTCGGCAAAGGCAATGGGGGTCATATCGGCTGCCTGTGCCGCCTGTTCCACCTTCTGGCCGTGCTCGTCCGTTCCGGTCAGGAAGAAGACATCAAACCCAGCCAGCCGCTTGAAGCGCGCGATCACGTCGGCTGCGACGGAGGTGTAGGCGTGGCCGATATGGGGCGCCCCGTTCACGTAATAGATCGGTGTTGTGACGTAGTAGCGCCGTGTCATATTTCACTCACCCGCGCAAGCGCCGTAAGCAGCGCCTGCTGTTTATCCAGATTGAATTGTTCGGTCTCGGCGCGCAGGCGCACCATGTCCTGCCACAACAGGGCCATGCGCGCCGGGCGCAGATCACCGGCATGGGGCGTGGCCGTGTTGCGGGCCAGGTCGCATGCCCTGTCAGATATGGCATCGCAGAGCAGATCGAAAAAGACGCAAAAGCCATTTTCCTGTGCCAGCACCCCTGCCGCCAGGTCATATGCCCGCTCCTGATCCACCCCGCCTGCCATGACATTCGCCACAAGGGCCGCCAGTTCCACTCCACCCGCGCGCAGCAGTTCCACCGCCCGCCCCGGCGCGCCGTGGGCCAGCGCCAGTATGGCCTCAAGCTGTTCGGTCGGCGGTGCGTCGGGCAGGCTGGCCAGCACGGTGCGCATGGCCGCCCCGTCCAGCGCGGACAGACTCAGCACCCGGCAGCGGCTGCGTATGGTGGGCAGCAGGCGGCCGGGCATGGCGGCGGTCAGGATCAGGATCGCGCGTTCGGGCGGTTCCTCCAGTATTTTCAGGATGGCGTTGGCCGCCGTGCGGTTCATGTAATCCGCGCCATCCACGATCACCACGCGCCAGCCCCCCTCGGCCGCCGTGCGGTGCAGGAAGGTGCCGATGGGGCGGACATCATCGGCCACGATTTCGCGCCGCAGGGGGGGGCTTGCGCCCTTTTTCGTCTTTTTGCGGCTCTTTTCATTCACGCTGCGCGCAATGACCAGCAGGTCGGCATGGGTGCCCGCCGCAACCCTGCGGCCGACGGGGCTGTCATGGTCCATGGCACCCAGCAGGGCGCGCGCCATCATGAAGGCCATCGTGGCCTTGCCCACCCCTTCCGGCCCGGTCAGCAACCACGCATGGTGCAGCCTGCCAGTGCGGATGACGGACAGGAACTGCGCCCATGCCGCGTCATGCCCCACAAGCTGGCGGCAGGTGCGCGGGTCATCCGTCGGCAGTTCCGCCATCAACAACCCTGCCCCGCCAGCCGGGGGGCCAGCACGGCACGGATGGCCTGCTGCACGCCCTGCGCCTCACCGCTAGCGTCAATGCGGTGGCAGCGCGCGCCATCGCGCCGGGCAATCGCCTCAAACCCTGCGGCGACACGAGCGTGGAAGGCGGCATCCTCCGCTTCGTAACGGTCCGCGCGCGTGGACCCGCGCTGTTGCAGGCGGGCATGCGCAATATCGGGCGGGACCTGCAACATGAAAGTCAGGTCGGGAGATGCGGGTATGAGGGCGCGCAACTGGCCGATCATGTCCAGCAGCCCCGCATTACCGTGGCTCAGGCCATAGCCCTGATAGGCTTCGGTCGAATCGGCAAAGCGGTCACACACCACGATCCGCCCCCGCTCAAGGGCGGGCAGGATGCGGCGTTCCACATGGTCGGCGCGTGCTGCGAAATGGGTCAGCACCTCGGCCCGGGCACACAGGTCGTGGCCGCCAAACAGCAGGAAGTCGCGCAAGGCTTCCGCTCCCGGCGTGCCACCCGGCTCACGCGTCAGATCCACATCATGGCCGCATGCACGCAGGTGTTCGGCCAGCAGCCGCGCCTGAGTGGACTTGCCCGCCCCCTCACCCCCTTCAAATGTAATGAACAGTCCGCGCATGCGCTCAGGCATGCCCCAGCTTGCGACCCAGCACGGCAGAAGCCCGCCCCACCAGCCCCAGGCGCGGCACTGCGGCACCGGCAATGAGCGGGATGCGGATTTCGGCCAGGCCGGTATTGGCAACCACCATTTCCCCCACCTGCTGCCCGGCCACGACCGGGGCGGGTATGGGGGCGTTGTATTCCATGCTCACATGCACGCGGTTCTGCCAGCCATGGGGCAGCGTGAGGGTGACATCGCGGGTTGCAACCACCGGTACGGTGGCGGCCTGCCCCAACCACACGGGCACGTTGTCCACCACCGTGCCATTATGGATCAGGGTTGCGTTCTCGAAATTGACGAACGACCATTCAAACAGCCGCTCGCCTTCCTGCGCGCGGGCGTTGCTGCTGGGCAAGCCGTTGATCGCCATGACCACGCGGTTGCCACTGCGCTCGGCACTGGCGCACAGACCGAAGCCACCGGCATCGGTATGGCCGGTCTTGAGGCCATCGGCCACGCCGCGTACCACCAGCGCGTTGCGGTTCTCCTGCGCGATCTTGTTGTAGCGGAAGCTCTTTTCCGAGAAGAAATGGTAGTAATCAGGGAAATCGTGGATCAGGTGCATGGCGATGGTCGTCACATCGCGCGCGGACATGTAGTGCCCGTCCATCGGCCAGCCGGTGGCGTTGAGGAAATGCGAATTGCTCATGCCCAGTTCGGCGGCCTTGGCGTTCATCAGCCCCACGAACTGGTCCTCGGACCCCGCAATCCCTTCCGCCAGCACGATACAGGCATCATTGCCCGACTGGATCACCATGCCCTGGATCAGGTCAGACACGGCCACCGAACCATTAAGGGGCACGAACATCTTCGAGCCCTGCATCCGCCATGCCTTTTCACTGACCGGCAGCGTCTGCTCCAGTGTCAGTCTGCCCGCGCGCAGCATGCTGAACACGATGTACGCCGTCATCATCTTGGTCAGGGATGAAGGCGGCATGCGCTCATCGGCCGCCTTTTCCAGCAACACGGCACCCGTGGTATAATCCACGATGCACGCCCAGCGCGCGATGGTGTCGATCGGGCCGATCAGGCTATTGGCGGGCGATGACGGCACGGTGGGGGCCGCCGCATCGACGGCGGCGGGGCCAGGATGACGACGGCGGGCCGCAGGCGCCGCAAGGGCGGTGGAGGATACAAGAAGGCTGGTCGCCCCAGCCAGAAGGAAACGTCGGGTGTGCATTGCATCCTTGGTCCGGTAGATACCAGCGCGGCACGCGCGCCCCGCTGGCGTGACGGGGTGGTCCGTCATGTGATTGCGTTGCCCAGCAGGCCCACGGCCAGCGCATAATAGTCAGATGGATTATAACGACGGATCGCGGCAAAATTGCGATAAACCATAAAGGCATCGCCACCCGGCCCATCGGGGCGCAGCACTGCACCCATCGCCTCGGGCTGGGCAAAAGGTACACCGCCGGGCTGGCTTATGCCCATGTGCATCCACTCCGCCAGCGTACGCACCTGCGTGCGGCCAAGGCTGGACTGGGGCACGCTGTCGGGTACGGTGATCTCCTGCCCCCACGTCTCGCCCGCGACCCAGCCCGAACCGGCAAGGTAGCTGGCGATGGAGCCGAATACATCGGGAATGGAATGCCAGATGTCGCGCCGCCCGTCGCCATCAATGTCGACTGCGTATTTCAGGTAGGCGCCAGGCATGAACTGGGGCTGCCCCATGGCGCCGGCATAGCTGCCGAGCATGCGTTCAGGCGTGATGTCACCGGCGTTGAGGATGGCCAGCGCATGGAACAGTTCATCATGGAAGAACTGCGCCCGCCGCCCCTCGAACGTCAGCGTGCACAGCGCATCCACCACCGCGAATTTGCCCATCGTCGCGCCATAGCCCGATTCCAGCCCCCATATGCCCATGACCGCACCCGCCGCCACATCAAAGCGGGTCAGGACCTGCTGCTCCAGTACAGCGCGCTGTGCGGCGAAGGCTGCGCGCCCGTCCGCTATCTTGCGCCCGGTTAGCACGCGGCTGCGGTACTGGGCCCATGTGAGGCGGAATTCGGGCTGGTTGCGGTCTCTCGCAATGACATCCATGTTCGGCGCAGACAGGTCGAGCGCGCGGGAGACGGCATCCGCCGTCAGCCCCTGCCGAATCGCATCGCTGCGGATACCGGCCACGAAACTGGCGTAATCGACCGCCGGGGGCACGGCAGCGGCGGCAGGATGGCGATGTGCTGCCCGCGCGGGCAGCAGCCATGAGGCACCCGCCCCAGCCAGGGATGCAGCAGCGGCATGAAGGAGACGGCGACGTACGAGCATGTCCGAAGCTGTGCCACGGCCACCCACGCGTTTCAATGACTGACTTGCCATACTCCCCGCCTCTGCCCGTGCCTGATACAGTATGCCACATAATTTCGCATTTGTGAGTGCAGGCGAAGCATGCCACAAGAACGCCACCGGTCGCTGGCGCGTTGTTCCCTGATGGCCGATGGTTTTTTCCGCCCGCGCGCCGGGCCGAGCGAAGGACGTGTGCTTGCGTAGTTACGGTTTTCCCCTTCCGCCCCGTCAGGGCGCGCCGAAACACGCCGCATGCCATCCCTGACAGCCTTCCTTGCGGCGGCTGGCGCCTCCCCCTTCATGCAGGGAATTGCGATCATTGTCGGCACCTTCATCCTGGAGGATGCGGCAACGATCCTGACCGCCATGCAGGTTCGTACCGGCCATGTGGCCCTGAGTGTTGCGCTGGTGGCGCTTTATATCGGTATCGTGGTGGGGGATATGGGGCTGTACGGCATGGGCCGGCTGGCCGCACTGTGGCCCCCCGCGCGGCGGTGGATCACGCTGCCCGGTGGCGCGCGTGAGGGCCACTGGTTCGATCGCAACGTGTTCCGCATTGTGTTCATCAGCCGCTTCGTGCCCGGCGCACGCTTGCCGCTTTATACGGCGTGTGGTTTCTTCCGTGCACGGTTCGGGCTGTTCTGTATCGCCGCGGTGCTGGCCACACTGATCTGGACATCGCTGCTGTTTCTTGTCTCGCTACGGGTGGGGCAGTTCCTGATCGACCATCTGGGCACCTGGAAATGGGCGGGCATGGCCGGCTTTGCCCTGACCATATTCCTGATCAGCCGCATGATCGCCCGCTTGCAAGGTAATGAGACCCGATGACCGACCTTTCCACAGCAGTTGACAGCAGGCCCGCAGCGCCGGGCGCCGCCCCCACCGTTTCCGCTTTCGAGTTCTGGCCGGGCTGGATCTTCTATACGCCCATCGTGCTGTACTGGATCATCCTCGGACTGTGGTACCGGGACTTCAGCCTGCCTACCGCCGCCAACCCCCGCATCGAGACCGGCGGGCTGTGCGGGGAAAGCAAGAGCTCGATCCTGGACATGGCTGGCGATGTGGCGCGCCGGTGGATCGCCCCCTATGCCGTGCTGACCACGGGCGTGGATGACACGGCGCGCGCCCTTGCGGCCATGAAGGGGGCGGGCCTGTCCTTTCCCGTTGTGCTCAAGCCCGATATCGGCTGCAACGGCACCGGCGTGCGGATCATGCGCGATGCCGAAGGCCTGGCGCAGGGCATGGCCGCCTTTGGGCGCGGAGTGCCGGTCATGCTCCAGCACCTGATCCCCTACGGGCACGAGGTGGGGATCTTCTACATCCGCCACCCCGACCAGAAGAACGGCCGCATCACCTCGCTCACCTACAAGGAAGTACCCTGCCTGACCGGCGATGGCCATTCCACGGTGGAAGAACTGATCCATGCCGATGCCCGCACCCGGCTGGTGCCGCACATCTACATCCCCCGCCTGCGCGCCCGCCTGGCCGAAGTGCCGCCAGCAGGGCAGTCTCTGCCGCTGGTTTTTGCGGGCAATCACTGCAAGGGCTCGATCTTCCATGACCGCGCCATCGACATCACGCCTGAACTCGAAGCGCGCGTGAATGCGATCATGCGCGACATCCCCGATTTCCATTTTGGCCGCATCGACGCCAAGGCTCGCAGCCTGGCCACCCTGCGCAAGGGCGAAGACTTCGAGATCATCGAGATCAACGGCGTGGGGTCGGAGGCTACCCATATCTGGGATGCACGCACCACGCTGCGCCATGCCTATGCCACCCAGTTCATGCATTACCGCGAGACGTTCCGCATTGGCGCGAAGAAGCGGCGCGAAGGCTGGAAGAGCAGCGGGGCCATGGCCATGCTGCGCGCGTGGCTGCGCCAGCGCAGGCTGATGGCGTCCTACCCGCTGAATGACTGAGAGGATGGCTAATCTAATATATTGATTAATAAAGATAAAAGTTTTTGGTGAAGCTTTTTTCAAAAAGCTTCGTAAGACGCTTCCTTTCTGAAAAAAGCGGCACCCAGAAACTTTTCAGGGTTTGCCAATCAGTCCGGCAAGCCGCCATTGCCGAAGATGTAGTTGCTGATCTGCTGCTCCAGGCTGAGCGGCTCCTGCGTATTGGTCACTACCGCGCCGGGCGCGAGCCTGCCGGATGACTGGCCCGCCTGCACCAGAAGGGCGGTATCGGCGGTCAGGGAGGGACTGCCGATGGCAAGGCTGCTGTCATCAGGCAGCGCGATGTCGCGATCAAGCGTGAAGCCCACATTGGCCATGTAGGTGCTGGGATCGAGCCGGATAGACAGCACCCGGCCCACCGGCACGCCGTCCATATCCACATCCGCCCCCACCTTCAGCCCGTTGGCGGATACGAAGCGCGCGGTCATGGGGTAGCGGTCTTGTGATCCACCGCTTTGCGATGCGCGGGCGTAAATACAGAACCCGCCTGCAACCAGAAGGACCAGCCCGCTGGAGATGATTGCGCCACTTCTCTGCCTTGCCATGCTGGCTCCCTGCCCCATACCGCCGCGCGCCATCCCGAAAACCGCCGCATTGCCGGGCCATGTGGGTGCGGCACTCTGCCTTGCCTTATCATTTCATTCTACTGCGTCATGGACGGGGGGACAATGACACTCATTCAGGCCATTATCATTGCAATCATACAAGGTTCGACCGAACAGTTCCCCATAAGCAGCCTTGGGCATGCGGCCATCGTGCCCGCTATCCTGCACTGGCCGCTGGACCTGCACGGGGAGATGTTCCTGCCCCTGCTGGTCATGCTGCATCTTGGTACGTGTGTGGCGCTGCTGGTCTTTTTCTGGCGTGACTGGGTGGCGCTGTTCACCGGAGCCGCAGGCCGCCATGGTGAAACCATACAGATGGACAGCATCCGCATCCTTGCCCTGCTGGTTGTGGCCACCATCCCCGCCGTGCTGATTGGCGGACTGTTCGAGCACGCGATCCGCAGCCTGTTCGGCACGGCACGCTATGCGGCGGTGTTCCTGACACTCAATGGCGTGATGCTGCTGCTGGTGGACCGCATGCGCGCGGGCCTGCTGCCCACCACCACGCGCCCGCTGGCCTCGCTGGGGTTTGGCGAGGCGCTGCTGATCGGGCTGTTCCAGTGCCTGGCGTTCTTCCCCGGCCTGTCCCGCTCGGGTGCGTGCATTGTGGGTGGTCTGCTGCGCGGGCTGTCGCATGAAAACTCGGCGCGTTTCGCCTTTCTCATGGCGCAGCCGGTCATTCTGGCGGCCACGGTGCTAGAAGCGCTCAAGCTGCGCCACGCGCCCCCGCAGCCTGAACAGATGCACATGGCCATCATCGCCGCCGTTGTGGCTGCTGTGGTGGCGCTCGTGTGCACCGGTATCCTGATGCGCTACTTCCGTGACCACGAGGACTGGGCGCTGCGCCCCTTTGGCTGGTACTGCATTGGTGCGGGCGCGCTGTCGTTCCTCTACCTGTTGTTCTGAACCATATGGCCAGGGTGCTGCTCAGCCATGCCCCTGGCCACCATCGCTTGAGCCCATGCCGCCACCGCCCGTGCCATTGCGCGGGCCCATGTAAGCACCCGGCGGGGGGCGCCTGACCGGTGGCACCATCATCCCCGGTTCCCCCATCACATCCAGCCCGGACACAGATGCCACATGCGAAAGCCGGTCACGCGGCAGGGCCTCGGGGCATTCATCACGTAAAAAGGCGATGATCTGCTCACGGATCTCGCAGCGCAGGTCCCAGCTCTGCATGGCCGAGCGCGCGCTGGCAATAACACGTATGGTCATGACATGCGCGTTGCAGTCCGCCACCTGCACGGCAAATTCCTTGCCATCCCACAGCGGGGCCGAATGCACGATTTCACGCAAGCGCTCACGGATGCGGTCCATGGGCGCGTTGAAATCCACATGGATGAACACAACGCCAATCAGCGCCGCTGAATTATGGGTCCAGTTCTGGAACGTGTTTTCCAGGAAATACGAGATCGGCACGATGTGCCGCCGCCAGTCCCATACCCGCAATACGACATAGGTGGAGGTGATTTCCTCCACCCACGCCCAGTCCCCGTTGATGATGATCAGGTCTTCCATCCGGATGGGCTGGGTCATGGCGATCTGCATGCCTGCGAACAGGTTGGTCAGCAGCGGGCGCGCGGCAAGGCCAACCACCAGTGACGCCGCACCAGCGGAAGCAAACAGGCTGAGGCCATACTGCCGCACTGGCTCGAATGTCATGAGGGCGGCGCCGATGGTCAGCAACCCGATCATGAGGTCGGTCGTGCGCCGCAGCACGCGCACCTGCGTCATGTGGGTGCGCAGCAGGATGTCGTCCTTGTCATCCTTGCCGTTGATGCGCCTGAGGTAGGCATCAGACAGGATGCGCGTGGCCACCACCGCCGCATAGCCCAGCATGAGCACGAACAGCACCACAAGCGCATGGGTGGTGGCCTGCATGATGTCATACGGCAGGCCGGACACCGGCAGTGCGGTACCCACAAACACGATGACCAGCATAATGCGCACCGGGCGCTGCATGGCCATGGTGAACGAACGCACGAAGGCCCCGCGCTTCTGCCCCGGAATGCGCAGGATCAGCTTGGTGATGAACCGGCTGAACAGTTCCGCCACCAACCCCGCCACACAGAGCATGAGGATGGAGGAAAGCAGTCCTGGCAGCCATCCGAACAGGTGCCTGATATGGGTAAGAAGGGCGAGGAATTCGGTTTTCACGAAGGATGCACAGCCTTTTCCGGTTAATGCCGTATTATGGTGAGCGGCTGACAGTACCCCCTTTTGGGGGAGCGTGACAAATCACGGGCGTTTTTTGTGCCTTTTCATGGGCGTGTTCAAAACACGGGTTGACTTGTCCCCAAAGCGCGGGTATTTCGCACACATCCTGACGCGATGGCGGTGTAGCTCAGCGGTAGAGCAGGGGAATCATAATCCCTTGGTCGGCGGTTCAAATCCGTCCACCGCTACCATCTGCGTCAGGATTGATTTCCAGAGACTTAGCTATGATTTGGCGCTTCTATGAAGCGCCTTTGCTAGTCACGGAATTTCTCCCTTTTCTGTAACGCCAGTTACTCCCCTCACCCGGCCCTTGGTATCAAGCGGATGGTTGGCAGGATCTGCTCTTCCTGAAAAATTTTATGTCCTGGCAATCGGGTTGCAGGCGCAATTGTGCATGCCCTGTGCTGGTATGGCAATTTCCGTAGCATCATGATTTCATGCCAGCAGATTAGATTGACGGAAACAAAATGGCAGATGAACAGGCTGAATCCGGCTTTTCCTCTTTCCTTGACCGGGCTTACCAGGCATCCATCGATGGTCTGGGCGCATTCGGGTCATCCGAGGAACTGGCGCGCACCTATCTTGCCCGCAATGGCGGGAACCCGCGCAAGGCCGCGAATGCGCTGATCCGGTGGCAGAACACCAAAGCCGCGACATCGGGCTTCATCAGTGGCCTGGGGGGGCTGCTCACCCTGCCCATTGCCCTTCCGGCCAACATGTCCAGCCTGATTTACCTGCAGATCCGCATGATAACCGCGATTGCCGCCATGGGTGGGCACGACATACGTGACGAGAAGGTAAAGGCGGCGTGTCTGTCCGCCCTGTCCGGGGTAGAACTGGAGGAATTTGCCAAGAATATCGGCATTTCCCTTGCCAGAAGCACGGCGATACAGAATATCAACACAAGAATTCTGCTAGATATCAAGAAATACCTGGTCCGTCACTTCGTGCGCGCAGGCAGTTCGCGTGTCCTGTCGGCGGCACTGAAGTTCGTACCCATCATGGGCGGTGTAATTGGCGGCACCTTTGACGGCATCACGACAAACAAGATTGGCAATGCCGCCATCAGGAACTTCATAACGCGCGATGCTGCCTGATGCCAGGGATCGGGCCGCCGCGATGCTCGGCAGCACCGGGCATGAATGCACCCCCGTCCCGTTCCAGATCGTATGCCAGACGCCCGTCAAATGACTTCTGGCCTTTACCCCTGTTCATCGCCCCGCTGCGGCCGTGCCAACGCGTCCGCCCGACACGGGTAACTCCGCGATTACAGGGCCAGTACATTACGCAGTGTTGAAACCGCCTTGGACGGACAACCGACGAGTGGCGGCCCCATAATGCCCGGAACAATACAGTTCTTGTTGAACCATGTCTTTTTTGAGTTCCGAACCTGAGGATTGGCGCGCAATGCCATGCCAATCATCACTGTTTCCAATTCATCTATTTCATGACCGGACTGTGCAGAAGCCCGACAGTAATTGCCCCGGTTGGGTTCGAGCTTCGCAATGAGATGGAGGGTTGGAGCGCCCCTCTTTAATTGACTGGCATTTATATAATGATTGAACTTGTGGGTCTGGAAAACCTCGCCCCGAAAACCCTGCTTCGCATTCGTTTTACCAACATACCACGGTGTGTATGTATTTCCGTGAAGCGTAGAAAAAATATAAATACCGATTGCTCTGGACAGGCCAGAATGCATTTTTTCGATTTCATTCCAAAAAAAACGAAGAGCAATACCATCGGCTTCCGCCTGCACGCGTGGCGTGCAGAATGGCCCATAGACTTCATAACGCATCGATAAACATCCTACTTATTTATATCTTGCCGGGCACAGACGTACCGTTCGCCAACCCTGCGGGCGGCGACAGTCCATGTGCCATTTCAAAATGCAGGAACGATACCCTCAGTCCCCGCAATAAGGCGCTGCCGCCTTGGGCAGGCCCGCCTCGATCGGCAGAGCTTCATTGCGTGACCATTCGTTCCACGACCCCATGTAAATGCGCAGCCGCGTGAAGCCCGCGGCACTGAGTGCCACATAGGTATTGGCCGCCCGCGCGCCCTTGAAACAGTAGATGATGATGTCATCCTCGGGCTTCAGGCCACGGCTGGCGGCAAGGCTGCGGATTTCATCAGCGGTGCGGAAGGTTGCCTGCCCGTCCTCCACCGTCATGAAGTCATACCACTCAATCCACACCGCACCGGGAATGCGTCCCTTGCGCGGGGCGAAGTCCACGCCGTAGGGCGATGAACTTTCCCCCAGCCACTCCACACGGTCACGATTGTCAAGCAGCCGGATGGCGGGATTGGTCAGGGCCGCACGCACATCTTCGTACGTAGCCATAAGCTGGCTGTTAACCTGCAATGGGAAATCGGTGTGCGCGGGCTGCATGGTTTCGCGCACAAGTGCTCCGCCCTGCTGGCGCCACGCACTCAGGCCACCATCAAGTATCCCCACCCTGGGGTAGCCAAGATAGCGCAGTATCCAGTAGCCACGGCACGAACCGCCATAACGGGTGTGCAGCGCGTCCTCATACACAATGGCCGTCTTCCTGCCATCCAGCCCAAAATCCCCGAACAGCGTGGCAAAGGTCTGCTGCAGGGCCTGCAGCCCTTCATGCGTGGTTTCCGCCAGGTAGGTGAAGATGTCGGGCATGTTGACCGCGCCGGGAATATGGCCGGCCTCGAAATCCTTCCTGTCGCGCACATCAATCAGGACAGCCTGCCCGCTGGCGGCAAGCGTGCGGACATCATCGGGTGAATAAAGAACGGTTGTGGGCATGACGGCTTCCTGCATGGTTCTGCTCACGGAAACCCTACCAGCAATCACGCGCATGATGGAGGCAGCATTACACGCGCCCGCCATGATGCAGGCGGGACACGGCGGGCGGCAGCCGAACCGGCCCGTGATGGGAAATCTGTCATAACATTTTACCCTATTCCCTATCGCCGCGTATGCCTGTGCAGGCCCTGTACGGGACCAGATGGGCAGGGTCAGCAGGCCAGACTGGCCTTTACCCCCAATTATGCATTAAATGTTGGGCAGGTATGCATTAAGTGTTGCATGGTATTATGCATCATGGTTTTATCTGTCATGCGTATGACGCACCTTCCTTCATGCATCCTTGTGGGAGATGTGACATGGACCGTTTCAAGACAATGCTTCGCGGCCGAACCAACATGCTGGTAGGCCAGCTCAAACAGGAAATTGGCCATGCCACGGGCCTGCGCAGGCTGGAACGCCAGGGCATTGCACAGGAAATGCGTGGCTTTTCCCAAACCGCACGGCTGCACCGCCTGAATGACGGCGAACCGGCGGAACACGGCTGACCCCCACGCCCCTGCCTCCGGCCCGGCCCAACGCATAACCGCATCGCGTGCAGGGTGGTTTGCCGGGCATGCGGCAAACCCGTACCATGGAGCCTGTTACTGACAGATACAGGAATCATGGCCATGCCCCAGAACCAGATCATCGACATGCCCTTCACGACCGACGCCATGAAGTCGGCTATCGAGCGGCGCATCATCCAGTCCCCCCAGCTTTCCGATGCCCAGAAACACGACCTGAGTGTCACCCTTGCCGGAATGGATGCCACCCACCTAGCAACACTGGTAGAAACGGTGCTGGGGCACGCCATTGAATCCGGGCCGGAAATCCTGCCTTATCTCCAGCGCCTGGGCCAGCGTGGCTGAAGGCTGCCCGCCACGGCATTTGCATGAACACGGCCTCCGGGTACCGCTTTTTTTAAAAAAGTGACGCGCCCCGGAGCCACCTATGTTTGTGGCTGCTGGCGCTGCGCCCACAGCGTGGCCAGCCGCGCATGCAGGGCGGGGTTGCTGGCGTAGATATACAGCCCCCTGACGCCTCGCGTCATGAGCACGTTGATGGAATTAAGGATGATCCGCGCCATCACCACCTCGGGCTGCGCCACCCCGTCACGCCCGGTAAAGGCGGCGCGGTCCTCATACCGCGCGGGATCGATCACGATCCGGTCGATAGCCGGATCATACGTGACCGATGGGCCAAGGATGATGCCCGCGTAATTCAGGTCGAAGCCCTGTATGGTATAGACCGACCCCACCTCGTCTATCGTATCCGCCCGTTCCGCCCATGGCAGGCGGGCCTGCGGCATGGCGCGGTCCCAGCGCAGGTGGAAGCGCCCTTCGGTAATGAAATGGTCCTGCCCGTTCAGGGTATAGGGGTAATCATAGGTCGCCAGCATGCGGCACAGGCCGTACTGCGCGTTGCGCTGCCTTATGGCTTCGTACATCGCCTGCGCATCATCAAAAATGCGGAAGTCGAACACCTGCGGTGCGGGCAGCGGGCGCAGGATACCGTCGCGGAACGCACGGACCCACGCCATTACATCCACATGAGCGTGCATGCGGAACTGCCGGTCCAGCCTGCGGGTCACCACCGGGTAGCCCGCCACCAACCGCGCAAGAGCCGCATCGCTCCACAAGCTCTTGAATTTCAGCACCTGGCGGGCATCGAACACGATCACCACTACATGGGCATGGCGAATGATTTCCGCCAGTTGGTTGGCGTGGTGGAAGCGATTATACGGGTCAGCGCGGGTCAGTAGCAGGTGCGCTTCATCCACCAGCACGATATCGGCGCGTCGGCTGGTGCCATCCATCTGGTTGATGAAGGTGGTGGGGCGCTCAAAATCCTTCTTGCGCAGGTTTTTCTGGCTTTCGGAAATGTTGCGGTAAAGCTTGATCATCTCCGGGTGGTTGACCAGCAGGCGGTTGTCGCTGCCATGCAGCGGGTCCGCGCCATCCGGCCCACGCGCCGCGTCCTGGATGGTGGTGAACAGCGTATTGAGCAGCAGACTCTTGCCGGTGCCCGCATCACCTTCAATGATGAACAGCGCATGATTATCCGCCCGGTGGGCGCGGCAGAAGGCCAGTATCTCATCCTTCAGCGCCATCTGGCCAGCAGTCAGCGCCACGGTGGGGGCAAGGCGGGACAGCGCGCTGTCGGGTCGGACGGGAACGGGTTGGTGCATGTCTCTCCCCTTCCCCGCCGGGCATGTAGCCGGACAGGGCAGGCCTGATATGTGAAATATGACGCAAGCCAATGCATCCTATCGGTTTTCGTGCCGCGCCATAAGTTATAACGTGCGCCCACGCGCATACCGCGCCCTATCAGACAGGATATGATGACATGACCGACAAACCCACCGCCGCCGCAAGCGAACACCTGCACAAGCTGGCTGAACGCGGCCTGAAAGAGCCCAAGCTGCTGCAGAAAGAAGAAGTCATTGCCCTGGCCGAGCACGTTGGCAAGGAACATGGCCGTGCCACTGGCACCGAGCATGAAATTGCCAAAAAGGCCCAGCACAACCCCGAAGGCGTCAGTGCTGCCGAGATCCAGGCCCTGTGCGCCCACATCACGGGTGAGCGCAAGGCCCGCTGACCCCATGGCGCGGCGGGATAAAAACCCCCGCCGCGCCGTACTCCCTGCCCCGGAAAACAGGACCCGTTGCCCCCCCACATGATGACCGACACGCGTTTTCCCGTCTATTCCGTGCTGGAACGACTTGCCGACCTGCTGGTGCACATCATGGGGCTTGCGGTACTGGGCTATGGCGTGACGTGGCTGGTTCATACCGCGCTGCTTTCGCACATACGGCTGGAGGTAGGGGTAACACTGCTTTATTGCGGTGGCATACTGGGCACCTGCCTGTCCTCGGCTGCTTACAATTTCTGCCCGTCATGCCGCCTCAAGGGCGGGTTGCAGCGGGTGGACCAGTCGGTCATCTTCATCGCCATTGCCGCAACCTATACGCCCTTCATCATGCTGGGCGGGCATGGCATGGCCAGCCGCTGGTTCTGCGGGCTGCTATGGACCATGGCGCTGGCGGGGGTTGTGGCCAAGATGGGCTTCTTCACCTGGTCGCGGCGCTACCATGTCATGCCCTACCTGTGCGTGGCATGGGTTTTCTTCCTGTGCCCTGACCCGCTGGTATGGCGACTGCCGGGCATGACGTTCCCGCTGCTGGTGCTGGGACTGGTGTTCTACTGCATCGGGGTCATGTTTTACATGCGTCCGCGCATGCCGTTTTCCAACGTGCTGTGGCATGTGATGGTAGTGCTGGGTGCGGGCACGCATATGGCGGCCGTGGGTGCGCTTTTGCTGGAATGCGTGCCCGCGCGGGGCTGAGCGCCCGGTCAGGGGCAGATCCTGCCTGAATGCGGGCATCCAGGCAGGTAAATGCACGTAAAGGCAACAAACCAGAGCATTTTCACCGAAGCCGTTTTCGGTGGGAATACCCTAGCGACCGATCTGGCGCAGCGCACGGCCGGATTCAAGATGCGCCTCGATCTCGTCCAGCGGCACGTCACGCGTCTCGGGCACCAGCAGCAGGGTAAAGAGCACGAACACCACGTTCAGCACGCTGAAGCCTGCAAACGTCCATCCTGCCCCCACGGCGGCCACAATGCTCAGGAACGTGTTGCTGACCGCCCAGTCCATGCCCCAGTTGGCCAGCGTGGAGCAGCCCACGCCAAAATCACGCCCCTTGATGGGCTGGATTTCAGAGCACAGCGTCCATACCAGCGGCCCCGCCCCCATGCCAAAGCCTGCGACAAAGACCAGAAGCGCCGCCATGAGCGAAACCGTCGCCCCCATGCCCTGCAGGTGCAGCCCCTCGATCACGGCAGCACACCCCAGTGCGACCGCCATAATCACGCAGCTTGTCACCAGAAGCGGCCTGCGCCCCCAGCGCGAGACCATGAAGATGGCCGCAACCCCCACCACCGCATTGACCGCGCCAACCATGACCGTGGCCCACGCGGCGGCGGATGTGCCGAAATGCGCGCCCTCCAGTATCTTGGGCGCGTAATACATCACCACATTGATGCCGGTCAGTTGCTGCATGACCTGCAACCCCACCCCCAGCGCCACCGAGCGGCGGAAATACGACCGCGTGCGCAACAGCGCAAAACCGCCCTCCCCCGTATCGGTAGTCAGTTCGGTGCGAATATGGGCCAGTTCCCGGTCCGCTGCCGCCACATCGCCGCGCAGGCTACGCAGTACCCCGCGCGCTTCCTCAAAGCGGCCACGCGCGGCCAGCCATGACGGGCTGGAGGGCAGGAATGCGCAGCCCACGAACAGAATGGCCGCCGGCACCAGCGGCAGCCCCACCATGAGCCGCCAGTGCCCCCCACCCGAGAAGATGCCACCGGCCAGGTATCCCAGCAGGATACCAGCGGATTGCAGCATGGAAAACGTGGTGACCATGGTGCCGCGCATGCGCCCTGTGGTCAGTTCGGAAATATAGAGCGGCGCGGTAAAGGTGCAGATGCCGATTGCCGCCCCGATCAGGAACCGCCCCAGCAAAATCTGCCCGATCATGGGGGCGGTGGCGCAGAGCAGCGCCCCAACCCCGATCAGCAATGTTGCCGTGCCCAGCGCCATCCGCCGCCCGAAGCGGCGCGAGAACACGCCAGCCCCCAGCGATCCCAGCAGCGCGCCCACCATAAGCACGGACACGATCCATTCCTGCATGCGGGCACCGGCGTTGAAGTCGCGGCCGATAAAACCCAGCGCCTCGGCAATCAGCCCGGTATCCAGCCCGACCAGCAGCCCCGCGCAGGCCGTGGTCAACGCCGCCCGCCCGGCCCGGCCTGGTCCGGTGGGCGGGGTAGTGATACCGGGAGGAAGAGGCGTGGATGAATCTGCGGGCTGCGACATGTCGTTCTATCCTGATCTATGGCGCCCTTCAGGTCGGGGGGCCACTCAGGTATCGAGTCATAAACGATAGGCACACTCTCGATCCATGACACAACCCCGACAGATGCGGACCCAGAATGGTACGGCCGGGCGAAACCGCCAGGAAAGGAGAACAATTTTTCAGCAGCAGCCTTTTTGAAAAAAGATTCACCAAAAACTTCTGTTCGTTCAGGGAGTCTCTGCAAACCGGGCCATGTGGTATGGGCAGGGATGCAACGGACAGGGCCGATGACACCATGCACGTGAATGCACCAGCATCGACACCACCCTCCCTCCGCCTGTTCCCTGGCGAGGGCGCGGGACTGGCCGCCTGTTTTGTCTTTTTGCTGTGGGCCAACGCCATCACCCCGCTCTGGGCGGATGATTACTGCCGCACCATGCCCTTCAGCCTGCCCACCATCGTGCATATTGTATGGGGCAACTACAATTTCTGGACCGGACGGTGGTTCACCACGCTGGCCACCTTCGTGGTACTGGACCTGCGGCCCTATGGCGGGCTTGCTGTGTTTGCGGTGCTGAATGCGGGCATCTTCACCTTTCTGGTCCATGTGGTGGCGCATCTGTGCTGGCAACTGGCGGGCCAACCGCCCCTGCCACGCGCACGGTATGGCGCCATGCAGTGCGTTATGGTCTTTCTTATGCTGTGGTGGCTGCCGCGCACCATTGGCGAGGTGGCGCTGTGGAAGACCGGTGCGATCGGATACCTGTGGCCGGTGGCTGGCGAGATGTGGGTACTGGCGCGCATCGTGACGGGTCGGACGGACATGCGCGCCATGCAGTATGGCGCGGTGTTCCTGATCGCGACTTTCCTTGAACCGCTGTCGCTGCTGCTCACGCTGCTGCTGGCAGGGGTGGCGTTAAAGGCGTGGCGGCAGGGTGTGCTGCCACCATGGGCGCTTTTGTGCGCGCATGCGGCGGGCACGCTGGTGCTGGGGGTGGCGCCGGGCAATTACGTACGCATGCACACCATGACCCCCAGCCCGCTACCCGACCGGCTGGACGGGCTGCTGGGCAACCTTGGCAGCCTGTTCGACCCCTTCTGGCTGCCCTTCGTTGCACTGCTTGCAGTGGGGGTGTTCATGGACCGAGGGCTGCACCCTTTCCCTGCCTGCCTGCGCGCGGGACGGGGGTGGGTGCCTTGCGTGCTGGCGCTGGCCTACATGGCGTGCCTGCTCATGTTCCCGCGTGAGGCGCTGGCCGCGCGGGTCTCCTTTCCCGCCAGCGTGCTGCTGGCGTGCTACCTGGCCTGCCTGCTGGCGCGTAGCGTGGCTACCCCCGGTTTTGGGCGGATCATGGCGGTGGGAGGCGGCATGCTTGTGGTCCTGCATCTGGCAATCGTGGTGCCAGACCTGACCCTGCTGGCCCGGATCGCCCATGAACGCGATGCGGCAACGCGCGCGCAGGTGGCGCGTGACCTGCCCGTGGTGCTGCCCCGCGTGACCTGGGGACCGCGCCACAAGCTGCTTTACGTGCGCAAGGATATTATCTTTGTCGGCATCAACCCCGACCCGCACAACATGCTCACGGCATGCTACGCGCAGGCCATGGGGGCTTCATCCGTGCGCTCGGCGCCATAGGGCATGACGTTAGGGGATCAGGACAACCTTTCTGGAAAAACCATGGTCTTCCAGACGGCGGTGGGTATTCCACCCATCGGTCAGTGCAAAGGTCCCGATGGGCGGGGCCAGCAACATACCGCCTGATAGCGCGGCAAAAAGTGCCCTGCTGCGCCGTGCGCGCTCGGTAGCACTATTCAGATAGTCCCACAGCTCCGCTCCCGCAGCGCCTTTTGATGCCTGCATCAGGACCGATGGGCCAACCGGCGCGGGCGGTGCATCGGATATACCATATGTAACGATCATGCTGCACGGGCGCGTAGCCACGATGCTCCTGCCCAACGTCGATCCGATAGCAATCATACACTACACTGGCATCACCATCGGTCGTATCACGCACGGCACTAACCCAGTCTTCCCCACAACCGAACGCCACCGCGCCCCCCAGTTACAGGGCGATCTGCTGCTTTTGCGGCGATAACGCAAGGGCTACGATAGCGCCCGCACCTTCATAGCAATTGATGTAGGGCACCTGACCCAGCGCCCGATAGTGCCCAAGATGCCGGTAGATATCGGCAAAGTTTACGCCCGCCACCCTGACATCAACCAGCACATGGCCCGGAGGAACGGCCGGGTTCGGCTATTCGTGGCATTTCAGGACATCCGAGCCGCAAAACGTACAAATTGATAGAATAAACTTATTCATAGTAATGTTAATCAATACTATACAATAAAATAAGTTAATATAAAATTAATATGGATAATTGCGGATATTTTTCAAAAAAAGCGTCGCCTTTTTAAAAGACGACGCTTAAAAATTCTTATATTTTTTAATATATGGACTTACTCAACACTTTACCGGGCTTCCCCATTGCCCTGTGCGGGCTGTGAGGTCTGCGTGCCGCTGGCAGTCGGCTCGTTCTGGGGCTGGGCCTGCTGGTTCTGTTCGGCTTCCTTGCGGGCATGATGGCGGCGTTCCATGCCGACGGCACAGCCCGCCACGGCACCACCCTTGCCGTGGCCGCTGCCGATCATGTGTCCGGCCACGGCACCAGCCACGGCACCCTTCACGCACCCGCCCGGCTCGGCATGGGCGGCAAGCGGCAGGGCAAGGAGCGTTGCGGTAACAAAAGCAAATGCGGTGTGCCTGAAAATCATGATCTGTCCCATCAGTTGCGTGTAGCAGGAGAAACGGGACAGTTACCGGGGAAGTTCCCCCCGTGATGGCACGGACGAGAATCAAGGGGCGGCAGGGAGCAGCAGTCATGCAGGCGGGCCGGTTGCCACGTGGCCGGGTCTATTTCATGCTGACCCTACCAAGAACAGGAGATGAAGACATGGCCACGGAACCGACAGACACCATCCACGCTGCCCTGATCCATGCTGCCGCCACCCTTACGGCCGCGAAAAAGGACGTGATGGAAAAGGCTTCCCCTGATGAAGTGAAAAAGCACTTCAAGACCTTCCTGCACACGCTGGAACAGGGCTGGCGCGAGCATGAAGCAGGCGATCACCACCATTCCTGATCGGGTATGAACGAAAAAAAGGGGAGGCCCCGATGGGGCCTCCCCTTTTTTCATGAACGGGTCGCTAAACCATAAGGAATACTTTGGGAAAGCATGACGCCTTTTGAAAAAAGGCGTCACCACCAACCTTCCCTTCCCCATCCATCAGCGGTGGCCGGTGAAGAACTGGCTCATGTCGCCTTTTGTCTCATGGCCCCATTTATCCAGCTTCTGGCCGGTACGATGGCCCCAATCCTTGGCGCTATCTGCTTTTTCTGCGGCGCGTTCGTGTGCAGCATGCGCGGTTTCACGGGTATCGCGCCCGACTTCATGCGCCTTTTCACGGGTTTCGCTACCAACTTCGTGAGATTTAAGGCGCACTTCACATTCCGCATGGTCGGTCACGCCGTCGCACGAATCAGCCAGCGCCGGGACCAGTGTCGCCACGTTCAATCCGGTTGCGCACAGCCCTGCCAGGATCAGCGTCTTTTTCATGTATCCTTACCCATTCTTTCAGTTTGTACTACTGGCATGGGCACCAACACCGCCCATGCTCATTCAGTAAACCAAACGTGGCATGACCCACGGAGTTGCCTGCCGCCCCTTATGCCCCGTTGCGGAAGTCCAGCACGATGCGGCCTTCCACCCGGCCATGTTCAAGGTTATCGAAAATGGTGTTGATGTTTTCCAGCCTGTCCGGGCTGACAACCGTCGTGACCTTGCCATCGGTAAAGAAGGACATCGCCTCGATCATATCCAGCCGCGTGCCGACAATCGATCCACGCACGGTGGTACCGTTCATCACCATGTCAAAGATGGAAAGCGGGAAATCCCCCGGCGGCAAACCGTTGAGTACCACCGTGCCGCCACGCCGCGCATAGCCCACCGCCTGGCTGAATGCCTTGTCCGACACGGCTGTCACCAGCACGCCATGCGTGCCGCCGGTCTGTTCACGGATATAGGCGACGGGGTCGTGTTTCAGCGCATTGACCGTAACCCGCGCACCCAGCTTGCGGGCTTCTTCCAGCTTCTCGTCACTGATATCCACGGCCGCGACATTCAGCCCCATGGCCACGGCGTACTGGATGGCCATCTGCCCAAGGCCGCCCGCGCCCGAAATGGCCACCCATTCCCCCGCGCGCGTATCGGTCATCTTCAGGCCCTTGTACACGGTCAGCCCCGCACACAGCACCGGGGCCGTTTTGATGGGGTCGATATCCTTGGGCAGATGGGCCACGTAATTGGGATCGGCCACCACGTATTCTGCAAAGCAGCCATTGACGGAATAGCCGGTATCCTCCTGCTTCTCACACAGCGTCTCCCACCCGCCCAGGCAGTGTTCGCAATGCCCGCAGGCGGAATACAGCCACGGCACGCCCACCACATCACCCGTCTTGATCCAGTTCACGGCGGAGCCGACCTCCACCACATGGCCAATGCCTTCATGGCCGGGAATGAAGGGGGGATTGGGCTTGGTCGGCCAGTCGCCGCGTGCCGCGTGCAGGTCGGTATGGCACACGCCACAGGCATCCACCTTGACCAGGATCTGGTCAGGGCGAATCGTAGGGATATCCAGTTCCTCGATTGTCAGCGGCTTGCCGAATTCCCGCACTACCGCTGCCTTCATCTTTCCAGCCATCCTGCGTCTTCCCTCTACTGCCATGGTGCCCGCGGGGGGCATGCGTTGCACTGAAACCCCGCGCGCGCGGCCTGCGGAGCCTGATGGGGCAGTGTTTCACCCCGGCTGCCGCGTGGCCTTGATCCAGATCACCCTACTCCCCGCCCCGCGCGCGCGGCAGACATGCCATCCAGCCCGCGCGCCAGGTCGGACACCAGCAGTTCGGGCGCTTCCAGCCCGATATGCAACCGGCACGCAACGCCGCCATGCGTAATGGACGGGCTTGAGCGCGTAATGCCGCCCGTGGTGGGCAGCACCAGACTTTCATATCCCCCCCATGAGGCCCCGATGCCGAAATGCGCCAGGCCATCGATCATGGTGGTCAGGTCGGATTCGCCAAATGCCGGGTCGAACACCACGCCGAACAACGAGGACGCGCCACTGAAATCACGCAGCCAGTATTCATGCCCAGGGCATGATGGCAGGGCCGGGTGCAGCACGCGCGCCACTTCCGGCCGCCCCTGCAACCACAGGGCGACTGCCAGTGCGCTGGCCGCCTGCCGCTCCTGCCGCGCGCCCATGGTACGCAGACCGCGCAGGGTCAGCCAGCAGTCATCGGGTCCGGCCAGTTGGCCCATCTGGATGGCGGTATCGCGCAGCGGCTGCCAATCGCGCGGGTCTGCCACACTTACCGCGCCGATAATGGCATCGGAGTGACCGGCAGCATATTTGGTCAGCGCCTGCACCGATGCATGCGCGCCGTGGGCAAAGGGGCTGAACAGACCGATGCCCCATGTATTGTCCACCACCAGCCGTGCGCCGACCCCGCGCGCCAGGCGGCCCAGCAGATCCACGTCCTGCACCTCGAACGAATGGCTGCCGGGGCTTTCGGCAAACAGCAGGCGGGTGTTGGGGCGCAGGAGCGCGCGCAGCGTGGCCTCGTCAGCCATGGGGGGGAAATAGCTGACCTCCACCCCGAAGCGGCGCAGCACCTTCTCGGCAAAGCGGCGGGTGGGACCATAGACGGAATCGGAAAGCAGGCAATGATCCCCCGCCCCCAGATAAGCCATGAGCGGCAGGGTGCACGCCGCCAGCCCCGAAGGCACGACCTGCGCATGCGTGCCCCCTTCAATCGCGGCCACGGCCTGCTCCAGGCGGTACTGCACCGGGGTGCCCATCGCGCCATAGATCAGTTCATGGTCATAGCGGTTGCGGCCTGCGGCCTCCATCGCCTCAAGACTGGAAAACAGCACGGTGGAGCCGCGCGTTACGGGCGGGTTGACGAACAGACCCTGCCCACCATGCGGCGCATCGCGCCCAAGCTGGACCAGACGGGTGGACAGATCGCGCCAGCCGCGCACGACGCGCCCAAGCAGGGCTTCGGGTACAGGGGGAATGGAAACGGCCATGTGCGCGCCCTTACGCCGCGCCGCTGACAATGGGGGAATCCGGCGTGGACGCCCATTCCGCCCATGACCCATCATACACCACGGGTTCTCCCGCGCCCGCCCCCACACTGACCAGCGCCAGCGCGATCATGCATGCCGTCATGCCGCTGCCGCATGTGCAGGTGACGGTGGTGCCATCCGTAACTCCAAGCTGGGCGAACATCTCTTTCAGCTTTTCAGCGGGCAGGAAGCGGCCACTGGCATCGAGCAGTTCGCCATAGGGCAGGCTGCGCGCGCCGGGCATGTGGCCCGATTGCAGCCCCGCGCGCGGTTCGGGGTCGGTGCCTTCAAAACGGCCACGGCTGCGGGCATCGAGTATCAGCCCCGGCCGGTTGCCGTGCACGATGTCCAGCACATCACCCAGCCCGTGCACGCGCGCATAGCGCGGGCGGGCCACGAAGGGCGCGGGTGCGGCAAGGTCCGGCCCGCTTTCCAGTGGCAGGCCGGCACTTTTCCATGCCGCAAGCCCGCCCTCGAGCACCTGCACCCGCTCATGGCCGAACAGGCGGGCAAGCCACCACGCGCGGGCGGCACACGCCATGCCATCCTGATCGTAGAACACCAGCCGCCGCCCGTTACCCATGCCGCGTTCGCTCGCCAGCCGTGCAAAGCGGGTCTGGCCGGGAATGGTATGTGGCAAGGGAGAATCCGGGTCGGAGAACGTATCGATATCAAACCGGACCGCACCACCGACATGCGCATTGGCAAAACGCTGCTGCGGGTCGAAAGCCTGCCCCGGCAGCGCCATGGAGGCATCCAGCACAAGGATATCGTCCTGTTGTAGGGCCTGTGACAGGTCACTGGCTGAGATCAGCGGATGCATACCGTCTCCCGGTCATTTGGAATTGCGTGTTGGCGCACAGGGTGCAGCATATGATGCGGGAGTGAAAGTCCTGAACATTTGTCTTTCGTTTCATGGCGGGAGGGGATACGCCATCACTATGGTCGAACGTATCATGATGGGGCTGATGCTGGGGGGGATCGCATTCGGCTGCGTCCTGATCCTGTATCCGTTCATGACCGCGCTGCTGTGGGCGGCAATCCTGACATTTGCCACATGGCCGGTGTTCATGCGGCTGCGGCGCCACATGTCGCTGCTGCCCGCCGCCATGGTCATGACCCTGCTATGCGCGCTGGTGCTGGTGGTGCCGCTGGTTATCGTAGTGTCCAACAGCATTGCCGATGTCCCGGCCACGTTGCAGTACATTGTCGATGCGGTGGGCACGCTGCACCTGCCGCCTCTGCCGCCGCGCCTTGCCCATATCCCGCATTTCGGCCCCGAGATTGCCGATAAATGGCAGAAATGGTCGGAAGACGTGGGCAGCATAGACCAGGTGATCCGCCCCTATGCCGGGCGTATCGGGCAGTCGGTGCTGGCGGCCATGATGCAACTGGCCAGCGGCATGGCGCACCTGACCATGGCGCTGTTCATCTCGTTCTTCTTCTGGCTGGGGGGGGACGGGCTGGGCACTACCTTCGTCGCCGTGGTGCGGCGGATTGCCGGCGTGTATGCCGACCGGATACTGGGCATTGTGGGCCGCACCATACGCGGCACGGTGTACGGCATACTGGGCACCGCCATCATACAGGGCATCCTGACCGGCATAGGCTTTGCCATTGCCGGCATTTCCAGCCCGGTGCTGCTGGGGGCGATCACCGCCTTCGTGGCCGTGCTGCCCATCGGGGCGCCCCTGATCTGGATCCCGGCGGCGGTGTTTCTGCTGCTGACACACCATCCGGGCTGGGGCATCTTTCTGCTGCTGTATGGCACGATCATCGTATCGGGGGCCGACCACATCATCCGCCCCATGTTCATTGCCCGTGGCGCACAGATGCCTTACCTGCTGACGGTGCTGGGCGTGCTGGGGGGCGTGCTGACCTTTGGCGGGCTTGGCATTTTCCTTGGTCCCGTGCTGATCGGGGTAGGTTATACCCTGACTGCCGAATTCGCCGCAGGCGACCCCCGCTCCAAAAATCCCGTACCTGATGACATGCGCGAGCCCTTTATCGAACCATGACCCTAGCCCGCCCCTATCTCCGCCTGCCCTCCATCCAGCCCCGGCCCGGCATGCCGCCCCGGCCCGACCTGGCCCCGCCCGCGCGTGCCGATGGTGCGCTCAAGGTTGTCAGCTGGAACCTGCTACGCCGCATCGGGGCCACGGTGCGCGATGTGATCGAACTGATCCATGCCGAGCAACCCGACCTGCTGCTGATGCAGGAAGCCACGGTGGATATCGACACGCTGCCCACGCTGGTAGGGGGGCATTACGCACGCTCCCCCCTGCCCGGCCGTATCCACGGGCTGGCATGCTGGAGTCCGCACCCCTACCACCGCCCGCCGCTGACCTGCACCCTGCCCGCAGGCACGCTGATCCGCCGCGTGGCGCAGGTGGTGGCATGCGGGCCGCTGGTGGTGGCCAATGTCCACCTATCTCACGGGCAGCTACTTAACCGCCGCCAGTTGCGCCGCCTTGTGCAGATTCTACCACATCAAGCCGCCATACTGGGGGATTTCAACCAGGTCGGCCCCGCCCTGGTCCGCCATTTCCATGATGTGGGGCCACGCGCGCCCACCCACCGCATGGCCGACATGCTGCCCATCCGTCTCGACCGCTGCCTTGTGCGCGGGCTGGACTGCCTTGAGCGCCATGTGATCGAGAATTATGCCTCCGACCACCGCCCCATCTCGGTCATGCTGCGCCCGTCCGCCCCAACCCATGAACAGGCCTACAGATAGGGCAGCAGCAGCCGCGCCGCCGCATCGCGCAGCTTGAGCCACAGCGGCCTGCGGTCAAGGTCGTGATGGGTCAGGCGCACATGGCGATGGGTGGCGATGAAGGCATCGATCCGCGCTGCCAGCGCATCGTCATAGGTTTCAAGGTTGATCTCGAAGTTCAGCCGCAGGCTGCGCACATCCAGGTTGGAACTACCCACGCATGACCAGTGCCCGTCCACCACCATCAGTTTGGAATGGTTGAACGGTGGCCGCGCCAGCCAGATGCGACACCCCGAATCCAGGAAGCGTGGCAGGTTGGCCGAACGCGCCCAGTCCAGCAGGGTATGGTTGCTATGCCACGGCACCACGATATCCACCTCGATCCCGCGCAGCGCGGCCAGTGCAAGTTCGGTCAGGAACCGGTCATCGGGCAGGAAATAGGGCGTCATGATCCGTATGCTGCGCCGCGCCAGCGTAAAGGCCTGCAGCATGGTGTATTCCACCTTCTCCAGGTCCAGGTCCGGGCCTGCGGTCACGATACGGCCAAGCACCGGACCATGGCTCGCCTGGGGGGGGAAGAAGATGTCTGCCGTCAGTTCCTCGCCCGTAGTAAAGGCCCAGTCGCGGGCGAAAGCCTCGCTCAACTGGTGGACAACCGGCCCCGCCAGTTCGAAATGCGTGTCCGATACCGGATGAGCGGGACGGGAGGCGGCGACATTCTCGTCGCCTATGTTCAGTCCGCCCATGAAGCCTGTCAGCCCGTCCACCACCAGAATTTTCTTGTGGTCGCGCATGTTGATGAAGGGCATACGCCACGGCAGCATAGAGTGCATGAACCGCCCCACCGGCACGCCCGCGCGGTGCAGGATACGCCCCACCCCGCAGCCAAAATAGCCTGAGCCCACGCCATCAACCAGCACGCGCACCTGCACCCCGCGCCGATGGGCCGCGATCAGGGCATTGCAGAACTGGCGGCCACTATGGTCGGGGCGGAAGATGTAGGAACACATCAGTACGCTGTTACGTGCGCCCTTTATGGCCGCGATCATGCGTGGATAGGCGCTGTCGCCATCATGCAGCACGCTTACGGCGTTGCCGCCCAGCAGCGGGCGCCCGGTCAGCTTGCCCCCCATGGCGGCCAGCGGGGCAAACGCGCCGACGGCCTCGCGCTGCCACTGCGAATTCATGGTCCGGCTGCGCCACGGGTGCTGGCCCACCATGCGCCGCGCCCGCCGGTGCACGCGGTTGATGCCGAACATGGCATACAGCGCGCCCCCCGTAAGCGGCATGAGCACCGTCACCCCGATCCACCCGATCGACGCCCCCACATCGCGCTTGGTCAGCAGCACATGCACCACCACCACCGCGATAATGGCGATACGCACCAGCAGTATGGAAAGATCCCATATGGTCAGGGCATGAAACGGCATGATGTCTATCCTGCCCACGCGCAACATGGGGCCAGTCACCACCCGGCGGTCCTGCCGGGGGGTGCCTCCCTATATCTCACCCCTTGCATTGCGCGAAACATGCGGCAAAGCATAAAGACGTTTTTGGTAAGGCTTTTTCAAAAAAGCTTCAGCCAGCGCCGCCTTTTGGGAAAAAGGCAGCACCCGGAAACTTTAATTCTTTTCAATCAGGTAATTATTCTGGAGCAGCCTTTGGCCTGGCTACACAGTATTTTCGCAGGACAACCCTGTTGACGGCTCCCGATCGCAGCCGATCCCGCCGTGGCGGGCGCGCCCATGCCATCGGCATGGCGGCCGAACAGGCGGCCATGGCACGGCTGCGGATACAGGGGTGGCAGGTGCTCGCTCACCGGGCGCGCACGCGCTGGGGCGAAGTAGATGTGGTGGCGCTGAAGGAAGGCTGTCTGATCTTTGTAGAAGTCAAGGCCCGCCCATCCCTGCTGGCAGCGGGCGAGGCCATCCGACCGCTACAGGCCAGCCGCATCATGAATGCCGCAGCATATCTGTGCGCGACCAACCCGCACTGGGTTCATGACCGCATGCGGATGGATGTATGCGTGGTGCTGCCGGGCAATGTAATCCGGTGGATACCCGACGCCTTCAGACAGAACTGAAAAGCAGGTCGGGTGCCTGCTCAGGTACGGTGACGACTGGATACGGGATGAATGTGGTGAACGGCCGTGCCATGGGGGTGATAGACAATGGTATGCACCATTGTATGCCGGGTATGGGCGGCGGAACCGTGGCTTGATGCCAGCACCACCGGAACCGCACGGCCATGGCCCACCGTACGGCGCTGGTAGCTGGCATGGCGGACCGGCGGCGGCGGCACTGCCGTCAGCGCGCTCAGTGTCAGACGGTCGGCTTCCATGTCGGTCACGGGGTGGGTACGGGCATGGGCGGGGGTTGCCATGCTTCCTGCAAGACCTGCGCCAAGCAGCATTATCGTAGCAAAACGCAAGTCACTGTAGCGCATCAGGCCCCCTGTTTTCAAAAGCTACAGCAAACTAGGCCAAACTATAACGCGCGCGCAAGTGATGTTGCATGCAAAACGGAAAACGGGCGGAACATACCTGTTCCACCCGCTCCGTTACGTCATGACGGGCCTGTAATATCAGGCGTCTGCGGTCACGATGCCTTTTTCTGACAGCAGCTTCTGCAACTCGCCGGTCTGGTACATTTCGGTCACGATATCGCAGCCGCCAATGAACTCGCCCTTGATGTAAAGCTGGGGCACCGTAGGCCAGTTCGAGAAGTCCTTGATACCCTGACGAATCTCGGGATCAGCCAGCACGTTGTCGGTCGCAAACGGCACGCCAAGGTGCTTGAGCACCTGCACCACGCGCGCGGAGAAGCCGCACTGCGGGAAGTTTGCATCACCCTTCATATACAGCATGACGGGGTTGGAATCGATCTGCGCCTGGATGCGCTGTGCAACTGTTTCAGCCATGGATTGTGTTTCCTGCTCTGGGGGTAAGGGTCGCGGCCTGCGCGGGATCAGTCGGGCGTCTGGGTCTGGAGCGCAAGGGCGTGCAGCTTGCCGCCCATATGCCCCTGCAGCGCGTTGTAGACCATCTGGTGCTGCCTTACGCGCGGCAGGCCCCGGAAGGCCTCGCTCACCACGCGGCAGGCATAGTGGTCGCCATCGCCCGCCAGATCGTCGATCTCGATCTTCGCATCCGGCAGGGCTTCGCGGATGTAGGTTTCGATTTCCTGTGCCGTCATTGCCATTTTGGTCTGAAGCTCCTGCCCTATCGGTCCATCAGTCGCGGAAAGAATTCGGAATGCACCGCGCACAGACGTGCCTTGGATATTGTGGACCCGTTGGGCAATGTCAAACCCCCGCCCCCCGAATGGCCCAGCCTGCGGCATGGCACACCAGCTTTTTGCGCCAGCGTGGCAAGGCCCGCGCCATCACGCACCGCCACGATGTAACGCGACTGGTCCTCGCCAAACCAGAAGGCTTCAGGCCGCATGCCGGACTGCGGTGCGTCCAGCACGCAGCCCGCCTGCCCTGCCATGACCATCTCGGCCACCGCCACCAGCACGCCGCCATCAGCCACGTCGTGGCAGGCAATGACCGTACCATCAAGGATCAGCCCGCGCACGAAATCGCCATTGCGCCGCTCGGCGGCAAGGTCGAGTTCAGGCGGCGCGCCGTCCTGCCCGCCAAGGATCTCACGCAGCCAGATCGACTGGCCAAGCTGGCCCTTCGTCTCGCCCAGCAGCATGACATCACAGCCTTCGGGCATTTCCAGCCCGACTGCCTTATTCACGTCCTCCAGCACACCCAGCCCGCCAATGGCGGGTGTGGGCAGGATGGACTGCGACGTGCCATCGGGTGCGCGCGTTTCGTTATACAGCGAGACATTCCCGCTTACGACCGGGAAGTCGAGCGCACGACACGCCTCCCCCATACCGGCGATGGCATCGACGAACTGGCCCATCACTTCCGGCTTTTCAGGCGAGCCGAAGTTCAGGTTGTCCGTTACCGCCAGCGGGCGGGCGCCGGTTGCGGTAATATTGCGCCATGCTTCCGCCACGGCCTGCGCGCCACCCAGCTTCGCATCCGCGCGGCAGTAGCGCGGCGTGCAGTCAGTGGTCAGCGCCAGGCCGATCTGCGTATCCTCAACCTTTACGATCGCAGCATCGGCCGCGCCCGGTCGGCGCACCGTCTGGCCGCCCACCGTGCTGTCGTACTGGTTGTACACCCATGCGCGGGAAGCAAGGTCCGGGCAGCCGATCAGCCGCAGCAGCGCCTGTTCGGTGCCCACCGGGTCAATGATCGGCTCCATCGGCTGCGGCTTGCGTGCCGGAGCCGTGGGGCGGTGATAGACCGGGGCCTGGTCAGCCAGCGGCGCAAGCGGGATGTCGGCCTCGACTTCGCCCCTGTGGCGGATCACGATGTTGCCGGTATCGGTCAGATGCCCGATCACGGCAAAATCCAGTTCCCATTTTTCAAAGATGGCGCGCGCCTGCTCGGTGCGGTCGGGGCGCAGCACGATCAGCATGCGCTCCTGGCTTTCGGACAGCATCATTTCATACGCCGTCATGCCGCGTTCGCGCTGGGGCACGTTATCAAGGTCAAGGTCGATGCCAACACCGCCCTTGCCCGCCATTTCAACGGAAGAAGACGTAAGCCCCGCCGCCCCCATGTCCTGAATGGCTACGATGGCATCGGTTGCCATCAGTTCCAGGCAGGCCTCGATCAGCAGCTTTTCAACAAACGGGTCTCCGACCTGCACGGTCGGGCGCTTGGCCAGTGCATCTTCATCAAACTCCGCCGAGGACATGGTGGCCCCGTGAATGCCGTCACGCCCGGTCTTGGAGCCGACATAGATCACCGGATTGCCAATACCCGCGGCAGCAGACAGGAAGATGCGGTCCTGCCGTGCCACGCCCACCGTCATGGCGTTGACCAGCGGGTTACCATCATAGGCGGGGTGGAAATTGACCTCGCCCCCCACGGTGGGCACGCCCACACAGTTGCCGTAGCCACCCACGCCGCGCACCACGCCATCAACGATGCGGCGCGTCTGCGGGTTGTTGGGGTCGCCAAAACGCAGGGCGTTGAGGTTGGCGACAGGCCGCGCCCCCATGGTAAACACATCGCGCAGGATGCCGCCCACACCGGTCGCCGCACCCTGATAGGGTTCGATGAAGGACGGGTGGTTATGGCTTTCCATCTTGAAGATGGCGGCCAGCCCCTGCCCGATATCGACCACGCCCGCGTTCTCGCCGGGGCCATGGATCACCCATGAGGCGGTGGTGGGCAGGGTTTTCAGATACGCGCGCGATGATTTGTACGAGCAGTGCTCCGACCACATGACCGAGAAGATACCCAGTTCCGTAAACGTGGGCGTGCGGCCCATAATCGACAGGACATTGCCGTATTCTTCCGCCGTCAGGCCGAATTCGCGCGCCAGTTCCGCGTCAACGGGGCGGGATAACTTTGCACTCATCCGACCACAGCCTCCACCAGCCCCGTAAACAGGGGTTTGCCATCCTCACCCCCCATCAGCGGATCAACCAGATCCTCCGGGTGGGGCATCATCCCGCATATACGCAGGTTCTCGCTGAACACACCGGCAATGGCATTCATCGACCCATTGGGGTTGAGCCGCGCATCCCCCGCATCCAGATGCCCCGATTCCGACACGTAGCGGAAGGCCACGCGGCCGGTATCTTCAAGCATGCGGATGGTCTCGGCCGCCGCAATGTAGTTGCCATCGCCATGCGCCATGGGGGTGCGGAACACGTCGCCCTTCGCCCAGTGCCGCGTAAAGGCGGTGCCATCACGTTCCACGCGCAAAAAGCAGTCCTGTGACAGGAAGCGCAGCGATGCGTTGCGCAGGAGTGCACCGGGCAGAAGCTGTGCTTCGGTCAGGATCTGAAAGCCATTGCACACGCCAAGGATATACCCGCCCTGCGCGGCAAATTCACGGATTGCCGCCATGATCGGCGCATGGGCGGCCATCGCGCCACAACGCAGGTAATCGCCATAGCTGAAGCCGCCGGGCAGCACCACAAGGTCGGTGCCCGCGGGCAGTGCGTCCTCGCGGTGCCAGACCATGGCGGGGGCGTGGCCGGTCACGCCACGCAGGGCGATGGCCATGTCACGCTCGCGGTTGGTACCGGGGAAAACTACAATCGCCGCCTTCATTTGCCGCCGCCGCAGGGATAGGATTCATGCAGTGCGGTAAACACGACCTCGCCCGCCGGGCGGGACAGCCCTTCACGGTGGGCCTTCATCCAGCCAACCACCTTGGTGCGCATGTCCGCCGTGGGGGTTTCCGGGGTTATGCAGAAGGCCGCGACATCCTTGGCATCCTTCTCCGCATTGCGCACGAACAGGTGGTCGAGCGCACCGGCATCGGCCACGCCGGAGATATAGGAATCACAAATACCGGTGCCAGCAGGCTTGGTGCACAGCGTGCCAAGCTGTTCGCCCGTCATGCGCGAGACGCGCTGGGCGGAGGCATGGGTTGCGGGCAGGCCCGCGGCCAGCACGCAGCCAAGGGCAAGAAGGCGGGCGATCTTCATCCAACGACCTCCGTCACGAAGTCCTCGATCACAAGGTTGGCCAGCAGCGCGCGCGCCATGGCATCGGCCTGCGCGCGGGCGCGTTCGCGGTCGGTCTCGTTCACCTCAAGCTCGATCACACGCCCGATGCGGACTTCGCCCACGTTTTTGAAATCCAGAACATGCAGGGCGTGTTCCACCGCCTTTCCCTGCGGGTCGAGCACGCCTTCCTTCAGCATGACGGTCACACGCACCTTCATTGCATTACCTCCGGTCCCTTCATGTCGGAATTCGTGGCCTCGGGCAGGATGCCCAGACGCATCGCGACTTCCTGGTATGCTTCTTCAACCCTGCCCATGTCCTTGCGGAAACGGTCCTTGTCCAGCTTCTCGCTGGTCTTGGCATCCCACAGGCGGCAGTTATCGGGAGAGATTTCATCAGCCAGAACGATGCGCATGTTGTCGCCCTCGAACAGGCGGCCGAATTCCAGCTTGAAATCGACAAGAATGATGCCGATGCCCATGAACAGGCCGCACAGGAAATCGTTGATGCGCATGCTCAGCGCCACGATGTCTTCCATGTCATGCGGGCAGGCCCAGCCGAAAGCGGTGATGTGCTCCTCGCTTACCATCGGGTCATTCAGGGCGTCATTCTTGTAATAGAACTCGATGATCGGGCGCGGCAGGCGCGTGCCTTCCTGGATGCCCAGCCGCTTGGACAGGCTGCCTGCCGCCACGTTGCGCACCACGACTTCAAGCGGGATGATCTCCACTTCGCGGATCAGCTGCTCACGCATGTTGAGCCGGCGGATGAAATGGGTGGGAATCCCAATATCGTGCAGCCGCAGCATCAGGTGTTCGCTGATACGGTTGTTCAGCACCCCCTTGCCGGTGATGATGCCCTTTTTCGCGCCGTTGCCGGCGCTGGCGTCATCCTTGAAATACTGCACGAGGGTGCCCGGCTCGGGCCCCTCGAAAAGGATCTTGGCTTTTCCTTCGTAAAGCTGGCGGCGGCGGCCCATACTCGTCCTTCACATAACGCTGCGGGAACGGGCCGGGAGCGGCCCCTCCCCTGATCTGTAGGATATGCTGCTGGCATGATCCCGGATGATGCGCATGCCATAGCAGCGTTCCCGGCGGGAAGATACCATTTTACCCTGCCTGCGCGGCGGAAGCATTCAGGTCGATGGGCTGGTAGCCCACCCGGTCCGGCGCACCGGCGGCAAAAAACCATGAATGGCGGTTATCGCCCGCCACCCCGATAGCCGATGAACTGCATGTGCCAAAGCCCGAGCGCGGCGGGATGTTGATCTCGCTGCCCGCGGGCAGCGACCGGTCGGCCAGAAGCATGGTCCATGCCGCCCATTGCGGCGGCACGGGGCGCGCGGCCGCACGGAAGCGCGGCAGGTGGCGGTGGATGCGCGGCATGGCCATGTCATCGGGGTCGGTGGTGGCGATCATGTGCACGCCGGGCGGCAGCGCCTCGACCTGCGGCTGGCCGTAGCCGGGGCCACGGATGAAGAAGGCATCCACCCGGTCGGCCACGATCATATTGAACGACCGCCACGCACCCGCATCAATAGTGGCGATATGATCCACCGCCGCCCGCGCGGTATCAAACTGCCCCGCCAGCAGCGGCAGCGCCCCGCGTGAGTTCTTGCCCGGCATGGGACCAAGGCTGCCCACGCGGTTCATGATGCCCGCGACCACGCCCGCATCGTTCAGCGTAAGCCACGAACCACCGGCCACCTGGTCCTGCCCGCCTACAATGCCGGGATGGGCACTCCAGTGTCGCCCCGGCGGCAACCAGGGGCGGTCAAGGCGCTCGTCACGGTTGGCCGCCATGAGCAGCGGCCAGTCCTGAGCCGGATCGTGGGAGATGACGACTGTACACACGCCTTGATATCCTGCTGTTGTCCGTACCGCGACGGTGCCCGGTCAACCGCGTGCGGGGCCGGCCTCACCAAACACGCGGGTGAATGTGTGGTCGAGCATCCGCAGGTGGGATGCGCTGTCCATGGCGGCGTCCAGCACCTCGGGCGGCACCCGGCCCGCCACTTCGGGGTCGGCCTCCAGGTTCTCGCGGAAGGTCTTCCCGTCGGGCTTGCCCAGCCGGGTCCATGTGGCCATGGCGTTGCGCTGGACGATACGGTACGCATCCTCCCGCAGGATGCCCGCGCGCGCAAGGGCCAGCAGCACCTCGCCCGAATGCACGACACCGCCCAGGCTCTCGATATTGGCCTGCATCTGCTCGGGATAGACCACCAGCTTTTCCATCATACCCGCAAGGCGCATGAGCGCGAAGTCCAGACCGATGGTGCCATCGGGGCAGATATTGCGCTCGACAGAGGAATGGCTGATGTCGCGCTCGTGCCACAGCGCCACGTTTTCCAGCGCGGGGATGACGTGCGAGCGGACAAGGCGGGCAAGGCCCGTCAGGTTTTCCGACAGCACGGGGTTGCGCTTGTGCGGCATGGCCGAGGAGCCTTTCTGCCCCTTGTGGAAGAACTCCTCCGCCTCACGCACTTCTGAACGCTGCAGGTGGCGCACTTCGGTGGCCAGCCGCTCGATGCCGCTGGCAATCACCGCCAGCGCACAGAAATACGCCGCATGCCGGTCACGCGGAATGACCTGGGTCGAGACATCCTCTGGCTTGAGGCCCAGCTTCGCCGCCACGTATTCCTCAACGCGCGGGTCGATATGGGCATAGGTGCCCACGGCGCCCGAGATGGCGCAGACCGCAATCTCCTCACGCGCGCGGAGCAGGCGCGCGCGGTTGCGGGCGAACTCGGCATAATGCCCTGCGATTTTCAGGCCAAACGAGGTCGGCTCGGCATGGATCGCGTGGCTGCGGCCGATGGTCAGGGTGTGCTTGTGCTCGAACGCGCGGCGCCTGAGTGCGGCCAGCACGGCATCAAGGTCTTCCAGCAGCAGATCGGTCGCCTGCACCATCTGCACCGACAGGCAGGTGTCCAGCACATCGGACGAGGTCATGCCCAGGTGTACGAAACGGCTGTCGGGGCCGACCTTTTCGGCAAGCCACGTCAGGAAGGCGATCACGTCGTGGCGGGTTTCGGCCTCGATCTCGTCAATGCGGTCAAGGTCGGCCTGCGAGAAGGCGGCCATCGCGGCATCGCCCTTCTCGCGGATGGTCTTTGCCGCGTCCTTGGGAATCGCGCCATATTCCGCCATGGCCTCGCAGGCCAGCGCCTCGATCTCGAACCAGATGCGGTAACGGTTCTCGGGCGACCAGATGGCGGCCATGACAGGGCGGGTATAGCGCGGTACCATGGTATGGGATTTCCTTGCGGCAATGACGTAAGATCAGATGTGTGGCCGCCTTCCTAGCCAATTCTGGTGGCGGCGTCTCCCTGTATATTCGCGCACGCGCGCCCAATCCTGCATACATCATCTGTCATAACTGGGGTGATTGCATGTTTTATGCCACCGGCCCCATAAACGGTTGTGAAACCGTAGCCCCATCCGGGCCGCAAGCCAGGAGCCCGCCCCGCCCATGTCCGCCTTCCTTTCCCCTTCAGCCCTGTACGCCCTGGCCCAGGTCGTGCTGATCGACGTGACCCTGGCGGGTGACAACGCCATTGTGGTGGGCATGGCAGTGCGCAACCTGCCGCCCAAGCCGCGACGAGTCGCAATCCTGTGCGGCGTGCTGGGGGCGGCGGTCATCCGCATCTGCCTGGCGCTGGTGGCGGTCAGGCTGCTGGCCATCATCGGGCTGACGCTGGCGGGCGGGCTGCTGCTTTTGTGGGTCTGCTGGCGGATGTACCGTGAACTGCGCGGCAGCGCGCCGGATGCGGAGGGCACACCCGCGCCGGGTTCGCTACGCAACGCCATCATCCGCATTATCGTGGCCGACCTGTCCATGAGCCTTGATAACGTGCTGGCCGTGGCGGGGGCGGCGGGCGAGCATATTGGCGTGCTGGTGGCGGGGCTTGCGGTCTCGGTGGTGCTGATGGCGGTGGCGGCCTCGCTCATTGCGCGGCTGCTGGAACGGTATCGCTGGATTTCATGGGTCGGGCTACTAGTGGTGCTGGCGGTTGCGATCGAACTGATCGTCAAGGGCGGGGGCGAGGTCTGGACCCATGTTGGGGGGGGAGCCTGATGTCTCCCTTCGCGCGCCCCGCCATGGTGGCCGCCGTGGCGCTGACAGCACTGGTTGCCCGCCCTGCCCCGGCACAGCCGCCCGCCACCCCCGTGGATGCGGGCTGGCCCACCCCCCGGCAGGCCGCAACAGGCAATGCCGATGATGACCCGGTTGCCGCCCGGCTGCTGGTGTACCTGCGCCTGCTCTCGCCCGCCGGGGGCAGTACGGATGAATACGCGACCTTCCTGGGCGAAAACCCGTCCTGGCCGCAGCGTGCGCTCCTGCTCGCCCGCTTCCAGCAAGCCCTTGCGACCGAACCGGACAGCACGGCGGCGACCCGCCTGTGCAACACCCCTGCCCTACCCCTGACCGACGTGCACGCCCTGCTGCGCTGCGCCACCTCCACCCCGCGCCCCCCTGGGCTGGACGGGCAGGCGCGCGCGGCATGGATCGGGCGCGCCGACACCCCAGCCGAATCCCAGGCCCTGCTGGCGGGCTTTGGCACGATCCTGACACCACAGGACCACTGGCAGCGCTTTGACCGGCAGGAACGCGCGGGCAGGGTCGATGCGGCAACCCGCCAGGTGCCCCTGCTCTCGCCCGCCCAGCAGGTCGTGGCCCGTGCACGGCTGGCGCTGCGCCGCAACGACGCGCAGGCGGAAATGCTGCTGGCCGCCGTGCCGCCCGAACAGCAGGCCGATGCGGCCCTTGTGCTGGACCACCTGCGCTGGCTGCACCACGCGCAGCGGCTGGATGATGCACTGGCCCTGTGGCGCACGGGCGGGGCGCAGACGGAGCGCCAGCAGGCCCCCGCCATTGCCGCCCAGTTCTGGCGCGAGCGTGACGGGCTGGCACGCGACCTGCTGCTGGCCCACCGCACGGCCGATGCCCTGTTCGTGGCCAATGACAGCGCGGACATCGGTGCCGCCAACCATTACGATGCCCTGTTCCTGACCGGCTGGATCCGGCTGGAATACCTGCATGACGGGGCGCACGCGCTGGCCGATTTCACCCCGCTGGCGCAGGCGGTGCCGGTCATTACCCGCAGCCGGGGGTTATTCTGGGCCGGTCGCGCGCTGGAGGCCACAGGCCACCACGGCGCCGCCCACGCGCAGTGGGAGCAGGCCGCGGACCTTGCCAATACCTTCTATGGCCAGATGGCCATCGCATGGCTGGGCGGCAATACCACGAACCAGCTTCTGGTGCCCGATCAGGCGGGCCGCCATATCCGTGCCTACCTGCTACGCCAGAGCGAACCCACCCCCAGCGTTGCCGATTCCGTGCGCTTTGACACCACCGACCTGGCGCGCGCGGCCGAAATCCTGGTTGCGTGGGGCGACCGGCGGCATGCGCGTGACTTCATCATGGCACTCGATGCACAGGGCACCAGCACCATTGACCATGTACTCGCCGCCCGCATGGCCACGCGGCTGGACATACCCGATGCCGCCGTGATGATCGCCCGCCTGGCCGGGCGCGACGGGCTGACACTGGTGCATGAAGGCTGGCCGCGCACCTATACGCCCCCCACATCCACCCTGCCGGCCGATGTGGAACTGGCGGTAGCCCGGCAGGAAAGCGGGTTTGACGCCTCCGTTGTCAGTCCCGCCCATGCGGTGGGGCTGATGCAACTGCTGGTGCCCACCGCGCGCGAGGTGGCGCGCAAGGCCGGGCTGCCCGCAACACAGGTCAACGCCCAGTCCCTGACCGACCCGCAGTTGAACATGCGGCTGGGTGCTGCCTTTCTGGCTGACATAGCCCAGCGCATGGGCGGTAGCGTGCCCTATGTGGCCGCCGCCTACAATGCCGGGCCGCACCGTACCGACACATGGTTGCAGACTCTGGGCAACCCCGCGCGCGACACCCCCGTCCCCGATGCCATGCTGGACTGGATCGAGAGCATTCCTTATGGCGAGACCCGCAATTACGTTGAACGGGTGGAGGAGAACATGGCCATCTACCAGGCCACCGACCCCGCGCTGGGACAGGGCTGATGCGGCGCGACACCGCCCGGCTGGTCGCGACCTTTGGCGGCTGTGGACTGGCCCCGTACGCGCCGGGCACGATGGGCTCGCTTGCCGCCCTAGTGGTGGGGGTGCCGCTGCTGGGGCACTGGATCTGGATGGCGATGGCCATTCTGGTGTGCACTACCGTGGGGTATCAGGCCACGACCGTCGTCTCGGACGGGGATGACCACGGCTGGATCGTGATTGATGAGGTGGCGGGCATGTGGCTGGCCATGTTCCCACTTGCCCCCCTGCCGCTGCACGCCCTGCGCTGGGCGGATGGACTGTGGCTGTTGCTGGCCTTTGTCCTGTTCCGCCTGTTCGATATTACCAAACCCGGTCCGGTGGGCTGGTTTGACCGCAGGCATGATGCGCTGGGCATAATGGGAGATGATATTGTGGCGGGGCTGATGGCTGGTGCCATACTGGCAGGCATCCATGCCCTTGCCTGAAGCGTTATGACCGCCTGAAACGGAGACCCGTCACATGCTGCCACATACTCTTCTTGCCCGCATACCCGATGCACTGGCCCGCTTCCGCGCGGCGGGGTGCCGTATTGTCACCGCGGAAAGCTGCACCGGTGGCCTGCTGGCCGCCGCCCTGACCGAAGCCTCGGGGGCATCCGATGTGGTGACGGGCGGCTTTGTCACCTATTCCAACGCCATGAAAGCCAACGCGCTGGGCGTGCCCGCAATGCTTCTGGAGCGTCATGGCGCGGTCAGCCGGGAAGTGGCGGCCTCCATGGCGCAGGGCGCGCTGGGGCGTGCGCCCGATGCCAACCTGGCCGTTGCCATTACCGGCATAGCCGGCCCCGGCGGCGCGGTGGCGGGCAAGCCAGTAGGGCTGGTATGGTTTGCCGTGGCCGGTGGCGGCAATGTGGAGACGGTCTCCCACATCTTTGCGGGGGAGCGGTGGGATGTCCGCACCCAGGCCGTGCGCACCGCGCTGACGCTACTGCTCGATTACGCGGGACGGCTGGCGGCGGAATGAAAATGCTCTTGGAGGCTGTTTGAAAGTCAGGCTCAATAATATCCTGAAATTATAAAATTTTTTGGTGAGGCTTTTTCCAAAAAGCTTCAGAAGACGCCGCCTTTTTGAAAAAAGGCGGCACCCAGGAACTTTTCTTATTTCTTATCAATGATTTGTTTTCAAACACTCTCTTAGTAACCTGCACCATCAGCAGACGGCGTACGCGGCACGGGTATGGTGCCGGCCGTCTCACCCGTACCAGATGCCTGTACGGCATGGCGCGCGGCGCGACCGGCGCCCCCCAGCCCTGCCCCGCCCGCAGCGACCGGGGCAGCGGATGCGGGTGCCACCGGGCTGCTCTGTGTAGCCGTGGTGGAGGCTGGTAGTGCCGCCCGCGCTTTCCGCAGGCTCTGCGCGTTCAGATCATCCGTCTGGGTATCGGTGCTGGATTCCGCCTTGTGGGCACGGGCCGCGTGATGGGGTGCGGGAGCCGCCATGGCGGGCAGTGTGGTGCACAGCAGGGCACCGCCCAGCATGGTGGAAAGCAGGCGTTTGGTCATGACGGAATCCTTCTGTCCGGTTTGATGCGGCGCTCAGACGCTGCCGGCCTTGGCCGTGCTGCCCACGGACGGCGGCACGGGGGCGGCAGGCGTGGGAGGGGGGCCGTATATGTCACGCGCGCGGCGGATGAAGGCGGAAACCATAAGGCGCACCGCCTCGTTAAACACCACCCCGATCGCGGCCTGCAGCAGGCGGGAGCGGAACTCGAAATCCACAAAGAAATCAACCTGGCACCCACGCGGTTCGGGCGTGAAGGTCCAGACGTTGTTCAGGTAGCGGAACGGTCCCTTTTCATAACTGACCCGGATTGTGGCTGGCGCTTCAAGCAGCACGCGGCTGGTGAATGTCTCGCGGAAGGGGCCAAAGCCGATGGTCAGATCCGCTACCAGTTCGGTCGCCGTGCGCGTGCGCACGCGCGCAGCCGTGCACCACGGCAGGAACTGGGGGTATTTCCCAACGTCGGCCACCAGCTCAAAAAGCTGGCTGGGGGAATAGGCGATAAGCCGACGTTCGGCATGGGTGGGCATCACATAATCTCCATTGCGCCACGCTCAGCTTGCAGGCGTTGTTCGCGTGCGGCGCGCAGCTCCGCAAAATCAGAATCCGCATGGTACGATGACCGCGTAAGCGGCGAGGAACTGACCTGCAGGAACCCTTTTACCCGGGCCATGCCCGCGTAATCGGCAAATTCCTCCGGTGTCACGAACCGGGCCACCGCAGCATGCTTGACCGTGGGCTGGAGATATTGCCCCAGCGTGATGAAATCAACATCCGCAATCCGCAGGTCATCCATGACCTGCTGTATTTCGGGCCGTTCCTCGCCCAGTCCAAGCATCAATCCCGATTTCGTGAAGATGGAGGGATCCAGCCTTTTCACATCATCCAGCAGCCGCATGGACTGGTAATACCGCGCGCCGGGACGGATGGTGGTGTACAGCCGGGGCACGGTTTCAAGGTTATGATTGAACACATCGGGGCGCGCGCGCACCACCACTTCCAGCGCGCCGGGCTTGCGCAGGAAGTCTGGGGTCAGGATCTCGATCGTGGTATCGGGCGCGCTGTTACGGATCGCCCCGATCACGCGCGCGAAGTGGTGCGCCCCGCCATCGGGCAGGTCGTCGCGGTCCACCGAGGTAATGACCACATGCCGCAGCCCCAGCCGCGCCACCGCATCGGCCACGCGTCCCGGTTCATCCGCATCGAGCGCATGCGGCATGCCGGTGGTGACATTGCAGAACGCGCAGGCGCGGGTACAGATCTCGCCCATGATCATCATGGTGGCGTGGCGCTGGGACCAGCATTCGCCAATATTGGGGCAGGCCGCTTCCTCGCACACCGTTACCAGGTTGTTGTCGCGCATGAGCTTGCGCGTCTCGTGATAGGTGGGGTGATTGGGGGCGCGCACGCGGATCCACTCGGGCTTGCGGGCAATGGGGTTGTCGGGCCGGTGCGCCTTTTCGGGGTGCCGCAGGGCGGCATCCGTCTTTTTGCGGTGGTCGATCGTCAAACGCACGGACATAGCATGAACATCCCATCTGGCAGGCTGGTGGACCAGAAGTGTAACGCCTGCCCCACAACGTCAAGCATTCTTGCGGGCTATGGGGCAGCAGACGATCACAAGCGCACGATCAGCGCCGTGATCGCCTGCCCCACCCGCAAAATGCGGCGGCAGGGTGAAAAAAGTTTCTGGATGCCGTTTTTTTGCAAAAAGGCAGTGTTATTCGAAGCTCTTTGAAAAAAGCTTCACCAAAAACTTTTATCCTTTTTTATCAATCAGATATGCAGGGCACCGTCATATGCCGCCAGCACGGCTTCATGCATGGTTTCCGATATGGTGGGGTGCGGGAACACGGTTTCCTTCAGTTCCGCATCGGTCAGTTCCCCCGTGCGGGCAATGACGTAGCCCTGGATCATCTCGGTCACTTCGGGGCCAACCATATGCGCACCCAGCAGTTCACCCGTGGCGTCATCGAAGATGGTCTTGACCATGCCCTCAGGCTCGCCCATCGCAATGGCCTTGCCGTTGCCAATAAAGGGGAAGCGCCCGACGCGCAGCTTGTAGCCTGCGGCCTTCGCCTTTTCCTCCGTCATGCCGACCGAGGCCACCTGCGGGCGGCAATAGGTGCAGCCGGGAATGTTGAGCGGGCTGATCGGGTGTACGCTGCGCCCGACAATCAGTTCCGCCACCATCACGCCCTCATGGCTGGCCTTGTGGGCAAGCCATGGGGGGGCTGCGATGTCACCAATGGCGAACACCCCCTTCTCCGCCGTGCGGCAGTAGGGATCGACCGTGATATGGGTGCGGTCCACTTTGATGGCCGTGCCCTCAAGGCCGATATTCTCGACATTGCCGACAATACCCACCGCCGAGATCACACGCGCCACCGTGACCTGCTGGGCCTTGCCGCCCACCGTCACCTCCACGGTTACGCTGTCATCGCCCTTCTTTATTGTACCCAGCCTGGCACCAGTCAGTATCTTCATGCCCTGCTTTTCCAGCGCCTTGCGGGCGAAGGCGCTGATCTCGGCATCTTCCACCGGCAGGATGCGTTCGGCCACTTCCACAATAGTCACGTCCGCACCCATGTTGCGGTAGAACGAGGCGAACTCCACCCCGATCGCGCCCGAGCCGACCACCAGCAGGCTGCGCGGCAGTTCGGTCGGCACCATGGCCTCACGGTAGGACCAGACCAGCTTCCCGTCCGGCTCCAGTCCCGGCAGCACGCGCGCGCGCGCACCCGTGGCCACAATCACGTTGGGCGCGGTGAGAACCGTGGTTTCCTTGCCGTCCGTGCTGACCGACACCTTGCGCTGCCCGCCCTGCGTACCCGCCAGCTTGCCAAAGCCGTTGATGACCGTGACCTTGTGCTTCCTGAGCAGATGGGCAACCCCGGCCGAAAGCTGGGCCGAAACATTGCGCGAGCGCTTGACCACCTTGGCAAAGTCAAAGCGCACGTTATCGGCTGCAAACCCGAATTCCTCCAGGTTGTGCAGCATGTGGTTGATTTCGGACGCGCGCAGCAGCGCCTTGGTGGGGATGCACCCCCAGTTAAGGCAGATGCCGCCAAGCTGGGCGGCTTCCACCACCGCGACCTTCAGCCTGAGCTGGGCCGCGCGGATGGCAGCCACATACCCGCCGGGGCCGCCACCAATGACAATGACATCAAATTGCGTGGTGCTCATTTCGGATCGTTTCCTCAGACCACAAGGCTCATCGGGTTTTCAACAACCGTACGGAAGGCCGAAAGCCACTGTGCGGCCAGCGCCCCATCCACCACCCGGTGATCGACCGAAAGCGTGACCGTCATGACCGTGGCAATGACAATCTCGCTGCCCTTGACCACCGCCCTGCGCTCACCCGCCGCAATGGCCAGGATGGCCGCCTGTGGCGGGTTGAGGATGGCGGAGAACGCCTTGACCCCATACATCCCCATATTGGAGATGGAGAAGGTGCCGCCCTGGAATTCCTCCGGCTTCAGCTTGCCTGTCCGCGCGCGCGCCACAAGGTCGCGTGTCTCAAGGCTGATCTGGCGCAGGCCCTTGGTGTCGGCCGCGCGCACGATGGGGGTGATCAGCCCGTCGGGGATGGAGACGGCAACAGAAATATCCACATCATGATACGCCAGCACCGCATCATCGGTATAGGACACATTGACCTGCGGCACGCGGCGCAGGGTCACCGCCGCCGCCTTGACCAGCATGTCATTGACCGAGATCTTGTACGCACCCGGCCCTTCATCAGGGGCGGCTGCATTAAGCTGGCTGCGCAGGGCCAGCAGCGCGTCCAGTTCCACATCCATTTCCACATAAAAATGCGGGATGGTGGACTTGGCTTCCGTCAGGCGGCGCGCAATCACCTTGCGCATGCCCGAATGCGGCACACTGTCATATGCCGCACCGGCAGGAGCAGCAGGAGCGGCGGCAGGGGCCGCCTGCGCCACGGTGGCAGCGGGTGTAGCGGCCGGGGTCTGCCGCGCCTGCTCCACATCACGGCGCACGATGCGCCCGTTGGGGCCGCTGCCCCTGAGCGTGGCAAGGTCGATGCCCGTCTGGGCTGCAATGCGGCGCGCAAGAGGGGAAGCAAACACGCGTGCGCCCTTTGCCATAGGTGCGGCTGATGCGGCAGGGGCCTGCGGGGTCGGGACGGCCTGCGCAGGTACGGGCGCCGGGGCCGCCATGGCCGGGGCGGTTGCGGGGGCGGCAGGCGCGTCGGGCACGCTTTCCCCTTCGGCTACCAGTATGGCGATGGGGGTGTTGACGGCAATCCCGTCCGTGCCCTCGCCAATCAGGATACGGCCCAGCACGCCTTCATCCACGGCCTCGACTTCCATCGTGGCCTTGTCGGTCTCGATTTCCGCAATCACGTCGCCCGCTGCAATGGCGTCACCTTCCGCCTTGAGCCAGCGTGCCAGCGTGCCTTCCTTCATGGTGGGGGAAAGCGCTGGCATCAGGATGTTGATCGGCATCGCGTAATCCCTCACACAACCTGCCGGACGGCATTGATGATCCAGTCCACATTGGGCAGGGCAAGCTTTTCAAGATTGGCGGCAAATGGCATGGGCACGTCCGCCCCCGCCACACGCACCGGCGGGGCATCAAGGTAGTCAAACGCGTGCTCGATCACCTGCATGGCCACTTCCGCGCCAATACCGGCAAAGGGCCAGCCTTCTTCCACCACCACCACGCGGCTGGTCTTCTTCACGCTTTCCACCACTGTTTCGGTATCCAGCGGGCGGATGGTGCGCAGGTTGATCACTTCCACATCAACCCCCTGCTCCGCCAGTTTCTTGGCCGCTTCCAGCGCTACACCCACCATGATGGAGAAGGCGACGATGGTCACGTCCGCCCCCGCGCGCTCGACTTTCGCCCTGCCAATCGGCAGGATGAAGTCCTCATCCACCGGGCAGGGAAAGCGCTGGCCGTACAGGATCTCGTTTTCAAGGAAGATGACCGGGTTGGGGTCACGGATGGCGGCACGCAGCAGGCCCTTGGCATCGGCTGCCGACCATGGGGCCACCACCTTTAGCCCCGGCACATGGCCGTACCAACTGGCATAGCACTGCGAATGCTGCGCCCCCACGCGGGCGGCGGCACCGTTGGGGCCACGGAACACGATGGGGCACGACATCTGCCCGCCCGACATGTAGCGCGTCTTGGCGGCGGAATTGATGATCTGGTCAATGGCCTGCATGGCGAAGTTCATGGTCATGAACTCCACAATCGGCTTAAGCCCGGTCAGCGCGGCCCCGATGGCCATGCCGGTAAAGCCCTGTTCGGTAATGGGGGTATCAATCACCCGCTTCGCGCCAAACTGGTCCAGCAACCCCTGCGAGACCTTGTAGGCCCCCTGATATTCGGCCACTTCCTCACCAATCAGGAACACGTCCTCATCACGCGCAAGCTCGGCGGCCATGGCATCGCGCAGGGCTTCGCGCACGGTGATCTCGGTGGTCTCGCCCCAGTCCTTTTCCGGTGCCGCGGCGGCTTTTGGCGTGCTGGGGGCCGTGGGCGTGGGCCCGCACGATGGCGGGGCGACCGGGGGGGCAGCCGCAGGGGCCGTGGGGGGGGCTGCGGGGGCTGCATCCGCACTCTCGCCTTCGGCCAGCAGCACGGCAATGGGGGTGTTGACCGCCACGTTCTCCGTCCCCTCGGGGATCAGGATACGACCCATGATGCCTTCATCCACGGCCTCGACTTCCATCGTGGCCTTGTCGGTCTCGATTTCCGCGATCACGTCGCCCGCTGCAATCGCATCACCCGGCTTGCGCAGCCAGTGCGCCACCTTCCCCTCTTTCATGGTGGGGGACAGGGCAGGCATGAGTATTTCTGTTGCCATTTCTAAATCAGCTTTCTACCAGAATGTCCGTCCACAGCTCCGAAGGGTCAGGCTCTGGACTGGTCTGGGCAAACTCGGCCGCGTCAACGACAACAGCCTTCACCTTGTCATCCATCGCCTTCAGGTCGCTTTCCGCCACGCCGCGTTCGAGCAGTTCACGACGCACGCGGTCGATCGGGTCATGGTTCTTGCGGATCTCGTCCACTTCCGCGCGCTGGCGGTATTTTGCCGGGTCGGACATGGAGTGGCCACGGTAGCGGTAGGTGTCCACCTCCATCAGCACCGGGCCCTTGCCCGCGCGGCAGTGAGCCACGGCTTCGGCTGCGGCGGCGCGCACGGCCTCGACATCCATGCCATCGACATACAGGCCGGGGATGCCCCACGGCTCGCCATTGCGCCACAGCGCCTTTGAAGCCGAGGCCCGCTCCACGCTGGTGCCCATGCCATAGCGGTTGTTTTCGAGCACAAACAGGCAGGGTAGGTTGTGCAGGGCGGCCAGGTTGAAGCTTTCGTATACCTGCCCCTGATTGGATGCGCCCTCGCCATAATACGTGACCGAGACCTCATCCGTGCCACGGTATTTGTTGGCGAATGCCAGCCCGATGCCCAGCGAGACCTGCGCGCCTACAATGCCGTGCCCGCCATAGAAATGCTTTTCAGAGGAGAACATGTGCATCGACCCCCCCTTGCCGTGGGAATACCCGCCCTCGCGCCCGGTCAGTTCGGCCATGACACCGCGGGCACTCATGCCAGCGGCCAGCATCTGCCCATGGTCACGGTAGGAGGTGATGATCTTGTCCCCCTGCTTGAGTTCCATCTGGATCCCGACCACAACCGCTTCCTGCCCGATATACAGGTGACAGAAACCACCGATCAGCCCCATGCCGTAAAGCTGGCCCGCGCGTTCCTCGAACCGGCGGATCAGGACCATCTGGTAATAGGCTTCCTTCAGGTCGGCTTCGGTCATGGTCCGGCTGTTATGGCCACCGGACAGGCCGGGATCTGTCTCGTTACTCATCGAACATCCTTGGTTCATGTTGCTTTACCCTGCCCCGTGCCGGGCGGCGGGCACGACCGTTAACGCTTGAAGGACCGGTTCATGACCCTTCCATTACGTTCATGCATTACGGTTATACGCGCCTGATGCCCCGCCGGATTTGTGGATCACATGAATCTGACCGATTTCCATGTCCCGCTCCACCGCCTTGCACATGTCATACAGCGTCAGCGCCGCAACCGATGCGGCGGTCAGCGCCTCCATTTCCACCCCCGTGGGGCCGGTGGTGCGCACGCGCGCGGTAATGGTGATGCCGCGCTGGTCCGCATCGGGCACCAGGTCCACCTTGACCGATGAAATTGCCAGCGGGTGGCAAAGCGGGATCAGGTCAGCGGTTTTCTTGGCCGCCATGATGCCCGCGATGCGGGCGGTGGCCAGCACGTCGCCCTTGGGCATTTCCCCCGCCATGATCAGGGCCAGCGTTTCGGCCCGCATGCTGATATGCCCGTGCGCCACTGCTTCGCGCCGCGTATCGGGCTTGGCCGAGACATCGACCATCACCGCATGTCCCGCGCCATCCAGATGTGACAGACGCGGCTCCGTCATGGCGCGGCGGGAGCCGGGGCACCCGGCGTGGTGCCCAGCAGCGCATGTACCGCTGCCCCCACATCCTCCTGCCGCAGCAGACTTTCCCCCACCAGGAAGCCCGAAGCGCCAATAGCGTTGAGCTTCATTACGTCGGCATGGGTGCGGATGCCGCTTTCAGACACGATAATCCGGTCCGGCGGCACCAGAGGGGCCAGCCGGCAGGTGGTCTCGATATCGGTCTGGAGTGTTTTCAGGTTACGGTTGTTGATACCGATCAGCGAGGTATCAAGCGCCAGCGCGCGGTTGAGTTCGGTCTCGTCATGCACTTCCACCAGCACGTCCATGTCCAGCCCACGTGCAATATCCAGCAGTTCGGCCGCTTCCGCATCGGTCAGGATGGCCATGATGAGCAGGATGCAGTCCGCGCCGATCAGGCGGCTTTCATGCACCTGCCACGGATCAATGATGAAGTCCTTGCGCAACAGCGGCAGGCGGCAGGCCTCACGCACGCGGGTCAGGTCTTCCGCGCAGCCATGGAAGCACGAGCCCTCGGTCAGGACGGACAGGCACGCGGCCCCCGCCTTTTCGTATTCCTGCGCGATCTCGGTGGGTTCGTAATCGGGCCGCAGGATACCGGCGGAAGGCGACGCCTTCTTGATTTCCGCGATCAGGCCCACCTGATGGTCGGCCGTCTTCTGCTTCAGCGCCTGGCCAAAGCCACGCGGCGGCGTGTTGACTTCACGCGCGCGGGCCGTGATCTCCTTCAGTGTCATGACCTTCGCGCGCTGCGCCACGTCCACCCTTGTGCGGGCACAGATACGCTCCAGAACATCGGGAATGCTGTCCACATCGCCGGGCTGGACACTGCCTGTCTGGGGGGGGGTGCTTGGCGTGTCGTTCATTTTCTACCCTGTTACTGTGTTTGGCACGTCCGCGCGGAAACTCCGCACGGCCTCCAGCACGGCCGCAACCGCGCCACGATCGAGCGCATCGGCCGCAAGGCGGATGTTCTCGCGCAGGGCGGCGTAATCAATCGCGCCGCCCTGCAGAATGGTGTTGCCCCGGCCTGCCACATGCAGCGCCACCGCGGCGTTGAGCAGCACGGTATCACGATATGCCCCGCGCGCGCCGTGCGCCAGTGCATGCAGTGCCTGCGCGTTATGAGCGGGCGTGCCACCGGCAATGGCGGCAATGGGGGCGGGTTCCAGCCCCGCCTGTTGCACGTCCACGCGCAGGCTGCAAACCTTGCCGCCTTCAAGAATGCAGGCATGGGTTGGGCCGGCAAGGGTCAGCTCGTCAATGAACCGCCCTTCCCCGCAGTCACCGCTTATGGCCCAGACATGCGTGGACCCGGTAGCCTGCAGGGCCCGGACCATAGTGTCCAGCCAGTCAGGCGAAAACACGCCCACCAACTGCCGGGTAACGCGCGCGGGATTGCACAGCGGGCCGACCAGGTTAAAAATGGTGCGAAAGCCCAGCGCGCGCCGCACGGCCCCTGCATGCCGCATGGCGGGGTGATGGCTGGTGGCAGCCAGAAAGGCCAGCCCGTGCTGGCCCACCATGCGACCGATGGGCGCAGGTTCAACCGGCAGCGGCACGCCAAGTTCGAGCAGCACATCCGTCGCCCCCGAGCGCGAGGACAGCGCGCGGTTGCCGTGCTTGACCACCGGCACCCCAAGGGCTGCCAGCACGAAGGCCACGGCGGTGGACACGTTCAGCGTGCCCAGCCCGTCGCCGCCCGTGCCGCATACGTCAATCGCATCGGCAGGCAGGCCGGGCACCGCCAGCATGCGCGCACGCATGGCGCGCACGGCGGCCTCCAGTTCGGTAACACTTTCACCACGCATATGCAGCGCGGTCAGGAAGGCGGCCAGCCCCCCTTCGCTCACCTGCCCGTCCATGATCTGATCAAAGGCAGCCTGCGCCATCTCGGCATCCAGGGCCTGCCCGGCCAGCGCCGTGTCCAGTATGTCGCGGAATTCAGCCGTCATGCCCGCATCTGCTGTGGGGCGGTTGCGCAGTTCAGCTTCCAGTTCCACCGGGTCGGCCATGATCCGGCCCTGCATGTGCAGCCCGGCCAGCAGGGCAATGGCGGGGACTTCCCCCACAGTACCGCTCTTGATGGCTTCCAGAGCAGCCCGGACCTGTCCGGGTGCTACGATCTCCCCCCCCACGACGCGCCCGAGGATATCGTGGAAAGGGGTGCTGGCGGTCGGGGCGCTGTCCATCGTGCTGCCCATTCTCCTTCAGGCGGCCTTGCGTGGCGTATTGCACCCACGCGCGATGGCGAGGAAATTGGCCATAATGTCGTGGCCATGTTCGGAAGCGATGCTCTCAGGGTGGAACTGCACGCCAAAAACCGGCAGGCTGGCGTGGCGCAGGCCCATGATCACGCCATCATCGGTGTGGGCGGTGGCCACGAGCGTTTCGGGCAGGCTTTCGGGGGCCACGGTCAGGCTGTGGTAGCGGGTGGCGTTGAACGGGTCTGGCAGGCCGGTAAAAATGTCGGTCCCGCCATGGTAGACGGGCGAGACCTTGCCATGCATCGGCACATCCGCGCGCACCACCTTGCCGCCAAACACCTGACCGATGGCCTGATGGCCAAGGCAGACGCCAAACACCGGCACCTTGCCCGCCGCCGCCGCGATCAGGTCGCAGCATATCCCGGCTTCGTTAGGGGAACAGGGGCCGGGCGAGATGACAATGGCTTCGGGTTTGAGCGCCAGCGCATCGGCCACGCTGATCGCATCGTTGCGGTATACTTCACACGTCTCTCCCAGATCGCCCAGATAATGGACGAGGTTGAACGTGAAGCTGTCATAATTGTCGATCAGGAGGATCATGGGCGTATCATGGCTTTTCCGCTGGGCCGGGTCAAACCTTCTGGCATGGCCCGGCATGTCTTGCCTTACCTTAACATGCAGGCAGGGGGCATGAAATCACCTTGCGAAATGTTTCAGGCCGTCACCGTAAAAACAGTCCGTAAACAGACAGGCGTTTTTGGTGAATCTTTTTGCCAAAAAGCTTCCGGGAACGCTGCCCTTGAAAAAAGGCGGCACCCAAAAACTTTTATTCCCTTTTACGGGACATCCCCGGTGGCGAAGCGTACCGCTTCCTCCGCCGCGCGGAACAGGGCGCGGGCTTTCTGGCGGGTTTCCTCGTATTCCGCCTCGGGCACGCTGTCGGCTACCACACCGCAACCCGCCTGCACGTACATCCGCCCGTCCTTGACCACCGCCATGCGCAGGCCGATGCAGGTATCCATGTCCCCATCGGGGCCGAAATAGCCGATGCACCCGGCATATGTCGCCCGCCGTGTCGGCTCCACCTCGTCGATTATTTCCATGGCGCGGATCTTGGGCGCTCCGGTCAGCGTGCCGGCGGGGAAGCCCGACATCAGCGCGTCCAGCGCCTCAAGCTCAGGGCGCAGCGTGCCTTCCACGTTCGATGAGATATGCATGACATGGCTGAAGCGTTCGATCACGAACTGCTCCGTCACCCTGACCGAACCCAGTTCGCACACCCGGCCCACATCGTTGCGGCCAAGGTCGATCAGCATCAGGTGCTCGGCGCGTTCCTTGGGGTCGGCCAGCAGTTCGGCCTCCAGCGCCAGGTCCTCGGTGCTGGTGCGGCCGCGCGGGCGGGTACCGGCCAGCGGGCGCACGGTCATGGTGCCTTCACGCAGGCGCACGAGGATCTCGGGCGATGAACCGACAAGGCTGAACCCGTCAAGATCCAGATAGAACAGGAAGGGTGCGGGATTGATGCGGCGCAACGCGCGGTACAGCGCAAACGGCGGCAGGCTGAAGGCGGCGCTGAAGCGCTGGCTGGGCACGATCTGGAAGGCGTCGCCCGCAGCAATGTAGTCCTGCAACTTCCGCACGATGGCGCAGAATTCATCCTTGCTCATGGTTGATTCCGGCACCGGGGCCGCAATCTCGCCCACCGGGTCGTCGGGCAGTTCCACCGGGGTGGACAGGGCGGCGCGCGCCTGCTGCAGGCGGGCCTGTGCGGCATTCCACACCGCCTCGGGCGTAACACCGGCCTGCGGGCGCAGGGGGGCGGCCAGCAGCAGTTCGTCGCGCACCGTGTCGAATATGGCGAACAGGCCGGGACGCATCAGGATGCCTTCGGGCAGGTTCAGGTCATCGGCGGGCATGTCTGGCAGGCATTCGACCTGACGGACCATATCATAGCCAAGGTAGCCGAACACGCCGCCGGTCATGGGCGGCAGCCCTTCAGGCAGGTCGATGCGGCTGGCATGCAGGATGCGCCGCAGCGAGGCCAGCGGCGCCTCGGCTTCGGGCACGAAGGCATGGCTGGAGGCGGAGGGGTCGTGACACACGCTGGCCTGCCCGTCATGGCAGCGCCAGATCAGGTCAGGCAGCAGGCCGATAACCGAATAGCGCCCGCGCGCGGTGCCGCCCTCCACACTTTCCAGCAAGAAGGCGTTGTGCCCGCCATTGCCGCCGCCATGGCTGCGCGCAAGCTGTGACAGGCGCAGGAAGGCAGCAACCGGGGTCAGCAGGTCGGCCGGTTCGACCCGCCACACCACGCTGGCCCCGCCTGCGCGCAGGGTGGCAAGGGCCGCCGTGCGCTGGGCGGCATCGGGCTGCCGGGAGGGTGGGGGCATGCGCGCGGCGTCTGCGGTCACTGTGTGGTTCCTGTGTTCTGGCCCGTCACCTCCGCCATCACGGCGCGCAGCGCGGACTCATTGGGCTTTGGCTTGACGATGGCTTCCAGCGCGCCACCATAGCCCATCTCTATGTCTTCGCCCATGGACTGGGTCAGGCCCGCGCGCACGCGGTCATACAGCGCCTTCTGGGCGGCCGGGTCGGGGTGGTTGATGGCGGTCAGGGTCGCCACCACGTACCCATCGCCTGCTTCGGTCATGATGTTCTGCCCCACCTTGTCCAGACGGAAGATCAGGGCTGCCACCTCACGCGGGATTTCGGGCGCGGGCTGCATGGGGGAGATGGGCTGGCTGTGCTCCAGACCTGGCACGGCGGGCGTGACATGCGCCAAGCCCCCCTGCCCCTGCGCCTGGTTGTAGAATGCGGCAGCCTGCTGGTCGGCCATGTGGCGGCGCGCATCGGCCAGCCATGCTGCGTTCACGCGCCCCCCGGCCTCAGCCAGGCTGAGCGGGTGGCCCGGTGTGATGCCATCAACCGACACGGCGTACCACCCCCCGTCCGGCCCCTGTACCAGCGTGGGGCTGGCCCCTTTGGGCTGGGAGAACACGCGGGCAATGACTGCCTGCCGCAGCGCATCCGTGCCCGGTATGGGCGCGGGCGTGCCTTCATGGGTATTGCCGCTGGCATCAAGATCACCCGATACGGCTGCGGCGCCAAGGTCGGCGGGGACGGAGTCCAGCCCGCCGCCAGCAATCGCGTCCTGTAGCTTCTGCACCCGGTCAGCCAGCAGCGCCTGCGCGCGGGTATGGGCGATCTGGTCATGCAGCGCCTGCTTCACCTCGGCCATGGGGGTGGTATGGGCGGGGGTTATGGCGGTTACGCGAAAGACAACCCAGCCGCCCTCGCTCCTGACCGGCCCCTGTGTTGCATCGACCGGGGCGGCGAAGACCAGCTTCGCCAGATCGGGGGACGGAATATCGCTTAGCTTCATGCCCGGCAGTTCAACGGCTGCCGCATCGCGGCCCGCATCCTTCTGCACCTGCGCCCACGCATTCCCGTCCACCCACTGCGCGCGCAGCGCGGTGGCGCGTACCTCGGTCGGCACGGTCACGATCTGCACGTTGCGCCGCTCGGGCGAACTGAAGGTCTGGGCCTGCGCCTTGTAGGCCTGCTGCATCTCGTCATCGGTAATGTCGAGCATGCGGCCAATCGTGTCGGTCGTAAGCACGACCACACGGGCGTGGCGATATTCGGGAGCGGTGAATTCCCACGGGTGGTTGGCGTGGTAGCGGGCAAGCTGGGCCTGCGTGGGGGTGGCCGTGACCTGCTGGCTTTCAAAGGGGATGCGCACAAGGTCGATGGTGCGGGTCTGGGCCTCGAAATCAAACAGGTGGCGGACCATCACCTCGGACACGCCCACGCCATTGCGAATCGGCTCAAGCAGCATGCGCGAGGCCTGTTCCTGCCGCACCAGTTCGATCAGCCGCCCCTCCGTCATGCCGGTGCGGCGCAGGCGGTCATTGAACAGCGCGCGGTCGAACTGGCCATTGCCCCCCTTGAAGGCGGGGATGGAGAAAATCTCGTCCCGCACCACGGAATCAGGCACGATCAGGAAGTGGCGATCAGCGGCCTCGGCAATTTCGGCCTGCAGCACAAGGCGCTGGAGTACCTGGCGGGCCACCTGCTCACGCGTTGCGGGCGGGATCTGGCTGGGGTCCGACAGATGCATGGACTGCGCGACCTGCGGCATCTCGGATTGCAGCGCGTTCTGGTAGGACTGCACCAGGATGGGGCGATCCCCCACGCGGGCGGCCACGTCGGCGCGCTCGGTGCCGATGTTCATCAGCACGTCGCCCACGCCAAACCCGATGAAGGCCAGGAAAAACAGCCCGGCAACGATGCGCCCCACCCATGAATCGACAAACACGCGATACAGAAAAGATAGCATGAAATACCCTGCGCCAGCACCAAGACAAAGCCGGAAGGAACAGGGCCCGCGCACCACGCGCACCCATGGGGCGCCCTGTTTTCCGGTCGGGCACCATACGGTCACGCCGCCGGTTTGACCAGCACCCGCATGCGCGCGGCCTTGCCACGCGTGGCATGCGGGTTGCAACGGGGGGCGGGCCGTGGTGTAGGCTCACGGCCATCATATACCATGCCACGCCCGCAGGCGGCACGCACGGGGCATGGACCAGGAGTGGAAACATGAAGCAGATTATTGTTGGCAACTGGAAGATGAACGGCCTGAGCGCCGATGCGGACGCGCTGGTCACGGGGCTGGCGGCGGGGCTGGCCGCCCTGCCCACGCGGGCCGATGTGGTGGTCTGCCCCCCCTTTACCCAGCTTGCGCGGCTGGCGCCCAAGCTGAAGGCCGCTGGCATCGCGCTGGGTGCCCAGGACTGCCACAAGGACAAATCCGGTGCCCATACCGGTGACATCTCGGCCCCCATGCTGGCGGACCTTGGGGTGCAGTACGTAATCCTTGGCCATTCCGAGCGCCGTGCCGAGCATGGCGAACTGGACGAGACCGTGCGCGAAAAGACCGTGGCCGCCATGGCCGCCGGCCTGACCCCCATCGTGTGCGTGGGCGAGAACGCCGATCAGCGCGACAGCGGGGATTCGCGCGATGCGGTGGGCTGGCAGATCCAGGGATCACTGCCACAGGGTTTTACTGGCATTGTGGCGTATGAGCCGATCTGGGCCATCGGCTCGGGTACGGCCGCATCACAGCAGGATATTGCCGACATGTCCGCCTTCATCCGCGCCGAACTGGTGCGCCAGTTCGGGGAAGCTGGCAAAACGATCCGAATCCTTTATGGTGGCTCGGTCAATGAACGCAATGTCACCGATATCCTGCCCGTTGAAAACGTGGATGGGGCGCTGGTGGGCAATGCCAGCCTGAAGGCCGATGCCTTCGTGCCGCTTGTCCGCGCCGCCCGCGCCTCGTGATTGCCGCGCGGCTGGCGGGGCTCTACTGGAAAGACGCATGATCACTGTTCTTCTTCTACTGCACCTGTTCGTCACCATCGCGCTGATCGGGACCATCCTGATCCAGCGTAGTGAGGGTGGCGGCCTTGGAATCGGCGGCTCGCAGGGCATGGGCTCCTTCATGTCCGGGCGCGGCACGGCAACGCTGCTGACCCGTTCCACCGCCGTGCTGGGCACGACCTTCATGGTGCTGTCACTGACACTTGCGGTCATGAACCGCGGCGCATCGAGCGGTGTGGGCCACGATATTCTGGCCGCACCGCCCGCGGCCCCGGCCACACCCGCCACCACGGCACCCGCCACAACCCCCTGATCGCGCACGCCTTGTGGCGCACGCGGTCCATGCCCCGGTACGCCGTGCCAGGGCATTTTTCATTTTTTAGGCCACAGGTGCATCGTAGCCTTTGCAGCGCGGGCGCAAGCTGTGTAGAAAGGCCATCCATGACGCGGTTTGTATTCATCACCGGCGGCGTGGTGTCCTCCCTCGGCAAAGGCATTGCTTCTGCTGCCCTTGCTGCCCTGCTCCAGGCCCGTGGCTATCGGGTCCGGTTGCGTAAGCTTGACCCTTACCTGAATGTCGATCCGGGGACGATGAGCCCCTACCAGCACGGCGAGGTCTTCGTGACCGACGACGGCGCGGAAACGGATCTCGACCTTGGCCATTACGAACGCTTTACGGGTGTACATGCCACCCGGGCGGACAATGCCACCACGGGTCAGATCTATTCCGGCGTGATCGCGCGCGAACGGCGGGGCGATTATCTGGGTGCGACCGTGCAGGTCATTCCCCACATTACCGACTCGATCAAGGAAACGATCGTGGCCGATACCGAGGACCTGGACTTCGTCCTTGTCGAGATCGGCGGCACGGTAGGCGATATCGAAAGCCTGCCCTTCCTTGAATCCATCCGTCAGCTACGCAATGACCTTGCGCCTGACCAGACGATGTTCATCCACCTGACCCTGCTGCCATGGATCGCGGCAGCGGGTGAACTGAAAACCAAGCCTACCCAGCATTCCGTTAAAGAACTGCAGAACGTGGGCATCCAGCCGCAGATGCTGGTCTGCCGGTCGGACCGGGAAATACCCGAAAACGAGCGCCGCAAGATCGCCAGCTTCTGCAATGTCCGCCCGCAGGCCGTGATTGCGGCGCGCGACGTGGATACGATCTACGCCTGCCCCATTTCCTACCATGCCGAGGGCATGGATACCGAGGTGCTGCGCCATTTCGGCCTGCCCACAACGCCCGACCCCGACCTGTCGCGCTGGGAAAAGATTGTTGATGCCGTCCGCCACCCCGACCGCGAGGTAGTGGTGACGGTGGTGGGCAAGTACACCGCCCTGCTCGACAGCTACAAATCGCTGATCGAGGCATTGCAGCACGGTGGCATCGCCAACCGTGCCCGCGTGCGCCTGAACTGGGTGGAAGCGGAGGATTTCGAGAAATCGGACGATGCGGTAAACAGTCTTGCCCGCAGCGATGCCATCCTCGTGCCCGGCGGCTTTGGCGAGCGCGGGTCGGAAGGCAAGATCCGTGCCGTGAAATACGCGCGTGAGAACAACATCCCCTTCATGGGCATCTGCTTTGGCATGCAGATGGCGGTGATCGAATGCGCGCGCAACCTTGCGGGGATCGAGAAGGCTTCATCAACCGAATTCGGGCCGACCGACCAGCCGCTGGTTGGCCTGATGACCGAATGGGCGCGTGGCAACGAACTGCTGCGCCGGCGCGAAGGGGGCGAGATGGGCGGCACCATGCGCCTTGGCGCCTACCCCGCCAAGCTGGCGCCCGGGTCACGCGCGGCGGAAACCTATGGCCGCACCGACATCCGTGAACGCCACCGCCACCGCTACGAGGTAAACAACCACTACCGCGAACAGTTGGAAAAGACCGGCCTGCGCTTTTCAGGCATGTCACCCGACGGCATCCTGCCCGAGGTAGTGGAATACCCCGACCACCCGTGGTTCATCGCGGTACAGTACCACCCCGAACTGCTGTCCAAGCCGTTTGACCCGCATCCGCTGTTCTCCGGCTTCATCAAGGCTGCCGTGGCCAAGGCGGCGGAACGGGCGGCGGGTAACAGACGATGACCAAGCACCACGCACTTTCCATTGGCAGCCTTACGGTTGGCAATGAAGCCCCGTTTACGCTGATTGCGGGGCCGTGCCAGATCGAATCCGCAAGCCATGCCATGGAGGTGGCCGAAGCCCTGCACGGCATTGCAACGAAGCTGGGGATCGGGCTGATCTTCAAAAGCTCGTTCGACAAGGCCAACCGCACCTCCATCAACGGGGCGCGCGGCGTGGGCATGGCGCAGGGACTGGACATACTGGGCCAGGTGCGCGCGCGCTTCGGCCTGCCGGTGCTGACCGACGTGCACCTGCCCGAGCAATGCGCGCCCGTGGCCGAGACGGTGGACGTACTGCAGATCCCCGCCTTCCTGTGCCGCCAGACCGACCTCCTGCTTGCGGCGGGGCAGACGGGGGCCGCCATCAACATCAAAAAGGGGCAGTTCCTTGCCCCGTGGGACATGGCGAACGTGGCCGCCAAGGTGGCCTCTACCGGCAACACGCGCATCATGCTGTGCGAACGGGGTACGTCGTTTGGCTACAACACGCTGGTCAATGACATGCGCGGCCTGCCGATCATGGCGGGCACAGGCTATCCCGTGATCTATGATGCCACCCATTCCGTCCAGCAACCCGGCGGTCTGGGCACGGCATCGGGCGGACAGCGGGTGTTTGCCCCCATCCTGGCGCGCGCGGCGCTGGCTATCGGGGTGGCGGGGGTGTTCATTGAAACCCATCCCGACCCCGATGCCGCACCAAGCGATGGCGCAACCATGCTGTCACTGGCCTGCATGGAAGATGTGCTGACCACTCTGCTGCGCTATGACCGGTTGACCAAGGGCCACCCGCCAGCCGAAATCGTCTGACGCGCAATCGTCCGACCAGTTGGTGGCCACCTTGCCCGTGGCCACCCCGGCTGTTCCCTTCCCTGCCTTTGCTGTTCCCTGACCTGTTCCCTGTTCCCCCATGTGCCGGGCCGGGTGCCCGCCCCATGCCGCCCGACGGCATTCAGGGCCACGGTTATCCACGATCCGGGGGGCACGATGGGGGGCCGGCCCATGCGCCCGTGTTCCCTCTGTTCCTTATGTTCCCTTATATCTGTAATAAAGAATAAATAATAAGATATAGGGATATCAGTACACCGGTATACAGGTTGGGGGAGATAGGGAAACACGAAGGAACATAGGGAACGCAGGGAACATATCTGGCTGCCGGGGTGGTGGATACGCACCTGCCGCCTTTGGCCGGGGGCATTGTCCATGACCGTGCCCGTGTTCCATGCCCCCCGTTTTTCGTGTTCCCGTTCCCCTACTTCATGTCACGGCGTGCTGGCGCCGTGCATGGTCATGCCCGCCATGTGCCGCAGCACCGCATCGCCCGCGCGCGCAAAGGCTGCGGGGCTGTAGCGCTGGTTGACCAGCGCCTGCGCCGCCTGCCCCATGGCTGCAAGCCGTCCAGGCCGGCGCAGGGCGGTCTCCAGCACATCGGCCAGGGCCTGCGGCTGGCACGGCGCCACTTTCCAGCCGGTTACGCCGTGTATGATGGAGCGGTTCATCTCCCCCACTGTGCTGCCGATCACGGGTAGCGCGCGGTCCATGGCCTCATGCGCTGCAATGCAGAACCCTTCGCGGCGCGAGGGCTGGACATAGAGGTGGCACCGCCGCAGGAACGCCGCCGTATCGTGCACGTAACCGGCAAATACCACGTTATCCAGCCCGTGCTGCTGGCAGAAGGCGCGCAGGCGGCCATGTTCCGCCCCCTCCCCGCCAATCATGACCTGGAACGGCGGCAGCCCCCCCACGTTGCGCATCGCAACCAGCGCACGGCACAGCATGTCATACCCCTTGCCGGGGTTAAGGCGGCCCAGTGTGCCGATCCGCATCACCTCCCCCGGCTGCCAGCCCGGTGCGGGGGCAAGGTCGGGGCGGGTGCGGAAAATGGGCCAGCACATCAGCCGCGCGGGCGCGATACCCAGCCTTGTGTGGGTCAGTTCTGTTACATAGGCGGAATCCCCCACCCATAGCCGACTGCGCCCGCGCATGAGGCGCAGCAGCGCCAGGTTGCCAGGCTTGAGAAAGGCATTGTGCTGCCAGCTGGTAACCGGGATGCCGTGACGCATACCGACAACCTGCCCCAGCAGGGTCGCGCGCGTGAGTGATGTCCAGATATGGGTGGGGCCGACATCGCGCACCCAGCCATCCAGCCGGGACAGCACGCGGGGCGCTGGTGCGCCATCAACCGCCAGCACATCCGCCCCGATCCCGGCATGCTCCAGCGCCGTCATGGCGCGACCGTTGCGCCGCTCCAGTGCCACGACCCGCACGCTGTGCCCCAGGCTGCGGCAGACCCCCACAATAGCCGGGATGGGCAGGGCAGCCCCTCCCCCTTCAAAACTATTGATGACATAGGCAATACGCATGACATTCCCCCCCCACGCAGGGAGGCGGGATGATAGCGCCATAGGCTACCCGTGTTCAGGCCGCTTCGCGTTTATCCTGTAACAAATAGTAAACAATTTCCTCGGCGGCGCGGCGGCTGGCGCTCTGGCCGGGAACGGTATGGAAGGTTGCGGCAAAGGCCGCGCGCTGGTGTGCATCAAAGCGGGCCTGCTGCTGGCGCGCCACCGCCAGCGCATGCGGCAGGGCGCTGACCCGGTCAATCACCTGCCCCATGTTCCAGTGCGTGTAGCTGGGATTATCCTGCCAGCGTGCATTGTGGGAATTAAGGAAAATGCACGGCCGCGGGTTGCAGATCCACTCGTACACCTGGCTGCTGGCATCACCCAGATAGATGTCGGCCGCCAGCACATAGGACATATCGACCGAGCGCGTGCTGCCCGTGTCAATCAGGATATGCGAAAGGTTACGCAGCCGTTCAGGTATGGACCACCGGTAGCGGATGCGCCTGTGCTCCACCGATGTATGCAGCCTGCGACGGAACAGCATGACATGGGGGGCGAAGATCAGGTTGTACTCATCCTGCCGGGCAAACCATTCCAGCACCGCCATCCCCATATCCCACCATGAGGACAAGATCGGGTCGAAATGTGGGTTGTAGAGCACCGTGGGCCGGTCATTGCCAAAAAAACGCGGGCGGGCGGCCATGTCGATGGTATCGAATTTGGGGTAGCCGATCACTGCATGGTGGCCGGGGCGGACCAGTTTCCTGCGCACCATGCGCTCCCGCGTCTTGGCGCCGGGCAGAAGCACAAAGTCAAAGAAGCGCGTAACATCGCGGAACCCGATGGAGCGGTCCCCTGCCCCATGCGGCAGGTAGATCAGCCTGACATCAAGGTTGAAGTGGCTTTTGAGCAGGGCGGATGTCGTCTCGGGGACCACCAGCGCGTCAAAACCGGCAAACAGGCCCAGGTTGTCACGCAAATTGGCAATGCGGCGGAAGGGCAGCACCGCCCCGGCCACCGTATTGATGGCGCGCGATATGCGGTTGATGTCGATATGGACAAAGCGTACACGCGCGGCGCAGCCCGCGATTATCTTTTTGACCTGCTGTTCCTGCGTGTCACATGATGTAACAACCGTGACATCCTGCCCAAGGGCCACGAGTTCGCAGATGATCGGCGCGGTATGCGCTATCTGGTGAGTGCAGTCGTGATTGAACAGGAAGCCGATCTGCAGGTGGGGCGTTGTCATGTGACGAATTGTGACTGAATTCTGCCACAAAAAATAGGTTCCCTTTATCTTTATTTTAGCCACATTTTATTATTTGGCAGGGAATTTTACTGCTCCCGCGCAAACTGTCCCATTTCTGTCACATACAAAGGCGGTTGCCCCATGGGCAGACAGGACGCACAGGACATTACAGGATTAAACGGGATACGGAAAGCTCCGGCACACGCGCGCCTGTAGCCACGGGCGCGGGCTTTCAGGCGCTTTTTGTCAGGCGTGGGTCAGGATGGCCTGACGGATCATGTCGGCCGGTTGCGGGCGGCCAAGCAGGAAACCCTGCACCTGGTTGCAGCCCAGATCGTTCAGGTGCGCCCACTGGTCCTGTGTCTCCACGCCTTCGGCGGTGATGGGGATGTCCATGCTCTGCGCCAGGCTGATGATGGCGCGGATAATGCCCGCCGCCCCGCGTTCGGGCAGTTCCTGCACGAAAGAACGGTCGATCTTGATCTTCTGGAACTGGAACGAACGCAAATAACCCAGCGAGGAATAGCCCGTGCCAAAGTCATCCAGCACGATGCTGCATCCGATACGCCCCAATTTTTGCAGGATTTCGCGGTTGGTGGCACTGTTCTGGACGAATATGTTCTCGGTAATCTCGATTTCCAGCCGTTCGGGCGGCAGGCCGGATTGCGCCAGCGCCTCTTCCACAATGCGGATGAAACGCGGGTTGCGCAGTTGTATGGGCGAGACATTGACCGCCACCTTGACCTGTGCCGGCCAGTCCGCTGCTTCGTTACAGGCCGTACGCAGCACCCACTCGCCAAGATCGTGAATCAGACCGTTTTCTTCCGCCAGCCCCACAAACTGGTCGGGCGGGATCATGCCCTGCGTGGGGTGGTGCCAGCGCACCAGTGCCTCGCACGCGCTCAGGCGGTTGCCGGGCATGGAGTACAGCGGCTGGAAATGCAGGGTCAATCCGTTACCGGCAATGGCGCCACGCAGTTCGCTGCCAAGGCGCGCGCGGGTCTGGATCTCGTCGCGCAGTTCCTCATCAAAGAACTGGAAACCATTCCGCCCCAGCGACTTGGCGCGGTAAAGCGCGATATCGGCATATTGCAGCAGGTTTTCCGATGCATCCGCATCACGCGGGTACAGCGCGGAGCCAACGCTTGCACCAATAACGATATGGTGGCCATCAATAACGTAGGGCCTGCTGACCGTCTCCACGATTTCACGCGCGCGCGCGGTCAGTTCAACAGGGGCAGGCACGGTGGGCCAGATGATGGCGAACTCGTCGCCACCCAGACGGGCCACCAGGTCCTCGGGCCTGCTACACGCGCGCAGTCGTTCGGAAACCAGTTGCAGCAGGCTGTCGCCTGCCGCGTGGCCGTAAACGTCATTCACGGTCTTGAAGTAATCAAGGTCGATGCACAGAAGTGTTGCGGTGCCGCCGGGCACGCAGGCCGCCTCCAGTCGGGAACTGAACAGGGCGCGGTTGGCAAGCCCGGTCAGCGGGTCGTAATGGGCCAGCAGTTCCACCTGGTGCTGGGCGTCGCGCTGCTCGGTCACATCATCGGCCACGCACAGTTCCCACCGGGGCGCGCCGCGTTCATCGGCAATGGTGACCTGGCGGGTGGAAATGGCCCGCCTTGCGCCAGTATGGTCACACAGCACTTTTTCAATCACGCCCTGCCCGCCACCGGCAAAGCGGCTGACCAGCAGGTGGCCGATTTCATCACTGGTGAACACGTCATCCACATTGCGCTCCACCAGCAGGTCACGCCGGCAGCCGGTCATGGCTTCGGCCGCGCGGTTGACCAGCACAAGGTGCTCGTGGCGCAGCGAGCGCACGATCAGGGCGGAGGGGATGTTCTCCACAATCGTGTCGATGAACAGCTTGTCGCGTGAAATCTTGCGGTTGGCGCGGCGCAGTTCCTCGGCGGCTTCCTTCAGGCTGGCGGCGGACGCCACGGCGTGGGAATGGGATGCATTGATCAGGTCCAGCGCCGAACCGGTGCCAAGGTAGCGCCCATCGCGCGTGACGATATAGCCGCGCAGCAGGTCGGAGGGCTGGCTCATTAATGTCAGCGCCGTAAAATCGGATGACGAGACAGCCGCATCGATTACGACCGGGCTGTCATCCATCAGCAGCGCCACCGGCCGCCGGTTGAACAGTGCATGGCCGAACTTGCCCGATACCCTGAGAAAAAAAGCCTGCCGCTCCACCAGACCGACAGGCACATTATCATCATTCACAACGGCAACGAGCATCAGTTCGGCGTCATTATGGAAAAATTCGAACAGACGCTCCCCCAGCGCGTCGGGGGGAATGACCGGCCCGGGCCTTGCAATGTCCCCCATGACCTGAACGGTGACGGACGGGCTTTTCTGTGCAGAAATCTCATTCATCATTCAATTTTCCACAGCGGGATGCGGCTGCTTTCTATCGTATTGATTTACTTATTATTACTTCATTTTTAATAAAATTAAAGGAAATATAATTCATTTTTACTTAATCGTGCCCGAACCATAACCGTTCGGGCACCATGGCATGAAACCCTCATGCCGTTACGCTACCCGACCTGCCCGATCAGAAGGCGGCCTGGATACGCCCGGCAACCGAGTTACCTTCGCGGCCCAGGATGTTGGCTGCGACACTGTTGCGGCTGACAATGAAGTGGTTGAAATCAAGCATGAAGCGGAAGTGGCGGTTGGGATACCAGTTCAGGCCCGCCGACCACACCGTCTGCTGCCCACCACGCAGGGCGGTTGATGCATTGCCCAGGTTGGCGTTCAGGTCGGCCACGCTGTAACGGGCCGTCATTTCCAGCGCACCCCAGTAACCGTGCGACGGGTCGAAGGCATGCTCCACGCCGGGGGCTGCGAATGCACCTTCCTTGATGTTGTAGGAACGCCCCTTGCCAAAGATGGTGTAGTTGGCCGCGCCATAGTAACCGGTAAAGTTGACAGTGGCGTTGTTGGCGGCCGAGTTGCCACCGTTATCACCGCGCGTGACACCGATGTTGTAGTATTCACCCTTCAGCGTAAGGCGCTTCCAGCGGAAGCCCAGTTCCGGGCCTGCCGACCAGATGCTGCCCACATTGCCCACCGTGGCGCTAAGCAGCTTGGTGGTGGTCAGGTTGACTTCGGGCGCTTCGGAGAAGTTATAGGAACGGTCATCGGAAGCCTTGGCCTGCGCCACCTTGAACGCCGTGATGGCAGACAGACCGATATGAACGTCAATATCCTTGGACATGTACGGACGGCCCGCCACACGGAAGGTCGCGCCGGACTGGCTGTCATACGTTGCACGCTTGCCGTAAGTCTGGCCCGTCACGTAACCCGCGATCCACCAGCGCTTGGCATAATGCAGGGCGCCAAGGCTCATGCGGGCGTCACCGGCGGCGATGTTACGCACGATATCGGTAATGGCGGGGCGTTCCATCAGTTCGAACTCGTTCGAGCTTTCGGAATCTTCTTCCGTCACGCGCGGCTGGAAATAACCGGCGGTGATGACCGTGTGGTTAAAGCCGGCGTAATTCAGGTTCGCTTCATACAACTGCGAGGTGGAAGTACCATCGGCGGAACCGGAACCAAAATCCGGGGTGATGTTGGCAATCCAGTTCTTGTAACGGAACGAGATGGGAATACGCAGGCGGCGTGCGTTTTCGGTCAGACCTTCATAGTCGCCCTTGGTCTCGCCACGGCGCGGGGACATGCCCATGAACCCGCCAATATCCTCATGGAACGCCAGGCCGATGGACATGGCATACATCCCGTCTTCAGACGAGATGGTCGGCCGCCCGCCGGGGAAACCCACAACCATGCCACCCATGTGCAGGGCCTCTTCCTTTTCCGTCGCCGCACGGAACGATGCCCAGGAGGAGGAAACGCCACGATCCGACGGGGGCGTGCCAAGGTCGGCCCTCTGCATCGCACTGCTAAGGCTACCGCCCATGCCGCTGTCACCACCGATGTGGATGTCACGCGCATAGCTGTCGGGCAGGGGCTGGCCGTGGCTGGCGGCAACCCGGCGGGCCTGTGCGGCGTTGGCGGCCACGGAGTTACCACGGACAGATTCGGCGCGGACCAGGCGCTGGCGCAGCACGCTGATCTGACTACTCATGTCACGGCGCATGGCCTGCATTTCCACCTGCAGAGCCTTGATCTGAGCATCCGATGCGGCATCCGCATGGGCCTGATGAAAGGAAGAGAGCCCCAGAAGGGCAGACGAACCAAGCAACAGGGAAACTACAGGCCGACGGATCATGTTAAGCATTCCGTAATGAAGGATGAGTTCATTTAGAATGGGCGTCTGATCCTGTGTGTTATGTTTCCAATACAGTTTTATGAATGTTTTATTAAATGATCTATATTTAAATACTCATTTTTTATTATAAATATGGACCAGACAATACGGGCTGCAATAATTCAGTGCATTTCCGGTACAACATGGATGCAGGCCGTCATGACCAAGGCATTAAAAAAAATATTACCTTGGAAAATTTTCTCTTTTTCAGGGAAACACCACGGGCAGTTGCAGATGTACTACCGGTTTAGTGTGTGATTTTTGTTGCCACATACCACCGTGGCGGCAAACCGCGCCCCGTCTGACCGTGCCACATGCGTATGACAGCCGCATTGTGGCCACAATACCACACTACGCGCCGGTACTGGCAGCCGGGGCGGCAACCGGGGCGGCAACCGGGGTGGCAACCGGGGTGGCAACCGGGGTGGCAGGCTTGGTGGGCACACCCGCCTGCGGGGTCAGATTCTGGCGGGCCTGCTGGCGGATGGCGTTGCACTTCTGGGTAAACACGGCAGATTGCGAGGCCGTCATGAAATTGATGATGAACGCCACCACCAGCGAACAGAAGGACAGCGCAATCACCGCCTGCCCCAGCCCGCCTATGGGTGTATCGTAATATTCCGCCGAGTACCACAGTAGCACAAGGCTGAGTACTGCCCCGAAAAAACCCATGACACCGGTGTAATGGACCAGGGTGTCTTCCTCATTGGCGTAATCAGTACTTTCCTGCCACAGCAGGTACAGCTTCTGGTTCATTTCCTCTACCTGGCAGTCATGTTCCAACTGCTGCGCGCTGACCAGCCTGCTGGGGGCCGTGCGGTACATGCCCAGTTCCTGCTGTGCCTTGGCAAAGACCCGCCGCCGTTCCTTGATGGCAGGCAGGCTGATATCCACAAAGCTGAGAATTGCCACATTCAGGCCAGCCGACAACTGCACAACCGCCTGAAAATCACCCCAAGTCTGGCTCACGCTGGCCCTCCGGTCTCAAATAGCCGCAAGAACGATACCGCATGCCACCGCCGAAAAGCAGCCTGCAAAACAGGCGGGCAGGATTGCATTCATTCCGGGGTTGGCCCCATGGCAACCATGCTTTCACGGCGGCGGAAAAACGGGTAGAACAAAGGGCCATAAAGTTGGTAGAGTCTTTGACAGTAAAATAGTGATTTGGAAACAATGGGTTCCAGGAAGGGTGTTCCCCGCACGCGCGGGGATGAACCGATCACCGTTCTTGATTCGCCGCTGACCTCTGGGTGTTCCCCGCACGCGCGGGGATGAACCGCGGGGATATGCCTGTATCTGGTGCAGAACAGGGTGTTCCCCGCACGCGCGGGGATGAACCGGTGTTATCCTTCAGGATGCGGCAATCACGCCAGTGTTCCCCGCACGCGCGGGGATGAACCGGCCGACAACGCGGCCATCCAGGCATCGTGAGCGTGTTCCCCGCACGCGCGGGGATGAACCGCCTGCTTGCGGGCATGATAGGCGTCAAGGCGCGTGTTCCCCGCACGCGCGGGGATGAACCGTTCAGGCGACCGCAAAGAAGCAGGCAGAAGAAGTGTTCCCCGCATGCGCGGGGATGAACCGTAATCCACAATGTCCGGGTCGTTCTCAAAGGCGTGTTCCCCGCACACGCGGGGATAAACCTCATCGGACCACGAAGGAAAATGCCCTACAGCACATACGCGCGCTGCCGCTGATTTCGGGAGGCGTGGCCAGACATCCCCGTGGATGACACGCTACAGAATAGTGGCTGAACGGTGGGCAGGTGGGGCCAGCCATAAACCCCACAATATTGATCCCGCCACAAGGGCGGTCCTGCGGTCGGCTGAATATCGCCGCTTCACTGCACGCCGCACCCATTACATTAGGACGGCACGAAGAAGAATTCCACGACAGTTTTCAGTATTGGGCAGGACATGACCGGGATCAGGGACGGCCTGACGCGGATGGCGGCAGTTGGACGCAACCCGCAGTAACTGCGGGAGGCAACTGGGCTGGGACTGTGTTCCCCGCGCATGCGGGGATGAACCATCGTCGTGGATTTTCCGGTCAACCGGAACCGTGTATCCCCCCGCACATGCAGGAATGAACCGTGAGGCAAAAAGACTGCTTGAAATCCCCCCCTGATAAGAATGATAACGGTCTCTGATTACTGCCTTTTTTTCAAAAAGCGGCATTCTTCAAAGCTTTTTGGGAAAAAGCTTCACCAAAAATCTCTCTGCGTTTTCGGGGCTGTTGCGCGGTGCACTAGATCGGGCAGGCACCGCTGGCGCATTGCAGGTGGGCCCAGTCCACCACCTCACGCGCATCCTCACCATGAATGGCGGCGGTAATGGCGGCAAAGCGGCCTGCGGGCACTTCTTCCTCAGGCAGGTATTCGTAGCCCAGATCGGAATCGGGCCTGCTGGGTAGCACGGCGCAGCAGCGCACATGGGGCTGGTTAGCCGCCACCATGGCGCGGAAGCCCGCAAGGTCATGCCGGTCGGTATAGACCTTGAGCGTGTAGGACACCTGATTGCCCTGCGCCGCCCCGATCCAGTATTTCTCCAGCAATTCCAGCCAGCGATACTGCTCGGCAGGCGTGGCTTCCGGGGCGGTGACCACGCGCCCGCCCATGCCAAGCCGCTGGATCAGCGGCACGGTGGGAAAGCCCACAATGCTCATGCCCGGAAAGCTGCGCAGGCTACGCACGGGGTAACCACGGCTGGCATAATCGGCCAGTAGCGGGTCGGAACCTGTCTCCCACGTACCATCGGCGCACTGTACGCCCTTGAACTGCACCCAGCGCAGGTACTGCCGCCGTGCGGGCAGGTGCGCGCCCTCCGTCAGGCCGAACAGCTTGGATGTGGTGCCCGCAGGCTTGACGGTAGTGACCGTAACCGGGCGGGCGGTGCCGGTCTCATGTGCGTAGGCATTGGCCTCGGTCTTGGCAATGGTGGACAATTCGCGCACCGCATCCCAGAACGGTGCGGCGCGCGTCTCATCCAGCAGGTCATGGAAATCAAGGCCAAAACGCAGCCATGCCCATTCATGCAGGCCGGTCGGGCCAATGCCGATGCGGTTGGTGCGGCGCACTTCCTCGCCATACAATGCGTCCATGCGGTTGGCGCGCAACAGGAAGCGCACGCCAAGCCGCACGGCATCGCGCACGCGGGCATCCCATATTGCCGCCGTTTCGGCTGCTACATGGCCGGGGGTTACGCCATCCAGCGCCACCGGGCAGGCCAGCAGCGGGGCAAAATCGCCAATCACGCAGTAGCCACCGGTTACGTGCAGCGTAATCTCGCCACACGGGTTGGTGGTGACCGGAAAATGCGCGCCCGCCGCCCGCCGGGCCAGATCGGCCAGCAGGCCCGCGCCCTCGGTGGCCTGGTAGCGGTGCGAGCGGAAGTCACGCCCGTCCGTATAAACCGGTTTGCGTCGCGCGCTGCCGGTGCGGCTGTCTTCCAGCCGGTCGCCGTTGATGAAGCCGGGCTCGCCATTGATCCACGCGCACCGCGTGGCCTCGGCAAACACGGCGCGGGCATGGTCGGCCAGCGGGGCAACCCGTGCGGGGTCGTTCACGCAGGCCCAGAATTCGGCATCGACCATCACCGAATGGTTGGCCGTCCACAGCCCGCCCTCTTCCTTGGCGCGGATGAAGCGCAGTACATCCGCATCGCGCCACGACTTGGTGGCCATACGCGCGGCCCGGCGCGCGCCGCCCACCTGCACCTCGACCGAGAGATAGTGGTCCACCCGCAGCGCCTGTTCCCATAGCGCCATGCTCCCCGCGCGCGCGGGCCGAATGACATGATCGCGCACGTTGAGCAACCCACGCAGCAGCGAAACCGGGCCGGACGCCGGGCGCCCCTGCATGCCCGCAATCGGGCTGCCAGCGCAGCGGATGGCGCTGAAATCGAATACCAGCGTGCGCGTACGCGCCCCCGCGAAGGCCATGGCCTCGATCATCTCAACCGCCTTGCCCCACCCTTCCCGGCTATCGGCGATTACATGAGCCTGTTCCGCACCTTCGGGCACCTGCGTCATTACATTACGGGACAGGAAAGCGCGGACCTTCCCCTCCATTGCTGCATCGAACGCATCCAGCCCCGTACCCCAGGGCAGGATCTGCATCTCAAGGCCAAGACGCAGCAGGCCCGCGCGGTCGTGGGGGTAGTCGGGGTGACTGGGGGAAAGGACGAACTGCAGGTCTGGCGCCTGCCCCCAGTCCACCACGCACAGTTCATCATCATACGCCCGCCCCACGCCGGACCCGTTGAGCAGGAGGTAGAATTTGGCGAACGAGCAGATGGCCGTGGCGCAGTTGGTAAACATTTCCATGTTCCGCCCCGGCTGTGCGGCATCGCCATGCTGCAGGTGGCGGCCCGAGGTGAGCAGCGCGCCGGTGGCAATGGCGTTGCGCAGTTGCGCGCGCTCGGCTGGCGTGACGGTGGGCAGCAGTTCCGTGTTGCCGCGTGCGACACGGTCGGCCACGCGGCCGAAATCCTCATGGTCGGCGGGACGGAACACGGTGCGGCGACCCACGGCTTCCCCCATGCCCCGGTCCAGCGCGCGGCTAGGCAGCGAGGGGGTGCCAAACGCGCCCTCCAACGGGTTACGCACATGCGCGCGCGCCGTACCAGCCAGCGAGAAACCTCCGTCCATGCTCCAGTTCCTTCATGCCCGCGAAGCCGGGTCCGCCTGGCACGGCCACTTCGCATCATATTGTATTAGATGCATTATGATTGCACCATATCTAGTGGCATGCACGCTTAAATTTAGGTGACTGCCCCCCGCCCCCACCCGCAGGGCAAGACTTCCGCCGTGCGAATCCTTCGGCATGTTTTTTGTAACGGCCATGGTCAGAGTCGGGTTACATGCACGAATCACTTTAATGCCGCAGCCCGTACAGTGACCCCGGCATGCCGCCCCCGATAAAGGAGCCACCATGGCCACACCCGCCCCCACCCTTCACCCGCTGATGCGCCAGTCGGGGCCGGATGGCGCACGGGTCACGAACGAAGAACTGTTCTTCGATCTGGCTTATGTCTTCCTGGTTACCCAGATCAGCCATGGCCTGCTGCACCACCTGAACTGGATGGGTGGGGTGCAGACGCTCATCCTGTGGTTCGCCGCCTGGCTGGGGTGGCAGTACACCGGGTGGGTCACCAACTGGTTCGACCCGCGCGTGCCCGCCCTGCGCGGGGTGATGTTCGTAACCATGGCGCTGGCCGTGCTGTGCGGGGCCGCAGCGCCCGAAGCCTTCGGCCCGCGCGGTCTGGCCTTTGCGCTGTGTTATGCTGCCATGCAGGTTGGCCGTTCAGCCTTTATTGTATGCAGCCTGCCCGCCAGCCATCCACTTGCACCCAATTACCGGCGCATTCTGGGCTGGGGGGTCATTGCGGGCGTGTTCTGGATTGCAGGCGGCGTGGGTACGCCCGCGTGGCGGGTACCGCTCTGGGCAGTGGGGGTGGCGTGTGAATATGTCTCGCCCATGTTCGGGTTCTGGCTGCCCGGCCTTGGGCGCTCGCGCACGGCGGACTGGACGATCGCGGGCGGCCATCTGGTGGAGCGATGCCAGTTGTTCGTAATCGTGGCGCTGGGCGAGACGATCATGGCATCGGGCCTGTCACTGGCGAAGAATACGGAATGGTCGGTCTGGGAACTGGGCGGGTTTGGCACCAGCTTCCTATGCACCATTGCCATGTGGTGGCTGTATTTCGGCACATCGAGCGAGGAAGCCGAGCACAGCATCACTACATCACCCGATCCGGGGCGGATGGGGGCGTATTTCCATTACCTGCATGTAGTGCTGGTGGCGGGCATTATCGTGACGGCAGTGGGCATGGACATCCTGCTTGAAGAACCGGTCGAGGCCGCAACCGGTGCCCCTGCCGTGGTAATGACGCTGGGGCCGGTGCTCTACCTTATGGCCAGCACGCTCTACCGTTGGGTTGCCACCCGCCGCCTTGTGCGCGCGCAGGTGGCGGGCGCGGTCGTGCTGGTGGTGGCAGGCATTGCGGGGCACGGCCTGCCCATGTGGCAGCTTGCACTGGTGGAGACGCTGGTCCTACTGGCTACCAGCTTCGTATCCGTGGGCAGGCCACAGGTGGAGCGGCGGTAACGGGACGGGCCTGTTCTGTCCAACATTTGAAATTACTATGGAGAACCTTCCGTGCACGGATTATACTGCACAGGCGACGCGCCGAGACACGGTGCCATTCTTCCAGCCGTAGGACCGCCCTTGTGGCGGGATCGCCATGGGGGGTTGCCGGGAGCCCCCCCGGCGCGTCGTTTTCCCCATCAGCCCTATCTGTTTCACGGTTGTCCAGACTACCGGAAACGCTCTGCGGTGCCGCCCCGCATGTGCGGGGAACACTCCCGGAAATGGAAAGGAACGTCATGATGGAAACCTTCCTTGGTATCTGCTAGTGTCAGCTAGCGCGTATCGGAGACAACGGTGATATTCTCCCTGCCGAAGGACGTCCCTTTATGGGACGGATCGAATGGGGTTCTGCGGGAGGCCCCACCGACACGCGTTATTCGGTTCATCCCCACGTATGCGGGGAACACGTGGTGAAGACCACGCGCAACCAGCAGGAAAACTTCCTCCAGTCCTTCCATTCCCTGTCATTCGCTAATCCGCGACAGCAGATGCGCAGTCGCCGTGTATTCTAAAGCGAACTACTACTGCCTGACCCGGATGAGGAAAAAGGGAATTGATGGCACGCGGACGGGGCCTGCTACAAAACCCCGCAAAGCGCTCCCGCCATGACGGCGGTGCTACGGCCAGCAGAATATCACCGTGTCGCCGCATGCCAGACATGAACATACGCCATTTACCGGGAGGTTTCCATCATAGCTTTATTTACATATCCGTTGATGGCAGCACCGATCCGATTGCATCTGCGTTGGGCCGGATTGCTGCAATCGGTACCAATCCCACGCCTGTTCTGGCAGCCCTTGGCTCTCTCATGATGACCAATACCCGGCAGCGCATGCGCGAAGGGATCGACCCCAATGGTGTGCGATAGGAAGATTACACCCCACTCAATCCCCTCTACGAGATCGACAGGCCCGACCCGACCATCCTGATCAGTCACGGTGGCTTTACTTCCAGACTGGCGACATCACTGACTTCACAGATCAGCGGAAATACAGTTACGGTTCAGCCTCGCGTATGCGGGGAACACGCTAATGTTAGAATAAGGTTAGCTCCCTCGATCGGTTCATCCCCGCGTGTGCGGGGAACACGATCATGTCATGAACGAAGCGCTGTGCCGGTCCGGTTCATCCCCGCGTGTGCGGGGAACACAGACGTACGGAATGGGAATAAGTTTTTTGTTACGGTTCATCCCCGCGTGTGCGGGGAACACCCGACCGTAAAATCCAGACGGAAGGCCGCCGTCGGTTCATCCCCGCGTGTGCGGGGAACACTCCTGCGTGAAGGTGGTCAGCTTGCCTTCCAGCGGTTCATCCCCGCGTGTGCGGGGAACACCACAACGGCATGTCGGGCGTTGCCCCAGCCGTCGGTTCATCCCCGCGTGTGCGGGGAACACAGATGCCGACCGATCTGCGTCAGTGCACCCAGCGGTTCATCCCCGCGTGTGCGGGGAACACCACGATTGCACGGCGCTGGGCCGCAGATAGAACGGTTCATCCCCGCGTGTGCGGGGAACACTTCAAAACGAAGTTCGTAAAATAGCAGATTTCCGGTTCATCCCCGCGTGTGCGGGGAACACCTATCCAGCCAGGTGGTGAAATCGTTGAACGCCGGTTCATCCCCGCGTGTGCGGGGAACACTTAGTATGAGTGGGACAGTTGGGAAAACGACACGGTTCATCCCCGCGTGTGCGGGGAACACGCCAGACGGCGCACAGTATCATTGTTGGCGATCGGTTCATCCCCGCGTGTGCGGGGAACACATGTTTCGAGTCCGCGGGAATGGCTGCGTGAGCGGTTCATCCCCGCGTGTGCGGGGAACACCAGGGACCGGCGCTGTTCGTATGTCACAGCCTCGGTTCATCCCCGCGTGTGCGGGGAACACCCGCGCACGTCACCATGCAATGCAGCATCGCCCGGTTCATCCCCGCGTGTGCGGGGAACACACTTCCTGGAACTCATTGATTCCAAAAGATTATTTTACTGTCAAAGATTCTACCAACTTTATGGCCCTTTTTTCTACTCCCTTTTCCGCCGCCGTGAAAGCGGGGTTGCCATGGGGCCGGGCTGTGTGGGCAAGGCGGCTTCGGGGCCAAAGGCGACAAGGCGCAGGCCGTCAAAATCCACCGGCACACGGCGGTTACTGCCACAGGTGTCGAACGCAAAGCCAGCATCGGTTGGCGCTGCCCAGGCCATTACCGCGTTGCCTTCACCAATATAGGCACAAACCTGCCCCCATATCATCTCACGCACGCGCTGCCCGTAGCTGCCTACGTACACGCCCGCCCGCACTTCCAGCAGCCACACCGCCAGCCGCCCGCGCAGGCGCGGCGGGGCGTTCTCAACCACGATGACCAGCATCACCCGGCCCTTTCGGCTCCACAAAGGCGACTGGCATGGCTTCCGCCTGCGCCGGGGGCGGTTCCAGCCCGCCTGCCGCCAGCACGTCCTCGATCAGGGGAATGAGGCGGGTCAGGATGTTGGTACGGCGGAACTGGTCACGGCAGCGGTGCCGCACGGCTACCACCGGGTCGCCTATACGCTGGCCCTCCAGCGGGCGGTCATGCTGCACGGCTGCCGCAACACGGAAGGCTTCGGGCACCACGCCTTCGAATTTTACAATATCGGCAATGTCATAAACAAAGCTCTGCGGTTTGCCGGTGTGCAGGAAGCCAATGGCGGGCGCGTAACCGGCGGCAAGGATCGCCGCTTCGGTAATGCCATACAGGGCAGCGGTAGCGGCGGACAGACAGCGGTTGATCACATTGGCCGTATCCCACGCATGCGGGTCGTAGCGCCGCCCGTCCCATGTCACGTTGTGGGTCTGGGCCAACAGGCGATAGGTCTCGCGCACCCGTGCGCCCTCGATGCCGCGCAACTGCTCGACCGAGCGGCGGGCAGGCGCTTCCTCTCCAAAACGCCGCGCGTACATGCGGCGCACGACGGCAAGCCGCGCCGTGTCATCCAGCGCCAGCCGGGCCTGGAACAGCAGCCTGTCGGCACGTGCGCCACCGGGTTGGCCGGAAGCATACAGCCGCACCCCCGCTTCCCCTACCCAGATCAGCAACGTGCCCGCGCGCGCGGCAAGCGCCGCCGCCGCGTGGCTGACGCGCGTGCCGGGTTCCAGCATAAGGCAGGCCACACCCCCGATGGGGATATGCGTGCGCACGCCACGCTGGTCCACCACCACAAACGCGCCATCCAGCACATCAAGCTGGCCCATGGCCACAAATATGATGGACGCACGTTCTTTTAGCGCAATGGGCCGTGGCGGCGGCAGGCCCGGCATGGGGCGGGACATGGCGCGCCCTCAGCCCGCGCGGCGGACCAGCATCAGCCCGCACCCGAACGCCCGCGCCCGGCCAAACCCGTGCAGCAGTGCGGGCACGAACAGCGCCGGGTCTTCCACTGCCAGCACGCCCGTCATGTCCACCACGCCAAAGCGGGCCCTGGCCCGGCCCTGCGCGCGCGGAATGCTCAAGACATCACAGCGTTCAATCTCCGGCGCATCCAACGGCACGAAACCCGTGCGTGCGCCCTGCCGCGCCAGCCATGCGGCCATCACTTCAGGCACCACGCGCGCACGCGCCGTGGCGCGTTCGGCCGAGGGCAATGCATGCAACGCGTCCATCACCACATCATGGCGCTGGCTGCGCGTGCGCCCGGGTGCCTTGCGGTCCTTCTCGGGCGGCTTACGGTCCACCGTGGCGTTGGCACACAGCATGAAGCGCAGCCGGTCGCCCGCCTTCAGCACAGGGGCGAAGGGACGGCTTTCGATGTCAAAGATCGCGTGCCGGTCCACCGGCGCGCGGGCCGAGAGCACCATGAACTGCCCCGGTGCGGTCTGCCGCCACAAAAAATCCCGCCTGCGCTCGGGCGTATCGCCAAACAGCGCCCAGAGCAGGTGGTGCGCCGCTCCATGCTGCTGCCCGGCACTGCCGGGTACCAGCAACCGGATAATGGCCTGCACGGAAGCCTCATGGCGCAACGCCACACGTGACAGGAAGCCTTCGGTCATATCCCTACCTTCGCGTTACAGTGCAGCACGGCTTCCTCACGCAATCCGAACTGCCAGCGCGTGCGTGAGAGCGGCTCGTCACGCCGCATTTCGCGCCGGATCACGGGATGGTCGCCGGCATGCGCCGCCACATCGGCCATATCCATTACAACCAGCGCGCCTTCATCCGCGCGCGAGTGGCCCGCAAGCTGGTCACGGAACAGGCCGTAGCGTGCATGCATCTGGCTTTCCGGGCCGTTATGCTGGCGCTCCAGCAGCACGGCGGTAGCGGTTTCCCCTTCTACCACCTGTGGTGCAAGCGGCAGGCCGGGCGGGCACGACCTGCGCCCCAGCGAGGGCGTGAATACGGGTTCGCGCATGGCGGCACATATTTCCTCAAGGCTCCAGCGCGGCGCGGCATCACGTACCCACACGGCACCCAGGTGCCAGCTTCCCGTGCGGTAGTCGCGGCGCGAGAGGATGGTGGCAAGATCATCCCCTGCCTCCGCCAGTTCACGCGCGCGGGTTGCGGGCTGCCAGTTACGGCGCGTGGGGGCACTCTGGGTCGTGTGATAATCGGTCAGCAACTCGCCAGGGGCATGGCACAGCAGCGCAAGGCCGTAGCCCTGCGCCAGCGCTGCCTGCGCCGCACCATCGGCACGGGTCAGGCCAAGGCATGCCCCCACCAGCCCCAGCACGGCGGAACGCGCGGGGCGGTCTGCCCCATCACGCCGCTCGCCCACCGCAAGCATGCCGAACGAAGCCATGGGGGCCACCATGGCAAATGTCAGGAACCGGCCCATGGTTCAGGCCCGGCAGAAGGTAACAAGATCGGCCAGCGTGGCGCTTTTTGCATCCCCAAGCGCCATCTCGCACGTCTCATCAACGCCGGGGCCATACACGCGGGCCAGTTCCGCGCGGAAATCCTTCAGCGCCGTGATGGAAGAGGCCATCAGGTCCTCCCCCCCTACCGGCCGGGCAAAGGCACCCGCCAGCGTGCGGGGCTGGGCATTGCCCTTTTCCGCCAGCACGTAGCCCGCGCGCGCAAGGGCGGCATAGCTGTTCTGCTTGCCCGAGGGCGAGACCGTCATCGCCGCTTCCACCAGGGCACCAAGGGCGGCTTCCGCCACACCGGTTTCGCCCTCGCCCCCCAGGTTTGACAGCAGCAGGTCACGGTTGATGCACAGGTAGAGGTAGAACACACCCGAGCCAAAGCCCGCCTCCCCCAGAAAGCCCGCGCCTGCGTCTTCCTCGCCTTTGTTCAGATCGTCTATCGCGGTGTAGTAATCATCCTCCACGGTTACGCGGTGGGTGGTCAAGGCGTGGGCGACCTGCACGGCGGCCTCGCGGTTGAAGGCGGGGGCGCTGGCCAGCATGCGGCCAAACAGGGCAATGTCGGCCGCCGTATCCGCACGGTGCAGCAGCGTGTCCTGCTCCTTCTTCGGGTCCACCTTTTCGCCCGCCGCCATGCGGTCGGCCATGGCCAGCGCCATCTCGCGCTCGGTGGGGGAGATGAACACAAGCTGTTCGGTGCGGGTGGGGTTGCCATCCTTTTCCGGCTTGACCTTGCCGTACACGCCCGCAATCTCGCGCGCGATCTTGATGGCATCTTTCTCCTTCGTGCCCTTTGCGTGCAGGTGCGCCAGCACTTCCTCGCCCAGGCGCTGGGTACGCTGGCCCATATGGCCTGCCAGAGCATGGTCAAAGATTTCGGATGTGCGCCATGCCCGCTTGAGCGCCTGCGAGGAAATGCGCAGTCGTGTCACCCCGCCCACCGTGGCGGTCTTGGGCTTGCCCATGTCATCGCGGTTGACGTTGGAAGGCGGGTAGAAGGTCAGGAGATGAAGCTGGATGAAGCGGCTCAATGGTAACATCCTTGTTTTTTGGTAATGTTCGGGAAGAAATTTTTTAAATTGAAGTATTCTCGAATATTTTTGAAAAAACTTCACCAAAAAATTCTTTCTTTTTTGAATAATGCTTTGGGTTCAGCTATCCGTTGCCATCGGGCCAGCGTTCCAGTACTGGTACACCCATTCACGGCGTATCCACTCGGCCCTCACGTCATCATGCGTGCCCTCACGCGGCCACAGCAGCAGCGCATGCGCAAGGTCGGTCACGTTGACCGCCCCGCCCGCCAGCACCACCAGGCGCCGGAAGCCACGCAGGCATTCATCATACGTGCGGGCATCAAGCAGACGGCGGAAGCGGATCGGCTTGCACAGGGTTGTTGCCGCATCCTTCATGTCAACCGGGCCAATCTGGCGGGCCAGACGCATGGCGGGCGTATCGGTGCGCACATGCGCCACCACACCCGCCACCAGCGCCATGCGGGCAATGGCATTTTCGCCCTGTGCCGCGCAGCGTTGCGCCAGCATCTGGGTTTCCGGCTCGAACAGCGCTTCGGTCACGCTACCGCAGTGGCGCAGGCGGGCCAGTGTTGCCCGGTCTCCGGGGCGTTTTCTTTCCGGGTCCGGCTGCAGTTCATGCCACCATGTGGCTACCTGCCGGGCTGTTGCCCTGTCATCACGCCGCATCAGGCACCCTTTCGTGCTGTCTTGGTTTTTGTCTTTACCGGCACCGGCAGGGCCAGCATGTTCAGCAGCCCGACACCTTCCTTGCTGGTACCGGCAACTGCGGTGAACAGCCGCGTGCGTGCCCAGGCGCAGGCCTGTGCCCGTGCTGGATCCGTGTCGGGTTCCAGCTTCACGGTCGCATCGAACTGCCTGCGCGCCGCCTGCCCCAGCATGCCCAGCCACGCCCGTTTCAGCGCCATGTCGTCGCTGCCTTCGCGCGAACCGCTGCGTAGCGTATTGAAAAAACCCGTTTCCGTATCCAGCCAGAACCGCTCACGCACATTGGCCAGCAGCGTGACATCGACCGAAACGGTGCCTTTGCCCGCCAGTGCATCACGCACGCAACCGCGCAGGATATCGGCCACCAGCACCGCAGCGCCCACGCAGTCCCGCGCCAGGTCATCCAGCGCGTCCCGCATGTCGGCACCCTGCGTACCGGGCAGCGGCATTTCGCTTTCCACAAAGCCGCGGGCCTTCATGTTGTCCATATCAAAGCCTGCGGCCAGCAGGCGGGCTGTGTCCAGCAGCCCGATCTCCACTGCCCGTGCGTTGCGCCAGTCGGCCACGCAACTGGCAGGCAGGCGGTTGGTGTCGGTGCTGCTGACCACCACGCCGGTCCAGTGCCGGTAGCCAATGCCGCCGGGCTGAGGGTGGACGGCCAGCCATTCCGTTGTGGCCTTCTGCCGATAGCGTGGCGTGAGCGGGTGGATGACCGCCCCACCATAGGGCTGCCCGATCCAGCCCGCGTATTTGGGGCCATAGGGCCGCTGCCGCCAGCTAGTGACCAATACGTCATCAACCCGGCCGGTCAGGTCACAGGGCGCGCCCTGTGCCGGTGCAAAATCCAGCCGGATGCGCCGTGGCATGCCCCACCAGCACTGTAACGCATGGGCGTTGACGCCTTCACGCACGACGCCTTTATTGCCAGAAGCAATGGTGGGGGCCATCCATGGAAAAATACGGGACATAGCAGCCGGGTCCGCGGCACTGCCGCAGGGCACGTTTGCCCACGCCACGGCCCACAGCCCTGCCCCTTCCTCTGGCAGGACCAGCGTGGTCAGCGGGCCGCCGCCGCGCAGGCCGGTCATGTTGCCCGCCCCGCCGCTGGGTGCCCATGACTGGAGCGTAAACAGCGCCATGGCCGCCGCCCCGCGTCCCAACCGCCCGACCTGCGCGCGGTGCACGAACAGGTCGGCATTGCGCTTTATGGTACTCTCCCCCGGTGCATCGATCAGCAACCGTTCGACGGGTTCCGACCCGCTCTGCAGATCCTCATGGTCCTGCATGAAGCGTGGCCCCGGCCCATCCAGCCAGAAGGCGGGAACAAGGGGAGCAAAGGCGGCATCGAGCGCCGCAACGGTGGGCGGCTGGCACCAGCGCTGGCCCCATGCCCTGTGATCGGCTGGCGGGCAGGCGGTGGCCAGCAGGCCGATCAGGAATTCAAGGGAGGCAATGCGGAAATCGGCACGGGGCCAGTCAAAATCTATGATCGGGTCATTTTCCAGCCCCGCCACGATCTGGGCCGGGCGGATCAGACTGCGGGCCCCGGACCTGTGGCGCACCGGCAGCCATGGGTCTGAAATGAGGTTTAGGGGTTGGGTCATTTAAATAGACATTTCCAGAGAAATATTCCAAAACTCTGGCTGCCAGTTGCAGCTGGCAACCAGAGTCCGATTACACAAGCGCCTGAGGCGCGTAGTCTAATCTGACAAACGTGTACCGCACGTTACGCACCTTTCCTGATTTCTTTGCCGCCACGCAGGGCTTTCGCCCGGCGTGGCTTTTCTTTTTAGCGACATTTCCCATCCAGCGGAAACCGATTTTCTTCTTTTAATACCTCAAGACTTGTTTCTTAACAAGAATTCTAATCAAGTTATTGTTTTTAATGTATAAAATTTTCAGGAAATTATGCTCTTTTTTGAACGAAGCTACCAAAAAAGCAGATGTTTGCCCTATCATCCATTGGGAAACGGCATGCCCCATGCGACAGGACATGCCGTATCCATCCCTGCATATGCGGGGAACCCCAACCATCTGATACTACAACAGATACCACAAGACGGTTCATCCCGCCGGGGCGGGAACGACCCGCAGACCATAATGCGGGTCATAATGAACCACAACTGCCTCCCCTTTCTCATTACAGGCATCTCCCTCCATGCCCGCTTTCCCCTGCCGGAGCACAAGCAGCAGGAACTGCCCGTCCGCCTCACGCTCCCACCGTGGCCAGCCTGCGCGGGCGGCGGCCACGGCGTGCGCCAGCCCCGCCGCCACCGGGCAGGCGGCAAGGGCATGCTGCGCCACCGACACTTCGGACAGCGCCCACGCCCGCCGCCGCTCGGATAACGGAGCCAGACTTTCATCCTGAATGGCGGCCCACGGGCAGACATCCGCGCCCTGCATCACGGCAAGGCGCACGGTTACGTAGCGCCGCTCCTGCAGGCGGGTGGAGATGCGGGTTTCACGGTCCCAGCCACCACTTTCGGGCACGTAACCCATTTCGTAATTCAGCACATGGCTACGTGCCAGACCGGATGCGGCAAGACCGTGACCCTGCGCCACGCTGCTGTCCTGTTCCAGCCCGGCGGGGGTATCCGCCGCATTACCAGCTTCCTCGATCAGGTCGCGGATGTGTTCAGGGCTGCTGATGGCCCCGTGTTTTTCCAGCGCCCGCGCCGTGCGCCACAATATGGCGGGGTCGCGATATACCGCCGCCGTGCCAGGCAGCACGCGCCGCAGCCAGTTGCGGTCCGGCGCGGCTACAGGCTCGGGTGCGAAAAGGCAGAGTTCCTCGCGGTCCACCGGCCGCTCCCTGCGGGCATGGCGGCGCAGGCGGCCCGCGCGCTGGATGATCAGGTCCATGGGCGCCAGATCCGTGCACAGGACATCAAAATCTACATCCAGTGACTGCTCGATTACGGGGCTGGCCACCACAACACCCGCCCGGCCAGCGGGCGTGCCGTCACGGCCAAAACGCGCCAGCACCGTGCGCTCGATGGCCAGCCGGTCCACCATGGCGAAGCGGGCATGAAATACCGTGGCCTTGATCCCCTGTTCATGCAGGGCCTTTGCTGCTGCAATAACGTCATCCACCGTATTGCGCACCCAGGCCACGGCGGCCCCCTGCCCCGCCGCATCAGCAACCACCCGCATCACGGATGCAACACCATCCAGCCGCCGCACGGCAATGCGCCGTGCAAGGCCGGGGCGTGGGGCACAGGGCAGTTCCCGCACCCCCTCTCGCCCCGCAAGGGTTACGAGCGGATAAGAAGTGGCAGAAAGGGGTGCCGTTTCCCCCTGCCCCAACCCGGCCCTGAATGCCGCCACCAGTTTGTGGCGCACTTCATGGGTCAGTGTTGCGGAAAGCAGGATGGCCGATCCCCCCATGGCGGCATGGAAGCGCAGCAGGGCGGTCATTTCCGCCTGCATGTAGGGATCATAGGCATGGCATTCATCCACCAGCAGCACCTTGCCCGCCAGCCCCGCCTGCCGGATGGTAGCGTAGCGCACCGGCAATACGGCCATCAGCGCCTGGTCAATCGTGCCCACGCCCACCTGCGCCAGCAGGGCGCGTCGCGCTTCGCTGCCCAGCCAGGCGGCACAGCCGATCTCGGCGGCATCAGCACGCTCGGGTGTTATGGCCGCGCGGTCCAGCGCATCATCGGGGGCCAGAATGGCAGCAAAGCGCGGGTCCAGTGCCGCGCGGCCATGCGCCAACGCCAGCGACGGATGCGCGGAAGGCTGGAACAGCCCGCGATACGCCACCGCCATCCGGTCGAACATGGCATTGGCGGTTGCCATAGTGGGCAGCGCCACGAACAGCCCCGTGGCCCGTCCTGCCGCCATCAGCCGGTGGGCCGCCACCAACGCGGCCTCGGTCTTGCCGGAACCGGTCATGTCCTCAATCACCACCAGCGCCGGGCCTGCGGGCAGGTGGAGCGTCTCCATCAACGCCTGCACCGGCGAGGGCGTGACGACATGCGCGAACAGGTGCCCGATACCCTGAAATGGCGCAATGGCAACAGGGGCCAGCCCCGCCCGGGCAATGGCCGCCTGCGCGCGGGGCACCGCGTGGTTCCACCAGTAGCCTGCCATGTCGCGCACTTCATGTGGCGTGACATAGGGAAACCATTTCTGATTTGAACCAATCCAGTCGGCCTTGTTCGTCAGCCCCGCCAGCCGCCATTCCAGTTGCAGCAGATCCCCAAGCGTGGCGCAGGGCGGAATGGGGGGTGGGCGGAACACATCAAGCAGCAGCCCGATCAGGGCACGGGCATGGGCGGCCAGCGGTGTATTGCGGATATGGCGGGCCCTGCGCATCTCCACCCCAAGGGGCTGGCCATGATGGGCCGCGATGGCGCGCCACAGACGGAGCCTGTCACCGGGGGACCAGTCATTGCCATCTTCATCCGTGCCGAACAGGGGGGCGAGTTCATCGGCGCAGACATGGGCAAGCAGCAGCAGGCCATCGGCATCATGACGGGTCTGCACCACGCTGTCTGGGCATGCCCCCAGCACCTGCGTAGGCCAGCATGCCGGCTCCCTGGCCTGAAAAGCGGGTGCCAGCTTGCCAATATCATGCAGCGCCACAAGCAGTGCGATCTGCTGCCGGTCCAGCCCCATCTGCCCGCTACCCGGCAGCAGGGCGGCCACCGCCGCAACATCCAGCATATGAGCAGGTAGGGGGTGCATGGCGGCGGCCCCCTGCCCTTCGGCCCCATCCGGTCGGGCCTTTCCCCAAAAAAACGCCAGCCCCTGTTCGTCCTGATCCGGCACGGCTTCACCTTTTTTCCGTATTGCCAGTAGAGGCTGGAGAGCAAGATACCGGAGGGGTCTTGCCCAAAAGCATGTCAAAATCACAGGTCAGGCTTCTGCCTTCCGGGACGTGTGGCATTCCTGCACAGCGGCCTGCCCTTTTTTTGCTGCGCAGGGCCGTTTAGCCCTGCGGGTGCGGGGAACACCACCGCCCAGTTGCTTGTCCGTGATACCCAGACGGTTCATCCCCGCGCGTGCGGGGAACACCACGACCACGTCGGGCAGCAGTTCCGGCACGACGGTTCATCCCCGCGCGTGCGGGGAACACGAGCCACACAACAATTACAACCGGCACTACTACGGTTCATCCCCGCGCGTGCGGGGAACACGTTCTGCGGCCAGTTTGCGGGATGATCGGGGTCGGTTCATCCCCGCGCGTGCGGGGAACACCTCCAAATGGAGCCGACAAACCGCAATATTGCCGGTTCATCCCCGCGCGTGCGGGGAACACAAATCATCGGAAATTTTTTCCTGTCCGGTCTGCGGTTCATCCCCGCGCGTGCGGGGAACACAGGGTATGTGGCGAATGACGGGAACGGTGCACCGGTTCATCCCCGCGCGTGCGGGGAACACTCTGATATAGACGCGAGGACATTCCCCAGCGTCGGTTCATCCCCGCGCGTGCGGGGAACACTCTGCCGCCACCTGTGTGGACACCCACGGGCGCGGTTCATCCCCGCGCGTGCGGGGAACACGCCATATGAGCGGGTTGGACAAAGATACGCCGCGGTTCATCCCCGCGCGTGCGGGGAACACGCATTGCCACGCATGGAAATGCCCGAATTGATCGGTTCATCCCCGCGCGTGCGGGGAACACTTCTTTGGCCCGATACCAGGTGAGCGTTCCGTCGGTTCATCCCCGCGCGTGCGGGGAACACGAGGCACCTGTAGGTGCTGGCAAGTCGGTAATCGGTTCATCCCCGCGCGTGCGGGGAACACTCTTCCTGGAACCTATTGATTCCAAAAGCATATTTTATTGTCAAAGAATCTACCAACTTTTCCAGCCTTAACCCTACCCCATTCCGGCCATTAAAAAAGGGGGCGTTTCAGTATGGCAGACGGGCAGTATCGGGACGACCCAAGGTACGGCACCGGACGCAGCATGGGCTTTCAGCCGCCGTAGAAAACCTTCTCGCCCAGGTCCTTCATCTGCAGCACCGATTCATCCGGCCGACCGGTGATGGAGCGGGTCAGGTGCACGTCAATGACTTCGGCAATGAAGGTGTGGTGGTCGCCCAGTTCCACAACATGGCGCACCTTCAGTTCCACCGCCGCAGGGGCCGCGCTCAGGATGGGCGCGCCATTGGCTGCCCAGCCAATATCCTGCCCGGCCAGTTTCCCATCCGCGTATTCGGCGTGCTTGAAGAAGGTAAAGGCCAGCCCGCCCTGCCCCTGGCCCAGAATGTTGAGTACAAGGTCCCCGCTCCGGCGCGCCACATCGTAAAGGGCGGAATCTGTCTTGATGCCAAGGGCCAGTAGCGGCGGGGCAAAGCTGGTCTGGGTTACCCAGTTGATGGTGGCGGCGGCAAGGCCGCCCTGTTCCGTGCCCGCGCTCAGCACATACAGCCCGTAGGGGATCATCCGCAGTGCGGTTTTCCTGGCCTGTTCATCCATGCCCATTCTCCTTTCCAGTCGGTTACATACCAGCATGCGCGGCGGCGCGGGACCTGTCCAGCAATGCCATGCGCCTGCCCAACGCGTACCGCCATGCGCACATGGTATTCAAACCATCGTGATCGCATGCCCCACCGGCGCGCCACGCCCCCGGCCCAGTCCCCCACAACCCAAGCCATAGCCCATCCGCCCGGTATAAGACATTGACACAATACGGCTGGATATAGTCACGCTATGGGCAGCCATGCACCAGCCGGCACCTACCGGGCGCAACCCGGTGCTGTAACGTGCGTCTGTTCGTTCAGGAAACGCAAACCTTCCCCGGCCATAAAGCCATCTTCCGCCCCGCAAACCACGCAAGGACATGAACATGAGTCCCTACCGCACCATCAATCCGGCCACCGGCAAGACGGAAAAAGTCTTTGATCTGCATGATGACAAGACAATGCTGGCCAAACTGTCCACCGCCCATCAGTTATGGGAAAGCGATTGGCGGCACCGCCCCATTGCACAGCGCAAGGCGATCATGCTCAAGGCCGCCGGGAACCTGCGCCGCGACCGCGAAAAGCATGCCCGCCTGATTTCCATTGAAATGGGCAAGGTCCTGCCCGAGGCCCTGGCCGAGATTGACCTTTCGGCCGATATTCTGACCTATTACGCCCAGAAGGCCGAAACCTTCCTCGCCCCGCGCGAACTAAGCGTATCAAACGGGCACGCTACCGTGACCAGCGAGTCACTGGGTGTCATTTACTGTGTGGAACCGTGGAATTTCCCCTACTACCAGCTGGCCCGCGTGGCTGCGCCCAACCTGATGGCGGGCAACGTGGTCATGGTCAAGCATGCGCCGGGTGTGCCGCAATGCGCCGTGGCGTTTGAGGAACTGTTCCATGAAGCGGGTGCCCCCACAGGCACCTACACCAACCTGTTCATTACCAACGACCAGTCTGAAAAGCTGATCGAACGCCCCGAAGTGCGCGGCGTGGCCTTGACGGGCAGCGAGCGCGCGGGCAGCGCCGTAGCGGCGCAGGCGGGGCGCGCGCTCAAGAAAAGTACGATGGAACTGGGTGGCTCGGACGCCTTCATCGTGCTGGATGATGCCGACCTGAACAAGGTCATTCCGCTGGCCGTGCAGGGGCGCATGGCCAATAACGGGCAGGTCTGCACGGCGGCCAAGCGCATGATCGTGCATACATCGCTGGTTGAGGAATTTACCACGAAGCTGAAGGCCGCCCTGAACGAATTCCAGTACGGCGACCCGCTGGAACAAGGCGTGACCCATGGCCCGATGAGCAGCGAAGTGGCGATGAAGCACGCTATGGCGCAGGTAGAAAAAGCGGTGGCAAACGGCGCAAAACTGGTTACGGGCGGCAAGCAGATCGAACGCGAGGGCTTTTTCATGAAAGCCGCGATCCTGACGCATGTGGCGAAGGACAATCCCATTTTTTATGAGGAAATCTTCGGCCCCGTTGCCATCATCTACCCTGCCGCCAGCGAGGATGAAGCCGTGGCCCTGGCCAATGACTCGCCTTATGGGCTGGGTGGTTCCATCCACACGACGGATGTGGAACGCGGCCGCAAGGTGGCGGCCCGGATTGATACCGGAATGGTGTTCATCAACAGCACCACCGGCACCGCACCCGACCTGCCCTTTGGCGGGATCAAGAACTCGGGTTACGGGCGTGAACTTTCGGAATTCGGCATTGAGGAATTCCTCAACCGCAAGCTGGTCCACACGCCCTGATCCCGGCATGGCGCCCTGCCTGCACGGCAGGGTGCCTTTAAAATAGGAAGAAGTTTTTGGTAAAGCTTTTTTCAAAAGCTTCAGAGAACGCCGCTTTTTCAAAAAAGGCGGTACCCAAAAACTTCTATCCTCTTTTAATACACGCGCCCCGGCGCGTAATGCAGCATGAGCATGCCATGCACCTCATCCCAACTACCCGAGCGCGAATACCCTCCCTCTGCCCCCAGCCGTAACGAAGGCGTAAGCTGGTACATGGCACGCGCCAGAACATTGCCCGCAAGGCCGCCGGTGGACTGACCGGCATAACGCTGCCGGGCCGCAATACCGCCCTGCCCCAGCGGGAACATGGCGGTGGCGTTTTCGGTATAGTGCTGGTAGCCCGCCTCGCCCTTGAACAGCCATGTCCACCGCCCGGCATGCCCGTCATAGGTCAGCGGCATCAGGGCCGCCATAAACGCATGCGGCGAGAAGTAGCCCCCCTGCCCCCACGTAAAGAAATACGTGTTGCGGTGGTAGCCGAAATACACAAGGTCCACCCCCAGCCGCAGGTGCTGGGCATCGTGGCGGTGCCACACCAGCGCGGAGCCACCGGCACCGGCCTCGGCCTCATGGTTGGCTACCGTATTCGTGCCCTGCATCACCGCGTAACCACCACCGGCATACAGGTTGTAGCCCGGCTGTGCCCACTCCAACTGCCCATGCCCGCGGTTGCGCGTCACCCCGCCCCACACCCGTCCCGTACCGGGGTCGCGCGCGCCGGAATAGGACAGCAGGCTGTCGGTCACCGCACGCCGCTCACCCGTCAGACGCAGGGTCAGGTCATGCGTCAGGTGCGGCGTAAGCTCGATCCCGCCCAGCACGTTGGTAGTGGTGAACCCCAGCGGAGTTGAACCGACATCGGCTGCCAGAAACCGCCACTGGTAATGTGCCGAAAGGGCCACACCGGCCACGGCGGCGGGCACATGAAAGCCCGGCCGCACACCGTTGGCCATCACACTGCCATATTGCTGCGCGGTAGTGGCGGAAGCCAGCGGATCACCCGACATGAGCACGCTCGGCATGACCGAAAGCGCAAGCTGGTGCTGGGTGGAGGAGAACGGCACGATGGCGGTCATGGGAATGTTGACCACCGTCATGTGCCCCAGTCCCGGCTGGCCGGAACGGTCACGGATTTCCAGGTTGCCATCCGCCTGTGGCGCCAGCACGCGCCCAAGGTAGCCCGCCTGCCGGTCCAGAGCCTGCACGGGGGTCAGGCGCGGATCATAATGATAAACCTCCGGCATACCGGCCCCCATGCCGGGCACGAAATTCGTGCTGATGTCGGGCCATTCATCGCCTGCCTGTGCGTGGTAGGGGGCACAGCCCGCATCGATGCGCGTGCCGTGGCCGGTGCTGTCGTCCTCACCGTCGCGCACGGTGCAGTCCAGCGTGCGGGCATGCTGCACGTCCGCCAGGCGGCGGCGGTCGCGGCCGTCCAGACCGTCAATCTCAGCCTGTATCTCCCATGTATCGCCCCATTGCGGGTGCATTGCCCGCAGGTCACGGGCCATGGTACGCGCCGTGTGTTCATCACCCGCAGCAAGACTGTCACGCGCAAGGGCGGACAGGGCCATCATATCCTCGGGGCGTCGTGTCAGCGCGCGGCGGTCATACACCACAGCCCTGGCTGGCAGGCGCGCCGCCGCATCAACGCGCCCGCGTGCCAGCAGCAGATCGACATCATCCGGGGTCTGCGCCAGCAGCGGGTCCAGCAGGCGACGGGCAGCATCGGGGTGGCCGCCAATGTCGTCACGGTCGGCCTGCGCAATGGTCAGGCTACGCTGCATGTCACGCAGGGTGCGCGCCTGCGTGGGGGTAAGCGCACGGCCCTGCATGATGGTGGGCAGACTATCCAGTACATGCTGTGCCGCTGGCGTATCGCCCATCTGCAGGAACAGCCCGGCGTAGGACAGGCTCTGGTTCACGCCCACATGCTCCGCGCTGCCCGCAAGGGCACGTTGCAACACGCCCGATATGGCGGACACGGGCGCATGGCGCTTAAGCAGCGCATCGACCACCAGCCGCGCCCGTGTCCCTTCCGGGTCAGGCAGAACGGGCATGGCTTCAAGCATGGGAATAGCCTGTGCGTCATCAACCGGCAGGGTACGGATCTGGTGCCACAGCCTGACCTGCGCCACCCCATCTGCCATCTGGGCGGTCATGTCCGCACGCGGCAGACGGGCCAGCAGTGCATCGGCGCGCGGCATGTCCTGATCCAGCAGGGCGAAGCTGAAGCACGCCCGCAGGTCTTCATCCGTGCGGGGCGCGGGTGTGCACAGCGGGGCCATGAGCGTGCGCGCGCGGGTGGCCTGCCCCTGCGCCAGCCACAACTGGGCCAGATGCAGGCGCAGCCAGCCGTTATGGGGTGCGTCACGCATTGCATGTTCCAGCAGCACGGCACGCTTTTCGGGGTCGGTCTCGATCTCGGCCATGGCACCCAGCATCCCGGCCTCAAGCTCGGTCACGCCGGAGTAGCGCGCGGCGCGCAGGCGGTTCACCCAGATCCTGGCCTCGCTGATCTTCCCTTCCTTGATCAGCACATCGGACAGGGCGGCCGCAGCAGGCATGTCACCCGGTACCATCTGCAACACCGTGCGCCAGTGCGCCTCGGCCTGTGGCAACTGGTGGCGCGACTGTTCTATGATGGCGCGCACCCTGTATGTATCGACAATGCGGCCATGGTCCTTTTCCACGGCGGGCAGCATAGCCCATGCCGCGTCATACTGGTGGCGGGCCACCAGCGCCCATAGGCGGGCAAGCTGCGGGTCACCGCCCGGCGCATCCAGCCCGGCAAGGGCAGTGCGGATGCCCCCGTTATCGGGTGCCAGCGCCTGCGCCTGTGTCAGGAAAGCGCGCGCGGCCTTTATGTCACCCCGGCGCTGCGCCACAAGGCCCAGCCCCTCCAGCGCCTCGGGGCGGGGCGTGTCGGGCTGCATGGAGGCATGGAAGTCAGCTTCCGCCTGGTCCAGTTCCCCATGCGCCAGCGCGCTGTAGCCCGAGCCGACCAGCGCCATGCGTTCGGCCAGTGCGCGGGCGGCTTCCTCTGCCTTCAGGCGGCTGGCCATTTCCGTATCATCGGGGTGCAATGCCAGCCATTCGCGGTAATAAGGCGCGGATTGCGGGTCGGTGCCCATCCATTCCAGCGTCTTGCGCCATGACTGAACCGTTTCATCGCGGATAAAATCCGGCGTGGCGGGGGATGTGGCAAGCGCACGCATGTCCTCTACCGCGTCGGACCGCGTGGCGGGGCGGTAGCTCAGCGCCTGCGCCAGCGCCATACGCACTTCAAGGTCATGGGGTAGCAGGCTGCCCAGCGCGCGCAGGCGCTGCGTGCCCTCCTCATAGCCAAGGATGGAGCCGGACAGCACACGGTCATATTCCACCTCCGCTTCGGGCAGCGGGTGCCCGCCATGGAAGATGGCGCGGTACAGCAGGGTTGCCTGCAGCATCCGGCCCGCATCGGCCATGGCGCGCGCGCATCCGGCCCGCACGCGGGTGCCGCCGCACCGCCACCTGCGGGCAGCATGAACAGGCGGAAATTGATCGTGTTGCGCGTATCAAGAAACAGCGGGCTGACCGGCAGGCTGACAGGACCAAAACCGCCATCCGCTGCCGGGCAGACCACGCCCACATCCTGATTGTTGACACTCACGGCCACAGCAACCCGGCCCGCCGCCTGCCCCATATGCATGGTGCCGGAAATGGCAAGCTGGCCTGCGGTAATAATGATATCGCGCCCCACCCGCGCATCCAGACCCTGCAGCGGGGCATCCGCGCGCAGAACCATGCCGTCCACCTGCCCCATGTCCGCCAGGGTCCGGGTACGGGTAACCGGTTGGTGCGAAACCCGGTCCACATCCGCAACACTCAGCAACCCGTCATCTTCCACGCTAACGGAGCCTTCGGCCGCCTCCACCGGGGCCATGTCCGGCGGCGTGACGGGAACGGCCTGCGCGCGTGCGCCCGTGGCGCACAGGGCAAACAGGGCCAGGGCCGCGAGCGTCCGGCCCGCATTGCGCAGCATGACCGTGCGGTCTGGCGGAATAACAAGCTGCTGGCGGGGCAGATACTCTTCCGGCGTAGGCTTTCCCTGCGTCACGGGAGCAGGCTGCGGGGTTGCTTCATGCGCGCGCGGAGCGGGGCGGAACAGCGCGCAGATGCTGGCCACCAGCAGGTACAGGCTGTGCAGCGGCTGGTCGGGCGCAAAATCGGCCCAGTCGGCCCATGCATCATCACGCCCGAACACAAGACCCACCACCTGTCGCTCCGTGGCAAGGTCGGGCACGATCCATGCAAGGTGGGCGCGCGTACCGTTCCGGGCAATGATGGTGGCGCGCAGCGCAAGCGGGCCGGATGCCAACGTGGCGCGCAGGCAGACCTCATCGCCCACCGTGGCAGGCAGTGTCGCGGGCAGGTCAAGCTGGCAGCCACCCATCGATACATCCACACTGCGGCACACAACGCCCTGCTCCGCACCCATGGACAGCGTGAAGGGAATAGCGGCCGCAACACGGTGGTTGCGCCGGCACTGGCGGGTTTCGCGCGCGGCGGCCACGCCACCCAGCACGATGATCAGGCTGAACAGCACCCAGATGGAATTGACGGCCATGGCCCGAAACACGAGCGTTTCATGGTAATGGGTAATCGCCGCCCAGATACCGCAGACCAGCCCCACCGCCAGAATGGTGGCCATGATCACGCCGGGATAGGCTGCGCGCCACTCAAAGCGCTCGCGGTCCAGCAGGCCGCCCTTGTCGGTTACATTGAACTTGCCCTTGTGCGGAGCCAGCAGGGTGACGAACGTCATGCGCACAAGGAAGGGGGCGAGCATGGATTCGTAAATCTCGCTCCAGAACGAATACCGCCACCGCCCCTGCAGGCGCGACATGGTCATGGTAGTATGGAACAGGTGCGGCAGGGCATAGACCGCCAGTTCATAAGGCGAGGCCGCGATCATGGTCACGCCCAGAAACAGGTACGCAAGCGGCGCCATAAGGAACATGATGCGCGGTATGGCGAAGAAGTAGTTCGTGGCCGCCGCCATGTAGCAGATCCGCTGCGTCAGCCGCAGGCCACGGCCCAGCATGGGATTGTCGATCCGCAGCATCTGGATCATGCCGCGCGCCCAGCGCACGCGCTGACCCACCTGAAGCAACAGGGTTTCCGTCTCCAGCCCTGCCGCAAGCGGTTCGCGCAGGTAGGCGGTCCCCCAGCCCTGTCGCTGCATGCGCAGGGCGGTGTGGGCATCTTCTGTCACGGTCTCGGTCGCAAAGCCGTTGATGGAGGTAATAGCCCTGCGCCGCAGCAACGCGCATGACCCGCAGAAGAAGGTGGCGTTCCAGAAGTCGTTGCCATCTTGCAGCAGGCCATAGAACAGGTTGCTCTCGGGCGGGACCTGCATGCCGCGGCTCATGTTGCGACGGAAAGGATCGGGGGAATAGAAGTGATGCGGTGTCTGCAGCAGGGCGAGATTGGGATCGGCAATCATCCACCCCACGGTCTTTTTAAGGAAGCTGCGCACGGGCACATGATCACAATCGAAAATGGCGATGATGTCGCCCGTCGTCATGCTGATGGCGTGGTTGAGGTTGCCCGCCTTGGCATGCTGGTTTTCCGCGCGGTTGATATAGCCCGCACCCACCTGCATGGCAAAATCGCGAAAGGCGCGCCGCCGCCCGTCATCAAGGATGTAAACATTGAGCTTATCCGCCGGCCAGTCCATGCTCAGGCACCCCAGCACCGTGGTGCGGACGATCGCGATATCCTCGTTATAGGTGGGCACATAGACATCGATAACAGGCCATGTGCTTTCATCTTCCGGCATGGGGTGAACCTGCCGGCGCAGCGGCCATGCCAACTGAAAATAGGTAAAGCCGACCCGGATGGTAGTATAGATTTCCCCCACCGCCAGCGCGAGCACCAGCACCGTCTGCAGCGCGCCATCAAAGTCCAGCGTGGAGGTGAACCGCCAGACCAGATAGCGCCCCGAGACCACAATGGACAGCACCATGAGGAAACAGCGCGACCAGCGCTCATCATGCCGGCGAACAAAGAAAAACAGGGCAGCGCCCCCTACTGCCACGAAGAACTGGTGGTCAGGGGAGAGGTAGGTGAGGCACACCACCGCCATGAGCAGGGCAAAGAGCGGACCGGAGACAAGGGGGGACTTTAAAATACGCCAGATCATGGAATCTCAGGACTGTACTATCGTGTCATTGGCAGGTTGTTCGGAAAGCGGGCCAGTGTCTGCACAGGAGCAGGTTCCTGCCTTATGGATTAACATCCATGACCACCGGAACCAGCCAACGGGAACCATTCATTACATGATCATTACTCATGAAAATCCTGCTTTCACTGAAATACACTAAACAAATTTGGAATTATATTTTTATTATATTAATTCTTGTACCCATTATACTGAAAATATTTTCCTGTCAACGCCTGTCTAATGAAACGAACAAGATGTTCCCTGCCCTGTTCTGGTCCATGGAAGCGTGATCAGAATGACGGATGCCGGAGCGGCACGCCTGATGCAGGATTTATTTCCCAAAGCACAAGGCAGAACCACCATGGGGCGGGCTACTGACTACAGACACCACGCGCTATGGTTGCATCAAGACCTATTTGTAACCACAGATACCTGATGCAGACAGGTTTTGACTTCCCGCCTACCTTCACCGCACGCGTCCTGCCCTGTTAACTGCCGTGTTTCCAGCTCTGCTGGCCAGTGGTACGGTTTTTGCATTGCCCTGCCCCGGCCCATGCGTCATGGTCACAAAGGATTGGCTTTCCCAGACCATTCGATGGCGCAACACTCGGAGAACGTGACGGTTTGCGCCTCGGTGGCGGGCAGCATCGGGTCGGGGGCAGCACGGAGCGGGCCTTCTCGCATGCCACACGCCAGAGTTGTGCCCGATAACAAAAAAAGGAAATTCCATGTTCCCTCGCATTCGACAGTTCGCCCTGCTGGCCTGTGGTGTTGCAGCTTTCGGCACCTCCGGCCTGTATGCGCGCGCACACGCGGCCGATACTGCCGCAGGCAACCTGCTTGGCACCGATGGCGCGCCACATGGCAACGTACAGGTAACTGCCGCCCCCCATGGCGTGCTGCTGCGCATTACGGCGCAGGGCCTGACACCCGGCTGGCACGGCATACATTTCCATGAAAAAGGTAGCTGCGAGGCACCAAAGTTCACCAGTGCGGGCGCGCATGTTCATGCCACGACGCCCGTGGTGCATGGCCTGCTGAATGCCGATGCCAATGATGCGGGCGACCTGCCCAACCTGTTTGTCGGGCGTGATGGCAAGGCCACGGTGGAGATGTATTCCACGCTGATGACCCTCAACGGCACAGATGGCCACCCTGCGGTGCTAGATGCCGATGGCACGTCCCTTGTCATCCATGCCAAACCCGATGATTACCACAGCCAGCCCATTGGTGGCGCGGGGGACCGCGTGGCCTGCGCCGTACTACGCTAGCAACTGTGTTTAAGCGGCGGCGGCACTACGCGCTTTCTCCCAAGCCTTTTCTTTAGCGGGGGACTGCTCGGCTGCCATCAGCTTTTTAGCCGCTCCCACCTGTGCTCACGGGCTTCGGCCAGAATGATGCTCCCAACGCCATACCGCCCAAAGGTCAGGATTTTCTGTCTGCCATGGATCGCATAGTTGTAGCGAAATGAAATGCTCTCCGCCGGCGTCACCGCGACGCATAACCCGTCGCGGTCATTTATCTTGTAAAGCCTATCCTTCGGCTTGAGGTTGGGCAGTCTGGTATCGGTCAGCATCGGTTCATGGCACTTCAAACAGCGACACCATAATCACAAACCATCGAAATAATCAGATAAAACTATTATTATTTATTTGGTTATCAAGTATATATACATGACATACATAGAATACCCAACACGGTATCAACAGAAATCATGGTACCATTACTTAATAATTACCATGCGCCATGCCATAGAAAATTGCTGCCTGGCGATACCGTTTGGTGCCAGACAATGCTGGACCAAAAAATAAAAAAGCCCGCATTTCTGCGGGCTTTAAGGCACTTTTATGCCGGGTGATGCCACCCTATGCCAGACGCGGGATCATTCCCACTCAATCGTTCCCGGTGGTTTGGACGTAATATCATAAGTAACACGGTTTACACCGCGCACTTCATTGACAATGCGCCCGGCCACGCGGTTGAGGAAGGACATGTCAAAGGGATAGATATCCGCCGTCATGCCATCGGTACTGGTCACAGCGCGTAGGGCGCAGGCGTAATCATATGTACGCCCATCCCCCATTACGCCCACGGTACGAACCGGCAGCAGCACGGCAAAGGCCTGCCAGATGGCGTCATACAGACCGGCCGAACGAATTTCCTCAAGGAAGATCGCATCAACACGCCGCAGCAGATCCAGCTTTTCGCGCGTGATGGCTCCGGGAATGCGGATGGCAAGTCCCGGCCCGGGGAACGGGTGGCGCCCGACGATCACTTCGGGAATGTCCATCTCCCGGCCCAGTTCACGCACCTCGTCCTTGAACAGTTCACGCAGCGGTTCAACCAACTGCATCTTCATACGTTCGGGCAGCCCACCTACATTGTGGTGCGACTTGATGGTGACCGACGGCCCACCGGTAAAGCTCACACTCTCGATCACATCGGGGTACAGCGTACCCTGCGCCAGGAAGTCGGCCCCGCCCAGCTTGGCCGCTTCTTCCTCAAATACTTCAATGAACAGGCGACCTATGGTCTTGCGCTTGATCTCGGGGTCGCTCACCCCTTCCAGCGCATTCAGGAACAGATCCGATGCATCACGGTGGATCAGATGGATGTTGAAGCGGTCACGGAAAGTGCGGATCACCTCATCCGCCTCGCCCGCGCGCAGGATGCCGGGATCAACGAAGATACAGGTCAACTGGTCGCCAATCGCCTGATGGATCAGCACGGCGGCAACGGAAGAATCCACCCCGCCCGACAGGCCGCAGATCACCCGCCCCTTACCCACCTGCTGGCGGATACGGGCAATCTCCATGTCACGGAAACCCGCCATGGTCCACGTGCCGCGACAGCCCGCCACATCGTGGGTAAAGTTGCGCAGCAGCGCCGCACCATGGGGGGTATGCACCACTTCGGGGTGGAACTGCATGCCGTACAGGCGGCGACCTTCATCGGCAATGATGGCGTACGGCGCACCTTCGCTCACGGCCACGGCCTGGAAGCCCGGCGGCAGTTTTGTCACACGATCGCCATGACTCATCCAGACCTGTTCACGCCCGCCGCGTGCCCATGTGCCACGGAACAGGGCACAGTCCTTGATGATATCGATATGCGCACGGCCGAATTCACGGTGTTCGGAAGATTCCACCACCCCACCCAACTGGCGGCACATAGCCTGCTGACCGTAGCAGATCCCCAGCACCGGCACATTCAGCGCAAAGACCACATCGGGTATGGTGGGCGCGTTCTCGTCCAGCACGCTGGCCGGACTGCCAGACAGGATGATACCCTTGGGCGCAAAGGCACGGATCTTGTCCGCGCTGGTGGAATACGGCCAGATTTCGCAATACACCCCGCTTTCGCGCACGCGCCGGGCAATCAACTGCGTGACCTGGCTGCCAAAATCCAGAATCAGGATACGGTCTTCATGCAGGGCTTCATCAAGGGCTGCCGGGGGGGCGGTATTCACGGTCTCGGTCATCATGTACCTTTCGGTCGCGGCATTATCAACAAGCTAGGCTTCCAGCATGAGCTGGCATCATAGTGCAAGGATGGGATAGTCTTTCGTGCCCGGATAGCACAATATAAAGAATCAAGGCAGGGCGGTCTGCGTCCCTGCACACCGAAAAACCAGACCACAGGGCTATTTCATGACTGCGCGCCTTTTCCCGCTGCCTGCGGCCTTCTTCTGCCTTGCCTGCCTTGCCCTGCCCCCCGTGGCAAGGGCCAGCAGCCCGCTGGGGCTATGGACCGGCCAACTTGTGACCGACCAGGGCAGTTGTGACGAGACGCGTGACACCTCCACTTTCCAGATAGAAAAAAAGCGGGTCACCTTTACCCCCGCCGATGGCTCGATCTTGCTGACTGGCGTGCCAGAAGCGGACCATGCCCACTACCATGCCGAAGCGCTGGTCCGGCAGCCCTCCGGCGCACCCTTTCCCATGGTGTTCGAGGCCCATCCCGAAGGCAAAACCATAGTCGGCACCTACGGTACCCCGCGCTGCCGTGCCCATATCGTGCTCAAACGCTAGCCGCACCCCTGGGGCCTGTGTTCACGCAATCGGGAAGATGGTGGTCCGACATAGGCATGGATGCGTGGGCCTGATCCTCTATATTCCTTAATTATGTCTGATAACATGACACTTGCCGGAGCGGTGCTGTCCATTATCGTGCGCGACGGGCGCATGCTGCTGGTGCGTCGACGCAATCCGCCCGATCAGGGGCTGTGGGGCTTTCCCGGCGGCCGCATTGAACATGGGGAAAGCTATCTGGCTGCCGCCGCACGGGAACTGCGCGAGGAAACCGGCTTTGAAACCCATGCCGAGGGCACGCTGACCGCCTTTGACCTGATTGACCGCGATGCTCACGGCCAGATCCGCTTCCACTACCTGATTATTGCGGTGAAATGCCACGACAATGGCTGGAGCGCGATCCGCGCCGGCGATGATGCCGATGATGTGGACTGGTTCGACATGGCGCAGGTGCATGCCAACCCGTCCGCTTTCTCGCCCGGGCTGCCTGAACTGGGGGCACTGGCCCTGTCATCGCGCGGGATCGCCCCATGGCCCGTTGCACAACAGACCCGCCTGTCTGAGACCACGGCCGCACAACAGCCTGAAAGCATCCTGTCATGACCCAGATTTCCGCCCTGATTGTCGAGGACGAAGCCACGATAGCCGAACTGGTCGCGACCATGTTGGAAACCCAGGGCATTGCCGCTACCATAAGCCCCAGCGTGGCCGATGCCATGCACCGCATCCAGACCGCTGCCTATACGCTTGCACTGGTTGACCTGACCCTGCCTGACGGGCAGCCGGATGCCTTCATCCAGGCGGCCCGTGCCCGGGGCAGTCAGGTCATTGCCATGAGCGGTGACCCGGACCGGCTGGCACATTATGCCCCCCTGCCCCTGCTGGAGAAACCTTTCCGCATGAAGGCATTGCTGGAACAGGTGCGCCAGGCGATGCCGGTTCCGAACTGAGAAAGCATTTTTAAATCAATTATTTATAAATATTAGAAGTTTTGGGCACTGCTTTTTTAAAGACAGTATTCTTTGAAGCTTTTTACAAAAAGATTCAAAGAACACTTTTATGATTTATGCGCGGGCACAACCGGCAGCCGGGCAATCGACTGCTGACGGGTAGCGGGCAGGTCCGGGCGCAGTTGCACGCGATACAGCCCCTCCAGTTCAGCCACCCGGCTCCGGCGCCCCCGCATCACCACGCCCAGGGGCTGGATGACGGCCAAATCCGCGCGCTCGAACTCACGGCGCGGATTGCATACCATAATCCCTTCCCCCGCAGCACCATGGGGCAGGTTGAACAGCGCCCAGCGTGGCTCCATACCCAGCACCACCCGGCCGGGCATGACCGTGGCCAGTTCGGCCGCCGTGCCATAATCACACGCGGCAATGAAGTCTCCCGGCCGAGCCACTGCCCCTATACGCTCGGCCAGTGCGTGCCACCCCGCCATCTGCCGCAGCGCCACATCCGCATGCGCCGAAAGTGGCAGCGGGGCGAATACGGCCTGCACATACACCGCGCCCCCCACCAACATGCCGCCGCCTATAGCCCACCGCCCCCACCGCCAGCCCAGTACGGCGGTACCCACGGCCAGCAGCGGATAGATGATTACCGGCCAGTTGGCCTGCACCCGATCACCCAATGCATGCTGCACGAACACACAGACGGGCACGCCAGTCATACACACCAGCAGCGCCGCACCCGGCGCGTGGCGGGCGCGGCGCAGCAGACACACCATTGCCCACACAAAAAAGATGGCAATACCGGGTGTCATCAATCCCAGTTGGCCGCCCGCCAGTTCCGTCAGGTACTGGAATGCGCGCGCGGGATGCCAGTCCGCCGCCCGCCCACCCTGCCGGGCAAAGCTGACCCAACCGTGCCGCGCGTTCCACCATATGACCGGGGCCATGGCCAGCGCTGTCACACCCGGCGCGGCCACCATGCCCACCATCTGCGCCCGCAGCCATGCGCACCGACCCCACAGCCCCTGCAAGCCCAGCCACACCCCAATTCCTGCCATGGGCAGGATGGCAGTGTATTTGCTATCAAACGCAAGCCCCCCGGCAAGGCCGGCCAGCACCCACCATCCTGCACCTGCACCCGCCACGATGCGTCCCATGCACCACACCAGCATGGAGACAAAGAACAGGACCGGCATGTCTGGTGTTATCACAACTGACTGAATTGCCAGAGCCAGAGTCGCCTGTAACAGCAGGCACGCACGCACCCCCTGCCCCGCCGGTGCATCCGGCACAAGGTCGCGCACCGCACGGATTATGAAAAACGACAGCCCGCATCCCGCCAACACCCCCACCAGCCTTACGCCGAACGGGGTATCGCCCGCCAACAGCATGCCCAGCCGGATCCATATGGCCACCATGGGCGGGTGGTCCAGATAACCAGCAGCCGGGGCCAGCGCCCATATGCGGTAATAGGCTTCATCAGGCGAAAGTGGTAATAACCCCGCCACAACCAGCCGCACACAGACCAGCAGCGCTAGCGAATACAGCCACATGCGTCGGCTGCACCCAGCACTCACACAGGCACGCCAGGGCGGTTCAGGCTGGTGCGGATGGTCTGCAGCGTCTGCACGCGCACCACATGCGGAGCTTCTGTCAACTGGCGGGTCAGCAGGTTCTCATGCGTTGCATCACGCGCCACCAGCCGAACCAGAAAATCTCCCTCGCCACGGATCATGTGGCATTCACGCACTTCCGGCCAGGCCGAGACCTGGGCCTCGAAGGCGGAGAGCACCGTCTCCTTCTGGCTGTCCAGCCCGATCAGGGCGAACAGCGTGATCGACCAGCCCAGCCGGGCGCCATCCGTATCGGCATGATAGCCGCGGATTACATGGTCTTCCTCCAGCCGGCGCATACGGCGCAGGCACGGCGGGGCCGAAATGCCCACACGCCGGGCCAGCTCCACGTTCGTCATGCGTCCGTCCAGCTGGAGCTCGGCCACAATCCGACGGTCAATCGCATCAAGATCAGCCATCTGTTCCGCCATGCATGTTCCATCTCTCGAAAAGGCGCGAAACAGGTCTTTTCGCACCACAATAATCCAGCACTACCTACTCCAACCCTTGCACGGACGCCAGTGGACGATCATACCAAAGGAAATTCCGACCATAGGGTTTTTAGGATCTCATGCCCCAGACCTGTTCTACCGACCTGCTTGTCATTGGTGCCGGCCCCGCAGGCTATACGGCCGCCATCTATGCCGCGCGCGCCAATCTCTCTCCCGTTCTCGTAGCCGGGCTCCAGCCCGGTGGCCAATTGATGATCACGACCGATGTCGAAAACTATCCCGGTTTCGGCAAGGGCATCCAGGGACCGGACCTGATGATGCAGATGGCCGAACAGGCAGGCAATGTGGGTACCCGGCTGATTGATGACATAATCGTGTCCTGTGATTTCAGCCGCAGCGACGGCGCGGGCCGCTTCTATGCCACGGGCGATTCCGGCACGCTGTACGAAGCGCGCACTGTGATCATCGCCACCGGGGCACAGGCCAAATGGCTGGGCGTTCCGGGCGAGAAAGAGTTCCAGGGCTCCGGCGTTTCGGCCTGCGCCACATGTGATGGTTTTTTCTACCGTGGCAAGCGCGTGGCCGTAATTGGCGGCGGCAATACGGCGGTGGAGGAAGCACTCTACCTGACCCACCACGCCAGCCACGTCACCCTGATCCATCGCCGCGACAGCCTGCGGGCGGAAAAGATCCTGCAGGACCGGCTGCACGCCAACCCCAAGATATCTGTCATATGGAACAGCGCGGTCGAACGCATAACCGGCAACGGCACGCCGCCTGTCGTAACCGGCCTGGAACTGCGCGACACGAAAACCGGCGCGATACATGATATTGCGGTGGATGGGGTGTTCGTTGCCATCGGACATGCGCCCACAACCGCAATTTTCCGTGATATAGTGGAGATCGATACAGACGGTTACATCATGACGACACCCGGTAGCACCCGCACCTCGGTGCCAGGCGTGTTCGCCGCAGGCGACGTGCAGGACAAGATATTCCGCCAAGCCGTAACAGCAGCAGGAACCGGGTGCATGGCGGCCCTGGAAGCCGAACGCTTCCTTGCTGCCACCGTGTAATGAATCAGCAAGAGTCCTTGACCTGCATCGTTATTTCCTTCACCACAACAATTATAGTGTCATAACATCTGGCGCGCCCTTTATTTAGATAGCAAAAGCGGAGTCAACGCGTGGACTGGGATAAACTCCGGATATTTCATGCAGTAGCCGAGGCAGGGTCCTTCACCCATGCTGGCGACGTGCTTAACCTGAGCCAGTCTGCGGTATCGCGGCAGATTTCAGCGCTGGAAGAGGCACTGCAGGTTCCCCTCTTCCACCGGCATGCCCGGGGGCTGATCCTGACCGAACAGGGTGAGACACTGAACCAGACGGTCCGGGAAGTCTTTTCCAAGCTGGCCATGACCCAGTCCCTGCTGACGGAAAGCAAGGAAAAGGCAGCCGGTCGGTTACGGGTCACCACCACAACCGGGTTTGGTACCTGCTGGCTTACGCCACGGCTGCACCGGTTCATGGAAACCAATCCTGACATCTCGATCACCCTGATCCTGGAAGACAACGACCTGGATCTGGGTATGCGGGAAGCGGATGTGGCGGTACGCATGCACCCGCCACGCCAGCCGGACCTGATCCAGCGCCATCTGGCTGACTTCCCGCTGCCGATCTATGCCTCGCAGTCCTACCTCAATGATTACGGCACACCCCGCACGCTTGAGGAACTGAACGCCCACAAGCTGATCCTGTTTGGCGGCTATCACCCGCCCGTGCCGCACATCAACTGGCTGGCGGAAACCGGCGTGCCGTCGGACGAGCGGCGTCAGGCGCGGCTTGAGGTCAACAGCCTGGCCGCCATGGCGGGCGCAATCGCGGCAGGGATCGGAATCGGGTCGATCCCGCTTTATGCGGCATCGCAGTATCCCAATCTGGTCAAGATCCTGCCGGAAGTGCCGCTGCCGACGGTGGATGCCTATTTCGTCTACCCCGAAGAACTGCGCACATCCAAGCGCGTAGCCGTTTTCCGTGACTTCCTGCTGGCGGAAATCAACGCCCGCCACTAAAGAGGCAGGCTGAAAACGATCGCTCTCCAAAAATTACGCAGCCATCAGGCGCCGCCTTTTTTCAAAAAGGCGGCGTTTGCTTTTAATCCCTGAAAAAGCCCCTGCCGCAACCGTCCTTCTGCCGCACAGAACGGTGCACAAGCAGGCATTCCAGTCCGCTCAGAACAACCCTTTAAACAGACGTAACCGGCCAGTCAGTCACTCTTCCGTGCCATGCGCGCGGTTGACACGCTCACGCAGTTCCTTGCCAGCCTTGAAGAACGGCACGACCTTTTCGTCCACCGATACGCTCTCCCCCGTGCGCGGGTTGCGCCCGGTGCGTGCATCACGCTTCTTGACGGTAAAAGCCCCGAAGCCACGCAACTCTACGCGATCACCACGCATCAGGGCATTGCTGACTTCAGCAAATATGACCTGAACAATACGTTCCACTTCCCGGATGGGAAGGTGCGGGCGGGCAGCGGCAAGTTCAGCGATCAATTCTGACCTGGTCATCCTGTTCCCCTTGTTTAAACAAGAAATTAAAGTTTCCAGATCGCAACGGCTCCGTCAAGCATACTACTTTCCTTCAGCACGAATTCCGCTCCCGGCACGGCAGATGCAATCCCTTTTATCATGCGCTGCCATCTGCTGCGGGTGGCAGCAGGGCCGATATCGACCATCTTTGCCGTATCGGACAGATGCGCCTTCCTCGCCAGCCATTCCCTTGCATCGTCCATGCTGCCGATCTCATCAACCAGACCCAGCGGCACGGCCTGCTGGCCGGTATAGGGGCGGCCATCGGCCAGTTCACGCACGCGCGCCACGGGCATGTGGCGGTCCTGCGCCACGACGTTGACAAAAAAGCCATACAGGTCGGACACAACGCCCTGCAGCATGTCGCGTCCCTCGGGGGAAAGAGGTTTCACAACAGAAGGCTGCCCCTTCATCGGGCCGGAGACAAGTTGATCAACATGCACCCCCACCCGATCCAGCAGGGTCGAGACATCAGGCGATTCCAAAATGACCCCGATGGAGCCAGTCAAACTTGAACGATTGGCAAAGATGCGGCTGGCAGGAACCGACACCATGTAACCAGCCGATGCCGCGACACTCCCCATGGAAACGACTACCGGCTTACGCCGCGCAAAGGCTGCCACGGCATCATGCAGCGTCTCGCCACCAGTTACGGCACCGCCGGGGCTGTTGACTTCCAGCACCAGCCCCCTGACCGAATCATCATCGCGCGCCCTGTTCAGGGCCTCGATATTTTCATGCTCATCAGAACCGATGATCCCCTGCACCTTGAGGTGCACAAGATGTGGTGCCCGATGGGCCGCCCATCCGCCGCCCGAGACACGCCCCACCGCCACGATGCAGGCAAGCACAAAAAAAGCCACGGCTCCACCGCGCCATAACAGCAGGCGACGATGGAGCGACGTGGCACGCAAAACGATGTCAGGCTCAGTATCCATGATCATGCAATATCATGGATACCAGCCACACCGAAGATGGGATTTCAGGGTGAACGAACCGTCAGGCCTTGCGGCGGCGGCCCGACTTGGCGGGCGCATCGCCACTACTTGCGGCCATGCCGGCGGAAGCAGCGGTGATCTTGCGGCCAAGCCCGATCTCGCGCGCAAGACTGGAGCGGCGCTCGGCATAGTTGGGGGCGACCATGGGGTATTCCGCTGGCAGGCCCCAGCGCTCACGGTACTGTTCGGGCGTCATGCCATAAGCACTCTGCAGGTGGCGCTTGAGCATCTTGAGCTTTTTGCCATCTTCGAGGCAGACAATGTAATCGGGAAACACCGAGCGCTTGATCGGCACGGCAGGCTGAAGCTTTTCGGGTTCTTCAACCGGACGACTGACACTGGACAACGCCTGATATACCTGACGAATCAGGTCAGGTAACACGTCGGCGGCGACACTATTGTTTGAAACATGGGCCGACACGATCTGTGTCGTAAGTTCCAGACATGAAAAATCCTGCTCGGTATCAGACATCACGCATTCCGTAGCTCCATAACCAACCAACAGCCGCGATATATTCACAAGCCATTAGAAGGGCGTTCATATATCAGTCCGTTAATATTTACAATATCAATCACGGAACATTTTCCTATATTCACAATAGAATATTCAACGATCCCTGATCGCAAATTAGTATTAAATAATACCAATTAGTCAAATGTACGTTTTTGTACGAAATTGATACAAAAGTTCTTAATTCAGCCATATCTTTCACTGGCGCTTTTCAGGAATCCAGTCCTATACGGGCAAAGCAGGCAGCATCGGCCTGCCGTTCGGGCGGAATAACGGCTTTTCGGTCGCGCACCAGACCCGCCAGTCGTTCCATATCGCAATCCGGGTCACAGATCGCGCAGATCAGGCGCAGGCGCGTCTCCTCCACCGCGTCCCTGATACTGTAGATGACCTGACGCGCTTCCTTGCGCGTTACAACAATTTCAGCACGACGAAGTTCCGCCAACTGCTGGCTCAGGGTTGGCTGGCCTATGCCTGTCTGCACCTCGATTTCACCAACGCTCCTTTCGCCATCAAGCAGGCAGGCCAGCACCATCAGGCGCTGCGGCTGCGCCAGCAGGCGCAGCCGCAGCACAAGGGTTTCCGCAATTTCGCGCGTTCTGGGCAGGTTGGGCATCCACTCGCTCCCTTACAGGTCATTTCGGGCGTAATATCATACCCTGCGCGCCATCATTAATACGACCCCTACCGCGCGACTGGCAGCACGGGGGCTTGTCAAAACATATACATAATATAATAAATAATTAAACAGTTCATACACCACGGCCCATGATGGGAACCATGACCATGATCCACCCCCCGTCCGTCACGCCATTGCCGTCCCGGCACGCCCGCACCGCGCGTGCCTGATCTGGTCCAGGGGCTGGCGGGCCTGCTCAGCGGGGGCGTGATCGGCTTCACGCTAGGGCTGGTGGGAGGGGGCGGCTCCATCCTTGCCGTGCCGCTGCTGCTCTATGTAGTGGGCATGACCGACCCGCACCGGGCCATCGGCACCAGCGCGCTGGCTGTGACCGTCAATGCCCTGTGCAACCTGGCCCACCATGCCCGCGCTGGCAGCATACGGTGGCGGTGCGCGGGCCTGTTCGCCAGCGCGGGCGTGGCCGGTGCGCTTGTGGGGGCCAGCTTTGGCAAGGTCATCAACGGGCAGCGGCTGCTGTTCCTGTTTGCCCTGGTCATGCTCGGGGTCGGCGCGCTCATGCTGCGCGGCTGCCGCAAGGCGGGGCCAGAAGCCCGGGGGCCTGAGCGCATGGCCAGTCTGCCCGTGCTGGCTTACGGTGCCACCACCGGATTCTGTTCCGGCTTTTTCGGCATTGGCGGCGGCTTCCTGATCGTGCCGGCCCTGCTGGCGGCCACCGGCATGCCCATGCTCAATGCCATCGGCACATCGCTTGTGGCCGTGTGCGCCTTCGGACTGACAACATCGGTCAGCTACGCCATGGCGGGACTGGTTGACCTGCCCATGGTGGGTCTGCTGGTGGCGGGCGGCGTGGTGGGAGGCATGGGCGGCACGGTGCTGGCGCGCAGGCTGGGCAGCCAGCCGCAGCACCTGCGCCTGATCTTTGCGTGCCTGATCTTCCTTGTGGCATTCTACATGATGTGGCGCAGCGCCCGCGCACTGGGGCTGACCTGATCCGCCCCGCATACCACAACGGGACCAATCACAGCCATGCAGCCAGTCACCGTAACCCTTGCCCACCCGCTCGATTTTGCAACATGGCGCGCCATGACCCGCGTCCTTGTCGCCCGGCATGTGCCACCGCAAGCCATTACGTGGCAGGTCGCAGCACAGGCCGGGGCAGCAAGCCAGCCCCCGCCGCCTGCTCCCGACCTGCCGGGCTTTTCCATCCTGCGGGAGACGCTGCGCCTGGCAGCCACCACCTTCCAGTCCATGCTGCCCGACCGCGCGGCCCTGGCCTACGGTCTGATCTACGCCCACGCCACCGGCACCCAACCTGACCCCGCGAACCTTGAACGCATGGAGGCCGCAGCAGCCCAGGTCCGTGCGGAAACCGATGAACTGCGACGCACCCTGCTTACCCTGATGCAGCCGGGCACCACGCAGCACGCGACCTTTCCTGCCCGCACCTATGCGCCTGAATGCAATGCGCGTTTCATCACCCTCCAGCTTTCACTCGCACCATGGCAACTCTCCCTGCCCGGGCGCATGCTGCGCTGGACGGGCGATACCCTGCTGCATGGCCCGCATGCCCCCCTGCACCCGCTGGCGCCATCCACCCTGCCTCCGCCCGCCCTACCACTGGTGACGGACCTGGATATCAGCCAGATCACCAGCCTGCGCGCGGTGGCGCTGGCGGCGCGGAGCTGCCTCATCTGCCCCATGGCCCGCCACGCAACCCAGACGGTGTTTGGCGAGGGGGAGCCCACCGCGCGCATGATGTTCGTGGGTGAACAGCCCGGTGACCGCGAGGACCAGGTCGGCCGCCCCTTCGTCGGCCCAGCGGGCCAACTGTTCGACCGCGCGCTGGCGGAGGCGGGCATAGGTCGCGCGGATGTGTACGTGACCAATACGGTCAAGCATTTCAAGTTCATCCGGCGCGGCACCCGCCGCATCCATGAAAAGGCCGGACACGAGGAAGTGACCGCCTGCGCGCCATGGCTTGCAGCAGAGCGCCACCTCATCCGCCCCCGCGTGCTGGTCATGCTGGGAGCCACAGCGGCATCCGCCCTGCTGGGGCGCAGCGTTACAATTGGTCACACGCGTTCGCGTCCCATCCCGATGGAGGACGGCAGCACCGGCGTGGTCACGGTCCATCCATCCTATCTGCTGCGCCTACCCGGCGAAGACGCCCGCGCGCGTGAATATGCCCGCTTTGTGGATGACCTGCGGCTGGCGGCAAGTCACCTGCCCGCCCCCGCGCCCTGATGCCGCCGTTCCGCCACGAGGAAAGCCGATGCCAGATATGCATGCGTGACACCATTACGTGATAGCAAGATGCGTTATGGATAACGCGCCCCCTGCCGCTGGAAGCCGCATATCGTGCCTGCTGACCTCAATCGCCTGCCTCCCGTCCTGACCCGCCTTTTAAGTGGAAAGCATTTTCCCACTATCCGCGCGCCCGGCTATGCGCGGATGAGCGGGCTGAAATGGCTCTACGCCCCCACGCCCGAAGCGCTGGCCTTTGCAGTGCGCACCACGGTGGCGGCGCTGATGGCGCTGACCATCGCCATGTGGATGGAACTGGATGACCCGCCATGGGCGGCGATGACCGTATGGATCGTGGCCCAGGGATCGCGCGGGGAGAGCCTGTCCAAGGCACGGTGGCGACTGGTGGGTACGGCGGTGGGGGCCATAAGTGCCGTCATCCTTGTATGCGCGTTCCCGCAGGCGCCATGGCTGTTCTTCCCCGCCATCAGCATATGGATCGGGCTGTGCTGCATGTGCGCGACACTGGTACGCAACTTCCGCTCCTATGCGCTGGTGCTATCAGGCTATACCTGCGCCATCATCGCACTGGCCGCCACGCGCGACCCCGACAACATCTTCATGATCACCATGTCCCGCACCACCTATATCGTGCTGGGCATTACGTGTGAGACGCTGGTGGCGGTGCTGTTCGCGCATAACCTCGCCTCCAGCGCACGGCGGAACATGCGCCAGAAGATCCAGATGGCGCTGGGCAGCGCAACCGATGCCGTAGCCAACCTGCTGGCGGGTGACGAGGCTGCCTTCATCCGTTCGCGCGCTCTATTCGGCACGATCCTGAGCATCAACGACCAGATCGAGTTCAGTGAAGTCGAGATGGGTCCTCACGGGCATGAGGGCGACCACGCGCGCGCAGCCCTTGCGGCGGTGTCGGTCCTGCTCTCACGCGGTCTGGGCATGATGGCGCGCATCAAGGCGCTGGAGACACGCAACGAACAGTTTACCGAAACCTCGCTGCTGACGCGCACCTTCCTGCTGGGCGTGCCTGCGCGGCTGGAAAATGATTCCGAGATCCCGCACATCCAGCAGGACCTGCAGGACCTGCGTGGCGTGTGTCGCCAGCGTATAATCGACGCGCTGGCCCATGAAATCAGCACCACCATCACGACAGAAACAGCCGAGGTGGATGACCTGCTGAACTGCCGCATCCTGCACAATGCACTTGATGAACTGCTGGGCGAACTTGAGCAGGCGATCCAGGAATTCGATGCCAGCCAGCACGAAATCCGCGGCGACCACTTCCATTTCCGCATCGAGGCCCATCGTGACTTCAAGGAAGCGGCCTATAACGGCATCCGCGCCGCCGTGGCCATCGGCGCGTCCGCTGCTATCTGGGAAGTCACGGCATGGGCCAACGGCATCGGCTTCATTACCATGGTCGCAGTGACATGCGGGCTGTTCGCCACACGGGAGAACCCGGTAGTGGGCACCATGAACTTCCTGCGCGGTGCCTGCTGGGCGGTGCTGGTCTCGGGCTTCCTTGTGCTCCTGTTCCTGCCGCGGCCTGCGGAATTCGAGATGCTGGCCGCCGTCCTGGCCCTGCCCATGATCGCAGGCGGCCTTGCCGCGCGCAACCCGGCCACAGCGGGGGCGGCAGCATCCTACTGCCTGTTTCTGCCCAACCTGGTGGGGCCGGGCAACCAGACCCGGCTGAACGAGATTGCATATTTCAACGCCTCTTTCGCGCTGCTGTGCAGTATCGGCTTCGCGGTGCTGATCTTCCGCGCGGTGCTGCCGTTCGACAATGATGAAGAACGCTGGCGCATGCGCAACCGCACGCTGCACGACCTGCGCCATCTGGCTTCCGCGCAGCCCATGCCGCGCACACAATCATGGATCGGACGCAACACCGACCGTTTCTCGCGCCTGATCCGCCATGCCGGCCCCACGCCCACGCCTACCATCGAGGCCTACCTGCAGGGTACGCTCTCGGCCATGACCATCGGGTTGAACATCATCCGCCTGCGCGTAGTGCTGGAGCGCGGGCAACTGCCACCCGCCGCCCATCGCGCCATCGAACTGTTCCTCACCCGCATGTCGCAGTTCAGCGGGCGCTACGGGCGCTTTGGCCGCACGGCGCGGGTGGCGCGCGGCGCTACGCGCAGCCTGCGGCGGCTGGAAGCCGCAGAAGCCAACATCACCTCGCGCATCGAGATGACCCGCGCCATTGCCTATCTGCTGGTCATTTCCTATGAACTGGGAGCCAACGCAGCCTTCCTTGATGCCTCCCAGCCCTACCGCGCCAGCGACGCGTCCTGACTGTGGCCTGACGCACGACGGGGCTGGAGACGGAGCCAGACATGACCCCTCCCCCCGTTCCCGCCGATGCCGCCCTGCGCGGGCATGTCATCACCTTTCGCGGCAATCCCTTCCTCATGCCGTCCGATGCAGCACTGGTTGATGAACCCGACGGGCTTGTCATCGTACAGGCGGGGCGCATTACCCATGTCGGCCCGTATGGCCAGACGGTGGCGCACCTGCCCCCGGGGCTGGACGTAACGGATTACCGCGGCTGCCTGATCTCGGCAGGCTTTGTGGACATGCACGTCCACTACCCGCAACTGCCCATGATCGCGGCCTACGGCGAACAGTTGCTGGAATGGCTGGAACGCTACACCTTCCCTACCGAGCGCCGCTTTGCCGATGCGGCTTATGCCACCGCCATCGCCCGGCAGTTCCTGTCCGAACTGCTGCGTGGCGGCACCACCACGGCGGCGGTGTACTGCACTGTCCACCCACAATCGGTTAATGCGTTCTTTGCCGAATCCACCCGCCTTGGTACCCGCATGGTGGCGGGCAAGGTGCTGATGGACCGCAACGCGCCAGATTACCTGCGGGATACGGCGCAGCAGGGTCATGACGAATCGCTGGCGCTGATCGAACGCTGGCATGGCAAAAACCGCCAGCATTATGCCGTAACGCCACGCTTCGCCCCTACCAGCACCCCCGCGCAGCTTGAAGCGGCAGGCAGTCTACTGGCGCGTGACGACACACTGTTCATGCAGACCCATCTGGCCGAAAACCGGGCAGAAGTGGACTGGGTGGCCGAACTGTTTCCCGAGAGCCGCTCCTACCTTGACGTGTATGACCGCGCGGGCCTGGTGCGCCCGCGCAGCGTGATGGGCCACGCCATCCATATTGATGAGCACGACATGCAGCGCTGCCACGCCACCGGCTGCGCGCTGGCACATTGCCCCACCTCCAACCTGTTTTTGGGTAGTGGCACGTTCCGGCTGTTCGATGCGCTCTCGCCCACCCGCCTGGTGCGCACGGGTCTGGGCACGGATGTGGGGGCGGGCACCAGCCTGTCACACCTGCAATCCATGAACGAAGCCTACAAGATTGCCCAGACGGCCGGCCATACGCTGCACCCGGTACAGGCTTTCTGGCTGGCGACCGCAGGCGGCGCACAGGCGTTACATCTGGACGACGTAATTGGCACGGTGGCACCCGGCATGGATGCGGACCTGTGCATACTGGACCCGAAAGCAACCCCGCTGCAGGCGCTGCGCGTACAGATGTGCGACAGCACGGCGGACCTGATGTTCACGCTCATGATGCTGGGCGATGACCGCAGCATCCGCGCCACGTATGTGGCAGGACGCCTGCTGCACGACCGTGACATGGAAACCGGATTGTAAGGGAAATACACACGCGATGCAGTGGCGGAGAGGGTGGGATTCGAACCCACGGTACGCTTGCACGCACAACGGTTTTCGAGACCGCCCCGTTCGACCGCTCCGGCACCTCTCCATACTGCACGCGGTGATGCAGCGGCTTATAGGGGCGTGCAGGAGTGCGCGCAAGGGGTCTTTTTGCCCTGGCGGCACACCCCATAAAAAATATTGACCTGTGCCCACCCACCCAGTAAAAGCCCGCATTCACCCCGCGCGGACGGGGCGCCGCTGCAATTGCGGCCAATATAAAAAAGCGACTGGGCCGTGTCGCCTGCACCACCACGGTGCCGCACACGCCAAGAGATCGGAAAGACAGATAGAGACATGTTTGCAGTTATCCGTACCGGCGGTAAGCAGTACCGCGTTGCCAAGGACGCCGTCCTGAAGATTGAAAAGCTGGAAGGCGAAGCTGGCGCCACCATCACCTTCGACCAGGTCCTGGCCGTTGGCGGCGAAGGCGGCACGACCATTGGCGCGCCCACCGTGGCAGGCGCCACCGTCACCGCTACCGTGATCGCGCAGGACCGCCTGGCGAAGGTCATCATCTTCAAGAAGCGCCGCCGGCAGAACAGCCGCCGCAAGAACGGCCATCGCCAGCCGGTGACCGTGGTGCGCATCTCCGCGATCAACGCTGCCTGATCCCTACCGGTCACGCGCCGGGCAGGTTTGATCAGAGATTTCAGTTTTAAGGAGTTCAGGCAATGGCACAAAAAAAGGCAGGCGGTTCGTCCCGTAACGGGCGCGATAGCGCCGGGCGTCGCCTTGGCGTCAAAAAGTTTGGTGGCGAAAGCGTCATCGCAGGCAACATCATCGTTCGCCAGCGTGGCACGAAGATGAAGGCCGGTGTGAATGTTGGCGTAGGCCGCGACCACACCCTGTTTTCGCTGGTAGACGGACATGTGAAGTTCGAACGCCGCGCAGAAGGCCGGGTGCATGTATCCGTGCAGTCCCTGCCGCTGGCAGCGGAATAAGGCTTAACGCCTTTATCACTGCGGGATTACCCGATATTTAAGGGGGGCGGTCATTCTGGCCGCCCCCTTTTTCGTATGATGCCGGGCGGTATTCTCTGGTATCATGCATGTACACAGGGCGCGCTTGTGCCGCACCCCGACCGGATCGCAGGCAATGAAGTTTCTTGACCAGGCCAAAATCTATGTAAAATCAGGTGACGGGGGGGACGGGGTCGTCGCCTTCCGCCGTGAGAAATATATCGAATTTGGCGGTCCGGATGGCGGCAATGGCGGCCGGGGTGGCGATATCATATTCGAAGCGGTCGATAACCTGAACACCCTGATCGATTTCCGCTACACCCAGCATTTCCGCGCCCGCAAGGGCGGCAATGGCGCGGGTTCCGACCGCACGGGGGCGGCGGCCGAGACGGTCGTGATCAAGGTACCAATCGGTACCCAGATCTTTGATGAGGACCGCGAGACCATGCTGGGCGACCTTGATGTCGCGGGCAAGCGCCTGCTCCTGTGCCGCGGTGGCGATGGCGGGCGTGGCAATGCGCATTTCAAGACCAGCACCAACCGCGCCCCACGTCGGGCAGACAAGGGCTGGCCGGGGGAGGAACGCTGGGTCTGGCTCCGTCTCAAGCTGATTGCCGATGTGGGGTTAGTGGGCCTGCCCAACGCGGGCAAGTCCACCTTCCTCTCCACCGTATCAGCCGCCAGACCCAAGATTGCGGACTATCCTTTCACCACACTACACCCGCAGTTGGGTGTGGTGCGGCTGTCGGTTACGGAAGAATTCGTGATTGCCGACATTCCCGGCCTGATCGAAGGCGCGCATGAAGGCAGCGGGCTGGGGGACCGTTTTCTTGGTCATGTGGAACGCTGCGCGGTGCTGCTGCACCTGATTGATGGCACGGCAGAGGTGCCCGACGTGGTGGGCGCATGGCGCACCATCCGCCATGAACTGTCAGAATATGGTGGCGGCCTAGCGGACAAGCCGGAAATTATCGTGCTCAACAAGATCGACGCCCTGCTGCCCGAGGAAATTGACGAACGCCGCACGGCCCTGGAACAGGCCAGTGGGCAGAGGGTCATGACCATGTCGTCCGTCGCCCATATGAACGTGGATACGGTACTGCGCCAGTTACAGGATTTTGTAACCCGCGACCGCGCCGAACGGGCGGAGGCGACTCAGGCGGAGACCCCCGTGACATGACGGATACAGCCCTGCCCCACCTGCGTACGGCACGGCGGATTGTCGTAAAGATTGGCAGCGCCCTGATCGTGGACCCCGACCACGCAACCCCCCGGCAGGCCTGGCTGGACAGCGTGGCGCAGGACATCGCCGACCTGCGCGCGCAGGGCACGGAAGTGGTTGTGGTCTCGTCTGGCGCCATTGCCCTTGCCCGCCACCAACTGGGACTGACGCGCCGCGTGCTGCGGCTGGAGGAAAAGCAGGCCGCTGCCTCCGTCGGTCAGATCCGGCTGGCGCAGGCTTGGACCGATGCGCTATCGGGTCATGGGCTGACAGCCGCCCAACTGCTGCTGACCCCCGATGATACCGAGAATCGCAACCGCTATCTCAACGCCCGCGCCTCGCTCAACACGCTGCTGGGGCTGGGCTGCGTACCCGTCATCAATGAAAACGACGCCATTGCCACCACCGAAATCCGCTTTGGCGACAATGACCGCCTGGCGGCCCGGGTGGCGGAAATGATCAATGCGGACCAGCTTGTGCTGCTGTCCGATATTGACGGGCTGTACACCGCCGACCCGCGCAACGACCCCGACGCACGGCACCTGCCGGTCGTGGCTGAACTGACCGACAGTATCGAAGCCATGGGCGGTGCGCCGCCACCAGGCTATTCATCGGGCGGCATGCGGACCAAGCTCATGGCTGCGCGGATCGCAACGCAGTCGGGCTGCGCCATGGCCATTACGCAGGGCCAGCCGCTGCACCCGCTGGGCCGCCTGCGTGATGGCGGGCGCTGCACATGGTTCCTGCCCGCGACCGACGCCCGATCCGCCCGCAAGAGCTGGATCGCGGGCAGCCTGACACCAGCGGGCCATATGGTAATTGACGATGGCGCGGTGCAGGCGCTGATGCTGGGGTCATCGCTGCTACCAGCGGGCGTGAAGGAAGTGGCGGGCGATTTTGACCGTGGTGACCTGATTGCGGTGCTGGACCGCCATGGCCGCCGGGTTGCCTGCGGGCTGGCAGGCTATGGGGCGGAAGATGCGGGCCGGATCGCGGGCTGCCAGTCGGATGAAATCGAAGGCCTGCTGGGCTGGCAGGGCGCGGATGAACTGATCCACCGCGATGACCTGGTGCTGTTTGCCCGTACGGAACCGACAACCGACCAAACCATTCCACATAAATAATAAAAAGTTTCCGGGTACCGCCTTTTTCAGGAAGGCGGCGTTCCCTGAGCCTTTTGGAAAAAGCGTTACCTTCAGCCCTCCCGTCGGGGTGGCCAGCGCAAGGTCGGTTCCGCACGCTGCCCGCGTTCAGGCGGCCAGACCGAAGCCCGCAATGGACGTACGGCCGCAGAGTCCGGTGCACTACCAGGCAAACGACGGCTCCATTCGGAAAGGCTCGGCCCCTCATCCGCACGGGATGCCGGCTCACGGGATGCCGGCGGGGCCTTAGCCGGGCGTGGCGGCCAGTCTTCCGTCCCGCCACGCCCGGTGGCAGGCTCCGCACGGGGTGGTGCTACCGATACGGGTACCGCCGGTGATGAACGGGGGGCGCGGCGCTCATAAGCGGGGATGTCGCTCTCATCCTCCACCGGTTCCGGCACTGCGCGGGCGGGCGGCCGGGCGGCGGGCGTGGGGTCCCACACCGGATCGGTCCCCGCAGGGGCTGGGGGCTGCCGGCGGGGCACGGGAGCGGCAGGATCGGCCTGCGCCACGGGCATGGGGGTGGATGTGGGAGGTGTATTGATCCCCATGGACATGACCCGCAGTTCGGCCTGCAGGTCATCAAGCTGGATGGCAAGGTTGTCCAGCCGCCCCTTCACGCCAAAAACCGCAAAAGGCACAAGCAGCCAGACCAGCGTGAACAGGATACCACCCACCAGCAGCACGGCCTGCGCCCATGGCGGCATCCATTGCGGAAAAAGGGAGGACAGCATACCGTGAACCTGAACTGGAGTTTACCCGGCGGCACGGACCCTATCGCCCGCGCCACCAGGCCATGGCGGGACCGTTACATGCCCAGCGCGCGGCGATAGATGTCAAGCAGGGTTTCCTGCTCTTCCACTTCCGCAGGTTCCTGCTTGCGTAGGCGGATGATCTGGCGGATCACCTTGACATCAAAACCGGCGGATTTCGCCTCGGTGAAAATATCCTTGATATCGCCCGCCAGCGCCTTGCGTTCTTCCTCAAGGCGCTCGACGCGCTCGATAATGCTGCGCAGGCGGTCGGCGGCAATCCCACCCACGGCGGCAGACGTGTCGTCCGCCCCGAAATTGTCAGCATTCATGGCAGATCTCTCCAGATATCGTGATTACCCCGTCAGGCGCCCATCCGTGACATGAAGGGAATGTCACTAGGCGATGGGGTGGAACGGCGGGATTATCGCGCCATTGCCCGATGGTCAATGCCAACTTGACAGGCCAGAGAAGCGGGCCGTAATCGAACTAGCAGCCAGTATGCAGCTTTTGCGGCATACCCCAACCCCACGCATGCTCCCCGGCATGCCTGGCACATCATACAGGCAGGAGGCCACCTTCCATGGCACATCTTCCCCCCGTTGATACTTTTGACTACATCGTTTTCGGCGGAACAGGTGACCTGACCATGCGCAAGCTGCTGCCTGCGCTCTATCACCGTTACCGTGACGGGCAGATCCCCGATGATTCGCGCATCATCGGCACGGCACGTTCCCCCCTTTCGCGCGCCGACTACCAGCAGCGCGCCACCGACGCCCTGCACGAACACGTCAAGCCCGAGGCGCTGGATGACGCAACCGTCGCCCGCTTTGTGAACATGGTGCATTACGTCAGCCTCAACGGGGCGGAGGCGGATAGCGACTGGCCCACGCTCAAGACCCTGCTGGACAGCGTGCCGCCGGGGCGCATCCGGGTCTACTACCTTGCTACATCCCCCGCCTTGTATGGCCAGATCTGCGAGAACCTGAGCCGCGAGGACCTGATCACGCCGCAGTCGCGCGTGGTGCTGGAAAAGCCGATTGGCACCGACCTTGCCAGCGCGGAGGCGATCAATGATAGCGTTGGCCGTCACTTCCCCGAAAACCAGATCTTCCGCATCGACCACTATCTGGGCAAAGAGACGGTCCAGAACCTGATCGCCCTGCGCTTTGCCAACCCGGTGTTCGAGCGGCTGTGGTCGTGCGATGCGATCGACTACGTGCAGATCACGGCGGCCGAGACCGTGGGCGTGGAAAACCGTGGCCCCTATTACGACCGCTCCGGCGCCCTGCGCGACATGATCCAGAACCACCTGCTGCAGGTGCTCTGCCTTGTAGCGATGGACCCGCCCGTCTCGCTGGGAGCCGACAGCGTGCGGAACGAAAAGCTCAAGGTGTTGCACGCCCTCAAGCCGATCGAGGCGGATGACGTGGCCATCTATACCGCACGCGGGCAGTACATGCGCGGCACCATTGGCGGGCGCGCGGTGAACGGCTACCTCGAAGACCTGGGCGAAGGGATGACCAGCGAGACGGAAACCTTCGTGGCGCTAAAGGCCGAAATCCTGACATGGCGGTGGGGCACGGTGCCGTTCTACCTGCGCTCAGGTAAGCGCATGGCCGAGAAATCAAGCGAGATCGTGATCCAGTTCCGAGGTGCGCCGTGGTCGATCTTCGCCAACCGGCCCGACGCCAACCGCCTGATCATCCGCATCCAGCCCGATGAGGGGATGATGCTCTCGGTTTCGACCAAGGACCCTACGCCCACCGACAGTCTGGCCCTGCGCAAGGCGGACATCAACATCGAGTTCGAGAAGGCGTTCAACATCCGCTATCCCGATGCCTATGAGCGGCTGCTGCTCGATGTGGTGCGTGGCGACCCGATCCTGTTCATCCGCCGCGACGAGGTGGCCGCCGCCTGGCGCTGGATCGACCCGATCCTGCAGGGCTGGAAGGAAAACAAGGCCCCGCTGGAGCCATATGCCTCCGGCACATGGGGGCCGGAGGGGGCGCGCAACCTGCTCTCCCAGTCCGGCCACCTGTGGCATGAGGACATGAAGCAGCAGCCACCCACATGACCCAGGATTCCCCCACCGCCCCCCCGCGCCTTTCCCGCAGACGCGGGCCGGTCACGCTGCGCCAGCGCATCGTGCGCCGGGTGCTCATGATCGTGCCCATGGCCGCCCTGGTCTTTGTGGTCGGCCGCATGGGCTGGCTGGACCAGGCAGCGGACAAGCTGACGTTTTCGCGTACCAGCTGGTTCGACAACACTGCACTGGTCGAGCATTACCGTACCATCGTCACCCATAACGGCATGACATCAGTATCGGGCAACTGCCTGTTGTTTGTACTCAACGGTAACGACCCGCCCGACGCAACGCACATTGATGTAATGGAAAAGCATTCCGGCACCTGCCCCGGTGACCGCAACACCCTGCCCAAGCTGTTTACACTCCAGATTGACCGGATTGACCAGAAAGCACTGACGGACTGGCAGAGTCCGGGCGTGTTCCACCCCCTGCCCCGCTAGCACCACCATTCGCCCGCAGCGCCTGGCGCAGGGCTTCCGCACCGTAACGGATGGCCTCCCGCCCTGCTGGCAGCATAGAATAGAAGTTCAGGAACCCGTGCACCGCGCCACGCCATGTGCGGGTGCGGGCCGGGCTTCCGGCCTGCTGCATGGCGCTTGCGTAACCGGTGCCTTCATCATGCAGCGGATCACACTGCGCCAGCCCGATGACCGCGGGCGCAAGCCCGGCCAGCGAAGGCGCACAGATGGGCGCAAGGCGCGGATCGGTCAGGTCGGCAGCCGTACGGACATACTGCTCGGCATACCATTCCATGAGTTTGGTCGAAAGTACGTAGCCATTGGCATAGACATGGCGCGAAGGCACGTCCCGCACGCCGTAAAGCGAGGGGTAATAGAGCAGTTGCAGGGCCAGTTCCGGCCCGCCCCGATCGCGCGCCATCTGCGCCATGACGGCGGCCAGCGTGCCGCCCGCGCTGTCGCCCGCCACCGCAATCGGCCCGCCCCAGCGATGCGCCTCGCCTGCCAGCCACTGCAGGGCGGCCCAGCAGTCATCCACCGCAACGGGAAAGCGGTGCTCGGGCGCCAGACTGTAGGCAATGGACAGCACGGCCGCCCCAGACTGCCGCGCAAGCCTGCAGCATATGCCGTGATGCGAATTCAGCCCGCAATGCACATACCCGCCTCCATGCATGAACAGCACCACCCCATGCACCCGGCCGTAGGGCACGTACAGTCGCGCGGGCAACAGGCCGTCGCGGCCCGGCACCCGGCAGTCGATCACACGGCGGACCTGTAGCCCGGACAGCTTCATGGGAAAACATGGGCGGTCCAGCCTGTGGCGCATATCCTCCAGCGTATGGGGAACTTGCGTACGGCGGCGCGACCCCACCCACTTCATGCCACCCAGCAACACGCGGGTCAGCAGGTTGGGGCGGCAGGCGGGGGTGGACTGGGTCATAGGCGCACTCCGGCGGCGGAAAACAGGCAGGCGGGCGTAACGGAAACGCCCCCGTATCATTTATCGCTTGACGGCAGGGGCATGCACCGCCAGTTTCCGCATGCCAGACGGTCGGACGGTCGCTGTCGGGTGGTTTGCGCCACGCGATGGAGGAAAGTCCGGGCTCCACGGAAAAACGGTGCCGGCTAACGGCCGGCGGGGGCGACCCCAGGGATAGTGCCACAGAAAACAGACCGCCCTCACGGCAATGTCCGTAGCAATACGGGCAGTGTTGAGGGCAAGGGTGAAACGGTGCGGTAAGAGCGCACCGCATGCATGGTAACATGGATGGCAGGGTAAACCCCACCGGGAGCAAGACCGAATAGGAACGACGGATGGGCCGCAAGGCGCCATCAGGGGTTTTTCGCCCCGTCGTTCGGGTTGGTCGCGCAAGGTGTGCCGCAAGGTACATCTCAGAGGAATGACCGTCTCGCCCCATGGGCGGACAGAACCCGGCTTACAGACCGTCTGGCATTTTTTCCTGTTTCATTGTGCGGGGGCGTCATTGGCGCCCGCTACCCAGAGTTGTTTACAAGTATTAACAACAAAGAACAAACCATAAACACGGCACATTGCTGCCATATTGCATGCCAGTTGGGTTCTTTACCTGCGCAGCGGACTGCCTGTGCTCAAATAACTGTAGTTTTCAGCCATCTTTCTTACATCTTTAATTGACCGCCCATAAAATCCCATGTTATCCCATACCCACGCCGGATAGAGGATGACTGCGGCCCCTGGGCAGCCTTCGCAAGTACGGAATCCACGGCTCCTGAAATTCATGCCAAGGGAGGGCATCGCGCAGCGTGAGTGTATTCCTGGGCACACACCAGAACCGGCTGGATGCAAAAGGACGGGTTTCCATTCCCTCCGCATTCCGCACGGCGTTGCGTGCCAGGGCCAAATCGGGCGAACCGCTGGCCATCCTGCGTCCGTCCCATCTGCATCCCTGCCTTGAGGCATGGCCCGCCGATGCCTTTGCCGCACTGACCCGCCCGCTGGATGAAATGGACATTTTTTCCGAAGACCATGACGACCTCGCCACTGCCCTCTATGCCGACGCCTATCCATTTGAAGCCGACAAGGAAGGCCGCATCCTGCTGCCCGAATCCCTGCGCGCCCATGCGGGCCTGACCGAGCAGGTCACCTTCATGGGGCTGGGCCGCACTTTCCAGATCTGGAACCCGCAGGCGGCGGAAGAACGCCGCAGCGCCGCACGCGCCCGCGCACGCAGCCTGACGGCGGGCCGGGGCGCCGCCAACACGGGCACGCCGTCATGAACGCTTCCTTCCCCCCCCACGACCCCGGGCATGTACCCGTCATGCTGGCCGAGGTAATGGACTACCTTGCCCCCCATGATGGCGGCCGTTACGTGGATGGCACGTTTGGCGGCGGCGGCTATGCGCGCGCCATCCTGGCATCAAGCGCCTGCCAGCTCTGGGGCATTGACCGCGATCCCGCAGCCATTACGCGCGGCCGGGCATTGGCCCCGGCTTACGTGGCGGCCGATGGCACGCAGCGCCTGCACCTGCTGCACGGCGGCTTTGCCGATATGGCCGCGCTGCTGGCGGAAGCGGGTGTTGCGCGGGTGGATGGCATCGTGCTCGACCTCGGCGTGTCATCCTACCAGATTGACGAGGCGGATCGCGGCTTCTCCTTCCGCATGGACGGGCCGCTGGACATGCGCATGGGCGATACCGGTCCCACGGCGGCCGATGTGGTCAATACCCTGCCCGAAGATGAACTGGCAGACATCATCTACCATTATGGCGAGGAACGGCTTTCACGCCGGGTTGCGCGCGCCATCGTGGCGGCCCGCGCCGAATCGCCCCTGCTGCGGACCGGGCAACTGGCTGATGTCGTGCGCTCGGTGGTCAGGCCCGACCGCTCGGGCATCGACCCCGCCACCCGCACGTTCCAGGGGCTGCGCATTCACGTCAATGACGAACTGGGCCAGATCCACCGCGTGCTGGAACAGGCACCGCGCCTGCTGGCACCAGGCGGACGGCTGGTTGTCGTATCGTTCCATTCTCTGGAAGACAGGCTGGTCAAGCAGGCCATGGCGCAGGCCGCGGGGCGTATGCCTGCGCCCTCCCGCCATGATCCGCGCGCCATGACGGAACGCGCCGGCCCTACAGGATTCAGGCTCCTGACCGGACGCCCGATCCGACCGGGAGAAGAAGAGACCCGCCGTAATCCACGCGCACGCAGCGCAAGACTGCGCGCGATGGAATGCATTGCCCCCCTCCCCCTTGCAGAATTGGAACCTGCCGGATGAGTCGGTTAGTCACCCTGTTCTTTGCCGTGGTGGCAGCGGTATCTGGCCTGTTTCTTTACAACAAGAAACAGCAGACAACCGCGCTTGACCACCAGATCGCCCAGATCGTGGAGCAAACGGAGCATACCCGTTCCCAGACAGCGATGCTGCGCGCCGAATGGGCAATGCTCAACCAGCCAGACCGGCTGGGTACGCTGGCCAGCCGTTATGACAGGGGACTGCAGCCGGTCACCCCCACCCAGTTCGTGCAGATGGCCGCACTGGCCGACCACATGCCCGCAGTCGGCAGCCAGCCCGCCCATCCGGCCCCGGCACCGCGCGCGACCATGGTGGCCACCCTTGCGGCTGACCACGTGCAGGCCACCATGCATGACGCCGCAGTGGCCCCGGTTTCCCATGCGCCCCCCCCCGCGCCCGCGCCCGTACCGGTGGCGGCCCACACGCCTGCACCCCGCCATGCCGAGCCGCAGCCCGTGGCGCATGACGCCCTGGCCCGCGCCCTGGCGCAGAATGATACGCATAATGATCCGCGCCCTGCCCCGCGCATGGCGGACCATGTCCGTGCACCCGAGCGCGTGGCGGTGGCCGAACCCCCGCACACGCCCACCCTGCGTGACAGCATCGTATCCGGCCCGCGCGTAACCACCGCCAGCTACCACCCGCATACCACCGCCATAGCCGATGCAGCGTGGCACCCTGCGGCCGCCCCACGCCTGATGGGCAGCAGTTCGCTGGGTACGCCACATGTCACCGCCCTGCCCCCCCCGGTGCCCGTCAGTAACTGATCCCATCCTTCGACCGGTTTCCCCCCGGCCCGGAACGTAAATGAACAGCTTTTCCCATGACCAGACCCAGGGCGCGCAGGCTTCCCGGCCCGTAACGGGAAGCCTGCGCATCCAGTTGGCCGAGCAGCGCATGCATGCGCGGTTGCTGGTTCTGGCGGGCGTGTTCTGTGTCCTGTTCTCGGCCATTGGCCTCAAGCTGACAGTTGCCACCATCATCCGCCCCATGCCGCCGCAGCAGCAGCAGATCGCCCCGCAGGTTCCCCCCATCCCCAAAAGCGACCCAAAGGGGATGATCGCAGGCGATGTGGCGCTGCCGCAGGTGCACCGGGCCTCGATTATCGACCGCACGGGGCAGGTTCTGGCCATGTCGCTGCCGGTGGCGCAGGTCTATGCCAACCCGCAGGAAATGATCGACGCGGCGGATGCGGCGCATAAGCTGAAGGGCGCGCTGCCCACGCTGGACGAGGCTGAGACCCGGCGGCGGCTGTCGCTCAACAAGCAGTTCGTCTATCTGGCGCGCGACATTTCCCCGGCACAGGAACTGGCCGTCAACAACCTTGGCATCCCCGGTATCTATTTTGAACCCGGCGAGCGCCGCCGCTACCCCATGGGCCGGGTGGCGGCCCAGATCCTGGGCGGTGTGGATATTGACGATCACGGCGTGGCGGGGGTCGAGCGCTTCTTTGACAAACGCCTGGACGGGGACCGCACGCCACTGCGCCTATCGGTTGATGTGCGGGTGCAGAACGTAGTGCATGACGAACTCCAGTCCGCCATGGACACGTTCCAGGCCATTGGCGCCTGCGCCATCGTGATGGATGTCCATACCGGCGAGATCATAACCATGGTCAGCCTGCCAGATTACGATGCCAACGACTTTGGTCGCGCAGCGCCCGATGCACGCTTCAACCGCGCCGTTACGGGCATGTACGAACCCGGTTCGACCTTCAAGCTCCAGACCACCGCCATGGCGCTGCAGGAAGGGATAGCCCATATCTGGGACCGCTTTTCCAGCACGCCGATCAAGATCGGGCGCTTTACCATTTCGGACATGAAGAACGACCATTTCGACCCGTGGCTGACCTTGCCCGAGGTGATGGCCTATTCCTCCAACCCCGCCGCTGCCCACATCGCCCTTGATGCAGGCGCCACCCGCCAGCAGGACTGGCTGCGCCAGATGGGCTTCTTCTCACGCGTGCCTGTTGAACTGCCTGAAGCCGGGCGGCCCATCATTCCGTCCGTCGCCAACTGGGGTGTTTCCACCACCATGACCGTGGCATTCGGCCATGGCGTGGCCGAACCACCACTTTCCATCGTGCGTGGCACGGCAGCCACGGCCAATGGTGGCTACCTGCTGCGACCCACGCTGGTGGCAAGCCAGGCCGCCAGCGCCGATGCAACCGACGGCGCGCCCGATACCGCGCAGGCCATCCCGCCCGATGCGCAGCGGCTCATTTCTGCCGCCAATTCCGACATCCTGCGCAAGATCCTGCGGCTGGACGTGGTCAAGGGCACGGGCGGAAAAGCGGAATCGCCGGGCTATTACGTAGGCGGCAAGACCGGTACGGCAGAGAAGATCGGCCCGCATGGCGGCTACCTCAAGCATGTGAATGTGTCGGCCTTTACCGGTATTTTCCCCATGAATGCGCCGCACTACGCCATCTATGTCATGCTCGACAGCCCCAAGCCCACCGCCCAGACCCATGGCTGGACCACGGCGGGGTGGAACGCGGCCCCCACGGCATCGCACATGATCACGCGCATCGCCCCCATGCTGGGCCTGTTTCCCGATACGGAGCATGCGGCTGCGATCGAGGCCTCGCTGGCCATTCCCATGAAGCCCGCCGTGCCACGTGGCTACCGCGCGCTGGGGCCGGGTAACGACCCCGGTACCGCTCACCTGCATGAGCGTGAGCATGAACATACCAGCCAAGGTGCCGGACACCCGCATCATGCCCGCCCCCATGATGCAGCGCAGGCCGCCCAGCTTGCGGGCCATACCGAACACGCGGCCAATGACCTGCCCGGACCACCCGGCCACCATATGCGTGACAGGGGCTGAAACCGATGCTGCTGAGTGAACTCCTGCAACGCGAGGGGCTGGATGGCGCGCGGGTTACCCATGCATCGAAAACCGACATCCACGCCATCTCCCCCGATAGCCGCCGGATCGGCCCGGGCATGATCTTTGCCGCCCTGCGCGGCACGCATGCGGACGGGCGCGCCCATATTGCCCAGGCCATGGCACAGGGTGCTGCCGCCGTGCTGGTGGAGCACGACCCTGCCTTCACCCCGCCGCCGGGTGTGACCTGCATCGTGGCGGCAGATGCGCGTGCGGCGCTGGCACACATCGCCCGCGTGCTGACACCCCGACTGCCCACGCATATCGCCGCTATAACCGGTACCAACGGCAAGACCAGCACGGCGGAATTCCTGCGCCAGATATGGACCCTGTTGGCCCTGCCTGCCGCAACCATCGGCACGCTGGGCGCACTGGCCCCCTGCCCGCTACCCGATTGCGGCCCCGTACTGACCACACCGGACAGCGTGGGGCTGATGTGCCTTCTGGGCGCCATGGCACAGGCGGGGGTGGAACATGTGGCGGTCGAGGCCTCATCACACGGGCTGGAGCAGCGCAGGCTGGACGGGCTGCGCCCCTATGCAGCAGGGTTCAGCAACCTGACACGCGACCATCTGGACTATCACGGCACGACCGAACACTACCGCGCAGCCAAGTTGCGCCTGTTCGACACGATCCTGCCCGAAGGAGGCATTGCCGCCTTCAATGCGGATATGGATACGGCCACCTGCACCGCCCTGCGCATGATCGCGGCCCGGCGCGGGCTGGTCGTGCGCACGACGGGGGTGCGGGGCGAGACCCTGCGTCTTATGGACGTGCGGCCCATGCCGGCGGGGCAGATCGTGCAGGTCATGACCCCGACGGGCCGACGGGAAATGGAAGTGCCGCTGGTCGGCCGTTTCCAGGTGGACAACATGCTGCTGGCCTGTGCCATGGCAGGCGCGGATGACAATGCACCCGAGCGTGCCGTCAGCCTGCTGCCCCGCCTGCACGGCGTGCGCGGGCGCCTGGAGCGCGTGGGTGTGCTGGATAACGGGGCGGCCGCCTATGTTGATTACGCCCATACGCCAGACGCCATCGAGCGCCTGCTGTGCTCCCTGCGGCCCCATACGCCGGGCCGACTTGTTATTGTAATGGGAGCTGGCGGCGACCGTGACCGGGGCAAGCGGCCGGTGATGGGCGAAGTCGCAACCCGTCTGGCCGACCGGGTGATCGTAACCGATGACAATCCGCGCACGGAAGTCGCCGCCGCCATTCGCGCCGCCATCATGGCAGCCGCACCGGGTGCGACCGAGATCGGTGACCGGCGGCAGGCCATTGCCACGGGCCTTGGGCTGCTGGGAGCGGGGGACGTGCTGGTGGTGGCAGGCAAGGGCCATGAGCAGGGCCAGACAATCGGCCACGACGTGCTGCCATTTGACGATGCCACGGTAATCCGTGACCTGATGGGGACTGAATGACACTGCTATGGAACCGCGCGGACCTGCTGGCCGCCACATCGGGGCGGTTCGCGGCTCCCCCCGGCGCAGATATCGCAGGCACTGGCGTCTCGATCGACACGCGTACGCTGCAACCGGGCGATGTGTTCATCGCGCTGCGCGGCGAGAACAGCAACGGGCATGACCATGTGGCCCGCGCGCTGCAAGCCGGCGCGGCCTGCGTGGTGGCGCATGAGGACTGCGGGGCGGACCCGCGCATCCTGCGCGTGACTGATACACTGGCCGCCATGCAGGCCATGGCGCGTTACGCCCGCGCGCGCTTCGGCGGCCGCATGCTGGCCGTGACCGGCAGCGTAGGCAAGACATCGGTCAAGGACATGCTGCACGCGGCCCTTGCCGCCTGTGGCCCCACGCATTGTGCCGTGGCGTCCTACAACAACCACTGGGGCGTGCCACTTACACTGGCGCGGCTGCCTGCCGATGCCGCGTACTGCGTATGCGAGATCGGGATGAACCACGCAGGCGAGATCGCGCCGCTGGCCGCCATGGTGCGGCCAGATGTGGCGGTGGTGACAACGGTCGCCTCATCCCATCTCGGGCTCATGGGCAGTGTGGACGCCATTGCGCGCGAGAAGGCCGAGATTCTGCTGGCCCTGCCCAAAGGCGGTACTGGCATCATTCCCGATGGCGTAACCGGCCAGGTGTATTTTGAACACAATGCCGCCCGCGCGGGTGCCGCATTGTGGCGGGCAGGCATGCAGGCGGGGTGCGCCATCGTGCCCGGCGCGGTGCAGGCCACGGCAACGGGCAGCGATTTCAGCCTGAGCATGCCGAGCTGGCAGGGGCGCGCGCATGTTGGCGCACCCGGCCGGCACATGGCCGCCAACGCCATGCTAGCGCTGGGGGCGGCCTGCGCCGCGGGGGCCGACATGGCGCGCGCGGTGGCGGGCCTTGCCACCTTCCGCCCCGGTGCGGGGCGTGGCGCCATGGTACGGGTGATGCAGGACAAGGTTGCCCTGCTTGATGAAAGCTACAATGCCTCCCCCGCCTCCGTTCAGGCGGCTCTGGACCTGCTGGGACTTGTTGCCGCCGGGCGGCGCGTTGCCGTTGTGGGTGACATGCTTGAACTGGGCGCGTTTGCGGGGCATGAGCATGTCTCCCTCCTTCCTGCCGTCCGCGCAAACGCGGATATTGTCTTCTGTTGCGGCCCGAATATGAAAAAACTCTACGACAGCCTGCCTCCTTCCCTGCAGGGGGCATGGACCCCTGATTCCGCGCAGCTTGCCCCGCTGGTGCGCGCGGCCCTGCGCGCAGGGGATACCGTCATGGTCAAGGGCAGCCTTGGCAGCCGCATGCGCCATGTCGTTACCGCCTTACAGGCGGATGATGCGCGGGTGGGACCGGCCTGATGCTGTATGACCTGTTCCAGCAGCATGCCACGGCCCATACCTCCGTGCTCAACCTGTTCCGCTACATCACGTTCCGCGCAGGCGCCGCATGCCTGACCGCGCTGGTAATCAGCCTATGTCTGGGCAACCCGCTGATCGCGCAGTTGCGCCGCATCCAGCGCGGTGGCCAGCCGATCCGCGCGCTGGGGCCGGAGCGGCACCTGATTGAAAAGGTGGGCACGCCAACCATGGGCGGCGTGCTGATCCTGCTCTCGCTATTTGGTTCCACCCTTTTGTGGGCGGACCTGACCAACGGGTTTGTCTGGGCGGTGATGCTGACCACGCTGGCCTTTGGCGCGGTCGGCTTTGCCGATGATTATCTCAAGCTCTCACGCCGCAATACCGATGGCGTTTCCAAACGGATGCGGCTGGGGTGCGAGTTCGGGGCCTCGCTGATTGGCGGGATCTGGCTGGAACACATGATGCCGCCCGACCTTGCCAACCACCTCGCCTTCCCGTTCGTCAAGGACCTGCTGCTGCCGTTGGGCTACGCCTTCCCGCTGTTTGCCATGATCACCATTACCGGGTTTGGCAACGCCGTGAACTTTACCGACGGGCTGGACGGGCTGGCCATCGTGCCGGTCATTGTGGCGGCTCTTGTGTTCGCGCTGATTTCCTATCTGGTGGGCAACCATGTATTTGCCGACTACCTGCAACTGCACGCCGTGCCCGGCACGGGGGAACTTGGGGTGTTCTGTTCCGCACTGGTGGGGGCGGGGCTTGGCTTCCTGTGGTTCAACGCGCCGCCAGCCGCCGTGTTCATGGGGGATACGGGATCACTTGCGCTGGGTGGCGCGCTGGGGGCAGTGGCCATCGCGGTCAAGCACGAACTGGTACTGTGCATCGTGGGTGGGCTGTTTGTGGTGGAGACGCTCTCGGTCATCATTCAGGTGTTCTGGTACAAGCGCACCGGGCGGCGAGTGTTCCTGATGGCGCCGCTGCACCACCATTTCGAGAAAAAAGGCTGGGCGGAATCCAAGATCGTGATCCGCTTCTGGATCGTGTCCATCGTGCTGGGGCTGTGTGGTCTGGCCACGCTGAAACTGCGGTGAACACGTCCTTCCCTCCCACCCTGTTCGCGGGCCACCACTACGGGGTGGTGGGCCTGGGCCGCAACGGCAATGCTGCCGTGGCCGCCCTGCTGGCCATGGGGGCCAGCGTGCAGGCATGGGATGACAGTGCCACCAGCCGTGAAGCACTACCTGTCCACCCGCGACTGAAGGTTGAACCCTTCACGACCATGATCGGGCTTGCGGGGCTGGTGCTCTCTCCGGGCATTGCGCATATCCTGCCCACCCCCCACCCGCTTGCGCGCATGGCGGTTGCGGCGGGGGTGCCCATCGTGTCGGATGCGGAACTGCTGTTCCGCGCCGTGCGGGCGGCAGGCAGCCGCGCGCGGTTTGCGGGCATTACCGGCACCAATGGCAAATCGACCACCACGGTCCTGCTGGCGCACATGCTGGCCAGTTGCGGCATACCTGTTGCAGCAGGCGGCAACCTTGGCCCGGCTGCCCTGGCGCTACCGCTCCTGCCTGATGACGGGGTGTACGTGCTGGAAATGTCGAGCTACATGCTCGAACGCCTGGACCGGCTGCATTTCGATGCTGCCTGCCTGCTTAACCTGACACCCGACCACCTTGATCGCCATGGCGACATGGCCGGCTACACGGCGGCCAAGCTGCATGTGTTCGACCATCAGCACGCGGGTGATCTGGCGGTGCTGGGGGCAACCCTGCCCGATTACGCACGCCTGCACCGCTTCCTTGCGGCAACCCGCGTGCGCATTGCCTGCGTAAGCGGGGCGGATGTGGAACAGTGCGACTATTACTGCACCCCCCATGCGCTGTGTGACCGGAATGGCGTAATTACCGATCTGGACCACGTGACGGACCTGCCCGGCACCCATAACCGCGAGAACGCGGCCGCCGCCACTGCCATGGCGCTGCATCTGGGCATGCCACGGACAGACGTGAAAGCGGCACTGGTCTCGTTCAGCGCGCTGGACCACCGGCAGAAACTGGTGGGGCAGATTAACGGCGTGCGCTTCATCAATGACAGTAAGGCCACCAATGCCGATGCGACGGCGCGTGCGCTGGTCTGCCACGAACGGCTGGTCTGGATTGCGGGCGGCACGGCGAAGGCGGGCGGGATAGGGGAACTGGCCCCCCTGTTCGGCCATGTGGCCCTTGCGCTGCTGATCGGGCGCGACGCGCCGGTGCTGGCGGCAACGCTGGCGCAGCACGATGTGCCCTACCGCATTGTCGATACGCTTGAGCGCGCGGTGCCACAGGCGCTGGGGGCCGCGCGCACGCTGGGGGTGGATGTGGTCATACTCTCGCCTGCCTGCGCCAGTTTTGACCAGTTCAGCGGGTTTGAAGCTCGCGGCGCGCGTTTTGCGGCACTGGTGCATGACCTGGCCCATGGGGCAGATGGAACCATGACGGGATGAGCAACCTGTCGCGCATCAACACTTCCAATGCCGCAAAGTGGTGGCGGAGCATCGACCGGGTCACGCTGATCTGCGTGGGTATCCTGATCGGGTTCGGCTATATCCTGATGCTGGCGGCCAGCCCGGCGGTGGCGGTGCGTATCGGTGCCTCACGCGATATGTTTATCTTCAAGCAGGTCTGCTTCCTGCTCCTTGCACTGGTGATCGTCATCGTCACGTCGCGCCTGTCATTGCGCGGGGTGCGGCTTACAGCGTGGATCGGGTTTGCGCTGGCGCTGGGGGCAACGTTCCTTACCCTTGTGCATGGCATCGAGATCAAGGGGGCGCGGCGGTGGATCGCACTGCCCATGATGTCGGTCCAGCCATCGGAATTCCTCAAGCCATTCTTTGCCGTGATCACGGCATGGCTACTGACGCAGCGCAGCGTGAAAACGCATTTCCCCGGCATGATCATAGCGCTGGGGCTGTTCGGAATTGTGCTGTTCCTGCTCAAGTCCCAGCCCGATATCGGTATGCTGAGCGTGATTACCACGGTATTCTTGGCCCAGCTTTTCCTTGATGGCATGAGCCTGTTCCTGGTGGGTGCGGGCGTGGCTAGCATGGTGGCGGCGTTTGTGGGGGCTTATATGGTGTTCCCGCATGTGCGCTCGCGCGTGGAGCGCTTCCTCCACCCCGCCGTAGGTGACCATTACCAGATCGATACCGCACTGCGCGCCTTTGGCAATGGCGGCCTGCTGGGACGTGGTCCCGGCGAGGGACGGGTGAAGGACCTGCTGCCCGATGCCCATGCCGACTTCGTATTCGCCGTGGCGGGGGAAGAATTCGGCATGCTGATCTGCCTGTTCATCATTGGCGTGTTCGCCACCATCGTCATCCGCACGCTTCTACGCCTGCTGCATGAGAAAGACCCCTTCATCGCGGTGGCCACGGCGGGGCTGGTCACGGGGTTCGGGCTACAGGCATTCGTCAACATGGGTTCGACCCTGCACCTTATTCCCACCAAGGGCATGACGCTGCCTTTCATCTCCTATGGTGGTTCCTCCGCCATGTCGGTTGCGCTTACAATCGGCATGGTTCTGGCACTGACCCGCAACCGGGTGGGAGATGACCTGCTGTTCGGTTCGGTCTCATCGCCACCTTCATCACCATCGCAGAAAGTCCCGTCATGACCCGTCACTGCATTGCCGTTGCGGCCGGTGGTACCGGCGGCCACTTCTTTCCCGCCGAAGCGCTGGCCTGCGAACTGGTGCGCCGGGGGCATGACATCATCCTCATGACCGACCGGCGCGCGGGCACGCGCAAAACCGGCGTCTTTGCCGGGCGCCAGCAGTTTATCCTGCCGGGTGCCGGCATTGCGGGGCGCGGCATGGTGCGCGCAACCCGGGCAGCCCTTGCACTGGCGCGTGGCACCGCACAGGCGCGCGGCATACTGGGGCGCATCCGGCCGGCCGCCATCATTGGTTTCGGAGGGTATCCGTCCGTGCCGCCGCTGCTGGCGGGCAGCCTCCTGCCAAAAGCGCAGCGCCCGCTCCTGTTCCTGCATGAAGGCAATGCGGTGCTGGGCAAGGCTAACGGCTTCCTGGCGGGAAGGATGGACGGGATCGCCACGTCCTTCCCCGTGGTGGCGGGCGTGCCTGCGGGCGTGCCCACTACCCTGACCGGCATGCCCGTACGGCGTGATATCGCAGCCCTGGGGGGGGAAGGCTATGTCCCCTCCAACGGAGTCATCAACCTGCTGGTCTGGGGCGGGTCTCTGGGGGCGCGCGTGTTCAGCGATGTCGTGCCGCCAGCGCTCGCCGCCCTGCCCCCTGCCCTGCGCGCACGCGTGCAGGTGACCCAGCAGGCACGGGCCGAGGATGTGGACCGGGTCGGTGCCGCCTACCGCACGGCTGGCATTCCCGCCATTGTCGCCCCCTTCCTGAGCGACGTGCCCGAACTGCTGCATACCGCCCATCTGGTGATCGGTCGCGCCGGTGGCTCATCGGTGGCGGAGCTTACGGTGGCGGGCCGCCCGTCGCTGCTGGTACCGCTCCCCATTGCCGCACGCGATGAACAGGGTGCCAACGCGCAGGCGCTGGAGGATGCAGGGGCGGCTTGGATGATCCGCCAGCCGCAGTTTACCCCGCAGGCGCTGACCGAACGGCTGGTCAGCCTGCTGGCCGACCGCGACCTGCTGGCCCGCACGGCACAGGCCGCCGCGGGCCTTGGCCGCCCCGATGCCGCCGCCCGTCTGGCCGACATGATAGAAGCCCGCTTGCCTGACCGGCCCCACGCCGCTTAATTCCCGCCTGCGCGTATACGGAGACCTGACCCCATGAGAGCCCTGCCCCTTTCCATTGGCACCATCCACTTTGTCGGCATTGGCGGCATCGGCATGTCCGGTATTGCCGAAGTGCTGCACATGCTTGGCTACGCGGTGCAGGGTTCCGACATTGCCGAAAATGCGAATGTCACCCGCCTGCGCGCGGCGGGCATTCCCGTCACCATCGGCCATGATGCAGCCAACCTTGGCAATGCGCAGGTGGTGGTGACATCAACCGCCGTGCAGCGCGACAACCCCGAGGTCGTGGCCGCGCGCGCGCGCCTGATCCCGGTGGTGCGGCGGGCGGAGATGCTGGCTGAACTGATGCGCCTGCGCTGGTCGGTGGCGGTTGGCGGCACGCATGGCAAGACCACCACCACCAGCCTTGTTGCCGCTGTGCTGGAAGCGGCAAAGCTGGACCCCACGGTCATCAACGGCGGCATTATCGAAGCCTATGGCACCAACACCCGCATGGGTTCAGGCGACTGGATGGTGGTGGAAGCCGATGAGAGCGATGGCTCGTTCCTGCGCCTGCCCTCCGTCATTACGGTCGTGACCAACATGGACCCCGAGCACCTGGACCACTGGGGCACGGAAGAGGCCATGCAGGCGGCGTATGACCAGTTTGTCTCCAACATCCCGTTCTACGGCTTTGCAGTACTGTGCATCGACCACCCGGCAGTCCAGCAGATGATCCCGCGCCTGTCGGATCACCGGATCATCACCTACGGCTTCTCACCACAGGCGGACGTGCGCGCGGAAAAGGTGATTACCGACAAACTGGGCGCAACCTTCGAGGTCGTGATTACCAACCGTACCCGCAACCGCTCACGCCGGGCGGGGCCGTTCCGCCTGCCCATGCTGGGCCACCACAACGTGCAGAACGCGCTGGCGGCCATTGCGGTGGGTACCGAGATGGAAATAGACGACGCCACCATCCGCTCCGCCTTTGCCGCCTTCCGTGGGGTCAAGCGCCGCTTTACCCGCACGGGCGAGACCGGGGGCATCACCATCATCGACGATTACGGCCACCACCCGGTAGAGATTGCGGCCGTGCTGAAGGCGGCGCGCCAGGCCGGTGCGGGCAATGTAATAGCGGTGATGCAGCCGCACCGCTATTCCCGCCTCAAGAGCCTGTTCAACGAGTTCTGCACCTGCATGAACGATGCGGGCACCGTGATCATAGCCGATGTGTATGCCGCAGGCGAAAAGCCAATTGAAGGCATTGACCGCGATGCGCTGGTCGAGGGTCTGCGTGAGCGGGGCCATCGCTCCGTTGTGCCCCTGCCCGGCCCCGAGCACCTGGCGGAGATGATCAACGCCATCGCCCGCCCAGGTGACTTTGTAGTGTGCCTGGGCGCAGGCAGCATCACCAACTGGGCGCAGGCACTGCCCGCCCAGCTTGCCGACCTGCAGGGCATTGCCCATGCTCCCGCCCAGAAGGCGGATGCCCATTCATGACCGACACCCCCGCCCCCCTGCCGCAATGGGCACAGGTTCTGGATACGGATGATTTCCGCCCCCATGGCCGCCTGACACCGCAGGCCAGGCTTGGCGCGCGCACGTGGTTCCGCGTGGGCGGGGCGGCGGAACTGCTGTTCCAGCCCGCCAGCGCCGATGACCTGGCGCAGGTGATGAAGCGCTTACCGCTGGAAGTGCCCGTCCTGCCGCTTGGGGCATGCTCCAACGTGATCGTGCGCGATGGCGGGATTGACGGGATGGTCATCCGCATGGCGCGTGGTTTTTCCACCATTGCGCGCGATGGTGAGGGGCTGGTGGCAGGCGCTGCATGCCTTGACATGACGGTGGCCGAACACGCGGCGGAGGCCGGGCTGTCGGGGCTGGAATTCCTTGCCGGCATTCCCGGCTCCATCGGGGGGGCGGTGGCGATGAATGCCGGGGCCTACGGGTCGGATATGGCAGCGGTGCTGGACTGGGTGGAAATAATCACGCGCGACGGGCGGCTCCTGCGCCTGCCCGCCGCATCGCTTGATTTTGGCTACCGGCACGCAACCCTGCCCCCGCAGTCCGTTGTCGTGCGGGTTAGGCTTGCGGGGGTGGGGGCACCAGCCGCCATCATCCGCCAGCGCATTGAGGAAATACGCGCAGCGCGTGAAGCCGCGCAACCCGTGCGTGCCCGCACCGGGGGCTCCACCTTCCGCAACCCCGACCCGGACGAATCGGGGCGCAAGGCATGGGAACTGATTGATGCCGCGGGCTGTCGCGGCCTGCGGGTGGGAGGGGCCCAGATGAGCGAGAAACACTGCAACTTCATGCTCAATACCGGTAATGCCACCGCCGCCGACCTGGAAGGGTTGGGCGATGAGGTCCGCCGCCGGGTGCTTGGGCATACCGGGGTAAGCCTGCGCTGGGAGATCAGACGAATCGGCTGCCCGGCCCATGTCGGTACGGGAGCCCGCGCATGAGCCGCCGCCAGATTGCCGTGCTGATGGGTGGCATGTCCGCCGAGCGTGAGGTCAGCCTGGACAGCGGGCGCAACGTGGCCCAGGCCCTGCGTGGGCTTGGCCATGACGTGCGCTGCATCGACGCTGGGGCCGACCTGTCCGCTATCGTGCGCGACCTGCATGACCACAGGCCCGACGCCGTGTTCAACGCCCTGCATGGCCGCTTTGGCGAGGATGGGGCGATCCAGGGCGTGCTGGACTGGATGGGCATCGCCTACACCCATTCCGGCGTGCGGGCGTCGGCTACGGCCATGGACAAGGATGCCGCGCGCACGGTATTTGCCGCCGCCGGCCTGCCGGTCGCCACTGGCATGCTGCTCACACCGGCGGAACTGGGAAAAGCCGATCCCCTGCCCGCGCCCTATGTGGTCAAGCCGGTCAATGAAGGGTCATCGGTGGGGGTGGAAATCGTGCATGCGGGCAGCAACCGCCGCATGGCCATTGCCCAAGGCTGGGCGCACGGCCCCCACGTACTGGTGGAGGAATACATTCCCGGTCGGGAACTGACCGTGGGCGTGCTCGATGACCGTGCCCTGACGGTAACCGACATAACCCCTGCCGCCACCGGTCCCAGCTTTTACGATTACGAGGCCAAATACGCAGTCGGCGGCTCCCGCCACGAACTGCCAGCGCGAATCCACCCCGACGCCTTTGCACAGGCGCAGGCCCTTGCGCTGGCCGCCCACCGCGCCCTGGGCTGCCGGGGGGCCAGCCGTACCGATTTCCGTTATGATGACACAGCCAACCCCGACGCGCCGGGGCGCCTGGTTATTCTGGAAACCAATACCCAGCCGGGCATGACCCCCACATCCCTCCTGCCTGAACAGGCGGCAAGCCTGGGCATGGACTACGCAACCCTGTGCCAGTGGATGATTGACCACGCGACCTGTCGTACATGAGGCGACCAAGCGACAGCAGTGACCGGCCTTCGCGGCTTTCCATCTTCCTGCGCCGCCAGAAACGCCTGATACGCCCCCTTCTGGTGCTGGCGGTTATGGTGGCGCTGGGAGCCGGGGGGGTAACGGCACTGCGGCATGTTGGCTCTGACGCCCGGTTCGCGGCACTGCGCGGGCGCATCATCAACATGCTGCCCCTGCGCGTGACCGAGATTGACGTGACCGGCTGCGTCCTGACCAGCGAGGCCGCACTCCAGCAGGCACTGGGCGTGCGCACGGGGGACTTCATACTGGGCTTTTCCGTCACGGCCGCGCGCGAGCGGATCGACGCGCTGCCCTTTGTTGACCATTCCGTGGTGGAGCGGCACCTGCCGGGCACCATCATCATCCATCTGTTCGAGCGCCGTCCCTTTGCCGTATGGCAAAATCACGGACATTTTATGCTGATCGACCGCGAAGGCAACCAGGTGCGCGACCAGGGCATGACCGGCAAGGATGCCGAAGCCTTCATGCAACTGCCACTGGTGGTGGGGCCGGACGCCAACACGGCGGCGGCGGCGCTGATTGATGAGCTTTCCGCCCAGCCCGAAGTGCGCGCCCACGTGGCGGCCGCGGCGCGCGTGGGGCAGCGCCGGTGGAACCTGACATTGCGCAACGGCACCACCGTGCTCCTGCCCGAAGGGCAGGAAGTCGCCGCCCTGAAGCGGCTTGCACAACTGCAGGAAAATATCAGAATACTGGACCGGCCAGTCATTGCCATAGACATGCGCCTGCCCGACCGCCTGATCATACGTGAATCTCCCCTTGCCCCGGGCGACAATGAGCGCGACAAGGACGACACGCAGCCACAGGCGGCCCCCACGGGCACGCAGGCGCCTGATGTGCCATGGCTTTCTTTACCCGATACCGGCCCAAGACGGAGGCGGGCATGACCTACCCAGCGCCGGGACCGCTCAAGGCGAGCCTTCCCGCAACACGCACGGCAGCCAATCCTCCCGTCCCCGCGATAAAAGGGATGGGCAACGTACCCGCACGGGTGCCGCGCGCCCGTTCGGGCACCGCCCTTGTACCGGCAGGCGAGCGGGCGCCCACGCGCAAGCTGCGGACCGGACCATTCAGCGTGCTCGATATCGGCTCGACCAAGATTGTCTGCCTGATCGGTCGGGGGGAGCCTGACAACACCATCCGTATCCTCGGCCACGGGTGGCGACGTTCGCACGGGGTACGCTCGGGCGGGATCGTGGACCTGCGCGAGGCGGAAAGTGCTATCCGCGCCGCCGTGGCGCAGGCCGAGGATATGGCGACGGAACGCCGGGATTCCATTTTCGTCAACCTGTCGTGTGGCCACCCCGAAAGCCGGCACATCAACGCGCGCTGGCCCATAGGCGGGCGCGAGATCACGAAGACCGATGTCAGCCGCATCATTGCCGAGGCCCGCGCCCGTGCCCTGACCGAAGGGCGCTCGGCCATCCATACCCTGCCGCTGGATTACGCGGTGGATGACACGCAGGAAGTGCTCGACCCGCGCGGGCACCTGTGCGACCTGCTCTCGGCGCGGCTGCATGTGATCGACGCCAACACCACGGCGCTGCGCAACCTTGAAGCCGTACTCTCACGCGTGGAACTCAAGATCGAGGGGATGGTCTCCTCCCCGCTTGCCTCCGGGCTTGCGGTAATGAACGAGGACGAACGCAACCTGGGTGCGACGGTGGTGGACATGGGCGGCGGCACCACATCCATCGGGGTGTTTGGCGAAGGGCGGCTGCTGCATACCGCAACAATTCCCGTAGGCGGGCTGCACATCACGCGCGATATCGCCCACGGGCTTTCCACCTCCATCGACAATGCCGAGCGGCTCAAGACCATCCACGGCTCGGCCGAACTGCTGGCTGGCGACGACCATGACCCGATCCTTGTGCAACTGATCGGTGACAACGACCATCATTACGTCAAAATTCCACGGGCAAAGATCGTATCGATCATTCACCCCCGCGTTGAGGAAACCCTGGAAATGGTACGTGACAGGTTGGAAATGGCCGCTGTCGGCCCCGCATCCGACGGTCGGGTCATCCTGACCGGGGGAGGATCGCTGCTGGAGGGAATCGGACCGATGGCGGCGCGCATCCTCAACCGGCAGGTCCGCCTTGGCCGCCCACGCCGAATTGTAGGTCTGCCGGAAAACCCGGCGACGTGGCCGATGTTCTCCACATCGGCGGGACTGCTGGCATGGGCCGCAGGCGCCGCCGATGAAATGGGCGAACCCGACACGCGCAACGCGCGGCCCGACAGTCTTGTGAGACGTTTTGTAGATTTCATCCGTGACAGGGTATAAACTTGTACGGAAACCATTTATTGTACTTTAGTTACTAGAATGCCCGCACGCCTACCCCAATCCATCGGGAGCCCAGCATGACCCTCAACCTGACCATCCCGCAACAGAATCATTCCGATTTCACGCCCCGCATCACTGTGATCGGGGTTGGCGGCGGTGGTACAAATGCGGTTGACAACATGATCCAGTCGCAGTTGCAGGGAGTGGAATTCGTTGTTGCCAACACCGATGCCCAGCAGCTCTCGCACAGCAGCGCGGACCGGCGGATCCAGCTTGGCCCCCATCTGACGCAGGGCCTGGGTGCAGGTGCGAAGCCCGAGATCGGCCGCGCCGCCGCCGAGGAAGCCTGCGATGAACTCTCACGCCACCTTGACGGCGCGCACATGGTGTTCATTACCGCGGGCATGGGCGGTGGCACCGGCACGGGGGCGGCCCCTGTCATTGCCCGCATGGCGCGCGAGCGGGGCATCCTGACCGTAGGCGTAGTAACCAAGCCCTTCACGTTTGAAGGGCAGCGGCGCTCCAAGTCGGCTGATGCAGGCATTGCGGAACTGCAGCAGTTCGTTGATACGCTGATCGTCATCCCCAACCAGAACCTGTTCCGCCTGGCCAATGAACGCACGAGCTGGAAAGACGCCTTCAAGATGGCGGACAACGTGCTGTACATGGGCGTGCGTGGCGTGACCGATCTGATGATGGCGCCGGGCCTGGTCAACCTCGACTTTGCCGATATCCGCACCATCATGGCGGAAATGGGAAAGGCCATGATGGGCACGGGCGAGGCCGAGGGCGAGAACCGCGCCGTGGCTGCGGCCGAGGACGCCATTTCCAACCCGCTGCTGGAAGATACGTCCATGGCGGGCGCGCAGGGCCTGCTTATCAACATCACCGGCGGCGAGGACCTGACCCTGTTCGAGGTGGACCAGGCGGCCAACCGCATCCGCGAGGAAGTGGCGGAGGATGCCAACATCATCTTCGGTTCCGCCATCGACACCTCGCTCAACGGGCGTATCCGTGTATCCGTAGTGGCGACGGGCATCGACAACCCGCCCGAGCGTGCCACTACCCAGCCTGAAGCGGCAGCCACACAGGCGGCACCAGCCGCGCAGGCAGCACCCGCAGCACCGCCAGCAGGGGCAGCCCCCCAGCAGGCCACGACGACGGCCCCGCAGCCCACCGCACAGCCACAGCAGCCGCCCGGCGGCATGCCAGCGGGCATGGCCCAGCCACGCCCGGCACCACCGCAGGCACCCTCCCCCAACGCCGTGCCGCCGCATGTGGCGCAGCGCAGTGGCTCACCGCGTTCGCCCCTGTTCACGGAAAGCGCGAAGGCAGCCCCCGCACCTGAACCGCAGCCCGCCGCGCCGCGCAGCCTGTTCGGAATCGTAACGGGTGCGCTGCGCCGCCACTCCACCCAGCCGCAGCAGCCCGAGGCACCGCAGCAGCAGCCCCAGACCGCGCGGGCCGAACCCACCATGCAGCAGCCGCCGCCACAGGCCCAGCCCGCGCCGCAGCAGCAGCCGCCCGCTGGCAGCCCCCCCGCACAGGATGACGGAGGGCTCGACATTCCAGCCTTCCTGCGCCGCCGCTCATCGTAAACAAACCCCACGGGCCGCCCCGGCAGGCCATGGTCCTTTTGTGGCCCAATATAGGTAACAATAGGCAATAATCCTTGACTATCGCGGGCACAGGCGAGGCAGTAGCATGCAGCACATGCCAGCTATCCTGCCTCCCTCCAACCCGCCTGCCAAGGACCCCGGCAATGAACGGCATGTCGCCACAGACACAGGTTTCCTTCCTGCCGCCATCCCGGCAACCGGACGGGCAGATGCAGCACACACTCCGCCAGCCAATCAGCAGTGTGGGGGTCGGGCTGCATACCGGCGCGCGCATCAACCTGCGTCTGGCTCCGGCACCGGAAAATACCGGCATTGTCTTCCGCCGTTCCGACACCACCCTGCCCCCGCTTGCAGCCCGCCATGACAATGTGGTGGACACGCGCCTGAGCACCGTGCTCGGTCAGGAAGGGACTGCCGGACGCATCGCCACGGTGGAACACCTGATGGCCGCACTGGCCGGATGCGGCATAGATAATGCCCTCGTCGAGGTGGACGGGCCTGAAATGCCGGTGTTTGACGGGTCATCCGCCGAATTCGTTTTCCTGCTGGAATGCGCGGGCATTGTGGCACAGGCGGCACCGCGCCAGCATGTCCATGTGAACCGCACGGTAAGGGTAGAAGAGGGTGATGCCTTTGCCGAACTCTCCCCCGCGCGGCAACCCGGCCTGGCGCTGGACATTTCCATTGATTTCGTCGCCCCCGCCATCGGCCAGCAACGCTATGCGGCCCGGATGGAAGGCAGTCTGTTCCGCCAGCACCTGAGCATGGCGCGTACCTTTGTCGAGCAGCCGGAAATTGATTACCTGCATTCCATCGGGCTTGCACGCGGCGGATCGCTGGACAACGCCATTGTTGTCAACGGCACCAGCGTGCTCAACCCCGCTGGCCTACGTCACCCGCATGAATTCGTACGCCACAAGATGCTTGATGCGGTTGGTGACCTGTACATGGCGGGCGGCATGATCAGTGGCCAGTTCCGTGGGCACAAATCGGGCCATACACTCAATAACCGCCTGCTGCGCAAACTGTTTGCAAGTGCCGAGAACTGGCATCGTGCGCCCCTTGGCGCCCCCGCCGCCAGCCTGCAGACACGCGCGGCATGACGGGGGTTGACGAAATCCGCATGCGGAGACTTCACCCGCTCCCGGCACATGATATAAAGCTCCCGTAACTGGAAGAGCTGGCATGTTCGCACGCAGATCACATTATACTCCCCTGCCCCCCCGCGGCACGCGTATGCCGGCGCGCTGGCTTGCCCTTCTGCCCCTGGCTGGCATGCTGGCGGCGTGTGGCCAGAGTGCCAGCAGCATCAATGAACGTGCGCCGCGTGTAGGCTCAGCCGAGACACTGTACAACAACGGTGTCGATGCGCTACGCTCGGATCGCTACCTGCTGTCGGTCAACCAGTTCGACACATTGCAGCGCAACTACCCCTATTCCCAGTACACGGCCAATGCGCAGTTGATGGAGGGATATGCCAACTACCTGCTTAACAAATACCCCGAAGCAGTGCAGCAGCTTGACCGCTTCCTGGAACTGCACCCCACCAGCGCCGATGCCGCTTACGCCTTCTATCTGCGCGCCCTGTGCTATTACGAGCAGGTGGCCGACGTGCAGCGTGACCAGCAGGGCACGATCGAGGCCATGGACGCGCTGGAGGAAGTTATCACCCGCTTCCCCCAAAGCCCCTATTCGCGTGATGCGCAACTGAAGATCGACCTGTGCCGCGACCATCTGGCAGGCAAGGAAATGCTGGTAGGCCGGTGGTACCAGCAGCAGAACGACTACTCCGCTGCCGCGGGCCGCTACCAGCGCGTGGTGCAGGATTTCCAGACCACCAACCACGTGCCCGAAGCGCTTGAGCGGTTGGTGGAGGTCTATCTGGACATGGGCCTGCTGGAACAGGCACGCAAGACGGGTGCCGTGCTGGCCTACAACTACCCCAGCAGCAAATGGTACACGGATGCATATGACCATCTGCGCGCGCACCACCTGATCAAGAGCGTGGATGGCAAGGACCACAAGCAGGGACGCAACGTATTCTCGCGGGCATGGCATTCGATTTTCTGATTTGCGCCAGCGCTTTCGTGTGCTGAACAGGAACCCTTCATGCTGACACAGCTCTCGATACGGGATGTGGTCCTGATCGAAAAACTGGATCTGGCGTTTCCCCCCGGCCTGACCGTGCTGACGGGTGAGACGGGTGCTGGCAAATCCATCCTGCTCGACAGTCTTGGGCTGGCGCTGGGTGAACGCGCCAGTGCGTCACTTGTACGTGCAGGTTGCGAGCAGGCCAGCGTCAGCGCAAGTTTCGAGATCGCCCCCGCCCACCCGCTGCACGAACTGCTGACCGAACAGGGCATCATGCTCGACGATGCGCGTGAGCCCGTGCTGCTGCGCCGCCTTGTCACGACCGACGGGCGTTCGCGCGCCTATATCAATGACCAGCCGGTAGCCGTAAGCCTGCTGCGCCGGGCCGCCACCCTTCTGGTAGAAATACAGGGCCAGCACGAACAGATGGGCCTGGCCGACCAGGCCACCCATCTGGACCTGCTTGATGCTTTTGGCGTGGCCCCTGCCCTGCGCACGCGCACGCACGCGGCCTACCGCGAATGGATCGGGGCCACGGCGGGACTGGCCACCGCACGCGCGGAGATGGAAAACGCGGCGCGTGAGGAAGACTGGCTGCGCCAGGCGGTGGAAGATCTGGGCACACTGGCCCCGCAGGAGGACGAGGAAGCCCAGCTTGCCGGCATGCGTCAGGCGTTACAGCAGGGCGAACGCCGGGCAGAGGCCATTGCCGCGGCCCTGGCCGACCTGACCCCGCGTGACCGGCGCGCTCCCGGCCCTGCCTCCGCCCTGCGCAATGCCAGCCGCGCGCTGCAACGCCTGCTGCCCAGCCCCACCGACATCAACCCCGAAGCCGTAGGCGCTGCCGAACAGGAAGCCGCACAGGAAGCGCTCAACGCACTGGAACGCGCGGAAGAAGCGCTGGCCGAAGCCGAGAACATGCTCTCGCGTCTGGCATCCGACGCGCAGGCCGACCCGCGCCTGCTGGAACAGACCGAGGAGCGCCTGTTCGCACTCCGCGCCGAAGCCCGCAAGCATGGCGTGTCAGTACCCGAACTGCCCGGTCTGCTGGCCGCCTTTACCGACCGGCTGGCGGCACTGGATTCGGGCAATGCCCGCATTGAAGGGCTGGAACAGGCCGTAGCCGAAACGCGCGCCCGGTTTGAGGGCATTGCCCTTGAACTGACGGTCGCGCGCGAAAAGGCGGCACGCCGGCTGGAACAGGCGGTAATGGCGGAGCTCAAGCCGCTCAAGCTGGAACGCGCGCGCTTTATCGTCTCGCTCGTGCCGCTGGAGGCGGAAGCGTGGAACGCACGCGGCAAGGAACAGGCCTCCTTCCTGATTGCCGCCAACCCCGGCCAGCCGCCAGGACCGCTGGCCAAGGTGGCCTCGGGCGGCGAACTCTCACGCCTCATGCTGGCACTCAAAGTCGTGCTGGCAGGGCGGTCGGCCATTCCTACGCTGGTGTTCGATGAAGTGGATTCCGGCGTGGGCGGGGCCACGGCATCAGCCATTGGCGAGCGGCTTTATGCCGTGGGCCGCAGTGTGCAGGTACTGGTGGTCACTCACAGCCCGCAGGTGGCGGCACGCGGGGATGCCCATCTGCGTATCAGCAAGAGCGTGAACAGGGGCCGCACCGAAACTCACGCCGCCCCTCTTGATGACCAGGCCCGACGTGAGGAAATTGCCCGCATGCTTTCGGGGGACACCATTACACCCGCCGCCCGCGCCGCCGCCGACAGCCTTCTGAAAGGGGTCTGACATGCCCCCCAAGCCCAAAACACTGCCGCTGGCCGAACAGGCCCGGCGCCTGCTGGCCGATTACGCCACGAAGGAACAGGACGCGGCGCATGCGGCGCAAACGCTGGCGCAACTGGCCGATCTGCTGCCCGCACTCGATGCCGCCTACCACCAGAATGATGCGCCGCTGGTCGATGATGCGACCTATGACAGCCTGCGCCGTCTCAATACCGAACTGGAAACACGCTTTCCCGATCAGAACCGTGCGGACAGTCCGGCACAGCAGGTGGGCGCGCCCGTAACCGGCCCCTTCCGTCGCCACCGCCACATGGTACCCATGCTGTCGCTGGACAACGTGTTCTCGCGCGGGGAATTCGAGGGCTTCATCAGCCGTATCGCCCGCTTCCTTGGCCTTGATGAGACACAGGCGCGCCAGCTATCCTTTGTGGCCGAACCCAAGATTGATGGCCTGTCCATCAGCCTGACCTATGAATATGGCCGCTTCGTGCGCGGCACCACGCGGGGCGATGGCACGGAAGGCGAGGACGTGACCGCCAACCTGCGCACACTGCACGATATTCCCGAACGGTTGGCCGCCCCTTTCCCCGATGTGATCGAGATCCGGGGCGAGGTGTTCCTGTCCAAGCAGGCGTTCCTGGATCTCAACACGGCACAGGAGCATGCGGGGGAAAAACCCTTCGCCAACCCGCGCAATGCAGCGGCGGGCTCGCTACGCCAGCTTGATCCGGCCATTACCGCAAAGCGCCCACTGTCACTGTTTGCCTATGCGGCGGGGTATAGCAGCGCGCCGCTTGCGGCTACGCATCATGGCTATCTGGCGCAGCTTGAAGCATGGGGTTTTCCGGTCAATCCGCGCAACGCGCAGGTAGCGGATGCCGCCGCAGCGGAAGCCTTCATGGAACGGCTGACGCTGGGCCGTTCGGGGCTGGATTACGATATTGATGGCATTGTCTACAAGCTTGATGACCGCGCGCTGCAGGGGCGCCTTGGCTTTGCAGGCCGCGCGCCACGCTGGGCAGTGGCATGGAAATTCCCTGCCGAACAAGCCGTAACCCGGCTGGAGAAAATCGAGATACAGGTCGGCCGCACCGGCGCACTTACACCCGTGGCCTTTCTGGAACCGGTAAACGTAGGCGGCGTGATCGTAACCCGCGCCAGCCTGCATAACGAAGACGAGATTACCCGCAAAGACATCCGTGAGGGCGACCGTGTGCATGTGCAGCGCGCGGGCGATGTGATCCCGCAGGTGATCAGCGTGGTGCTGCCGCGTGACCATGAGCGCCTGCCCTATCGCTTTTCCCATATCTGCCCCGCCTGCGGCGCCCATGCTGAACGGCCCGAGGGTGAGGTGGTGTGGCGCTGTTCGGGCGGGCTGACCTGCCCGGCACAGGTAGTGGAGCGGCTGATCCATTTCGTCTCGCGCGATGCGTTCGACATCGAGGGACTGGGCGACCGCACCATTGCGGAATTCCACGACCTGGGCTGGCTACGTACCCCGGCCGACATTTTCCGCCTGGACGGGCATGAGGAAGAAATTGCCAGCCGTGACGGGTGGGGCAAGGTCTCGGCCCACAACCTTGTCACCGCCATTGCCGCGCGGCGCACGATCGAACTGTCGCGGCTGATCTATGCGCTGGGCATCCGCCGTATCGGCATCAACAACGCCCGCCTGCTGGCGCGGCATTACGGGTCACTCGCCAACTGGCGCGAACAGATGGAAAAGGCCGCCATCATCGGCTCGGACGCGCGGCTGGAACTGGGGTCGATCACCGGTATCGGCACGGCGATTGCCGATGAACTGGTCGCCTTCTTTGCCGAAGCCCACAACCGCACCACGCTTGATGACCTGACGGCCATGCTGACCCATGTCACCGATGAGGAAGCAGTGGCCGAAGGCAGCCTGTCGGGCAAGACCATCGTGTTTACCGGTACCCTGACCACCATGACCCGACCCGAGGCCCGTGCCGTGGCCGAACGGCTAGGCGCGCGGGTTTCGGACAGTGTCTCGAAAAAGACCGACCTGGTAGTGCTGGGTGAAAAAGCGGGTTCCAAGGCGCGCAAGGCTGCGGAACTGGGCATCGACACCATGGACGAGGTCAGTTGGCGCACGCTTGCAGGCATGCCCTCTACCTCTACCTCTACCGCACAGGAATAGAACAGGTTGCCCCACCCGGTTGCGGGGGCTGGCACCACCACGTTGCTGCATGGTGGCATTACGCCGCCATTACGTTTTGGTTCCGTTACGGAATGCCCGGCCAGCCGGTCCCGTCGCCACCGGGCCACAGGGCAATAACAAAAGGCAACACACTGATGCATAACATAAGTGTGGCCTTGCCTGTCTCTGTCGCGTAACGTTTACTGACACGAGGGGTGCCATCAATTTACGGGCATCCGTGCGGGCGGGCCCGACCCGCTGGCACGCCAGACCGCCGCAACGGGGTGCGGCATGCATTATCAGGGGGATAGCATCTCATGACAGTTTCAGGGCCGCGGGGGCGGTTGCTGACAACACGCCGGGGCCTGCTGGGCATGGCCGGGGCAGCCGGGTCCGGCCTGCTGCTGCCACGCGGCGCACGGGCCGCCGCAACACCCGCATGGCGCAGGCCGCTGGCGGAAGAAGATGCGGTGATCGCCTTTGGCCATACCGGCCCGATTACCGATGGCGGCTGGTCCATGGTACATGACCGTGGCGTGCAGGCAGTGCGGCGGACCTTCCCCAGACTGCGCACAATCTATGTGGAAAGCGTGCCCTATTCCGCCGATGCCACGCGCATCTTTCGCCAGTTCGTGGCCGAAGGCGCGCAGATGGTTTTCGCAACGTCGGAATATGGCGACTTCATAAAGGACGTATCGGACCGCGCGCCAGACGTGGCCTTCATGGAATGCGACGGCACGAACGTGACCGGCAACCTGGGCTGGTATTACGTGGCGCACTGGTACGCCAGCTACATCATCGGCATTGTGGCCGGGTTGATGACGCGCACGGGCAAGATCGGATTCCTTGGCGCGTTTCCCATCCCTTCGGTCTATGCCTCGGCCAATGCAACGCTGCTTGGCGCACAATCGGTCAACCCGGCTGTTACGCTACAGAGCATTACCATCAACGCCTGGTTCGACCCGCAGGCCGCAACCCAGGCCGCGACCGCGCTGGCCGATAACGGGTGCGACATCCTGTGCGGCATCATGGATGAACCAGCCTACCTGCGCGTGGCGCTGCAGCGTGGGCTGAAGGCGGTGATGTGGAATACCGGCATGCTGGAGTTCGGGCCGGAAGCCTATATCAGCTCCGTAACGCTGGACTTCAACGATTTCTATGTCTCGCAGGTGCGTGACCTGCTGGCGGGCACATGGCAGCCGCAGGGCCGGTTCCTGACACTGGGTCACGGCGTTGACCGCGATGGCTGGGGACCAACCGTACCACCGGAAGCGGCAAGGCAGGCCGATGCCATGCGCACCCGGCTGATGGCAGGCTACAACCCGTTCCGCGGCCCGATCCATGACAATCATGGCCGCCTGCGCGTGCCGGCGGGGGCGGAATTGAGCGATGTGGAAATCTACCATAGCGACTGGGCTGTAGCGGGAGTATCGGGCCTTGAGTAAGCACGCCTCCCCCGCCGGCATGCCGCCCGGCACGCCGCCGGTGCTGCAGTTGCGCGGCATTGGTAAATTCTTCCCCGGTGTCATTGCCAACAAGGACGTGGACCTTGATGTCTGGCCCGGTGAGATCCATGCCCTGCTGGGCGAGAACGGAGCCGGCAAGTCCACGCTGATGAACGTGGTGACCGGCATCTACCAGCCCGAGGAAGGCGAGATCATCCTTGATGGCTACGGCCAGACCTTCGCCTCCCCACAGGATGCGATCCGGGCGGGCATCGGCATGGTGCACCAGCACTTCAAGCTGGTGCAGGCCTTTACGGTAGCGGAAAACATCCACCTTGGCTGGGACGAGGCGCCGCGCATGGCGTCCCCCGCCGTACTGGAAGCCCGCACGCGCGAGATTTCGGAGCGCTTCGGCTTTCCCGTCCGGCCCGATGCGCGCGTGTGCGACCTGTCGGCTGGCGAGCAGCAGCGTGTCGAGATCCTGCGCGTGCTGGCGCGCAGGGCACGACTGCTGATCATGGATGAACCCACCGCCGTGCTGACGCCGGAGGAGACAGGCGAACTGTTCCGCGCGCTGAGGGCGTTCCGCGCGCAGGGCAACGCAGTCATCATCATCAGCCATAAGCTTGATGAAGTGATGGAGATTTCCGACCGCGTGAGCATCCTGCGCGGCGGCCGTAAGGTGGACACATTCACAACGGCAGACTGCACCCCCTCCATGCTGGCCGCCACCATGGTGGGGCGTGACATCGTGCGCCGCAACATGCGCGTCCGCCCCGAAGGGGCTGCCCCCATCGCCGCCGATCCGGTCATGCAACTGCGCCACGTCAGCGTGCGCGACGGGCGCGGCGTGGAGACACTGCGTGACGTAAGCCTTGACCTGCATGGCGGCGAGATCCTGGGCATTGCCGGTGTGGCGGGCAACGGCCAGCGCGAACTGACACAGGTTCTGACCGGGCTTGTCGCGCGCACGACGGGCGAGATCGTGCTTGACGGCCAGCCCGTGGTGCAGGCCGACCCGGCCCTGTTCGCCCATGCGGGCGTGGGCCATATACCCGAGGACCGGCTGCGCAGCGCGCTGGCCCCTTCCCTGTCAATCACGGCCAACATGGCGCTGCGGGAATACACACAAGCCCCCATCGACCGCCATGGCCTGTATGATGCCAAGGCCGCGGGCGAACTGGCGCAGGGCATTGCGGAACTCGCGCAGGTCAGTATTCCCGATTTTGCCATGCCGATCCGCAACCTGTCGGGCGGCAACCAGCAGCGCCTTGTGGCCCGGCGCGAGATCCGCATCGCCACCCGTGTGCTGGTGGCCGCCTACCCCGCGCGCGGGCTGGATATTGGTGCGATCGCCACCATGCTGGGCTACCTGACCGACCTGCGCGACCAGGGAGTGGCGGTTGTTTTCATATCGGAAGACCTGGAGGATCTGCTCAACGTGTCCGACCGGATCGGGGTGATGTTCCACGGACGGCTGATGTCCATTCTCGATGCCAAGGATGCTGACATGGCCACCATCGGCCTGCTGATGGGCGGGCGCGAACCTGCGGACCTGCCGGGCGCGGGAGTACCGCAGTAATGGCCACGCATGCTTTTCAACGCCTGCCCACCGCACCGGCGGGGCGTATCCTCATGCTCAGGCTTGCGGCCATCGTGCTGTCGCTGTTCATCATTGCGGGCGTGCTCGCACTTTCCGGGCACAGTCCGTTCATGCTGGCGGAACTGATCGTGCGTTCCACCATCGGCTCGCGCTTCGGGCTGGAAGACCTGGCCCTGTTCATGTGTCCGCTGCTGCTTACGGGTGCCGCCGTATGCGTATGCGGCACGATCGGGCTGTGGAATATAGGGGCGGAAGGCCAGTTCTATGCTGGCGCCATTGCCGCTACCGGCGTGGCCCTTGGCCTGCATGGACCAGCCGCCATGGTGCTGCCGCTCATGACCATTGCCGGCATCATGGGAGGCATGGCATGGATTGCGGTGCCCACGCTGGCACGCGCCTATGCCGGGGTGAACGAGATCATCACCACGCTGCTGCTCAATTTCATCGCCTCGCTTCTTACCTATTACCTGACTACCGGGCCATGGCGGGACCGCATAAGCGGGGCGCAGGTTTCCACACAGCGGCTTTCGGTCTCCATTCCCGAAATGTGGGGTATCGTGCACTGGGGCTTTCCCGTAGCCATCGTGATCGTGATCGGGCTGGCGCTTGTACTGTCGCGCACACGGTGGGGATATGAAATCCGCATTGGTGGTGCCAACCCCGAAGCCGCGCGTTATGCCGGAATTCCGGTGCGACTGCGCATCATTTCGGTCATGCTGCTCTCGGGCGGGCTGGCGGGGCTGGCTGGCATGTTCGAAGTCGCGGGCACAGTGCACCGGCTGCAGGGCGGCATGGCCAATAATTTCGGTTATCTGGGCATTGTGGTGGCGGTGCTGGCGCGTGGGTCGTGCCTGAGCGTGATCCCGGCGGCCCTGCTCATGGCGCTGATCCTGGATTCTGGCATTGTCATGCAAACGCAACAACTCTCGGCCTCGGTCGTGCTGGCCATTACCGGGCTGATCCTGTTCCTGATCGCCATTGGCGATGAACTGGCCCATTACCGGCCTGTCGCCCGCACCACCACAGGGGAAAAAGCCCGATGATCGCGTTGCTGACAGGCATGCTGGCTACTGCCGTTCTGGCGGGTGGCGTACTGGCGCTGGCCGCCCTGGGGGAAGTGCTGGCCGAACGGGTTGGCGTAACCAACCTGGGTGTGGAAGGACTGATGGCGCTTGGTGCGGTTATGGCGGTCATTACCGTCTCCTCCGTGCCATCGCCCTGGATCGGGCTTCTGGCCGCCACCGTGGTGGGGGCGCTGGGGGGGCTGGTCTTTGCATTCGGGGCTGTGGTGATGCGCGCCAACCAGGTACTGTGCGGGCTGGCCACGACCTTTATGGGGCTGGGGCTATCCACTGCGATCGGGCACAATTACGCGGGCCAGCCGGTGGCCACGACGTTCGGCCATGTTGCCATCCCGCTGCTTTCCACCATTCCGGTGATCGGGCCGGCCTTTTTCGGGCAGAACATCCTGATCATACCGATCTATGTCCTGCTGCCGCTGGCGGTCCATGTCATCATGTTCCGTACCCGCCACGGGCTGAACATGCGTGCGGTGGGCGAAAACCCGGCAGCGGCGGATGCGGCGGGCATTCCGGTCATGACCATGCGGCTGGGCTATGTCATCCTTGGCGGAGCCCTGGCGGGCATGGCGGGGGGCTACCTGACCCTGACCTATGTACCGGTCTGGTCGGAAGGCATGGTGGCCGGTCGCGGGTGGATTGCGCTGGCGCTGGTCATCTTTGCAGGCTACCGGCCGGTTATCGTCACCCTTTCGGCCCTGCTGTTCGGGCTGGTGACGGCACTGTCCTTTGTGGGGCAGGCGCATAACTGGCCCATTGACCCCGCTTTCCTGAACATGCTGCCCTATCTGGGCACGATGGCCTTCATCATCGTGCCGGTTGTCGTGTGGCACCGCATGCGCCGGATCATGGCGGCCCCGGCATCGCTGGGGCAGCCCTACTACAGGGATGTGCGCTGAAAAGCCGAGAAAACGGATAGAAGATTGTGGTGAAGCTTTTTTCAAAAAGCTTCAGGGAATGCCACCTTGTTGAAAAAAGGCGGAACCCAGAAACTTTTATTATTTCTTGTACACGCAACCTTACGGCGCGGCGGTCAGGCCATGATGCAGGATATCAGCCGAGATGTGGCGGGCGTAGCCGGCTGAATCCAGGCTATCGGGGAACTGGCCCAGCAGCTTGAGTTCATCTACATAGCGGGCGATCTGGACCTTCAGTTCATTGCCCACCGGGCTTATGCCCAGCACCTCGTGGCGCATCATCTGCAATACGGACTCCTGCGGCATGCCTGCAATCCGGCCATCAAGCAGGGTTGCGGCTTCCGCCATGTGGCCCGGCAGCCAGCGCGCCGCGTTGTACAGCGCAAGCACAAGGGCCACGGCAGCAGCAGGTGTCTGTTCCAGCAGATTGATCGATACGCCCAGGGCAAGGTTGGTGCGCCGGGCATACAGGCCGTTTATGCTGTTGACCAGTTCCACAAGCTCCAGCGCCGGATTGCCCATAAGCTGCCAGGCCAGCGGGTCGTGCAGGGCCACGGCATCGACCGTTCCGGCCATGACCGCATCATCAATCTGGTCAGGTGGCAGGATGACCCAGTTGGGCGCGGTATCGGGGTTCAGGCCCTTGCGGCGCAAGATGACGGAAAAGAACAGCCGGTCGGCCATATCCGCATTCAGCACGGCAATCCGGCGGCCTGCCAGATCCTCGATCTTGGCAATGCGCAGCCGTTTGCGCACCAGCAGGCGGAACGTGCCCGCCTGCAGCCCCATGACCAGTCGCACAGGCAGATCGGGATTGGCCTGATAGGCCTGCAGCCATGACAGGACAGGCGCCACTGCCGCCATGCTGCGCCCGGCCTGCAGATCGGCAATGGCGTCGCGCCCGGACATGACGCCGGGGCGCAGTTGTACGTTGAGATGGTACTGCAAAAGGAAATCCTGCCGCAACGCAATATTGTACAGGATGGAAGCCTGCGCGAATGCCCATGAGAGGGTCATGTCATGAGGTTCGCCATCCAGCAGCGCATCATCACGGCGGACAATCCGCGCCTGCTGGCGGCTGACGACCCACTCCCCCCCCGCAAGCGCGCAGCCTGCGGCAGCCAGAAGCGGCAGGACCATGCGGCGCAGCATACGTGGGGGCCGGGTATGCGTGTTTTCATCGGCCATCTGGCTACCCTTTTCCCTGCGATGCGAAGGCGTTGCCGTGCGTCTGCCCGGCCTGCGGTCGCTTTTCCCCCTTTTTTAAAAAAAGTGCAAAAGGGGGGTTTACGCCCCCCCACGCCTATGGCTATAAGCTGCTCAACGCTGATCCCGAATAGCTCAGTTGGTAGAGCAAGCGACTGTTAATCGCTGGGTCGTAGGTTCGAGTCCTACTTCGGGAGCCACTTTTCCTTAAAAATTAGTGTCAAATCAGTAGGTTGCGAATTTCTCCAAATCTGAACCCACGATAGGCCGTGTCCTTTATGGGAATGTGCCGACACGTTCAGGGTCATCCCTCTTCCCATGAAGTGATTCCAGTCCGTCATAGAAGATTGGAATGAACATACTGCCAATGGTCATCGTACCGGCACACCCTGCAGTTCCGGCTCCATTCATGTCTGGACCGAACAATTACTATCCATCATGTCCTGCCAGACAATAATACAGTGTATAGAAAATTGGTGAAGCAATGATATAGGGGACTTTCAAATGGTTAGTTCACACAATACAGTTCATTATTCAGAATAAAGTATATAAAAATTAATTTAATTTTCAATATTTACTAATTAAAATAAAAACATTTAATTAACAATTAGATGAAATTTGATTTTTATGTATCAGCCTGACACAAATGCACTGTATATATTAATAATTTTTTCTTCCAATTTCTTCCGAGTGGAAAATAGAGATCAAGCCAGTTTTGATTTTTTCTGTGCATGATAGGTCTATTTCCCGTGCTCGCTATAAATATCCATACGAGAGATCTTCCTACCGGGCCTGCAAACACTACATCGCCGGTCGGTTCTTCCTCTCCGACAGTACCATCATCGACAGAAGTGTTCTGATATACTTCGTCCAGCCCTGCCAGACAGGCTGTCGGATTAGGAGCTAAAATGGATATTATTCATAAATTATGAAAACATATTTCTGTTCATTGTGTCGGAAATTCTATGATTTCCATAATTCAAGCAATGTTATTGCGTAAAAAATCCTAATCCGACAGCCTGCTAAATCTCATGGAGACTTTACGGGGGCCCATTTCACTTCCCCCTTTTTGTCTCCACTTTAAAAGAAAAGTCTCCGTTTTTTATGTTTGGGAGTGATGGGATGACAAGAGTTTCGGGGGTACGCCCCGAAACCCTTGCCGGGCAACCTGAGCAGGCGCTGGCAAGACGCGCTCCACAGACATCATGCCAATCAGGCTAATCGTGTTGTCCCTGTCAGCATTTCTTACATACGACTGTCCGGTCCATGGTCTTCCGTTATGATCCTGATCTTTGCCTGATGCCGGAGTTCGTAGTCACTTCGGGTCTCAAACGACAGCGCCATGGCCAAGGCCGCCACCCATCCGGCCAGCGTCCAGCCAAGAAAGACATTGACGATAAAAATGCTTCGCTTGCGCGTGGAGTCCCGGATGCAGGCAACCCCGAATGGCAGGAAATACAGACAGGTGCCAAAGACCGTGATGGCAAGGATGACCCCGCCCCCAAACAGGTTCAGGTGCGGTCGGGCCGCAGGTTTTGTAGCCGGAGATGGCGCATCATTGCCGGCAGAATGAATATCGGGCGGCATTGCCACAGGCAGCAGGGCCTGCGCATCCGCATCCGACAGGAATCCGCTGGCCTGTGGCTGATGGGTCGTGCGCTGCCATGTGGCAATGGCCCCCCGCGTTGCTTCGCCATATACGCCATCGGCCTCGGTGCCTGCGGGCAGATAGCCCAATTCAACCAGCCTGCGCTGGAGTGCGATATGCGTATCAAGCGGGCGGCTGGATTCCTCAAGTGCCGCCCCTGTCAGTCGCTGGCGGTACTGCCGTGTCAGGCGGTCCATGGCTGCGGCATAACATGCGACAGCCCCATCGGGCACGTCCTGATCGGCAGCACCGGGTTCTGGCAGGCCACAGCCGTGGTTTGCTGCGTTTTCATCCGCGATGACCTGCTGGCGCAGCGCCTTCCACCCGTCGCGGCCCACCTGCTGGCGCAGGGCATAGTACACTTGATCAAACAACAGTTCATGGCGGGCGGCGTCGCTATCATGGCATAGCATGGCAGCAACACCGTTATGGTCTGGCGGTGGATCACAGGAAAAATCTGGCCCGTACTGGCCCGGCCCACTGTCCTTCCCATCCTGCGCGGTCAGGGTCAGGGGGACGGCTGCCGCCTGTTCTGGCGTGATATAGCCCTGTTTTTGCAGGAAAAATGCCAGTCCCTGCGGGAACGGCATGGGCCTGCGTTCCGCCGGAGTGCATTTCTTCTCGTCAGTCTGGCGCATGTCGCAGATAGAAATGCCGAACGTGGCATCCCTGCTGCTTTCGGCATGGGCCAGCATGTAATGCCAGCCCTGCGCGAACGCCCCAAGCTGGGCCTGTGTCGCCACATAATAGGCCAGAAAGCCATTCGGTTCCGACTGGCCACCATCCACCCATTCCTTGCGTGCCGCAGCCAGCCTGCCAGCCAGATAGGCACGATAGGCCGGGTCACGGGTTACGGTTGCAAGCTGACCGGCATGGTAACGTTGCAGGGTAATCGGGGCAAAGGAGCCAGCATAGGAAGCGAAGGTGTAAAAAAAGGACTGGTCCACCCCCTGTATTTCAACCGTGCCATCATGGGCTACGTCCACAATGGTGGGCATGCCATCGCTTTCACTCTGTTCCAGCGACGTTTCACGCCATGTCCCATCGGGCATCTGCCCGAAAATGGAGGAAAGCTCGCAGCAATGCGCCCCACCGGTATAAGCCGATACAATCACCTGCGGCAGAGGAGAGGCTGCATCCAGTTGATAGAGCGACATTTCCATGTGCCCGTACCCGCTATTGGGCCCATAGGGCGAAAGCAGGAAGGTATGCGGGGCGGATCGCGGGTGGGACAGGTCCCGCACCACCAGTTGCGCCACAGAGCACGAGGCAGCGGCGTGCTGATCGGCAGGCTGCCACACCATGGCCATGCCACACTGGTGCGATAGCCTGACCTGGAGTGTCGCTTCAAGGCCGTGCGAAAGCGCCTTTACCTGCGAACGCTCACCCAGATTGGCATGAGCCAGCGGCGCGACCACCGGCACAGCGGCAGATGCGGGAGATGCGGCAGCCGAAAAGGCTATTGTCATAGCCAGTACAAGACCAGGACCAATACCGCTCCTGCCAGTTCCGTTCATTTTATCCCGCTCCGTATGATCACGCCCATATCAACTGCAACCTGAGCATCCGGGCTGAGAGCGCCCCACTGTAATGGACGGGCTTCCATAAACATGCGGGCAGCCCGCGTTAATGAAAGTCCGCCCGGAATTTCGTGACGGCCGCCTGCGCGCAGGCTTCATCCTTTTCGCCACCCGGCGCACCGGATACGCCAATGCCACCCAACACCACATTATCACCCACCCGGCGCAGGGCTACGCCACCGGGCACGAACAGGACTTCCGGTATGGTATTGAGTGCGCCGTTGGCGGGACCTGTCACCTTGGCGGCTATCAGGTCGCTGGTCGTATTCATATTGAATGCAAGCCCGTAGGCATAGGCCGTATAGGCTTTGCGATAGGAGACGGACAGCGATTGCAACGGTACGCTGTCGCCCTTGATCACGGCCTGCTGATGGCCTGTCGTATCCACCACGCTGGCGGTAACTGAATAGCCTTGTGCCGCACAGGCGCGCACAGCTTCCTCCGCCAGATGCGCCGCCGTGATCCAGTCCAGCTTGGCTGTCATGATCACATGGCCCTGTGCGTGGGCCGCCGGCATCCACCCCAGCGCGCCAAGCAATGCCATATTCCTGATCGCCCTGCCCTCCTGATCCTGCTGCCGTGATGATGCGCGCGTGCACCCGCGTGCGACAACCCAAAAACACACAACAGTACGCACCCGTATCCACGATACAGTCCGTCACGCCCCCCTGACGAGAATAGGAAAACCACACGGGCCATGACAGCATTGTGTACCCCGACAGGACACGGAACATATCTTCTGCTGATGAAGAACGTCCGTTTCCTTCATTTTTGCATTGTCATAACGAATACAAAAAAAGAACAGAGTGGCGGCAACCATCGTGTATGCTCAGGGCATGCTGGCGGATTTCGCGTTTGCTTCCCTCTTTCATGGTGCTGACCGTCATCTCCACGGCGCTGACCGGACCACTGTTCTGCCCGTTTGCCCCCATGCGGGCAGACCATCTTCCCCCTAATCGGGGGTGATGTCATCCAGCCGGTCAAGGTGCCACAGGGTGGGGAACATCCGTATCCACCCGGCCGTGATCAGCAGCGTGCCCACACCCCCCAGCAGCACCGCGCCAACGGGGCCGGCCAGGCCAGCCACCATGCCGCTCTCGAACTCACCCAACTGGTTGGATGAGCCGATGAACAGCATGTTCACTGCCGAGACACGCCCGCGCATGCTGTCGGGCGTGCGCAGTTGCACCAGCGCGCCCCGTACCACCACGCTCACTACATCCGCCGCCCCCAGTACCGCCAGCGCGATGATGGAAACCGCCATGGAGCGCGACAGGGCGAACACCACGGTCGCTACCCCGAATATCGCAACCGCCACGAACATATGCCTGCCCGCATGACGGTTGAGCGGCTTCCAGATCAGGACAAGCGAGCACAGCACGGCCCCGATAGCGGGTGCGCCCCGCAAAAGCCCCAGCCCCAGCGGCCCGGCATGCAGGATGTCACTGGCATAGACCGGCAGCATGGCGGTGGCCCCACCAAGCAACACGGCAAACAGGTCAAGCGATATGGCGCCCAGCATGTCGGGCCGGGCACGCAGAAAGTGCATCACTTCCACAAACGTAGCCAGCGACAGCGGAACACGCGGTCGTGGCGCATGGACAAGGCGGATACGCAGGGTGCCCATGCACGCACAGGCAAAGCCCGCGGCACAGACCAGATAGCACGTCCCCGCCCCCGCCCCGTACAGCAGGCCCCCCAGCGATGGCCCGGTCACCGCCGCTGCCTGAAATAGCGATGACGAGACAGCGGCCGCACGCGGAAAGACGTGGGCGGGCACCAGCGATGGCAGGAAGGTCTGCTGGCAGGGCATCTCGAACGCACGGGCCGCGCCAAACACCATGACCATGGTGTAGATCATCCACGGTGCGGTCCACTCCCCAAACGCCGCAACCGCCATGAACAGTGCCGAAAAGGCTTCAATGCACTGGCATGTCATCGCGATCAGGCGACGGTTGAAATGGTCCGCCGCGTGGCCGGCAGGCAGCAGGAGCCCCGCCATAGGCAGGAACTGCGCCAGCCCCACCAGTGCCAGCGCCGTGGTGCTATGGGTCAGCGCATAGATCTGCCACCCCACCGCCACGGCCTGCACGCAGCCCGAAAAAGACGATGCGGTACGCGCGCACAGGAAAGCGACAAGCCCCGGATGGCGGTGCAGCGGTAACGAAGGCGCAGACAGACCAGCGTCATGCGCAGGCGATGGAGGGGGTGATGGGGGCATGGTCCCCTACCCTTACAGCAGCCACGCAATATCGCCTACGGGCCACACGTTTGAAAAAGTGTATTCCGCTGTTTGCAAATCCCCCCCGACACGGGCAAAAGCAGTGGGATGAGAGACCCTGTAGAGCATGCCGCCGTGCCCGGCACGGAAGGGACCACACGGGACTGGCTCGATATCCGGGCCGGTACGGTGATCGACGCGCACCCCCTGCGCGAGACAACACCGCATACCTTCCGGCTGGCTATTGATTTTGGCCCCCATATCGGGGTCCGGTCCTCGGTGGTGCAGGTCAATCACCGTTATGTGCCCGCACGTCTGGTCGGTCGCCAGATCTGTGCGGTGATCAATGTCCCGCCACGCCAGGTCGGTTCCTTCCGTAGTGAAGTGCTGACACTGGGCATGCCCGACAGTAATGGCGAGGCCGTCCTTATCCGCCCCGACGGCCGCGTTCCCGATGGAGGAAGACTTTTCTGATGGCTACAAGCTACGCAACCGTAACCTGGGACCAGCTTCACCGCGATGCCCGCCAGTTGGCCAGCACGCTCATGACGCGTGGCCCCTTTAAGGGAATCGTGGCCATCACGCGCGGGGGCATGATCCCGGCTGCGATCATTGCCCGTGAACTGGACTGCCGCCTGATCGATACCATCTCCGTCGTGACCTATGACGAGGAAAAGATGGGCGAGCCAAGCGTGATCAAGAACGCCGACGCCGCAGGCGATGGCGAAGGCTTCCTGATCATTGATGACCTTGTGGATTCGGGTGTTACCGCCCAACTCGTGCGCAAGCTCATGCCCAAAGCGGTGTTCGCCTGCCTGTATGCCAAGCCCTCGGGCCGGCCGGTGACGGATATGTTCGTGGTTGAGGTACCGCAGGACACATGGGTGCTGTTTCCGTGGGATACCGCCCCCCTGTTCATTCCGCCGCTGGCCAGCAAACCCGCAGTCAAGGCCTGAGCCTTTCCCCCTACACGACGTGTTGTTCACCGCGCCCGTCCTCGCCGCTTGCTGCGGGGAGCATGGGCGCGGTATTTTTTTTGCAAGATTGTGCTTGCCAGAACAGCAGTTGCCCCATAGGTTCCCGCTCGTGGTCGCGGGGCGTGGCGCAGCCTGGTAGCGCGCGTGTTTTGGGTACACGAGGCCCCCGGTTCGAGTCCGGGCGCCCCGACCATATCCAGGGAGACAGATGAGTATGCGAGCCCGGATTTACAGGCAATCAAAACCCGCTGGCCAGTCAGGCCAGACCATGACCCATACATGGGTGCTGGATTATGGGCAGAGCCGCCCTCGCCATGTCGATGCCCTGATGGGCTGGACCGGCAGCGCGGATACCCAATCACAGCTTCGCCTACAGTTCCCCGATCAGGACAGCGCCGTGGCCTACGCCACGCATAACGGCATTGCCTTTGATATCGAGATCCCGGCGCCGCGCATCCGCCGCCCCAAGGCCTATGCCGACAATTTCCGGTACGACCGTATCCAGAACTGGACGCATTAAGCCCGATCTGGCACAAAAAAGGCTTCGCGCCCTTAGCTCAGTTGGATAGAGCAACAGCCTTCTAAGCTGTGGGTCGCTGGTTCGAATCCAGCAGGGCGCGCCACTTTTCAATGACCTAGCGCCCGAAAAGTTGGCACGGTTTGCAGATGGTTTGCAGCGCACTATGGCTCATTGCTGTATCGACCGACTCCGGTCGGTCGCGTGTTGCTGCGATCAAGACCACTGTGCCGATTTCTCGTTCCCGGTGCTGTTCCCACAACTGCATACCTGCGACAGCAACCTCGGTAAGGCGCGACAGATAAGTGTCGATGATGCGCTGATCGCGTGACTGCTGACGGCGGTGATCCAGCGCGTCATAATGCCGACCTCGGGCAGGCACGCGATCCCCGTGTATCGCAAGATACGGCGCTGCCTGTGGTTTTTGGGGGACCACTCCCTACTTTACGCTTTCACAGATTTAAAGACGCCTGACAATATTTCGCACCGGCACGACAGCCGGTCAGGCCGGTTCATATTGGCGCAGTCCCATATTCTGAGGACGCAGCATGCATGCCCGGTAAAACCCGCCAGAGAATGAATGACTGCCCGTCATCCACCAGCATGAGCGTTGATGCGTCAATCCCAGGCAGGGATACGGCATTTTCAGTGCAGGTGAAAGGATACGGGCAGCATGACATGCGTGCCTTCCAGCCCACCGCCTTCTGCCGTGCAGGTCACCTTGCGCGCAGCAGCAAGGGCGGTGCTGTCCAGATCATCATAACCAGTACTGCTGCGCAGGCTGGCCTGTACAACCTGCCCCTGTGCGCCCAATGTCAGTTCAACACGGGCATTGCCTTCTTCGTGCATATGTCGGGCCATGCCGGGGTAACGCCAGGCAGGCGGCGTGCAGTGAGGGGCGGCGGGCGCATGCGTGCCGACCGGAGTTGGCACTTGTGCCACCGGAGCCTTCCCCCCGTCACGCGTGGGCTGCTTCTGTCCGCTACCCTGCGCGGGGACAGGATGAACGGCAGGAAGCCGTGACGCACGCCCCATAGACAGGCCCGGCCCTGGTGCCACCACCTGCTTTTTCAGCTCTCCATCACGAATGGCAGGCAGCGTGACGGCTGGCTGTGGCTGTGGCTGTGGCTGTGGCTGTGGCTGTGGCTGTGGCTGTGGCTGTGGCTGTGGCTGTGGCTGTGGCGTAGCCGCTTCTGGCGGGTGCGCAACCTCCGAATGATCAAAAAAGACCTGAATGCTGTTTTTTTCACCCGGCGGTTCGGGCACCGGCGCACGGGCGGGCAGCAGCCACGCGGCAACCACCCCATGGCCCAGCACGGCCAGCAGTATGGCCCATCCCGCCACCATGCGCCCCCACCTGCGGTGGCACCCCGGTGCAGGGGGGACAAGCAGCCTGCCTGCCATCCTGTCTTGCTGTTGCGTCACGGCTTCATCCATTCCGGGCCAGCGTGCGGGTTATCTTGTCATTTGACAAAAGGAAGCGCACCCCTGACAACACACCCCTGTTACCGCCTTATCTTGCAACCGGAAAGTACCAGTTCAATCATGGGCCACGCCCGCCACCCCTTCCTGCATGACAGGCCTGTGATCCGTTGGGTCATGGTGCTGTGTGCATGCATGGGGCTGTGGGGGCAACTGCTGATTGAAAGCCGCAGCCTGCCGGGGGAACTGCCGCGCGGCACCATCATGCGGCTGACGGGAATTGATATCGCACCCGTCACACCCGCATTACCCATGGCGGCCATGCCCGCCATGGCATCCGCACACCATGCCATGCCGGGCGCAATGGCCGCCCACCTACATGTACCAATGCCTCATACCGGGCATGACCATGGTGAAGGCTGCCCGCTCTGCCCGCTTCTGCACCTGCCTGCCCTCGCGCTGGCCATGGCGCCCTTCCTGCCTGCCCCCCCCATGGTATGGGCACAATCACGCCATGAGCCGCGCCAGCCCCGTGCTCCCCCCACTGCCCCGCTGGGGCTGCCGCCATCACGCGGGCCACCTTCCGTCTCCTGAACCCTGCCATACGCTGCCGCATGCCCTGACCGGGGCGTGCGCGTTCCGTCTCCTGTTCAGGACATGAAAAGTGACTTCCATAAAGAAAACGCCCACCCCACTAACCGTGGTGGCGGGTGGCTGGATGCTGGCTGGCAGCCTGTGCCCGCTGGCCACCCACGCCGAGACCACCGTAACGCTGCCCGGCCTCTCCATCGAGGACACGGCGGAAGAGACTCCAATGGGTGATCGCCTGCTCTCGGCCAGCAGCCCCTCGCGCATTGACCGTACGGCCGCCAGCCTCAGCAGCCCTGATGCGGCCAGCCTGTTTCGTAACCAGCCCGGTGTCAGCACCTATGCCGCCGGGGGCCTCGCATCCCTGCCCGTGCTCAATGGCATGGCGGATGACCGGGTCGCCACCGTGGTCGATGGCGTGCGCATTGCCTCGGGCTGTCCCAACCATATGAATCCCGCCCTGTCCTTCATCGATCCCGACAGCGTGGATACCGCCACCGCCATTGCCGGGATCACACCCGTCAGCATGGGCGGCGACAGTACCGGCGGTACGGTGGATGTGGAACGCCGCGACCCACAATTTGCAAAACACGGCAAGGTACTGGTCACCGGCCATGTGACCGGAACCTACCGCAGCAATGGCGGCGGCTATGGCGCATCGGGCAGCCTTACTGTGGCGAATGACACGTTCAGCCTGCGCTACAATGCCTCCTACGCGCAGGCGGGCGATTACAATGCTGGCGGTGATGGTGGCGTAGTCCGCTCAACCAGTTACCTGACCTACAATCATGCCGTGACCTTTGGCGTGCATAAGGACAATCACCTTCTTGCCCTGACCTTCGGCCAGCAGGATACCCCGCACGAAGGCTTTGCCAACCAGTACATGGACATGACCAACAACCGCTCCACTTACGTGAACGGCAAGTACGTCGGCACGTTCGACTGGGGCGAACTGGAGGCGCGCGGCTACTGGCAGCGCGAGGACCATGCCATGGACTTCCTGCCCGACCGGCAAAAGACCACCCACATGCCCATGAACACCAATGCCCACATGGCCGGCTACAGCCTGAAGGCCACGGTCACGCTGGCGCAAGGGCAGACCCTGCGGCTGGGCAGTTCGTTCGACCATTCCGGCCTGAACGACTGGTGGCCCCCGGTTGCAGGCAGCATGATGATGGGGCCGGACACCTATCACAGCATCAATGACGGCCATCGTGACCGGCTGGGCCATTTTGTGGAGTGGGAAGCAGCATGGACGCCGCGCGTCTCCACGCTGCTGGGCTTCCGCAATGATCTCGTCATGATGAATACGGGGCCGGTATCAGGCTATTCCTCCACCCCGTCCATGATGAACAACGCCAACATTGCCGCCGCCAACGCGTTCAATGCCACCGACCGGGGCCGCACGGACGTGAACTTCGATGTCACGGCGCTGGTACGCTGGAAACCCCGACGCGACCTGTCGATTGAAGGCGGTTACGCGCGCAAGACCCGCTCCCCCAACCTGTATGAGCGGTATGCCTGGGGCCGGTCCGCCATGGTCAGCAGCATGATCAACTGGTTTGGCGACGGGAATGGCTACGTGGGCAACCCCGATCTGAAGCCCGAGGTCGCCAATACCGCCTCCATTACCGTTGACTGGCATGACCCCGATGGTGACAGATGGGACCTGAAGATCCAGCCCTATTATACCTATACCCATGACTACGTGAACGCACAGCGCCTGACGGCCGCCAGAAACGGGTTCTACACGCTGGGCTTTGTCAACCATAACGCGCAGAGCTATGGCATCAACGGATCAGGCAACTACAGGCTGTGGAATACCCCCCATTTCGGCCGGGGCGAGATCGTGGCCAACATCAACTGGGTACGTGGACAGGACCTGACCAATGGCGCTGGGCTGTACCATCAGATGCCCACCAACGGCAGTGTTGCCTTACACGAGACATGGAAGAACTGGACCGGTCGGGTGGAAATGACCTTCGTGAAAGCCAAGGACACGGTGGACTGGGTGCGCAATGAACCCCGTACCCCCGGCTACGCGCTGCTGGGGCTAGGTGGGCAATATCACTGGCGTTACGTGACACTGGATGCCAGCATCGATAATGTACTGAATCAGAAATACGAACTGCCACTGGGTGGCTGGTCACTGGCGGATGATGCCGCCACCGGCACCCTGCGCGCCCTGCCGGGCATGGGACGATCGTTCAACGTAAGCCTGACAGCCAATTTCTAGGCAACCACAAAAAGCGGCCCGCAGGACGGGCCGCAGACCATGAAAAGATTTCTGGTGGAGCTTTTCCAAAAAGCTCCATAAGACGCCGCCTGTTTGAAAAAAGGCGGCACCCAGAAACTTTTACCCGTTTTCAGACAGCGAACAGGTCATGCCCCCTTTTCCGTGGAGCCAGATACGACCACGGGGGGAATATCCATATGTGACGGCCTGCGGCCCGGGGCCACGCGCCTGAACCATGCCACCACCGGACGCAGGCAGATGCACAGCATAATCAGTGCTGCGACATCAGCCGCCGCAGCTGCCCCCTTCAAGTGCCACGCCATGGTCATGCCATAGACCAGCGGCAGGTAGGTCAGGGTCACGATGATACGCCCGCGCAACACCTGCGAAACCTGGCCGATCACCGTAAGCAGTGGCTCAAGCGGCACCACGCCAAGCCCCAATATGGCACTGCCCAGCATAAGCATGATAAGCGAACGCCCGCCATGCCAGTGCATATGCAGCATCCATGTAAGCAGGGTGTTGCCCAGCACCATCGCCACCCCCATGAGCAGGATGGAAAACCCCCCGATCATGAGGAACAGCTTGATGACGACCCGCTTGATGCCATACCAGTCCTGCTTTTCGCGCAGGCGGATCAGTTCGGGATAGAGTGCGGGCATCATGAGTTGGGCGGGCTTGGCGATCCCTTCGCCAATCTGGCGCGAAACCCGGTACACGGCAGCATCCGCTGGCCCAAGTATTCCGCCAACCAGCAGGGTGCCGAACTGGTTGAAGACCGATCCCAACAGGTGGTTGCAACTGGTTGAAAGCGTAAAGCGCCAGATCCCCGGTGCCTCCCCCGCACGCAGTCGCGCCAGCAGGCTGAAACCCGGCATGCCACCTGCCCGATGTACCTGTAGCCACCCCAGCATGGTACTACTGATAAACATGACAAGCTGGGTCATGCTCCAGACCAGCAGATAATAATCCAGCCCGAAATGATAGAAAAAACCGATACCCGACCCCACCGTGCGTACCAGCGCACCCGACAGGTCCGTCAGCATAGTCAGCCAGAAGGAATTACACAGCCTGAACACCCCGGCCGACCAGCTTGTGTTCATGAACGCGATGGTCAGCATATACAGCATCGCCGCTCCCTGGTCGGTTGCCGGCCAGCCCATATAGGTGCCGAACAGCGCCACCCCCAGCGTGCCGAGCAGCCAGCCCACGCCACCGCTCAGGTAATCCGCCCGTATGCAGAACGCCAGCACACGCGCGAACTCGGCGCGCCTGCCATTAGTGAAGGGATCGGTCCCGTAATGCAGCAGCGGTTGCCAGGAGAGCAGATGCGTGGCGGCAGAGACCGCTGCCGCAAACGTGGTCACCAGCATCAGCACGCCAAACTGCTGCAACCCCAGCGCACGCACGGCCCACGCCACGTAAACAAAGCTACAGATCGCATTGGTCGCGCGCCCGGCAATCAGGAAGCCGGTATTGCCGAAAATACGCTTGAGCGCATCACGTTCGTCAGTGGACATGGGTAATCACACGTACAAAACCCCGTGCACAGGCCGGACCCGGACACGTTTCCTTGGAACAACAGGCCAAAATGATAGCGCAAGCTCCTTGCTCAAGACGGATGACGCCACATCCATGCGGTTTGTACCCGCAACTGTTACCGCACCAGCACGCCCCATGTTGTCGGGCACCTTAATGTGCTCTGGCGGGCGGGGCTAGTCCCTGCCACGCATGTATTGCAACTGAGAGGCAACTGGTGATACCGCCAGCGCCCACCCCACAGCCATGAACAGCCACCCCGCCGTGGGCTGGGTCAGTAGCGAACTGGTGGACTGCACCGGCCACAGCTCCAGCGTGACCGTAACGGCCAGCATCAGCCGCTGCGGGTCATGCGCCGCCGCCAGTCCGCGCCAGATGGGGGCCAGCAGGCATACAACCAGCACACCGAACAGCCCCATTGCGGGCAGTCCCCCCATCGTCCCGACAAGCAGGTAGAAATTATGCGGGTGCAGGTTGCACCCCGCGGCACCACCATACGCGCCTTCGGCTACCCCCAGCCACGGCAGGCCATGAAAATAGGCTGGGTCTGGGCAAGCATGGCGGAAACCGTCAAACCCCAGCCCGAACCACGGGTGGCGCGCAATCATCACACCCGCGCGGATGAACAGCATGCCATACGGGCTATCGGCAAAGGCGTGCATGTGCGCGACAAGGTTCACGACCAGTTTGTCATAGGCTTGGGGCGACAGCACAGGCAGCAGGGCAATCTCCCCCGCCCCCATTACCATAACCGCCAGCACGCCCGCACGCAGTCGTGGCACCACCAGCCCCACCACGCCCATGGCGGCCAGCATGTGCACAAGCGGCATGCGCTGGGCCACCAGCACCATGGTCAGCGCCAGCCCCAGCAGCATGGCCACCACCATGGGTCGCCCGCGCGCGCCCGACTGTCCCGAAAGCCTGATGAAATGGGGGAACAGCCCCGGCAGCGCGGTCATGACCAGTGCATACCCCGCGCGTGGGGCCCATAGCGGCCCCAGCAACGCACCATCGGCCCACCGGCCATACCCCATGAAATTGCGCCCGCACAGGTACTGCTGCCAGCACCCCGCAACCAGCCACAACGCTACCCAGCCATAGGCACGTGCAAGCTGCTGGCGCACGATGGCCTGCGGCAGGACCCAGACCTGCAACCCTGCCACAAACACGAAATACCGCCCGAAACCCACCGCATGCATGACCCCGCGCATGCCTTCGGCCAATCCGGCGCACAACACGATATCGCCCCATAGCAACGCCGCCACCACCACCCATGCCTGCCGCAGCCAGCACCAGTGGCGGCACAGCACGCAATGGGCCATGAACATGATGGCCACCGCCGTCATCACGATTTCAGCGGGTGCAAGGGCATAAAGCAACAGAAGCGGCATGGGGAGCACAAGGGCGGTTGCAACCCGCAGCATCCACCACTCAACCTGCCGCATCCATTCTCCCCTCCCCCGCGCGCCCGCTCCGGTCCTGCTGGCCACTGGCCTACAACGCATGGCTGCCGTCCCTCGTGCCAGCCATACGGGGCGCTTGGCAAGCCCCGGATGCTGCCATCAGGATCGTACCGCGGTGCAACCCTGGGCATGCGAATTTGCTCGGCCCCGCGCTACCGCTCCGTTTATATGAAAACATTCTTGGCCACCCAGGGAGCGGCAGGCGCCCCCACAGCAGGATGACACAGACGTGCGGCAACTGGATTATAGACCGGGACTGGCAGCCCTGACCTTACTTGCGCTTGTCGGTTGTGCGGCAACGCCCTCCACCACCGTCATCCGCGGGCCGACCGTAACGGGGGCACAGCGCATCTATGCTGCCCCCGGCACGGCGAGTGACCCATGGGGGCCCTACATACAGGAAGCCGCGACCCGCTTTTCGGTCCCGGCCGCATGGATCCGCGCGGTGATGCATCAGGAATCCGGCGGCCAGCAATATCTGGACGGCCAACTCACCACATCGGGTGCCGGTGCCATGGGCCTGATGCAACTGATGCCCGAAACCTATGCCGACATGCAGGCGCGGTACGGGCTGGGCGGTGATCCCTATGACCCACATGACAACATCATGGCCGGCACGGCCTATATCCGCCTGATGTACGAGCGTTTTGGCACACCGGATTTCCTGGCTGCCTACAATGCTGGCCCCGAGCGTGTGCAGGAATGGCACCAGAATGGTAATCCTCTGCCCGCCGAGACCATACAATATGTGGCCGCCATCAGCCCCGGCCTTGGCCCTGACCTGCCGCCCGGCCTGAGCGGCGGTACTGGAGCCACCATGCTGGCCCAAGCTGATGGCGTGAGCATGAACGCGGCCTATGTCCCGCCCGTGGTTACCCCTACCCTGTCGCGCACGGCGGATGGCTGCCTGCGTAATGCCGATGCCGCCTATGACCCCGGCGCGCCATGCCTGATGGACCGCGACACCCCCCATGAGGGCACCGGGGATGGCATGCCGCAGGCCCCGCCTGCCAATGCGGATGGCGCTATGGCACTGGATACTGTGCTGCCCGACAGGGCTGTGCCTCCTCCGCTGCCTGATACCGCGGCACAAGCCGCTGTCATCCAGACGGTGGGCTACAGCCCGCGCGTGAGTGGGGCATGGGGGGTGCAGGTCGGAGCCTTTTCCACCAATGCCGAAGCCCGGCAGGCGCTGGACATGACCCGCACCCTGATCGGTGCCCGGCAGGCGCCCCTGGCAGCCGTGGTCATGCCAGTCCCGTCGGGCACGGGTGTCCTGTATCGTGCCCGCCTGATCGGCTTTGGTGCATCGGATGCATCAGATACCTGCCAGACCCTGCACGCCCATGCCATGGCCTGCTTTACCGTTCCGGCCCATACCTGACCCGATACACCGCTTCTGCAATCCACTGACCCGCATGGGTGGGCCAGTAGACAACCGGACACCCATCGCAGGATACCGCAACTTTATCGGGAAACAGGGCACAGACCCGGTCCATCGGGTATGCTCCTGTCATACCCATGACATGGGTGACCACAGTAATGCGGGTTACACCAGCATTCAGGTCCGCCATCCCTGTCGTTGCCGTGTGCATTCCCGCTATCAGAAAACGCGCCCTGCGCCTGACGCACGGGATGATGCTGCGTGTTTTTTTCGCAACCTTCCAACCGTATCCCCGCTCTTCCTGAGTTGGACACAAAAAGAAGAAACCAGCATGAAAAAAACCGTACAGACTCTGGCTGTCCTGTCCCAGATGACCAACGAGCGGCCTGCATGGAACCACCGCCGCATGGGCATGGCGGTCCGGGCGGCGGTCGCAATGGGAAGCAGATATGCCGTCGGACCGGGTAGCGATGATTATGGCTGAGATATGGTGGCCCGGACGGTATGGGTGGACCGGCCAGGCACTGATGGCATAATCCGGCTTTTCTATCATGCCGGTTTTGTGATCGAAAAAAGGAAGGAAATGGTTTTTTCTATCCTTCCTTTCCCCTGTCCCCGCCCCACCCATATCTGGCAGACCCGGTGGATCCTGACTGCCGGGCAGGAGGTTGTCATGGTTATGGGAACACGTTACCGCACATCTTCCGGTCTGGACCGGCCTTCAACCATCAGGGCAATGGACCTTGTCTGTATCGGCATAGTTCTTCTGACACTGGTGCTGTGGCTTTCACTCGCTTTCTGGTAAAAGCTGTTTGTTCACTCCGTTAGAGGAGGATCAGATGTTCATGAACACTGTAATGCAGCGTAGCCCCCATGCCGGTGCCTATCGTGAAAGCGAGCCGCAAAGCTGGAACATTATGGGTGTTGGCCTGATTGCCGCAGCCTTTGCCCTGGCAACGGCGCTTATCTTCTTTTTGTAAACCTGCGGAAAGGCACGTTTTTCCCCACCCGCATTTGCCCCTGAGCGGTACGATGCATCATAAAGGTGTTTATGCGCCCATTCCTTGCCCTGCTTGCTCTCCTCTGCCTGACCACCGCACTGGCCGCCTGCGCTGATCGTGATCCCCGCACTGATCGCAATGCACGCGCCGCCTATGACCATGGTGGCGGCCCACAGGGCGACTGGGGCAGTCTGGGCGGCGGATGGAGTGGTCCCGGCACGATGGGGTGGTAGCCAGTTGTCTGACCTGCCTGAACAATTGCTCATCTGGCTGATACAAATTGTTAGCTGGCAGACATCTCTGTGCTACTTGGCAGCAACTATAGTGCCACCCATTCAAGATGAGGGAGGCATGATGAAGCAAATCGTTTTCCTGAGTCTGGCCCTCCTGGCAGTCATGCCCGTGAATTACCCCACCATAAGCACGGCTCGCCACGCACAGCATGAAGCGGTCCCTTTTTGACCAGAAATAGTGTTCCGCCCCTGCATAAAGCCGGTTCATGCTTCCAATATCATGGAAAAAATCATGTCCAGGATAAGCCTCTTCCTTGCCCTATACATGCTGGAGGCCATCATTAACCCTTCCATTGCCCAAAGCCGGACGGAACGCATTGTATAAAATCACTACACATCAGCATGCGCCTGCACACATCAATACGGAAATGAGGCACACACGCGACTATACGCCAGTCATGGACGAAAACAGCGCGACCTACCGCAATATCGATTAAAAATGCGCAGCACAGGGGTTGGGCAATGTATCTTCGCAATCTGTAACGGTGGGCGTAAGCCAGACGACACGGCGCAATTTCTATGCCAACTGCATGCTCCAGAGCGGCACCTTGCAGCAGGACAGAAAAAACTGATCCAATCCCGGAACGCCAGCCTCGTGCTGCCGTTGTAATCACACCTGCGGGAGGCCGACATGTCACACCTGATCAGAGTATACGCGCCCTTTATACTGCTCATGCTTCTGGCCGGATGCCACGGCGCAGGGCACGACCGTCCGACCTACTGGCACGAACATGATAGCCAGTACCGCAATTCGTACCAGCACTGGAGCCGTGGCCCCCATACCGATCACTGATGTCATATGACAACGGATAAACCGGGCCGTGTACTGCATATCACGATTTTTGTTCATACCCCCAGTGGAGAAGGAGGCATTAATGTATTGAACTACGCAATGACTGTCAGCTTACAGGTTTTCATAAAATAAAACCTATAGTTATCCTATTTTTATTTCCTGAAAACCGGATGATCCGGATTGAGCCGCTTTTTTCCCAGGCGCATGGCATGCCGCATCGAAAACATGTGCGCGATGCCCCGAAACTGGCAACGTATTGCAACCAGATACGACCGGTGAGCGTGTACATTCAGGCCGCCAAACGCAACATTGGTTAGCGCCTGCCCCATGGTCCAGTCGTTATGCTCGCCCTGCGAAATGCCGTCATTCAGCGGTTCCAGCGCCGCCTATCCGGCCATGCCCTGCGTGGCCCCGGCCAAAGCGCGGGTTGCAAGTCCGCTTTCGACGTTGAACCGACCAAGAATGGATGCCGTACGGACCGCCCCCATGCCCGGCATGAAGGTCGGGGCGACGTTCAGCGGATCAAGGAACTGTGGCAGCAGGCCGCCGCCAATGCGGGCCGTCCTGCCAAGTATATCACCCGACCCGCGGGCCATGGTGGCCTGTCGCACGGCCTACGCGTGCTTCTGCTGATAAAGATCATTAGCCAGAGCATCCCACACCGGCGCACTGAACTTCAGGTCCGGCGCCTGATAGCGGCTGTTGGCCAGATTGTTAAGCAGCATGGGCCTGCACCGACAAACTACCAGCCCCCTGCGTAGCACGCTGACCCACATCAACGTCTGGCGCACGCGCGAGGGCCTGCTGCCCGTCGTGCTCCAGAAGGAGAAAACATCGTGACCGACACCAGCATGGGCGATGAAGTCTCCCGCTCCCGATTTAACCCTGAGCCGCATGCCTGTGATCGCAAGGTGCGCAACATCCCTTTGAGAGAGCCAACGATCTCGCAATCGCTCCGTCTGCTGATCCAAACCTGGGCCATGCTGAACCCAAACGCCACCATTGAGGAACGGCAATACCGCGCAGCACTCGTGGCTACAGAAATTGCGGGGCGATAGGGGCATGGACACCCTCCGTCGTGACCAGAGCGCCCTGTCCCGCCTGCTGTCAGCCTGCGTGGCGTGGAGCTGGATCACCAGCAACTCTGCCCTGATTTTTTGACCAAACGATCATCTGTGAACGGCGCGACCCGATCACCCCGCCCTGTCCCGATTCGGTGGCACTGGTCAAAGCCGCCCACCATGGGCGCAATTCTTGATCTGCTGGAACAGACGGGCATGCGGGAAAACGAAGCTATCAGCCTAACGGTTGACAATGTGGACCATGAAGCTGCTCCGTACCAAGACAAGCCTGCCCCGCATGATCGCATGGGTCACACCAGACAGAGGATGCCACGGCATTACTGGAGCAGGCGCCCCGTACCGGCTTCCTGTTCCTCAACCTTGGCGGCAATCCCTACCGCAACGCAGCCTCGAATTACGGGCAGATCATGCGCCGGGTGGCCGCACGGTGTGAAGCCGTGGGCATTCCGTTTGCCCGCTTTCGCATCCACGACCTTCGCCATCCGGTGGCTCAAGGCCGGTGGGGACATCTACCGGCTGAGCCGCCATCTGGGCCACACATCGGTCAAGACGACCGAGAGCTACCTGTCCGCCCTGACGGCGGATGAACTGGACCATGTGCTGCATGTCGGCACAAAAGTCGGCACAGAAGCCCCATGAAGGCAGCGATTTTTTGTGCGCCCCAACCCCTAGACGGCGGCGGAATACCTAGCTAAATAACCCCTATGGAGAGGTGGCCGAGCGGTTGAAGGCAGCGGTCTTGAAAACCGCCGAACGTGTAAGCGTTCCGTGGGTTCGAATCCCACCCTCTCCGCCAGTCATTCCAGAAATTCCTATAAAAGATTGTTTGAACAACAAATCATTGATAAAAAATAAGAAAAGTTCTTGGGTGTCGCCTTTTTTTAAAAGGTAGCGTCTTGTGGAGCTTTTTAGAAAAATTCACCAACAACTTTTATAATTTCAGGATATTATTGAGCCTGACTTTCCAAATAGCCTATAAGGTATGGAAGTGGTTGACGTTTTCACATCACTTCTACTGTCACCCCAATGTCCGTCGCGGAATACACTCAGCCATCTGGCGCTTCCAGTCCTTTGATCGGTTTCAGCGCGCCTGCAAATAGAGGGTAGTTGCGCCTTACCCCATCATCCAGATCAATGGCGATCTTCTGCTGCGCCATCGGAACAACCACCTCCCTTACCCATCGGGTCAGTTCTTCAATCTGCCTGTCCACCACGCCAACGGCTTTCTGTATCCGGGCACGCTTGCTGTATGTGGCAGTCGGGTTATCGACCAACCTTTCCAGCAGACCACGTTCAGCGTCCAGCCTGATCATGAATTCGTGCACGTACCGGTCCAGCATGACCGATACGGTGTCAGGCCGGTAGCGATGCATGTAGATCAGTGCATTGAAGCTGCCTCCGGGGCTGGAAAACATCCAGTAAATCGGGCGCTTCCTGTAACGACAAACATGATAGTCGTAGAAATCCCTGATGAACCAGTTGCGCAGGTCCTTGCCCAGCGCTTTTTCAATAAATGCAAGGTTTTCGTGAAAACCCGCCGCGCCAAAGGTCACGCGCAGGAAATCATGGGCATAGGTCACGATATCACTGGCAAACCAGTTGCGATCCATTACGGGAATGACATTGTCGCGGTCGGGGACAAAACGGGGTTCTGGCACGCGCGCCAGGTACGCATCCATTCCTTCCCCCTGACTGGCAAGGATCAGGCCGGGCACATCAGGGCTATACCGGCCAAACATGCAGCCCACGGCATAATGGAGAAGTTCGGCCACGGTATCATACAGCAGAAGCCTCTCCCGCTCCACCATACGTACCTTGCCACCATAGCGATAGGCCGGGTTGCAGGTCAGCGTAATGTCCTCAACCGGCACTTCGGGGGCCACTTCGCCATGCAGGCCATAGGCGTTGATGAACAGACGGTTATTCTCCTGCTCCAGTTGCTGCATCCTGTCCGTCATACCCTGCCAGCACGAGCGCAGTCGGTCATAACTACCCTGCACCGACCCCGCTCTGTGCGCGGGCGAGAGCAGTGGTAGTATGGTAAAATCCCAGGAGGTTTCGCTGGCATCCCAATCTGATTTTCCGATTTCCACGGCAGCACGGACCGTTCGGTCAATCGCATCAACTGCCAATGTGTCAGGCAGGGGAATTGCCGCCACGTTGTTGACCTGAAAATTCAGGGTCGGGTTCATGGCCTTCAGGAAAAGCCGGGCAGTTCTTGCGCACAATGCGCCCGTATAAATTGGCAGATGCGCAGGCGCATCAGGGAACAGCGAGCAGCCTGCCATATCAAAAATAAAGCCTTGCGGCTGCTGACGTACGCCAAAATAGGAAGATGATAGGAACGACCAACTTACCGATGGGCTGAAATAGCGATTCCTTGCCCGCGGATATGCCCGCCCGGATGCGAGGATATCACGCCCCCCCGCTTCCCAGTTTACGACATGCTCCGCATTACCATACCATTTCCTGAATGCGCCGCCCTTGGCGTATGGGAACCACTTCTGTCCAGACAGAATGGCCTGTTCAGGCGATGCGGCATGAGGCAGGAAACGTTCGCGGCTGATCTCATGCCATTTCCTGACGAACCGCGCGTTTCTACCCGTCGTCATTCCACACAGGACTGCTGCCGTATCCCCTATCAGCGGAAAGCGGGAGAAGCAGCGCCGGAAATCCTCGGACAGCCAGTATGCGATCGGACTGCCCGGGATTTTTCTGAAATCCTCCGCCGATGCACGATACACCCAGGAGCACGCGCCGTTCTCGATAGCCATGCGCAATCGGGTTCGTTTTTCAAACTCCGAACCGCCATCGACAAGGCGGATGAAGGTGCCTTCAAGGTTTACGCCACGGACTTTCCCGATCACGAATGCCGTGGTGGAGACTACCGCACCACCAATATTGTCAAACGCCCGCTCTCCCAGATGGGCCATGGACAGGATCACGGAATTCGCAAATAACCTGTCCCGTAGCTTTTCATATGATGACAGGAACATCCATGACTGCATGTTGATCATGGCCATCAGTCCATGTTCGACACACAGCCCAAGTGCGCGTTCCATGAACACGGCAAACAGATCGGACCGGCTATCTGGGTAGTGCGCCTTGACGAAAGCGCCCAGTGTTTCGTTCATCCCCTTCCCGCCCATATAAGGCGGGTTAGCCACCACAACATGATAATGCGGCGACAGGACCTGAACCATACGCAGCACAGTCATGACACGGACCTGCAGGTCATTGCGCACCGGGTTGCCGCCACAATCCCATGCCGCCACCACCTGCTGCACCCTGCCCACGTTGCACAGTTCCGGCACGACCAGCGAGCCGAAATTCTTTGCCTGCCCGAACTGCGCCAGCGTCCCGCGCAGCGCGTCAGTAAACAGGTCGCGCCCGACCATGGTGGCAATATCGTGCATCTCGGCCGGACTGAAGGTCACGTCCTGCAAAACGACAATATCGGGTTTTACCTTCATGTGCATGAAACGCTGCCGCCCAAGCCGTGTTGCCGCCTTCATCGACAGGGCAAACATCGCCAAAGCGCCAGCACGCCCGTCAATTTCGATTCCGGTCAGGTTATGCGTCAGGATCAGCGCCGGGATGGCCGTGGCTTCATACCCCGCTTCCTCATAAATTGCATGGAGCAGGTCAAACGCATAGGTCAGCATGTGGCCCGCGCCACAGGCTGGATCACACAGGCGTATCTGCTCGGGCCGCTCAATGCGCGGGAAAGGAATCCGGGGGCCATCGGGTGCGATGTAATATGCCATCCGCGTGGCCAGTTGCGCGTGCGGGTGATTGAGCATCCACAACCGTCCCAGCGCATTTTCTACAAGGTAGCGTACAATCCAGCGCGGCGTGAACAGTTGCGTTGCAGCGGGAATATCCTGCGCCGTGATCCTGATATTCCGTTTCAGCCCCGCAAAGACCTGGTCTTTCTTTTCCCTGATATAAAACTGATAGAGCCAGCCAATGATCTCGACATCCTGACACGCCTCTTCCGTCATGACCGCACGCAGGCGGCCGAGAATGCTGTCAGGTAACAGCAGGTCATCGGGCATCAACAAATCAGTATAGTCATCTGCCCGGTTGGGGTCGTGTGCAGATGCAAACAGATAAGGCATCAGGGCATGCCACTGCGTGCAGGCATGGATCAGTAACCGCCGATATGCCTCTGCCCGCCCGTCATGGGGGGATTGGGTGCCGTTCAGATATCGGGCAATGTCAGGACAGGTGGCATCCGGCAAGTGACCGGCCATGGCCTGTTCCAGAATTTCTGGCCAGATGCCACCATCAGCGGGGGATACCACACGGGGGTGGGTCAGCCCCGTTACATCCATGAAACGCAGTGCGGTAAAACGGTTGAACCACGTGCACGCCACCTGCCCGACGACCTGCCTGCGGTCTTTCGTCACAGCGGCCTCCAGCCGGGCAATCGCGCCAGGATGGTCACGCCGGGCCGTAGCCCCTTCGGCCAGCACCCTGTCCAACCGAACAGCCACCTGGTCAATCAGCACAATGCGCGCAGCATAGGCAAATCTCTGCAGCGCACTGGTATCCATCAGGTCATCACTTTCCCGCCCGCATCGTGCCCGGCCGGCAGGGTCTGTCATCTGATCATGGTACGGGACCTGTGCCTGCGGGGGTCAGTGCTTTTCCTCCCGCGCCGTTTCCTCATCCAGCTTCTCCTGGGCCTTTACACGGCGGTGCGCACGCGCACGCAGCCATAGCCACGCACCGGTACCCATCATGGCGGCTCCTATGACACCCAGGATGTACATCACCAACGGATGCCGCGACAGGAACCAATCCAGCCACATCCACCATGGCAGGTGCCCCACGGTATAGGTGGGTGCGGTACGATAGGTGGTAAAACGCTCGCCATTCTTGATTACAAGATCGCCCTGTATGGTGGGCAGCACCTTGGTATCATGCAGGCTGGCGACCAGTTCGTGAATGCGACCCCCATTCTCCCCCAGCAAGGCCAGTACGGAACGGTGGTTTGCATAAGGGGACTGGCTTCCGATCATCAGCGCCGCGTTATGCACCGGCGCATCCAGGTTGGCGCTTACACCATTACGCAGGCCACCACCGTCACGATCCTGAAATATGTACCAGATCCCCTGCAGGCCCGTCTCCTGCCCAACACGGATATGTCCGTCGTCAATCTGGTAAGCCGAGCGCGAAAGCAGGGCGGCCCCCGCCCCCAATTGTCCCACTGGTGCCAGCAGGATCACGTCGCCCTCCGGCGGGGCATGGGCAATGTCTTCCGTCGTGGCAAAATGGATACCTGAGACCGGATACCATGTAACCGACCCGAAAAAACCCATGAGATCAAGATAGGCCCCGATTGTATCGGTATCGGGGGTGGGCGGCAGTACAATCGTCGTCTCCCCCAGATCCGCCATACGGGAGAATGGAAAACCGATTTCAGCAAAATAGGACAGGTTGGGCAGTTCGGTAAAATGCACCCCACGACGGAAATCCAGCACGGAATCGGAATCGATTTCCAGATGCAGGGAACTGGGCGTGCGGCGGCACGCACCGCGGTCAACAGGCCGGGTATCGAACTGGAACTGCAACTCGTTCTGTCCGAACAGGAGCCATGGCGGGATGGCCGTGACATGACCAACCGCGCCCGCATGCTGGGTTACCATCCGTTCGGACCAGGTGTGCCACAGGCTGTTGTTCAGCAGGGAATAGCTCTGGACATAAGTATTGTTGACACTGACATCAAGACGCGAGGCCGCGATATCCACGACCGGGTTGCCCGGCGCTCTTACCCACAGGTCCATAAGGAATGGCAGCCTGTGCCATGTGTACAGGTCCGGTGCCAGATGAAACGGCAGGTGCAGCGTATCGGACGCGAACCCGCCCGCCTGCAGGTCCCCTGCCGTGACCAGTTCACCAAAGCGGACGGGGCGATCCGTCGGAATGAAGGAAGGCGCATCATAGGGCACGCGCGGGCGCAGGCTCACATCCTCCACCTTCATGCTGGACAGATCACCCAACGTATCGGAAGAAAAAACCAGCCTGCGGGCCGCGACTTCCACCTCGGCCGGGTTGCGACCGGTTACTACCAGGATGGTACCCCACTTGTCGTTCGGGTTCGCAATCTCGGACAAGGTGGGGCCTGATGGCTGGGTGCCGTGATCATCCAGCGCAAGCCCGGTTCCAATCTCGATCGCATTGCCCGTATCGGGAAGCGTGCGCGAAACCGGAAAGGTGAGCTGCCGCGTATCGGCCAGCCTGCCAAACCAGGAGGCCACAAGCCCCCCCGCCCTCATGATCTCGGGCACCATCGCACTGCCAGGCAGCACCACGGGCACCCGCATCGCAACCTTCAGGTTGGGATCGAAAAAGGGCGTGGGTAGCCTGCTCAGGCTCCGTACTGGTTCAATGCGGGCTGTGGTCAAGGTTATGGTGGACTGGTCAGATATCTGCGCCCACATTACATCATTATACAGGTCGTTGCAGTCGCGCCTGTATTCACCGGCAAAGCGGAAGTTGAGCTTGCTGTCTCCAGTAAAATAAAGGGGGTCGATGGTAAATTCCAGCGGTCCGAACGTGGGATGGGCCGGGTCTATGCGGATCGTGCCCACATACTGCTCGTTAAGCGTGACAGTAATGGCCGTGGCTTCAGGCAGGAGCGAGGGCGAAATCGCCCCAGCCAGACTCAGCGTGGCATGAGTGACTACGCGATTGGCCGGCACGACCACATCCACACCCTGCAACGGAGAAAAGCCGCGCAACGTAAGCGGCCCCGGATAAGGGTTGAGGTCACGGAACGCGATGGTGCGCGTAATTTCGGTATCGGCCACCCGGTCGGCCAGTTTCTGGTCCAGGATATCGGTGGCGGGCGGAATGTCCCCGCTATTCGTATCCCCCAGCGGGGTCAGATGCGAAACGCCGGTATGGCTGTAACCAGCGGGCATCTGCGCCCGCGCTGGAAAGACCGCCAGCATTGCCCCCACCACCAGCATGACGAGGCCAGTCCCGACCCTGCGGGGCACGGGTGGAATGACCAGGCTTTTCTTTTCCAGCGTTTCTTCCTCGTGCACGCTTTCGCCACTTTCTTCCTGCCCCTTTGACGGGAGGCTCCACAGATAAGGCGGCGAAAACAGGCCACCTATACTTTTAATTACCTGATATATACTGTTCAATGGCCGGTCATTCTTGAAATCCGACCAGTTATTCCAGGCATCGCTGCGCCCAAATACCAGGCTGACGACCTCCCGTTCCTCTTCCATGGTATCAAGCTTCCATTGCAGGTGCAGCCATGAACCGCGCTGCTGTCCAAGAATGCGCGCGGGCACCGCCACCTCAATCCCGTCATCGGGCTTGCTGTAGCGCAGGATGATATCCACCGGGGTCTCGACCTGTTCTGGCAGGTGCAGATTGATGCCCGCACCGCCAAGCGAAATATCGGTGGTATGGGCCTGGAACACCCTGCCATCCTCAAAGCACACCTCAACGGGCAACCGGACCCGGACGCGGGGCTTGTGGCGGATCTGCCGCGTCTCGCGCCCGACAGCAATGGATGCCAGCACCACGATCAGACTTATGGCAATCCACACCGTATTGAGCGCAAAGGACTGGAACGCCAGTTTCTGGTGATACTGGAAAACCATGCCCCACAAACCGCGCACCAGCCCCCCGAACAGGACCAGGGCCATGATTGCATTGGGGTAGACGGCGCTGAAATCAAAATAACCCCGCGCCAGCAATCCGCCCTTGTCGGTCACGTTGAACTTGCCCTTGTGCGGCTGGAGCAGGGTGACGATGGTGATGCGGATAAGAAACAGCGCCAGCGATGTCTCGTAGATCTCGCTCCAGAAGGAATAGCGCCACCGCCCCTCAATGCGCGAGAGGGTCATGATGGAATGGAAGATGTGGGGCAGCGCATAGACCATGATGGCGAAGGGCGAGGCCGCGATGATGTTCTGCCCGAAAAACAGAAACCCCAACGGCGAGACAAGAAAGGTCACGCGCGGGATGGCGAACAGGAAATGCGACATGGCCGACAGGTAGCACAGCCGCTGCTCCCAGCGCAGCCCGCGCCCCAGCAACGGGTTGTCCACCCGCATGATCTGCAACATACCACGTGCCCAGCGCACGCGCTGGCCGATATGCAGGATCAGCCGTTCGGTCGCAAGACCTGCTGCCAGCGGCTGGCACAGATAGGCAGTGCCCCAGCCCTTGCGCTGCATCTTGAGCGCGGTATGCGCATCTTCCGTAACCGTTTCGGTCGCAAAGCCGCCAACGCTGAGCAGGGCGGAGCGGCGGATGGCGGCACACGAACCGCAGAAGAAGGTTGCATCCCAGAAATCATTCCCATCCTGCACCAGGCCATAGAACATGTTGCCCTCAGGCGGTACATCGTAGCCTGCGGCCAGATTGCGCTGGAACGGATCGGGGGAATAGAAATGGTGGGGTGTCTGCAACAAGGCCAACTTGGGATCGGCCCATAACCAGCCAATGGTCTTGATCAGAAAGGAGCGCGTGGGCACATGGTCACAGTCAAAGATGACCACGAACTCCCCCTTGGTAATCCGCATGGCATGGTTGAGGTTACCCGCCTTCGCGTGATTGTTTTCATCGCGGATGATGTAGCCGGCACCGGATTCGACCGCAAAGTCCCGGAAGGCCTTCCGTCGCCCATCATCAAGGATATAGACATTGAGCTTGTCAGCCGGCCAGTGCAGGTCCATCGCGCCGAGCACGGTTGAGCGGACCAGTTCCAGATCCTCGTTGTAGGAGGGCACATACACATCGACAACCGGCCAGTCATCGGGGTTGTCGGGCAGGCAGTGCGGCTTGCGGCCCAGCGGCCATGACATCTGGAAATAGCTCAGGCACAGGGTGGAGAGCGCATAACCTTCCGCTGCAAGCAGGGCAAGCGACATGGCGACCTGCAGCGGGCCATGGAACTCCACCGTGCGGCCCAGCCGCCATATCAGGTAGCGAAAAGAGACAAAGAGCGACAGCATCATGAGGATGCAGGTGACATGCCGCCCCGGCCTGCGGTTGAGGATGAAGAAAAGCGTGACAGTACCGATCGAGATATAGGCCTGCTCGCCCGGTGCAAGGGTAATGTTGCCCACCGACAGGCAGAGTATGGCCCCCCCGATCATCAGCAGCGCGATAAGCCAGCCCTGCCGCCGCGGCGTGGTATCAAGCGCATTCCCGCCCCACTTCAGCCACAATTCCCTGAGCATTTTTCTACAACCAGACTGACCTGAATCAAAACCCGTCAATACGTACAGGCATACAGGCAGTGACACCAGCGGCTTTGTACCGTGGGGCCTGCCGCATGGATGGTTTTTCGTTCCCTATCATGAACGGTATGACCGAACGCCCTTTATCCCCCTTGCCTTCCTGATGGATGCCGACACTAGATGAGCGAATGCTCCAACCGCAAGGCATTATCAGGCGGGTCGATCCATTTTCAGACCGGGGCGCAAAAAGGGGTATCCACATACCCTTTATCGCCCTTTTACCACGGCGGAATATGCAGCAGATAAGACCCCTCCCCATGTAGCGGACCGGTGTCGCAAGAGATGCAGGCTAAACCGCGCACCATGCCCAGGAAAACACAAAGGCACCCGAGCCATCGCCCGGGTGCCTTCTGTCTGTCAGATCCGGCTCGCCAGATGCGAGCAGGCATTCATGCGGAGATCAGACCGCGCGACGGCCCGCACCGCCCGAGCGGCTGCCACCACCGGGGCGGCCACCCCGGCCACCGCCGGGCGGACGACCGCCACCCGCCGGGCGACCGCCACCACCGGGCCTGCCGCCACCGGGCCGACCACCGCCGCCGCCACGGCCCCGACCACCGCCACCCAGCACAGGCGGGCGCATGGTGGAGTTTTCTGCCGCTTCGGAATGATACGGGTGCTCGGACACCACAGGGATGGCCTTGCCAATATTCTTCTCGATATCACGCAGCCAGGCGCGCTGTTCCGCATCGCACAGCGATACGGCCCAACCCTCGCGCCCCGCACGCGCGGTACGGCCAATGCGGTGCACGTAGCTCTCGGGCACGTTGGGCAGATCGTAGTTAAACACGTGGGTCACATCATCCACGTCAATGCCACGGGCCGCGATATCAGTCGCCACCAGCACCTTTACATTACCCGAGCGAAAGCCGGACATGGCCCGCTCGCGCGCACCCTGTGACTTGTTGCCGTGAATCGCTTCAGCCGTAATGCCGTGCTCACTCAGGAAGGCAGCAACCTTGTTGGCTTCATGCTTCATCAGCGTGAACACCACGGCGCGCTCGACCTTGGGGGAGTCAACCAGCAGCTTCAGGGCTTCGCGCTTGTTGGCGGTATCGACAAACATCACTGCCTGGCGGATACGGTCCACCGTGCTGGATGGCGGTGTGACCTGCACGGTAGCCGGGTCACGCAGCAGGCCATGCGCCAGGTCGGAAATGCTCTTGGGCATGGTGGCCGAGAACAGCAGCGTCTGCCGGTCGGTCGGCAGGGCTGCCACAATTTTGCGGATATCGCGCACGAAGCCCATGTCGAGCATGCGGTCGGCTTCATCAAGCACCAGCACCTCAAGCCCGGACAGGTCGACATGCCCCTGACCCATCAGGTCCAGCAGGCGGCCGGGGGCTGCGACCAGAACGTCCACGCCACGGCGCAGGGCCTCGATCTGGCGCCCCTGCCCCACACCACCGAACACCACGGCATGGCTGAAGCGCATGTGACGGGCATAGGATGCAAAGCTTTCCCCGATCTGGGAAGCCAGTTCACGGGTGGGGGCGAGCACCAGGGCGCGCGCGCCCTTGGGGTGGGCACGACCCTTTTCACGGAAAAGACGGTCAAGGATGGGCAGCGCGAAGGCCGCGGTCTTGCCCGTGCCGGTCTGTGCCAGACCCAGCAGGTCACGCCCTTCCAGCAGGTAGGGAATGGCGCCAGCCTGAATGGGGGTGGGCTGGGTGTAGCCTTCCTCGTCCAGTGCACGCAGCAGCGGCTCTGCAAGATGAAGATCGGCAAACGTTGTCATGAATGGCGCCTCCTGGCGCGAAAAAACAGGGCCGCGGGGCCTGCAGCTTACTGCATGCCCAAAGAGCGAACCGACAGACATACCCGAAACCGGCCCTTATATGCACAGGGGCACGTGTTCTGTCGTCGCAAGGATATGATGTAAGGGATAAAAGGCCGGTCCAGTCTGCTTTCAGTCGTGTCCCCCGCGTCAAGGACACGTGCAATCAAACCAGCACAAGGAAACAGGCGCGGTCCGTTCCCGAGCCTGATGCTTTATCGCGTTATCGGGGGGGCCGCAAGCCTTTTATAACACGCCACGCTACGTTCCCTTGCGCCGCAGCAGGAACAGCGCCTGTTCGCCAAACAGGTTGGCCAGCCGGATCGAACGCCGCCACGGTGCGCGCTCACCGTCCTCATCCACGGCCATCCATTGTTCGACCACGTACCCCTCGTCACGGCACAGGGTCAGGAAGTCAAGGATGGTGCACGGGTGGATGTTGGGCGTGTCATACCACGGCGTGCTCCACACGCTGGTCATGGGCATGCGCCCGCGCAGGAGCATCTGCACACGCAGGCGCCAGTGGCCGAAATTGGGGAAGGACACGATGGCATACCGCCCGATGCGCAGCATCTGGCGCAGCACCTCACGCGGGCGCTCGACCGCCTGCAACGTGCGCTGGAGGACCACGTAATCAAAGGCATTGTCGGGGTAATGCACCAGGTCATGGTCCGCATCGCCATGCATGACCGGCAGGCCGTGGGCGACGGAGCGCGTGACCTCGCGCATGTCGATCTCGATGCCACGGGCATCGCAGCCACTGGTACGGAACAGGTAGTCCAGCAGCGCGCCATCCCCGCTGCCAACATCGAGCACGCGGGTACGGGGGCGGATCATCCCGGCAATCAGGCGCTGGTCAAGCCGCATGGTCAGGCAATCCCGGCATGTTCGGCGGCCCCGCACAGGAAACCGCGGATGGTTCGGTCAAAATCCGGCTCATCGAGCAGGAAAGCGTCATGACCCTTGTCGCTATCAATCTCGACAAAGGACACGTTGGCCGCCACCCGGTTGAGCGCGCGCGCCACAAGGCGCGCCTGCGATGTGGGGAACAGCCAGTCGGACGAGAACGAGACAATGCAGAACCGCGTGCGCGTGCCCGCGAACGGGCGCGACATGTCCCCCTCATGCTCGGCACCGAGGTCGAAATAATCCATGGCACGGGTGATGGTCAGGTAGGAATTGGCATCAAAGCGCCGCACAAAGGTCGAACCCTGGTGGCGCAGGTAGCTTTCCACCTCGAACATCTCACCAAACAGCGATCCCGGCTCCCCTGCTGCGCTGCGCCCGGCGGCATGACGCACGCGACGGCCGAACTTGCGGGTCAGCGCGGCCTCGGACAGATAGGTGATGTGCGCCATCATGCGCGCGACCGCGAGGCCCCGGGCCGGGATCTCGTTACATTCCCAGTAGCGGCCACCATGCCATTGCGGATCGGCGAAGATGGCCTGCCGGCTGACTTCATTGAACGCGATGTTCTGGGCGGAATGGAAGGGCGATGTGGCGATCGGCATGGCCGCGAACACGCATTGGGGGTAAGTCGCGGTCCATTCCAACACCTGCATGCCCCCCATGGAGCCGCCAACCACCGCCAGCAGGCGTTCGATGCCCATGTGTTCCACCAGCAGTTTCTGGGTACGGACCATGTCGCGGATGGTGATGGGGGGGAAGTCGGTGCCCCATGGCTCGGTCGCCCCGTCTTCGCGCACACGCAGGCTGCGCGGGCCGGTCGTACCCATGCAGCCACCCAGCACGTTGACGCAGATTACGAAAAAGCGATCCGTATCAATAGGCAGGCCGGGCCCGACCATGCGGCTCCACCAACCGGGCTTGCCAGTCAGCGGGTGGGTGTCGGCCACATACTGGTCGCCCGTCAGGGCATGACAGACCACAATGGCGTTATCGCGCGCGGGTGAGAGGGTACCATACGTACGGTACGCCACATCCACCGGCGCCAGGTGGAAGCCGCAGTCAAGGCGCAATCCATCGGGAAAGGTGACAGTCTGGTGCGACAGGCTGGTCTCGGGCTTGGTCTGGTCCATTCTGTATCCGGCATGGCGTAGACAGGGACGAAAAAAACGCAGGCCATGCGTATGACACCCCAGCCATGGACTTGCAAGCTTCATGCAACAACGGGCGCGTGTCTGTGCTCAGAACTGCTCCACCTTGCCAACACCTTCGATCGCCTTGATCATCTGGGCCACGCGCGGGGTCACGCGGTAGCGCTCGGCCAAAGTCAGTTCCACATCCCGCGTTTCCGTAACCGACGGCAACAAGATGACCCGCCCCCGCCCTGCCCCGTGGCCGTGCAGCACATCACGGATCGGCTCCAGTGCTTCCGCGCGGTCGAACCATATGCGCATCTCGGCTGCGGCCTCGGCGGCCGCCTGTTCCAGTTCCATCACGTCGGATGCGGTAATGCGCAGGGCCTCGCCCTCCAGCTTCAGGTCCGCCGTTACCACCACGGCATTACCCGCCACCAGTATTTCACGCGCCCGCGACAGCACTTCGGAAAAGAACGTGATCTCGCACCCGCCCGATGCATCGGACAGCCGCACCCACGCCATCTTGTTGCCCGTGCGCGTGGGGCGTTCCTTGCGATCCACCACGCAACCCGCGATCTTGACGCGCACGATCCCCGCCTGTGCCGCCGCCTCCAGCCCCGTGGCCCGCACCGCACCCAGCCTGCGCATGAGCGGGCCGTAGGAATCCAGCGGGTGACCGGTCAGGTGGAAGCCTATGGCGTCAGCCTCCATGTTCAGGCGCTCGAACTCCGGCCAGTCGGCCACGCGCGGCAGGCGCAGCGGCTCGCGCTGGGCGGGCCCGTCGCCACCGCCGCCAAACAGGCCGATCTGGCCACTGGCCGCCTGCTGGGCATTGGCCTGTGCACGGCGCATAACCGTCTCGGCCGCGGCGCAGGCACGGGCACGGTTGGGCAGAATGGTGTCGAACGCACCCGCGCGCGCCAGATTTTCAAGCTGCATCTTGTTGACCTGCCGGGGGTCAAGACGGGCGGCCAGGTCCTCAAGGTCGGTAAAGGGCCGGTCGCCGCGCACCGCCACCAGCGATTGCATGGCCCCCAGCCCCACCTTTTTTACCGCCGCCAGCGCGTAACGGATGCCGTAGGTCTTGCCATCGGGCATCTTTTCCACGGTAAAATCAGCACCCGATGCATTGATGTCGGGCGGCAGCAGAGGAATGCCCAGCCGGTCGGCCTCCTGCCGCAGGCCGGCCAGCTTGTCGGTCTTTTCACGCGCAAGCGACATGCACGCGGCAATAAAGGGCACCGGGTGGTTCGCCTTCATCCACGCCGTCTGGTACGAAACCAGCGCGTAGGCTGCGGCATGGGATTTGTTGAACCCGTAATCGGCAAACTTGGCCATGAGGTCGAACACCTCGGCAGCCTTTTCACGCTCGATCCCGCGCTTCATTGCCCCTTCGGTAAAGATTTCGCGCTGGCGGTCCATCTCGGCACGGATCTTCTTGCCCATGGCACGCCGCAGCAGGTCGGCCCCACCCAGGCTGTAGCCCGCCATTTTCTGGGCAATCTGCATGACCTGTTCCTGATAGACCATGATGCCGTAGGTCTCTTCCAGGATATCGCGAATTTCCTCGTGCGGCGGCTCCCATGCCTCGCCATGCTTACGGCGGCAATAATCGGGAATGTTGGCCATGGGGCCGGGGCGGTACAGCGCCACGGCGGCAATCAGGTCTTCCAGCCGGGTCGGGCGCATCTGCTTGAGCACGTCGCGCATGCCCGCACCTTCAAACTGGAACACGCCGCCTGTGTCGCCGCGGGCCAGCATCTCGTAGGTCAGCGCGTCATCCAGCGGCAGGACGGACAGGTCCACCTCCACCCCCATGCCGTGCAGGAACTGCACCGCGCGCTGCAGGATGGTCAGCGTGGTCAGACCAAGGAAGTCGAACTTGACCAGCCCCGCCTGCTCCACAAACTTCATATTGTACTGCGTAACCAGCATGTCGCTCTTGGGGTCACGGTACAGCGGCACCAGTTCCACCAGTTCGCGGTCCCCGATCACAACACCTGCGGCGTGGGTACTGGCGTGGCGGAACAGCCCCTCAAGCTGCTGGCCGATTTCCATCAGCCGACGGATGGCCTCATCCTCATCGCGCATTTCCTGCAGGCGCGGCTCCCCCTCGATCGCCTGTTTCAAGGTGACGGGCTGAGCGGGGTTGTTGGGGATCAGTTCGGCCACGCGGTTGACCATGCCAAATGGCAGGCCCAGCACGCGCCCCACGTCACGCACTGCGGCACGCGCCTGCAGCTTACCGAACGTGATGATCTGGGCCACCCGGTCCGCACCATATTCATTGCGGACGTAGCGGATCACCTCATCGCGCCGGTCCTGACAGAAATCGATGTCGAAATCGGGCATTGACACGCGTTCGGGGTTCAAGAACCGCTCGAACAGCAGGTTGAAGGGAATGGGGTCGATATCGGTAATGGTCAGCGCCCACGCCGCCAGCGAGCCCGCACCCGAGCCACGGCCCGGCCCTACGGGGATATCATGTTCCTTGGCCCACTGGATGAAGTCGGCCACGATCATGAAATAGCCGGGAAAGCCCATGTTCGCGATGATATCGAGTTCAAACGCCAGTCGTTCCTCGTATTTCCGGCGCGTCTCATCATCCACTGTCATGCGCGACAGGCGGTGGGCCAAGCCGGTCTGCGCCATGTTGCGCAGGGTCTCATCTTCCGTCTTGCCGGGCTGTACCTTGGGGCACATGGGCAGCAGCGGCTTGCATGTCTCGACCTTGATCGCGCACAGGCGCGCGATCTCCAGCGTGTTGTCACAGGCTTCGGGCAGGTCGGCAAACAGTTCGCGCATGACCTCGGCGGGCTTGAACCAGTGCTCCGGCGTGACGCGCCAGCGGTCACGCTCGGCCATGGTCCGGCCCTGCGCTATGCACAGCAGCGCGTCATGCGCCTCGTACATATCCGGTTTTGGGAAGAAACATTCATTGGTGGCCACCAGCGGCAGGCCCATGCGGTCGGCCATGGCAATCATGCCCGGTTCCACCGCGCGCTCGGCCGCCTGGCCGTGGCGGTGCAGTTCGACTGCCATGTAGCGACCATAGGCTTCGTGCAGGCGCTCCATGAAGCGGGTGGCCTCGCGCTCCTGCCCTTCCGCCAGCATGTGGAACAGTGGGCCACGGCTGCCGCCGGTCAGCAGGAACAGACCGCCCGCACGCTCGCACAAAAGGTCCAGCGTGACAGTCGGCTCATCGGTCACGTTCTGCAGGAACCCGGCCGAAGAGAGGAACTGCAGGTTGGCCAGTCCCTCCGCATTGCGCGCCAACAGCGCTACATGTTCGGCGGGCATACCGGGCTTGTCGCTACGCGCGGGCAGGCCAAGCTGGCAGCCAATGATGGGCTGCACGCCCTTCTTGGCGCAGTATTGCGAGAACTCCAGCGCACCGAACATGTTGCCGGTATCGGTTATGGCCACGGCGGGCATGCGCATGTCATGCGCTAGCGCCACCAGTTCGGGCACGCGAATGGCCCCCTGGCTCAGGGAATAGGCGGAGTGAACCCGAAGGTGGACAAAATCGGCATGGGACATGGGGGCATCCTACCCCACACCGCACCTGATTCGCACGCCCCCGCGCAGACCCTGCCAGCCCTGAAAAACAATAAAAGTTTCCGGGTGCTGTCTTTTTTTAAAAAGGCAGCACCTTTCGAAGCTTTTTGGCAGAAAGCTTTACCAAAAACTTCCTGTCGTTTTTTCAGGTAGCCGGTGCCAGTGCCACCACAAGCCCATCGCGCAGGGTAACAATGCGGTCCATGCGACGGGCAAGGTCCATGTTGTGGGTGGCGATCAGGGCGGCCACGCCATGGGCGCGCACGGTTTGCAGCAGGGCGTCGAACACGGCATCCGATGTATGCACATCCAGGTTGCCCGTCGGTTCATCGGCCAGCAGCACCTGCGGGCGGTTGGCCAGTGCGCGCGCAATGGCCACGCGCTGCTTCTCCCCACCCGAAAGCTTGCCCGGCAGGTGATCCAGCCGGTGTGCAAGGCCAAAGGTCGCCAGCAGTTCATCCGCCCGCGTACGGGCCGCCTTGCGCGCGACGCCCGCGATCATCTGTGGCAGCATGACATTCTCGCGCGCCGTGAATTCGGCCAGCAGATGATGGAACTGGTAGACAAACCCGATCCGCTCACGCCTGATCTGGGTGCGCTGGGCATCCGTCAGCGCACCGGCATCCTGCCCCGCCAGCATGACACAGCCCGCATCGGGCTTTTCCAGCAGCCCCGCCAGATGCAGCAGCGTGGACTTGCCCGTGCCCGAAGGGGCGACAAGAGCCACGATCTCGCCTGGGTGGAGCGTCAGGTCAGCACCGCGCAGCACATCAAGCGTTTCCTCGCCACTTATGTAGCGGCGTGCCACGCCATCCATGCGCAGCGGTGCGGCACTCTGGGTCTCATTCATGGCGCAGGGCCTCCACCGGATCGGTTTTCGCTGCCCGCCATGAAGGATAGAGCGTTGCGAGCAGCGACAGCACCAGCGCCATCACAATCACTTCAATGACCTGCGACCAGATCAGCTTGGAGGGCAGATGTTCAAGGTAATAGACCTCGGAATTGAACAGATCGGTGCCGGTAATGCGCTGAAGCAACTGACGGATATGCTCGATATTCAGGCAGAATACGATGCCCAGCCCCGTACCCACGAATGTGCCCGTCACCCCCACCGAGGCCCCGCACATGAGGAAGATGCGCATGATCGCCCCGCGCGTTGCCCCCAGCGTACGCAGCACGGCAATATCGGCGCTCTTGTCCTTCACCATCATGATCAGCGATGAGATCACGTTGAACGCGGCGACAAGGATGATGAGCGTCAGGATCAGGAACATCACGTTCTGTTCCACCTGCACCGCGCCAAAGAAGGCGTTGTTGCTCTGGGTCCAGTCCATGACCCGGACTTCGCCATCCATGGCCTTCTCGATCCCCTGACGGACCGGGATCACATTTTCCGCATCGCGGGTCATGACCTGCACCTGCGTCACCTGCCCCGGCATCTGGAAATAGACCTGGGCTGCATGCAGCGGCAGGAAAACATAGCTGGCATTGTATTCATTCATGCCCGCATCAAAGATCGCCACCACGCGGTAGGCCCGCACGCGCGGCATGGTGCCAAACGCGGTGGCCGCCCCCTGCGGCGAGACGAGCGTAAGCCTGCCCCCCACGGTCAGGCCCGCACGCTCGGCCAGCGTGGTGCCAACGACTATGGTGTCATCGGCGCCAAAATCATCCAGCGAACCCGCAACAAGGTTGGTGCTGATCTCATGCAGGTCGAGCAGGTCGGTGCGCGTCATGCCGCGCACAAGGCCGCCCGCGTTGTAGCTGCCAGAATTGAGCAGTACCTGCGATTCCACCAGAGGGGCCGCCGAGACCACGCCGGGCACCCTGCGCACCCGGCCCGCCACATCATCGTAATCGGTGAGGGTGCGGGTCAGGCCATACACGCTCAGATCACCATTCAGGCCAAGGATGCGCCCCAGCAGGTCGGCCTTGAACCCGTTCATGACCGACATCACGATAATCAAGGTCGCAACCCCCAGCGCGATCCCCACAAGCGAGAAGATCGCGATGACGGACACGAACCGCTCCCCGCGCCGGGCATGCAGGTAACGCCCGGCGACCATCCGCTCGAAGGGACCGAACATCAGCAGCCCGTTTTCTGGATAAGGGCTAACGCCCCTTCCACCGTCTCTTCGGTGCGTTCGCCAGTACGGCGGTTCTTGACCTCGACCTTGCCTTCCTTGGCACCACGCGGGCCGACAATCAACTGCCACGGATGGCCCAGCAGGTCGGCATCGGCAAACTTGGCACCCGCGCGCTCGGCACGGTCATCATACAGCAGGTGGCCGGGGGCTGCGGCATAAAGCTGCTCACAGATGGCATCGCACTGCGTATCACCATTTTTGAGGTTGATGATGACGGCGCGGAAGGGGGCTACCGATTCCGGCCAGATGATGCCGTTCTCATCATGGCTGGCCTCGATGATGGCCGCGACAAGGCGGGAGACACCAATGCCATACGACCCCATCTCCGGGTGCAGCGGCGCGCCATCGGGGCCGCTGACCGCGATGTCCATCGACTGGGTATATTTACGCCCGAAGTTGAAGATATGCCCGACTTCGATGCCCCTGCCCTCGCGCCGGCGTTCGGCTGGCACGCTGGCCCATGCTGCCTCGTCATGCATTTCGTCTGTTGCTGCGTAGAAGGAGGTCAGGTGGGTAAAGAACGCCCCCAGCGCGTCGCGGTCATTCACATCAATGTTTTCGCCCACCCAGTCCTGTTCCTCCAGCGCGCTGTCAAAGAACACGCCGCTCTCCCCCGTGGGGGCGAGGATCAGGAATTCATGGCTCAGCTCGCCACCGATCGGTCCGGTATCGGCCCGCATGGGGATCGCGCGCACGCCCAGGCGCTGGAAGGTGCGCAGGTAGGACAGCATCATGCGCCGGTAGGTATCGACCGCCGCCGCGTGGTCCAGATCGAAGCTGTAGGCGTCCTTCATGTAGAACTCGCGCCCGCGCATCACGCCAAAGCGGGGGCGGACCTCGTCACGGAACTTCCACTGGATCTGGTAGAGCACCTGCGGCAGTTCCTTGTAGGACTTGATGGCCTGGCCAAACAGGTCGGTCACCATTTCCTCGTTGGTGGGGCCGAACAGCATGTCGCGCTCGTGACGGTCCTGGATACGCAGCATTTCGGGGCCATAGGCATCGTACCGGCCCGAACGCTTCCACAGATCAGCCGACTGCATGGTGGGCATGAGCAGTTCCTGGGCGCCGATGGCATCCTGCTCCTGGCGGACGATATTGGCGATATTGCGCAGGACCCGCAGCCCCGTTGGCAGCCAGGCATAAATTCCCGCCGCTGTCTGCCGGATCATACCCGCACGCAGCATGAGCCGGTGCGAGGTGATCTGGGCTTCACTCGGGTTTTCCTTGAGAGTGGGGAGAAAGCTGCGGGACAGACGCATAGCCGTATGAACCTTGAGTATAAGGGAGCCGATAACGCTGCGGACCCTAAACCAATCCCGACGCCCGTGGAATGGTCATGTTTACTCTCCATCCGCACGCAACACCGAAGCGTGATGCCCGAAGCCCGCTACTGCGTAAACATCCGCGTGAGGAGGCATGGCCTTCCTCCCCGGCCGGACCTATGGTGCACAGGCCGATCTGGCCACATGAACGATGCCGGGTTTAGGGAAAACGTACCAAAAAAAATGGCAGGAAACGGATCAACCGTTCCCTGCCATAATTATTTTTCAAAGAGCTTTCCGGTGAATCTTTTGCGGAAACGCTTCATGGAACGCCGCCTTTTTTAAAAAGGCGGTACCCGAAAACTTTTATCCGTTACCCGCTTCAGACGCGCAGCAAGTGCACATCCACCTGCGGGCGCTTCTGCAGCTTGCGGCCCAGGGCGCGGCGCAGGGCGGTTTTTGCCGCCTCGCGGAAGGTGGCGTCATTGGCGCGCAGTTCATCAGGAATTTCATCCAGCGCGTTGCCAAATTCTTCCGTAACCCGCTGCGTCTCGGGGTCTTCCATATCCAGCAGGCCCGGCGCGCTGACCTTGGGGTCACCGATCAGGTAGCCTTCATCATCTACCGCAAAGCTGCCCAGCACCATGCCGTTGAACAGCATGCGCCGGCGCGCAGCCAGCACGCCGCCATTCATGGGCAGGATACGCCCGCCATCAAGCACCAGCCGCCCGGTGGGTGCGGTATCGCCAATTTCCACGCCATCGGAACGGATATCAAGGATATCGCCATCTTCCAGCAGCACTGGCTCGATATCGAGTTCCTGCGCAATGGCGGCATTGGCGGTCAGGTGACGCCACTCGCCATGCACCGGGATCAGGAAACGCGGACGCACAAGGTCATACAGCTTACGCACGTCGCCCCCCGTGGCGTGGCCCGACACATGCACAAGGTGGTCCTTGTCGGTAATCACGCGCACGCCGCGCCGGGTCAGGTTGTCCTGCACCTGAATCACGGCCTGCTCGTTACCGGGGATCATGCGACTGCTGTAGATGACCGTATCGCCTTCCCCCAGCGAGATGTTGGGGTGGGTGTCGGATGCAATGCGTGACAGAGCGGAGCGCGGCTCCCCCTGGCTTCCGGTCACGATCAGCAGAATCTGGCCATCGGGCACGGAATTGGCGTCCTGCTCGGACAGGAACTGCGGCACATCGGACAGGTAGCCACACTCACGCGCCGCGACTTCCAGATTGCGCAGGCTGCGCCCCACCACGGCCACCCGGCGGCCAGCGGCCTGTGCTGCCTTGGCCAGCGTTTCCACGCGGGCGACGTTACTGGCAAAGCAGGTGACCGCGATCCGCCCCTCAAGGGAGGCGATTAGGCGGGTCATCTCGCGCCGTACGTCGGCTTCGGATGCGGAAGGGCCTTCAGTGCGCACATTGGTGCTGTCGCACACCATGGCCAGCACGCCTTCGCGCCCCAGTGCGGCAAAGGTTTCAAGATCAGTGGGGGGGCCGACCTGCGGGTCGGGATCAATCTTCCAATCACCGGTGTGGACGATAATGCCCTGCGGCGTGCGCAGCACCAGCGACTGGGATTCGGGCACCGAATGGGTCACGGACACGAAGCGCAGGTCGAATGGCCCAACCGTAAAGGCGCTGCCCGGCGCCACGACGTGGATCGGCACCTGCTGGACCAGTCCTGCCTCCCCCAGTTTGCGGCGCAGCACGGCGGCGGCAAACGGGGTGACATAGACCGGGCAGCCAAGCTGCGGCCACAGGTGGGCGATCGCCCCCAGATGGTCCTCATGCGCATGGGTGACCACAAGGCCCGCCAGCGCCTTGCGGCGTTCGGCAATGAACACCGGGTCGGGCAGGATAATCTCGGCTTCCGGCGTGTCGTTGCCGCTGAAGCCAATACCGCAATCCACCGCAAGCCATGTCTCGCCCTGCCGGTACAGGTTGAGATTCATGCCAATTTCGCCGGTTCCGCCTAGTGGAAGAAATGAAACGCCTGTTACATCATTCATAAATAAAACCTGTTTCCAGTTACCAAGGTTTGGATGCGTTTTAAAAAAGGGCCCGGAACGCCTGTTCCGTACCGGTTCGTCTGCCTGGATGTCAGCCCGATCGGGGCCAAAATTCCGCGTTCTTCCAGCCTGATGCTGGGGCATGTGGGCTGCCTGCACGGTGGAGCGCTGTCTTTTCTCCCGCCCCCTATATGGGGCCTGCTTGCGGGAGAAGCCGCTCGACACCGGCGCGGGCACATACGCCACACACCATGAAATCCAGCTACGGGTTACCATGTAATCCGCTTGACTTAAATCTCTTTCCTTGCCCGAATTCGGATTATTCTCAACCCGTGCGTGCCACCATGACCTCGCCGGTCACGACGTGACACAGGCCGTGGGGGGTCTGCAGCAGCAGGGTGCCATCATCTGCCAGACCTGCAAACGTGCCAGAAAACTGCCGGTTCCCCGCCGTTACGTTCACGGCTGTGCCAACCGGGTGTCCGCGCTCCAGCCATGCTGCGCGCACCGCGCCAAAGCCATAACTGACATAACAGCCAAGCCAGCGGTCCAGATGGCGCAGCACCGCGCATGCCATATCTGGCGCACCTGGCACATCTGGGGTCGCATCAGCCAGGCAGGCCAGTTCACGCCCTGCAATGGCCGGGGCATGCCGCAGGTTGGCCCCCATGCCGATCACCTGCCAGCGCGCACCCGTGGCGCAGGTTCCGGCCTCGATCAGGATGCCCGCCATCTTGCGGCCCGCGAGCAACAGGTCATTGGGCCATTTCAGTTGCAGTGCATGGTTGGCAGGCAGGTAGTCGGCCATCGCATCATGCATCGCCAGCCCCGCAATGAACGGCCACAGACCCACCGGCACCTCCGTCCCCTGTCCCACCAGCATAACGGAAAGTGCGAGGTTGCCTCCCGGATCGGCCCATTGCCGCCCCCTGCTGCCCCGCCCGGCGGTCTGGCTCAGGGCAAGGATGGCAAGGCCATCCACCCCCTTCCCCGCATCAAGCCGGGCCTTGCACGTATCGGATGTCGATCCCAGCGTGCCGTATATTTCCATCTGCCAGGCCCTGCCATCGCTGCGGGGGATGCGCCGATGGGAGAGGGAGGCCGGGATGGAGGTCATGCGCTACCTGAACAATGCACCTGCGGCCGCCTGTGCCGCTGTTGCGACCGGGCCAAGTGCCACGATGAAGAAAACGGTCACCAGTCCCATCCCGACCGATACGAACGATACGGAAACCGGCGTGCGATCCAGCGCCGGGGCTGGTGCATCGAAGAACATGACCTTGACCACGCGCACGTAGTAATAGGCCCCGATCACACTGCTGATGATACCAATTGCTGCCAGCCCGTAAAGCTGTGCATTGATGGCGGCGTAAAACACCATCAGCTTGCCAAAGAAACCGGCCAGCGGCGGCGCGCCCGCCATCGAGAACATGAATACCGCCATGGCCAGCGCCAGACCCGGGTCGCTGCGCCCCAGCCCCGCCAGATCACTGATGCGGCTGACCGCATGGCCCTTGCGCCGCATGGCCACGATGCCGGCAAAGGCACCCACATTCATGAACAGGTAGGTCACAAGGTAGACCAGCGTGCCACGCGTGCCCTCCGCCGTGCCAGCGGCCAGGCCGATCATGGCATAACCCATATGCCCGATGGAGGAATAGGCCATGAGCCGCTTGATATTGACCTGCGGAATGGCCGCAAGCGAACCGAACAGCATGGAAGCTGCGGACACCACTTCAATCAGCAGCTGCCATTGCGGCGTCATGCTGCCAAAAGGACCGGCCATGACCCGCAGCAGCACCGCAAACGCCGCAACCTTGGGTGCCCCCGCCATATAGGCGGTGACTGAACTGGGGGCACCCTGGTACACATCCGGTGTCCACATATGGAACGGCACCATGGACAGCTTGAAGCACAGCCCCACCAGCACGAACACAATACCCACCATAAGCCCGGCCGGCAGTACCGCACTGCCACGTACCGCCTGCTGCAGCCCCGCATATTCCAGCGTGCCGCCAAAGCCATAGGCCAGCGAGATACCATAAAGCAGTAACCCCGACGCCAGCGAGCCGAGCACGAAATACTTCAGCCCCGCTTCCGCCGCCGTAACCCGATCACGCGCGAAGGCGCACAGGATGTAGATAGCCAGCGACGAAAGCTCTAGCCCCACGAACAGCGTCATGAGATTGCCCGAGGACGCCATAATCATCGTACCCAGCGTGGAAAACGCGATCAGGACAGGGAACTCGAACTTATCGATTTCCATCTCCCGCGCATAACCCACGCTCAGCACCAGCGAGAGTGCGGCCCCGGTCAGGCTGAGCACCTTCATGAAGCGGGCAAATCCGTCATTGACAAAGACATGTCCGTAGCCGGTGCCATCAGGCGTGAACACCACAAGGATGCCGGTGACCACCAACGCCAGCAGCGTCATCATGGTACAGGAGAAGAAGGCCTGCCCGCGCTTCTGCATCACCCCGGCCAGCAGGATGACCAGCCCCGACAGGGCCAGCACGATTTCGGGCAGAGCAAGTGTCCAGTTCATTGGTGTGGCCCTGACATCGTTGGGGTTAGCGGGCGAACAGCATGGTGGATAGTAGTACCACCAGCCCGATCAGCATGGAAAAGGCATAGACGGCAATCGACCCGGTCTGCACGCGCACGGCCTGCCCGGCGCTGCCTGCGGCCAGGCGGGCCAGACCTTCGGGTATGCCTTCGACCACATCCTCATCCACACCCTTCCACAGGAAGCGCGCGAGTGCGCGATAGGGCCGAACGAAGATGAAGGCGTACAACTCGTCAAAATACCATTTGTTGAGCAGGAACAGATAAAGCGGACGCAGGCCACGCGCCATGGACGCCGGGATACCGGGACTTGCGATGTAACACACATACGCCACCGCAATGCCCGCCACCGCAGCTATGGTCGGCACCAGCGCAATGAAGCCCGGCGTCTCCTCCAGTCTTGCCATGATGTCGTGGCCGGGCATGGACGTAATCGCTCCGTTCCAGAACGCTACCTGATGGACACCGATATAGAAGGGTGCAAGCACAACTCCCGCCACCACCGCGCCAAAGGACAGCACAGCCAGCGGCATGAGCATGGAAGGCGGGCTTTCATGCGCGCCTTCATTCAGGTGTGCATCACGCGGCGCGCCATGAAAGACCAGGAAAATCAGCCGCCAGCTGTACAACGCGGTCAGGAACGCGGTGATACACCCCATGACCCAGCCATAATGCCCCATGGCAGAGCCCGACATCCACGCAGCCTCCAGAATCGCATCCTTCGACCAGTAACCGGCAAAGGGGAAGATACCGGCCAGTGCGAGGCTACCGATCCACATGGCAGCGTAAGTGAGCGGGATTTTCCGCCATAGTCCGCCCATGCGGAACATGTCCTGCTCATCATGCACGGCGTGGATCACGCAGCCCGCGCCAAGGAACAGGAGTGCCTTGAAAAACGCATGCGTGGTCAGGTGGAACATCGACGCCTGATACGCCCCCACGCCAACGGCCACGAACATGTAGCCCAACTGCGAGCAGGTGGAATAGGCGATGGTGCGCTTGATGTCGGGCTGCACCAGCCCCACAGTGGCGGCAAAGAAACTGGTAGTGCCACCAACAAGAATGATCAGGTCGCGGGTTACGGGTGCCAGTTCCACCAGCGGCGACATGCGCACCATAAGGAAGATGCCTGCCGTAACCATGGTAGCTGCATGGATCAGGGCGGAAACCGGGGTCGGCCCTTCCATCGCATCGGGAAGCCAGGTGTGCAGGAACAGCTGCGCTGACTTGCCCATGGCACCAATGAACAGCAGCGTCGCGATCACCTCATACAGCGGATGCGTGCCGAACAGCGCGAACGTATCATTCACATGGTAAGGGATAGCCGCGAAAATATCGTCATACGACACGCTGCCCAGCCGGATGAAGATGAGCGAGATGCCCAGCAGGAAGAACAGGTCGGCCACGCGATTGACCACAAACGCCTTGATGGCGGCGGCACAGGCGGAAGGCCGGTCGTACCAGTAGCCGATCAGCAGATAACTGGCGAGCCCCACCCCTTCCCAGCCAAAGAAAAGCTGAAGCAGATTGTCTGATGTCACCAGCATCAGCATGGCGAAGGTGAATAGCGACAGATAGGAGAAGAAACGGTAAACCGGCCGTGCCTCATGCGCCATGTAGCCCACGCTATATACATGCACCAGCAGCGAGACCACGGTGACCATGGCCACCACACTGACCGAAAGCATGTCCATACGCAGTTGCCAGTCAGCCCGGAAACCTGCCGCATGCACCCAGTCGGCCACCGGCACGACAAATGTGCCCACATCGCCCATCTCGAAGCCTAGCACGCCAATGGCGGCAAGTGCGGCGCACGCCATGAGGGCTATGGTCAGCGCACGCGCCGCCGTATCCCCCATAAGGTGGCCGAAGCCACCGGCAAGCAGAAAGCCGACAAGGGGCGCGAACACCGCCACTTCAAACAGGAAGGATGCCGTCTGCATGTCCCCTACCCCTTCATCATCGTAATATCGTCGACCTCGATCGACCCGCGATTGCGGAAATAGACCGTGACAATGGCCAGCCCGATGGCGGACTCGGCTGCGGCAATGGTCAGCACGAACAGCGTCATCACCTGGCCCGACAGGTCGCCGGTCGCGGCCGAGAACGCCACGAAATTGATGTTGGCCGAAAGCAGGATCAGTTCGATCGACATCAGGATGATGATGACGTTCTTGCGGTTGAGGAAGATGCCGAACACCCCCAGAACCAGCAGGATCGCGCCTACGCTCAGATAGGGTGCAAGGCCTATCGCCTCAATCGGGCTATGCATCGCCTTGTCCTTTCGTGCTTTCGGTCGGTGGCGTAACCACAAGTACGGCCTGCGCTTCCTCCGCTACCTCGCGCACACGCCAGGCTTCGGTACCGTAGGTGCCGGGCACGGCGGCCACGTCGTAACTCTCATGCGGGCGCAGGAAGCCGCCCTGGGCCGCCACACCTGCGCCAAGGGGCACCTGCAACATCTCAAGCGAGTCCTGCACCACGCGGTCGTGCTGACGGTCAATATTCTGTCGGCGACCGGTTGGCCGGTCGCGCAGGGTCAGCACGATTGCGCCAATCATGGCCACCAGCAGCACCAGCGCACAGGACTGGAACAGGAAAATGTAGTGGGTATAGATCACATCCCCCAGCGCCGCCGTGTTGGTGCGCGTGGGTGATGAAGGCACCAGATGCGGGATCTGGTCGATGTTGGAGGCACTGCGCCAGCGCGCAAACGCCATGACCAGTTCCAACAGCAGTACGCCGCCCACCAGCCCGCCAATGGGCGCGTAGCGCTGCACGCCTTCACGCATGCGGGTGAAATTGACATCCAGCATCATGACCACGAACAGGAACAGCACCGCGACCGCGCCGACATAGACAATGACCAGCGTCATCGCCAGGAACTCGGCCCCCGCGATCAGGAACAGCCCCGACGCGTTGAAGAACGCAAGGATAAGAAACAGCACCGAATGCACGGGATTACGCGCGCATACCACCATGGTGGCGGACAGAACCAGCACCGCCGCGAAAACGTAGAAGACAATCTGGGTCATCATGGGTGGACTTCCTGCCGCATGGATCTTTCCTCCGGCTGGCATGGCAGGTGCGCCGTGGGCCGCACCTGCCGTGCAGTGTCAGCGGTACGGGGCATCAAGTTCAAGCCTGCGGGCAAGCACGCTTTCCCAGCGGTCGCCGTTGGCCAGAAGCTTGTCCTTGTTGTACATCAGTTCTTCGCGGGTTTCGGTCGCGAACTCGTAATTTGGACCTTCGACAATGGCATCGACCGGGCAGGCTTCCTCGCACAGGCCACAGTAGATGCACTTGGTCATGTCAATGTCGTAGCGCGTGGTGCGACGTGAGCCGTCATCGCGCGGTTCGGCCTCAATCGTGATTGCCTCGGCGGGACATGTCGCCTCGCACAGCTTGCAGGCAATGCAACGTTCCTCTCCATTGGGGTAACGGCGCAGCGCATGCTCGCCCCTGAAGCGTGGCGAGAGCACGCCCTTCTCGTAAGGGTAGTTGATCGTGGCCTTTGGTTTGAAGAATGCCTTCAGTGTCACACTCATGCCTGCCACCAGTTCGGTCAGCAGCATGGAGCGGGCGGCCTTGCCTAAACTGTTCATCAGCCTGCTCCTCCGGGCAGAAGGCCCGTTACCATCAGGAAACCCGCGCTCAACACCATCCATGCCAGCGAGAACGGCAGGAATACTTTCCAGCCCAGCCGCATGAGCTGGTCGTAGCGGTAGCGGGGAAATGTCGCGCGCACCCAGATAAACACGAACAGGCAGAACAGGATCTTGGCGATCAGCCACAAAGGCCCCGGTATCCATGTAAAGGGCGCGATCCCCAGCGGGGGCAACCACCCACCCAGGAACAGGATACTGACCATGCCCGACATCAGGAACATGTTCGCGTATTCACCCAAAAAGAACAGGCCGAACGCAAGGGCCGAATATTCGACAAAGAAGCCCGCCACCAGTTCGCTCTCGCCTTCTGGCAGATCGAAAGGAGCACGATTGGTCTCGGCCAGTGCGGAGATGAAAAACACGATGAACATCGGGAACATGGGCAGGCAGAACCACACGTGGCGCTGCGCCAGCACGATGTCATTGAGGTTGAGACTGCCCACCGCCAACAGCACCGACACGATCACCAGCCCGATCGAGACCTCGTACGACACCATCTGCGCGGCCGACCGCAGGCCACCAAGGAAGGCATATTTGGAATTGGACGCCCACCCCGCGATCAGCATGCCGTAAACACCAAGTGACGAGATGGCCAGCAGGTACAGGATGCCCACATTGATGTTGGCAATGGCCAGCCCGTTACCGGTGGGAATAACTGCCCATGCGATCATGGCGAGCGAGAAGGTCAGGAACGGAGCGAACAGGAACAGCATCCGGTTTGCACCCGCCGGGATGACCGTCTCCTTGGTCAGCATCTTGATCGCATCGGCAAAAGCCTGCAGCACGCCGAACGGGCCGTTCACGTTCGGCCCCTTGCGCAACTGCATGGCGGCCATCACCTTGCGCTCGGCCAGCGTCAGATATGCTACCCCCAGCAGCAGCGGCACCAGTACCGCCAGTGATTCCAGCACGATCAGCAGGATCTGACCCAGCGTGGTATGAAAGAAGAAATCCGCCATGGTCCTACTCCGCCGCCTGGTTTGCGGGGTGCACGTAAATCCCCGAACAGGTTTCCATTGTGGGACTTGCGCGACACACCGCATGGGTCAGGTAATAATCGGCAATGACCGGCTGGAACGCATCTGCCGCCACCGGCGTGGCACCCGCCTGCGGTCCCGTGGTGTCGGATGTGCCAAGGCGCGTCCACCGTACCTGACCGAATACGGGGTTGGCACGCACCATGCGCGCGCGCAGCGCATCAATTGTATCATAAGGCAGCTTGTGGCCCACCACTTCGGAGAAGGCACGTAGGATACGCCAGTCCTCCCGCGCATCGCCGGGAGGCATGACCGCGCGGAAAGCCTGCTGCACACGGCCTTCGGTATTGGTGTAGGTGCCCGGCTTTTCGGCATAGAGCGTACCAGGCAGGATCACATCGGCCCGCGCGGCCCCCGCATCGCCATGATGGCCCTGGTAAACCACAAAGGTTTCCTGTCCAATGCGCCCGGTGGGAAACTCATCCGCCCCCAGCAGCCACAGCACGTCCACCCCGCCATCCAGCATGCCGGCAACGTCACGCCCCCCGGCGCCCGGCACCAGGCCAAGGTCCAGCCCGGCCACGCGACTTGCTGCCGTATGCAGCACATTAAAGCCATGCCAGTCCGTGCCAATCGCGCCGACCTGAACAGCCAGATCCCAGCACGCGCGCGCAATGGCCAGACCATCCGGCCGGGTCAGCGCGCCATGACCGACAATGACCATAGGCTTCTTCGCGTTCTTCAGCACTTCCGCAAAAGGCAGGTCACCTGCGGCAAGCCTTGCCAACACATCCGGCCCCTCGCCCAACATTTCGGCAGCGTAAGTGGGGTCGGCATTGGGGGCACCGATCATGGCGATGGGAAAGCCACCGCGCCCCGCCCCCACAAAACGCTTGCGGATACGCGCATTGAGCACCGGCGCTTCCTGCCGGGGAATGGAGCCTACGATCAGCAGGGCATCCGCATCTTCAATACCGGTAATGCCGGTATTGAAGGTGTAGAAATCACGCCGCGAAACATCGTACTGCGCCCCATCCTGCCGGCAGTCGATGTTGGATGAGCCGAGTGCCGCCATCAGGTCCTTCAGCGCCATCATGCTCTCGGCATCGCACATATCACCCGCAATCGCGCCGATCCGGTCGCCCGGCATGCCTTTGAAACGGGTTGCGATGGTTGCAAACGCATCCTGCCAGCTTGCGGGTTGCAGCTTGCCATCCACCCGGATCCAGGGACGGTCAAGGCGGCGACGACGGAAGCCATCGACCACAAAGCGCCCCTTGTCGGCCAGCCATTCCTCGTTCACCTCGTCATTGATGCGCGGCGTAATGCGCAGCACGGAGGCGCCACGGGCCTGCATGACGATGTTGGTGCCCACCGCGTCGCATACATCAATCGAGTCCGTGCGCTTGAGTTCCCATGGCCGGGCGCTGAAGGCGTAGGGCTGCGATGTCAGCGCCCCCACGGGGCAGATATCGATCAGGTTGCCCGACAGTTCGGATGTCAGCGCCTTTTCGACATAATTGGTGATTTCAAGGTTTTCACCGCGTGAGACGCCACCCAGTTCGGGCACACCCGCCACCTCGGTAGAAAATCGGATGCAGCGCGTGCACTGGATGCAGCGCGTCATGACCGTCTTGACCAGCGGGCCAAGATACTTGTCGGTCACCGCGCGCTTGTTCTCGTGGTAGCGGGAATGGTCCGCGCCGTAGCCAAAGGCCTGGTCCTGCAGGTCGCACTCACCACCCTGGTCACAGATGGGGCAGTCCAGCGGATGATTGATGAGCAGGAACTCCATCACCGCACGGCGCGCACGGCGCACGACCTCGGTATCGGTGAAGATCTGCATCCCCTCCCCGATCGGGAAGCCGCAGGATGCCACCGGCTTGCGCCCGCCCGAGACCTCGACCAGGCACATCCGGCAGTTGCCCGCCACCGACAGGCGTTCATGATAACAGAAACGCGGTATTTCCTTGCCCGCCGCCTCACACGCCTGTAGCGCGGACGAACCGGCTGCGACGTCTACCGGAATACCGTCAACGGTTACTTTTACCACTGTTCCTACTCCGCCGCTTCAACCAGGCCCGCCGGCACCTGCACGGTACGGCTGCCCCCATGCGCTGCCTTGTAGGCGCGGATGCGTTCTTCCATAACCGGGCGGAAACGGCGGATCAGCCCCTGTATCGGCCATGCCGCCGCATCGCCCAGCGCGCAGATCGTGTGGCCTTCCACCTGCCGGGTCACCTGTTCGAGCATGTCGATTTCCTCGATTTCCGCCCGCCCCTGCACCATCCGGTCCATGATGCGCATCATCCAGCCCGTCCCCTCGCGACACGGCGTGCACTGACCACAGCTTTCATGCTTGAAGAATTTCGAGAACCGGGCGATCGCCGCGATAATGTCGGTGGATTTGTCCATCACGATCATGCAACCGGTGCCAAGGCCCGACCCTTCGGCGCGCAGGCTGTCGTAATCCATCAATACGCTCTCGCACACATCGCGCGGCAGCATGGGCACCGAACAGCCACCGGGAATGACAGCCAGCAGATTGTCCCACCCGCCACGCACACCACCGCCATGCTTTTCAATCAGTTCGCGCATCGGCACGCCAAGCTCTTCTTCAAACACGCATGGCGTGTTGACGTGGCCCGATATGGCCATAAGCTTGGTGCCTGCGTTATTGGGGCGTCCCAGCCCCGAAAACCATGCAGCACCCCGGCGCAGGATGGTGGCGGATACGGCAATACTTTCCACATTATTGACCGTGGTGGGGCAACCATACAGCCCCATCGCCGCCGGGAAAGGCGGCTTCATGCGCGGCTGGCCCTTTTTACCTTCAAGGCTTTCCAGCAGGGCGGTTTCCTCGCCGCATATGTAAGCTCCAGCGCCCCGGTGGATGTAGAAATCGAAATCCCAGCCTGAGCCGCAGGCGTTCTTGCCGATCAGACCCGCCGCGTAAGCCTCGTCAATGGCGTGCTGGAGGTGCATCGCCTCGTTATAGAACTCGCCACGGATGTAGATATAGGCCGCATGCGCCCCCATGGCGAAGGAGGCGATCAGCGCGCTTTCCACCAGCTTGTGCGGATCATGGCGCAGGATCTCGCGGTCCTTGCAGGTGCCAGGTTCTGATTCATCGCCATTGATAACGAGGTAGTGCGGCCGCCCGTCGTTCTTTTTTGGCATGAACGACCATTTGACGCCGGTGGGGAAGCCCGCACCACCGCGCCCACGCAGGCCGGATGCCTTCATCTCATTAATGATGGCATCGCGCCCGCGCGCCAGTATGTCCGCCGTACCGTCCCAGTCGCCACGGGCGCGGGCACCGGCCAGCATCCAGTCATTCTGGCCATACAGGTTGGTGAAGATGCGGTCCTTGTCCTGCAACATGTTCCCTACCCCTGTCCCTGCGGCTTCTGTGTCGCGTCTTCCACCAGCACCTTGCGCCCGCCTGCGGGGGCAGAGTTCAGGCGGTCGATGGTGGGACCGGGCGCGGGGCGTTCGCCGCGTTTAAGGGCCGCGATCAACGCCTCCGTACGCGGGCCGTCCAGATCCTCGTAGTAATCATCATCCACCTGCAGGATCGGGGCATTGGCACAGGCGCCAAGGCATTCGACCTCCGTCAGGGTGAACAGGCCATCTGCACTGGTCTCGCCAAATGCCCTGATACCCGTCGCCGCTTTGCATGCCGCCGTCACATCATCCGAACCGCGCAGCCAGCACGATGTGGTGGTGCAGACCTGCAGGTGGTAGCGGCCAATCGGCTTGGTGTTGAACATCAGGTAAAAGGTCGCGACTTCGTATACCCGGATCGGGGCCATTTCCAGACGTGCCGCCACTACATCCATGGCCACGCGGGGGATCCAGGCGCTGCCGGTCTGGCGGCCCATCTGCTTCTGCACCACATAAAGCAGGGGCAGCACGCCACTGGCCTTACGCTCGGGCGGATATTTGGCAAGGATGGTCGCGATCTGCTGCTCGCTCTCGTCATCGAATGCGAAATGGGTGGGTTCCACGCCATCAGGCGCGTTGGGTTGGACGGACATGTCGGTCACCTGTCAATCTCGCCAAATACCAGATCGAGCGACCCGATAATGGCCACGGCATCCGCCAGCATGTGCCGGCGCGACATCTCGTCGATTGCCTGGAGATGGGAAAAACCCGTAGGCCGGATCTTGCAGCGATACGGCCGGTTGCTGCCATCGGCCACCAGGTACACACCGAACTCCCCCTTGGGCGTTTCGGTCACGGTGTAAGTTGCGCCCGGCGGCACGTGATAGCCTTCGGTAAACAGCTTGAAGTGATGGATCAGCGCTTCCATCGAGCGCTTCATTTCCCGGCGCGGCGGCGGCGTGATCTTGTGATCCTGCACCTTCACCGGGCCAGGGCGGATCTGTTCAAGGCACTGGTTGACGATCTTTACGCTCTCGCGCATCTCGGCAACGCGGATCAGGTAGCGGTCATAACAGTCACCCTGACGACCCACTGGCACGTTGAATTCCACCTTGTGGTAATTGTCATAGGGCTGGCTGCGCCGCAGGTCCCATGGCACGCCCGATGCCCGCAGGCACGGACCGCTGAAGCCCCAGGCCAGCGCCTGTTCAGTCGTGAAAACACCAATGCCCACCGTACGCTGTTTCCAGATGCGGTTATTGGTCAGCAGGGATTCAAGGTCATCAATCCATTTGGGGAAGGTGTGTGCCCAGTCAGCAATGCGTTCCTCCAACCCGGCGGGCAGGTCCCGCGCCACCCCGCCGGGGCGGACGTAATTGGCATGGAAGCGCGCGCCGGATGCGGCCTCGTAGAACTCGATCAGCTTTTCGCGTTCCTCATACCCCCATAGCGCGGGTGTCAGCGCCCCGCAGTCCAGCCCGAATGATGTCAGGTTGAGGATATGGTTCAAGATGCGCGTGATCTCGGCAAACATGACCCGGATCCACTTCGCGCGTTCCGGGGCCTCAATGCCCAGCAGCTTTTCCACCGCCAGCGCGAATGCCTGCTCCTCGCACATGGGCGAGACGTAATCGAGGCGGTCAAAATACGGTAGCGCCTTGGGATACGTCTTGTACTCGATCAGTTTTTCCGTGCCGCGATGCAGCAGGCCGACATGGGGAATGGCACGGGCGACGACCTCGCCCTCCATTTCCAACACCAAGCGCAGCACCCCGTGGGCGGAAGGATGCTGGGGACCGAAGTTCAGCGCGTGGGAGTCAATTTCCACCACATGGCGCTTGACCTCGCCATCCGTCTCCTCGGGCAGCAGGCTGTCAGGTATGTCCGTATCGCTACGAAGGGTTACGTCGCTCATCTGTCGCCTATCCCTGTCGTTTCATGTCCTGGCGGGCGGCATGTGCCTTTTCATCGCCCGGCAGGGTCAGGATGCCTTCCCATGGGGATTCAAAATCGAAATTGCGGAAATCCTGCACCAGGTTGACCGGGCCATAGACAACCTGCCGCCGTTCCTCGTCGTATCGCAGTTCGACATAGCCGGTCAGTGGGAAGTCCTTGCGCAGCGGGTGGCCCTCGAACCCGTAGTCGGTCAGGATACGACGCAGGTCCGGCTGGTCGGTAAACAGAATACCGAACAGATCGTAGGCTTCACGCTCCCACCATGTGGCTGCGGGCCAGAGCTGGTGCACCGACGGGACAGGCGCCGTCTCGTCCGTGGTCACGATCACACGAATGCGGTGGTTATGGGTAACGGATAACAGGTTGTAGACCACATCAAACCGCTCAGCGCGTTCGGGGAAATCCACGCCGCATATGTCCATCACCTGCTGGCAGGCATAACGCGGGTCATCGCGCAACATGGACATGAGCGGCAGGAGCCGGTCGCGCGTAGTCCGCACTACCAGTTCCCCCTTCTCGATACTGGCGGAAATGACACCGGGCACGGAAGCGGAAAGACGGAAGGCAATGACCCCCAGGCCGCCCGGCACCGCGCGCGAAAGTTCCCCGGCACCCGGGGGTGTGTTTGCTGACTCAGCCACGACGGATGGTCCCTGTCCTGCGGATTTTCTTCTGCAGTTGCAGAATGCCGTATATCAACGCCTCCGCCGTGGGGGGGCAGCCGGGCACATATACATCCACTGGCACAATGCGATCACACCCGCGCACGACAGAATAGGAATAGTGGTAATACCCGCCGCCATTGGCACATGACCCCATGGAAATGACCCAGCGCGGCTCAGCCATCTGGTCGTAAACCCGGCGCAGGGCGGGTGCCATCTTGTTGGTCAGCGTGCCCGCCACGATCATCACATCCGACTGCCGCGGCGAACCGCGCGGGATGATGCCCATGCGGTCCAGATCATAGCGCGGCATGTAGGCGTGGATCATCTCGACCGCGCAGCACGCCAGCCCGAAGGACATGGGCCACAGGCTACCCGTGCGGCCCCAGTTGACCAGCTTGTCCAGGTTCGCGACGACAAAGCCCTTTTCGGTAATCTCGCCGGTCACGCCCTTGATCACGGCATCCTGCTCTGCGCCCGGGGGCAGCATTTCCCGGTTCCAGGCGATACTGTCCGCCGGCCGCCCCGTGCCGGGTGTGTCATTGGCCATTGCTGCGCCCTTCCCTTGTCATGCTCAATCCCAGTCCAGCGCGCCCTTGCTCCATTCGTAAATGAAGCCGACGACCAGAACGCCGAGGAAACCCATCATGGACGCAAAGCCGAACCACCCGATCCGTGACAGGCTCAATGCCCACGGAAACAGGAAGGCGACCTCCAGGTCGAAAATGATGAACAGGATCGCAACCAGATAAAAGCGCACGTCAAAGCGATGACGCGCATCATCAAACGCCTCGAAACCACATTCATAGGCGGACGTTTTCTCCGCATAGGGTTTCTGGTGACCAAACAGCAACGAACTGCCCAGCATGGCCCCCGCGATCACCACAGCAATGCACCCGAATATGAGAACGGGCAAATAATCAGCGATAACGGAATGCATCTTCCGTGTTCCCAACCTGTTAATCAGCCATCCGCCGTCGTTATCGACTTGTCCGTGGCTTTCAGGATGCTAGCCCCAACATTGGGCAGGGAACAGTTACTTAACGGCGTTCCTGCAGGAACATTACTGTGAGGAGGCCGTACAGGACCAAATTCGTCAATATTACGTGACCATTACTTACACGCCACAGTTTGTTGTTCTCATTTTTTCGTGTGAACCAGGCACAAAAAAACGCCAGTGCTGATGCATCTGGCGTTACCGACTTTGGCATAGATCTATGCCATATGGCGCGAGTGACGGGGCTCGAACCCGCGACCTCCGGCGTGACAGGCCGGCGCTCTAACCAACTGAGCTACACCCGCGTGGTGCATGTTCCTGCTACTATGACAGCATCAGGATAATATGGTGGGCGATGACGGGATCGAACCGCCGACCCTCTCGGTGTAAACGAGATGCTCTACCGCTAAGCTAATCGCCCGCGCCCGTAGTAAGCGATTGTAAAAAAGGGGGCAACCCAAAAAATGGATTGCCCCCTCTTTTTTTCCTGACAGGAAATGGTCTTACTTACTGACCGCTTCCTTCAGGTTCTTGCCCGGCTTGAAACGCACGGACGTGGATGCCGGAATATCCAGCGGTTCACCCGTGCGGGGATTACGCCCCTTGGCTGCCTTGCGGGTTGCAGTCACGAACGTGCCGAAACCAACCAGACGGACTTCCTGCTTGCTGGCCAGCGCCTTTTCAATCGCACCGAAAACCGCATCAACCACTTCGCCAGCCTTCGCCTTGGCCAGATCGGCTTCCTCGGCTACAGCAGCGACGAGTTCCTGCTTGTTAAGTGGCTTCTCCATTTTACGCCTTTCTTTATACTGTGCGCCTACGCAATCGTTCAAAAGTCGCGCCGCATTTCTGCACGCACTATGCCGCTGTTTTTTCTCACGTCAACCGACAGAATTCGGGGAATGACCGAGAAAATCCGTCATTCCCCTTCATCATGACAATTTTGCGACCCAGCACCTGCCCCGCAGGGCGGTCAATGGGTCAGTACGGGTGCCGCCTTGCCTTCTGGTGTGGCCGGTGCAACGGACTCCGTCCATTCAATCGGCTCGGGCTTGTGCACCAGCGCCTGCCCGATCACCTCATCCACATGGGCAACAGGCAGGATGGTCAGTGCCGATGTCACTACATCGGGAATATCCACCAGGTCTTTCTCGTTGTCCTTGGGAATAAAGATGGTGGTGAGTCCCGCACGATGCGCCGCCAGAAGCTTTTCCTTCAACCCACCAATCGGCAGCACGCGGCCACGCAGCGTGATTTCGCCCGTCATGCCCACTTCACGGCGCACCGGAATGCCCGTCATCACGCTCACGATGGAAGTCGCCATGGCAATGCCGGCAGATGGCCCATCCTTGGGCGTGGCCCCTTCAGGCACATGCACATGCAGGTCACGCTTTTCAAACAGGTCGGGACTGATGCCAAACGTCACGGCACGACTGCGGACATAGGACAGGGCGGCAGCGACACTTTCCTTCATCACATCCCCCAGCTTGCCGGTCAGCTTGATGTTGCCCTTGCCAGGCACCATCACGCTTTCGATGGTCAGGATTTCTCCACCCACCTCGGTCCATGCCAGCCCGGTCACGACTCCGACCATATCTTCCGACTCGGTCTCGCCATGGCGGAAGCGCTTCACGCCTGCATATTTTTCAAGGTTTTCAGCCGTGATCGCCACGCTCTTTGCCTTGCCTGTCACGATCTCGGTCACAGCCTTGCGGGCCAGTGTCGCGATTTCACGCTCCAGGTTACGCACGCCCGCTTCACGCGTGTAGCTGCGGATCAGTTCGCGCAGCGCATCATCCGATACCGACCACTCACCCGGCTTGAGGTTGTTGGCTTCCGTCTGCTTGGTCAGCAGGTGGCGCTTGGCAATCTCGACCTTCTCGTCTTCGGTGTAGCCGGACAGGCGGATGATCTCCATACGGTCCAGCAGCGGCTGGGGCATGTTCAGGCTGTTTGCCGTGGTGATGAACATCACATCCGACAGGTCGTAATCGACTTCCAGATAATGATCGCCAAAGGTCGAATTCTGTTCGGGATCCAGCACCTCAAGCAGCGCGGAGGACGGATCGCCCCGCCAGTCAGCGCCCAGCTTGTCGATCTCATCAAGCAGGAACAGCGGATTTGAGGTCTTGGCCTTCTTCATCCCCTGAATGATCTTGCCGGGCATGGAGCCGATATAGGTGCGGCGATGGCCACGGATCTCGGCCTCGTCACGCATGCCACCAAGCGACATGCGGACATACTGCCGCCCCGTCGCCTTGGCGATGGACTTGGCCAGCGAGGTCTTGCCCACACCCGGCGGTCCCACCAAGCACAGGATCGGCCCCTTCAGCTTCTGCGCGCGACTCTGTACCGCCAGATATTCGATGATGCGTTCCTTGACCTTCTCCAGACCATAATGGTCGGTATCGAGCACCTTCTGGGCCTCGGTCAGATCATGGCGCACCTTGGAGCGCTTTTTCCACGGAATGCCCAGAATCCAGTCAAGGTAGTTGCGCACCACCGTCGACTCGGCCGACATCGGGCTCATGGTCCGCAGCTTTTTCAGCTCGGTCACCGCCTTGTCGCGCGCTTCCTTGCTCAGTTTGGTCTTGGCAATCTTTTCTTCAAGCTCCGCGGTCTCGTCCTTGCCGTCTTCGCCTTCGCCCAGTTCCTTCTGGATCGCCTTGAGCTGTTCGTTGAGGTAGTACTCGCGCTGCGTCTTTTCCATCTGCCGCTTCACGCGGTTACGGATGCGCTTTTCCACCTGCAGCACGCCGATCTCGGCTTCCATATGAGCAAAAACCCGCTCCAGACGCGCATTCACGTCCTGGATTTCAAGGATTTCCTGCTTTTCGGGAATTTTCAGGTTCAGATGGCTGGCGATGGTGTCCGCAAGCTTCGACAGGTCATCAATCTGGTTGAGCGAGACCAGCACCTCGGGCGCGATCTTCTTGTTCAGCTTGATGTATTGCTCGAACTGGCCAATCAGCGTGCGGCCAATGGCCTCGGCTTCCTTCCCGTCGGTTTCCTGCTCCGGCACATCCTCGATCTCGGCCTCGAAATGGCCGTCAACCTCATGCAGCGCGGTGATGTGGGCACGACGCCCCCCTTCAACCAGCACCTTGACCGTACCGTCGGGCAGCTTGAGCAACTGCAGGATGGTGGAAACCGTACCATAACGGTAAATATCGCCGGGTGCTGGGTCATCCTGCGCCGCGTTCTTCTGTGCCACCAGCAGGATCTGCTTGTCACTGCGGGTTACAGCTTCCAGTGCGCGGACGGATTTTTCGCGCCCCACGAACAGCGGCACGATCATATGCGGGAAAACCACGATGTCGCGCAGCGGCAGAACAGCAATGGTATCCTGTCCGCTGCCGGTTTCCTCCGTCCCGTGCGTGGCCGCGACCGGGGCTGCCGCCTTGGTGTTATCCATGTCGCTGCCTTCCGGCACGGGATTCAGTCTGTCAGTTTTTGACATGTTGTTTTTGACCTCCTGATGGACGATCCCGGACGGGCACCCACATGTGGCCTGCCCATCCGTTGCGCCGCATATGCGACAACTTCACTTCATGTTGTCACGACGCCCCACCATCACAAGTCCGGTGGTAATAATTCGGCGTGAACCCGGCCCGTTACTCAGGCAGACTGCTCGGCCGGTTCATTCTTGCCGTAAACATAGACGGGCTGGGCCCTGCCTTCCGCCACTTCCTTGTTGACCACCACTTCCTCGACATTCTTCAGACCCGGCAGGTCGAACATGGTCGTAAGCAGGATGCTCTCCAGGATGGCGCGCAGGCCACGCGCGCCGGTACGACGGGCAATCGCCCGCTGGGCGATCTGGCGCAGCGCGTCCTCGGTAAAGGTAAGCTGCACCTCCTCCATCTGGAACAGGCGGGCATACTGCTTGACCAGCGCATTCTTGGGCTTGGTCAGGATCTCGATCAGGGCAGCCTCGTCCAGGTCCTCAAGCGTCGCGACAACGGGCAGACGCCCGATGAACTCGGGGATCAGACCGAATTTCAGCAGGTCTTCAGGCTCGACATCGCGCAGCACGGCACCCATGCGCCGCTCGTCAGGCGACTGTACATCCGCACCAAAACCGATACCCGACCCCTTGCCACGCGCGCTGATGATCTTGTCCAACCCAGCAAACGCACCACCGCAGATGAACAGCATATTGGTGGTATCGACCTGCAGGAATTCCTGCTGCGGGTGTTTGCGCCCACCCTGCGGCGGCACGGAGGCCACGGTACCTTCCATGATCTTCAGCAGCGCCTGCTGCACGCCCTCACCGCTTACGTCACGGGTGATGGAGGGGTTGTCCGACTTGCGGGAAATCTTGTCGATCTCATCAATGTAGACAATGCCACGCTGGGCCTTCTCCACATTGTAATCGGCAGCCTGCAGCAGCTTGAGGATGATGTTCTCCACGTCCTCGCCCACGTAGCCGGCTTCGGTCAGCGTGGTGGCATCAGCCATGGTGAAGGGCACGTCAAGGATGCGGGCAAGGGTCTGGGCCAGAAGCGTCTTGCCTGACCCCGTAGGACCAAGCAGCATGATGTTGGATTTTGCAATCTCGACATCATTGTTCTTCTGGGCGTGCGCCAGGCGCTTGTAGTGGTTGTGCACGGCAACCGACAGCACCTTCTTCGCATGCGCCTGGCCGATCACATAATCATCCAGGATCTTGCAGATCTCACGCGGGGTAGGCACGCCATCGCGGGATTTGACCAGATGCGTCTTGTGTTCCTCACGGATGATATCCATGCACAACTCGACGCATTCATCGCAAATGAACACGGTGGGACCGGCGATCAGTTTGCGGACCTCATGCTGCGACTTGCCGCAGAACGAGCAGTAAAGCGTATTTTTGGAATCGCCGGATTTGTTATTCATAACCGCTCCTATTCCCACCAGGGGGAACTTCTCCATACCTTGCGACCGGATAGCCAGACCCCGGCACGCCGCAGATGACCACCACCCGCAGGGGTGTGGGGGCGCACCTGCGCACGCGCCCCCTGTGCAGATTATTCAGCAGGCTTTGACGCAACGTTACGACGGACCACTTCATCCACAATACCAAATGCCTGCGCTTCTTCCGCCGACATGTAGCTGTCGCGCTCCAGCTTCCGCTCGATTTCCTCAAGCGTACGGCCGGTGTGCTCGTTGTAGATTTCGTTCAGACGCTTGCGGATGGTCAGGATTTCCTGGGCCTGGATCTCGATGTCACTGGCCTGACCCTGCGCCCCACCCGAAGGCTGATGCACCATCACGCGCGAATTGGGCAGGGCGAAGCGCCGCCCTTTTTCCCCACCGGCCAGCAGCAACGACCCCATGGAAGCCGCCTGCCCGATGCACACCGTGCTGACGGGGGAGCGGATGTACTGCATGGTATCGTAAATCGCGAGCCCGGCTGACACCACCCCACCGGGGCTGTTGATGTAGAACGAGATTTCCTTCGTCGGGTTCACGCTTTCCAGATAGAGCAGCTGTGCCGACACCACTGCTGCAACCTGATCATAGACCGGCCCAGTCAGAAAAATGATCCGTTCCTGCAGAAGGCGGGAATAGATGTCGAATGCCCGTTCCCCGCGGGAGGTCTGTTCAACCACCATGGGCACCAGAGCGTTATTGAAGATCTCCACGGGATCCCGATCCCTCATAGCCATATTCCCGATCCTGAAAGGCAAGGGCACATACCACGCCCGGCCAGCCCGGTGCAGGAGGCACGGACAGCCACAACGCAGCCGGGCCCTTCCCGGTTACTTATGACAAAATAGAGACAAACTCGCCAGATACCACCCCACCCCTGTCATTTTGCCATGAACGGGGTGACAAACCATGCCTGCACGCCTGCCCGCAAACACATACGGCGCACGGAAGGGGAGCCTCCCGCGCGCCGCATGCGCTACCTATGTCCGAAAAGCGGATCAGACGTCAGCTTCCGGCATTTCGGCCAGCTCTTCCGGCGTCACGTCCTTGTCCTCGACCTTGGCCAGCTCGACGATGTAGTCGATGACCTTGTTTTCGAAGATCGGGCCGCGCAGGCCGTCAACCGCCTGCGGGTTCTTGGAGAAGTACTCGAACACGGCCTGTTCCTGACCGGGATAGCGCGAGGCTTCGGCGCGCACGGCGTGCACGATCTCATCCTGCGTTACGGTGATGTTGTTCACCCGTCCGATCTCGGCCAGCAGCAGGCCCAGCTTCACGCGGCGCTCGGCAATCTTGCGATAGTCGGCGCGCAGGGTGTCCTCGTCCTTGTCCTTGTCCTCGTCATCCAGGCGACCGGCCTTACGGTCTTCCTCAATGCGGTTCCATATCTGACTGAACTCGGCATCGACCATGCCCGGAGGGGCCTCAAAGTCGGTCTTTTCCGCCAGCTTGTCCAGCAGTTCGCGCTTCAGGCGCAGGCGGGAAAGCTGTTCGTATTCCTGGCCAACCTGCTTGCTGATCAGCTCACGCACCTGCTCCAGCCCGTCAAAGCCGAGCTTCTTGGCCAGTTCGTCATCAATCTTGGCCTCAACCGGGCTCTTGAGCTCCTTGAGCTTGATGTCGAAGTTGGCTTCCTTGCCTGCCAGGTGCTCCGCGCCGTAATCGGCGGGGAAGGTCACGGTGATCATCTTTTCGTCACCGACCTTCATGCCCTCGATCTGCTCGGCAAAACCGGGGATGAAGCCCGCGCCACCCAGTTCGACGCTCACGTCATCGGCAGAACCGCCTTCGAACGCGGTACCATCGATCTTGCCCACGAAGTCCACCACGGCTACGTCGCCATTGGCGGCGGGGCGGTCTTCCTCAATCTTCTCGAACTCACGCTGGCGGCCTGCGATTTCCTGCAGAGCCTTATCCACCGTCTCGGCATTCACCTCGGACTTGAGGCGCACGAGCGACAGGGTGGACAGGTCGGGAATGGTGATTTCGGGCAGGAGCTCGAACTCAACCTTGAAGACCAGATCTTCCTTACTGCCTGGCTCGCTGCCCGATACCAGGTCCACCTGGGGCTGCATGGCAGGACGCAGGCCACGCTCGCTGAGCAGGTCGCGGGTTGCATCGCTCACCACCTGCTCCAGGACTTCGCCCTGGACAGATTCGCCAAAACGCTGCTGCAGGATGCTCATCGGCACCTTGCCGGGGCGGAAGCCCGGCAGCTTCATGGACTGTCCAACTTCTTTCAGGCGCGCAGTGCGCTTGCTCTCGATTTCTGTGGCAGGCACCGTAACGGTGAACCCGCGCTTCAGGCCATCGGAAAGCGTTTCAGTAACCTGCATCTGCCAGGCCATCCTCTCGGTCAGAACGTATCAAAGAACGCAAGAGGCCGCTTGGGCCACCACGTCTGTTCGCATTACGCGACTTGCCGGGATCTTGGTACGGGCGGAGGGACTTGAACCCCCACGACTTGCGTCACCAGAACCTAAATCTGGCGTGTCTGCCAATTCCACCACGCCCGCACAGTGCCCAGGCTGTAAGCGCGCGGCTTTAGCGCACCATTTGCCATGCGGCAAGCCCCCAGACCGGAAAGGCGGCTTTAGCCCGTAACTTTTTGCGCCATGGTCTCTGCCCGCACACGGGCCGCGCCCACGTGGCGGTCAAAGTCCTCGGCGACCGGCCACGCCCCGGCATGCAGCGCCGCGTCACCATGCAGCCATACGCCTGCGCAAGCTGCCTCCCACCGTGGCATGCCAGCGGCCAGCAGGGCGGCGATTATACCCGTCAGCGTATCGCCCGAGCCCGCCGTGCCCAGCATGGGGGTGGCATGGTCGTTTATGGCAACACGGCCATCGGGGCTGGCGATGATGGTATCCGGTCCCTTCAGCACGGTCACCGCCCCGGTACGTGTGGCGGCCGCGCGGGCCGCGGCCACCCGGTCCGGCCCCGGCCTGCCGAACACGCGCGAAAATTCGCCTATATGGGGCGTAATGATGGCAGCGCCCGCCAGCCGCTCCGGCGCACCGGCCGCCATGCTGAAAGCCCCGGCATCGGCAATCACATCCCGCCCCGCCCCGACCAGTGCGGGAAAGGTGGCCGCGACCTCCGCCACCGACAGGCCGGGACCACACACCCATACATGGCGGCGCGAATCCGCCAGCAACGTGGCCAGCGGGTCGGAATCCACAATCAGCCCGGCCGGCGCGGTCATGCGGTAGATCCCGGCACTCTCCCCCACCGCCAGCCGTACAAGCCCGGCCCCGGCGGCCCGTGCACCCGCTGCGGAAAGGCGGGCGGCACCGGGCATTTCCGCCCCGCCGCAGATGCTCACGACCCCACGACTGTATTTATAGCTGCTTACCCCGCATGCTGGCGTACGCCACAGGCCGGGCTCGTTGCGCCAGGCCCGAATCGGCACGGACTCCACCGCCGCCTCCGGTATGCCAATATCCGCCAGCATCACCCGGCCACACAGCGTACGTCCGGGCAGCAGCAGGTGGCCGGGCTTGAGGCGACAGAACGTGACCGTCAGTTCCGCACCTGTCGCATGCCCCCGGACCTCACCCGTCGCCCCGTCCACACCGGTTGGCATGTCGATGGCGACCAGTCGGGGGGCTGCCGCAAGCACGTCGGCCACGTCCGCCCCCACATCCCGACTCAGTCCCGCACCGAACACGGCATCGACCACAAGGTCGAAGCGCGCGGCGCTGGCGGGCGCAAAGGGTACCACAGGGCCATGCCACAGTGCCGCGGCAGCGGCCGCATCCCCGCCGGGATGGGGCGATGCCAGCATGGCAATGGCAACCGGCCAGCCCTGCTCGGCCAACCTGCGCGCGGCAACATAGCCATCCCCGCCATTGTTGCCCGGACCACACAGCACCAGCACCCGACACGCACCAGTATGCTGGCGTATGGCGCGGGCCACGGCACGGCCTGCATTTTCCATCAATGTGGTCACCGGCACATGCGCACTGGCGGCCCGGTCTATCCGTGCCATCTCGGCAGGCGTGGGCAAAAGCAGATGGCGCGCAGTGGCGCAATGGTGTTGATTGTCAGGCATATCCGCCCCCCTTGTGGCAACTTTGGCTGCGTGGGTGCCCTTGCACGTGATACAAGAATGGGGAAACAAGCACCCCGTATCTTGCCTGTAACACTATGACCCTTTTCCTTATCACTCATCCCCGCAAGGAGGCTTCATGTCCTCATCCATAGTCTGGAGCCTTGTGCTCGCCCTTCACATTACCGCCATGGCAGCCTGGGTAGGCGGCATGATCTATGCAGCCTTCGTGCTCAAGCCCAGCCTGGGGCTGCTGGACCCGACCCAGCGCGCTTCGGTCCATCTTCAGACGCTGAACCGCTTCTTTCGCATTGTATGGCATACCATGCCCATGGTGCTGGTGACCGGGTGGCTACTGATATACCACGATGGCGGGTTTGCCGTCGTGCCCTGGCCGATCAACCTCATGCAGCTTTTCGGCCTGATCATGGCTGGTGTATTCGCGCGCATCTATTTCGGCCCCTATCAGGCGGCCCGCCGCGCGCTACGCCCCAAGCAGGGCGTGTTCGACTCGATCCGCTCGCTGGTGCTGCTCAACAGCGGACTGGGCGTATTGACCATCGTGACCGCCTGCCTGGCGCATCCATTCTGAAATTGCGGGCGTGATGCCTCACGCCCCCTTGATTTCCATTGCAAAGATGGATAGGCACAGGGAATGTGGCGCTTGAGGGGCCTGTCCCCGCGTGTCACACTCCCCTTCCCTGCATTGCTGCAGGTACATCAGGGACGGCAGCCTGATACAGCGCGACACGGTAGCAATCGGACGGGGCCATATTCATCTGCTGATACGTTCGAGAGTAATTTGAGCGCCAAAAAAACTTCCTCCGCCCCGGCCCGTCCCGCAAAAAAGGCGGTGGCAACTCCTACCGCCCCCAGCACGGACGGGGTACTGCCCCCTGACGCGCCGGCCCCGGCGGCGGAACCTGAACAGCCCCAGCCCCTGTTTTCTGAACTCGGCCTGTCCGAACCCATCCAGCGTGCCATTGATGAGATGGGATACCGTCATCCCACCCCCATTCAGGCACAGGCCATTCCTTACGTTCTGATGGGGCGTGACGTGTTGGGGGTTGCCCAGACGGGCACCGGCAAGACCGCCTCCTTCACCCTGCCGATGCTTGAAATCCTGCAGGGTTCGCGTGCCCGTGCGCGCATGCCGCGTTCGCTGATCCTTGAGCCGACGCGCGAACTGGCATTGCAGGTGGCCGAGAACTTCGTCAATTATGGCAAGCACCTCAAACTGACCCACGCGCTGCTGATCGGTGGCGAGAGCATGGCCGAACAGAAAGAGGTGCTCAACCGGGGCGTGGACGTGCTGATCGCAACCCCGGGCCGCCTGATCGACCTGTTTGAACGCGGCGGCCTGCTACTGACCCAGACCAAACTGTTGGTAATCGACGAAGCCGACCGCATGCTCGACATGGGATTCATCCCCGATATCGAGAAGATTGTGAGCATGCTCTCGCCATTGCGCCAGACGCTGTTCTTCTCTGCCACCATGGCACCCGAGATCCGCCGCCTGGCCGATGCGTTCCTGCGCAACCCCAAGGAGATCACGGTCAGCCGTCCCTCCTCCGTTGCCTCCACCATCGAGACCGGCCTGGCTATTGTCGATGGCAAGGACAAGCGCCGTGCCCTGCGCAAGCTCCTGCGCGAGTCGGACATGCAGAATGCCATCGTGTTCTGTAACCGCAAGCGCGATGTGGATGTGCTGTGCAAATCCCTGCTCAAGCATGGTTTTTCCGTAGGTGCGCTGCATGGTGACCTGGCGCAGTCGGTCCGCTTCTCCACCCTTGAGGCTTTCAAGAGCGGGGAACTGAAAATCCTGGTCTGTTCGGACATCGCAGCCCGTGGAATCGATATTGGCGGCCTGTCGCATGTGTTCAATTTCGACCTGCCGTTCCATGCCGAGGACTATGTCCACCGGATTGGCCGGACTGGCCGTGCAGGCCGCACCGGCCATGCCTACAGCCTTGCTACCCCCGATGAGGAAGCGCTGGCCCAGGCGATCGAGAAACTGACGGGTAAGCCCATCCCGAGAATCGAGGTCAAAGGCGTGGATAATCTGGAATGGTCGAATGAGCCGCGTGCCGCGAATGGCCGCCGCAAATCGCGCAAGGGTAATGTGGAAGCGGCACCTGCTGCCCCCACTCCTGCCCCGATAGCAGAGGAACCGCCCCGCAAGCCCCGCAGGCAGGCGGCAGCAACATCGGCTCCGGGCACTGGCGCGCCCACACGGCGTGAGCGCGATTCTGGCCTGCTGCCCGCGGCCCCCGACCATGCGATTACCGGATTCGGGGACGAAATTCCTGCCTTCATGCGCCTGCCCCGGCGAGAGAAGCCCGTTATCGCGGCAGACGAATAAATCCTGAAAGCCGCCAGGAAAGCCAGCCCGGAACACGTCGTGCAGTCATGCGGACATTTTTGGGTGGCTTTTTTCCAGAAAGCCTGACGGTCATGTCACCTTTTTGGAAAAGGTGGCATCTGAAGGCTTTTATTTTTTACCAATGAGTTGTTTTCAAACGCCTCTCTTGGTCTTTCAGGCAATTACAGTCATGGAAAATGCAGCAGTCGACCCCATCCCCGTGGTGGCGCTCGGCAATGATGGGGATGGTCTGGCCCAGACCACGGCAGGAAGGGTGTTCGTACCCGGCACCGTGCCAGGTGACGAGATCCTGCTGGCCAGCCAGACGGATACACACGGCACGCTGGAACGGGTTGTCTCCCCCGGCTCCACCCGCGTCACGCCGCCATGCTCCCTGTTCGGCACCTGTGGTGGATGTCGCCTGCAACACATGGCACGCCCCGCCATACTGGAATGGAAAGCCGGGCGGGTGGTCGAAACACTGCGCCATGCCGGGTTTGACACCGTTCCCACCCCCGTGACCCGACAGGTCAGCCCCCATGGCAGGCGCCGGGTCGATCTGGCCTTCCGCCGGGCGGGAAAAGAAATCGTGCTGGGCCTGCATCGCCGCCGGGGCGCAGTGGTGGACATGACGGAATGCACACTGCTGGACCCCGCCCTGCTGGCCCTGCTTGCGCCCCTACGCGCCATGCTGCACTCCCTGCCTGCCGTGCATGCGGGAGGGGACATACAGATCAACCTGCTCGATAGCGGGCCGGACCTGCTGATTGCCATGGACGGCACACCGGATACCAACGACCGGCGTATCCTGGCCGAATTCAGCAAGACACACGGCATTGCACGGATATCACTGCATGCGAGGCCACCCGAAACGCTGGCCCAGGCCGGGCCGGTTTTCCATCATTTTGACGGTGTGCGGATCGTACCGCCCCCCGGCGCTTTCCTCCAGCCCGCGCGGGAAGGGGAAGAGGCCATCAGGAATGCCGTCGTGGCCGGTCTGCCGCGCAAGGGGCTAAAGGCCGGGATTATTGAACTGTATGCAGGTTGCGGCACGCTATCCTTCGCGCTGGCAACACATGCGAAGGTCCATGCCTATGAAGGGGATCGGGCGGCGCTTGCATGCCTGAAGCAGGCCAGCGGCGGCACCCGTGTGCTGCCCGCCCTGCGTGACCTGAACCGTCAACCGGTCATGGCCAATGAACTGGCAAAGAGCGCTGCCGTGGTGCTGGACCCGCCCCATGCTGGGGCCGGTGCACAGATGGCGCAGATTATTACAGGCAAGCCGCGTTGCGTCATTTATGTAAGCTGTAACCCCGTAGCGCTCCAGCGCGACCTGACACCGCTAGCGCAGGCCGGATACCGGCTGGACAACCTGACGGTCATCGACCAGTTTTTATGGTCAGCCGAAGTTGAAGCTGTGTGCGTGCTAACACTTCCTACTACCCGGCCCCGTCGTTAAAGGCTGAGTCACCATAACTTATTGATAGGAATTTGGGGGTGTCATCTTTTTTAAAAAAGGCGGCAGTCGTGGAAGAATTTTGAAAAAACCTTCCAAAAAAAACTTCCTCTATTTTTCTGTCAGACGTGGAAGCTCTCTCCGCAGCCACAGCGTCCCTTCTCGTTAGGGTTGCTGAAGGTAAAGCCCGATTCAAGCTGCTTGACCTCATAATCCATCACCGAGCCGATTAGGAACAGTGTGGCCTTGCGATCGACCAGCAGGGTAACCCCCTTATCCACCACGACTTCATCTGTCGGACCGGCCTGCTCGACAAAGCTCATGTCATAGGCATGGCCCGAGCAGCCTTTGGTGGAGATGGCAATGCGCAGCAGATGGCCCGCGTGGTTGGTCTGGTACAGCTTTTCCAGCCGCTGCGCCGCCCGGTCGGTCATGGTCAGGAGCGGCGGCAACGCGCGGCGCGGTGCGGCTGTGGTGGTGGCAGGCGTGTTGTGTGCAGTCATGGTACGTTCCCCTATCGGGTTCAGAACATGTTCAGGGAAAGGCGGGCGTCCTCGCTCATGCGCGACATGTCCCATGGTGGTTCCCACACGATCTCGACCGTGGCGGAGGTGACCGTATCGAGCTTTTCCACCGCTTCCTTCACCTGCGCAGGCAGTTCCTGCGCACTGGGGCAATTGGGGGCTGTCAGGGTCATCTCAACCTTGACCGTGCCATCATCATGCAGATCAATGGCGTAAATCAGGCCGAGTTCGTAGATATTGACGGGAATTTCCGGGTCATACACAGTGGCGATGGCCGCGATGATCATTTCTTCATCGGAGGTGGTAGGCGTTTCCACCTCCTCTGCCTGTGTCTCGCCATCAGGGGTCCAGGCAGATACGGGCGGAGACTTCCCAACCGGGTCGCCTTCAGCCTCAAGGGAGAAATGCCCGGCCCCCTTCGCCATGCCGCTGGCAGGCGCTACCTGATTTTTCTCATCCATGAGACTTTCACCTGTCTTTTTCATCATTAAGCATCTCGGTCAGTGCCGACCACGGCAGCATCGCGCAGCGAATACGCGACCGATGCTGGTGAAGTGGCGCAAAAACCGATAGTTCACCCAGCCCCGCCGGGGCCACTCCCGTTTCGACCGCTGCTGTCAGGTCCGCCTGCAACCGACTGACCTGCATGCACCCAAGCCCCATGACCCGCTCGGCCATAAGGTCCGCGGAAGCAGTACAGATCGCGCACCCACGTGTCTCATGCCGCAATGTAGCGATTCGTCCCTGCGCATCAACCATGGCATGTAATTTTACCCGGTCCCCGCATAACGGGTTACTGCCCTGACCATGCAGGGCCGCATCTGGCAAATCACCCGCATGGCGGGGGCTTTTCGCCCGCTCCAGCACCACGGAGCGGTACAGATCATCCTGTGCCATCACACCATCAGACAAAAAAGCCGCGTATCTGTTCCAGCGTGGTGGCGAGGATGTCGATTTCCTCCGGCGTGGTGTAGATGCCAAAACTGGCCCGCGCGGTAGCGGTAACCCCCATCCGGCGCATCAGTGGCTCGGCACAGTGGTGGCCCGCGCGCACCGCAATGCCATTGCGATCCAGCAGGGTCGCAATATCATGCGGGTGGACATCGGCCATGGTGAACGAAATGACGCCGCCACGCTGCGGGGCTGTGCCGATCACCTTCAGGCCGGGCACACTGCCCAGCGCTTTCAGGGCGTGGGCGGTCAGGGCATCCTCATGCGCTCCGATTGCATCGAACCCTATGGATTCGATATAGGCGAGCGCAGCACCCAGTCCGATGGTCTCGATGATGGCCGGGGTGCCTGCCTCGAATTTATGCGGCACATGCGCCCAGGTGGAGCGCTCGAACGATACGGTAGAGATCATGTCTCCCCCGCCAAGGAAAGGCGGCATGGCTTCCAGTATCTCGCGCCGCGCCCATAGCACGCCAATGCCGGTCGGCCCGTACAGCTTATGCCCGGTCACGACATAGAAATCGGCATCAAGTGCGCGCACGTCCACCCGGCGGTGCACGGCAAGCTGGCTGCCATCAAACAGCACCTTGGCCCCAGCCGCATGCGCCATGTCGGCAATGGCCCTGGCATCGGTAATGGTGCCCAGAACGTTGGACATATGGGTAATGGCCACCAGTCCCACCCTGCCATCGGACAGGGTGCGCGCCAGTGCTTCCATATCCAGCGCGCCATCATCGGTGATGGGTGTCACGCGCAGTTCGATACCGGTGCGGTCGCGCAGCATCTGCCATGGCACGAGGTTGGCATGATGCTCCATTTCCGACACCACGACTGCCTGCCCCGGTTTAAGCAGGGAGCCGTAGGAATGGGCAACAAGGTTGATGGCCTCGGTGCTGTTACGGGTGAAAACGATTTCCTCCCGCGCCCCCGCACCCAGAAATGCCGCCACCTGATCGCGCACGCGCTCATAGGCTTCCGTCGTACGTTCACTCATCCAGTACAGGCCACGATGGATGTTGGCATACTGGGTGCGCATGGTCTCGGCCATGCTGTCGATCACCTGCCGGGGCTTCTGGGCGGAAGCGGCGCTATCAAGGAACACGAGATCCTTGCCATGCACCTTTTCCGACAGGATGGGAAAGTCGTCACGCACATGGCGCAGGCTGTCCGCTACCCTACCGGGCCGGATTACTGTCTGGCCCATCATGCGTGCCCCCGCTTCCACCAGGACTCGACCGTCAGGTTGAGGCTGTCCTTCAGGCGCTGGTCTGTAATCTGGTCCACCACATCATGCAGAAAGGCGCGGATCAGGATGGAACGGGCCACCACGCCCGAAATGCCACGGCTGCGCAGGTAGAACAGCTGATCATCATCCAGCGCGCCAACGGTGGCGCCGTGGCTGCACTTCACGTCATCAGCGTAGATTTCAAGTTCCGGCTTGGCATCGATCTCGGCTGAATCAGACAGCAGCAGCGCCTGATTCATCTGGTAGCCGTCCGTTTTCTGAGCGATCCGCTCCACATGGATCTTGCCCTGAAACACCCCGCGCGCGTGGTCCGAAAGTACATTCTTCACCGTCTGGCGCGATGTGCACTCGGGTGCGGCATGGGTAATCACGCTGGTCAGGTCACCATGCTGCCGCCCACCGAGCAACTGCGCCCCGTTCACATGCACGCACGCCCTGGGCGCCGTCAGCCGGGCATGAACTTCATGGCGTGACAGGCTGCCGCCCAGCGTGAGCGTAAAGCTGTCATACAGCCCTGTCGCTGCAATTCGGGCATGACTGACTGCAAGGTGGATCGCCTGGTCCCCTTCCGCCTGAACGCGCGCATGGGACAGATGACCATCCTCGCCCACCGTGATGTCATAAAGCGGGTTATGCAGGTAGTCCCCCTGCCCCACGGATGCATCAAGCAGGGCCAGCCTGCCCCCCTTTTCCACGACAATCGTGTGGCGCGGATGGATGGAAACGGGTGCATCACCTGCCACAGCGATACTGGCCAGCAGCAGGCAGCCGGCATCTACCCCTTCGGGCACAACAAGCACCAGCCCGTCATGGGCAAGCACCGTATTAAGCGCGGTCGTGACATCGCCGGTGGGGTCGATGTCATCGTCAATGCGCCCTTCAGCGGCAAAGGCGGAGACCCTGACACCCGTAGGCAGGCGCGAGCGCGCGGCATCGAAATACCCGTTTACGAACACCGCACGTGACGCCCCGGCACCAAGGCCGGATATGGTCTCGACCTCCGCCAGCAGGGTATCGACCACATTCGCGTCGACCGCCTGCGGCGCGGCGGTAAAGGCAATGCCGGCAAGCGTGCGCAGGCTGGTATATTTCCAGGCTTCCACACCTGTCCGTGGCAGGCCGGCATGGCGCAGGAAATCAGCGGCCCTGCCCCGTGCCGGACTGCTACCTACATCACCCCGGTCGAGAAAGGCGGAGGCGTTGACCCCGACCGGTGCGATGGCGTTCACGCCGCCTCCGACAGAAACTGGGCGTAACCCTGCGCCTCAAGCTGCTTGGCCAGTTCGGGGCCACCGCTGTGGATGATACGCCCCTTCGCCATCACATGGATGCGGTCGGGTACGATATAATCCAGCAGACGTTGGTGATGGGTGATGACAAGCGCCGAGAAATCGGGCGAACGCAGGGAGTTCACCCCTTCGGCCACAATGCGCAGGGCATCGATATCCAGCCCGCTATCCGTTTCGTCCAGAATGGCGAAGGACGGCTGGAGCATGCGCATCTGCAGCACTTCGTTGCGCTTCTTCTCGCCACCCGAAAAGCCGACATTCACGTTGCGCTTGAGCATCTCATCCGACATGGACAGGTGCTTGGTTTCCTTGCGCACGGCTTTCAGGAAGGCCACGGCATCAAGCTCATCCACCCCACGCGCGCGGCGCACGGCGTTGACGGCGGTGCGCAGGAAGTTGGCGTTGTTCACGCCCGGCAGTTCAACCGGTGTCTGGAACGCAAGAAACAGGCCCAGGGCCGCGCGTTCTTCGGGTTCCAACGCCAGCAGGTCCTGCCCCTTGAAGGTGGCGGACCCACCAGTTACTTCATAATCCTCACGTCCGGCCAGCACATAGGACAGGGTGGATTTGCCCGAACCGTTCGGCCCCATGATGGCGTGGACTTCACCCGCCGGGATTTCCAGGTCAACGCCACGCAGAATTTCCTTGGGCGTCCCCTCATCCAATATCCGGGCGCACAGGCCATTGATGCTTACGAATTGCTTGCTCACGTCTTTGAACCCCTGTTAGCCCACGCTGCCTTCTAGGCTGATCTGCAGAAGCTTCTGCGCTTCCACCGCGAATTCCATGGGCAGTTCCTTGAGAACATCCTTGCAGAACCCGTTTACGATCAGTCCCACCGCGTCCTCTTCGGACAGGCCACGCTGGCGGCAGTAGAAGAGTTGGTCTTCCGATATCTTGGAGGTGGTCGCCTCATGTTCCACACGCGCGGACATGTTGCGGCTTTCTATATAGGGCACGGTATGCGCCCCGCACCGGTCACCGATCAGCAGGCTGTCGCACTGCGTGAAGTTACGCCCGCCCGATGCCTTGGGCATCATCCGCACCAGCCCGCGATACGTGCTGTCGGACTGGCCGGCGCTGATGGTCTTGGCAATGATGGTCGAGCGCGTGTTACGCCCGATATGGATCATCTTGGTGCCGGTATCGGCCTGCTGGTGGTTGTTGGTCACGGCAACGGAGTAGAACTCGCCCACCGATCCCTCGCCCTGCAGGATGCACGATGGGTATTTCCACGTAATGGCCGACCCGGTTTCCACCTGCGTCCATGAAATCTTGGACCGCGCGCCACGGCACGCGCCACGCTTGGTCACGAAGTTGTAGATGCCGCCCCTGCCGTTCTCATCACCGGGATACCAGTTCTGCACGGTGGAATACTTGATCGAGGCATCTTCCATCGCCACCAGTTCGACCACGGCGGCATGAAGCTGGTTTTCATCGCGCATGGGGGCCGTGCAGCCTTCAAGGTAGGAGACGGATGCGCCATCCTCCACCACGATCAGCGTGCGTTCGAACTGCCCCGTGTTGCGTGCATTGATGCGGAAATAAGTGGACAGTTCCATCGGGCAACGCACGCCCTTGGGCACGAACACGAAGGAGCCATCGGTAAATACGGCGGCGTTGAGGGCTGCGTAGAAATTATCAGTCACCGGCACAACGCTGCCCAGGTATTTGCGCACCAGTTCGGGGTGTTCCTGCACCGCTTCGGAAATGGGGCAGAAGATCACGCCCGCTTCCTGCAATGTCTTGCGGAAGGTGGTGGCGACGGAAACGCTATCAAACACCGCATCAACCGCCACCGGGGGCCGGGCTTCCTGGCCCTCGGGCACTTCAACGCCAGCCAGCATTGCCTGTTCATGCAGCGGGATGCCCAGCTTCTCGTATGTGCGCAGCAGTTCGGGATCGACCTCGTCCAGCGACTTGGGGCCGGGCTTCTTCCGTGGTGCCGCGTAGTAATGCACATCCTGGTAATCGATGGGAGGATGGCTGACCTTGGCCCATGTGGGCTCACGCATTTCCAGCCATGAACGGTACGCCTTGAGCCGCCATTCCAGCATCCATTCCGGCTCGTTCTTGCGTGCCGAGATCAGGCGAATCGTCTCTTCGTTCAAGCCCTTGGGGGCGATATCCATCTCGATATCGGTCTCGAACCCCCATTTATAGGTGTTCTGACCCAGGGTTTCGACTGTCTTGCGGGTTTCGGCTACTGCCGGCATCTGTCTTTCCTCCCCTGCTTCAGGCCGTGGCCACTGGGCCACCGAGCATGGTCTGCGCGCGCAGACCGCCCAACCGGTCACTGACGGTATGGTTCTTCATGTCAGCCAGGGTAATGGCTGACAGGGCATTGCGTATGGCGGCATTGACCATGTCCCACTCTCCGCCCAGCCCGCAGGTGGAGCGTGCATCACAATCCCCCCCATCCACGCAGGCGGTGAGCGAGATCGGGCCGTCTATCGCCTCGATCACGGCGGCAATCGATATTTCCTCCAGCGGGCGGGCCAGCCTGTAGCCACCACGCGCGCCACGCTGGGATGTCACGATTGCGTGGGTTGCAAGGATCTTGAGCACCTTGGCCACGGTCGGTTCGGGAATCCCCGTCGAACGCGACAGGACAGGCGAGGTCGTGACCTCTTCCTTCTGTCCCAGCCGGACCAGAGCCACGACGGCATAATCGGTCAGTTTCGACAGTTTCAGCATTACGCGCTCCCGTACATCCGGCCCGGCATTTCTAATTGGACCGAAACAGTACTGTTTCCTGAAGTTTCAGATGGGCTACCAGCAGTGCGCCGTCAAGTCCAATCGTACCACACAAATCGTCCTACCCGATCCCGGTGCCGAATATCATCTGCAATAACATGGAAAGCCCGCACCCGGCCAGAAAGCCTACCAGCGTACCATTAAGCCTTATATATTGCAGATCCTTGCCCACGCGCAGTTCCAGCCGGTCGCTCAGGCTGTCCGCATCCCAGCCATTGACCACCGAGTAAATAAACCGCGACATCTTTTCACGCAGGAAAGGCAGGCTACCCATAACCATACCGCGCGCGCCATCATCCACGCGCTTGCGCATGGTGGGGTCGTGGTACATCTGCTCCGCCAGGCGCTGCAACGCGTCACGCACCAGGGTTGCGGCCCAACTGGTCTCGCCCTTGCGAGTATCCTCCTCGATCAGGCGGCGCAGGCGGTGCCAGACATCGCTGCTCCAGCCGCGCACGCTGTCATGGGTCAGCACGCCCTTCACGGCATCGGTAATCTCGCCCCGGCGCACGGGGTCTTGTTCAATGCGGTCGATCTCGGAGCGGACCCAGGTGGTAAAGCCTTCACGCAGTTCCGAATTCTGCGGGTCGATGCGCTCCAGTTCCTGACCTGCCGCCAGTAACACCTTGGTGGCGATCGAGCCGCCAATGGCCCAGCCCAGCACCCGCCCGCCCTGTTCGCGCACACGGTCCTCGATCATTGCCCGCAGGGACGGCTCCTTGGCCTTGATCCCCTCCTTGAGCCGCGAAAGCAGGAAGGTCAGCACCTCCTGATGGCAGTCGCCTTCCACCATCGCGCGCAGGCTACGGGTCACGATGGGGGCAATCTCCTCGCCCCCCAGCAGGGTGGGCAGCATGCCAGCTATGGCGGAACTGGCCCGCCCATCTTCCAGCCGGTCCAGCACATGCGGCACCGAGCCCAGCACGGCGCGACTGACCATGTCCGCCGTTTCCGGCTCCTGCAGGATGCTACCAATCAGCGAAGGCAGGTCGATGCGGGTAAAGGCAGCCTCGACCTCTTTTTCGGTAAACACAGTGTTGGAGACAAAACGCCCCAGCGCCTGCGCCAGGCGTTCCTTCTGCGCGGGCAGGATGGCGGTATGCGGAATCGGCAGGCCCATCGGCCTGCGGAACAGCGCGGTCACGGCAAACCAGTCCGCCAGTCCGCCCACAACCCCTGCTTTGGTGCCCGAACGCAGGATCTCAAGCCATGGTCGTTCGGCCAGCCAGCCCATCTGCGGCAGGGCGTAACCTGCTACCGTAAGCCCCGCCATGGCAGCAAGAAGGCCCGTGGCGGAACGCTTGTAGCGTGTCAGCACACGCCGCGCGTCCTGGTCCGATTGTGGAATACCATTCATGAAGTCCCTGATACCATTGTCTCTGCGCCAGCCCAAGCAACACTCGGTGTATCATGCCAAATAGATGTGAAATGCATGGGAATACATTGCGGGACGCCCGCGAACATGGGATTTGAAACAACCATGACGACCTTCCATGACAGGACAACACGATGACCGAAGCCGCCGCCCGGAATGTGTCCGCCCTTCTGCAACAGGCCAGTCGGCTGATAGCCAGCCATGACGAGACCACGTCAGGCAGCCCGGTCATGACGCTGGCCCGCCATATCGGGCGGCAGATGACAGCGGGCACCCTACCCGTGGAGCAGGTGGAGGAAATGGTGCGCCTGCTGCGCGACCGCGCCTTTGCTGGCCGCGCCCACCATATTGCCACCTACCTTGATGGCCCCGATGAGCAGACCGTGACCGCGCGCATGCACGCGGTGGCCCAGCGCATTGTCCAGCCCGACCCCGATGACAGCCCCGTGCCCATCGCACGCTTTCGCGCCGCCATTGAACGTAGCCGCTTTGCCGCCGTGTTCACTGCCCACCCCACCTTCGCGCTGGCCAACCCGGTTTACGAGGCGCTGGCCGAACTCGCCTCCACCAACCCCACGGAACCACCAGCACATGTCCCCGCCTTCCTGACCCATCGCCGGGTAGGGCCACCCACGCTGGATGAGGAGTTTACCCTGGCCACTCAGGCCATCGCGCGCGGGCGCACGGCGCTGGACCGTCTGAACACGATCCTGCTGTCGGAAGCCCGGACCCACTGGTCGCAACTGTGGTGCACGCTGGTGCCGCGTCCCATCATCATGACCAGCTGGGTCGGTTATGATACCGATGGCCGAACCGACATCGGCTGGTGGGACACGCTGCACCTCCGCCTGCGCATGAAGCAGCTCCAGCTTGCCCGCCTGCATGACCAGATCGAGGCGGTCCCCTCCGTCGCCAACGACCTGCTGGCGCGCGTGAAGGATGCGCTGGCAGCCGTGGGCGCCCAGATCACCGCCTGCCCCACCGGGCCGGAACCAGAAGCGATCTCGCGCTTTGCTGATGTGCTGATCAACCGCAGCGCCGAAGCCCTGACCAGCAGTAACGACCTTGCCCCCGCCTTCAGCGAGGCGATCGACGCGGCAGCACCTGATGACAAGATGGTGCTGGCCGTGGCGCGCGCGGGTTTTATGGCGCATGGGCTCTCGCTTGCCCACACGCATACCCGGCTCAATGCGACACAACTGCACAACATTGCCCGCCAGCGCCTGGGCATTACCGACAGCCCGGACATTCCCGCCCAACGCCGCGCACTGATCGGCCAGATGAACGAGGCGCTGGACACTGTGGCACCGATGGAGATCGATTTCGGCTCGCTGCTGATGGAGCAGGCCAGTGCTGGCCGGCTGATGATGACCGTGCGCCAGATCCTGCGTCACATCGACCGTACCACCCCCATCCGCTTCCTGATTGCCGAAACCGAGACAGGCTACACCCTGCTGACCGCACTATGGCTGGCGCGGCTGTATGGCGTGGAGGAGATGATCGAGATCTCGCCCCTGTTCGAGACGCAGGAAGCCCTGGAGAATGGCGAGCAGATCATCGAGGAAGCTCTGCGCTCCCCCCACTGGCGCGCCTATCTGCAGCGCACGCGTAAGCTCAGCCTGCAGTTCGGCTTTTCCGACTCCGGGCGCTATGTGGGACAGCTCGCCGCGACCTACCTGATCGAGCGGCTGCGCATCAAGGTATGCGACCTGCTGCGCAAATGGGATCTGGCCTTTGTTGAGGTCATCCTGTTCGACACGCACGGTGAGAGCATTGGCCGTGGCGCGCACCCGTACCGGCTGGCAGACCGTTTCGACTACCTCTCCCCGCCCCATGCGCGTGCCCGCTATGCCCGCGCTGGCATCCAGATGCGTGAGGAAACCGCGTTTCAGGGCGGCGACGGCTATCTGCTGTTCGGCACCCAGACACTGGCGGACGCCACCGTCAGCATTATTGCCGAGCATGCCTTTGCCGCCACCCCGCTGGACCGTGATCCGGTCTATGACGAACCGGACTTCTCGGCCGATTTCTTCGCCACCATCGCCAATGGCATGACCGACCTGGTGGAAGATCCCGGCTATGCCGCCCTACTGGGCGCGTTTGGCCCGTCACTGATCGACAAGACCGGATCGCGACCGTCCGCGCGGCAGAGTGATGCAGCGTCAACCGTAACCCGCATCAAGCATCCCAGCCAGCTGCGCGCCATTCCCAACAATGCCATCCTGCAGCAACTGGCCTGGTGCGCCAACACGCTACAGGGGCTGGGCACGGCGGCGGCACGGCATCCCGAGACGTTCGAGAAATACCTGGCCGAAAGCCCCCGCTTCCGTCGCGCCATGGACTTCGCGGCCCATGCGCTAGCTCATTCCGACCACGGAGTGCTGCGCGGCGTCATCCGCCTGCTGGACCCCGACATGTGGCTGGAACGCGCCACCACCCAGACCGATCCCGCCCGGCAGGAAGCCTGCCTTACCCTTATGCACGGGTTGGAAAACCTTGATTTCTGGGCCAGCACGCAGGCCATGTTCCGCCGTATCCAGTCTGATCACCTGGCCCTGCGTCGCGCATGGCCCGATGCGCCGCGCATGCAACCCAACGAACTACTGCTGCATGCCATCCGTATCGCCCTGATCGAGCAGATTTGGCTGCGCTCTACGCAGGTGCCCTATTTCTCCCCCCGCCATGCCTTCTCGCGTGATGTGCTGACGCTGAAGGTCCTGTGCCTGGAGATACCCGGCGTGCTGGGTGAGCTTGAACATATCTTCCCCTATCGCGCTGATAGCGGCTTCGATCTTGATTTCCACGAACCCCATGGTCCCCGGCAGGAAGGCACCTACCGGCGCGAATATACCGAGATATTCGAACCCATGCAGCGCCTGTTCCAGATGACGCGCGAGATCAGCACCGGTGTGATGCACCATGTCGGTGCTTTTGGCTGACGCAGCGGTAAAGGTGGCACGTAACGGGTGGCGCGTCAGCGAACCGCCGCCGCCCTATGGCGTGCCCCTGCCTCAATCCGCCACCATAAGGCGGGTTGTGGCGAACAATCCCGGCCCCATGACCGGCAACGGCACGAATAGCTGGCTGGTTGAACATACGGGCGGCTGTGTGGTGATAGACCCCGGCAGCGCCACTTCTGCACACCTTGATGCGCTGGTGGACGCGGCCAGTGGGCGACCCGTCACGCACATCATCCTCACCCACACCCATCATGATCATCTTGATGGCGCCCGCCCGCTGGGACTACGGCTGGGTGTGCCTGTATGCGGCTTCCATGCCAGTGCCGAGCCGGAATTCACACCCGACATCGGCCTGCATGATGGCGATGAAATCGCGGACCTGCGGGTAGTGCATACTCCCGGCCACGCCAGTGATCATATCTGCCTTGAAACAGGGGATGGCATCATCCTGACCGGTGACCATGTCATGGGCTGGTCCACCACCATGATCCCCCCGGCCCCACATGGCTCCGTACGGCAGTTCCTGGCCAGCATGGACAGGTTGCGCAGCCGCCATGCCCGCCTGCTGCTGCCCGCCCATGGGCCTGCCATCACAAGGGTGGAAGAATGCATTGACGGTCTTATGGCGCACCGTCAGGCACGTGAGGAAAGCATCCTTGCCCTGCTGCCGACCACCCCACGCACGCTCGATGAAATCGTGGACAGCATGTACCACAACCTGCGCCCTGGCCTGCGCCGCGCGGCACAACTCAACCTGCATGCCCATCTGGAAAAGCTGGAACACGATGGCCGTGTCCACCACCATGACGGCAGGTGGATGAAAATCTTTCCCTGACAGTCCTTCGCGCACGGCCTCACCAGCGTCTCACGCGACAGGAATCGCCGAGGGGACACATGGAGCGCCAGAGATTACCATGAAGCGGCAGGAAATCCGCAGATATCCGGCTCGGTGACAGATCTCACGCAACGGAACGCGGAAGGAACCGGATGCCCTGCCCGCCCCGTGGCAGGGACCAGACGCAGCGAACGCGCACGATCCTGGCCGTTCTGTCGCTTTCCAGAACAGCCATCCTTTTGTCTGCCCTCACCTTTCCCCGCATACCGCCAGTAAAAGCGGGTATCGACAGGCGCAGCCACACGGCTTGCACCCCATAATCGCCCCGAACCTCTTTCGGACCTTTGCAGACCGCGTGCGACAGGAGAGTATTTCAGAACCCTGCCTGTAAAATGCCCACGATCGCCGCCTTCCTGAAAACAGGCAGCAGCGAAAAACTTTTAGCATTTTTTGGGTGCATGCCAGACAGGCATAAAAAAACCGGCCCCTTTCGAGGGCCGGTTTCCTTTTGATGCTCTCTTTTGAGAAAGATCAGGCGGACTGCGCCATGATCTCTTCCGCAACATTGCGGGGCACCGGGTCGTAGTGGTGGAACTGCATCGTGAAGGATGCACGCCCCTTGGTCATGGACCGCAGATGCGAGATGTAGCCGAACATCTCCTTCAGCGGCACAGCAGCGCGCACCATGACGGTGGACCCGGCTGTTTCCTGGCTCTGGATCATGCCACGGCGGCGGTTGAGGTCACCCACCACGTCACCAACGTGATCGTTCGGGGTGGTCACTTCCACGTCCATGATCGGCTCAAGGATGACCGGACCGGCCTTCTTCATGCCTTCACGGAAGCAGGCCTTGGCCGCGATTTCGAACGCCAGCGCGGAGGAGTCGACATCGTGGTACTTGCCGTCCAGCAGCGTGAACTTGAAGTCCACCGTGGGGAAGCCAGCCAGCACGCCGGTCGAAGCCTGCGCCTGAATGCCCTTGTCCACCGCCGGGATGTATTCCTTGGGCACGGTGCCGCCCACGACCTTGTTCTCGAAGGAAATACCTTCGTTACGCTCGACCGGTGCGAACTCGATCTTCACTTCAGCGAACTGGCCCGACCCACCGGACTGCTTCTTGTGGGTATAGGTTTCGGTATGCGCCTGGGTGATGGTCTCGCGGTAAGCCACCTGCGGCGCACCGATGTTTGCTTCCACACCATATTCACGACGCAGACGGTCGATGATGATGTCGAGATGCAGTTCGCCCATCCCGGACAGGATGGTCTGGCCAGTTTCCTGATCGGTCTTCAGGCGCAGGGAAGGATCTTCACCGGACAGCTTCTGCAGCGCCAGCGTCATCTTTTCCACGCCATCCTTCGTCTTCGGCTCGACCGAGATGTCGATGACCGGGATCGGGAAGGTCATGCGCTCCAGAACCACCGGGTCTGCCGGGTCTGCCAGCGTGTCACCCGTCTGGGTGTCTTTCAGGCCAACGAAGGCGGCGATGTCACCGGCGTGGACTTCCTTGAGTTCTTCACGCTTGTCAGCATGCATCTGGAAGATACGACCGATACGTTCCTTGTGGCCCTTTGTGGTGTTCAGCACGGTATCACCGGTGCGCAGCACGCCACGGTAAACACGCACGAAGGTCAGGGTGCCGTATTTGTCGTTGATAATCTTGAAGGCGAGACCAGCAAACTTTCCATCCGGGTCAACCGGGATGATCGGCAGCTTGTTCTCGTCCACTTCCTCGTCTTCCGGCGGAGCGATGCGGATGCCTTCCACGTCGTCCGGTGCGGGCAGGAAGTCGATCACAGCATCAAGCAGGGGCTGCACACCCTTGTTCTTGAACGCGGTGCCACACAGCACAGGACGGAAGTCACCAGCAATGGTGCCCTTCTTGATGCAGCGCTTGAGCGTTGCAACATCCACGTCGCCCTTCTCGAAATATTCTTCCATCGCCGCGTTATCAACGGACAGCGCGGTGTCGAGCAGATTTTCGCGGGCTTCGGCGGCCTTTTCCTTCAGGTCAGCGGGAATTTCCTCGTAATGGAACTTCGCGCCCAGTTCGCCACCTTCCCAGATGATCGCACGCATCTCGACCAGGTCGACCACACCGACGAAGTTTTCTTCTGTACCGATGGGCAACTGCAGCGGGATTGCAACAATATCCAGCTTTTCCTTCAGCGTGCTGAAGGCGTAGTAGAAATCGGCGCCAGTACGGTCCAGCTTGTTGATGAAGATGATGCGCGGCACGTTGTAGCGGTCAGCCAGGCGCCAGTTGGTCTCGGACTGGGGCTGCACGCCAGCCACACCTTCGATGATGAAGATCGCGCCATCGAGCACACGCAGCGAGCGGTTGACTTCGATGTTGAAGTCAATGTGGCCCGGGGTGTCAATGATATTGATGCGTCGGCCTTCCCACTCACACGTCACGGCGGCGGACGTGATGGTGATGCCACGCTCACGCTCCTGCGCCATATAGTCGGTGGTGGTGTTGCCTTCGTGCACCTCACCGATCTTATGGGACACACCGGTGTAGTACAGAATACGCTCGGTAGTGGTGGTCTTGCCGGCATCAATATGCGCGGTGATACCGATATTGCGAATCAGGGAAAGATCAGACTTGGCGGACACGGGAGAACCTCCACAAGACAACACGGGCGCGAAGGGGAACCGCTCCCTTTCGCGCCTGCCGGAACCGTAAGCTGCTTCCGCCCTCAGTCTCTTTCAACCTGGACGACGCAGACCGGCACAGCGGAACAATGCGCCAGACTTCTGTCAGGCTACGACAGCACCGGGCCGCCCGCCCCCAATGGGTGCGGGGGCCGCGCGGTGTGTCAGGCTACAGCAGCCTTCTTTTCCTGAACGCGCAGGATGCGGCGCTTAACCGTCAGGGCTTCAGGCGTCAGCTTGCGGTTCGGGGTGGACAGGAGGAACGAATCCAGCCCGCCATTGTGCTCAACCGTGCGGATGCCATTCGTGGTCATGCGCATGGGAACCGCAGCCCCCAGGATATCGGACAGAAGCGAGGTTTCCTGCAGGTTGGGCAGGAAGCGGCGGCGGGACTTGTTGTTGGCGTGGCTGACGTTGTTGCCGGTCAGCACGCCCTTGCCTGTGATCTGGCAGCGGCGAGACATTCTATCATCCTCGGGTATAACTATGGCCGAGGCATAAATGCCCGGCAAGGATCATCTGGATTAGGCGCGGCTTATCGCCAAACCACCGCCATCAGTCAAGATGCATAAGCATGATTCGGCGCATTTTGTGCCATAAGGGCGGGAAATGGGTGTGTTTTCCCACTCCCTGCCGCCATGTAGCTCAGTCTGCCGCGTGGTCATGGTCGGGATGGAGTTCGCCTGCCTGCACGCTGTGCAGCGCGTTTTCCAGCATGCCCTGCATGGCCTCGCGCCCCATGGTGCGCGACAGCAGGCCCAGCGAGCCACCCAGCAGGGCGGAAGCGATGGCCATGGGCGGCAGGTTCTCGCCCAGCATGTATTCGATGGCCTTGTCCACCACCGCGCCGCAATGGCTCAGTTCAGGGGGAATGGCCTCGCCATTGGGGGGCGGGTTGTTCGTATCCGTCATGTCACGGCTCCTTTTCACGTTCCCCCTGATATGTACCGCCATGGCAGCGCTGACCAGTGCGGCGGGCACATGAAACCTGTCACAAGCGTGCAGGCAGGCCAACAGGTCAGGCGCAGGCGGCTTCCTCCTCCGCCTGCACGGCCCACATTTCGGCATATACGCCGCCATGGGCCAGCAGGGCGCGATGCGTGCCACGCTCGATGATGCGGCCCTGCCCCATCACGAGGATTTCATCCACATCCACGATGGTAGACAGCCGGTGCGCAATGATCAGCGTGGTGCGGTTGGCGGCAACCGTATGCAGGGCCGACTGGATTTCCTGCTCAGTACGGGTATCGAGCGCGCTCGTGGCCTCATCAAGTATCAGCACGCGCGGGTTCTTGAGGATGGTGCGCGCGATGGCGACGCGCTGCTTCTCCCCGCCAGAAAGCTTGAGCCCGCGCTCGCCCACGCGGGTGGCGTAGCCTTCGGGCAGGGTCATGATGAAGTCATGAATGCAGGCCAGGCGCGCAGCCTGCTCCACCTCTGCCTGACTGGCCCCCAGCCGCCCGTAGGCGATGTTATAGCCGATCGTATCGTTAAACAGGATGGTGTCCTGCGGCACCACGCCCACAGCCCCGCGCAGCGCCGCCTGTGACAGCGTGCGAATATCGTGCCCATCCAGCATGATGCACCCCGCCGTCACATCATAGAAGCGGAACAGCAGGCGGCTGATGGTGGACTTGCCCGCCCCCGTCGGGCCGACCACGGCCACCCGGTGGCCCGCAGGTATGTGAAAGCTCACCCCGCGCAGGATCTCGCGGTCGGGGCGGTAGCTGAAATGCACGTTCTCGAAGCGGATGTCAGCGGCCGGGGCCTCGTCCAGCCGCGCGGGCACGCTTGCGGCATCCGGCGGGTCGGTAATGTCGGCCTGCTCGCCCATCAGCGCGAACATGTGTTCAAGGTCCACCAGCGAATTGTGCAACGAGGTATAGACACTGCCCAGAAAGTTGAGCGGCATGTAAAGCTGCATGAGATACGTGTTGACCAGCACGAAATGCCCCACGGTCATCCGCCCCGCCTCCACATCATGGCCGGCCATGAGCATGACGGCAATCAGGGCCACGGCAATGATCGCGGCCTGACCGAAGTTCAGCCCGTTAAGCGAGACCTGGGTGCGGATGGCGGCGCGCTCATAACGGTCCTGGGCGTCCTCGTAGCGCTTTCGCTCATGGTCCTCGTTGCCGAAATACTTGACCGTCTCGTAATTGAGCAGGCTGTCCAGCGCCTTCCAGCTGGCCTCGCTGTTGATCTCGTTCATCTGGCGCCGCAGCCCGATCCGCCACGCCGTGAACTGGATGGTGAACACGACATACACCGCCACCGCCAGCAACATCACCACCGCGTAACGCCAGTCGAACAGTCGCCATATGACGGCAATGACCAGCAGCGCCTCGATCAACGTAGGCACCACATTGAACACGCCCATACGCAGCAGGGTCTCGATCGCTTCCGTGCCGCGTGCAATCGCGCGCGTGACACTGCCGGACTGCCGGTTGAGGTGGAAGCGTAGCGAAAGCTGATGCATATGGCTAAAACTGCGCATGGCCGCGATCCGGCTTATGCGGTAGCGCAGCGGGGCGAACAGGGCATCACGCAGTTCCCCCAGACCCGCCGCCGCCATGCGCAGCAGGCCATAGCCCACAATCAGCACAAGGGGCATCATGACCGCCCGGCCCGCAGCGGGCTGCAGGGCATCAATCACACAACTATAGGCATAGGGCACGCCAATGGTGGCAACCTTGGCCGCAACCAGCAGCAGGCACACACCTACCACACGCAAGCGGGTGCGCGCATCATGCCGGGGCCACAGGTAAGGCAGCAGGCCGCGCAGGGTGTCGGCGGCGGAACGTTCCGGCCTGTCTTGCCGGTTCTTGTCGGGAACAGTCATATGCACGGCATGGAGCATGTGGCACGGATTTTGCAACCCATATTCCCTGTTGCCAGCAGGCTGCTCAAGGATTGTCAGCCTTCAGGCCAGCCGGTATGCCAGCCATGACCCGAAAGTACAGGGATGGAACATGTCAGATCGCCTTGAAGGTTTTTTTCGTCATATCGCCGCATGCAACACGGCGGTGCTGCCTGGCGGGCGGCTGGAGTTCAGGCTGGGTGATCAGGCAGCCGGCTGGGTGCAGCCTGCACGCCTGCCTGCCCTGCTGAAGCACGGCATGATCCATTCAGGCAGCAGCGTGACCCTGCCCGACCCCGCCCGGCTGGAAGCCGTGGGCGAGGCCATGGCGCGTGAAGGCGTGTACCGCTCCCACCATGAACTGTTCGATGTCTGGACCGACATGACCCGCCCGCCCGTGGCCTGCATTGACCGTGGCGCGCTGCCGCTGTTCGGACTTATGGCGGCGGGGGTGCATCTCAACGGCCTTGTACGCAAGCCGGACGGGTTGCACCTGTGGATCGCGCGCCGCTCCATGACCAAGCGGCTGGACCCCGGCAAGCTGGACCATCTGGTGGCGGGCGGCATTCCAGCCGGGCATACGGCGGCCCAGGCGCTGATCAAGGAAGCGGCGGAAGAAGCCAGCCTGCCGCCCGAACTGGTCCATACCGCCCGCCCCACGGCCGATATCCGCTATGCCCTGGACCGCCCGGAAGGGCTGCGCCGGGACGTGCTGCACTGTTTTGAACTGGAACTGCCACCTGATTTCGTACCAACCCCCGCTGATGGGGAGGTGGAGGACTTCCGCCTCATCCCCCTGTCCGAGGCATACACCCTGGTACGCGATACCGATGAGTTCAAATTCAATGTCAACCTTGTGCTGATTGATCTGTTCCTGCGCACGGGCATGATTGATGAACACAGCCCCGCAGGCCAGCGCCTGCGCCAGGGCCTGACCGGCTGGCACGCCCCGGTCGCATCCTGACCCCACCCGCAACATTCCCCCCGTGCGCAAGGACCATGCGATGACCCTCCCCCCCACACCCCGCAGGATCCCCCACACCATCACGCAGCTTGGCCGCACCCGCCACGACAGCTATGCCTGGATGAAGGATGACAACTGGCAGAACGTACTGCGCGACCCTGCCCTGCTACGCCCCGAGATTGCCGAACACCTGCGCGCGGAGAACGCCTATACCGGGTCCATCCTGTCCGGCACCGAGGAACTTCAGGCGCAGCTTGTGGCGGAAATGAAGGGTCGCATGCAACTGGATGATACCTATCCCGCCCTGCCGCACGGCCCGTTTTTCTACCAGACCAGTTACAGCGCGGGAGCGGAATACCCCGTGTATAAGCGCTACCCCGCCACGGCCCCGCAAGCGGAGCAGGTACTGCTGGATGTGAACGAGGCCGCACGCGGGCATGATTATTACGCCGTTGCCTCTGCCACTCACAGCCCCGACCACACCCTGTTCGCCCATGCGGAGGACACGCAGGGTTCCGAGATCTACCGCATCCGCATCCGCCATCTGGATGATCCCGCCACCACCATTCCCGGCGTGGACAACTGTAGCGGCGCGTTCGTCTTCTCACCCGATAGCCGGTTCCTCTTTTGGGTCTGGCGTGACGAGCATGGCCGCCCCGCGCGCGTCTATCGCCGCCGGATCGGGGAAAAAACCGACACGCTGGTCTATGAGGAACCCGATGCGGGCTTTTTCGCAGGCGTGGAGGCCACGCGCTCGGGCGGGTGGATCATCATCTCCAGCGGCAACCATGATACGTCCGAATCCTGGCTGATCCCCGGTCATGACCCGCAGGCCGCCCCCGTCTGCGCCGCACCACGCAGGGATGGCCTGATGTACGGGCTTTACCACCAGGGGCAGCACTTCATCATCCTGACCAATGCCGATGGCGCGTATGACTTCAAGCTCATGGTCACGGCGGATACCGCACCGGGGCAGGAGAACTGGTGCGATCTCGTGCCCCATGAACCCGGCCGCTACATAACTGACTGCACGGTATGGTCGGGCCATGTTGCCTGGCGGGAACGGCGTGACGCCAATACCCGCATCATCATGCGCGACCTTGCCGGCAACACCCGCGCACTCGAACCCGCTGAAGCCGCCTATGACCTGTCCCTGAGCGGCGGGTATGAATATGACACCACCGCGTTGCGCTACGTCTACCAGTCCCCCACCACGCCACGGCAGTGGCATGCCCACGACATGGTGACGGGTGCGGACAAGATGCTCAAGCAGCAGGAAGTGCCCTCGGGCCATGACCCCGCGCAGTACCGCTGCTGGCGACTCATGGCCGCCGCCCCCGATGGCGAGCAGGTGCCGGTCACGGTGCTGGGCCGTCACGATACCCCGCCCGATGGGTCCGCCCCGCTGCTTCTTTACGGCTATGGCGCCTATGGCCATGCCATTGACCCGGTATTTTCCACCCGCGTGCTCAGCCTGGTGGACCGAGGGTGGTTCTACGCCATCGCCCATGTGCGCGGCGGGTCTGAAAAGGGATGGAACTGGTTCCTTGGCGGACGCGGGCGCAACAAACCCAATACCTTCACGGATTTCATTGCCTGTGCCCAGACCCTGACCGAAGCGGGTTTTGGCGCGCCCGGCCGGATCGTGGCCGATGGCCGCTCGGCAGGGGGCATGGTGATGGGCGCGATTGCCAACATGCGGCCCGACCTGTTTGCGGGCATTGTGGCGGTGGTACCGTTTGTGGATGAACTCAACACCATGTCTGACGCTTCCCTGCCGCTCACCCCGCCGGAATGGCCCGAATGGGGCAACCCGCTGCAGGACGTGCAGGCCTATGACCTGATTGCCAGTTACGCCGCCTATGAACAGATCGCCCCCCGTCCCTATCCCGCCATACTGGCCATGGGCGGGCTGACCGACCCGCGCGTAACCTATTGGGAGCCGGCAAAATGGGTGGCCCGCCTGCGTGAGCACACCACATCGGACCGGCCCATCATGCTACGCACCAATATGGAAGCGGGACACAGGGGAGCAACGGGTCGTTTCGATTCCCTGAAGGAAGCAGCCCTGATTCATGCTTTTGCCCTATGGGCCGTTGAAACGGCAGCGCCAAAATAGGATGAATGTCCCTGCCCATATAGTACCATGCGGATCAGGCCCCCTGTGACCAGCGCCCGTTTTCCAGAGGAATGACCATGAAAGAGCCCCATAACGCGGATCAGGAGCCTGCGCCCGCGCCGGGGATGGAGGCCGATCCCGTCTCCACCATGCGTATCTTCCGGTCATTCAGCGAAACACAGCGCACCCAGCGCGTGGCCCGCGCCTTGCTGGCGCTGTTCTTCGTGCTGCTCGCCCTCTACACCGTGCGCGGCTTCCTGCCCTCGCTCATCTGGGGGTGCATCTTCGCCATCGCCTCCTGGCCGCTTTATGCACGCGCGCGCAGGCGCTGGCACTCACGCACACACCAGACCATGCTGCCAGTGCTGTTCACGCTGGCCATGGCGCTGATCTTTCTGGGGCCGCTGGCGCTGTTCGGGCTGGAAGCAGGGCGGGAGGCGGAAGGCGTGCTGCGCCTGCTCAACGATGCACGGCATTCCGGCATTCCGGTGCCACCGTGGATCAGCCACCTGCCCTATGGCCAGCAGGCGATCGAGACATGGTGGACCGACCACCTGAAGAACCCGGCCGATATTTCCGCCCTGCTCGGTTCGATGAACATTGGCCAGGGTGTGAAGGTTACCCAGCAGCTTGGCTCGCAGGTGCTGCACCGGGTGCTTCTGTTCGTGTTTGCCATCCTGACCCTGTTTTTCCTGCTCAAGGATGGGGATGCAGTTATCCGCCAGTCGCTCAATGTTTCGCGTCGGGCCTTTGGCAAGCGCGGCGAGCGGATTGCGCTGCAGATGATCGCCTCCGTCCACGGTTCGGTATCGGGGCTGGTTCTGGTGGGCATTGGCGAAGGCATGCTGATGGGGCTGGCCTATCTGGTGGCAGGCGCACCGCATCCCTTCCTGTTCGGGGTAATTACGGCCATTGCCGCCATGATCCCCTTCTGCGCGCTGATTGCCATCGGTGCCGTGGCCCTGCTGCTTCTGGTCAATACGGGTGCCGTGCTGACTGCGCTGGCCATTGTCCTGTTCGGCATTGCCGTGATCTTCCTGGCTGACCATCTGGTGCGGCCCGCCCTGATTGGCGGCTCGACCCAACTCCCATTCCTATGGGTGCTAATGGGTATTCTGGGCGGGGCGGAAAGCTGGAGCCTGCTGGGGCTGTTCGTAGGCCCCGCCATCATGGCCGTGCTGCACATGCTGTGGCTGAACTGGAGCCGGGCACGCTACTGAAACGCCCGTACAGCAAACACCCACGAATCATGAAAAATTTCGGGACGCCATCTTTCCGAAAAAAAGGCATTACCCAAAAACTTTCACCGTTTTTATCGACGGGCTATTTTTCAAAAAGCCGTCGAAACGCGTTCTACACAAGGCGAAAAGCTCACGCCCGCTCGACTGATGTACAAACACAAAAAAGCACCCTTTTCAGGATGCTTTTTCTGTTCCGCTTCGGGAAAAATCTTATCGCAGACAAGGATATCGGGCAGGCGGGATTCGAACCCACGACCCCCAGTCCCCCAGACTGATGCGCTACCAGGCTGCGCTACTGCCCGCCTGTCTGCGATGCGCAGGATGTAGCAGCCACCGGGGAGGACTGCAAGTCATGTTCTGGCCAAAAATAAAAAAAACCGGATAATCAGACCGGCACCATCTCCCGCAGTGCCTGCAGTTCCACCAATACGCCACGCAGGCTGTCACGCAGTACCGTATTTTCAGCCTGCAGGCGCTCCAGTTCAATCATGACGAGTTGTTCAAGCGGAAGCTCTTCTTCCTGCTCTGCCAAAGGGGCAGCATCCGCCACGGCACCTTCGTCTGTCACGACACTGCTTTCCATCGCGGGGGGCTGCTCTGCCGTATCGGGTTCGGAGACTGCGGGTTCGGCAATGGCGGGCGACATGTCTTCCACCGCCACGGAATAATCCACTTCGGCCACGGCCGTCACCTGCTCCACCACCACAACGGAGGCCGGTTCGGGAGCGGGGCCCTCAGGGGGCGGCTCGATACGGGGATGGGGTGCCTGTGCCTCAGCATGCGGTGCAGCAGCCTCTGGCGCTGCGATAGCAGGTGGTGTTGCGGGCTGCTCTGGCACGCCGCTCTCCACCACCGGGTGCGCGACCTCCAGCACCGGCGTTGACAGCGTGCTATCGGTCAACTGGGCGCGTGCCAGTTCGGCCTGGGCCTGCGCCAATGAAAGTTTCTGCACGTAAAGCAGGTCGGCAATCCGGCGCAGGACCGCAATGTCATGCGCGCGGTAGGACCGCCGCCCTCCCTGCCCACGCAGCGGGCGCAATTGCGGGAAACGCGTCTCCCACATGCGCATGACATGCTGGGCCAGACCCAGTTCGCGCGCGACCTCATAGATCGGCAGCGTATCCATTGCCGACTGCACCGTTCCGGCGGGCATGGTCCCGTCCAGATGGTCCTGCATGCTCATTCGTCATCTCCTTCCGGCAGGTCATCCCTGCCAGCCTGTCCGTTGACATGGGCACGAAGCAGTTGGCTTGGGCGAAAAACCAGCACGGAACGCGGAAGAATCGGTACTTCCACGCCCGTCTTGGGATTGCGCCCCGTCCGCTGTCCCTTCTGCCGGACAGAGAACGTGCCGAACCCGCTAATTTTCAAGGTATCGCCGGTTTCAAGTGTCCGTGCCATCCGCTCCAGAATGTCTTCCAGAATGTCGGCGGATTCATGGCGGGACAGGCCGACCTGATCATATATCTGTTCTGCCAGAGTGGCGCGCGTCACGGTGCTCATGCAACAAACGTTATGCATGCCCGCCCTCATCGTCAATTGAATGTGGCAGAACGGCTGTCAGTTTGTTGGCCGCTCTTTTCAATGTGGTACCGAAACGACATTACAGACGTGCCAGCGCCGAGCCCCATGTCAGGCCACCGCCCAGTGCTTCCATCAGCACCAGGTCACCTTTTTTGATGCGTCCGTCCCGAACCGCCTCATTCAGTGCAAGCGGAATGGAGGCGGCCGAGGTATTGGCATGCCGGTCCACCGTCACCACCACCCGCTCGGTCGGCAGGGCCAGTTTGCGGGCCACGCCATCAATGATGCGCAGGTTCGCCTGGTGCGGCACCAGCCAGTCCACCTCCGCGTGGGTCAGGCCATTGGCCGCCAGCACCTCATCAACCGAGGCGGACAGCTTGCTGACCGCATGACGGAACACATCACGCCCCTGCATACGCAGATGGGCCGGCCTGTCGCGCTGGCCCGTGGCGCCATCCACATACAACATGTCGCCATACCGTCCGTCGGAATGCAGGTGAGTGGACAGGATGCCTGCCTCCCCGCTTTCCGGGGTTGCCGTGGTCAGGAATACCGCACCCGCCCCGTCACCGAACAGCACACAGGTGCCCCGGTCCGACCAGTCCAGAATGCGGGAATAAACTTCGCTGCCAATGACCAGCGCGGAGCGGGCCTGTCCGCTCCGAATCAGCGAATCGGCCACGGACAGCGCATAGATGAAACCGGAACACGCGGCGGACAGATCAAAGCCGAATCCACCCGTCATACCCAGTTCGGCCTGCACGCGTACGGCAGTAGCGGGAAATGCCTCGTCTGGCGTGCTGGTGGCAACAATTACCGCATCAACATCGGACGGGGTGGCACCGGCGTAATCCAGTGCCTGCCGCGCGGCATGGGCTGCCATGCTGACGGCGGTATCCCCCTCTCCCGCCCGGTGGCGTTGCCTGATGCCGGTGCGGCCACTGATCCATTCATCGGATGTATCGAGCTCGGAAGCCAGCTCGTCATTTGTAACGATCCGCTCAGGCAGGTAACCACCAAACCCGGACAGAAGCGAGCGTTTCGCTGTCATGCCTGTCTTTCCACCAATATCATTTCACATACACGGGTGGGCACAGGCACCAGCCCCTGCCACCATACCGGATGCCGCAGGGTCAGGATGCAGGAACTGCCTGCGACTGGTCGGGGCTTGTCCTGACGGCTGTCAGGCTTTCCATATGGGCAAGACGATCCCGTATGCCATCGGTAAAGCGGTGGGTGACCATGTCCATCGCCACATCCACCGCAGCGGCAAAGCCTTCGGCATCCGTGCCACCATGGGACTTGACCACAACACCGTTAAGCCCGACGAACACGGCGCCATTGTAACGGCGCGGATCAAGCCATTCTTTCATGCGCTCCAGGCCGGGTCGCACCAGAATGTAACCAATCCGCCCCAAAAGGCTGGAGGTAAAGACCTGACGCAGCAGGGTAAACGCCATTTTCAACGCGCCTTCCCCCGTTTTCAGGGCCACGTTGCCGGTAAAGCCATCCGTCACCACCACATCGGTGGTGCCGGCAGTAATGTCATGGCCTTCCACAAAGCCGTGGAACTGTCGGGCAAGCGGGCTACCACGCAACACTTCGGCTGCCTGGCGCAGGCGCTCGTCGCCCTTCAGCTCTTCCGACCCTACATTGAGCAGGCCGATGGTGGGCGCGGGCAACCCCAGCACCGCCTTGGCGAAAGCTTCGCCCATTACGGCAAATTCCACCAGATTGCGCCAGTCGCACGATACGTTCGCCCCCAGGTCCAGCATCACCACGTCACCCCGTGTCGTGGGGCTTATGGCAGCCATGGCCGGGCGGCTTATGCCAGGAAGGGTTTTAATGACAATCTTGGCCAGCGCCAGCATCGCGCCACTGTTGCCTGCGGAGACAACGCCCTGCGCCTCACCACGCGATACCGCGTCCATGGCAAGCCGCATGGACGAGTCACGCAGGCGCAGTGCCGCCGTGGGCTTCATATCCATCGGAATGGCGGAACCTGCGGGCTGGATGGTACAGATGGCAGCGGCACGCGGATGGCGGGCCAACAGGCCAGCCAGCTTCATCTCATCCCCCACCAGAAGGATTCTGGCCGAAGGATGACGGTCTGCCGCAATCGCCAGTCCGGCCACCACAACTTCCGGACCACCATCCCCGCCCATGCCATCAATGGCAAGGGTATAGGGCCCAGTCTCGGGAAGGGGGGAACCTGTCTCGCTCATGCTCGTCTTGTGCCGGGTAGGAAAGGAACGCGCAAGGTGCGGGCCATACACTTTGGCATGACCCTACCCCCGCGCCCCGGACAGAACCGCCCGGGAATGCCCATCGGCGCACACCCGAAGGTGCACGCCATAACCGGGCAGTAACGTCAGTGGCACCCTGATTATCAGGCGCGGACCGCCGTCTTCAACGCCTTGCCGGCGGATGCGACTTCGCGACCGTCATAATGACCGCAGTGGCTGCAGACATGGTGCGGACGCTTGAGTTCGCCACAGTTGGAGCATTCGGCATGTGCCGGAACGCTGAGCGCTGCGTGGCTGCGACGCATGCCACGACGGGACGGGGAGGTTTTTCTCTTGGGTACAGCCATGGGCCTGGGCCCCTCCGATCTGGATCACAACCGGCAGGCACACCCTCGTGGCGTTACACCGGTCAGTTATCAATAATTGAGGGGGGCGCTCTAGCAGACCATTTGCACTTGCGCAAGAGCACCATGTGCAAGGTTCTTGGCCAGTGCCCCCCTCCGTTGCGTCCTTCCTTGCGTCAGTTCTGCTTTTTTTTCAACTCGGCCAGAGCGGAAAAAGGCTGCCTGCGCGTGGTTTTTTCTTCGGGGTCAGTCTCTTCCTTACCTACAAATTCGTCCGGAATCCGGCTGCCAGGCTTGTGCGGATAGGGATCGAGCGCCAGCGAAAGTTCTTCCGTCGCCAGTTCACCCAGGTCAATGATATCGCGCGCATAGGGCACTTCATCCACGCTGAAGGGGTCGATCTCGTCATCCTCGCGGAAACGTTCGGCCGGGATGCAGCGCACCGTGAACGATTCCGCTAGCGCATCCTCGAACGGCTCCAGGCTGACCACGCATTCCTGTGTCACATGCGCGGTCAGCCAGCCTTCGGCCAGCACTTCCCCGCCCCGTCCCGGCGCCAGCCGGTAACGGCACGACAGGTTGCGCAGGCCGGGAATGCCCAGACGCACGGCCAGCCTGCGGCATTCGGTATCCGATGCCTCGACCACCGTTTCCATGCCACGGGCCGGGATGCGGCCCACGGCGAGGGGGCGGGAAAATTCTGCATCCATGTCTTTTTACTCCTGCGCGTGCCGTGGACAGGCTCCATCGGCTGAAAAATGGGGGACAGGACCATCCGGCCTGCGTGTTTTTCCGTCCATGGGGCGATCTGTGATTGACTTCATTTCCCCGATGGGGCACCGGAAAGACAAAGGCCATTTATGCGCCATACCCTTATTTCAGGATATTTTCCCGACCATGCGGTCACCCAAGGACACCCTGTCCCGCTCCCGTTCATTACGCCTGTTTTCATGCGCTGTCATCGGGGCAGGGCTGGCACTGTCAGGGTGTTCGGTCTTCAAGCCGAGCAAGATTCAGCATGGCTCGCTGATCGAGGCGGATGACTACAACAAGCTCAAGATTGGCGAGACCTCGCGCTCGGACGTGATGGATGCTCTGGGATCCCCTACCGGGCGCGCCACGTTTGATGACAATACGTGGATCTACGTCTCCATGACCCATGTGCTGGCCCCCCTCAGCTTTCCACAGGTACGCAAACAGGATGTGGTGGTCCTGACATTTGATCAGAACGGCATCCTGCGCAACCTGCGCAGCCTGCACAAGGATGATGCCCGCTACGTGACCATGGCTGCGGGCCGTACCCCCACACCGGGCACCAAGATCAACATCATGCAGCAGATCCTGGGCAATGTGGGCCGCTACAACCCGCTCAGCCAGATGACCAGCACATACGGTGGCAGTACCGGTCCAATGAACAGCATGAACGGTGGTCCGGGCCATGGCGGGTCGGGCAACTCCCTGCCCTGATCTGCTGACCTTACAGGCCTGTCAGTTCGGCAGCACGATACGGACCCGCGCGCCCCCCAGTGGACTGGTCTCCAACCCGATATGCCCCCCATGGGCGTGAATGATGTCACGCGCTATGGCCAGGCCCAGGCCAGTACCGCCGGCGGCCCCACTCTCGAAGGGCCGGAAGACGTGCTCGCGCCGCGATTCTTCCACGCCGCAGCCATCATCATCCACGTACAGCACGACCTGCCTGCGCCCCTTCTCGGCTGAAAGAACGATCCGGCCCGCATGCCGACGCGCGTTTTCCGCAACATTGCTCAGCACGCGCCGCAGGGCGTTGGGTCGCCCGGTCATGACCAACCCTGGCGTAAGCGCCCCGATGGCCGCCTGCGCGCCCATGCGGCGCAGGGTAACCACAATCTCATCGAACATATCCTCCACCCGGATCACGACCGGAGTTTCGGCTCCCTCGCCTCGGGCAAAGGACAGGTAACCCTCGATCATGTGCTCCATCTCCCCGATATCACCAATCATGTCGGCAATATCAGGTTGCAGGCTGACCGCTTCCACCCGGCCCTCACGCGGCAGCATGGCCAGTGACAGCCGCAGGCGGGTTAGTGGCGTACGCAGGTCATGCGAAACACCGGCCAGCACGGTCGTGCGCTGCTCCACAAAGCGGTTGATGCGCTCACGCATCCGGTTGAAAGCAATAGCCGCCTTGCGGATCTCCTGTGCCCCCTCGGGCACGATGGGCACGGTATCGCGCCCCAGCCCGAACAGCTCCGCCGCCCGCGCCAGCCGCCTTATGGCGCGCACCTGGTTGCGCATGAACAGGGCCGCGATCAAAAACAAAAGCAACGCACTGCCCGATGCCCACGCTACGAACAGCCATACGGGCGCCACAACCAGCCGCTTGCGCAGGACCACCACCTGAAGCACGCCAATGGGAGTCTGCACCGCGATCATGACCCGGTGGTGCGCCTGCTTCCAGTCCACGAAAGTGGGCCAGCGCACGGCGGCCTGAAGATCATGAGCCAGATCCTCGTCAATCGGGCCGAGCACATGATTCGATCCGCGGCGGTGCAGACTTTCGCCCTCATGCAACGTCATAACCAGTCCCGCGCGTCGGCCCGCATCCTCCAGTATCCACTGCCGGTCCGCCGGTGCGGGGTAGCGTTCAAGCATGTCTAGTGTCATGGAGATGGTGGTTGCAAGGTCTCCCGATAGGCGGCGCGAGACGACCTGTAGGTAGTGGCCATAGAACAATTCAAGCGATATGGCCTGCGTTGCCAGAAGTGGAATGAACCCGATCAGCAGCATGCGCCCCAGTAGTGAGCGCGGCAGGATGCGGCGGACCAGCCGCTCACGCATCCGGCGCCAGCCCTGCGGGGCAGCGTTATCCATGCCAGAAAGGGAGTCCATGCCGTAATTCTCCGCGATTTCCTTTTTCAGGCACAAAAAAACCGGCTCCCTTACAGAAGCCGGTTCCTTGCGGGTCAGACCCGTATTCCATCCCGATTGCGCAGGATTAGAAGCCTTCACGCTCCAGGCGCTTGCGCTCCATCTTGCGGGCGCGGCGCACGGCTTCAGCAGCCTCGCGCGCCTTGCGCTCGGACGGCTTTTCGTAGTGGCGACGCAGCTTCATTTCGCGGAAGATGCCTTCGCGCTGCATTTTCTTCTTGAGGGCCTTGAGAGCCTGATCAACATTGTTGTCACGAACGAGAACCTGCACTGGGTCGTCAACTCCTGATCTGCCATCCGGTATGGACGGGCGATGAAACTGAAACTTGGGGAACGTCCGCCCGAGGCCATTCCCTTCGTGCGATTCCCAAACGGGCCGCACCTATATCACACTCGCGCCCGGCAACACAAATCTTTCTGCCCGGAAAGGACAGATGAATTTCGTGCTCCGCTTTGCGCGCCAACGCTGTCATATACATGTTCCCCAAAACAGGAAGGGTGTTTCCTTTCATGACGCTGCTCAAGATCGCCCGCATGGGCCATCCGGTGCTGCTCCAGCCCGCCCTGCCGGTTGCCGACCCGCAGGCCCCTGCCGTGCACGTGCTGGTAGCGGACATGATCGAGACCATGCTCGACGCGCAGGGTGCCGGGCTGGCTGCCCCACAGGTACATCAGGGCCTGCGCCTGTTCGTCTACCATGTTCCCCCCACCCGCAGCACGGGCGCGGATGATCCGCCCTGCCCGCCTGCGGCGCTGATCAACCCGGAACTGGAGCCCGTGGACGAAGAAAGGGTAGACCGGCTGGAGGGGTGCCTGTCCATTCCCGGCATGCGGGGCTGGGTGCCACGCTACCGGCGCATCGCCTATCGTGGTCTCGACGCGCACGGGCAGATGGTGCAGGGCGTTGCATCGGGCTTCCTGGCCAATGTATTGCAACATGAATACGACCACCTGAACGGCATTCTCTACCCCATGCGCATGCCCGATCTGGGGCGCATGGGATTTGACAGCGAAATGGCACGTTACGGAGAGCGCACATGAACCTTTCCCTCCTTGTTGCGGCTGCGACCTCCGCCATGGCACCGCCAGCGCTCCAGCATTCACCACAGGGTGATGACCTGCTGCGCCGGTTCCTGGCCGATCCGCGCGCGGGTAGCACGTCATGGACCCCGGCCCTGCTCCGGTCCTGCCTGGGAGCGGATGCGGATATCCTCTTCCCCGATGGCATGGCGCAGGTGGCCGAATCGTGCTTCGACCTAATGGACCGTGATATGCTGGCCGCAAGCGACAAATTCCGCAGCCGCAAGATCAGCCGCCGCGTACGTGCCGCCATCCTGTTCCGCCTGGAAGGGGCCGCACCCTACCGCGCGGCCATACGTCAGGCGCTGGCCGTGCTGATGGTACCCGGCCATACCCGCATCCTGGCCCGCACACTGGCCCGGAGCGTGAACGCCATATGGGATGCTGCGGCCGATACCTCTACCGGCTTCACCTTCGTGACCAAGCGCGCCACCCTGAGCGGTGTCTATGTTTCGACCCTGCTGTTCTGGATCGCACGTGGCGGCAACCCGGCAGCAGTCGAGGAATTCCTTGACCGTCGCCTGGCCGATGTCGGCCGCATCACGCGCCTGCGCAACCGGTTGACCGGCCGTATTGCCTGAGCGGGCACGCGTTTCCGCCATGGCGCCCCCCCGTCCACCTCCCACCCGTGGCACCGCCACGGGTGCAGGGGTGGAACTGCTCTTCCTGCGTGATGAAGACATGCGACAGGCGCAGGACCTGCTCATGCTGGCGTGCCGGGCCTTCAATGCGCTGATAGACGAAGAACTGCAGGTCCATGGTCTTGGACATGCCCATTACCGCATCATGCAGGCGATAGCCCTCCAGCCCGGCCTGGCCGTGGGCGGCCTGCTGGGCACGCTGGGCATTACCAAGCAAAGCCTGAACCGCGCACTGGGCGAATTGCTGACGCTGGGCCTGCTGAGGCAGCAGACCGCAGCACAGGACCGCAGGCGCAAGCAACTCTACCTGACCCCGCGTGGAATGGAGATTGAAAGCCGTCTTTTTTCCCTGCAACGTGAGGTGCTTCTGCGGGCCTACCGCAAGGCGGGCGGCAAGGCGGTCGATGGTTTTCGCCGCGTCATGCGCGGGTTGATAGACGAATCGGACACTCCCGGCGTATCCACCGGTGCCTCTCCCCTTCCAGACCGGAGTACCCCATGATCCAGACGGCCTGCGATGCCTCCTCCCCCCGTGACAGCATGATCGTTGATGCCCATGTGGTGGTAGTGGATGACGACCCGCGCCTGCGCCGCCTGCTGCAACGCTACCTGAGCGAACAGGGCTTTCGCGTCAGTGCCGCATCATCCGCACAGGAAGCACGTCAGGTGCTGGGCTTCATGCAGCCCGATGCGCTGGTGCTCGACATTACCATGCCGGGTGAAAATGGACTGGAACTGACACGCGAGCTACGGCGCGAAAAACATGACTTCCCCATCCTGCTGCTGACTGCGCGGGGAGAGCCGGAAGACCGGATCATCGGACTGGAAGCCGGGGCTGATGATTATCTGGCCAAACCGTTCGAACCGCGTGAACTGCTGCTGCGGCTCAAGGCCCATCTACGCCGATTCGTACCGCCCGTGCCCAGCAGCAACCTGCGTATCGTGCGACTAGGGCTATTGGAGTTCGATCCGGTACGCGGCCTGTTGTCCAATGCGGATGGAATCGTGCACCTGACAGGCGGCGAATCAGCGCTGCTTTCAGTCCTGGCCCGCCACCCCAACGAGATCCTGTCGCGCACCGAGATCGCAACAACGCTGGACATGGACGAAATTGGCGAGCGCGCGGTGGACGTACAGGTAACCCGCCTGCGCCGCCGCATCGAGCCGGACCCCAAGGAGCCGCGTTACCTTCAGACCGTGCGCGGCAAGGGCTACGTGCTCAAGCCCGGTCTCTGAGACTGTGGCAGATCCATAAAGGCGTTTCTGATGAAGCTTCTCTCAGAAGACCTTTAGGAAACACTGCCTTTTTAAAACCGGTTATTGTGCAACAGTTCTGAAATGCAAAAGGCCAGCATATCACCATGCTGGCCTTTTGTTGCACATCACGCAAAACCTCTGCGGTTCAGGCTGCCTTGTTCAACCGGTCCAGTTCAGCCACGACGGCTTTACCCATACCAGCGGTATTCACTTCCATTTTGCCCACGCTCATGATGTCGGGCGTGCGCAGGCCGTGCGTCAGCACGTTGGATACCGCCTGTTCGATCATGGCGGCATCTTCCTGCATGTCGAACGAATAACGCAGCAGCATGGCGAAGGAGAGAATCTGCGCCAGCGGGTTCGCCTTGCCCTGCCCTGCGATGTCGGGCGCGCTGCCGTGGATCGGCTCATACAACGCAGGCGTGCGACCATCCTCGCCCTTCGCCCCCAGTGTTGCCGAAGGCAGCATGCCAAGGCTGCCGGTCAGCATGGAGGCAAGGTCGGACAGCAGGTCACCAAACAGGTTACCGGTCACAATCACATCAAACTGCCGCGGGTTGCGCACCATCTGCATGGCACAGTTATCGGCCAGCATGTGGCTCAGTTCCACGTCCTTGTATTCGCGCTCATGCAGGGTGGTCACGACCTCTTTCCACAGCAGGCCGCTTTCCATCACGTTGCACTTTTCAACCGAGCACACGCGATTGTCGCGCTTGCGCGCCAGGTCGAAGGCGACGCGAGCCACGCGCTCTATTTCCGCTGTAGTATAGACTTCTGTATTGATGCCGCGACGTGACCCATCGGGCAGCGTCTCGATCCCGCGCGGGGTACCGAAATAAATGCCGCCCACGGTTTCACGCACGATCATGATGTCCAGCCCACGAATGACATCGGGCTTGAGCGTGCTGGCATCGAGCAGCGAATCAAATACCTTGGCCGGACGCAGGTTGGCGAACAGGCCCAGTTCCTGACGCAGCTTGAGGATCGCGATTTCAGGCCGGCGATCAAACCCGGCCGACGCCCATTTCGGGTCACCCACCGAACCAAACAGCACCGCATCTGCCGCCCGTGCCGCGTCAATCACCTGCTGCGTGATCGGCTGGCCATGCGCCGCCAGCGACGCGCCGCCCACCAGATCTTCGCTGATATCGAAACGGATGCCACGCGCCTGCGCCATCCAGTCCATGATGCGCCGGGCCTCTTGCATGATTTCGGGGCCGATGCCATCGCCTGGCAGAATCAGAAGCTTCTTGGGTGCGGACATGACGTTTCCCATCCGGATAATCTGTTTATGAACGGTCTGCTAAGGTGCGGCACCCGCCCTCAGTCAAGGACGATGTGCGGAATCCACGGCTGCGCCCTGGCACGACGCTCCTCAAAGGTCGTGATCTCCTTTTCATGCTGAAGCGTCTGGCCGATATCATCCAGCCCTTCCAGCAACAGCTGCTTGCGTAGCGGATCAACGTCGAACGGCACTTCCTTGCCGTCGGGGCGAACAATCACCTGCCGCGTCAGATCAACCGTAAGGCGGGAATTGGCACCCTGACGGGCGTCATCCATCAGTTCCGTGCAGACTTCACGCGGCAGCGCGATCGGCAGGATGCCGTTCTTGAAACAGTTGTTGTTAAAAATATCGGCGAAGGATGGCGCGATGACGCAGCGGATACCGAAATCCAGCAGCGCCCATGGCGCATGTTCACGCGACGACCCGCAGCCAAGGTTATCGTACGTAATCAGGATCTCGGCCTTGCGATACGGTTCCTGATTCAGCACAAAATCGGGATTTTCCGTGCCATCAGGCCGATAACGCATACTGTCGAACGCATGCACACCTAGACCGGAGCGCTTGGTGGTCTTGAGGAACCGCGCCGGAATGATCTTGTCGGTATCAATGTTTTCTTCCGGCAAGACGGCGGCAATGGCCGTAAGAATGGTGAATTTATCCATTATCAGATCAGCTCCCGCACATCAGTCAGGGTTCCGGTCACGGCGGCGGCGGCAGCCATGGCGGGCGATAGCAGGTGCGTGCGGCCACCAGGGCCCTGCCTGCCCTCGAAATTACGGTTGGAGGTAGAGGCACAGCGCTGCCCCGGCGTCAGCCGGTCGGGGTTCATGCCAAGACACATGGAACATCCGGCCTCGCGCCACTCGAACCCGGCATCGAGGAATACCCTGTCCAGCCCTTCCTCTTCCGCCTGCGCCTTCACGATGCCTGACCCTGGCACGATCATCGCCCGCACGCCGGGTGCCACCTTGCGCCCCGCCGCAACGCTGGCCGCAGCACGCAGATCCTCGATCCGACTGTTGGTGCACGAGCCTATGAACACGACATCAACCGGTGTGCCCGCGATCTTCTGTCCGGCTTCCAGCCCCATGTAGTCCAGCATGCGCTGCATCTGCTTGCGCCGCGCCGGATCGGATTCGGCTGCCGGGTCAGGCACATTACCGGTTACGGGAATGACGGTTTCAGGGCTGGTGCCCCATGTCAGCACGGGCGTGATGTCTTCCGCGCGCAGTTCCACCACACGGTCGTAATGTGCCCCCTCGTCAGCCGCCAGCGTCTTCCAGTAGGCAACGGCTTCGTCAAACGCTTCGCCCTTGGGGGCGAAGGGACGACCGCGCACGTATTCGAACGTGGTCTCGTCAGGCGCTACCAGCCCCGCGCGGGCGCCAGCCTCGATCGACATGTTGCAGATCGTCATGCGACCTGCCATGTCGAGTTCACGAATGGCAGACCCCGCGAATTCGATCACATGCCCCGTGCCGCCCGCCGTGCCGATATGGCCGATGATCGCCAGCATGATGTCCTTGGCAGTGACACCGGGACCGGCCTGCCCCTCGACCACGACCTTCATGTTCTTTGCCGGCTTCTGCAGGATGGTCTGGGTCGCCATCACGTGCTCGACCTCGGACGTGCCGATGCCAAACGCCAGCGCCCCCAGCGCACCGTGGGTGGAAGTATGGCTGTCACCGCACACGATGGTCATGCCCGGCAGGGAAATCCCCTGCTCCGGCCCCACCACATGCACGATGCCCTGGCGCGCGGACAGCAGCGGGAAATACGGCACGCCGAATTCCTTGACGTTGCGTTCCAGCGTCTCGATCTGGTTGCGGCTTTCGGCTTCCTCGATTGGCAGGGTGCGGTCGGAGGTGGGCACGTTATGGTCCACTACCGCGATCGTTGCATCAGGGTGACGCAGGCGGCGACCGCTCAGACGCAGCCCCTCGAACGCCTGCGGGCTTGTGACTTCATGCACAAGGTGCCGGTCGATGTAGAGGATGGCCGTCTTGTCCGGAAGGGTTTCGACCACATGGCTGTCCCATATCTTGTCGAACAATGTGCGCGGGGCCATCTTGATGTTCCTCTCCCGGACGGAAACAGGCCGCCATCACGCGCAGGATACGCACGCAACAGGCAGCCATAAAATCTTGCATAAAAACGGTTCGCCCGTTTCCACCATAATAGTGGGAAACGGGCGAAGGGTCGGCAATTACTCGGCGGCAGTAGCGGCTGCAGGGGCCGCAACTTCACGCTTGCGCTCGGCAATACGGGCGGACTTGCCGCGACGGCCACGCAGGTAATACAGCTTAGCGCGACGGACCACACCGCGACGGATAACCGCGATTTCGGCGATGGTGGGGGAGTACAGCGGGAACACACGCTCCACGCCTTCACCGTTGGAAATCTTGCGCACGGTGAAGTTGCTGTTCAGGCCCTTGTTAGAGCGGGCGATCACAACGCCTTCGTAGTTCTGCACGCGCTTGCGGGTGCCTTCGACCACTTCCACACCGACGCGCACGGTGTCGCCCGGAGCGAATTCCGGCACGGCGCGCTTGGCTGTCAGGCGGGCGATCTCTTCCGCCTCGTACTTCTGGATGATGTTCATGATCCGGTCCTCGTTCGATAGGATTTCATGTTCAGTTCAGCCGGTCCGCATCGACACGGATGCCTGCGGTCCGGGAAATGTCTTGACCTGTAACCACCCGATAGGCAGCCCACAGGTCCGGCCGACGCGCCTGCGTCACCGTCTCGGATGCCGCGCGCCGCCATTTGGCGATCGCGGCATGATGACCGGACAGCAGGACTTCGGGCACATCGCGCCCGTCCCATTGCGCCGGCTTGGTATAAAGCGGATATTCAAGCAGACCGTCGGAAAAGCTTTCCTCGACCGCACTTTCACCCGATCCCATCACGCCCGGCAGCAGCCGCACGCAGGCATCAAGCAGCACGGTCGCCGCCACTTCCCCGCCCGACAGGACATAATCCCCTATCGAGACCTGTTCAGCACCCGAGGCTTCGAGCACGCGCTCATCCACCCCTTCGTACCGCCCACACAGCACCACAACACCCGGACCCGCCGCATACCGGCGGATATCCGCCTGCATCAACCGCCGCCCGCGTGGCGTGGGATAGACCAGCGGTCGCCCCGCCAGGTCAATATCGGCAATGGCTGCCGCCACAACGTCAGGGCGCATGACCATACCCGCCCCACCGCCAAATGGCGTGTCATCCACAACCCGGTGCCGCCCCAACCCGTATTCGCGCATGTCGCGCGCTTCCACGGACCAGATGCCACGCTCCAGCGCGCGCCCGGCCAGCGAATGCCCCAGCGTGCCGGGAAACATGTCGGGAAACAGCGTCAGCGCCGTTGCCTGCCACGTCATGGTGCGTTCCCCTGCCCCGCCGTGCCGGGAAAGCATTCGACGGGAACCTCGATCTCATCAGGCAGGCAGATGGCCACCCATCCTGCGCCAACATTCACCACCGGTACACAGGCTTCGGTGAATGGCAGCAGGGTGTTGCCATCTGCGCCGTCGATTTCAAGGCTGGTGCCCGCGCCATAATCATGGACTGCCGCCACATGGCCAACCACACGGTCCGTGCCGTGTTCACGTACTTCCAGTCCGACCAGATCAGCGAAATAAAATTCGTCCTCATCCGTTTCGGGCAGGCTGGCACGTGGCACGTACAGCTTGCGGTTGACCATCTGCTGGGCGGCTTCGCGGCTGTCGATGGCGTGACCTGCCGCATCATGCAGCCGGGCCACGCCATTGCCATGCCATGACAGCCGCCACGGGCGCCCCAGGTCATCGACCAGCCCGGCATAGGTGGCCAGGTCTTCCGCCACGGCGGTATAGCTGTGCACATGCACAAGCCCCCGCACGCCATGCGGACGACCCACCACACCCATCAGGACATGATCGCGGTTCATGGGATGACTACCTGCCTTTCCTGCCTGTCTATCGCGCCAGCAGTCTTACGCTGCGGCTGCTTCGGCAGCAGCAGCGGCACGTTCCTGCGCACGCTTCTTGGGCGCGGACTTCTTCGGCTGCTCGTTCCAGGTCGGCTTGGGTGCCAGGCCTGCGTTACCAAGGAAGCGGGCCACACGGTCGGTCGGCTGAGCGCCGTTGGACAGCCAGTGGGTGATGCGCTCACCCACCAGACGCACGCGGTCGGCGTGGTCGGACGGCAGCATCGGGTTGTAGGAACCAACGCGCTCGATGAAGCGACCATCACGCGGGGAGCGGCTGTCAGCCACAACGATGTGGTAGTAGGGACGCTTCTTCGCACCAGCACGGGCGAGACGGATCTTGAGGCTCATTTAAGACTTCTCCAGACAGAAAAAAGACAAAAGAAAAACGGAAACGGCGTTATGGGGTCAGCCGAACGGCGGACGCCCGCCGCCACCGGGGGGGCGTCCCCCATTGGGCATGAGGGCGGACAGGCCCTGACGCATCAGGCCCTTCACCCCCAGTTTGCTGAACCGCTTCATCATGGAGGCCATCGCGTCATACTGCTTGAGCAGACGGTTGATCTCCTGCACGGTCGTGCCGGACCCGGCGGCGATACGCTTCTTGCGCGATGCCTTGATGATGGAGGGCGTGCGCCGCTCCTTGCGGGTCATGGATGAAATGATGGCCTGATGGCGCTTGAGGACGGAGGTATCAAGCTCCTTGTCCCCCAGCGCATCCTTCAGCTTGCCCATGCCGGGCAGCATGCCGAGGATACCGGAAATGGAACCCATCTTGTTGATCTGGCGGATCTGGGCCGCGTAGTCATCAAGATCGAACTTGCCCTGCATCATCTTGAGGGCAAGCTTCTCGCTTTCCTCATGATCCAGGGTATCGGCGGCCTTTTCCACAAGTCCGGCAATATCGCCCAGACCAAGGATACGGCCTGCGACACGCTCGGGGTGGAATTCCTCCAGCGCGTCCAGCTTCTCGCCCGAACCGGTCAGCTTGATTGGCGCACCGGTAATGGCGCGCATGGACAGGGCGGCGCCACCACGGGCATCGCCATCCATACGGGTCATGACAACGCCGGTCACACCCACGGCCTCGTTGAAAGCCTTGGCGGTATTGACCGCGTCCTGCCCGGTCATGGCATCGACCACCAGCAGGGTTTCCGCCGGATCGGTCTCGGCCCGGATGGCCCGGACCTCTTCCATCAGCGCTTCGTCAATCGACAGGCGACCGGCGGTATCGAGGATGACGATGTCATACCCTTCGCGCCGTCCCGTATCCATTGCACGCTGCGCGATCTGCACCGGGGTCTGGCCTGCCACGATGGGCAGCGACGCCACACCCGCGCGCTCAGCCAACTGCGCCAGCTGCAACTGGGCGGCGGGGCGCTGGGTATCAAGGCTGACCAGCAGCACCTTCTTGCGCTCACGCTGCGCCAGGCGGCGCGCAATCTTGCCTGATGTAGTGGTTTTTCCCGAACCCTGCAGGCCAACCATCAGGATCGGCACTGGCGGGGCAGCGTTCAGGTTCAGCGGAACGGCGCCCGCGCCACCCAGCGCGTCGATCAGAGCATCGTTGACGATCTTGGCGACGGCCTGACCGGGGGAGATGCTGTCCAGCACCTCGTGCCCCACGGCACGTTCACGAACCTTGTTAACGAAATCCTTGACGACAGGCAGCGCTACATCGGCGTCCAGCATGGCCAGACGCACTTCGCGCATGGCTTCCGTAACGTCGGCCTCCGACAAGGCCCCACGCTTGGCAAGGCCATCGAACACACCGGAAAGCTTGCCTGACAGTGTCTCGAACAACGTATTTCCCCAAAAGAGGACGCGCCACTGCGCGAACCCTCGCGAAGTGACGTGCCTGATTGTGGGCTGGATGTATCGCGCCCTATCTTGCCCTGTCAAGCATTACGCGCACGGGCATAAAAAAACAGCTGCCGGACACAAGCCGGCAGCCGTTTTCCTGATCCTGCTCCGCACGTGGCGGGACAGGTTCCTTATTTTTTACCATCTTCCGGCGGCGGGGCGGTCAGCGCACGCAGCTGCTCGTGCAGGCTGTCGATCTTGCCCTGCGTTTCACGGATCTGGTTCAGCTGATCCGTGGTCAGAATATCGTGGATGCGGATCGCGGTCTGCAGGCGGGCAGCCTCGTGCAACTGGTGCAACTGGGTAATCTGCTGCTGCAGGCCAACGATCTGGGATTCGTCAACCTTGCCCGGTGTGGCCAGCAGGTCCTGAATCTGCCGGTGAATCTGGTGCTCCTTCTCCATGTCTGCATGGAAGTCGGGGTGGCTGTCCTGCAGGATGGCCTTCAGCTTCTTGTGCTGGGCAGCAGTCAGCTGGACATTACCAAGGAAGGGCATGCCACCAAACCCGCCAGGGCCACCCATCATGCCACCGTTGCAGCCACCGGGCGGCGGCGGGGGGGCGTAGTGATGGGCGGCCATGGCCTGCCCGGACAGGCTTGCGAGACTACCGGCAACGGCGGCGGCCAGAATCATTTTCTTCATCATGGGAACCAAGTCTACTCCTGTTATAACTCGTTCTCTACCCTGCATGCCTCAGGATGGTCATGCAAGGCCTGCGAACGCAACGCTACAACAGACCAGGTGTTCCAATGTGGCCAAACTTGCTACAAAGTGTAAGGGGCACGGCCCCGCGCCTCAGCCAAAACGACCGGTTATATAATCCTGCGTGCGTTTTTCACGCGGGGTCGTGAACATGCGGTCGGCACTATCTACCTCCACCACCTCACCCATATAAAAAAACGCAACCTGATCGGCACACCGCGCGGCCTGCTGCAGGTTGTGGGTCACGATGGCGATGGTGAAATCTGCCTTCAGTTCATCAAGCAGTTCCTCGATCCGGGCGGTAGAGACCGGGTCCAGCGCGCTGGTCGGTTCATCCAGCAGCACCACTTCGGGGCGGGTGGCGATGGTGCGCGCAATGCACAGCCGCTGCTGCTGCCCACCCGACAGCGCCGCCGCTGAATCCCTCAACCGATCACGCACTTCCGGCCACAGGGCAACGCGCCGCAGCACATCTTCCACCCGCGCATCCATCGCCGCACGGTCAAGGCGTTCATGCAAGCGTACGCCAAAGGCGATGTTGTCATAGATCGACATGGGAAATGGCGTGGGCTTCTGGAACACCATGCCCACACGCGCGCGCAGCACGTTCAGGTTCACCTTGGGACCAAGGATGTTGCAACCATCAAAAATGACTTCGCCCGTCGCACGCTGGCCGGGATAGAGGTCATACATCCGGTTGAGCACACGCAGCAGCGTGGACTTGCCACAGCCCGAAGGCCCGATCATGCCCGTGACCTGCCCCTGTGGGAAATCAATCGAGATATCCCTGAGCGCGTGATTCGCCCCGTAATAGAAGTTCAGCCCCCGCACCGATATCGCCGTGGGAACGGAACTTTTTTCCGCTGCTGTCATATTCATTTCCTGTTCCGTCCCAGCCCCAGTCTTACGGTTATGTTTATGATGAGAATCCCGGCCGTAATAAGCAGCGCGCCAGTCCAGGCCAGCGCGGTCCAGTCATCATACGCCGCCCCTGCATACTGGTAGATGGTGACCGGCAGGCTCGCCATGGGCGCCGCGGGCGAGACCGACCAGTTCATGTTGCCAAGCGAAGTAAAGAGCAGCGGCGCCGTCTCGCCCGAGACACGGGCCAGCGCCAGCAGGACGCCCGTCGTCACTCCATCGCGCGCGGCGCGCAGACAGACCATCAGAATGACCCGCCACCGGGGCGCGCCCAGCGCGATCGCCGCCTCACGCATGGGCAGCGGCACGAGGCGCAGCATATCTTCCGTCGTGCGCACCACCACCGGCACCACCAGCATGGAGAGCGCCAGCGCGCCCGCCATACCCGAGAAATGTCCCGTCGGCACCACCACGATCATGTAGATGAACAGCCCGACCAGAATGGACGGGGCCGAAAGCAGCAGGTCGGACACAAAGCGCACCAGGTTAATGAGCCGTCCGTCCGTTGCCGTGAACTCCGCAAGGTAGATGCCCACCAGCAGGCCTATGGGCGCGCCGATCAACACGGCCAGGGCAGTCTGGATCAGGCTGCCGACAATGGCATTGGCAAGCCCGCCCCCCTGCCCCGGCGGGGCCGTGACATGGACCAGCGTTGCCCAGCGCATCCCCCCGATCCCGTTGCGCACCAGCACGAACAGGATGGAAAACAGCATGAGCAGCACCAGCGCCGTGGCAAACCAGCACAGGCCCGTTGCCACCCGGTCCACCATCCGCCTGCGCATGTCCGACAGGCTGTTACCCTGCCAGCGCGCGCCAACGGCATCCGTCATGTCCTGACCCGCCATGGTTCAGCCCACCCTGCCGGTACGCAGCAGGAAGCGCGAGCAGACCAGCGTGCCAAGGGAGATGAGCATGAGCAGGAACCCTGCCGCCATGAGCGAGGAGAATTTCAGGCTGCCCATCGCACTTTCCGGGAATTCCAGCGCGATCAGCGAGGCAATGGTATTGCCCGGCGAGAACAGCGACCAGCCGATATGGTTGGCATTGCCAATGACGAAGGTGATGGCCATCGTCTCGCCCAGCGCGCGGCCCAGCCCCAGCATGATCCCCCCCACCACGGAAGAGCGCGACCACGGCAGGATGATGCGGCGCACCACCTCCCACCGGGTCATGCCCAGACCGTAGGCGCTTTCCTTCAGCACCGCAGGGATGGACAGGAAGACATCGCGCATCACGGCGGAAATGAACGGCGTGACCATGACCGCCAGGATCATGCCTCCGGTCAGGAAACCGGTGCCATAGGGCGCACCACGGAACATGATACCGATACCCGGCACGCGGCCCAGCGTATGGCTGGCCAGCGGCTCGACATAATGGGCCATGAACGGCACCAGCACCGCGAACCCCCACATGCCGAAAATAATGGAGGGAACCGCAGCCAGAAGCTGGATGAGCGTGCCGATGATGCTTGCAATGCGCGCAGGCGCTATTTCGGTCAGCCAGACTGCAATGCCGAAGGCCAGCGGCACGGCCAGCATGATGGCCAGCACAGAAGTGACCAGCGTGCCGAATACCGGGGCGGCAGCACCAAAATGCTGCGTGACCGGGTTCCACGCGGTCCCCAGCACGAATCCCGGCCCGAAGGTTGCAAACGCGCCGCGCGCCCCCCACGCCATGACCACGACCATGCCGCCCAGCCCCAGCAGGATCAGAATGGCGGCACTGCGGACAATGGTGGTGAATATGGCATCGCCATTTCCCCTTTCCCCGCCGGTCAGGGTTGAAGGGGATGTTGCAGACCGATCCATACAGAAGACCTCCGCGCCGCCACACGCATCACAGTTCTCAAAACAAGCACCCGCAGGCGCACCGGAATGCCGGGAGCAATACTGGAGGTCACGCTGCTTCCGCAACCGTCATGATCGCCCATGGTGCAACTTTACCCCACATCGCCATTATTTTTTGCCTACCAGTCCCCTGCTAGCCCTTATCTGGTAGCCAGCAGCAGCAGGTCGCGCAGAATGCCGCGCACGGCATCGACTGAAAGACTTTCCAGCACCAGCGCGTTGTCATGCCCCGTCCCACGCACCGCCACGGTCATGCCGCGGGTGTAGGTGCCCTGGCGTTCGACGTTCACATGCGCAAGGTGCCCCTGGAAAATACCGGGGCTGAGCAACGCCAGCAGGGGCGTGACCGCCGCAAGACCGATATCAACGCCGCTACCACGCGCGCCACCATTGCGCGCGGCCACCAATTCGGCATGTACCCGTGCGGCCATGGTGGCGGGGCTTGCGCCCATGACGGCCAGTTGTTCCATCCATACCGCATCCGCCTTCAGGCGCTCCGTGCAGCCCAGCGGCACGATGGTCAGCGGCACGCCAGCGGCAAGAACCGTGGCTGCCGCCTCCGGATCGGCCGCAATATTGCGCTCGGCCACCGGTGTTGCATTGCCGCGCGTATGGAACGCGCCACCACTGAAGATGATCCCATCAAGGTGCGCCCCCACATCTGGCGCCTGCACCAGTGCCAGCGCCAGCGTGGTCAGCGGGCCAGCGCAGCATACAGTCGCGCCATGCTGCGGGCAGGCCCGGATGGCCTGGACCAGGTGTGCCGCCCCCAGCCCGTCATTTCCCGGCGGCAGGTCATGCCCCACGCCATAGGCCTGCACCAGCGTGCCGGGACAACCCGCCTGCACGGGCACATCCGCCAGCCCGTATGCCCGCAGCAGGTCGCGCGCATGGGCCATGGCCACATCCACCCGCGCAGCCTGGCCACTGAACAGCACCAGCACCGGACGCACATGGTCGGGCACCTGCAGGGCCGCAAGCAACGCCACCATGCCCTGCGCATCGGGTGTCAGATCAAGAATGATGGGGCGGGTCATGGGCATTCTGTCCTTGGCTTGGGTTGCGCGCGCAACTGGTGGTGGCGTGTTACAACAGTTCAGTCAATATCCGCATGTCCGGGCTGCCAGTACAATGCGCGCGCCAGCACCCGATCCACCGCCCACCATAATGACACGGTCATGGCCGCGAGCACGAGCAGGGCAGCGAACATCAGATCGGTCTGGAAGCGGGTATTGGCTGTCTGCATCAGGAATCCCAACCCGGAGGATGCCCCCACCCATTCCCCCACTACCGCGCCAATGGGGGCGATAGCCGTGGCCATACGTACGCCCGAGGCAAAGGCAGGCAGGGCAGCGGGCAGCCGGATATGCACCAGCACCCGCCAGCGCGCGGCCCCCATGGTGCGGGCAAGATCCATCCAGCCCGGTTCCGTCTGACGCAGACCATCACCCAGCGCGGACGTGACGGGAAAGAAGATGACCAGCACCGCCATGACCACCTTCGAGCTCATGCCGAATCCGAACCACAGCACCAGCAGCGGGGCCAGGGCAAACACCGGTACCGCCTGACTGAGCAGAACCATGGGCATGACCCACCGCCGCAGCGGTGCCCACAGCGCCATGCCGATGGCAAGCGCGCTACCCGCGCCAATGCCCAGCACAAGTCCCAGAAGGGTTTCTTCCAGCGTGGTCAGGCCGGCGGGGGCAAGCTGCGCGCGCTGGGTCCATAACGCACCCGCCACGGCGGCAGGGGATGGCAGCATGTAAGGCGGTACACCCCCCCACCGCGCAAGGGCAGCCCACACCCCCACCAGTCCCGCCAGCGTTACAGCCGGGCGCAACGCCACAAGGACACGCGCGTGCATGACCGGGCCGTTCATTGCGCCAGCATCCGTCGCAACACACCGGCCTGGGCTGCCAGCACGGCCGGATCATCCACCATGCGCGGCACCGGGCCGGGCGGAACATCAAGGGGATGTATGGTTGCGGGAAGGCCAGCCATGAGCAGCATGGTATCAGCCAGACGGCAGGCTTCCAGCGGGTCATGGGTAATCAGCACGACGGTGCGCCCGGCCAGCATGCGTCCGGCCAGATCCTGCATGCGCGCGCGCGTAATGCTGTCCAACGCGGAAAAGGGCTCATCCATGAGAATGACCGGGCGGTCTTCATACAACACACGGGCCAGCGCCACACGCTGCCGCTGGCCACCCGAAAGGGCCGCGGGCCGGGCCGTTGTACGATCCGCCAGTCCCACGCAGCCCAGCAGATGTCGCGCGCGTTCGGGTTCTGGCCGCACGCCACGTAGCCGTGCCCCCAGCATGACATTATGCACGACATCCGCCCACGGCAGCAGCAGGTCCTGCTGGCCCATCCAGCCAATACGGCCGACTAGGGGCTGGCCGTCCGAAGCCACAATGCGCCCGCGGCCGGGACGGGCCAGCCCTGCGATCATGCGTAGGAGCGATGTCTTGCCCACCCCGCTGGCACCAAGCAGCACCGTCATGCGCCCGGCCTCGATGCATAGATCCATGTCACGCAGCAGGGGTGCGCCACCAAAATCCAGCCCCACGCCCTCAAGCCGTATGGCCGGTGGCGGCAAGGTCATTTCCGTACGCGTTTGGGGTAGGCGATGCCCAGCGCATCACGCGCGGCGGTCGCCATCTGGTCCACACGCTCGTTGTTCACATCGCCGGAATGCCCGCGTACCCATTTCCACTCAATCTCGTGCCGCGCACTGATTTCAAGCAGCCTGCGCCACAGGTCCATGTTGGCTACCGGGTCGCCCGCCGCATTGCGCCACTTACGCCGCACCCAGCCCGTACTCCAGCGCGTGATGCCATTGCGCACATATTCGCTATCGGTATGAAGCACCACACGGCAGGGGCGCTTGAGCGCTTCAAGCGCTTCGGCCGCCGCCGTCAGTTCCATACGGTTGTTGGTGGTTTCCGCCTCACCGCCCGACAGTTCACGCTCCTGCCCCCGGTAGCACAGCAACGCCGCCCACCCACCGGGGCCGGGATTGGGCTTGCAGCCACCATCGGTCCAGATCTCGACCATGTCCGCGCTTTCCGGCGCGGCATCGGGGGGACTGGCCTGCGTCATGTCCTGCGAGTGTCCCAACGTGTCTTCCACCACAGTAATCCCCTCGTTGCTCATGGCACGAAAGACCCGCCCATACGGCTGGCACAGAATGCCATCCGCGCCGCGTAGTCCAGCGGGTCCTTGCGCGTGACCAGCGCATCGGGCGGGGTATGAATCCAGTCATACAGCCGTGTCAGCGTAAACCGGATAGCCGCCCCCGTAGCCAGTGTGGCAAGGGCCTCTTCCTCCGCCGCTTCCAGCGGGCGTATGCTGCGATAGGCATCCACCATGGCGGACGCATGCGCGGGCAGGAAACGCTGCTCCGCATCAAAGCACCAGGCATTGAGGGTGATGGCCAGATCGTAGGCATACCAGTCCGTGCAGGCGAAGTAGAAGTCGATCACGCCCGACAGCCTGTCACCCTGAAAAAAGACGTTATCGGGGAACAGATCGGCATGGATCTGCCCGCGCGGCAGGGTCGGGTTGTTACCGACCCCCGGCCATGCGGGCAGTACGCGGGCCAGTACCGCCTCGATTTCGCGCACAAGACCGGGACGGACCGCATCGCCGCCTGCACGGCAGGCATCAAGCAGGCCAGACCAGGATTGCGGCCCCATGGAATTGGGGCGCTCGGCCACGAACCCTTCACCCAGCAGGTGCAGACGCGCCATGGCTACGCCCACCTGGGCGCAGCGATCCTCGGTTATCTGCGCTGACCATCCGCCAGGCAGGAAGGTGGTGATCGCGGCGGGCTTGCCCGACAGGGTACGCAGGGTCTGGCCCTGCCGGTCGGCCACCGGCAGCGGGCAGGACAGACCGCGCCCTGCCAGATACTGCATCAGACCAAGGAACCATGGCAGTTCATCAGGGTTCACCCGCCGCTCGTACAACGTCAGGATGAAGGTGGCCTGTGTGGTCTTCAGCAAAAAATTGCTGTTCTCCACACCTTCCGCAATACCGCGGCAGGAAACGGGCCTGCCGATGTCATAGCCTTCGAGAAACGCCGCCAGCGCATTTTTCGACACTTCAGTATAGACTGCCATGGAACGATACGGTTCAGCCCAGCGGTGCCGGCAGCCGGAAGGCCACGTTCTCTTCCTTCACGGTGATTTCCTCGATCTCAAGCGTGAAGCGCTTGGCAAGGGCTGCCACCATTTCCTGCACCAGCGATTCGGGAGCCGAGGCACCCGCCGTGATGCCCAGCGTCGCGACTCCGTCCAGCGCCGACCAGTCCAGCGCATTCAGGCGTGGCACCAGCAGGGCGCGCGGGGCGCCCGAGCGCTCGGCCACCTCACGCAGGCGCTGCGAGTTCGAGGAGTTGGGCGAGCCGATCACGATCACCAGATCACAGCCCGGTGCGATCGCCTTGACCGCTTCCTGCCGGTTGGTGGTGGCGTAGCAGATATCCTCGCGTCGCGGTCCCTCGATCAGGGGGAAGCGATCACGCAGGATGTCCACGATTTCCGCCGTATCATCGACCGACAGCGTGGTCTGGGTAATGAAGGCAAGGCGCGAGGGATCTGCCGGCTGGACGGTGCGCGCCTCTTCCGCGTCATTGATCAGGGTGACGGCACCGGCAGGCAACTGGCCCATCGTGCCCACAACCTCGGGATGACCGGCATGGCCGATCATCAGGATATGGCGGCTTTCCGGCCCACCATCGGCAAAATGGCGCTCGGCCTCGCGGTGCACCTTGGACACCAGCGGGCATGTGGCATCAAGATACAGCAGGTTGCGGCGCTCGGCCTCGGCCGGGACGGTCTTGGGCACGCCATGGGCGGAAAAGACGACCTGGCCATCGGCGGGCACTTCATCGAGTTCCTCGACAAAGATCGCGCCCTGCGCTTCCAGCGCCTCGACCACGGTGCGGTTATGAACGATTTCATGGCGCACATAGACCGGCGCGCCGTAGCGGCGGATCGCTTCCTCCACAACACGGATGGCACGATCGACCCCCGCGCAGAACCCGCGCGGGCCTGCAAGCAGGACCTTGAGCACACGGGGCGGTGCATCGGTGGGGGCTATGGTATCGGGCGTACTGATCATCTGGTCGGGCATGGTGTTCCCCAAACATCCGGCGAGCGGTATAGGATACGGGCCGCGATCTGCTAGAGTTCCGGCGCCGGGATCCCGTGCGATGGTCCCGGCCCTACGCAAACCACGACAATGGCGCAAGCCATTTTCCATCTGAGCCTAACGTATTCTGTCATGCCTGTCCTCCCCCATCGCCCTGCCCGTATCCCCCCGCGCCGCCCAGGGCGGGATTTCATCCACACCTGACCTACCCGGAATACCTGCATGCTTCCTGCCCTTCCGCTACCGCGCCTGCGCCGCACCGCCCTGACAATCTGCGCCATGGCCAGCCTGCCCCTGCTGGCTGGCTGCAGCAGCGAATCCGATTCGATCGATTTTGCCCCCGCCTGCCCCGTGGTGGAAATTCCCGGAGAAGCAGCTGATTATTACCAGTATTCCGGCTCCGACCATGATGTGACGCACCTGGTGGCACGTGCCAGCCTGACGCGCGTGGTCGGATCATGCGAGCAGGGAGAACACCGCACCGTCATGACCAACATGAAGATCGGGCTGCATGTCGAACGCGGGCCGGCCTCGAAGGTGGAGGTCATCAATATCCCGTATTTCGTGGCCGTGGTGTTCAATGGCGAGATCAAGAGCAAGAAAGAATTCGTGGCCCATGTCTCCTTTGAAGACGGGCGCATGCAGGACCTGACCCATACCAGCAACATTCCCATCACGCTGCCCGTGTCGCGCCACATCCATAGCGACCAGTACCATCTGGAGGTCGGCTTCCAGCTCACCAAGGCACAGCTTGACTTCAACCGCGCGCATCTGGTGATGCCAACCTTCCACAAGATGTAAGGCAGCCCCTTGGCCGGACCTATCCTCCAGCGTGAACTGACATGGCGCGGCATGGTGATCGGCGCGCTGATTACTGTCATCTTCACTGCGTCCAACGTCTATCTCGGGCTACGGATCGGCCTGACCATCGCCACATCCATCCCCGCCGCCGTCATTTCCATGGCGGTGCTCCGGGTGCTGGGTCGCGGCACGATACTTGAGAACAACCTCGTCCAGACCCAGGCTTCCGCCGCGGGCACACTGGCCTGTGTGTTCGCAAGCCTGCCCGCGCTGCTCATGGGGGGGTACTGGCAGCACTTCCCCTTCCTTCAGGCGGGCGTACTTACGGCGGCGGGCGGTATGAGCGGGGTGCTATTCACCATCCCGCTCCGCCGGGTCATGCTGCGCGACGCCACCCTGCCCTTCCCAGAAGGGGTGGCCGCAGCCGAGATCCTGCGCGCGGGGGCGACGCGAGAAGATACGGGCAGCATCCGCGCCCTGCTGCATGGCGGCATGCTGGCGGCTGGCATAACATTTGCCTCTACCGGGCTGCGGCTGCTGGGCAGCGGGCTGAGTGCCACGGCCGTGCTGGGGGCGGCAGCGTTCCGGCTGTCCATCGGGTTTTCGCCCGCGCTGCTGGGTGCTGGCTATCTGGTCGGATTGCAGGGCGGCCTTGCCATGCTGCTGGGCGCGCTGCTGACATGGGAAGTGCTCATTCCCGCCATGGCGCACCTTACCCCACGCCCTGCCGGGCTTGATGCGGGAGCGTTCGCGCAGGTGCTGTGGCAGGAGAAGGCGCGTTTCCTGGGCGTTGGCCTGATTGGGGTGGCGGCCATCTGGACCGTGCTGCGCATGGGCCGCCCGCTGCTGGACAGCGTGCGGCTGCTGGTGGTGCGCGCACCCGTCAATGCCATACCTGAACGGACCGACACCGATCTTTCGCCGCGTGCCATACGGACAATAGCGGGGCTGGTACTGGTCATGATCGGGGGCGTGTTCTTCGTGTTTGCCCATGCCGTCGTGGCTCCGCTGCCAGCACTGGCCGCGGCCATGACGGGGCTGGCCTGCTGCGCGGGGCTGGGGCTGTTTGTCGCGGCCGCGTGCGGTTACATGGCCGGGCTGGTGGGATCATCCTCTTCGCCCATTTCGGGCGTGACCATCCTTGCAGCCCTGTGTCTGGCCTGCGTGTTCGTAGTGCTCCGCGCGGCCGGACTGTTCGCGGGGGCAGAGGGGCAGCACTTCACCATAGGGTTCTGCCTGTACGCGCTGACCGCCATCACGGCCTCCGCCGCCATTGCCAATGACAACCTGCAGGATCTGAAAACCGGCCAGATGATTGGCGCCACACCGTGGAAGCAGGAAATCGCCCTGCTGATTGGCTGCGCGAGTGGGGCGGTCGTAATCCCGCCGGTGCTGAACGTGCTGTACCAAACCTATGGTTTTGTGGGCGCCATGCCACATGCGGGCATGGACCCCACACAGGCGCTGGCCGCCCCGCAGCCTGCGCTGCTGCTCATGATCACCTCAGGCATTTTCCTGCACCAGTTGGACTGGAACCTACTGGCGGCGGGTGCCGCCGCGGGCTGCGGGCTGATTGGCATTGATGCGTGGCTGCGCCGCACGGACCGGGGCGGGCTGCCACCGCTTGCGGTCGGCATCGGGGTTTACCTGCCCATGCAGGTTTCCATGACACTGGCCACCGGCGCGCTGCTGGGCACTCTTGTCCGGCGGCTCAACCCGCAGGCGGGCAGCCACCGGGGCACCATGATCGCATCCGGCCTGATCGTGGGCGAAAGCCTGACCGGGGTGGCGCTGGCCTGCCTGTCCGCCCTGAGCGGGCAGGACAGTCCGCTGTCGCTCCTGCCGCGCGGCGTGCCTGCCCTTGTTCCCGACATGGCGGGGCTGGTGGTGTTCGTCATGGCATGCACATGGTTCAGTCGCACGCAGGTCCATCCCCCTACCCGATAAGGTAGCATACTGGGCATGGACGGCGGCGGGGGTTCCATGCCACCCTGCCCCCATGTGCAGCCCTTTTGACACCCTGGATTTCCCCCGCCCCACACGCGAAGCCCTTGCCCTGCGCTTTGGTCAGGTCTCCACGCTGCTCGACCAGAGTAACGTGCCTGATGCCGCCCGCCTGTTCGATACCATCCGCCGCGATTACGAAAGCTGGGCTGCACTGGTCGACCTGCGCTTCGCACAGGATACCACCAGCCCCACGGCCAAGGCCGAGCGTGACTACGCCGATGCCCTGACCCCGTACGTCACGGCGCATGAGGTCACGCTCAAGCGCAGGCTGCTGGAATATCCCGACCCCACGGCTGTGGCACAGGCCGTAACCCCCCATACGCTGGAACTATGGCGCACCGACATCACCACTTTCGACCCCCGCATTGCCGATGCGCTGGAGGAAGAAGCCCAGCTGAGCGGCGAATACACGGCTCTACTGGCTGGCGCACGGGTGACGATAGGCGGCCACGAGGTCAACCTGTCTGGCCTTGCCCCCTATGGCGAGAGTACGGACCGCACCGTACGCCACGAGGCGGAACAGGTGCGCTGGGCCTTCTTTGAACAAAATGCCAGCCGCCTTGATTCCCTGTTCGACCAGATGGTCAGGCTGCGTCACGGCATGGCGTGCACGCTGGGCTACGACTCCTACATCCCCCTGGCCTACCGCCGCATGCGCCGGGTGGATTATGGGCCGACGGATGTGGCGCGCTTCCGTGCCGATGTGCTGGAGCATGTCGTACCGCTGGTACACGACATCCTGCGCCAGCGCTGCGAGACCATGGGGTGGGAAGTCCTGTATTCCTGGGATGAACCGCTGATCGACCCGATGGGCAACCCCCGCCCCGCTGGCAGGGACGCGCTGCTCATGGAACGTGCCCAGACCATGTTCGACCGCATGGGTGGCGATCTGGGTCCGTTTTACAGCCAGATGCGCGATGGCGGCTATCTGGACCTGGTCAACCGCGCAGGCAAGGCGGGAGGCGGATTTTGCACGTCGTTCCCCACCATTGGCATGCCGTTCATCTTTGCCAACTTCAATGGCACGCAGCATGACATAAACGTCTTTACCCACGAGATGGGGCATGCCTACCAGAACTGGAAAAGCCGCAACCTGCCAGAGGTGGACCTGCTGTGGCCGACCATGGATGCCGCTGAGATCAATTCCATGGCGCTGGAATTCCTGACCTGGCCGCATATCGACCTGATGGTCGAACCCGGACAGGGGGCGCGCTTTAGACAGATGCACCTCATCGCCTCGCTGTCGTTCCTGCCTTATGGCGTGTGTGTCGACCACTTCCAGCATGAAGTGTACACCCGCCCGGACATGACACCGGCAGAGCGCAACGCCGTATGGCGCACGCTGGAACAGCGCTACATGCCCTGGCGCAACTATGGCGGCCTGCCCCACCCCGAAGCCGGTGGAAGGTGGCAGGCACAGGGGCATATCTACCGCTCACCCTTCTATTACATTGATTACGCACTGGCTCTGTGCTGCGCCATGCAGTTCTGGATTCGCAGCCGCACCGACCCCGAAGGCGCCATGCAGGCCTATGTTGGTCTGTGCGCGCGCGGTGGCGCACAACCTTTTACCCGGCTGGTCCGTTCCGCAGGGCTGCAATCACCTTTCCAGCCCGGCACGCTGGCCGATGTGGTCCGCACCGCGCGCGATATCCTGAACGCCTGACCGGCACGCAGCATAATCTCCGGTCACGCCACGATCCTTGCGCCCTACAGGGAAAGCCATGTCCACAGCCACACCTTCCATCGCCCGCACCGTATGCAAGACCGTGGCCGTCCTTGTACTGACGGGGCTGTTCATGCTCAGCCTGCGCTTCAGCGCCACCGTGGCCAGCCTGGTGGACCGGGTTGCGGGCACCGATCTGTGGCTGTCGCTCTACCGGCTTGCCGGTGCGAATGACGCAACCGAACAGGAACGGCTGATCATCATGGCCGTGGCCCTTGTGTGCTGTCTGCTGGCTGTATGCGTGGTAGAGGTGGCGGACCGGTTGCTTAGCCGTGTCCGCCCGTCCCACTCATGACGGGTCGCGCTGCCAGAAAAAGGTGAGTTCATGCTTGTTGTGCCACAGATGCACAACACGCCCACCGGCAATGGCTGCAAAGGCTTCCGCTGTTTCATGGTCGGTCTCGCCCTGGAACTTGATGGTCATGACAATGCGCGCCGCCCTGCCCGATTCAATCCACCGCCGCGCCAGCGCCAGCAGCCGGGCGGGATAGGCGATGATATCAGAAAACAGCCAGTCCACCGGTGCACAGTCCTGCGGGTCCAGGCCAAAAGCACTTTCGTAGCGGCAGGTGACATTAGGCAAGCTGGCCACGTTTTCCGCCAGGGGGGAACGATCAATGGCAGTAACATGCGCCCCGTTGCTGGCCGCAACCCACGTCCACCCGCCGGGGCAGGCCCCCAGGTCAAGGCACGTCTCCCCCGCCACCGGCCACCGGCCAAGGCGCAGCAGCGCTTCCCACAGCTTGAGATAGGCGCGCGATGGCGGATCGGTGCGATTTTCCTCAAATTCGACCTCGCCATTGATGAAAGGCGAGGACTTGGTACGTGAGAGCAGCAGGCGGTCGGGGGCCAGCAGGGTCCATGCACCTAGATGGGCATCGGGAGCCACGGCAGGAAAGACAAGGGGCTTTGGCCGCAGCGGTGGCAGCGCATCGCCTATCAGCGCGCAGCGGCGGTGCAGCATCGGCGCATAACACGCCCAGTTGCGCTGGATCGCACGCAGGATGCGGGCAGCCCCCTTGATGGAGGGCACATCATGCTCCTCTGGCGTATCCCATGTCTCAAGCGCCCACAGGCTGGCTACCGGTGGGTGGGCGGACAACACCAGCCGCCCATGCCAGCACAGGTCTCCCGCCCCCCTGCGTGCCAGTTCCTGCGCCAGGACCGGCTCGAAACCGGGGGCTGCCAGATACGCGCTGCGGACCGGCCACCCTGGCCGGGTAGCATCGGGCGGCCCGCCCGTTCCATGCCTGTTCATGACCGCATGACCCCTACCGCCAGCAGCAGCCATGCCCCCATGAGCAGGCTCCCCCCCGTCGGCGCCACCGGCCCGGGATGGATGCCCCAGAACGCGGTCAGCGCCACGCCGGTAGTGAACAGGACGCTCCCCACCGCCATCAGGCAGCCCGCGATCGAGACCAGTGCCCGACACCCCTGCTGGATCATGAGCACCGACACGCCAATAATGGCCAGCGCGTGCCACATCTGCATCTGAATGGCCTGACGGGCCATGTCACGACCACCTTCGGCGAAGAAGTGATCGGGCAGATGGGCGGTCAGCGCACCGCCCATGACGGCGGTAAAGGCAGCCAGCGCCGCAAAACACAAGAGAAACCTGACAACAGTAGGCATAAGGCGTATCCGAAAAACAGGGTGACAACCCGCCGTGGCACGGGCGGCCACACCCTACCCTCGCCATGGGGCGATCGTATAGGTCACGCACGCGATGCTGCCGTGCTGGCGGATGGGACGTATTTCCCCCTACCCGCGCATGCATGCCAGCTTTATATGACGCGGCAAAACTGATAAACTGCAATCACGGCCAGTAAAAATCCGTATTTTACACGTTAGGAAGACGATCAACATGAGACATTACGCAGTCTGCCTCCTTTGTGCGTCTGTCAGCCTTCTTCCTCTCTTCCCCGTGGCCCACGCGGCACCAGCCACACCCGCCAGCACAGCACCGGCCGCAACCCTGCCGCCGCTTACGGAATCAGATTCCACCTTTGCCGAGAATGTTTCCGCGCTGAATACTTTCGAGATCAATATTTCCAACCAGGCCGCCGAGCAGACCAAGCGCCGCAAAGTGCAGGAATTTGCCCAGGCTTCAGCCAAGATGCATACGACCAACCAGAAAGCCCTGACCACCCTTGCACTCAAGCACGGGCTGGCCCTACACAAGGACATGAGCCCCGACGAAGAACAGATTGCAGCCCAACTCAAGACGGAAAGCGGCTCCAAATTCGAGCACGATTATCTTGACCTGCAGGCGCAGGCAGCCAGCGACGCGCTAGCCATGTTCCAGAACGAAGCGGAATCCGCCTCCGACCCTGATCTGAAGGCCTATGCCGCCGCAACAGCAGATACATTGCAGACAAACCTGAATGACAGCCTGAAACTGGGCGCAAGCAAGCCCACACGCTGAACCCACCAGCCACCATGCAGGAGCAGCCATGACCATCCGCCTTGACCGAATCGTGACACGCGGTGGCGATCGGGGAGAAACGGCACTGGGAAACGGTGCGCGCGTGCCCAAGGACTGCGCGCGCATCGAAGCCCTTGGCGCGCTGGATGAAGCCAATGCCACCATGGGCCTGCTGCGCGGCAGCCTGCCCGCCGGGCGCAACGCCACCTTCATTGCATGGGTGCAGGGCCTGCTGTTCGATATTGGCGGCGCGGTCTGCATGCCCGCCCACCCCCCGCGCGCGCTGCCGCATGGGATGGATGCCGTACGCGCCATGGAGGGGGAAGTGGAGCGCCTGCGCGCGGACATACCGCCGCTGCGCAGTTTCGTCCTGCCCGGTGGCACGCCTGCTGGCGCCCATGCACACCTTGCGCGCACTGTCGTGCGCCGGGCAGAGCGGCGACTGGCCACGCTGGCACGGACGGAAGAGATCGGCACAGACATTCCCGCCTGCATGAACCGCCTGTCGGACTATCTGTTCGTACTGGGGCGGCACCTTAACAACAACGGGGCAGATGACCTGACATGGACACCTGCCACCCCACCGCCTGCGGACTGAACCCGTCCGGCCTTAACCCGGCAGGCTGGCCAGATGCGCGCAGGCCTGCTCAGCCAGCAGGTCCTGGGCAGCATTGACATCAAGCGCCATGACCACTTCCTCCTCCATATCCGGTTCCTCCAGCGTTGCGAACTGGCTGTCCAGCATGGCCACGGGCATGAAATGGCCGGTACGCTGCGCAAGCCGCGGAGCGATGTCTTCCCTGCTGCCCTTGAGGTAGACAAAGCAGACATCGGTACTCCCGCTGCCAATACGTTCACGGTAATGGCGTTTAAGCGAGGAACAGGTGATGATCCCGCACTGCCCCGCTTCCTTCCATGCCGCAACCTGCGCTGCGATACGATCAAGCCAGGGAGCGCGGTCTTCATCCGTAAGGGGAATGCCATTGCTCATACGGGCAATGTTATTGGCGGGATGCAGGTCATCACCTTCAACAAGGGGCCAGCCCATGCGTTCGGCCATAAGCTGGGCGAGTGTGCTCTTGCCGCACCCCGATACCCCCATTACAATCAACACGCAGGGACGCCCTGCCTGGCCAAGCCTGCGCGAGAGGGAAACCATAACCGCCTTTTGCCCGATATTACACATTCCGTATCCTGCCGGATATTATTACAAGGTTGGTGCCTTCACCCTATCTGGACCTAACAGCGGCATGAAGGCAAGGGATACGCCAAAAAACAGTTTCCAATACGGAGCAACAGCATGGCGACCTATATTTATTCTATCCGCGCAAAATCAAAATTGAAATAAATTATATTTCAGCATCTCATTTTTTAAAAGTCTATAAAATTATTTTCATTTTAATAATATTTATTTTTACTATAATAATACAATAATAATCATATCCTTATCTATAGTGCTTGCATTGTGGCGGCAGTCAGCCTTATTATGGCTTATAAGCATTAAAAAACAGCACCGTTTGTATGTTACTTTTAGGAATACATTCCTAAAATATGATTTTAGTTACGTCCTTATGGTGCATTGAGTTGTCGAGAGTCCAGCAGTGTCATCTTATAACGATTTTCTTTCCTTTCCCAAAGAAGAAGCGCGGAACGCATCGCGCGAAGAAGTTAATGAATCCGCTTTCCGTGAAGCACTGGAGCGTATGGGCAAGAACCGCCCCGCACCCGCCCGTGGCACAGGGGGCGGCAAGCCCAAGCAGCAACAGCAGCGTCCCGCACGCCAGGTTGAAACCGTACAGCGCCGCCGCAAATTCGTGCAGGATGGTGATGTGCGTGTTGAACACCACTCCCTCAGCACCGGGCGTGCCACGCCACGCGCCATGCATGCCCAGCAGGAAGACCGCAGCGAAACCGATCAGTTGCGCCACAAGGTGCAGTTCGAACAGAAGCTGCGCGAACAGTCCGAACTCCGCCTTTCGGAAGCGCAGGCGCATATCCGCTCCCTGACCACCCGCATCGGCCATGCAGATGTGATCGCGGCGGAACACAAGGACAAGCTGGCCGCCAAAGAGGCAGAAATGCTGGCCCTGCGCGCGGAACTGTATGCCGCACGCGAGGAAACCGCCCAGTTGCGTGAGGAACTGAACCGGCACAAGACCCGCACACGCAGCACGGCAGAAAACCGCCCCGCCCCGGCTAGCCAGCCTGCTGCCGCCGCAAGTCCAGCCGAGGCAGAACCCGAACCCGTCAAATGGTGGCTGCGGTAATATCACCAGCTCATGACGCCAGATGACCCGCCGCGCAATCCGGCCGCACGCCAACGCCAGATCGGGCTGGTCATTGTCGCCACCTGCACCAGTGCAAGCCTGGCCATACTGGTGCTGCTGCCGCTTGTAAGCGGGCTGGTCAACCTGCTGCGCGATATACTGGGCGTGCTGATCCTGCCCTTTTCGTTCATGTTCGGAATGGGGGGAGAACAGGGACAGTCCCCTGCCCTGCTTCGCCTGCTATCCGATATGGGGTTGCAGACCCAGATGCACCCGTTGCGGCTGGGGGTTGCGACCGTGCTAGAACTGGTGGCCGTTTTCCTGTTTGTCATAGCCGAACGGCTGGGGGGACGGACAGGTTACATGGCAGCCTGCGCGGCATCGGCAGGGGCAATCGGCCTGTCGGGCCTGCCGCTGGGCATGCCGCTACTGCCTGCCATCATAACGGAAGGGGTCTTCCTGTTCTGCCCCCCGGCACCCGACCCAGACTGAAACGTCCGTATTGGCATCGTTCTGGTTTTTTAAGCGAACGATGTCCCATGAAGCTTTTTGAAAAAAGCTTCAGCAAAAACTTTCTCAATGATTGCATGGGTATTTTGCGGGCAGGGTTTCAGGCCACCTACAAAAAATGGATGCGCCGCCGCCCTGCCTTTGTCACAAAAGACAGGACGGGCTGAAATCTGTTCCCAAACAGAATTCAGCCTTGCCGCGACATATCCTTAGCTCAGACCTTCGACAAAACGGGCCAGGCGGGCGCAGGCTTCTTTCAGCACATCATCGCTAGTGGCATAGGACAGGCGCAGATAAGGCCCCTGCCCGAAAGCAGATCCATGTACCACCGCCACCTTCTGTTCTTCCAGCAGGGCGATGGCGAAATCCTCATCCGTTTCCAGTCTGCGCCCCTCCGCACTCACCTTGCCCATGCATCGGGCAATACCCGGATAGGCATAGAACGCCCCGTGTGGCATGGCGCAGGTCAGTCCCGGTATCGCGCGCAAGGTCGAGACCACCAGTTCGCGTCGGCGCGCATAGGCCATGCACATTTCGGCAATGATATCCGCTGGCCCGTCCAGCGCCGCCGCCGCCGCCGCCTGCGCTATGGAACAGATGCCCGATGTGGCACTGCCCTGTATGGCGGTCATGGCACGGATCAGCGGGGCAGGACCACCCACGTAACCCACGCGCCAGCCCGTCATGGCATAGGCTTTCGAGACACCATTGAGGGTCAGGATACGGTGCCTCAGATCAGGCGCCACCGCCGCCAGCGAGACATGACGCAGGTCATCATACAACAGGTGTTCGTATATCTCGTCAGATAGTACGTGCACATGCGGGTGACGGCGCAGCACCTCGGCCACCGCCTCCATATCCACCTGCCCCATGGTCCCGCCGGTAGGATTGTTGGGGAAGTTGAGCACAAGCCACTTGGTGCGCGGCGTAATGGCGGCTTCCAGCGCGCTGGCCGTCAGCCGGAAGTCATCAGCCTCGTGACAGTCGGCATAGACGGGCGTGCCGCCAAACATCTGCACGATCAGCGGGTAACTGACCCAGTATGGCCGGGGAATGACCACTTCATCGCCAGGCTGCACGGTGGCCATGAACGCATTGAAGATGACCTGCTTGCCACCATTGGAGACCATGATTTCGGCAGGCGCGTAGTCCAGCGCATTCTCGCGCGCGAATTTGCGCGCGATGGCTGCCTTCAGTGCGGGCGTACCATCAACGGGGGGGTATTTTGTCTGTCCCTCCAGTGCTGCGCGGTGGGCGGCCTCGATCACGGCGGGAGGGGTCGCGAAATCCGGCTCCCCCAATGCGAGGGAGAGGACTTTTTCCCCCTTTGCACGCAGGCCACGCGCACGCTGCGCCATGGCGATGGTGGCGGGCACCACAAGCCGCTCCATCCGCTGCGCCAGAAAGCCGGGGGCCAGGGCACCCTTCTGCGTTGTCATACCCGGCAGCCCTCAGCGCAGCCCGGCACAGAAGCGCTGGATGCGCAGGCACGCTTCCTTCAGGCTGTCCGTATCAGTCGCATAGGAAATGCGGAAGTGACCGGCAAACATGAACGCGCTGCCGTGCACGGCAGCCACGCCTTCCTCGTCCAGCAGAGCGGTCACGAAGGCTTCGTCCGTATCGATCAGCGCACCACCGGCACTGGTCTTGCCCAGGCAGCCGACCATGGAGGGGAAAACGTAGAACGCCCCTTCCGGCACCGGGCAGTGCAGGCCCTGCGCCTCGTTCAGCATGGCAGCGACCAGGTCACGCCGTGCCTGATAGGTCGTAACCATGGTGCCGATAAAGTCCTGCGGACCGGTCAGCGCCGCGAGCGCCGCCGCCTGGCTGATCGAGCTGGGACCGGAGGTGGACTGACTCTGCAGCTTGTTCATGGCGCGCGTCATTTGCACGGGAGCGGCGGAGTAGCCAATACGCCAGCCAGTCATGGCATAGGCCTTGGACACGCCGTTCATGGTGACCGTGCGGTCGCGCAGGCGGGGTTCGACCTCCACTACCGTGGGGGCGCGGAAGCCGTCATAGACCAGCTTGTTATAAATGTCGTCCGTCAGAATCCATACATCGGGGTGGCGGAGCAGGACATCGCACAGCCCGCGCATCTCGGCCTCGGAATAGGCCGCCCCCGTGGGGTTGTTGGGGGAGTTGAGCAGCAGCCACCTGGTACGCGGCGTAATGGCGGCCTCCAGTTCGGCAGGCTGGAGCTTGAAGCCATTTTCCACGCTGCACGGGACAATGACGGGCGTACCTTCGGCCAGCGCCACGATATCGGGATACGACACCCAGCACGGAGCGGGAATGATCGCCTCATCGCCCGGATTGATGGTGGCGACCATGGCGTTGTAAATGATCTGCTTGCCGCCATTGGCAACAATCACTTCATCCCATGTGTAATCCAGGCCGCTATCGGTGCGGAAACGCTCGGCAATGGCACGGCGCAGCGCGGGCGTACCCGCCACGTCGGTGTATTTGGTCTCCCCTGCCTCAATGGCGCGGATCGCCGCCTGCTTGATCGTGTCGGGCGTATCGAAATCCGGCTCACCGGCGGAAAGGCTGATAATGTCCTTTCCTGCTGCCTTGAGCGCACGCGCCTTGGTTGAGATTGCGATCGTCTGGCTGGGGCTGATACGGTCCAGGCGGGCAGCGGTAAGATCCATGATATCAAGATCCATCAACAGTGGGAAACACCCGACACACTGCCGGGGAACGGGCACGCAGCCTAGAGCGAACCCTCGCCGGAGGGAACAGCGGATATGTGATCGGCCACCATCGCGGCACGACACACCTGCGCAGGCGTCATGCCCGCTTCGCGCATGGACCGGATGGATACCGCGCCATCGCGCTTGGCCAGCCGCCTGCCGGCACTGTCGCATAACAGCGCGTGATGGCTGTAGCGCGGCGCGGGCCAGCCCATGATGTGCTGGAGCAACCGGTGCAGCCCCGTGGCTGGCCGCAGATCCACGCCGCGCGTGACCAGTGTTATACCCTGCAAGGCATCATCGTGCGTAACGCACAGGTGATAGGAGGCCGGCACGTCCTTGCGCGCCAGCACCACATCGCCAAAAAGCTCCGGCTGGCAGGGCTGCGGGCCATGCCCCAATTCATCCCATGTCAGCGCACCGGCACCGGGGAGCGCCAGCGCACGCGCCATATCCAGCCGCAGGGCATGCGGCGCACCGGCCGCCAGCAGGGCCGCCCGACGTGCGGGACCCATATGGCAGCAGGTGCCCGGATAGACCATGGCACCATCGGGCGCATGGTGCGGCGCACCCGCAGCTTCCATAATGTCGCGGCGCGTGCAGAAACATGGATAGAGCAACCCGCGCGCGCCGAGGGCGTTCAGCGCATGGCGGTACTCATCCATATGCTGCGATTGGCGGCGCACGGGTTGCGGCCATGACAGACCCAGCCATGTCAGGTCGGCATACAGATCGGTCATGAAACGGGGCTGGCAGCGCACGGTATCGATATCCTCGATACGTAGTACAAACCGCCCCCCCGACTCCGCAGCCGCGCGCCAGCCGCGCAGGGCGGAAGCGACATGCCCCAGGTGCAGGTGCCCCGTGGGGCTGGGTGCAAAACGGGTAATTTCTGTCATTATCAATTTATAACAACGCCATAGGGAACAGTCGTTTCCTGCCCGACCTTTCACGTACACGCATGACATGACCGGGCGGCCTGCCGCCATGGGTTGCCACGCCATACGGGGTCTGCAATAGATTCATCAGTTACCTGACGACGACGCACATCACAGGCGTTCGCTTCGGAACAGAGTACGCCTGATTGAAAGTGTGCGGCGGCATTCGGAAAGGAATGCGTCTGTGCCTTGTGACAGTCAATACCTGCCTGCCCTGGTCCTGAATGCCGATTTCAGGCCGCTCTCCTATTTCCCGCTCTCGCTATGGTCATGGCAGGATGCGGTGCGCGCCGTGTGGCTTGACCGCGTATCGGTGCTGAGCGAATACGACACCATTGTCCACTCCCCCAGCCAGAGCCTGCGCCTGCCCAGCGTAATCGCGCTGAAAGACTACATCCCCGCAGCCCGCAAGCCTGCCTTTACCCGATTCAATGTTTTCCTGCGCGACAATTTTTCCTGCCAGTACTGCAATACCCGCTTCCCTACACAGGAGCTGACGTTCGACCACGTCATCCCGCGCAGCAAGGGCGGGCGGACAAGCTGGGAAAATGTGGTGACCGCGTGCAGCCCGTGCAACCTGATCAAGGGGTCCTACATGCCGCACGAAATCCGCATGTATCCCGACCACACGCCCGCACGCCCCACCAGCCGCACGCTACAGGAAAATGGCCGCGCCTTCCCCCCCAACTACCTGCATGAAAGCTGGCGCGACTACCTGTACTGGGATACCGAACTGGAAAACTGACACCCCCGCCGTGCAGGATGCAACGCAGGCGGGGCAGGCACGTTATCGTGTGTAGCTATAGTCGTATTCATCAGCCATCTTCTGCAAGTCGGGCGCACCGCGCAGCTTGAGCGGCAGCGGCTGGGCCTTTTTCTTCTTTGAACCGAAGATAAAGTTGTGATCGCTCATCCGCTGACAGGTGTTGGCAGCAATGGGAAAACTGAGCTGCATGGTTGTACCCATTTGCTCACGCAGGCACTTCACATCGCTCTCGAACGGCTTGCGCCCGATCTCCGCCGAGCAGCCACCCAGCACAACCAGCCCGCATGCCAGCAACCCGAGGCGGACGGGCAGTTTTTCCACGATTTTGAGCTTCATTTCGACCCCGTAGCTTAAGCGCAGCGACAGTGCCACGAAAGCGCCCCGTGCGATAGGGCACAAGAAGTCGGCTACGCCATGCCACGTCTTGAATGCATAGGTGCCTTACGCAGGGAACACGCCGCAGGCATGACCATGAAGAGAATATAAGGCTACAAAAACATCATGGTCCTGCATGCTTCAGGCATCATCTGAATGCATAGGTGATATTACCGTGATTTACGTGACAGACGCCGTTTATATTGCCACCCTCTATCATTATTCTAAATTTTTCTAAATCATGTGTGATATATAAAAAATACGAATGCATCGGCCGTGTGGGTGTCAATTCGCCGCCAGATTGCCTAATGCATGTTGCGCGTTGTTACCGTCCCCCATCGATACCTGAGGTAAAAGAATGAGATTACTGGCCGTCCATCCAAGCTCACTCATGTACACGAAGGTCTTCCTCCGTCTTGAACCGCTGGGGCTCGAACTGGTTGCCGGTGCCGCGCGCAACAAGGGGCATGAGGTGGAAATCATTGACCTGCAGGTCGAGAAACACCCCGATTACTGGGAACGCATCGAACGTTTCCGCCCGCATGCCATCTGTTTTTCAGGCAACTATCTGGCCAATGTTCCCGAGATCATTGACCTGTGCAAGGAAACCCGCAAGCGCCTGCCCAACGTGTTCCTGTTCATGGGCGGGCATTCCATCTCGTTCATCGCGCGCGACGTGCTGGCCCTGTCCGAAGGGGCGGTGAACTGCGTACTCAAGGGTGAAGGCGATGCAACCGTAGGTCCCCTGCTCGAAGCATGGGAGCAGGGGCGCGACCTGACCACGGTGCCCGGCGTGGTGACCATGGATGGCGAAGGACCGCCGCCGATCTTTGTCGAATCCCTTGATGAAGTACGCCCCGCGCGCGACCTGCTGCACCACCGCCGCAAATACTTCATCGGCACGCTCGACCCCGCAGCCTCCATCGAATTCGCGCGCGGCTGTCCGTGGGACTGTACGTTCTGTAGCGCGTGGACCTTCTATGGCCGCTCCTACCGCACCGCCAGCGCCAAGGTGATTGGCGAGGAACTGCAGGAGATCAAGGAATCCGGCATCTTCATCGTCGATGACGTGGCGTTCGTGCATGCCGAACATGGTCTGGCCATTGCCGACGAGATCAAGCGCCGCAACATCCAGAAAGAATACTACCTTGAAACCCGTGCCGACGTGCTGCTGCGTAACAAGGAAGTCTTCGCGGTCTGGAAAGAGATCGGGCTGAGCTACATCTTCATCGGGCTGGAAGCGGTGGATGCCGAAGGGCTGAAGCGCTTCCGCAAGCGCGTGTCGATGGACCGCAACTTTGAAGCTCTTGAATACGCCCGCTCGCTTGACCTGATCGTGGCCATCAACCTGATTGCCGACCCTTCATGGGATCGGGAGCGCTTCGAGGTGATCCGCCAGTGGTGCCTTGAAATCCCGGATATCGTGAACATTTCCGTCACTACCCCCTACCCCGGCACGGAAATCTGGGAAAGCGAATCCCGCAAGCTGACCACGCGTGACTATCGTCTGTTCGACATCCAGCATGCCGTCATGCCCACCACCCTGCCGCTGCGTGAGTTCTATGAGGAACTGGTCAAGACACAGCAGATCCTGAATAACAAGCATCTGGGCTGGAGCGCGATCAAGGACACGCTGGGCATTGCCCTGCGCCTGGCGCTGCGTGGGCAGACCAACTTCCTGACCATGATCTGGAAGTTCAACTCGGTCTTCAATCCCGATCTGCAGATGGCCGACCATGCGCAGAAGCCGGAATACGAAATGCCGCTCAAGCCGCAGGGCAGCGAACAGAAGGTTGATCGCAAGACGCTGTATGTCCATGGCCCGGCAGGCCGCAAGTCGCGCAAGCTGGATGATGATACCGAAAAGTTCGTGGATGAAACCCGCATGAGCACGGTTGACTGACCCCATAGGGAACATCAGTCCACCACATAAAAAGCCGGTTGCCCCTGAGCAACCGGCTTTTTTTGTGCCGTAATACGCCATCAGGGCATGCATCCGGCCGATCTGAGCCAGACGGGATCACGCGTGGCATCTTAGCTTTTGACTAAAAAACAGCCTTATCCCATGACATCAGGAGCGATAACACATCCTTATCAACCTACCCGGTTGCTCGTGCACTTCAAGCCCGCGCAGCAACGGCAATGATGGCGTGCCCACCCTCTTATGGTGTAAGGTCGGTTGTATTTTACACCAATGGCAGCCACCGGGTTGCAACAGGTAGAAGGCATTGAGAACATGGAAACATTGACCATAAACATCGGCGGCATGACATGCGACGGATGCGCATCCAAGGTTGTCCATGCGCTGGAAAGCGTGGAGGGGGTCTCAATGGTGCAGGTCTCCTTGGAAAAGGGCAAGGCAACCGTGACCTATGATGGCCGCTACACCAACGTCGATGACCTGTTTGCCGCCGTGGATGACGCGGGCTTCGACGCGGGTTACTAAGGGCAACGACGTTCGGGCGCAGCCTTTTTTAACAAGATAGTGCCCGGAAGCGTTCTAAAACCACTATGGCAGCAAACCGGACCGCCCTATGCGACAGGCATGGCGGAGGCTGCCTTACGTATTGCCTGCGCCATGGCTTCCACCCCGTTGCCCCGGTTGGTAGAAAGCGCCTGCACAAGGCCAAGGTCGCGCAGGAACTGCGGGTCCGTATTCAGGATTTCATCCCGGCTACGACCGGAATAGACCCGCAGCAGCAACGCCACCAACCCCGACACGATGGCCGCATCCGATGCCCCGGCCAGGTACAGCCTGTTCCCGCGCGGCTGGACCTCCATCCAGACCTGGCTCTGGCATCCGGGCACGCGGTGGGCATCATCCTGCCACTGCGCGGGAAACGGCGGCAGCTTGCGCCCCAGTTCGATGATGTACTGGTAGCGCTGCATCCAGTCATCAAACAGGGCCAGTTCCTCACCAATTTCGGCAATGGCGTCGGCGGCGGTATCGTCCTCGGGCTGTACGAAAGGGTCAGTCATCATCTTTCCAGTAACGTCGGGCTTCAACGCAAAAGGCCGCGCCCGTCATGGCGCGGCCCTGCGGGCAACGGCCCTATCTCTACAGGATAAAGCGGCTCAGATCACCCTTGCTGGCCAGTGGGGCAACCTTCTCCTGCACATCGGCAACATCAATCACCACGCTCTGACCATTACGGTCAGGGGCAGAGAAGGAAACGGATTCCAGCAACCGCTCCAGCACGGTGGCTAGGCGGCGGGCACCGATATTCTCGACACGCTCGTTAATATCGGCCGCCAGTTCCGCCAGCGCATCAATCGCGGCATCAGTAAAAGACAGGCTGACCTTTTCCGTGCCCAGCAGCGCAACATACTGCTGGAGCAGGGAATGTTCCGGCTCGGTCAGGATGCGGCGCAGGTCATCACGCGTAAGCGAGGCCAGTTCCACCCGAATCGGCAACCGTCCCTGCAGTTCGGGCAGAAGGTCGGAGGGCTTGGCAATGTGGAACGCGCCGGATGCGATGAACAGGATATGGTCGGTACGCACCGGGCCGTACTTGGTGGAGACGGTCGTCCCCTCGATTAGCGGCAGCAGGTCACGCTGCACCCCTTCGCGTGAGACATCGCCGCCGCGCGCGCCCCCTTCGCCAGCACGGGCACAGACCTTGTCGATCTCGTCAAGGAACACGATGCCATGGTCCTGCGCATGGGTCACGGCCTCACGCGTCAGGGCCTCGGTATCGAGCATCTTGTCCGCTTCCTGGCGGATCAGGGCGGCACGCGCCTCGGTCACCGTCATGCGCTTTTGTTGCGGCATGCGGTTCATGAAGCCCTTCATCATGTCCGAGAAGTTGATCACGGCACCCGGCGTCATACCGGACATGTCGGGCTGGGCGGGATTGCCCCCCTCGGCCAGCGAGATCTCGACTTCCTTGCCCTCAAGCTCACCCGCGCGCAGCATGCGGCGGAACTTGTTACGTGTCTCGGCCGAGGCCCCCTCGCCTACCAGCGCATCAAGCAGGATATTTTCGGCAGCATCCTCGGCCCGGACCTCGACATCACGGCGGCGCAGTTCGCGCAGCATGTTGATCGAGACCTCTACGAGGTCACGCACAATGCTTTCCACATCGCGGCCCACATAGCCAACTTCGGTAAACTTGGTAGCCTCAACCTTCAGGAACGGTGCCTGCGCCAGCTTTGCCAGGCGGCGGGCGATCTCGGTCTTGCCGCAACCCGTTGGCCCGATCATGAGAATGTTCTTGGGCACGACCTCCTCACGCATGGCATCGCTCAACTGGGCACGGCGCCAGCGGTTGCGCAGTGCTATCGCCACCGCACGCTTGGCGTCGGTCTGGCCGATGATGTAGCGGTCGAGTTCGGATACGATCTCACGCGGGGAATGGTTGGGTATGTCCATCACGCTTTATCCCCTGCCCCGTCCGTGCCCAGTGTTTCCACGATCACGGAATGGTTGGTGTACACACAGATGTCGCCTGCGATCTTCATGGAGCGGCGGGCAATATCGACGGCAGACAGCCCCTCGATGCCCAGCAGCGCCCGCGCAGCGGACAACGCGTAATTGCCGCCTGACCCGATGGCAATGATGCCATCTTCGGGCTCCAGCACGTCGCCATTGCCGGTCAGAGTGAAGGAGCGCGCATCATCGGCCACGGCCATCATCGCTTCCAGCCGGCGCAGGTAGCGGTCGGTGCGCCAGTCCTTGGCCAGCTCCACACAGGCGCGCTCAAGCTGGTTGGGATAGCGCTCCAGCTTGTTTTCCAGCCGCTCCAGCAGGGTAAACGCATCTGCCGTGGCGCCGGCAAAACCGGCCAGGATCTGCCCCGTCGGCCCGATGCGACGCACCTTGCGGGCATTGCCCTTGATCACGGTGGCGCCCAGCGTCACCTGCCCATCGCCCGCCATGGCCACCTGGCCGTCGCGCCGGACACACAAAATGGTTGTTCCATGCCACCCGACAGGGTCATGGGGAGATGAATGATATTCTTGCATATCAATAGAAATAAAACGTTCTCGCTCCAGCACAAGAGGCAGGCAGCCCCGCACATGCCCTTTACGCCCCCGGTGCGACGCGATTCATGATCCGCTCGATATGGGCAGCCAGATCCGCACGGGTAAAGGGTTTGTGCATGACATTGGCGCTGCCCGCGGGCAAGGCACCGGCATTGGCATAGCCGGTCAGGTACAGCACCCGCAGGCCGGGACGCAGCGCCTGTAGGTGGTGGGCCGTCTCCAGCCCGCCCATGCCCGGCATCATCACATCCATGATCACAAGGTCGATTGGTCCCAGCCCCTGCTCCATTGCGTGCACTGCATCGGCCCCGCTGGCATATTCCAACACCTCGTGCCCGCGCGCGCGCAGGAAGCCCGCAGTCACCGCGCGCACGCCCGGCTCGTCATCCACCACCATCACATGCAGTGCCCGCCCGCCCGTGCCCTCCATGGCCACAGGGGCTACGGCGGCAGGCGCGTGGCCGGTGGCCGCGGCCTGCACGGGTAGGCACAGGTCAACACGCGTGCCCTCGCCCGGCTGGCTGCGCACCTGCACCTCGCCACCCACATGGCGGATAAAACCGTAGATCATGGACAGACCCAGCCCCGTGCCGTGACCCACATCCTTGGTGGTAAAGAAAGGCTCGAACACACGCGCCAGCGTCTCGGCCGACATGCCGACCCCCTGGTCGGTGACGGATACCATCACGTAGTCACCTGGCACGAGATTGGTGCCGGGTATGATTTCCTTCACCCGTTTCAGCCCGGTAGAAACCTTGATCAGCCCGCCTTCGGGCATGGCGTCCACTGCGTTGATGCACAGGTTGAGCACCGCGAGTTCGAGTTGCCCCGCATCGGTGCACACCGGTGGCAGTGTTCCGTCCGATGTCGCTGTATCCACCACGATGGCGCATGCAGCCCCCCCTTTGCCCTGGCGCGAGACCACGGTCTGCGCCAGCAGGTCCTTCATGCCGTGCAGCAGGGCGTTCACGTCCACCGGTTCAAGGCTGAGGTCACGCGGGCGGCTGAAATTGAGCAGCCTGCGCGTAAGCGAGGCTCCACGCTGGGCAGCGGCGGAAGCATTATCCAGCAGCCGTGTCACCGGGCCGCTTTCCTCCCCCAGGTCACGCACCAGTTCGAGCGATCCGAGCACGGCGGTCAGCAGGTTGTTGAAATCATGTGCGATGCCACCAGCCAGCGTGCCCAGCGCCTGCATTTTTTCCGCCTGGCGCAGGCGAGCCGCCATTTCCTGCTGGCGGGTGATGTCGCGATTGATCACGACCGAGCAGGCCGAGCCATCGCCTAACGCACCCAGCACAACGCGCGTGATCTCGCGCCACCGCCCCTGCACGCCGCCACGGATATGGGCGGGCAGTTCAACGGTTTCCTCGTCCCGGCCTTCGGTATGCAGGCGTTCATGCGCGGCACGGATCAGGGGCAGCAGGTCCGGGTCGCACAACGCCTCCTCCGTATGGCCAAGGCAGGCTGCAATGTCGCGGCCATAGAAATCCGCCGCCTGCTGGTTGATGCGGATGAAGCGGCCCTGCGCGTCCTTGAACCCCAGTCCCGAACGCAGGTTATCCAGCAGGCCATGGAGCAGCATGCGCTCGGTGCGCAGTTCACGCTCCAGCCGGTGGTAGTCAGCCGCCTGCACGATCATGGCACGTAGTGCATCGGGGTCCCACGGCTTGTGGGAATAGAACGATATCCGCCCCTGATTGAGTGCGGCCGCTACCGCGCCGATATCAGCATAGCCGGTCAGCAGGATGGCCTGCGCATCGCTATGCGCGCGCGCACGCGCCAGCATCACATCGCCACCCATCTCGGGCATGCGCTGGTCGGATACGATCACGTCCACATCATTGCGGGTTGACAGGATATCCAGCGCCTCGGAAGGGGAGGTGGTGGACAGGACGGTAAAGGTATCTTCCAGCAGGTCGGTCAGGGCGACAAGGATCTCGGCCTCATCATCCACCAGCAGCACGACGGGGCGCGGCTGTGTGGCGGGATCTGTATTCATAACGCTGCAACTCCCTGCGCGGCGGTCTGTGGCATGCTCAGCGCATGGCCCCCGGTGCGGGTGGCGCGGGCTGGCCTTCGGCCCCCGCCCCGGCATGCCAGGGTACGGAAATGGTAAAGCGAGCACCGCCGCCGGGCACACTGCCCACCTGCAGGCTGCCATGGTGGGCCTGCACCACACTGTAGGCAATGGCCAGCCCCAGCCCGGTGCCCGCCCCCACCGGCTTGGTGGTGAAAAACGGCTCGAATATGCGTTCCTGCACATCGGGGGCGATGCCGGGGCCATTATCGGTTATGACAAAGACATAAGCGTCCTGCCCGCCCGCGTTATGCGACAGGAATGTGTGGATGCTGATCTCCCCTTCCGCTATGCCACCGCGTTCAGACATATCATCTGGCTGGGCAGCCAGAATTGCATCCGCCGCATTGCTGATAATATTCATGATGACCTGATTGAGCAGCGCTGCCTGACAGTACAGCCGTTCGGGTGCTTCGTACTGCCGCCGGACCACGATGCCACTGCCCAGCTTCTGGGTCAGCAGCGCCATGACCGTCTCCAGTGCCTCGGGCACATCGATCAGTTGGAACACCCCTTCATCCAGCCGCGAGAACTTGCGCAGGTTGAGCACAAGATTCTGGATTCGGCGCAGCCCCATGTTCATCGACCCTACCCGGTCGCGGCACTTGGTCAGGTCCGCTTCACGCGCGGCATGGCCTGCATCGGTGCAGGTGGCTTCCAACTCCATCACGCGCGCAAGGCCGCGCGCCACCGTATCCTTGTGCGCCAGGATGAAAGCGAGCGGGTTGTTGATCTCATGCGCGATACCCGCCACCAGTTCACCCAGCGAGGCCATCTTGGCGGTCTGCACCAGTTTGCCCTGTGTCTCGATCAGCTTGCGGTTGGCATCGGCCAGTTCGCGGTTGGCCTGCTCCAGTGCTTCGGCCAGAGACGCTTTAGAGGCAATGGCCGCAGCCTCCGCGCGCGCGCTCTTGACCGCAATCTCGCGCGCCTGACGTTCGACCTCAATGCGGCGCACGTCATCCTGTAACAGCTTGCGCCGCACCAGTACGCGGATGCGTAACGCGAGCGCCGCCGGCCCCACATCGCGCGAGACAAGATCGTCTATCCCCGACTCAAACATGCGCGCCGAGAATTCGCGCGCATCGGGCCGGGGTCCGCCATCCACCCCCAGCAGGCGCAGCGGCACATTGCCCGACAGCAGATCCGCCTGCCGCCACTCATCCAGCACGCGGCAGACTTCCAGCCCGTCAAACTCCCGACATGCAAGGTCGATCACAATGCAGTCGGGCACGTGCTCGGGGTCATGCAGCAGCGTGGGGTCCAGTTCGGCCGGGTCGGGACACAGGGTCACGATATGCCCGTCACGCCGCAGTTGCCCGATCAGCTCCGGCACCGCCTGCAGGCGGGGAGAAGCCGGGGCAATGACCATGATACGCGCGCGGCGGAACATGTGCTCGGCCACGGGCGAGGGCGCATGCGCCGCATGCTCGCGCAAAAGCGCGCGGATACGGAAGACGATCAGCGTCGGGTCGGAAGATTTGGGGATGTAGGCATCTGCCCCGCTTTCCAACCCCTCGCGCTCCAGCCCCGGTTCGATCCCCTCGGTCAGAATCAGAACCGGGATGGTGCGCGTGACCGCATTCATGCGCAACTGGCGGGCAAGCTGGCCGCCATTCATGCCCGGCAGGTGGTAGTCGGCAATCACCAGTCCCGGCAGGCGGGCATCGAGCGTGTCCAGTGCTTCCTCGCCACTGGCCACGCGATGGACATGAAAGCCGTGGCCTTCGAGCATGCGGCGGATACGCAGGGCCTGCGTATCGGAATCCTCCACCAGCAGCAGCAGGGTATCTGCCATATCGTCGCGCTCAGTCAGCGGCATGGGGCATGGTCATGGGTTGGATGGTCCTTCAGAAGGGAGCGGGCTGCCCGCCATGATCCGCAAAATATGCGGGGCGATTTCATGCACTGGCAGGCTGATGCAGGCAGCCCCCGCGCGTTCGGCGGCACCGGGCATACCGTGGATGACGGCAGTGCTGCGATCCTCCGCGATCGTGTAGCCGCCGCGTGCACGGATACGGCCAAGGCCATCCACGCCGTCCTCGCCCATGCCGGTCAGCAGCACGCCCAGCGCGTCGGCACCGAATACCTGTGCAACGGAGGAAAACAGCACATCCGCCGAAGGCCGCTGCCCCTGCACGGGCGGCCCGTCATGCAGCACGACCTCGCCCCGCGTGCCAACACTCATGTGCTGGTTACCCGGCGCCACCAGCACGCGGCCCTCCTCCAGCGCCATGCCGTGACGCGCCAGCATGACCGGCAGCGCCACCTGCTGGTCCAGCCACTGGGCAAACCCTTCCATGAAGGCAGCCCCCATGTGCTGGACCAGCACCACCGGCAGCCCGAAATCCGCTGGCAGGTCACCCAGCACACGGGCAAAGGCAGTAGGGCCGCCGGTGGAGGCCGCAAGGGCAAGAATACGCGGGTGAATGGCCAGCGGGCGTGTCCACATGCCCTTGTGGCGAAAGGGGTCGGCCTTCATCAGGCGGCGGCGGATCACGGGCACCTGACTCATGATATAGAGTTGGGTTGCAATACCCTGCGCCACGGCAACCCCGGCAGCGCCCGACAGGCCCTGCGGCTTTTCCAGAACTGCCAGCGCGCCCGAGCGCAGCGCGTTCATGGAGACATGGGTCGCCTGCCCGCCCAGCGTATCACTTACGATCACGATGGGGGTGGGAAAATGCGCCATGATCTGGCGCGTGGCCTCCAGCCCGTCCATGCCGGGCAGGCAGATATCCATCGAGATCACATCAGGCCGCAGGCGCGGAACAAGGCGCAGTGCTTCCTCCGCCGTTTCCACCGCCTCCGCCAGTTCAAGGCGCGGATCGCCCGCCACCACGCGCATGAGCAGGTGGCGCAGCACGGCCGAATCCTCCACGATCAGCACGCGGCGCGGCGGCTCGGCGGTGGAGACACGACTCACAGCAGACCCTTTATGGTGTCGATCAGTTCGCCCTGGTCGAATTTCTGCTTGGTCAGATAGGCACGCGCGCCACCTTCCATGCCCCGGCGTACGTCCTCCCCATCATCGCGCGATGTCATAAGCACTACGGGAATACCCGCCAGATGCGGATCGGCCCGCATCGTGGCCAGCAGGGCCAACCCGTCCATGCGCGGCATTTCAACATCGGTCACCACCACATCCACATGCCGCGAGGACTGCTGGAGCAGGCCCAGCGCTTCCTCCCCATCCACCGCCAGGCACACGTCATAACCATGGGACTGGAGGATCGTTTTCTGCAATGTCCGGGTCGTGATCGAGTCATCGACCACCATGACCAGCGGCGCATGGCGCTGGGCGGCGACCGGTGCCGGTCCCTCACCATCACTGAAACGCACGCCGCCGCCCGCACCCCGCAGCCGCCAGCGCGCGAACAGCCGGTCGGGGCTGATAATGAACACCGGCTGATCCTCGCGCGGCCAGGCAATGCCGGGCACCAGTTCGTTGTCCAGCCCCACCGCCGTGGCGTCGGATACCAGCAGCGTGCGGACATCAAGCATGCGCTCCACCGCAAAACCACAACGCACGCCGCCCACTTCCATCACCGCTACACTGACCGCGCCATCGCACACGGGCAGCGGCGCATCCTCCTCCCCCACAAAGGCCCGCAGGGGGACAAGGGGGACAAGTTCTTCTTCCGCGTGTTCTTTCTGCGCGGAAGCAGGCCGCACCCCATCGGGCGGGTGGGGCACCACGGCAAAGGGCATGTTGTTGAGCAGCCGGATTTCATCACGCCGCACCCGCAGCAGATGGCGGATCACGCGACCGGGCAGGCCTATGGCCTGGCCCGCGTTTTCCACCAGTAGCACGGTGCGCTGCCGCTGCGAGACAGGTACGGTCAGGGTTACGGTAGTACCGGCGGGCTGGCGCTGTTCCATACGCACGGTACCATGCAGCGCGCGCGCGGCCTCCGCCACCACCGAAAGCCCAACCCCGCGCCCGGCCAGGGTATCGGCCTGCCCGCGCGTGGAAAAACCCGGTTCAAACACGCGCGCCAGAAGCTGGCGGGCATCAAGCGGCGCATCGGCATGCACCAGCCCCTGCCCTGCCGCCCGTGCCGCAATGGCGCGCAGGTCCGGCCCGCGCCCGTCATCACTGACCGCGACCTGCAGCCGCACGCCGGTCAGGGTCACGGCAATGGTGATGTTGAGGTGCTCGGGCTTGCCGGCTTTCAGCCGCTGGGCGCGAGTTTCGTATCCATGCACGATGGCGTTGCGCACCAGATGCAGCACCGGGTCACGCAGTGCCTGCATCACGCGCCGTTCGGTGTGGACATCCATGCCGTGCATGTGCACGTCCACCCCGCCATCCGACCCGCCATGCTCACGCGCAATGCTACGCGCCATGGCGGCAAGGGAGCCGAACACGCTGCCAGCGGGCACAAGGGTCACAGCATGCACTTCCTCCCCCAGCCGCAGAAGGGCGCGATCAATCTGGCCCGCCATGAGTTCACGCTCGCGCCCCACAGCCATGAGTCGGCGCGTCATACGCGCAAACTCGGCCACGGGGTCTGCGCGCATGCGTTCGGGGGCATGCATGACGGCACGCGAATCCGCCAGCAGGTCCATGACCTGCGCCCATAGCCGCTCCTGCCGGTCCGCAACCGACAGCAGGTCATGCACCGCCGTGGCCAGCGCATCGAGCCGCGCCACGGGCACCTGTACATAGGCCGGGTTTTCAGCCGGTGTAGCCGGGGTTTCGGGCGCATCCGCCGCAACGATGCCTGCTGCCATGAGCAGGTCGATCTCGTCCAGCGTGTCGGTTATGGCCTGGCAATCGGCCGCCTGTGCCGGGGCGTGGCTTGCCAGCAGGGTGGACAGGCGGTTTTCCAGCGCATGGGCAACACCCTCCACCACCGGCAGTTCTACCGCACGCGCCGCTCCCTTGAGCGAGTGGATACGGCGGAATATCTCAGCCAGTCCCTGCCCATCCGGGCAGCCCTGGGCCACGATGGCGCGGATGGTGCGTAGATGGTCACGGTATTCCGCGTCAAATACCGCCAGAAGCTCTTCGCGCAGGTTCTCCACAATACCGCCGTCAGGTCCGGTAGCGCGCGGAGATGGTCAGCAACTGCTTGGACAGCTTGCCAAGGTTGCTGGCCGAGACTTCAAGGTTACGGGTTCCCGCCGATGTCTGCTGGCTGGCCTGGCGAATGCTCTGCAGCGCGGTCATGACCTGTTCGATGCCGATCTGTTGCTGGTTGGTGGATGCCACGATCTGTTGGAAGGCATGCACGCCCTCCTCGATGCCACCGGTCATGCGCTCGATGGTACGGTAGGCGATGTCGGTCCGCTCCTTGCCCGCTGAGACACGCTTGACCGCTTCCTCCGTCAGCATGACCGATGTGTTGATGCCGCGCTGGATGTCACCCAGTATGGCGCGCACGTTCTGGGTCGCATCGCGCGACTGGTCGGCCAGGATTTTCATCTCGGCGGCCACCACGGCAAACGAGCGGCCATGTTCGCCCGCTGCCGCCGCCTCGATCGCGGCATTCAGCGCCAGCAGGTGTGAACGTTCGGACAGGTCATTGACAGCGGCCACGATCTCGCTGATCGCCTCGGTCCGTTCGGAAAGGGCGACGATGTTGGATGCCACCGCCTCCGCGCCATCATGGGTATAGGCCATGGCGCGCGCGGTTTCCTCCACTGCTTCCAGCCCGCTGGCCGAACTGTGGACAATCACCTCCGCCGAGGAAATGACCTCACGCGCGCGCTTGCTGATCTGGGCGCCGGAATGGGTGATCTCGTCCACCGTAGCCGCCGTTTCCTGTACTGCGGCAAACTGTTCTTCCACACTTGCCGCCTGTTGCTGGGTGGAGGCACGGATCTCGGCCACGGCGGCATCAAGGTTCTGGGTCACGTCACCGCTCTGGCGCGCGATCTCGCGCAGGCCGTCGATCATGCGGTTCAGGCCGGCGGCAAGGCGGGCGACCTCGTCACGCTCCTCGCCCATGCCGCCCACCTTGGCGCGGGTGGCAAGGTCGCCCTGCCCCACGCGCTCCATCACATGCATGATGGAGGAGATCGGCTCCATGATCGAGCGCCGCGTCCAGAAGGTCACGATCAGCGCCACCACCACCGCCAGCCCCATGCCGATGGCCAGTGAGCGACGGCTGTAGTCATACGATGCCGCACCCTGCGTTTCGGCCACCTGCACGCCATGGTCCAGCAGGGACGCCGCACGCCCCACCAGCAGGTCAATCGACTGTTCGCGGCTGTCTATGCGCGAGGCCTGTTCGCGCACGCTGGAGTCGTTGCCTGCCCGTATGGCCTGGAACAGCATGCCCGCGCCATGTGTATCCATCTGGAACTGGCTCGAAATATCACGCAACTGGCTGGCGACGGTATTGAACATCTCACGCTGGTCATTGCTGCGGGCAAGACGGCCGGCTTCCTCCGCACGCGAGAGCACACCCGCCAGCAGGCCATCTGCTTCACGCGCCTTTTCGTTCCAGCTGGCAATGGCATCTTCCAGCACGGCGGGGGCGGTCTCGAAATCATGCGCGTAATAATGCGCGAGAATGGCGAGACGGCGGGCCACGAGGTCGTTCTCGTTCGCACGGATATGCGTCAGTTCGCGGTAAACCGACAGGTCGCGGGTGACGATGATGGTCATCTCGTCGCGCACTTCGCGGATCTGCCCCAACGCATAGATGCCCAGCGACACCAGAAGCAGCACCCCGACCATGAAACCGAACAGCAGGCGATTGGCGATTGTCACGGTAATTCAGACTCCGACATAACGGGAAGAGAACAGGCGGGCGGGATCGATCACGGTCAGGCGGCGGCCATCGGGCAGGCTGGCCTGCGGAAAGCCTGCGGGCGTGAGCGGTATGGGGGTGCCGGTAATGTCCACCGTACCGGCGGCCGATGTGGCCAGCAGCGCGATCCGTCCAAGCGGAATGCTGGAGACCGAGCGCAACAGCAGCATGACACCCGCCTTTTCCAGCCTTTCTCCCCCCAGCAGCACCGACAGGTCAAACACGGTGTACAGATCGCCCTGATAGCCATGTACGCCCTGCACGCCGGGTGGGCAGTCGGGCCTGCGGGGCATGTCGTTCCACACCGGGTCGGTCACACGCAGCACGGCGTGGAGGTCTACCCCACAGGGCTGTTCCGCCACATTGACCATGATCAGCGCGCGGTGTGGCGCCGCCTGCACACCCACCTGCGCACGGCCCGCCAGTGCGCGCGCGCGTTCATGCAGCACGCGCCGGGCAAAGGCATCACGCCCACCATCCGGGGTGACCGTCACGTGCCCCTTCATGATGAGACCGGGGTATGGCTGGGCAGCAATGCATCATCCATATGGTGCACCAGGCGCAGCAGGCCGCCTGCCGTCAGGCCATCACCTTCGGGCAGCGCCATATCGGGCGCGCAGCGCCGGGCCAGCGCGACCATCTGCTGGCGGATCCGCAGCGCTTCCACACCTACGCCCGCATCTTCAAGCAGGCGGGCAAGGTAACAGCGCGCCATGACATGGTCACGGCACAGATAGATCACGCGGCGGAACGAGACCTCGGCCTGTGCGAGGCACCCTTCCCCCCATGCCAGCACCGCAAACAGGAAATGGATGCGCGCATCAACCGGGTGGCGAGCAAGATGGTCACGGCACATCTGCATGGCGCGTGCCACATGACCATCATCGGCGGTGCGGCGTATGGCGGTGGCAATAGCGGCACTGTCCACCTCCTGCGTCCCATCCGGGACGGGAACGATACGCCTACCGGCCCGTACGGACTGCCGCTGCACCTGGGGCGGACAGGCCTGCCGCACATCAGGCGCGGACGCACGGAATGCCAGCGTACCGGGCAGGCGCACAGTATCGAGCCATGGGGAAAAATCCGTCACCGGTTCCGAATGCCCCAGCAGCAGCCAGCCCTGTGGGACAAGGCGCTCCGCCATGGCGTGGACAAGGGCCCTGGCCTGGTCCTGTGCAAAATAGATCAGCACGTTGCGACACAGGATCAGGTCAAAGGGACCAGCGGGGCCACCATCGGGGCGCAGCATGTCCAGCACGTTGCTGTAGCGAAAGGTGACCATGCGGCGATAGCGTTCATGCAGCCGCCACAGGCGCGCGCTGACGGGCGCAAACCACGCTGCCCGCCGGGCGGGCGCGATATCGCGCAGGGTCCACGCACTGAATTCGGCCCTGCGGGCCTGTTCCAGCGCGCGGGTACTGATATCGGTGCCCAGTATCTCGATCTGCCATGCCTGTGCATCCAGCCCGGCTTCTTCCAGCAGGCGTGAAAGCATGATGGCGATGGAATAGGGTTCCGCCCCGTTGGAACAGCCTATACTCCAGATACGCAGATGGCGCGTGACCTGCGCCCGACGTACAAGCCCGGGCATGATGGTATGTTCCAGTGCCGCGAACTGTTCGGCATAACGGAAGAAGAAGGTCTCCCCTATGGTCAGGATGGATTCCAGTTCCCGCCATTCCGCATCGCCCCGCGCACCATCAGCCAGCATGGCCAGATAGTCATGGCAGGTCTGGCAGCCGTGCAGGTGCATACGCGCACCCACCATTTCCTTCAGCAGATCGGTCTTGTCCGTATAGTAATGCAGCCCTGTGCGCCGGGTTATGGCACCCAGCAGCTTGCGCAGCCCTGCGGGCGGAAAGGCTGCGGGCGGAAACACAGGGCGTGTGCTCATGGGGCATTCTTACCGATAACGGCAGGCCCACCGCCGGGCAGATCGGCATTCTCGCTGCCCGCCCACAGGGCGGCACGCTTGCGGGCACGGAGCATGAGGCTGTCCAGCCGCATCTGTTCCTCATCATTCACGATGTCGGTCATGCGTAGCATGAAGGCCATGTTCCCATCCGCCAGTTCCAGTTCCCGCCCCGCACCCTGTGTCGCCCTCAGACCGCCGTTAATCACCGTATGCGCGCCCCCATCGGGCCGGACCACATCCAGTGCCGCATCAACCACCAGCCCCACGCTGCCCCCGCCGGGCAGGTTGCACAGCAGCAGCGGGCGGTACAGCAGATCGGTCGGCGCGCGTACGGCCTGCGCGCGCGTACCCAGCAGCACCCCCATGTCCAGCGCCGCCACCATGGCCGCCCCCAGCCTGAAACAGCCTGATATATGGGGCATTTCCATCACAAGCGGCAACAGTTCGGGCACCGGCATGCATTCGCGCACCGCCAGCCCCGTCGGCAGGCCATACAGTTGCGTGCCCACCCGGAAGATCACAAGCGGGGACACCACCGCGCGGGCTGGCCGGTATTCCCTGCGTGGCTGTGGCGTGGCGTGATCCATCGGCATGATGCAACCTGCTGTTTACCATATCCACAAGGCAGAAGTTTGCATTTAAGACAAGCCATCGCTACCTCGGTCTGGAATGCATTTCCTACAATCCGGGGAAGCTGCCCCATGGCCGGAGTCTTGTATTGATGGACAGTTCCTTTTCCAACCGCGCGCATGATGGCGCATTATCACCCAATAACAGGAACGTGGGCGGCCTGAACGTGTCGCGCATCCTGCGCGTGGCGGTATGGGCGGTGTTCTATTTCCTGTTCTATCTGGTGCAGCAGGTCTCCGAACTGGTGGCCCCGCTTGTGCTGATCCTGGGCATTGGCTGGAGTGCGCTGCCGCATATCATCGGCATTGCCAACGGGGTGGCGGGCAGTGACCCGCAGACGCGGGACATGATCGCCCATGTGGCCCACTCCATTCCCGACCATGTGGAGATGGGCTCGCACCTGCTGACCCCGTCCTCGCTTGTATTCGACGGGTTGCTGCTCATGGCGGCCGCCGCCCTGTGCGCGACACTGTCCACCATTGCCGCGCGCACCATGTAGGCCATAGTGAAAGGTTGAGGGGCAGCCCGCATGTTCCGCCTGCATGATGTCAGCTATACCTATGTCGGCAGCCGTACCGGGGGGGCTGCACTTTCGCATGTCAGCCTGGATGTGGCGCAGGGGGAATTCCGCTGGCTGCTCGGCCCGTCGGGGGCAGGCAAGTCGTCGCTGCTGTCCATCCTGTCGCTTGAGGTACATGCCACATCGGGCATGGTGGAGATACTGGGCGTGCCGGTCATGCACGCCCGGCGCGCGGCCCTCGCGCGCCTGCGCAGGCGGATCGGGGCGGTGCGGCAGGATTTCGGGCTGCTGGCCGACATGAACGTGTTCGACAACGTGGCCCTGCCGCTGCGCCTGCAGCACCGCGCGGAAGCCGAAATCCGGCACGAAGTGCATGCCATCATGAAATGGGTGGGGCTAGAAAACCGGCTGGATGCGCTGCCGCCACAGCTTTCGGGCGGCGAGCAGCAGCGCGTGGCCATTGCGCGCGCGGTGATCTACCGTCCCGGCCTGCTGGTGGCCGATGAGCCGACAAACGCACTGGATGAACGCCAGGCCGCGCGCCTGATCACCATGTTCCACCGCCTGGCGGAACTGGGCACCACCATTGTGGTCGCCACACATAATGACGCCATCGTACGCAAATACCCTGCACAGGCCATTGAACTGGCGCATGGCCACATGGTGCGGGAATATAACGGCTAATGGCACGACAGCGCTATCATGACGGGCTGGCCCTGCGCCAGGCTCTGCCGGGGCAGTTCCTGCCCTTCCTTGTCGCGGCCATGGCGTTCCTGGCGGCACTGGCGCTGGCGGGCGGACTGGCTGCCCATGGCCTTTCACAACGCTGGACCCATGGCGCGGGCGCGGTCACGACCGTGCAGGTTCCAAACCCCGATGACCCGGCCAGCGCCGATGGTGCGCCCCCCGCCACAAGCCGCATCGCGGCGGTACAGGCCATCGTGTCCGCCACACCCGCAGTTACCGCAGCACACCGCCTGAGTGCTGATGAACTGCGCGCCCTGCTCGCGCCATGGATCGAACAGACGGGCGACCCCACCCTGCCCCTGCCCGCCGTAATCGAGGTCCGTACCATGATCGGCCAGTCCCTGCCCGCCGACCTGCCGGCCCGTCTGCAGGCCAGTGCGCCGGGTGTCATGGTGGAGCATGACAGCGTATGGAGCGACCGGCTGGCGGCCCTGGCTGGCAGCCTGCAGGCCTGCGCGCTGCTGGCGGTGCTGGTGGTGATGACGGTAGCGGCGGGTGTGGTGATGGCGGCCACACGCGCGGGCCTTCAGACACGGCGGCAGGCCATCGCCCTCATCCATTCACTGGGTGCGACCGACAGCTACATTTCCGGTCGCTTCGCCACCCGCGTGGGGCTGCTGGCTCTGGGCGGGGGACTGGGGGGCAGCGTGCTGGCGTTGCCCATGCTTGTAGTCCTGTCATGGCTGGCCGCCCCGTTCAGCGCCATGGGCGATGCCCCACAGCCCGCCACCATGGACTGGCACGACCCGCAGACCTGGGCCACCATGCTGCCGCATGCGCTGCTGTGGATGCTGCTGGCGCTTCCCCCCGTTGTCTCCCTTACGGGCTGGGTCACCACGCAACTGACCGTGCGGGCATGGCTGCGCCGCCTGCCATGACACGCCTGCCATGGCCCGCCACAACCCTTACGCGCTGGCGCAGCGGGCTTGCCGCCTGCATGGCGGGTGCAGTACTGGCATGGGCGGCGGGGCTTGCATGGTTCACGCACGATGCCATGCGCCCGGCCATGCCGCCGCCGCATGCCGATGGCCTTGTGGCGCTAACGGGTGGGCAGGGCCGGATCGAGGAATCCCTGCGCCTGCTGGTGCGCGGCCATGCCGACCGCCTGCTTATTTCCGGTGTGGATCCGCATGCCACGCGCAGTGATTTCCTGCGCCACCTCCCCCCCCCCGTTCCCGTGGATGCATGGACCCGCACCACGCTGGGCACCCGCGCAACCTCCACGCTGGGTAATGCGGACGAAACGGCAGCCTGGGTGCATGAATATGGACTGCACAGCCTGATCGTAGTCACGGCGGGCTATCACATCCGCCGCGCCATGCTGGAGATTTCACGCGCAGTGCCCGGCGTGCGACTGTATGGCTATCCCATCCGTTCGCCCGTCCTTGCGCATCCCCTCCATCCCGCAACAATACGGCTTATGGTGGTGGAATACGACAAATGGCTCCTTGCCTGCCTGAATATGGTACGCCTGACCCGCCCATTGCACGGACTGGTCAACCATACCGATACCCGCCCCGACACTACCGGCGGCCCCGGCTGAGGCCCCCATTGCGGCTTGCAGCCCCCTGCCTTTTCTGGTGTTAGGAAAAACCATGCCCATTTATGGACCTGCTTCATGACCATACTGCGCGCGCTTGTATTCAACCTGTATTTCGTGCTGCTCACCATCGTGATGGGCATCGGGGCCTTTCCCATCCGGCTGTTCGCCCCCCGCCTGGCGCTGGGCTATGCCAAGATGTGGACGGGGCTGACCCTGCGCGGGCTGCAGCACATCTGCAACATCAAGATAGAGGTGAGCGGGCGCGAACACCTGCCACATGGCCCCTGCCTGCTGGCATGCCAGCATCAGTCGGAATTCGATACGCTGGTATGGATGAACCTCGTACCACGTCCGACCTATGTCATGAAGCGTGAACTGGAACGCATTCCGCTGGTTGGACCCATGCTACGATTGAGCGGCATGATCCCGGTAGACCGGGACGGCAAGGCGAAGGCTCTGCGTGCCCTGCTGGCTGCCACCGACGCAGCGGTAGCCGATCAGCGCCAGATCATCATCTTTCCCGAAGGCACGCGCACGGCACCGGGCGCGCCCATCAGCCTGCAACCAGGCATTGCCGCCCTTTCGACCCATACCGGGCTGCCGGTCATCCCGGTTGCAACCGATGCGGGGCTGCACTGGAAACGCAATGCCCTGATCAAGCAGCCGGGCACCATCCACATCGTCATAGGCCACCCCCTGCCAGCCGGCCTGCGCCGCGCACAGCTGCTGCCTGCCATAGGGGATGCGTGGCGGCACCTGTGCACCGATAACGGACTGCCTGTACCCGCCCCCCGTGAAAGGGTCTGAGAAAAACAGAAAAGTTCTTGAATGCTGCCTTTTCCCAAAAAAGACGACGTTTTTTGAAGCCTTTTGAACAAAGCTTCATCAAAAAACTTTCTTATGATTACAGGATGGTTTCCAAGCAGGCTTTTAAACAGCTTCAAGGAGTCATTCTAAATTACGCTTTCACCTGAGCAAACCCGCACCCTGCCATTGCGACCGGAGGCAAGAGGTTGATCCCCGCTCAGTCCGAGCGGGATTCCTCCTTTTTTTCCAGCCGGGCCTGCAGCGTTGCTACCTGCTGACGCAGGTCCATAATTTCGTGCAGCAGGTTTTCGGCTGTGCGATCACCCATCTGCTCCACGGCATAAAGCGATGTAAACAGCGACATCGCCTGTCTTACCACGACAGCATTTTCCTGCCCAAGCTGGTCCAGTTCACCAGATGTAACGGATGAGTCGGGGTCATTCATAAACGCGACCATCATACGCTCGAGGTACTCGGAGACCTCGCCCTGCCGCCTATCACCATAACAGCGGATAAGCTGACGCAGGAAGGCGACCGGCAGCATGGCGCGGCCACGCGTTTCCTCTTCCAGCATGACCTGGGCCAGCACGCCGCGGGTTATGTCATCGCCCGTACGGGCATCAAGAATGACAAAAGCACGGTCCTGCCTGACCATCTCCATCAGGTTCTCGAGCGTGATGTAAGCCGATACCTCGGTATCGTACAGCCGCCGGTTGGCATATTTCTTGATAATGACGGGGGCTGAAGAGACCGACAAATGCCTTCCTTTCGCATGGATCAGAGCCTGCGGCCCCATTACGCCATGGTGTCACTTTTCATGAACAGTTCATGAAAACACGACGTTCCACCCTTAAGGCAAAATACATGTCGCGACCATGTACCCGGTCCGGCAATCCCTTTTTTTAATTTTGGTCCGCAATGCTGTCCTGCCTACACCCGCCAGGGGTACCGGAAGGGGATTTTCCCGGCTTTTCCCGCCATGGGCGGCTGGGGCCATGGCATCGTGGCCGATGGCGGGAGAACGGGTGCAAGGACACGCGGAAATATGACATATTGTATCAAAAACTGTCTTTCTCCCGGCGTAACCGCGCCAGGGTTGCCACATCAGGCGCGCGCAGGAACGGGTTCGTCGCGCGTTCCACCCCCAGCGTCACTGGCACGGTGGGCTGCCCTTCACGGCGCAGGGCATCCACTTCAGCCGCCCGCCTGCGCACGTCCGGGTTGGCCGGGTCCACATGCAGGGCAAAGCGCGCGTTGGACTGCGTGTATTCATGCCCGCAGCACACAAGCGTGCTGTCCGGCAGGGCCTTGATGCGTTGCAGGGCGTGGAACATGTCCTCCGGCGTGCCCTCAAACAATCGCCCGCATCCCATGCTGAACAGCGTATCGCCACAGAACAGCGCCGGGCCAGCCGGGAAGTAATAGGATACCTCACCCGTCGTATGTCCCGGCGTGGCCATGACATGGGCCACCGCCTGGCCCAGATGCACGCAGTCACCATCGCGCACCGCAATATCCAGTGGCGGTAGGCGGTGGGCATCGGCGGCAGCCCCCACAATCCTGGCACCATAACGTGCCTTCAGGGTCGCCGCCGCCGCTATATGGTCGGCATGGTGATGGGTGAGCACGATCAGGTCCAGCCGTCCGCCAGCCGCATCGATGGCTGCCACAAGCGGGGCTTCCTGCGCCGGATCGACCATGCCGGCCGTCCCGGTCGCGGCATCATGCACGAACCAGGCGTAATTGTCCGACAGGATGGGAATCGCCCTGATGGAAAGGGTATCCATGACTGTTCTCCCTGCTGCACGACCATGCCCGGCCCACCTTACGTGATGGTCGGGGCTATGGGGTGTGCTAATGTGTACCAATGCAAGCCAACATGCACACCGCCGCGCATTTCTATGCAAGCCAACGGGGACGCGTGGCCGCGCGCCTGCTGGGCCAGCGCATGACCACCTTCTGGCCCGAAGGGCCACACGGTCATACGCTGGGGCTTGGCTACGCCCTGCCGTTCCTGCCGCTGTGGGATGGGGTGGACGCGCCATGCATCTCCGCACGGCTGGACACGCATGTCACGCGCGGGGCACCGCCGTGGTTAGGGCGCGACTGTATTGCAAGCGGGCTGCAACTGCCCTTCGATGACCTGAAATTCGACCGTATCCTGCTGATCCACGCGCTGGAAATCAGCGAGGACAAGAACAGCCTGCTGCGCCAGGTGTGGAAGATACTGCGCGATGACGGGCGACTTCTGCTGGTGGTACCCAACCGGGCCGGGCTGTGGGCGCATACCGACAATTCTCCCTTCGGGCAGGGCACGCCGTTTTCGCGCCGTCAGATCAACCGCTGGCTGGCCGATGCCTGCTTCCGCGCCGAGCGGCATGAGGATGCGCTCTATATTCCCCCCGCCGGTCCCTGCCCCACGGCGGGTGCGGGCATGATGGAATTTACGGGGCGCGTCCTGTTCCCGCGCCTGGGCGGTGTATGCATGATCGAGGCGGTGAAAGACATCTATGCCGGCGTACCAAGCCGGCCTGCCATCGTGGTGCCGGGCGGCCTACGGCTGGGTGGGGCACGCGTCTTCTCGCGCCGCCAGATCAGCCGCAGGCCACCAACGGACACGCAGAATACTTGACCATTTTTACTGAAATCTTCATGAAGAGTGTCCCATGTCACTAATTCAATCTCTCAAGCTCGTCATCGCCCCGCCGCACCCGGCCGCGCGCCCCTTCCTTCTCGGTTCGGGGGTGGTGGCCGTGCTTGGCCGGCTGCTGCCCTTCCGGGCGACAAAATTTCTGGGCACCGCCAGCGGGCTGTTCTTCGGCTTCTGCCTGTACTTCTTCCGTGACCCCGAGCGTGTCACGCCGGCGGAGGCAAACCTGGCCGTGGCACCAGCGGACGGGCACGTCGTCTCGATCGAGAAGGTCGCCCCACCGCCGGAACTGGACATGGGCGATACACCGGTCTGGCGCGTGGCCACCTTCCTGTCCGTGCTGGATGTGCATGTAAACCGCATGCCGGTAGCGGGCACGGTCACCCGCATTGCCTACCATGCCGGGCAGTTCCTCAATGCCAGCCTGGACAAGGCTTCCGAACTGAACGAGCGCAATGCGCTGCGCGTGACCCTGCGCGATGGCCGCCAGGTTGCGGTGGTGCAGATAGCGGGCCTGATCGCGCGCCGGATCCTGTGCGATGCGGAAGAGGGCATGCAGTATGAAGCGGGCGAACGCTTCGGCCTGATCCGCTTCGGTTCACGCACCGACCTGTACCTGCCCGCCGATGTCACCCCGCTTGTTGAAGTGGGCCAGACCATGATCGGTGGCGAAACCGTGATGGCGCGGCTTTAAACCGGCATGGCGCTTCCCCCTCCTGACCGACCGGCACGCCGGATCCGGCGGCTGAAAAAACGCCAGCGCCCCCGCGTGCGCGGCCTGTCGTTCAACCGCCTGATCCCCAACCTCATGACCATGCTCGGCCTGTGCGCGGGGCTGACCGGAATGCGCTTCGGGCTGGAAGGGCGTTTTGGCAGTGCGGCCACCGCACTGCTCATTGCTGCATGCATTGACGGGCTGGACGGGCGCATTGCCCGGCTGCTGCGCGGCACCAGCCGCTTCGGGGCCGAGTTCGACAGTCTTTCGGACTTCCTGTGTTTCGGCGTGGCACCCGCCTTCGTGCTGTACCTGTGGGCGCTGCACGAAGGCGGGCGATTTGGCTACATTCCGTGCATCATGTTCACGGTGTGCATGGCGCTGCGGCTGGCGCGCTTCAACGCCAGCCTGGATGATGACGCCAACCAGCCCAAATACGCCAGCAACTTCTTTACCGGCGTACCGGCCCCCGCAGGCGCCGGGCTTGCGCTGTTCCCGCTTTTCCTGGGGCTGGAAGCCCAGCGCCTGCACATAGACTGGCTATATGACCTGACACGCGACCCGCTGCTGCCAGCCCTTACACTCAGCGGCACGGCATTCCTGCTGGTCTCGACCCTGCCGGTGTGGTCGTTCAAGAACTTCAAGGTACCCTCCCCCCTGATCCTGCCCACCATGCTGGGCACCGGGGCGTATGCGGCGGTTCTGGTGGCAGAGCCATGGGGTGCGCTGGCGGCGGCGGGCATCCTGTACATCCTGCTGCTGCCCATAAGCCGCCGCAGTTTCCACCGCCTGCGCCGTGAGGCCGAATCCCTGCAGGAAACCGACGACAGCCCAACCAACGCCTGACCCTGCCGCTCAGGCCGGGTGCGGCCTGCTGTCTGCCTGCTCACCACACCAGCTTACCAAAGCCTGTACGATCATGGTGGGAGGGGGCGGGCAGCCCGGTAGCGACAGACTGGCCTGCGCCCGTGCGCCCACCCCGCCCAGCACGGCGTAATTGGGGGTGAACAGACCCCCATCCACAGCACAGTCGCCCACAATGGCCAGCAACCGGGGGCCTGGCATGGCCTGCCAGGCCTGTTCCACTACCGGTGCCATGTCCACCCCCAGGCTACCGGTCAGCAGGAGCAGGGCCGCCTGGCGCGGTGTGGACACGAAACGGATGGGCGCGGTCGCCGCCTCCAGCGCGCGTGAGACCGCGCGCAGTTCCAGCCCGCAGCCCGTACAGCCACCGGTATCCATATGGAAGATATCCAGTGCACGCATGCGCGGCAGGACTGCACCTTCCGGCCAGAACAGATGCAGATACGCCATTGTCCACCCCTTCAAGAGGCTGCCTGAACACAACCTGTAGAAAATAACAGAAGCCTCACCAAAAACTTTTATAATTCCACTTTCTTACCAGGCCATCCTTTTCAAACAGCTATTAAAGATCCGCCCCGGCTGCCGACAGGCCCAGTGATGTCAGTATGGGGGCAACATCTTCATACACCGCGCCGGACAGGATGGCGGGCAGCGCCTGAATGTGAGCCAGCGATGGATCACCACACCACCATGCGGCAATCCGGCCATCGTGCACCCGCAGCCAATGCCAGACCGGGCCTGCCGGGCCTTCTGCCAGACCCAGCCCTTCGCCACACATGCCTTCCGCAGGCGGTTGTGCCGGGAGGGCGGGAACAGCGGCAACGGTACGCAGGATCTGCATGCTTTCCCCCAATTCATGCAGGCGGGTGGCCAGGCGGGCGGTCATGTCCCCGTCAGTGCGGGGAGAATGGGCAAGCCAGCCGGGAGCATAAAGGGGGTCGTGGCGCCGCAGGTCCGCCTCACCCCCCGAAGCGCGTCCGGCACAGCCTGCAATTCCCCATTGCCGGGCCGTAGCGGCGGGCAGCACACCACGCCCCATCAACTGTGCCGCCAGCCCGCGTGGCCGCCAGAACAGACGCCTGAGCGCCATACAATCCATTTGCAGTTCCTCCAGCACCTGCGGCGCCAGAACCGCAGTGCTACGGAGAGGAAGGACATCGAACAGAAGCCGGTGGCCATAAACCGCATGGCAGAGCTGGCGCACGTCTTCCAGCAGGGTCGCGGCCTGGCTGGCCAGCCGCCCGTCGCCCAGCATATCCGCCATCTGCGCCAGAACATCCAGATGGGTGGCCACCCGTTCCAGCTCAGCGGGAACAATGGCGCCGCCGCCGGGGCTATCCGTTTCACCCGCAGCCGCCACGGCACGTGCAAAGGCCAACTGATGGGCGACCGTAGCACCTGCGTCAATCCGGGCGACAAGGTGCCCGCCCTCCGCCAGTGTATTGCCGCGCATGCGCGCACACAGGCCACGATGGGCATAACCCATGCGGGGATGTACCTGCAGTATCCCCTGCCCCGGCAGGCCCAACCGCAGGTGAAGGGGGGCATGGAAGCCGCCCTCTGCCGGACCATAACCCAACATGGTACCCCCTGCCCGCTCCATGACCGGACCATCGGCAAACTCCACCCCATCCGGGGCCGGGGGGGCGGGGGGCGCCCGGTCACGCAGGGGCCATGTCACGCCCCACCGGCCTTGGTCCAGCCATGGTGCGGTGCCGCTGGCACCCATGGCCTCGATCCCCCACAGGTCATGGATTATGCGCTCATACGCTCCTGCCCCCGGGCACCAGGGGGAAAGGGCATGGTACCGCCCATCCGCCACGCCAACACTGGCCATGAACGGCCCCGTACCATCGTAAAAAAGGGCATGCACCTGCGCCCCATCCGCCCACAGCCCGCACAGGCGCGCAGCCGCATGGGGCAGTGCCTCCACCATCGTTCCCCATCCCTCCAGCGTCAGTTCAGAACGCCCGGCGCAGGCAGTGGAGCGACCCTCGCCAACAAGGTCGCGCAGGGTCATGGCCCGACCCCGCCATGGTGGATGATCGCAGCCAGCACCATGCAGCCCAGACCCAGCGACAGGGCACCCCGCATGCCGATGGTCTGCCCCATCATTGCCGCCCGGCACCGGCGCATGACCGGCCACAGGCCAATGGCCGCCAGCACCGCCACGACAGCCGAGTGTTCCATCAAACCTACAAACACAAGGACCAGCGCCACACCGGGCAGGAAGGGTGGCCACGGCGGAGCGGTTTCAGCAGGCATGGCGGTTGCACCGACCTGCATGCAAGCTACCGCCAGCAGACAGGCAGCCAGGGGAAGTGCTGCAACACCACCCGGCAGGCCTGCCGCCATTACCGCCCACGCGCCCCATGCAATGACGGGTTCCCTGTCCCCCCCACGCGGCAGGGCGGACCATAACAGGCAGAGCAGCCCCAGAAATGTCAGGACCGGCTGGATGGTGGGCCACATTCCAGCCGCGTGGGCAACAACCGGCAGGGCCGCCAGCGTGTTCATTTTCTGCGCCAGCGGAGCACCGGCCATGGGGACAGTCACCGGATCGGCCAGTATGCCGCAGGCCAGCAGCACACCCCCCACCAGCAGCACCGCCCCGGCCTGATCGGCCATGCTGCCCCACTGTACCTGAAGCACGGACAGCCCCCCCTGCGCCATGACCAGTCCGCCAAGGCCGATCCGCAACGCCTGCCATCCTGCGCGGTCAAGCCCGCGCGGGCCGTGCGCCAGCCCCAGCCTTACCGCCAGGCCCGCCCCCATGGTCACGAACAGCAGATCACACCGCCCGAACGCCACTGCAAGTGCTGCGTTGCCCGCAAGGATGAACGCCAGCACCACACCCCGGATGTCGGCATCCCGCTCCGATGCAACATGCACGCACAGTGCCAGCGCCGGACCAAGATCCATAAAGGCCTGCGCGATGGTGGGCGCAAGGCTGCCCGCCACGCCACATAATGCAAGCAGCAGCCCCGCCAGCAGCGCGCGCAGCACAAGCGGCGCCCCTGTGGCCAGCAGCGCTATGACCGACACGCCCATCCACCCCGCCAGAAGGCTGGCATAAAGCGGCAACCCCATCATGACAGGTCGCCCCCCATGCGCGGAATACGGGCCAGCACGGCGTTCAGACCCGCTACCGCCACGATTGCCTCCGCCATGACCAGCATGCTGCCCGCCTGCGCCCCCAGCAGCATGACACCATCCAGCCCGCAGGCCAGCCCCGCGCACAACGCCGCCGGACCGCGCGCGATACATGCCCCCCATACGCCACACAGCACGGCACACAGGGCGGCCATGACCATGAAATGCTGCGTCATGTCCTCTGTCCCCTGCATCATCACCTGTGTCAGCACGACAACACAGGCCAGCCCACCAGACAGGCGGAGGCCACCGCGCTCACGCCCGCTAGCGGGCACATGCAGCATCTGCACCCCCAACAGGCCCACGCCCCCCGCCATAAGCACGGCCAGCAGGCAGTCGGGGCCAATCTGCCCCGCCTTCCAGCCCGACAGGCACACACACCCCGCAGTCAGCCCCCCATGCCAGACAAGACCACCCCCGCGCCCGCCCGAACCCGAAAGCGAACAGATGACCAGCATGCCCAGTAACAGCACCAGCATGATCAGCCTACTCCCCGCCCGGCAAACAGCAGCACCCCGGCCATGATCGCACACACCAGCCCCAGCCCGGCACGCCAGGCCCCGTGGCGCAGCCCCGACAGCACGAAAACCCGCATACCCGCCACACACCCGCACGCCAGCAGCATATGCACCCCCCATAACAGTACCGCCCCCGCCAGCGGCCCGATTACGCGCGCATGGGCCAGAATGTCGGGTTCCACAATGCTTTCGGGCCAGATCAGGTCGCGTGCCAGCATCATCCATACCACCGTCAGCAGATCACGCGCGTACTGGGCCACAGCGCGGTCGGGACCGGCCAGGTCTTCAAGCATGATGGAAAACAGCCTTGTCCCCGTCCCGCTGCCTTCTTCCACCCCCGCCAGCACCAGCGCGCCGGCCACCAGCGCCAGCGGCACGCGGATCACGTTCATGTCCGCCACATGCGCCTGCCGCACCAGCCCCGCCAGCGTACCATCGGGCAGGCACATGCCCAGTATCGCACAGGCCAGCAGCAGCACCGGCTGGAGCATCAGCCCCCCCGCCGCAACCCGCAGCCCGGCATGGCCCGGCCGGGGCAGCCCTGCTGCAAAGGCCACGACCACAAGCGCAAGGAATGCCATTTCCAGCAGGCCTCCCACCACAAGCAGGTCCGACAGATCACCACCGGGCATACCAAGGGAAAAGGACGGCACCAGCATGGCCGCCCCCATGGCCGCCGCCAGCGCAAGCCATGGGGCAAGGGCGGTTACATGCGCACCCGCTGCCGAACGCACGCCCGGCTGCCGCCATGCATGCCGCAATGCGTGCCAATGCGCGGTCATGTCCAATGGGCGGCGCTCGCCCTCCATCACCGTGGCCATCCAGCGCAGGAGCCCGATCCAGATCGGGGTTGTCAGCAAAACCAGCACCAGGTGGCAGGTCACCAGCAGGGCAGCCTGCATCCGTGCGGCCAGCAGGACCGACTCCATCATCGCTCCTCCACGCTTAGAGCAGATCCTGTTTGAATGCGTGCATTCAAACAGGTGAGGATGCTCGTCAAAACAATAAACTGGAGCATTTTCACCGAACTGGTTTTCGATAAAAATGCTCTAGCCACGCCATGCAATAAACACGAGCGCCGCAACACAGGCCACAAGCATAACGACAGGGGCCGACACCGCACGCCCCTGCCACAGCCAGCCCACGCGGTGCAGCAGGGCAGCCAGCATGGCCCCGACCCGCCCGGACCCGCGCACATACGCCCGCATCCACCGCCGCCGCTGTGGGGCCACTACCAGCATATCCAGCACCATACGGGCCGGGTTGCCGGGGCCGATCTGGGTCAACGGGTCGCCAAACACCATCCATGGCGGAACCGGGGGCGCACCCTGCTGCCACCCGGCCACCTGCCGCGCTGGCGTTGGACAGGCCAGCCTGCGTAGCAGCATGACGGCACACCCTACCGCCATCACCAGTAAGCACAGCCGCCCCGGATGCAGCGTGGCCGTGCCATCGGGGGAGGCAAGCGCCATATCGCGCATGACTGGATGGATGGCGCCCGATGGCATATGGCTAGCACCTTCCATCAGCCCCAGCCACAGCCCCGGCCAGATGGAAACCACCAGCACCGGCACGACCGCCAGCACCACCGGCACCATGGCACGGCCACGTGGGTCGGCAGCCCCTGCCCCGCGCGGCGTACGCGGCCGCCCGCACAGCATGACCGCCACCACCCGCACCAGCGCCAGCATGCGCACCGCCCATCCCACCCCAAGAGCAACAAGAGCAGCCAGCAATGGCATGTCTCCAACCAACCCGCCACCATGAGACATGTCAGCCAGAAGGCGCAGCAGCATCCAGATAATGGAAAAACCCAGCAACGGCGGCAGCCCGCTTTCCGCCAGCAGCCCAAGCGCGAACAGGGTGGACAGGCGTGGCATAAGCACACCCATCCCCCCTAGCCGCAGCAGGGAAAGCGGCCCCGCCTCACGCTCCATTACATCAAGCGCACGAGCCATGAAGACCCATGTCAGCCACGTTGCCGCCACCAGCATGGTGGTGCGACTGGCCGCAGTCGCCATGGCGGGCAGGTCATCCGCACCCGCCAGCAGCCCAAGCCCCGCCAGCACGATCACCAGCGCGCCCGAGCCGCCCATCAGCCCGGCCATGCTACCGCGCGCGCCACCCGCGCACAGTGCACGCCACGACGCGGTCATGTAGAACACGCACCCCGCCACGATCAGTATCCAGCCCCAGCGCATATCCGCCACCATGCCCGCCTGCGGCAGTTGCCGCCACAACCCCATGGCGGCGACCATGCCAGCAATATCCGCCATATGGAACGGGCGCGCCGCACGCGGGGCTACGCGAGGGGAAAGGGAAAGGCCCAGCAGCCCCCGTGTGCCAAACCAGCACAGGCCGGGCAGAAGCCAGGCCACCGAGGCCGGGTGGGTCAGTGCTGCCGCCAGCAGCCCAAGTGCCATCAGGTCAGGCGCATGGCGCGCGCCCAGCCGCCGGGACGGGCACAGCACAAGCACAACCCACCCCGCCCCCATGCAGGACAGGATGGCCCCACCCGCCACAGCAAGACCCGCTGCCGCACAGGCGGCAAGATCACGCGGGGTGGAAGCGGCAAGCCCTGCAAGGCCAAGGGGCACAAGCAGGGCCACCTCCCGCCGGTATGCGAAAAGCCCCCCGGCCATCATCGAGCCACCGGGCAGGCCTATGCCAAGGCATACCAGCACCGCCACGGCGCAGGCCACAAGCCATCCACCCCGCAAGGCCACCACCAGTGCGCTGGCCGGGCGGGGCATGAGCGCCAGCACGGCGCTCCCCCCGACCTGCAGTAGTACCAGCGCGACAAGGATGACAGGAATGATGACGGCCCTCCCGGTTGCGCCCGGTCAGGCCGGGCGGTTCAGATCATGGCCAGCGGCTCCTTGCGGCGCGGCGGCGCGATGGATTCATCAATCCGCGCCAGATCCTCGCGCGTCAAGGTGATCTCCTGTGCGGCGAAGTTTTCACCCTGGTGGCGCGGGGTGCCCGCCTTGGGAATGGCCAGCACGTTTTCCTGCCGCAGCACCCACGCCAATGCAATCTGTGCCGTAGTAGCCGGACCAAGCGAGGTCGTATGCCGCTGCGCAATCTGTCTGAGCACCGGGGCTTTCAGCAGATCACCGCCCTGCCCCAGCGGAGAATAGGCCATGGTCACGATCCCTTCCCTGCGGTCACGCGCCAGCAGGTCGAACTCCACACCGCGATAGTCCAGGCTGTAAAGCACCTGGTTTGCGGCACAGGGCGTATCCGCCTTTATGCCCGCGATCTCGCGCATGCCATCGGTATCAAAATTGGAAACACCCCAACTGCGGATCAGCCCTGCCGCCACCAGGTCCTCAAATCCGGCTATGGTCTCCTCCAGCGGCACGCTGCCCTGCCAATGCAGGAGGTAGAGATCAAGGTAGTCCGTGCCAAGGCGCCTGAGAGAAGCCTCGCACGCCTTGCGCACCCCGCTGCGCGAGGCATTGGAGGGCAGCACCTTGCTGACAAGGAACACGTCATCACGCACGCCGCGTATCGCTTCGCCTACCAGTGTTTCTGACCGGCCGGAGCCGTACATTTCCGCCGTGTCCACCACGCGGATACCTGCGTCCAGACCTGCGCGTATGCTGCTGATCTCGTCCTTGCTGCGGCTGGCGCTGTCGCCCATGTTCCATGTGCCCATGCCCAGCGCCGGGACCATGGTGTCATTGGGAAAAGTGACCGTTTTCATCGCTAACCTGCCTTTTATCCAGTGCGTGGCATCACACTGCAATACCACGCAGATGACTACCTGCGACGCGCCCAGCCCTTGGGCTGCTGCTGCCAGTAGCTCAGTTCATGCCCGCCCTCGCGCCCGGCTACCCAGCGGCGGCGGGCCGAGGCCACGGCTGCCTCGTCATGGCCATCGAACAGGTCGAACACCCGCTCGAAGGGGGAAAGGTCGGCAACCTCCGCCCCGTCGAGCGCGAAGAGGAAGGTCGCCCCGTTGGGGATATCCTCGCCCGCTGTCAGCCAGATCGGCTGCCACGGACCATGCCCCATGGCCTGTGTGCCATGGGGGAGCCATAGCGGATCGGTCGCCCGCCATAGCCCATCGTCGAGTTCCTGCACCTGTTCGGGGGTGGCACAGCGGATCACCGCCCGCTTTCCGGCCGCCAGCGTGCGGCCCAGCAACGCGGGCAGGACCGCCAGCGCCGGTGAGCGCGTCAGGTGATAGAAGCCGATCTGCGCCATGGAGTTCCCCATACTGTCCTGCCCCGCCACGCGGGGCAGGCATCACCCCTCGTAATACGTGCCGACCAAGCGGTCGAGCAGGCGCACGCCAAAGCCGGTCGCCCCTTTGGGTGCATACGGTGTGGGCCGGGGGGTACAGGCCGTGCCTGCAATGTCCAGATGCGCCCATGGCACGCCCGCTACAAAGCATTCAAGGAACTTGGCCGCCGTGATCGACCCGCCGGGACGGCCGCCGATGTTCTTGAAATCGGCGATGTCGGAACGCAGGAGGTCAAGATAGCAGGAATCAAGCGGCATGCGCCACAGCTTCTCGCCGGTGGCCTCGCCAGTCCGGGACAGGTTTCCGGCCAGTTCATCATTGTTGGAGAATAGGCCCGCACGCTCGATGCCAAGGCTGACCACGATCGCGCCGGTCAGGGTAGCAAGATTGACCATGAAGCGCGGCCTGAAACGGTCCTGCGTGTACCACAGCACGTCGGCCAGCACGAGACGACCCTCGGCATCGGTATTGAGTACTTCCACCGTCTGGCCCGACGCGGTGCGCACCACGTCACCGGGGCGCTGGGCATTACCTGAGAGCATGTTTTCAACCAGTCCCACAACACCCACGGCATTAACCTTCGCCTTGCGCCCCGCAAGGGCGGCCATGGTACCCACTACGGCGGCGGCGCCGGCCATGTCGGTTTTCATCTCCTCCATACCGCCGGCGGGCTTGATCGAGATGCCGCCCGAATCAAACGTCACCCCCTTGCCCACGAACGCGACAGGGGCTTCGCCCTGCGTCCCGCCATTCCAGCGCATGATGACGGTGCGCGGCGGGGCATCGCTGCCCTGTGCCACGCCCAGCAGGGCACCAAAGCCCAGCTTATGCATGGCATCGCGGTCCAGCACCTCAATGTCCACGCCAAGGTCGCGCAGGGCCAGGATGCGCTGCTCGAACTGCGGCGGGCGCAGCATGTTGGCGGGTTCGGATACCAGGTCACGGCACAGGCAGACCCCGCGCGCCACCGCCAGCAGGGGTGCCCAATGCGCACGCGCCGCATCCGGCTGCGCCGTATGCACGCTCACACCCGTAAGGGTCGGGGCCACCGCGGGGCGGGGGCGGTTCTGCCCGGCGCCGGGTGCCGTGCGGTACGAATCGAAGCGGTAGCTGGCCAGCACCATCCCAAGCGCCAGAGCTCCCAGTGCGCCTGGGCTGAGGGGAGCTGCCACAACGTGCACATCCGCCCCGCCCACCTTTTCGGCGGCCAGTGCGCGGGCGGCGGCCACACCGGCGCGCTCCATCTCGGCATCCTCGCCACCCGCAGCGCCCAGCCCCAGCAGGATCACCCGGTCATAATCCGCGCCGGGAGCAAGGACGACGCAGGTCTCACCCCGTTCAAAATGGAAGCTGGCCGCCTGCGCGGCGCGTGCCAGCACCTTGCCCGTCGCCTCATCAACCCCCTTGATAAGGCGTGTATTCCCATCGGATGCAAAGCTGGCAAGGACCAGCGTGCCGGAGGGCGGCACGGCGGCGTCGGAAAAGACAATATCGAGCATGGGGATCTACGGTGCTCCGCTACAGAAATGGTGGACCGGCAGGACGAATTCCCGCCCGCCACAGGCAGGAAATGGCCTGTCCTGCGCCATCACCCCCGATAAAGGCATGACGGCGCGCGAGGAGTAAGCTAATGCCAACGGCATGAATACACCATCCATCCCGGCATATGAGGACGGATTCCTTGTGGATCTGGCCCTACGCCTTGCCCGTGAGGCCGCCGAACTGATCCGCGCCATCCGCGCGCGCGGCTTTGCCACGCAGGTCAAGACCGACAGCTCTCCCGTGACCGAGGCCGACCACGCAGCCGAGGCCCATATCCTCAAGGGCCTGCGCGCGCAGGCCCCGGCCATCCCGGTGGTGGCGGAAGAGGAAATGGCCGCCGGCATCCGCATCAATGCAGGGAGCGAGTTCTGGCTGGTGGACCCGCTGGACGGCACGCGGGAATTCGCGGCCGGGCGCGATGACTTTACCGTCAATATCGGCCTGGTCCGCAACGGCCGCCCGGTGCTGGGGGCCGTGGCGCTGCCCGCCTACCACCAGCTTTATGGCGCGGGTGCCGGGCGCGGAGCCTTCCGAATTGACGCCAGTGGCACGCAGCCGATCCATGTCCGCACCACCCCGGCGGAGGGGCTGACGGTGCTCGCCTCGCGCCATTATGCCGATGACCCACGCCTGAAGCAATTCCTGGGCGGCCATCGCGTCGCGCATCTGGGCAATATCGGCTCGGCGGCCAAGTTCATCCGCGTGGCGGAAGGGCTGGCGGACCTGTATCCCCGCCTTGGCACCACCATGGAATGGGATACCGCTGCCCCGCAGGCCATCGTGGAAGCCGCTGGCGGCACGGTTACGACAACCGATGGCCAGCCGCTGGGCTATGGCAAGCCCACATGGCGCAATCCGCACTTCGTGTGTCGCGGCGCGGCATAGCGCGGGCCGATGCACACGGAACTACTGCCTGATACCCCCCATGGCCGCGAGAAGGCCGCCGCCATCCTGCGCGCGGGCGGGCTTGTGGCCTTCGGCACCGAGACGGTGTACGGTCTGGGCGCCGATGCGCGCAATGACCGCGCGGTAACCGCCATCTATGCCGCCAAGGGCCGGCCCGGCATCAACCCGCTGATCAGCCATTTCACCAGCGCCGAGGCAGCTTTCACGCAGGTCATGCCCACGCTGCTGGCCCGCAGGCTGGCCGCACGTTTCTGGCCCGGCCCGCTGACACTGGTGCTGCCACGCGGCGTGGACTGCGCCATATCCCCCATCGCCACGGCGGGGTTGCCCACTGCCGCCGTGCGGGTGCCCGCGGGCGGGAATACCCGCGCACTGCTGGCCGCCTGCGGCTTTCCGGTCGTGGCCCCTTCCGCCAACCCTTCGGGGCGGGTCAGCCCATCGGATGCAGCGCATGTGTTGGCGGGGCTGGAGGGGCGGATTGATGCCGTGCTGGACTGCGGGGCATGCCGCGTGGGGGTAGAAAGCACCATCGTGGACCTGAGCGGCGCAACCCCGGTGTTGCTACGCCCCGGCGGCATTACACTCGAAGCGCTGGAGGCGGCCTGCGGCATGCCGGTTGCAGCACCACAGGCCCGCAATGACAGCCGCCCTTCCGCACCGGGCCAGCTGTCCTCCCACTACGCGCCGGGGCTTGCGGTGCGGCTGGATGCGGACACGGTTGGCGCGGATGAAGCCCTGCTGGCCTTCGGGCAGCCGCTGCCGGGCAGCACGCTGGTATGGAACCTGAGCGAGCGGGAAGATTTGCACGAAGCGGCAGCGCGCCTCTTCGCGGGGCTGCGGTTTCTTGATATGGAGGGTCACCGCCGGGGACTGGTCAGGATTGCGGTGCAGCCCATACCCGGGCACGGGCTGGGGCGTGCGATCCGTGACCGGCTTGTCCGCGCGGCAAGCCCGCGTCCGTAACGATTTCAACGATATGACCCGACCCCGGTGCCCCTGAAATGAGCGATACAATCGACCCCAAGGAACTGAAGATCCTTTCGGATATCCTTGCACTCGTGCTGGAAGAGCATGCAGGCCAGTCGGAAAGCGCGCTGGCCACCATCCGCTCGCGCGCCAGAAAGAATGGCGTGACAGGGGGGGCGCTGAAGAACCTGTTCACCGCCATCGCCCCCAACCCGCCACAAAAGCCGCCGCCAAAGCCGCGCGCGCCGCGCGCCACCAAGGCCAGCGCCGCCGCAGCCAAGGAAATTCAGGAACTGCACACCCGCATCGCGGAGATGGCCGGTAGCATCCGCAAGCTTGACCTGGAACTGCGCGACATGCGCACCAGCAACGAAGCCCTGTGCGTGGAACTGAACCAGACCCGCCAGGCCCGTGCCGAAACACAGGCCGCCCTTTCGGTCGTGCAGGCGCGCCCTGCCCCCACCAGCCGCTCGGGCCTGCTCGTGGCGGCCACCGTGGGCCTGCTGACGGGACTGGCGCTGATCGAAGCGTGGCATTTCCTGGTCTCCCCCTCCGCAGCCCGGGCCAGTGCGGCCCATCCGCCAGCCATCCACCATACCGGGCAGGCCATGCTGCTGCCTCCCGCCACTCCCTTTCATTCAGAAAGCATGCCGTCATGACCCAGACCCCCGATACCACAATGACGCCTGCCGAACTGATTACCCGCTTTACGGACCTGCTTGGCCCGGTGGGCGTACTGACGGGCGAGGGCGACACCGCCGCCTACTGCACCGACTGGCGTGACCTTTACCACGGCCGGGCACTGGCGGTGCTGCGCCCGGCCAGCACGGGCGAACTGGCCGCACTGGTCCGCCTGTGCGCCGAACACGGCGTGCCCATGGTGCCGCAGGGGGGCAATACCAGCATGGTGGGGGGAGCCACACCCGATGACAGCGGGCGTGAGGTAGTGGTCTGTCTGTCACGCATGAACCGCGTACGTGGCATCGACTCCCATGACCTGACCATGGAAGTCGAAGCCGGGGTCACGCTGAAAGCCGCACAGGACGCGGCGAAAGAGGCCGGGTTCATGCTGCCGCTGTCCATCTCGTCCGAAGGCTCGGCCCAGATCGGCGGCGTGCTGGCCACCAATGCGGGCGGCAACAACACGCTGCGCTACGGCAATGCGCGCGAACTGGTTCTGGGGCTGGAAGCAGTCATGCCTGATGGCGACGTGTTCCATGGCCTGCGCCGCCTTCGCAAGGACAATACGGGCTATGCGCTGCGCCAGTTGCTGATCGGTTCCGAAGGCACGCTTGGCTTCATCACCACCGCCATTTTGCAGCTCCACCCCCAACCCAAGGCCATCGAGGCCGTGCTGTGCGCGGTAGAGGACGCCACCGCCGCACTGAACCTGCTGGGCCTGCTGCGCGGGCGCGACCCGGCGCTGGTACAGGCGTTCGAGTTCATGTCCGGTCTGGGCATGGACCTTGTGACCAGCCTTATTCCCGGCACGAGCCTGCCACTGGGCGAACGCGCGCCCGCCTACGTGCTGGTTGAACTTGCCACCCCACGCCCGGATGCGGACCTACGTGAATATACCGAGGAAATACTGGGCGAGGCACTGGAAGATGGCATCATAACCGATGCTGTGATCGCCGAGAGCGAGGGCCAGCGCGCGGGCCTATGGAAACTGCGCGAGGAACATGCCGAAGCCCAGCGCCAGGCAGGCGCGAGTGTCAAGAACGACGTATCGGTACCCGTAACCCATGTGCCCGAACTGATCGATCGCGCAACGGCGGCCTGCACGGCACTGATACCGGGCATCCGCCCTGCCCCATTCGGCCACATGGGGGATGGCAACATCCACTTCAACCTGGTCCAGCCCGAAGGCATGGCGCCCGAAGCCTTCCTGGCGCGCAGCCATGACATCATGGATGCGGTAGCAGGCATCGTAAAGGAACTGGACGGCTCCTTCTCCGCCGAACATGGCGTGGGCCAACTCAAGCCTTATATGATGCCACAGTGGCGCGGCGGGGCCGAACTGGCCGCCATGCGCCACATCAAGGCCGCCCTTGACCCGCAAAACATCATGAACCCCGGCAAGGTACTCCCCCCTGCCACACAGGGCACATGAGGCCATACCAGCACAGGCCGCACGTAACAGACTGTTCCTGCCTACCGGGCCTAAAGGGTTCACCCCTTTTGCCCCGGCGGGAACAGGGCTAGACAGGATCATGCCTGTCGTACGCCCCACTCCCGGTCGCCTTGCACCGCACCTGTCGATTCTGGATGGCTACATGCTGCGCCAGCTGTTGCTGGCGCTGGTGGCAACCACGGGTGCGCTGGTCACGCTCATCTGGCTTACGCAGTCGCTGCATTTTGTATCGCTGGTGGTGGGGCGCGGACTTTCGCTGCGCGTGTTCCTGGAACTGACCAGTCTGTTGGTCCCTTCTTTTGTTGCGGTCATCCTGCCCATTACCACGTTCGTGGTGGTGCAGTTCATCTACCAGCGCCTTGGCACCGACCGGGAACTGACGGTCATGCAGGCAGCGGGTCTTTCGCCCGCCCTGATGGCGCGGCCGGGACTGATGTGCGCCGCCATCGCCACCACCGTGTGTCTGGTGCTCAATGTCTGGATCGTGCCGGTTTCCTACCATGCGTTCCGCCAGTACGAATTCCAGATCCGCAACCGCATGGCCGCCTTCCTGATCCAGGACGGGGTATTCACGCAGGTTTCGGACAACATGACGGTCTATATCCGCACACGCGACAAGGATGGCACGCTACACGGCATCATGGTGGAAGATGACCGCACCCCTGGCGCCGAGGCCACGATACTGGCCGAGGAGGGCAACCTGGTCATCATCAATGACCAGCCGCGCGTGGTCCTGTTCAATGGCTCGCGCCAGGAGATCGACAGCCATACCGGGCGGCTCAATGTCCTGACCTTCACGCGCAACACCATCGACCTGTCCAGCCCGCACACCGCCCATACCCGCCTACCCGATGCCAATGAGCTTTCGATCGCGCAACTGCTCCACCCGGACATGCACCAATATTCACCCCGTGATGAAAGCAAGATGTTCATTGAAGCATGGCGGCGGCTCAGCACGCCGTTCTGCGCCTTCTCGTTCGCCATGATCGGGCTGGTGGGGGCCATGGGGGGGGGCAGCCATTCCCGCCAGGCCAGCATCCTGCGCCCGGTGCTGGCCATACTGGCGGTTGTGGCGGTGCAGGCGCTGACCCTGCTGGTGCAGAACCTCGCCTCGCGCAACCTGCAACTCATGCCGCTGATGTGGGTGTGCACGATCGGGCCGGGGATCGTGTGCGCGGTTATCCTGTTCTGGCCCGAACTGCGCAGCGAACGTGAAGCCCGCAGGCTGAGCGATGGCGCACAGCCATGAACCTTGCGCTGACGCTTTCACTCTACATCGCCCGACAGTTCACATGGGCCACGCTGTCCGTGATCGCCTTCCTGACCGGGCTGATCACGATGTTCGACTTCATCGACCTTTTGCGCCGGGTCTCGACCCGGCCCAACGTGCCGACATCGCTGGTCAGCCAGATCGCTTTTCTGCACATCCCCTTCGCCTGCCTTGAAATCCTACCCTTTGGCGTGCTGCTGGGAGGAATCCTGTGTTTCTGGCGGCTGGCGCGGTCATCGGAACTGGTGGTGGCGCGGGCGGCCGGGATTTCGGCATGGCAGTTTCTGGCAGGGCCGGTCATCTGTGCTGTACTGATCGGGGCCACGGCCACAACCTGCATCTCGCCGCTCTCCTCCATCATGTACCGCCGGGCGGAAGCGCTGGACCGGCAGTACCTGCGCGACAACAACGGCAAATCGCTGAACCTGAGCGGGGGCACCCTGTGGCTGCGCCAGGGCGATAACGGGCTGGTGGACCACGGGGTGGACATCATTCACGCCCGCAAGGTCAGGCTGGATGGTGGTGTACTGCATATTGGCGGCATCACCATCTTCCGCCTTGGCTCAGATAACGGGCTGCTGACGCGGATCGAGGCGGACCGGGGCTATCTGGGTCACGGGCGGTGGATAATGGAAGGCGCACGTCTGCTCCGCCCCGACGAAATGCCATCGGACATAGGGCACTTCACCCTGCATGCGGACCTGACGCTGGCGGGGGTGGAGGAAAGCTTTGCCTCCCCCGACACATTATCCGTCTGGACCCTGCCCAGCTTCATCCGCCAACTCAACCGCTCGGGCTTTTCCACCATCCGTCACCGCCTGCATTTCCAGAGCCTGCTCACGCTACCCGTCCTGTCGGGCACCATGGCGCTGGTGGCAGCCGGTTTTTCCATGCGCCCCGCCCGGCGCGGCGGCGTGATCCGCATGATCAGCTTTGGGGTGGCGGCCGGTTTCGCGCTGTTCGCGCTCTCCAAGATCGCGGCGCAGTTTGGTGAAACGGGTACCCTGCCCCCCATTCTTGCCGCATGGGCGCCTACGGGGGCGGGGCTTTGTCTTGCAGTCACGCTGCTTCTTCATCTAGAGGACGGTTAATGTACCGCTCCGTCTCCTTTACACGCGCACTGCATCCGCTGCGACCCATGACGGTCCTGCGGCAGCTTCCGCGCGGGTTGCTGTTCTGCGCAACCATGCTGGGTGGAGTGATCGGGGGCATGGCCGTATGGAGTTCGGCAGCGCAGGCCGATGCGGTGGGTGCGCCCAGGCGCAGCATGCCCATCCATGCCCCCAAAAGCCAGCCACAAGCCCCGGCAAATTTTTCGGGCACGGTCTCCAACACCGACCCCATGACCTTCCAAGCCGACCATGTGAGCTATGACAGTCGCAACGGCATCGCTACATGGACCGGTAACGTGCAGGTCTGGCAGAATGACCAGATCATGCGCGCCGACAGAATTATCTATGACCGCAATACCGGCATAGCCTCGGCGCGTGGCAATGTGGCCATGGTGGAACCCGACGGCACGGTGCTGTTTACCGATTATGCCGAACTGAGCAACGGCATGCGCGACGGCATCATGACCCGCCTGTATGCCCAGATGGCCGATAATGCCCGCATGGCCGCCAATGGCATGCGGCGCTCGGGCAGCAAGATCAGTGACCTGACGCGCGTGGTCTATACAGCGTGCGAGATCTGCGCCAAGCACCCTGAACGCGCCCCGTTCTGGCAGATCCGCGCCTTTGACGCCACGCATGACATGCAGCACAAGCGGCTGGAGTTCCGTGATGCGTTCGTGGATTTCTTTGGCGTGCCAGTCTTCTACCTGCCAGCCTTTTCCATGACTGACCCATCGGTACGGCGGCAGAGCGGGTTCCTGACACCTGGCTTCACACCGCATGACCGCTACCTGGGCACCTATGTCACCATTCCCTATTACTGGGTGATCGACCGCCAGTCCGATATTACGCTGCAGGGTCTGTTCTCGACCCGGACCGGGCCAGAGCTTACAGCAAATTACCGGCGTTATTTCTCCAATGCACGCCTGAACCTGGTGGGGGGACTTGCCTACGATACCCATCGCGACCCCAATTACGTCAACACCTTCGGCCAGGATGTCAACACGTCCAACGACCATGGGTTGCAGGGCTACATCTTTGCCAACGGCCAGATCTCCATCAACAAGACATGGCGCGCGGGGGCGAACATACGCTGGGCCAGTTCGCCCAACTACATGCGTGACTACCGCGTAAGCGGCTACGGGCAGGATACGCTCAATTCCAGCATCTATCTGGAAGGGTTTGGCACCGGTTCCTATTCCCGCCTTGATGCCGAAGGCTACGAAGGCATGAACCAGGGCATCATCCACAACCAGGACCTGCCGTGGGTGCTGCCACGCTATACCTACAGCTATTTTGGCCAGCCCGATGCGTGGGGCGGGCGCTTCAGCCTCGATACGACTGATTTCTATGTCTACCGTGAAAACGGCACATCGGACCAGCGCGGACAGCTTTCCCTCAACTGGGACCGGCCGTTCCACAACTCACTGGGGCAGATATGGAACCTGACCCTACATGTTGAATCCGCTATCCACCGCGCGACCGAACTGAACCAGCAGCCCAACTACGCCCGCACCACCACCGCACAGGTGCAGGGACAGGTCCTTCCCACGGTGGGGCTGAAAATGAACTGGCCGTTCCTGCGCAGCTTCAACCACAATACCGGCACCCAGGTGCTGGAGCCGATCGTGCAGTTCCTGGCTGCCCCCAATACCGGCAACAGCACATCAAGCAACATTCCCAATGAAGACAGCCTGACCTACGAGTTCACGGATTCCACGCTGTTCGCGCTCAACCGCTACGCGGGCACCGACCGGCTGGATGGCGGCCTGCGCGCCAATGTGGGGCTGCACAACAACTGGACATGGAACGGTCACCAGATTGATGTGCTGATCGGCGAGAGCTTCCAGGAACATATCGACCACAACCGCATCCCCTATTCCGGCCTGAACCATCACCTGTCGGATGTGGTGATGGGCACGCACATGGTGCCCAACAGGTATTTCGATTTCGATGGCAAGATGCGGCTGGACCCGTATGGCGGCAAAGTGGACTTTGCCGATGCGTTGGGCAGTGCGGGCGTCAGCCATTTCCGTGTAACGGGCGGCTACCTGTTCGAACCGGTCACGCCTTACTATTATTACGCCCAGCGCTCATACACCTCCGCAGCGCCTGACATCTATTACAGGCCGGTCAGCGAACTGACGGTGGGCGCTGCATCCAACTGGGATAACTGGCACCTGGCAGCCTATCTGCGCCGCAGCCTCTCACGCAAGGAAAGTGTGGCCGTAGGTGGCGATGCCGGTTACCAGAACGACTGCTTCGGGCTGGATGTGATGTATCTCAAGCAGTACACCACGATTGGTGGTCAACAGAGCAATTCGACCGTAATGTTTTCCCTTACGTTCAAAACCATCGGTACATTTGGTATAAATGGCTGACCTGATGCGCGAAAGACTGAGCCGGATGTCCATCTTCCCCGCCATGCGTGGCGCTGCTTCCCCTTCCGTACCGCACCATTACCGTGCGGGCCGCATGCTGGCCGCGGGACTGCTGGCCTGCACCACGCTACTGGGCCACATGCACCCCGCTGGCGCACGCAGCGCACACGCCATTGCTCAGGCCGCCCAGGCGGCGGAAGACCAGGATGCCATCATCGCCACCGTTAATGGCGCGGTGCTGACCAAGCGCGATGTGGATACACGCGGGCGGCTGTTCGCACTCTCATCGGGACTGGATGTGAGCGATGACGTGATGGCGCGCCTGCGCCCGCAGATCGTGCGCCAGTTGATCGATGAAAAGCTGCGCATGCAGGAAATGCTCAACCGCCACATCAACGTCCCCATCCAGCAGATTGCCGCTGCCATTGCCGGAATCGAGCAGCGCAACGGCATGCCGCAGAACGCCCTGCGCAACAAGTTGGCGGAAGATGGCGTGTCGCTGACTACGCTGATCGACCAGATCCGCGTGCAGCTTGGCTGGACACAGGTGCTGCGGCAGGAGACGGGGGAACGTGGTCGCATTACCGCAGCCGAGATCGAACAGCGCACCGCAGCCCTCAAGCGCGAGGATGGCAAGCCGGAATATATGATCAGCGAGATCTTCGTACCCGTCGAAGATCCGCGTCATACGGAAAATGAGCTGAAATTTACAGAAACCATCATTCAGGAACTGCGCGAGGGCGCACCGTTCCCGGTTGTAGCCGCCCAGTTCTCGCAGGGGCAGAGCGCGCTTGACGGCGGGATGATGGGCTGGATGCAGGAAGACGGGCTGGACCCGCAGGTGGTAGACGTGGCGCGCAAGATGCCCGACGGCGCCATTTCCAACCCGATCCGCGTAGCAGGTGGCTACGTGATCGCCACCATTGCCGAACGGCGCACCGTGGGACACCAGATGGCCACCATCATGACCATTCGCCAGGCGTTCTTCCCCTTTGACGCACCGCTGGACCCGGAAAATGCCACCGACCAGCAGAAGGCGACGCTGGATGCGGCGAATGCCTTTTCTTCCTCGGCCAAAAGCTGTGATCAGATGGAAGCACAGAACAAGAAACTGGGTGAAAAACACCCCACCGATCCCGGTGAACTGATGCTGAGCCACCTTAACCCCCAGATGCGCGAGATCCTTGAGCCGCTGCCCGTGGGCAAGCCAAGCCGCCCCCTGGTCTCGATAGATGGCATCCTCGTCCTGATGGTCTGCTCGCGTGAAGAACGCAACATTGCCACCCAGACCCCCAGCCAGATTGCCGATCACCTGATGAACGAACGTGTCGAGCAGACATCACGCCAGCTCAACCGCGACCTGCAGCGCCGGGCCATCATCGATATGCGTTCAAAGACCTGAGCGGGACATGACCATTCCCTCCCCGTCACAGGGTCTTGAGCCGCTACGCGAGACCATTGCCCGCCATGGGCTGGATGCACGCAAGGCGCTGGGCCAGCACTTCCTGCTTGATCCCGGCATTACGGCGCGCATAGCCGCCCTGGCCGGTGACCTGTCGGGGCAGAACGTGGTGGAGGTCGGTCCCGGCCCCGGCGGCCTGACCCGTGCCCTGCTTGATACGGCGGCTGTCCGGGTAGTTGCGGTGGAAGTGGATACGCGCGCCGTGGCCATCATAGGTGAGTTGGCAGCACGGGCGGAAGGGCGGCTGGAGGTGGTCGAAGCCGACGCCATGCGTCTGGACCTGACAACGCTGTGCCCGGCGCCGCGGCAGGTGATTGCCAACCTGCCCTACAATGTAGGCACGCCCCTGCTGGTGGGCTGGCTGCGGCAGGCGGCGGCATGGACACGGCTGACCCTGATGTTTCAGCACGAAGTGGCCGAACGCATCTGTGCCGCCCCCGGTTCAGCCCATTACGGCAGGCTGGGCGTACTCGCACAATGGACCTGCCGGTGTGGTATGCTGATGCATATCCCCCCCGGCGCGTTTTCCCCCCCGCCCAAGGTGCATTCCGCCGTGGTGGGCCTGATCCCGCACGCGGACCAGCCCGATGCCGCCTTGTTCCGCGCCATGGAACAGGTCACGGCGGCGGCCTTTGGCCAGAGGCGCAAGATGCTGCGCGGCGCGCTCAAAGCATTAGGAGGCGAAAGCCTGTTGGCCGAGGCGGGGATTGATGGCAGCCGACGTGCCGAGACACTCGATATTGCTGAATTCGACTGCCTTGCGCATCTTCATGTCCGCAGGGCGGCAGCGGCGTAACGCGGAACAGCAGGATGCAACCCCGTTGCATGGTCCGCAATCCGCATGGCGGCATAAGGGCCATCATGCCCCACATGCCATCCGCCGCTCACCATCAGGGTAGTGAATTTCCAGCCGCCCCACAGTAATGAAGCGTGCAAATACCCGAGCCAGCAGTAAAAGACGCCATTGGCCCCCTCTCCTGCCTGCCCCGGGGGCTGGCAGAACGCACGGTGGCCACAAACGACAAAGGCCCGGAAGAGTTTCCTCTTCCGGGCCTTTGTAACCGGACCAGCCACCTGTGGGGTGGCTGGCTGCGGTCAATCAGACGGCAGGCGTTTCCTCGACGGCGGTTTCTTCCGAAACCTCGCCTTCGGCTACAACATCTTCGCCAGTCAGTTCGGCCAGTGTGGGTTCATCGTCCTGTTCGGTGCCGATTTCCTCACCACGTGCCTGACGTTCCGCTTCCTCTTCGGAGCGGGCGACATTCACCGTCACCTGCATGGACACTTCCGGGTGCAGGGCAACGCTGACTTCATACAGGCCAAGCTGCTTGATCGGCTCGGGCAGGATGACCTGGTTACGAGTGATGGTCAGGCCAGCCTGGGTTGCCGCTTCCGCGATGTCACGGGTCGTGACCGAGCCATACAGGCTGCCGCTGTCACCAGCCTGACGGATCAGGATGACGGACAGGCCGTGCATGCGCTCGGACAGGCGCTCGGCCTCCTCGCGGTTCTTGAGGTTCTGGGCCTCAAGCTGCACGCGCTCACGCTCAAAACGCTCGCGGTTGTGTGCGTTGGCGCGGATCGCCTTGCCCTGGGGCAGCAGGAAGTTACGGGCATAACCCGGCTTCACGCTAACGATCTCGCCCATCTGGCCCAGCTTCTCGACGCGCTGGAGCAGGATGAGTTCTACTGCGGACATGGTTAAGCCTCCCTCAGCTTACAATGTAGGGCAGCAGGGCCAGGAAACGCGCACGCTTGATGGCCTGAGCCAGTTCGCGCTGCTTCTTGGCGGACACTGCCGTGATGCGGCTGGGAACGATCTTGCCACGCTCGGACAGGAAGCGGCTCAGCAGACGCACGTCCTTGTAATCGATCTTCGGCGCATTCGGGCCGGAGAACGGGCAGGACTTGCGACGACGGTAGAACGGACGGCGCGCACCAACCGCAACGCGGCGGGCGGCGGGATTGATCTCGGTGGATTCGGACATCAGCTCTTACTCCGCTTCGGCGCCGGCTGTGGCGTTGGCGCGCTGCTGTTCTTCACGCTCGTTACGAGCGCGGAACTCTTCGCGGTCATCAAAGTTACGGCGCGTGCCACGGCCGCTTTCAAACCGGCCGGCGGGCTTGGGCCCACGGAAGCCACGCTCGCGCTCATCGCCCTTGCGCGACAGGATGACGGACGGTGCTTCGTCAATCTCATCCACACGCAGGGTCAGTACACGCAGAACGTCTTCGTTCAGGCTGAGCTGGCGCTCGATTTCCTTGATTGCATCGGAAGACGCGTCAAGACCCAGAAGCATGTAATGCCCCTTACGGTTCTTCTTGATACGGTAAGCCAGCGTGCGCAGGCCCCAGTATTCGCGCTTCTTGATGGACCCGGATTCGGTTTCCAGGTAGGTGGCGATGCCATCAGCAATGGCTTCAACCTGCTGCTGCGACACGTCATTACGTGCGATCAGCACGGTTTCATACAACGGCATGGGTACTCCCTTCGGATCGCTTCAACCCCGGCATGGCGGACACGGTCCGCCATGTTGCCCCAGAGGGCACGGGTATAGCCGGGGGCGATGCCACGCACCCGGCAGGGAAGGTGCGCCTTGAAACACAAACGCGCCCGACAGACAAGGAAAAAGTGGGGTTCAGGTCGTCTCGACCGGCTTGAGCCACCGAAAAACCGGTACGGGATGAACATCCTGCGGACGGTCATGGCGAAATCCCGTTACGGCCTTGATCAGTTCCAGTGGCACATCAAGCATGCTGTCCGGGCCGCGCGGGTCTGTCTCCTCACGCTCGGCGGTGACAAAGGCCTTCTGGCGCAGTGGCAGCAGTGCATCGGGCACATCGCCGCGTACATCCAGGTCCAACCGGTCACCGTTACGACCGTCATGCAGCACGACCCAGCGTTCTTCGCCCTGCTCGTAACCAGCGGCTTGGCTCAGCGGGTCAATGGCCGCCACGTCGCATGTGATCAGCCTGCCCTCCCGGCACAGTGTCTTCCGGTCATAATTGATGATCAATCCCGTATCATTCTGGGTACGGATGACAAACCAGCCATTGGGCAGGTCCGCAATGGCGTAGGAAGCATCACCGTTGGGATCTGCAATATCCGTATCCTGCAGACCAAGGGCCGCCAGCAGGCCGACACGATCAACCCCATGAAATTTGTAATATGAAACGTCGAAATCCATGCCCTTTTCTCTCCTTTAAACAGAAAAAGGAGATGGGGACGAATTCATGCAATAACAATACCAGTTATAACACTTCCGTGTGGTATGCCGCGCGTGTCAGGCCACCTTTAGTCGCTCGGGCAGGGGCAGGCCTAGCGTTGTAGGAATCTGCCATATTTCACGGATGGTACGGAGCGTGTGAAAGCCTGCGCGCAGGTAGGTGGGCAGTGCACGCGGATGGTCGGCCGTGCAGGTATTGACCCGTACTGCCGCAGGCCGCATCTGCCACGCCCTGGCCACCATCTGGTGCAGGAACACACGACCCACCCCCCTGCCAACCCATGCAGGCAGCAGACCGAAATAAGCAATATTCACATCGGGCGCGTAACGACTGTCGAGTTCACAGAAACCGGCGGGCACGTCACCATCATAAAGCACATGCACGCCAATGCCGGGACTGGACAGCAGCGCGGCAAGCTCGTGATCAGGCATGGCCCGGCGCAGCCACCAGCAGTAATCATGGCCCACAGCATCATACAGTGCGCGGTACCATGCCACACCGGGGCGGAAGGTCTGGCGGATGCTGTACCCTTCCGGCAGGGGCGGCGGAGCACCGGGGGGCGGCCTGTCCATGCACAGGAACGTCACATCCACCCCGATGCGCGTGCCGCCGCCGGTTTCCTTCGGGGTGGCGGCACAGGGAATTTCAGTTATCATCAAGGAACGAGCGCAGCTTGCGGCTCCGGCTGGGATGCTTGAGCTTGCGCAGGGCCTTGGCCTCGATCTGGCGGATACGTTCACGCGTCACGTTGAACTGCTGGCCCACCTCTTCCAGCGTATGGTCGGTGTTCATGCCAATGCCAAAGCGCATGCGCAGCACACGCTCCTCTCGCGGGGTGAGCGAGGAGAGCACGCGGGTCGTGGCTTCACGCAGGTTGGTCTGGATCGCGGCATCAAGCGGGATGACGGCGGCCTTGTCCTCGATGAAATCACCAAGATGGCTGTCTTCCTCGTCACCGATCGGTGTTTCGAGCGAAATCGGCTCCTTGGCGATCTTGAGCACCTTGCGCACTTTCTCCAGCGGCATGCCCAGCTTTTCAGCCAGTTCTTCAGGCGCTGGTTCACGCCCGATCTCATGCAGCATCTGACGCGAGGTGCGGACCAGCTTGTTGATCGTCTCGATCATGTGGACCGGAATGCGGATGGTGCGCGCCTGATCAGCAATCGAACGCGTGATGGCCTGACGGATCCACCATGTGGCGTAAGTGGAGAACTTGTAGCCACGGCGGTATTCGAATTTATCCACCGCCTTCATCAGGCCGATATTGCCTTCCTGAATCAGGTCAAGGAACTGCAGGCCGCGATTGGTGTATTTCTTGGCAATCGAGATCACGAGGCGCAGGTTGGCTTCGATCATTTCCTTCTTGGCGCGCGCCGAATCACGCTCACCGCGCGAAACGGTGGCGTAGACGCGCCGGAACTCACCAACCGGCAGGCCGGTTTCCTGCGTCAGGTCAGCAACCTGGTTGCGCAGGCGGATCACGGTCTCGCCATGTTTGGCGATAAAGTTTTTCCATGACTTGCCCGGCAGGGCGGCTGCCATGTCCATCCAGCCGGGGTCCAGCTCACGCCCGCGGTATTTGAGCAGGAAGTCATCACGCGAGACGCGGGTGCTCTCGGCCAGGCGCAACATGCGCCCCTCCAGCCCGTTCAGGCGCTGGAAGATTTCCTTCAGGTGCTCGACCAGCACCTCGATACGGGCATTGTGCAGATGAACCTGCTGGACCTTGCCCACCAGTTCCAGACGCAGGTGTTCATAGCGGCTTTCCTCCTCGGCGGAGATGTCGCTGCCTGCGGTGAATTTTTCCAGCCGTTCGGCCTGCACCCGGTGCAGCGCCTGGTACAGCGCCTCGACTTCCTCGAACTGTTCAAGGATTTCCGGCTTCAGCTTTTCCTCAAGCGCCGAGAGCGACAGGCCGGCGCCTTCGCCCTCGCCTTCCCCCTCACCTTCGGTTTCCTCGGCTTCCTCGTTCTCGGTGCCTTCGTTTTCGGCAAAGGCGTCCTCGCCCTCGGCTGCCTCGGCGGGGTCATTGCCGCCGGACTGCATGGCCTCAAGGTCCACAATGTCACGCAGCAGCATTTCTCCGGCCTTGAGCCGTTCATGCCATGAGATGATGGCGCGGAAGGTCAGCGGGCTTTCGCACAGGCCGCCGATCATCTCGTCCCGGCCGGCCTCGATGCGCTTGGCAATCGCGATCTCGCCTTCACGCGACAGCAGTTCGACCGAACCCATCTCGCGCAGGTACATGCGCACGGGGTCATCGGTGCGGCCAAGGCTTTCGGTATCGACGTTACCCGCCGCCGGTTCCTCGCTCTCGGTTTCTTCCTCGGCGGTGTCGTCGGCCTTGCCTTCCGGGGCAGCCGGGGTCTCGGTATCGTCGTTGTCTTCGTTCTCGACAACCTGCATGCCCATTTCCGACAGCGCGGCCATCACGTCCTCGATCTGTTCGGAGGACATCTGGTCCTGCGGGAGGACGGCATTAAGTTCGTCAAAAGTGATGTAGCCGCGTTCCTTGCCGCGGGCGATCAGTTTCTTGACGGCGCCGGACCGGGTGTCCAGCAGGGTTGTATCGTTATCCTGGTCCCCTGAAGCCGTATCCGTACCCGTGGCTGTCTTTGTCGCCATGCCCGATCAATCCCTACCCAGCAAATCGTTTACGCGCGTGGGCACAAACCCACCCGCGCACAGTAATCCCGTCCCTTTTACCGCCCCCGCAGGCGGTGGAGCAGGATACGGCCAATCATACCGCTTTCATATGCATTTGTCTGGTGCAGGTGGTCGATAACATGGCCGAAGTCAAGGGCGGGCACGCCATCATTTGATGTGGGCAACCAATTTTTTGCCCTATTCATCCACATCCTCACCACCCCGACGCAAGGTATCAAGGGCAAGCAGGCGGGTGCGCAGGCTCAGCCATGCCGCCTCATCCAACTCACCCGCGCACATGCGTTCGGTATCGCTGCGGATCTCGGCGGCAAACCGCCCGACATTGAGCAGTGCATAGAAATGCCACCACTCCTGACGCGGATCGGTGCCGAACAGGTCATCATCTTCTCCCTTGCCATGCCGCCCACGCACGGCGCGCACGCGCTGGCAGACATCATTCAGGCCAGCGGCGGACAGACAGGCCGCGAGTTCGGCCGCAGGCGGCAGTCCGCCACGCGCGTCATTGAGGTCCAGCAGTTCCTCACGCAGGGCCGCGATGTCGGTGGGCAGTTCAAGGCGGCAATAGGCGTCCTGCACCTCTCCCATGACCTCGGGCTTTTCAAGGATGATGGCGGTCAGGATGCACTGGCGCTGCAGGTCCGCATCCATCAACGCCACGGGAGCGGTGGCGATGGCGGCCCGACGCGCGCCCCCCTTGGGGTTGCGGCGGAAGGTCTCGAAAAAACTGTCCAGCAGGGTGGAGCGGTATTCCGCTGCCAGCGCCTTGTCCGGGATCAGGGCGGCCACTTCCACCAGCCTGCGGCGCAGGGCAGCGCGTTGTTCGGGGCCGGGATCGCGCACCCCCTCGCTCAGCAAGCCGAACAGGACCTCCCCCATCGGGCGTGCACTCGCGATCAGCGCGCTCATGGCGGCCACACCATCATGGCGCAGCAGGCTGTCCGGGTCTTCGCCTTCGGGCAGGGCGCAAAAACGCAGAGTACGCTCTACATTGAGTAGCGGCAGCGCGGTCTGCGCCGCCTTGACCGCCGCGCGCTGGCCCGCCGCATCGCCATCGAAACACAATACCGGAGCGGGGGCGACCTGCCACAGGGCTTCAAGCTGCTCAGTGGTCAGCGCCGTGCCAAGGGGGGCTACGGCACCATGAAAGCCAGCCTGATGCAGGGCGATCACATCCATGTAGCCTTCCACCACCAGCAGATCGGCACCAGCACCTGTGCCCCGCACGCCCTCACGCGCGCGATCGAGGCCAAACAGCACCCGGCGCTTGGAGAAAAGGGTGGTCTCCGGCCCGTTGAGGTATTTGGGCTGCCCATCGCCCAGAATGCGCCCACCGAAGGAGACCAGCCGCCCGCGCCGGTCGCGGATGGGAAAGGTCACGCGGTTGAAGAACAGTTCGCGCGATGGCGCACCATCCTCATCCGCCCGCATCACCCCTGCATCACGCAGCATGGCGGGTGTGATATCCAGCGCCGCCATTTCCGCCACCAGCCCGCCACGCCCCTCACCCGACCAGCCGAGGCCGAAGGCGGCTATGGTCTCGTCCGTCAGGCCACGGCCCTGCAGGTAGGCCAGACCCTCGCGCCCTTCAGGCTGGTACAGCCTGCGTTGCCAGGAAAGCTGCACGGCTTCGAGCACATCGCCCAGCGTGCGGGCCTCTTCGGCACGGGCGCGCTGGGCGCGATCGGGCTTTGGCACCTCCATACCGGCAGCGGTGGCCAGTTCCTCCACCGTCTCGATGAAGGTGCGCCCCTCGCTTTCCATGACGAAGGTGATGACATCGCCATGCGCCTGACAACCAAAGCAGTGGTAGTGGTCATCATAGACATAGAACGATGGCGTCTTTTCCCCATGGAAGGGGCAGCACGCCTTCCAGTTCTTTCCCGAACGCACCAGCTTCGTCCGCCGCCCGATAATGGGGGCGATGGGCGTGCGGGCACGCAGTTCATCCAGGAATGCGGGGTCAAGTGCCATCGGGATTGTACTATCCAGCCAGATCAGGCAGACAGGCGCGCGCGCACCACGGCAGATGCGCGCGCGGGGTCCAGGGCCGCGCCAAACTGTTCCTTCAGCGCCGCCATGACCTTGCCCATATCCTTCATGGATGTGGCGTCCGTGCGCGCGATGGCTTCGCGCACGGCGGCCTCGATGGTAGCGTCATCAAGGTCGGGCGGCAGGTAGTCACGGATGATCGCGATTTCGGCATTTTCCTTGTCCGCCAGTTCGGGGCGGCCGCCCTGGGTGTACATGGCAGCCGATTCCGTGCGCGACTTGATCATGCCGCGCAGCATGGAAATCACGGCTTCATCACTGACCTGGTCTTCGCCCTTCGCGCGGCCGGCGATATCAATATCCTTCAGTTTTGCCGTAATCATGCGGATGGTGCCGACCTTTTCGCTCTGGCCTGCCTTCATGGCTGCTTTCAGGTCATCCATGAAACGTGCGCGCAAGGACATGACTGTCAACTCCTCTGCCCGGCGGCGGGGCAGGATGCCCCGTATGGTGCCGGGAATAATTTTCCCACTGTCTCGTTGCGGGGGTATGTGGGAATTTTCTTCCCAATTACCAGAGACACTGGTAGGCAATACTCCCGGAAGGGACATCATCCAATGCCGATGACGATAGAAAGTATTATCGAACGCCTTGGCGGCGCCGAACAGGCCGCCCGACTGGCAGGCGTAAGCACCGAGGCCATTCGCAAATGGCGGCAGGCCCGCGCCATTCCGCCCAAGCACTGGACAACGGTGCTGCGCGCAACAGGGCTGTCACTATCCGACCTGCAACCCGACACAGAATCCGACCGACCGGAGCCCATGATGAGCACGTCAAACCCGATCGCACCGGCCAACAGGCCCAAAGCCGCGACAGCCGCCCTGATCCTGGCGGATGGCACCGTGATGTGGGGGCGCGGATTCGGCGCGCACAGCACCGAGCGCGCACTGGGCGAAATCTGCTTTTCCACCGGCATGACCGGGTACCAGGAAACGCTGACCGACCCGTCATTCGCGGGGCAGATCATTACCTTCACCTTTCCCCATATCGGCAATACCGGCACCACGCCGGAGGATGATGAGGCAACCCGCATCCATGCCCGCGCGCTGGTGGTCAAGGAAGACCTGACGGCACCGGCCAACTGGCGTGCGACCGAATCGCTGGACGCATGGCTCAAGGCGCAGGGTATTCCGGGCATCTGTGGTATCGACACCCGCGCCATCACGCGGCGCATCCGCGAAGACGGCCCGCAGACAGCCATCGTGGCCTATCCCGCCGACGGACAGTTCGATATCCCCGCCCTGCTTGCACAGGCCCGTGCGTGGCCGGGGCTGGAGGGCATGGACCTGGCTGGCGAAGTAACCTGCGCCACGCCCTATACATGGACGGAAGGTGTATGGCAGTGGCCACATGGCACAGCGCCCCTGCCCACAAAGCGCCGCAAGGTTGTAGCAGTTGATTACGGTGCCAAGCGTAACATCCTGCGCTGCCTTGCCAACGCGGGTTGTGACGTGACCGTAGTGCCCGCGACCGCGACGGCGGAGGACATCCTCGCCCTCGACCCCGCTGGCGTGTTCCTGTCCAACGGGCCGGGCGACCCGGCGGCGACGGCAAAATACGCGGTCCCCGCCATTCGCGGCGTGCTGGAAGCGGGCAAGCCGGTATTCGGCATCTGCCTTGGCCATCAGCTTCTGGCACTTACGCTGGGGGCAAGGACCTACAAGCTGGCGCGCGGTCACCGTGGGGCCAACCAGCCGGTCAAGGACCTGGCGACGGGCAAGGTGGAAATCACCAGTCAGAACCACGGATTCGCGGTGGATGACAAATCCCTGCCCGCTGACGTGCGCGCCACCCATACCAGCCTGTTTGACGGATCGAACGAAGGCATCAATACCAGCCGTTACCCGGCCTTCTCGGTGCAGTACCACCCCGAAGCCAGCCCCGGCCCATCCGACAGCCATTACCTGTTCCGCCGTTTTGTCGATCTGATCGACACCACAACCAAGACCGCGTGAAAGCCGACCCATGCCAAAACGGACAGATATCAGCTCCATCCTGATCATCGGCGCCGGCCCGATCGTTATCGGCCAGGCGTGCGAATTCGACTATTCCGGCGCGCAGGCCTGCAAGGCCCTGAAGGAAGAGGGCTACCGCGTCATCCTGGTCAACTCCAACCCCGCCACGATCATGACCGATCCGGGGCTGGCGGATGCGACCTATATCGAGCCGATCACCCCGGAATTTGTCGAGCGCATCATACTGCGTGAAAAGCCCGATGCCGTGCTGCCCACCATGGGCGGCCAGACCGCGCTGAACACGGCCATGGCGCTGGACAAGTCGGGCTTCCTCAAAAAGCACAATGTCGAACTGATCGGCGCCAATGCCGAAGTGATCGACCGGGCCGAGGACCGGCAGAAATTCCGCGAGGCGATGGACGAGATCGGGATTGAAAGCCCACGCAGCCTGATTGCCCACACGCTGGAGGAAGCGCGTAGCGCGCTAGCCACCATCGGCCTGCCTGCGGTCATCCGCCCGTCCTTTACCATGGGTGGCTCCGGCGGCGGCATTGCCTACAACCGTGAAGAGTTCGACCGCATCGTCTCCTCCGGGCTTGATGCCTCCCCCACCACGGAAGTCCTGATCGAGGAATCCGTGCTGGGCTGGAAGGAGTATGAGATGGAGGTCGTGCGCGACACGGCGGACAACTGCATCATCATCTGCTCCATCGAGAACATCGACCCGATGGGCGTGCATACCGGCGATTCCATTACGGTTGCCCCGGCCCTTACGCTTACGGACAAGGAATACCAGCGCCTGCGTGACATGTCGCTGGCCTGCCTGCGCAAGATCGGGGTGGAAACCGGTGGGTCGAACGTGCAGTTCGGCATCAACCCCGTTGATGGCCGCGTGGTCGTGATCGAGATGAACCCGCGCGTGTCACGCTCCTCCGCACTGGCATCGAAAGCCACGGGCTTCCCGATTGCCAAGGTCGCGGCCAAGCTTGCCGTCGGTTACACGCTGGATGAACTGACCAACGATATTACCGGCAGCACGCCGGCGTCGTTCGAGCCGACGATTGACTACGTCGTGGTCAAGATCCCCCGCTTCACATTCGAGAAGTTCCCCGGCACCCCGGCGCTGCTGTCCACCAGCATGAAGTCGGTTGGCGAGGCGATGGCCATTGGCCGCTCCTTCCCCGAGGCTCTGCAGAAGGGCCTGCGCTCGATGGAAATCGGGCTGGCTGGCCTTGATCCGGTGGAAGCCCCTGGTGATGGCGGCCCCGATGCCTTCCGCGCTGCCCTGTCGCAGCCGCGCCCCGAGCGTATCCTGATGGCGGCCCAGGCCCTGCGCGCCGGGCTGAGCGTGGACGACATCCACGACGCCTGCCGCTTCGAGCCATGGTTCCTACGCGAACTGGCCAAGATCGTCGCAGCCGAACATGCGGTCGTGCGTGACGGCCTGCCGGAAGATGCCGACAGCCTGCGCACGCTGAAAGCCATGGGCTTTTCCGACATCCAGCTGGCCCGCCTGTCCGGCACGCAGGAAGCCGAAGTGGCGAAACTGCGCGAAAGCCGCGCCGTGCTGCCGGTCTATAAGCGCATCGACACCTGTGCGGGTGAGTTCGCCTCCCCCACGCCCTACATGTATTCGTCCTATGAAGGCGGGTACGGCGTGCCGGAATGTGAAAGCCGCCCGACCGACCGCAGGAAGATCGTCATCCTTGGCGGTGGGCCGAACCGCATCGGCCAGGGGATCGAGTTCGACTATTGCTGCGTCCATGCCGCCTATGCCCTGCGTGAGGCAGGCTTCGAGACGATCATGGTCAACTGCAACCCTGAAACCGTCTCGACCGACTACGACACGTCGGATCGCCTGTATTTTGAGCCGCTGACGGCTGAAGACGTAATCGCCCTGATCCGCCGCGAACAGGCAAACGGCACCGTTCTGGGCTGCATCGTGCAGTATGGCGGGCAGACGCCGCTCAAGCTGTCGCATGCGCTGGAAGCCGCAGGCATTCCGCTACTGGGCACGCCGGCCGATGCGATCGACCGGGCCGAGGACCGCGAACGCTTCCAGGCCATGCTGCACAGGCTCGGTCTGCGCCAGCCCGATAACGGCATTGCCCGCAGCCCGGCGGAAGCCGAAGCCGTGGCCGAGAAGATTGGCTACCCTGTCGTGGTCCGCCCATCCTACGTGCTGGGCGGCCGCGCGATGGAAATCGTGCATGACCGCGCCAGCCTGCAGCGTTATATGCGTGTGGCGCTGCAACTTGCCGGGGCCGAAGTCGCCAACGGCCCCGTGCTGATCGACCACTACCTCAACGATGCGATCGAAGCGGACGTGGACTGCATTGCCGATGGTAATGAGGTTTATGTGGCAGGCGTGATGGAACATATCGAGGAAGCTGGCATCCATTCCGGTGACAGCGCGTGTTCGCTCCCGCCCTATACCCTCTCGCCCGCCATCGTGACCGAACTCAAGGCCCAGACCGAAGCCATGGCGCGCGAGCTTGGCATTGTGGGGCTGATGAACGTGCAGTACGCGATCAAGGGCCACGACATTTTCGTGCTGGAAGTCAACCCGCGCGCCTCGCGCACCGTGCCGTTCGTGGCCAAGGCCACAGGCGTTCCGGTTGCCAAGATCGGCGCGCGCGTGATGGCGGGCGCCAAACTTGCGGAATTCCGGCTTGATGACCGGGCCGTCGCCCCGCATGTGGCGGTGAAGGAGGCGGTGTTCCCCTTCAACCGCTTCCCCGATGTGGATACGATCCTCGGCCCGGAAATGCGCTCCACCGGTGAGGTCATGGGGCTTGATGCCTCGTTCGAGCGCGCCTTTGCCAAATCGCAGCTGGCCGCTGGCGTCAAGCTGCCGCTCTCGGGCCGGGTGTTCCTGTCCGTACGTGACAGTGACAAGGCTGCCGTCAAATCCATCGGTCGCCTGCTGGCGGAAATGGGCTTTACCATCGTGGCCACGCGCGGCACGGCCAAATGCCTGCGCGAAGCAGGCGTGAGTGTGGATATAGTGAACAAGGTGCTTGAAGGCCGCCCCAACTGCGTGGACGCCATCCGCTCGGGTGACATCCAGATGGTCATCAACACCGCACAGGGTGCGCAGGCGGTCAGTGACAGCTTTGACATCCGCCGTTCGGCACTGACACATGGCATTCCACACTACACCACCATTGCCGGTGCGCGGGCGGCAACGCATGCCATTTCGGCCATGCGCGAAGGGGTTCTTGAAGTCGCGCCCCTTCAATCCTATTTTAAAGGATCATTCTGAGCGTATCGCACAACGCGGGTGGTCCTGCTGGTCCCAAGGCTGGCAGGTCGCCCGCGTCGTATTACAGGCGATAGGCCCGGGCACAGCAACCAACAGTCAGTTGCGGAAACTGACCTTCACCTCGGGGACAAACCTTGCAGAAATTTCCGATGACAGGCCCCGGCCTGCAACGGCTTGAAGACGAACTGCGCAAGCTCAAGAGTGAAGAACGCCCCGCGATCATTCGCGCGATTGCCGAAGCGCGGAGCCATGGCGATCTTTCCGAAAACGCGGAATACCATGCCGCGCGTGAACGCCAGTCCTTTACCGAAGGCCGCATCCAGGAACTGGAGGAGATCGTCTCCTCCGCCGAAGTCATCGACCCGGCCGCCCTGTCGGGCGACCAGGTGAAATTCGGCGCCCGCGTCAAGCTGGTGGATGAGGAGACCGACAGGGAAGCCTCCTACCAGATCGTGGGGGTGTATGAAGCCGACATCAAACAGGGCCTTCTGTCCATTTCTTCGCCGCTGGCCAAGTCACTGATTGGCAAGAGCATTGGTGATACCGTATCCGTTCCCGCTCCCGGCGGCGACCGGACCTACGAAATCCTGGAAGTCACCTACGGCTAGGCGCACCCCACCGTGATCACGCTTGAAGACATCACCGCCGCAGCACAGCGGATAAAGGGGCGCGTACTGCATACGCCAACCGTGCCCTGCCAGACCCTCTCACGCGCGACGGGCGCGGATATCGTGCTCAAGCTCGATAACCTCCAGGCCGTGGGCTCGTTCAAGGAGCGCGGTGCGGCCAACAAACTGGCCCTGCTAACCCCGCGTGAGCGTGAACGTGGGGTCATTACCGTCTCGGCAGGCAACCATGCGCAGGGTGTGGCCCGCCATGCTTCCCTGCTTGGCATTGACGCGGTCATTGTCATGCCGCGCTTCACGCCTGCCGCCAAGGTCACGCGCACTGCGGCATGGGGCGCGCGCGTGGTGCTGGAAGGCGACAACTTTGCCGAGGCGACAGCGCATGCCAACATGCTGTGCCAGCGCGAGGGACGGGTTTTCGTCCATCCCTATGATGACCCGGAAGTCATGGCAGGCCAGGGCACCTTCGCGCTGGAACTGTTCGAGGATGCCGGGCCGCTTGATACGTTCGTCTGCCCCATTGGCGGCGGCGGCCTGCTTTCTGGCTGTGCCGTGGCCGGGCGCGCATTGCAGCCGGACATGGACATCGTAGGGGTACAGGTGGAGAATTTCTCCTCCCTGTCAGGTTTCCCCGGTGATGAGGTGATGCCACCCGGTGGCGCCACCATTGCTGAAGGCATTGCGGTGCTCCAGATCGGGCGCCAGCCACTGGAAGTCATCCGCGAACTGGTATCAAACGTGCTGGTCGTCCCTGAAAGTGCGATCGAGACCGCAATCACCATGCTGGCGGAAGGGGCCAAGCAGGTCAGCGAGGGCGCGGGCGCCACGGCGCTGGCCGCCGTGCTGACCTATCCCGAACTGTTCCGGGGCAAGCGGGTGGCGCTGCCGGTCACGGGCGGCAATATCGACAGCCGCATCCTGGCCAATACCCTGCTGCGCTCGCTGCTGCGCGACGGGCGGCTTTTGTGCCTGAAGATGGAAATACCAGACCGCCCCGGCGTACTGGCCGACATTTCACGCAAGATCAGCGATGAAGGCGGCAACATCATCGAGGTCTCGCACCAGCGCCTGTTCACCACGCCCAGCGTGCAGGCCGCCGAGCTTGAGGTGATGATCGAGGCCCGTGACCCTGACCACGCTCGTGCTCTGGAAGCGGAACTGGCCAAAACCTATATCGTACGCCGCGCCTGAACTTTCACACGGCGGTATCTGAAAAACGGGCACCTGTTGTCGATGTGGTTCCTGCGCTGGGGAATGGCGACGCAGAAGGCCCTTGCGCGTATGGCGTCCACGATCCAGTGGACGTCAAACGCCCTGCCAGCAAGAATCCCCCTGAAATCCGCCACTCCGGGAAAGAGACATCCCCAAGCGTGTCGTCATTTTGACTGGGATATGGGGGAAGCGAAGCCGTTGCCCTGAACGTGGATCATGGCGATGGCCTTGGGTGTCCAGTTCGTCACACCGCGTCTGATCGGCTGTTTTCGCCCCCTTCTGCCCCTGTAAAGCCGGAACACCGTGTCATCGCACCATGGCGTTTTCCATATTGGCTTTATCAGGGACAGCTTCGAAAAGTCGTTTGAAAATACCGACTTTCATCCCGTCGCTATAGCGGGAATAACCCGAGTTCCAATAACCAAAACACGCCTGTCATTGCCTGATGATGACAGGCGTCCATTGGGTACGCCCTGCCGCCACGGCATGAACCACGGCCCTGTTGCCGATGGAACCGGGTCAGAGCATGACCGGATCGAGATAGGGGCTGGAGGCGTCAAAGAACCTCTGGTTATGGTCCAGTTCAAACGAAATCACATACAGGCAGCTCAGTGCACTGTCGATTTCAAGCCTGACCCCCAGATTGTCCTCATACCCCGCAATCTGCTGCAGATGAGCGATGGCAAACTTGGCCGAGCGTGCGGTCCGGCCGTAATGCCCCCCGTAACGTCCGCTGAACTGCGCCATGCGACCCATCATCTCACCCAGCACGCGCTGGGCTTCCGCTGGCAGCATATGCCGCTCCAGGATAGCACGCAGGCGAATGACATTCAGCCCGATGGTCATGGCTGACAGGATACCCTGGAGATAGGCGTCAATGATCGTATCGGGCGTGTTTTCCGCATTGGTCAGCAGGCGGACAAAACGGTCCACATTATGCTCGACCACATACAGCGTAGTGGGCAGGGTACGGCTGCGCGCGACATAGCGCAGCCCGCGCAGGATGCTGGTACGCATCTGCCAGCGCATGTCATTCGTATCGAAGGGCAACACCAGCCGGAAGGCCCACATCGCGTACCACAGTGCCAGCACCAGCGGCATGGCGGTGTTGAAGAACGTCACCTCATCCAGCCGACTCTGGTTGCCCGGTCCCAGCAGGATGGGCAGGAACAGGTTGTAAGAAACCGCCCCCAGCACCAGCGCAGGGTAGGCAAAGGCCAGCCCACCCGCCAGCATGGGCAGGAACAGACAGACGGCCATGATTTCATACGTAGTGGGCTCGGCCAGCCGCCACAGCACCAGTATGCCCGCCACGAACGAGGCAATGATCGCCCCCCCCAGGAAGGCCCGCGTGGCCAGGGCCGGTTTTTCCAGCGTAGAAAACAGACTACACACGATGGAGACAAACATCATGAACGTCAGCCCCGCCGACCATGACGTGGTCACCCAGATGACGCCGGATCCGAAAATGGTGACCGATGCCCGCAGGCTGTTGGTAAAAGCCTGCTGCCAGTCGCGGAATGTCTTGATGCGGTAATGGAAGTGATCGTGCAGCATGGGGTGGCGGCTGGCGTCGAACTGGATCAGCGCCTGTTCCAGTTCCTCCAGCATCTGCCCCATGGCGGTGTTGAGCATGCGCTGCTGCGCCAGCAGGGCCACCAGTTGCGCGTCGGCCTGTGGGCTGCCGGGGCTGCCCATTTCTTCATCCAGCGAGTCGACCACGCTCTGCCGGCATGCGGCCTGCAGTTCGGCCAGTTGCGCCAGCACGGGTGCTATGTCGTCACTTGCCTCAAGGCGGGGGGCCATGTCCTGAAGGAAGGCCCGCACCCGTGCCGATAGCGCGCTGAAGGATGCATCCGGCACCATGTTGGCCCCATGCATCAGCGCCGCAAGGTCCAGCCCGCGTGAAAGCAGCATGGCCACACGCGCAAGGGCGGCACGGGCATGGTCGCCCTCATGCCCGCGATGGGCGCCCATCTCCACTTCCGCGAATTCGATCTGGTCACTCAGCGTAGTAATGTTGGAAAACACGCCCCGCGCCTGCCGCAGCACCTGCCCGTTACCCGCCAGAACGGCGGCCAGGGTCTGGGCCGCACCATTGATGGCGGTCATGAAATTGGCGGTCAGACGCTCCTGCGCACGGGTTCCCAGCTTGAACTGGAACAGCGAGGAGACGGTACTCTCCAGCACAATGCCAAGCACGATATAGGTCGCGCGCGCCATGGCCGTCATGAAAATATGTTCAGGATCGGCAATCCCGTCCAGCGAGATGATGGCGTAGGTAAAGCCGCTCGCCCGCATGCCATGGATACGGTAATTGGTCATGGTGGCGGGGCCGGGCAGCAGCGTGCCGATAAAGCAGAACATGCCGATCCCGGCCGATAACAGCAGGATAAACATGATCGGCGCCTGTGGAAAAGCTGCCACAAGCACGACCGCGCAGATGGTGCCCACCACCATGCCGAACAGGTGCCACCGCGCCTTGGCCACGCTCTTGCCGCGCGTGCCCTGCGCCACCATCCACACCGTAAGCGCCGCCCATTGCGGGCTGCCCAATTCCCACCACAGGGCGATGCCCAGCGCAATGAGGGAGGTAATGGTGGTGCGCAGCGCATAGCCGAAGGTAAACAGGCCGGGCGCATACAGCCAGCGCAGGTGGTCCTGCCGCAACGTGGCACCCGGTGGCCACAGACGCCGGAAGAACCCGCGGATCTGGTTCTGGAAACGGTTCAGGGAAAGTTCAAGCCCTCTCATCCCCGTACCCGGCCTCCCCCCTGCTTACACGATCCACATGCAGTGTACATCATACTACCGGCGCGAACAGGCGGGCAGCCGGGCAGCAGCATGCAAGGATGCGTGTGCCACATGCCCCGCGCCCTGCCTGCCGGTTACTCGTCGTAAGAAAGAAGGGTCTTGACCGGAATGTCCAGCCGCCCCCGGCCACCAAGACCCGTAAGCTCGATCAGGGTGGCAGCGCCCACCACATCCGCGCCAACCTTGCGCAGCAGGTGCACGGATGCGCTTAGCGTGCCGCCGGTAGCCAGCAGGTCATCCATCACCACCACGCGCTGGCCCGGCTCGATTGCATCGGCCTGGATGTGCAGCGAATCGGAACCGTATTCCAGATCATAGCTGTAGGATACAGTGCCACCGGGCAACTTGCCGGGCTTGCGCAGCATGACCAGGCCACAGCCCAGGCGGCTGGCAAGCGGTGCCGCCGTCAGGAACCCGCGCGATTCGATGGCGGCCAGCATGTCCGGCGCCCACGGTGCCACGGCCGCAGCCAGACGACCCATGGCGATCTGCCAGGCATCGGCATTCCGCATCAGGGTCGAAATATCGTAGTACAGGATTCCCGGTTTGGGAAAATCCGGGATATTGCGGATATATTGTTTCAGGTCGATCTTGGCGGTCGTCATGATCGGTGCGCAGTCCCCGTTGCGTGGTCATACAGAATTTCGGGACATGCCAGCCCCGTTCACGAAAATGTCGCCCCTGCGGACGGCTCCCCGCTGTAGCCTCCACACGGCGGGGCGACAACCCCACCTATCGCAGCCATGCATGCTTTGGTGGCGTCGCCGGGGCGGACGGGACAGTGGAAGATTTTATTCCTCCGCCACGGTGCCACCGGGTGGACGAGCGGGGCGCAGCAGCACCATGAGCACCATGATCGCAGCCCCCAGCAGCATCACCCCCGCCATCGGAATAGGCGAATTGGCGGGCAGCATGCCCACGAAGGCACCGGCAACCGCACCCAGCACATATTGCAGCGTGCCGACAAAGGCCGAGGCACTGCCCGCAAAACGTGGATGGTCAGCCAGCGCGCCCACCGTGGCGTTGGGACCGATAATGCCCGTGGTGCCCAATGCCACCATCATGGTCAGGATCAGACAACCCAGCATCCACAATGGCGGATGGCCACCATGCTGCGTGGCAAAGGTGATGACCGTGGCCATGGCGGTCATGGCAATGGTGCCGACCAGCGCGACCATGACCGATATGCCGAGAATGCGCGATGCATCAATGCGCCCCACCAGCACGCCATTGAGCTGTGACGCCCCGATCATGCATACCGCGAACACCCCGAACAGCATGCCGAAATGCGCCGCCGACAGGCCGAACTGGCCCCGGAACACCGAAGGAGCCGCCGACAGGTAGGTAAAGGACATGAAGCAGGAGAAGCCCGCAATCATGGCATGCGTGATGAAGCCCCGGTCGCGTGCCAGCATGACATACCGGCTGAACAGGGTGACGGGAGAGAACTCGCTGCGATTCTCCGGTCGCAGCGTCTCGGGCAGGACACGCCAGATCAGCACGATGCAGATCAGGCCGTACACCGCCGATGCCCAGAAGATCGACCGCCACGATGCAATGGACAGCACCATCCCCCCCAATGTGGGGGCAAGGATGGGAACGACCCCCATCACCAGCACCAGCCGTGACATGAGGCGCGCGGATTCATTGCCATGCGACATGTCGCGCACGCAGGCGCTGGGAATGATCAGGCTGGCGGACGCACCGACCGACGCGATCAGCCGGAACAGCGAGAAGGTGGGAATGTCATGCGCCATGGCACACCCGACCGAGGCCAGGGTATAGACCACCGTGCCCAGCAGCATGGGCCTGCGGCGGCCAAAGCGGTCGGAAAGTGGCCCCATGGTGATCTGACCTATGGCCAGTCCCACGAACCATACGGCCAGCGTCATCTGCGCCGAGCCGGCCCGGCCATGCAGCGTGGCTTCCAGCTCGGGGAAGGCAGGCAGGTAAATATCGGTGGAGACAGGGCCGACCGCGGTCAGAAACCCCAGCAGGATCGCGATCCAGCCCATCGGGCGGGCGGGCGTGCCCGGCATGGATGTTTCGGATGCTTGACCCGCCGTTGCGGATGAGCCCATGAGGCACTCCAATATTAAAAGACTGTCGGGACTAGTAGACCAGCCGGATCCACTTTTTCACCATATAATTAAAACATTTCTGCAATTCGTTATGACCATACCCGCACTCGCGCGCCCTGCCCCGCCCGCACCCGCCGCATGAGCCACAACCCCACCAACGCGGACAGGCCGAACAGCACGACGGCCGTGATGGTGCGCCACGGACCATCAAACCGCATGCCCGACCCCACCAGCACGAATACGACCGTCTGCGGCAGGCTGCCCAGCAGGGTAGCCAGCGCAAAGGGCACAACCCGTACCCCCAGCATGCCACAGGCCAGGTTCAGCACCAGCGCCGAGCCCACCGGCATGAGCCGCCATGTCAGCACGGCGGCAAAGGGTTCGCGCCGCACGAAATCACCCAGCCGCGCCATGACACTCCCCAACCGCGCGGGCAGGCGCACGCCAACGCCCCCCACCCACCGCCCCCAGCCATAGCCACACAGGCACCCGGCCACGGTGGCAAGTGTTGCAAGCCCGCATCCCGCCCCGATTCCATAGGCGGCGCCTGCTGCAAAGCAGACCGCCTGCCGTGGCAGCCCGAAGGCACAGAACACGCTGGCCGCCAGCACGAACACCATGGCCCCCTGCGGCCCGGCATGCAGCCCTGGCCCCACCATGAGCATGTGGCGCACCCACGGCATACGGCCAGCAAGGGCCGCAAGGGCTGCGAATCCCGCCAGCATGGCAACCGGCCTTACCAGCACGCGCAGGCTGCCCGGTGGCGGGGGAAGGTGTGCCGTATGCGGTACTGTCATGCATGCATCCCGTGTTATCGGCATTATATCTCCTTTCGCGCCTAGCATCGCCTTGCAGGCGGCTGCAAGGGCGGTCTAAATCCGGTTATGTCCGCATATTCCCGAACCGGCTCCCTGATGGGCCGCACGCCCCCGTCCGCGCAGGAGCTGCGCAACCGGCAGCGTATCTCAACGTGGCTGTTTGCAATCTGCTTCATGCTGGTTGGCATGATCGCCCTTGGCGGCTACACGCGCCTGACCGGATCGGGCCTGTCCATCATGGACTGGCGGCCCATTACCGGCATGATCCCACCGCTAAGCCATGCGGAGTGGGAGCGGCAGTTCGCGCTGTACAAGACCATTCCGCAATACAAGATCCTGCATGACGGCTTTGGCCTGTCGGGGTTCCAGCAGATTTTCTGGGCAGAATGGACACACCGCTTCTGGGGGCGGCTGATGGGCATGGTACTGCTGGTGCCGCTGGTATGGTTTTCCATTACCGGGGCGCTGGACCGGCGGCTGGCGCTGCGGCTGGTCCTGTTCTTCGTGCTGGGGGGGCTGCAGGGTGCCATCGGGTGGTTCATGGTGGCATCGGGCTTCAACCCGGACAGTACTGCCGTCGCCCCGGTGCGGCTGGTGCTGCACCTGTGCTGCGCCTTTGCGCTGTATATCGCCATTCTATGGACAGCGCTTTCGGTACGCACGCCACAGCCCGCCTTCATTCCCGCAACGCCTGAAGCGGTGCGTATCCACCGCATGGTCTGGGCCATCTGCCTGCTGGTGGGCATTACAGTCATTGCTGGTGGCTTTACCGCCGGCACCCATGCGGGCTTTGCCTACAACACCTTCCCACTCATGGATGGCCACCTGGTCCCGGCGGGCTACGCGCGGCTGCACCCGTTCTGGCTCAACTGGTTCCAGAACATTCCGGCCATCCAGTTCGACCACCGCCTGCTGGCCACAACCACGATCATTGTGATTGGCCTGACCATCGTATTGGGGCTGCGCATGCCGCAACTGGGCAAGCCCGTGCATAATGCGCTGGTGGCGCTGGGCTGGCTGGTGCTGCTGCAATACGCGCTGGGCATTACCACGCTACTGCTGGTAGTGCCGGTATGGGCGGGCACCGTGCACCAGACCTGCGCGGCCATCGTACTGACGGCGGCCATCATCACCCTGCATCGTCTGCGCGGCGTGGGGCGGCCCTGACCGACGGCAGGGCGGCAAGACCAGCCTTCAGGGTGTCACGATATAGGCGGCGCCCTGCTCGCGCACATGGGTATAGCGCGAGCCGATAATATGCCACAGGTTGGAAAACGCCCACACTTCCCCCAGCCGCCCGAAGCGCGAACTGCTTACGAAGGCTGCAATGGCCTGCCGGTCCACAGCCTGTTCAAGCGCCGTTGCTTCATGCGTGACCGCAACGTGCTGGGAATAATTGAAGAAGTCGATCACCGCAGGCTTGCCCGCCCAGTAGCACATGGCCAGCGTCTCGCACGCCACATCGCCATCAATATTGTGCACGGCGGCAATCGTGTCCTGCCATGCCCCTTCATGCGCCACGATATCCGCCGCAGTGATACGATAGAGATAGGGCAGGTAGGTCGGCATGCCGGCCACAACTGGCAGCAGGTTCAGCCCCGCCATGCCGACAAGCGTAACACGCGGAGGCAGGCGGCCAAGTGTACCCCCCTTCAGCAGGTATGATACGGCCAGCCCCGCGCACATGGCTGCGGCAATCAGCGCCTCGAAACAGGCATTGTGCGTCACACCTGTGCCCATGCGCTGCACAATGGCAAAGGCCACCGCCAGCAGCAGATACAACCCCAGCAGCAGCCCGTACCCATGGGCCAGACGCATGCGGCGCAGGAACAGGCCCGCCACCATCATGCCACTCAATCCCACCACGTTACTCATGCCCTTGAGTATGCGATGCCCGTAAAAGATACGCTTGTGGCCAAACACACCATGAACGAAATCCAGCCCGAAGCAGGCATAAAACAGCCCCCCCAGCACACACAAGGCCAGCAGGCAGCCCGATAGCCACACCATGGCGCGCCGCCAGTCGGTCAACACAAGCCACACCATTACCGCAGCAGGTAGCGCCAGGATGTTATGCTTGACGCTCAGTCCGGCCACCATCACGCAACCCGCGCCAAACGTGCGCCATGCCGTGCTTCGCCCTGATGCGGATGCCCTGTCCACCAACAGCAGCAATCCCAGCATAACTATGCCCTGCCCCAACCATTGCGGGTCATCCATGCCGACATAATCACTATAAAAAACAGCGCTGTAGATGATCACCAGCAACCCCGCGAACCACGAACCGGTCCGCGTGCCTCCCATGACGCATACAACACGCCCGGCTGCATAAGCACAGAACAGCAGGGCCACAAGCGCGATGATGCGTCCCGCCACGATCATGTCACCTAGCAGCCAGCCCAGCAGGCCTACGACATAAAAGGAACTTGGAGGGTAATTGTTGAACACCATCTGCCCCGATGGCGGATAGAGCGGGGCTGGATCCATCCCCATCGCGCGCTGGCTCAGGTAGGCGTTCCATCCTTCGTTACTGGATAGCGAGACATGGCTGGAAATGAACGCCAGATGGGGTGCAAGCAGAATAAGGGCAAAAAATATTCCGAATGAAATCCATATTGAATATCCGGTATCCAGCTTTATATTTTTGGATTTCATGGTTTATATGTGACTTTTTCTCTTCCGAAATACTTTGGTGCATAACAGGCTGACGACAGCGCCGGGACGTGACGCATCTGGATATTCCGTTGCACCAACCCTGACAATGACCCTTGCCTAACGGGCGGCTCATCCTGAGCTGATAGCGAAATGCATGGATACCTTTAAAATGTAGCGTAATAATTCCATATGTTACGCCATTCATTTTCCATGACATCGCATTGCCGTCTGTGCACAGGTGCAAACCGGATGGATAATGACCATATGGAATATCGGCAACCTGACGCTGGCCAGCGTCAGACTCAAGAAGAACGGTCAGGACGTATGAGACGTCAGATCTTTCCTCAATCAATGCTTTTCTGCGATACATCACACCCAGATATGCAGGAACGGAATATGCACAAGCTGAAACATGTCGTGACAGGCGTGATGCTGGCGCTGGTGGCATGCGGGCCACTGGCCATGCAGGCTCATGCTGCCCCTCATGAAGGGAGCATGGGTCGTGATGGAGGCTGGCATGGTGGTGACGGTTGGCGCGGTGACGGTGGCTGGCGCGGTGGATGGGGCTGGGGCGGATGGGGTGGTTACTATTTCCCCGCCTATGTCGGTTGGGGAGGATGGGGCTATCCTGGCTGGGGCTGGGGCTGGGGCTGGGGTGGTGGTGGATGGGGATGGGGATGGGGATGGGGTGGCTATTACGCTGGTGCCGCGATGGGGGCCGCAGCAGCCAGTGCCAGCTACCAGGCCGCACCCGAAATCTATAACGCCACCGGCAATAATGCGCCCGAGGATGATTCGATTTATGATCGGGACCTGTCCACGCTGGTCAATACCCCTGCTGCCCCGGCAAAACCCCGCCCTACCTGCCAGGCGGGACAGGTTTACAATGACCTGACGGAAAGCTGCGACCGACCCTGATACCGCATGGCGGCAGCTTCCGCCACGGGCTGCCTGTTCGCGCTACCCATAATACTACCGCGATGGACAGGCGGTTATCCTTTCCGCTGCGTCTCCAATCCGATTTTCTGCCAAGGCACAGCGGTTCCATTTTTTGCCCATTGGGCACCCGTCAGGACCAGGCGATCCATAAACCGCTTTAAATTACATCAACGGACTTTAAAAAACTGAATACCTAACTGATCCCAAGATGGCGGCATTCTCAGAAATGTTTTGAAAAAAGCTTCACCAAAACCATCTTATCCTGAAAAACTGTGGGAGCAGCCTGTTGGCTACCCCCATATTTTTTATTTAGTGCCGAACAGGCGGTCACCCGCATCACCCAGACCGGGGCGGATATAGCCATGGCTATCCAGCCCCCGGTCAATCGCGCAGGTGACGATCCGCACATCGGGATGCGCCTTGCGCAGGCAGGCAACCCCTTCTGGCGAAGCCAGCAGGCAGACGAAAACCATGCGTGTGCAACCCGCCTGCTTAAGCCGGTCAATGGCGGCCACGGCGCTGTGGCCGGTTGCCAGCATCGGGTCCACCACCAGGCAGATGCGGTTGCCGACATCATCGGGCAGCTTCAGGTAGTATTCAACCGGCTCCAGCGTCTCGGGGTCACGGTACAGGCCGACATGGCCGATCCGGGCAGATGGCACAAGGTCGAGCAGCCCGTCCAGAATGCCATTGCCCGCGCGCAGGATGGAAATCAGACACAGCTTCTTGCCTGCAAGGCGCTTGGCCTGCATGGGTTCGAGTGGGGTTTCGATCTCCACCGTCTCAAGCGGCAGGTCACGCATGGCTTCGTAACCGATCAGCAGGCTGAGTTCACGCGCCAGGTGGCGGAAGGCGCCGGTTGACGTATCGCGCTCACGCATGAGGGTAAGCTTGTGCTGGACCAGCGGGTGGTTGACGACAATCACGTCTTCATCATGCGGGGCGGCAGGTTCGGTCATATTCATTCCTTCAGGATCGTTAGGTAACCGTATCAGGTTCCGCCATCACGCGGAACGAAAGTCAATGCCAGTCCGTTCATGCAGTAGCGCAGGCCGGTCGGCGGCGGCCCGTCAGGAAAGACATGACCAAGATGGCCGTTGCAGTGTGCGCAGTGCACCTCCGTGCGGGTCATGCCATGGGTGGTATCGGTCGTGGTGCCAAGGGCACCGGGAATGGCATCATAGAACGAGGGCCAGCCGCTGCCACTCTCGTATTTCGTGCCGGAATAGAACAGCGGCGTGCCACAGCCCGCGCAACGATATTCACCGGCACGCTTTTCATTATTCAGCGGGCTGGAACCGGGGCGCTCGGTCCCATGTTCGCGCAGTATGCGCAGCTGTTCAGGGGTCAGGCAGCCACACTGCGCGCCCCCATTGTCTGTTTTACCGGACATGGCTGTTTCTTTCCTTTGATCAGACGGGCATTTCACGCGCGCCGGTTTTAGGGCATCATGCACACAAAACAAATACAGGGAGATAATACCCAATGAACGACCAGGTTGCAGCAAAGAAGCCTCCCCGCCCCGTTATGCTGGTAGTGCTCGACGGTTTTGGCTGGCGCGAGGACCCGGCGGACAATGCCGTAAGCGCCGCACATACGCCTGCGTTCGATGCGCTGTGGCAAACAGGGCCGCGCGCCTTCCTTAAAACCTGTGGTGAGGATGTGGGCCTGCCGCAGGGGCAGATGGGCAATTCCGAGGTCGGTCACCTCAATATTGGCGCGGGCCGGGTTGTAATGCAGGAACTGCCACGCATTTCCACCGGGCTTGCCGATGGTTCGGTGGCAAAAGGCGCGGTCATGCGCGATTTTATCGCCGCCTTGAAAAAAAGCGGTGGCACCTGCCACCTGATGGGCCTTGTCTCCCCCGGTGGCGTGCACGCCCACCAGGATCATGCCGCAGCCCTTGCCCGCATTGTGCGCGAGGCAGGCGTGCCCGTAACCTTCCATATCTTTACCGATGGGCGCGACACCGCACCCCAGTCGGGGCATGACTATGTCAGCACCCTGCTGGCCAGCCTGCCCGCTGGCGTAAAGATCGGCACCGTGTCGGGCCGTTACTACGCCATGGACCGCGACCGCCGGTGGGACCGGGTGGAAAAGACCTACAACGCCATCGTGGCCGGACAGGGCGAGAAGGCGGGCGATGCATTGGAAGTGCTGGACCGCGCCTACGCCGCAGGCACCACGGATGAATTTGTGGTACCTACCGTGATCGGGGAATATGGCGGCATGCGCGACGGCGATGGGGTGCTGAGCTTCAACTTCCGTGCTGATCGCATCCGCCAGTTGCTCGATGCGCTGCTGGAGCCCGATTTCGAGGGGTTCAGGCGCATGAAAGTGGTCCATACCGCTGCCGTGGTGGGTATGACACGCTACAGCGACCGGCTGGCGGAACTGATTACCGTGCTGTTCGCGCCGCAGGAACTGCATGACCTGCTGGGCGAGGTCGTGTCGGATGCCGGGCTGAAACAGGTCCGCATGGCCGAGACCGAGAAATACCCCCACGTCACCTACTTCCTCAATGGCGGGCGCGAGCACCAGCTCCCCGGCGAGGACCGGGTGATGGTCCCCTCCCCCAAGGTCGCGACCTATGACCTCCAGCCCGAAATGTCGGCACCCGAACTAACCGACCGCGCGGTGGAAGCCATCGACAGCGGCCGGTACGACCTGATCGTGCTGAACTTCGCCAATGCCGACATGGTGGGCCATACCGGCGTGCTGTCTGCCGCGATCAGGGCGGTGGAAGCGGTAGATACCGGGCTGGGCCGGATTGTAGAGGCCATTCACCGTGCCGGTGGCGCCCTGCTGGTCACTGCCGACCATGGCAATGCGGAAACCATGTTCGACCCCGAGACCAATGGCCCGCATACCGCCCATACCCTGAACGTGGTGCCGGTGGTGCTGACCGGTGGCGGGGCGGGTGCCACGCTGCATGATGGCCGCCTGGCCGATCTCGCACCCACGCTGCTGCAACTCATGGGCCTGCCTCAGCCCGCCGCCATGACCGGGCGCTCGCTACTGGACGGGTCCACGCCATCCTGACACCACACCCGAAGCCCTTCCCCCGCTGGCATGGCGTTCTTGCCAGCGGGATCGTATCCGCATGCTGCATGCTGGCCCCGGCATGGGGGGCCACGACCGGCCATTCCCCGCATACCAGCACGCATGCGGGCCATGCCACGGCACGCCCCCCCACCGCCAGCGAAGAGAAAATCCGCCAGCAGATCGAAGCCGCGCGTACCGCGCACATGAGCCTGCTCGCCCGCCAGGCCCAGCAGACGCATGACCTAGACGAGCGGCGCAAGGCGGAGCAGGCCGCGCGCGAACAGGCCCAGGCCGATGCCCAGAAGGCGGCCAGCCTGTCGGCCGCCACGGTCGATGCCACGGCCCGCCTGCAGCATACCGAACAGCAGGCCGCCGACCTGGACAGCCGGATTACCGACCTGCATACCGAACAGGCTGCCCTGCGCCAGCAACTGGCATCGGAAACAGCACGTCTTTCCCCCCTGTTGCCACTGGCCGAGCGGCTTTCCCTCTACCCCGCCGATACATTGCTGGCAGTGCCCCTGCCCGCCGACCGCGCGGTTACCGGCCTGCTGGTCGTACGCGGCATGATGGCCGATATCGCCCGCCAGACCCGCGCCATCCATGACCGCCGCACCCGCCTTGCCCAGCTTGATACCGAACTGGCCGTGCAGCAGCAGCAGATGCACCGTGTGGTCAGCGAGCGCGAAAGCCAGCGCGATACGGTCAACCGCGCCGCCCGCGCTGCCCTTGAAGCCCAGCAGCGCTCCAATGCCGCAGCCATAAGCGCAACTCAGGCCGTGGCGGATGCCGCACGCCGCGCCTCCAGCGTGCAGGACGCCATCGCCCGCATTGAAGCGACCGAGGAACAGGCGGAAAAGAACCTTGAACAGGTGGTCCGTGCGGCCGAGCGCGCCCATGACGTGCAGGCCGCCAACGCCGCGCGGCAGAAAGTACATGAAATGGAAACAGGCGCCGGGCCCGGCATCACCCCCGCTGCCGCCAGCGCGGGTGCCCCGGTTGCGGGCAGCGTACTAACCACGTGGGGCAGCCCGACCGAAAGCGGAGCGGCCACCGGCATTACCTATGCCCCGCCATCACGTGCCACCGTACGCGCGCCGTGCACGGGGCGGGTGGATTTTGCAGGTGCCTTCCGCACGTATGGACAGATGATGATCCTTGATTGCGGCAAGCACTACCGTTTTGTCATGGCAGGACTGGGCGAGATCGCGGTGGCGGCAGGCCAACAGGTCAGTCACGGGGCAGCTGTAGGCCAGATGCCGCAATGGAGCGGGAAGGACAGCAGACCCACCCTGTTCGTGCAGTTACGCCACGGGGGGGGCACCATCAATCCGGCGCCGTATCTGTAATCAAGGTGTTTGATACGGTTTTATCCGCATGCAGGTTCGGTATATGCTGCCCACCCGTGACGGATGGGCCAGATCACGTTACAACGCAACGCGAAGAGTACATGCAGGCCAGCCAGACCAAGGTGGCGGGCATCCAGGAGACAACGACGCATGAAGTTCCGTAATGGCTTGCTGATCGGTTGCGCCTTTCTTGCAGGGATCGTGGCGGCCCCGCAGATTACCTATTATTCAGTCAGCAGGTGGGCCAGTCTGGCCCCCATGGCCCATGCGGCGGATACCGCCTCCAAGGATGACAACTCCCCGCACGAGATCGAACAGCTCATGTTCCTGTTCGGCTACGTGCTGGAAAAGGTGAAGGCCAATTATGTCGAGCCAGTCTCGACACGTGACCTGATCACCAACGCGCTCAACGGCATGCTCAGCGGGCTTGATCCGCACAGCTCCTACATGACGGAAAAGCAGTTCTCCGACCTGCAGGTGCAGACCAAGGGCTCCTTTGGCGGGCTGGGACTGGAAGTACAGGGCGAGGACGGGCATGTGCGCGTGGTCTCTCCCATTGATGACACGCCCGCTGCCCGCGCGGGCATCAAGCCCGGTGACTTCATCGTGGCCATTGATGGCAAGAACATAGATGGTCAGGCGCTGGACCAGGTCGTGACCCAGATGCGTGGCAAGCCCGATACCCGCATCACGCTCACCCTGATCCGTGAAAAGACGCCCAAGCCCATCATCGTAACGCTGACGCGCGCGATCATCCCGCTGCTGGTCATCAAATCCGCGCTGTATGACAATGTGGGCTATATCCGAATCGCGCAGTTCAACGAGGAGACCCAGTCCGGCCTGCTGGCGGCCTACAAGAAGCTGCAGGCCCAGACCCACAATAAGATGGCAGGGCTGGTCATTGACCTGCGCTCCGATCCCGGTGGACTGCTGACGCAGGCGATCGACGTGGGGGGCGACTTCATCCGTAGTGGCGAGATCGTGTCCACCCGCGCCCGCCATCCGCAAGACAGCCAGCGCTGGGATGCCCATAACACCGACATTACCAATGGCCTGCCCATTGTCGTGCTGATTAACGGTGGGTCGGCTTCCGCATCCGAAATCGTGGCCGGCGCGCTGCAGGACCACCAGCGCGCCGTGCTGCTGGGTGAAAAGACTTTCGGCAAGGGATCGGTGCAGACCATCCTGCCCATTCCGGGCGAAGGGGCGATCCGCCTGACCACGGCGCGGTACTACACGCCATCGGGCCGGTCCATACAGGGGCTTGGCATCATACCCGACATCGCCGTGCGTGAAGCGCATGATGATGCAGGCTACAGCATCCACGAAGCCGATCTGGCCCATATCATCAAAAACCGTGGCGGCAATACCGCCCAGCCCCCCGCACGCACCGACCTGCCCGCCATTGCCAAATCCATTCCCTCGCAGCCACCCGCCAACTGGCCCACGTTCGACCCGACCAAGCCCACCACCGATTTCCAGTTGCAGGAGGGCCTGCGGGTCGTGCGCGCCATGGCTGGCCTGCCGGTGGCGTCGGAACCTCCAATCCATGATGACAAGACACAGGCAACCCCTGTAACCACTCCGGCCACCCCGCCAAAGGCGGCAACACCGGCGGCACCTTCCACCACGCCCCCCGCCACCACAACGCCAGCCACGCCTGCTGCACCTGCCCTCCCGGCACCTGCGGAGAAAGAAGCGCCACCCGTCGTCCCGCCTACAGCAAAACCTGCAACACCCGCCCATCCCTGACCGTGCCGGAAACCCGCGTGATGACCGACCCCGCCACCCTGCCCTACCGCCCCAACGTGGGCGCACTTGTGTTCAACCGGCGGGGCGAGGTGTTCGTTGCCCGCCGGACCGACATGCCGGGCGCGGGTGGCCCACCAGACCAGGGCGTATGGCAGTGCCCGCAGGGCGGCATTGACTCGGGCGAAACGCCGGAAGCCGCCGTATTGCGCGAACTGCATGAGGAAACCGGTACCACGGCGGCCAGCATCATCGCCGCCTATCCTGAATGGCTCAGCTACGACCTGCCCGCGCACCTGATCGGTAAGGCACTGGGTGGCCGGTACCGTGGCCAGCGCCAGCGCTGGTTTGCCCTGCGCTATACTGGCGATGGTCAGGACATCCGGCTTGATATGCAGCAACCGGCCGAATTCGATTTATGGAAATGGGTGCCGCTAACGCAGTTGCCCCTGCTCAACGTAGGCATAAAAAAAGACATCTATGCCCGTCTGGCGGCGTATTTCGCCCCTTACGCCACTGCTGCCTGAGGCATAAGCCCCGCCTGCACAAGGGCTGCCAGTACGCTGCCATGCATCAGCGGGGCCAGCGGTAGCGCTGCCATTTCATTAGCATGTGCCCAGCGCAGTTCGGCAATTTCGGCCGCGGCGACTGGCGCGCCATCCAGCCTTGCGGGCCATATGCGCGCCTGCACGATATGGTCAGGCTCGTTCGCTGCGACATCCCTGAACGTACCGGGCAGTTCCGGTCCCGCCATCAGGCCACAGCCCAGTTCCTCGCGGATTTCACGGTGCAGGGCCGCAAGCGGGGCCTCTGCCGGTTCGGGCTTGCCGCCGGGTAGCATGAAAGCTGTCGTGCCGCGCTTGCGGACAAGCAGCAACCGCCCATCCTTGATGACCGCAGCACATACCACCCTGATCAGCCCCGCCATGCCCGCACCTTTCCGCCTGCTTACTTGTTGCCACCCTTAAGCGGTGACATGAGGAAGCAGAAAGGTACGACAAGCATGCAGCCTATGCCAAGGATCATGAACACCTCGTTATAGGCCAGAATCGCAACCTGCTTCTGGAACTCCTTGTACAGCCGCCCCATGGCCACGCTATCCAACGCGCCCTGCGCGTAACCGCGCGCCGCCGCCACCACACGGGTATGGGCAAGGTATTCGTTATAGGGCTGGTGGTAAGGTGTCATCCAATGGACCATATCGCTCTGATGCGCCTGGCGCAGTTCCGTCACCAGTGCTGTAGCCCCGGAAATACTAAGCGAACCCAGAACGTTACGCGCCATGCTGAACAGGGCCGAGCCATCGGCGTTCAGCCTGCGCGGCAACGTGGCATAGGTAATGGTCGAGATCGGCACGAACAGGAAGGCCATCGTACCCGTCTGGCTCATACGGAAAAGCACCAGATGCTTGAAATCCAGCAATGGTACAAGCTGCGCCGACCAGAACATGGATACGCCCATGAGGAAGAAGCCCAGTGCGATGATGTAGCGCAATTGCACATACTTCATCGCAATGCCGACCAGCGGGATCAGCACGATCACCACCATACCACCAGGTGAGAGGATCAATCCCGAAAGCGTTGCAGTATAACCCATGATCTGCTGCGAGAACTGCGGCACGATAATGGCCGAGGAGTACAGCAATGCCCCCACCGCCCCCATCAGGCCGGTGCCCACGGCAAAGTTGCGGTCCTTGAACACGCGCAGGTCCACCGCCGGGTTCTTGGCGCGCAGCAGCCAGAACACGGCCCCCCCAATGCCCAGAACGGCCAGAATGGCCATGATCACGATGATGCGCGAGCCGAACCAGTCCTCGTCCTCGCCCCGGTCAACGGCCACTTCAAGGCAGCCGAAACCTATGGTGATCAGCCCGATGCCGACAAAGTCCAGCGGGGCCTTCTGCTTGCGTGCCCATGGCGGGTCATCGACCATGATCGAGACGGCAATGGTGGCCAGGATACCCACCGGCACGTTGATGAAGAACACCCACCGCCATGAATAGTTATCGGTAATCCACCCGCCCAGCGACGGACCGAGCACGGGGGCCACCACGGTGGCAATGGCGGTCAGGCCAAAGGCCGCCGCCCGCTTGTTGGGCGGGAATGTGTCAAGGATGATGGATTGCTGGTTGGGCTGTAGCCCGCCACCAAAGAAGCCCTGCATCAGCCGGAACATGATCAACTCGGGCAGGCTGGTGGAAATGCCGCACAGGAAGGACGACAGCGAGAACATGGAAATGCAGATGAGAAAGTAGTGCCTGCGCCCGAACAGCTTGCCCAGCCAGCCCGATATGGTCAGCACAATGCCGTTGGCCACCAGGTAGGATGTCAGCGTCCATGTCGCGTCATCGTATGTGGAGGACAGGTTGCCCGCGATATGCGGCAACGCCACGTTGACGATGGTGGTGTCCAGGATCTCCATGAACGCCGCCACCGTCACGACCACGGCAATCAGCCACGGGTTGTGTTTCGGTTTCCACTCCGTGCCATCCGTCGTGCCGGATGAAGCTGCGGCGGTGCTCATTCCGTATGGACCGTTGGTTCAACCGACAGGCCAAGCGCAAGCGGCAGATCCTGGCGCAGCCCCTCGTCGATCAGGATCTTGACCGGCACGCGCTGGACGATCTTCACGTAGTTGCCGGTCGCGTTCTCTGGCGGGAAAGCACTGAAGGTAGCACCCGTGCCCAACTGGAGCGAATCCACATGTCCCTTCAGCTTCAGGAACGGATAGGCATCGATTGCGATATCCACCTTCTGGCCGGGACGCATGTGGGTCAACTGTGTTTCCTTGTAATTGGCGACCACCCAGATCTCGGGTTCCACAATGGAGAATACGGTCTGGCCGGCCGTAACAAGGGTACCGCGCTCGATGTTACGTTGTGAGATCCAGCCATCATGCGGGGCGCGGATCAGGGTCCATTCCACATTCAGATCCGCCTCGCGCAGCTTGGCCTCGGCCTGGTTCAGGGTAGCCTGCTGCTCGGTTACGCGCGCTTCGGTGCTGGCGATGTTGGGAATGACGGGCAGCGCGGTTTCAAGGTTGCCCTGTGCTTCGAGCACCTGCGCCTTGGCGGCATTGAGTGCCGCGGTGGCGTAATCAATGTTCTGCTGCGATGTCGCTTCACGCGTGACACCATGCTGGCGGCGATAATCGGTTTCCGCCCTGAACTGCTGGGCCTGGGCGGACTGCAACTGCCCCTGCGCCACCATGAGATGACCGGGGAAGTTCTTTTTCGCCACCTCGGCAAGCAGGGTGTAGTTATTGACCTGCGCGCGGGCGATAGCGACCGCTGCCGCCGCCTGGTCACGCTGGGCGCGCCAGTTGCGGTCATCAATGCGGGCAAGGATGTCCCCTTGGTGGACGAACTGGTTGTCGTTCACCAGCAGTTCGGTCACGTAACCGCCCACATGCGGAGCCACGGCGACCGCGCGACCGGTGGTAAAGGCATCATCGGTCTCGACCTCGTTACGGTGCAGGAACCAGTAAATCCCCCCGAGCACGATCACGGCCACGACAATGCCGATCAGGATCAGCTTGCGGCGCGGCGAGGCCTCTTTCTTTGCTTCCGTCCCGGGGCCGGGTGCGACGTGTCCGTCTTCAGCTACCTTGCCTTCATCCGCGGCCATCTGCTTCCCTCATCATCATTCTGGATTGCGGCCCTGATCGTGCCATGTCCTGTATTGACCGAACCGGTCGGTCAATCCATGGCACGAACCTTGCCACACTTCAACCGCCATCACCGGTCCAGACGCATATTCGCCACGCGGTTTACAGGCTGAAGGCCTGGTTGCGTACCATACGGGCGTATAATCCGTTAGCGGCCATCAGCACGTCATGCGTGCCGCATTCCACCGCCTGCCCCTGCGCCAGCACCACCACCAGGTCGGCCGAACGCACGGTGGAAAGCCGATGAGCCACCACGATGGTCGTGCGTCCGTGGCGCAGGTGGACCAGCGCGTGCTGGACAATGGCCTCGCTCTCGCTGTCCAGCGCACTGGTCGCCTCATCAAGCAGTAGCACGCGCGGGTTGCGCAACAGCGCGCGCGCCAGCGCCACCCGCTGCCGCTGCCCGCCCGAAAGGCGCTGGCCGCCGGGACCGACCAGCGTGCCATAGCCCTGCGGCAGGGCCTCGATAAAATCATGCGCGGCTGCGGCTTTTGCCGCCGCGAACACCTGCGTGTCATCCGCCTGCGGGTTGCCCATGCGAATATTGTCCATGACCGACAGATCGAACAGAAGCGTGTCCTGGCTGACATAGGCAATGGCATCGCGCAGTTCGGGCAGCACAAGACGCCTGAGGTCCACGCCATCGAGCGTGATCCGCCCGCCCGATACATCATGCAGGCGCGGGATAAGGGACAGTGCCGTGGACTTGCCCGCCCCCGATGGGCCGACAAGGGCTACGGTCAGGCCGGGGCTTGCCACCATGTCCAACCCGTCCAGCCCCATACGCCCATCGGGGTAGCGGAAGGATACCTGTTCGAAACGCAGGTCGCCCCCACCTGGTGGCAGCGCCACCGCATCGGGCGCCTGGGCCACGGCCACGGGTTCGTCAATCACGTCAAACACGCGCTGCAGGCCGCCCAGCCCTTCCTGCAGAGCGATGTTGAGCGTCCCCAACGCGCGCAGCGGACGCGAAGCCAGCAGCAGGGCCGCGACAAACCCCGAAAAATCACCCAGCGTGGCACCGCCCTGCGTGGCCCGCCAGCCCGCAAAGCCCAGCACGGCCGCCACCGCAATACCGCCCAGAACCTCCAGCATCGGGTCCACCCGCGCGCGCCCGTGCGCGATGCGCAGCAGGCCCGCATGCAACCCGTCCAGCACGTGGGCGGCGCGCTTTTCCTCCGCCTGTTCCAGCCGGTAGACGCGGATAGTACGCGACTGGCTGAAACTTTCCGCCAGCATGGCGCTGGTCTCGCCTATCTGTTCGTGTACGCCACCGGATTCCCGGCGCAGCCGCCTGCCCAGCCTGCGCACTGGCATGGCGGCAATGGGGTACAGCACGGCGGCGATCAGGCTTAGCTCCCAGTCCATGTACAGCATGGAAGCGATCAACCCCACCACGGTCACCGCATCGCCCAACGCGTTGGTCGCGCGGATCATGGCTTCACGAATCGAGACGGCATCGGTGGTGAAGCGAGCTGCGATCTGGGCCGGGGCCTCGGTTTCAAGGCGCGAGATGTCAGCGTGGACCAGGTGGTGGAACATGCGCCCCTGCAGGCCCCGGATCACCAGCAGCACAAGCGACTGCACCGCAATCGACTGCCCGTACTGCGAGATGGCCTTGGCCACGGTAATCACCACCACCAGAATCGGCACCTGGTACAGGATGCGCGGGTCGTGATCTGCAAACATGTCCAACGCGCGCTGGATGACCAGCGGATAGAGCGCGCTGAAAATGGCCATGAGCGCGGTCAGCACCATGACAGCCACGATGCGCAGCTTGTGACAGGCCAGTTCCTCATGCCACAACCGGCGCATGAGCGTGCGCGACGGGATCGTAGCCTTGGGTCTGGCCTGACTAGACTGAGGAATTGCGTTCATCAATCGGCCTATAACCGCATGCCCCGACAAAACAAAGCGTCGCGACATGGGGTTACAAATTATGTCTACCCTGAGCCACCGCCAGCAGCCTCCGGCCCAGCAGGCAGCAGGCTGCGCATATGGGCCACGCAGGCAGCATGGCTGGCCGTGCAGCCGCCCGCAAGCCACCACTGGCGTACCTGCAACAGCACCTGCCCCATGCTCGCCCCCGGCACGCAGCCGGCTGCCAGAAGGTCACGCCCACCCAGCGGAAAAACCGGGCGAGGCGTCTGCGCCAGCACGCGGCGCAACGCGTCCCATGTGAGATCGGGTGCGCCCAGTGTTTCCGCCTGTGCCAGCCAGGCGCGCCACAGCAGGTCGCGCGGCACATCATCCGCCAGCAGGCGGGCAATGGCTGCGCCATCCAATCCGGGCCGGGGCACCGGGGCCGCGCGTGCCTGCGCCAGCGCCGTGCCATCGGCGCGCGATAGCCTGAGATGGCGGGCCACCGTCTGCACATCGCCCTCCAGCAGGGCGGCAAGGCGCAGCACCGCCTCATCGGGCGCACCACAGGCCAGCAGGCGCTCCAGCCGCCCGATATCCCATGGCGGCGGCAATACATGGACCAGCACGCCACACCCCGCCATCTGCCCCAGTGTCAGGACAACATGCGGGCCGACGAGGATACGTCGCAGTTCCGACCACACCCGCTCGACCGAAAGGCGGTCGATCATGCCGGCAAGCGCCGTGACCGCCGCCATCGCCTCCGCATCGGGTGCGCCATGGCCATAGCGGGCCTGAAAGCGGAAAAAGCGCAGGATACGCAGCGCATCCTCGGCAATACGGGTGCGCGCGGCTCCCACAAAGCGCACGCGCCCGGCCGCAAGGTCCGCCTTGCCACCAAAATAGTCATGCACCACACCCGCGCTGTCACACGACATGGCATTGATGGTGAAGTCACGCCTTGCCGCATCCTCACGCCAGTCATGGGTCCAGGCAACGGTAGCGTGGCGACCATCGGTCTCCTCATCGCGCCGCAGGGTCGTGATCTCGAAAGGGCGACCATCCAGCACCGCCGTGACCGTGCCATGGGCAAGCCCGGTCGGCACCACTTTCACGCCCGCCGCCTTAAGTCGTGCCATCACCACATCAGGGGCGCAGGGGATGGCCAGGTCGATATCAGCCACCGCCCGCCCACACAGCAGATCACGCACCGCGCCACCCACAAGTCGGGCATCGGGCAGGATGGCCCATAGTCGGGCCAACTGCGCCCTTATACCGGGTATGGCGCGGTGCAGGCGCTCAAGGGGTGTGTGCTGGGTCATGTCTCATCAGGCATGTGGGAGAGCGGGAAGAAGACATGCTCGCTCCATACCCCAAGGCAGGGCACACCATGGCAATGCCCCGCCACCGCAAGGGCCGCCAGTTCGTAATAGACCGGGCGGGTGATGCGGGCCTCGATCGGCAGGGCGCCGTCGCCATCGCGCACATGCACGTAGGGCACCGGACCTGTACCACAGTCCGCGCACGGAACATCCCACGCGCAGCGAATCGGGTGCGTGGCACCGGCACAGACCACCTGGTCCACATTGGTGCGGAAGGAAAGCACCTGCCCGCGCCCGCAACCGCGCCATTCCAGCCCGACAACCACAAAGGGGGCATCCTCCACCTCGATCGTGCCTTCCTCCACCGGGGTCTGCAGCCGGTAGCCACCCTGCGCGTCACGCCGCAGGGTGGAAGCGAACAGGCAGACCATCGGCTTGCGGCGTATGGGAGAGCCACGGTACAGCCATGTCCCGTCCCGCCTGATCAGGAACGGCAGGGTGCCACATCGGCCCGCCTGCGCGGTGGGGAAGGACGGCATGGCCTTTCCCGTCTCGAAATCGTCCATCAATTGCGTTAACCCGACACTATGGAAGCTGCTTGGGGTTGATATAGGGATCAACACCGGCTTGATGAAACCCCCGGACCTGTCAGACTGTTGGAATGATGACCATGGATGATACCCCTCCCCTCCATGCGACGCCACAGGCGGGCATGACATCCCCCACCGACCTGACCGGCGCGCAGATTGCCGAACAGGCCGAAGCCATCGGCCACCGCCTGCGCGACGTGCGCGCGGAAATCGGCCAGGTCATACTGGGGCAAGACCGGGTGGTGGAGCTTGCGCTCACATCCATCCTGGCCGGCGGGCATGCGCTGCTGGTGGGGGCGCCGGGACTAGGCAAGACGCTGCTGGTCACAACGCTGGGTCACGTACTGGGCATGGATGCGCGGCGCGTGCAGTTCACGCCCGACCTCATGCCATCGGACATTCTGGGCAGCGAGATCCTGGATGAGGACGAGAGCGGCCGCCGCAGCTTCCGCTTTGTGGCGGGGCCGGTATTCTGCCAGTTGCTGATGGCCGACGAAATCAACCGCGCCAGCCCGCGCACCCAGTCCGCCCTGCTGCAGGCCATGCAGGAGCGTGAGGTGGCGATTGCTGGCGCCAACCACCAACTCCCCCGCCCTTTCCATGTTCTGGCCACCCAGAACCCGATTGAGCAGGAAGGCACGTATCCCCTGCCCGAAGCCCAGCTTGACCGCTTCATGATGCAGGTGATGCTGGACTTCCCCACTGCCGAGGCAGAACGCGCCATGCTGCTGGCCACCACTGGCACCACTACCGCCACCGCCCGCCCGGTCATGACGGCGACCGACGTGATACAGGCGCAGGCGCTTGTGCGCGCGCTGCCGGTGGGCGCGCAGGTGGTTGATGCCATTGTGCGCCTTGTGCGCGCCGCGCGCCCAGAAACCACCGATGACCCCACCGTGCGTGAAGCCGTGGCCTGGGGTCCCGGTCCGCGTGCGGCCCAGGCGCTGATGCTGGCCACCCGGGCGCGCGCCCTGCTTGATGGCCGCCTTTCGCCGGGTATGGAAGACGTGCGCGCCTTGGCACAGCCCATTCTGGCACACCGCATGGCGCTATCCTTTACCGCGCGGGCAGAAAACATGCGCCTGCCCGCGCTGATCGACACACTGGTCGGACGGATCGGCTGACATTGCCCGCACTCCCGCCCTTTTTCTCCCGCCTGAAAGCCCGGTTCCGGTCACACGGCACGGCGGTCTCCGCCCCCGGCAGCCCGGGCAGCGTTACCCTGCCACGCAATGCCGTGTCCGCCACGGCACTCGCCGATGCACTGGCCAGCAGGATGCCCGCGCTGATCGTGGCAGCACAGCAGATCGCGCGGAATGTGGGGGCGGGCACCCATCCGCGCCGCAGGGCGGGCCAGGGCGATGAATTCTGGCAGTACCGCCCAGCCATGGCAGGCGAGGCCGCAAGCCATATCGACTGGCGACAGTCCGCGCGTGGGGACCGGGCCTTCGTGCGTGAGCATGAAGCCCAGACCCCGCACACCATCTGCATATGGTGCGATAACAGCGCCTCCATGCGGTGGCATTCCGCTGACAGCCTGCCGCTCAAAGCAGAACGTGCCTTCCTCCTTGCCCTGGCCAGCGCGGCCATGCTGCTGCGGCAGGGTGAACAGTTACGCCTGCTGACCACCGATGGCATGCCGCCCCTGCGCCTGTCGGGCCATCGGGCGCTGGAACGCATGGCCCATGCCCTGCTGGCGGCACTGCGTGTGGCGGCAGCGGCCCCCGCCCTGCCACAGCCCGCCAGCCTGCCCGCGCGCAGCCATGTTCTGCTGTTTGGCGACGGGCTTTACCCGACGGACGATCTGTCCGCCTTCCTGCGCGCGGCCCGGGCCCGGCAAGCCACCTGCACGCTGGTGGAAGTGATTGACCCGGCGGAAGCGCACCTGCCCTACGAAGGCCATACCCGCTTTACCGGGCTGGAGGACGATACGACCCTGCAACTCAACGCCAGCGCCGACCTGCGCCAGACCTATGCCACGCTGTGGGCGCGCCACCAGTCCACCCTGCGCGACCTGTGTCGGGCGGGCGGCGGCCCGATGATCCCGCATCTGACTGAACAGCCCCCCGAACAGGCGCTTCTTGCCCTACATGCCCTGCCCGGCATGGGGGGGCGGCCATGATGCTGCTCGCGCCATGGATGCTGCTGGGCCTGCTGGGCCTGCCGGTAGTATGGTGGCTGCTGCACGCGCTACCGCCGGCAGCGCGCTCGCAACCCTTTCCGCCCACCACCCTGCTGCGCGCGCTTGATGCCCCCCCGCCAGATGCCACATCCGCCCCACTGTGGCGGCTGCTCCTGCGCTGCCTTGCCGTGGGGCTTGTGGTGCTGGGGCTGGCGCAGCCAGTATTTCCACGCGGGCAGGCCGGCATGGCGGATGCGGATTGCCTGATCGTGGTGGATAATGGCTGGGCCGCGGCCGCAACGTGGCCCGCGCGCGTGCATGCGCTGGACAGCCTGCTCGACCATCTTGCCCGCACCGGGCACAGCGCGCGCCTGCTGCTGACCGCGCGCGAGGATGCGCTGGCCTCCGTTACCGTCCAGCCCGCACGGCAGGCGCAGGTGCTGCGCGGCATGCTTGACCCGCTGCTGCCCCGCGCATGGCCGGTGGACCGGGCTGCCGCCACGCAGGCGCTGGACCAACTTGCCCGGCAGGGCTGGCACGGACCGGTGGTCTATATATCGGATGGGCTGGCAACACCTGCCGATGGAGGCTTTGCCACCGCGCTGGCCGCGATCGGCCCGGTGCACGAGATGCAGATGCCGGATTCAGACATTACTCTGCTTGCCCCCGCAACCAATGGCGGCAATGGCCTGACGACCCGCCTGCAGGCGGTGCCCCGCGCCCATCCACGCACCTGGCAGCTCCGCCTTGAAACCGCGACCGGCGGCACTCTGGGCCTACTGCCCATAACCCTGGCAGCAGGGCAGGCGCATGCGGATATCACCCCCAAACTGCCCGCCGAACTGCGCAACAAGATCGATCACCTGTCACTTGATGGCATGGTGGGACCCGCGGGCATCCGCCTGCTTGATGAGCGTGAGCGCCAGCACCCGGTGGGGCTGATTGCCAATGCCGCGTCCGACACACCCCTCATGGGCAGCCTGTTCTACCTGCGCCGGGCGCTGCAACCCGTGGCCGAACTGCGTGAGGGCGATCTGAACGCACTGCTGGCCCGCCCACTTTCGGTCATCATTGCCCCCGATGGCACGCTGGGCAACCCGGACAGCCGCCGCAAGGTGGAAACGTGGGTGCGCGCGGGTGGCACGCTCATCCGCTTTGCAGGCCCGCTGCTCATCCAGGGACCAGACGCACCGGGGCAGGACCAGGCACATACGGATACACTGCTACCGGTGGCGCTGATGGGAGGTGAACGGGTGCTGGGAGGCACCATGTCATGGAGCAAACCCGAACACCTGGCTCCCTTTCCTGCCGCCTCCCCTTTCCATGACCTTGACATCCCTGCCGATGTTACGGTCTCGCGGCAGGTTCTGGCCCAGCCTTCCACCGATCTGGACAGCCATAGCTGGGCCCGGCTGACCGATGGCACGCCACTGGTCACCCACACCATGCTGGGGGCGGGACAGGTCGTGCTGTTCCATGTCACCAGCACGGCGGAATGGTCGAACCTGCCGCTGTCGGGTCTGTTCGTGAGCATGCTGACGCACCTGATCGACCAGGCATCGGGCATCGAGACACCGGCGGGCACCACCATGCTGGCCCCTTACATGGTACTGGATGGTGATGGGGCGCTGGTCTCGCCGCCAGCGGGGGCACAGGCGCTACGGGCCGATGCGTTTGGCCAGACCGCGCCCACGCCCGCGCACCCGCCGGGGCTGTACGGGCCACGCAACAGCAGGCGTGCGCTCAATCCGGGCGATGGCACATCTGCCCTTGCCCCACAGGCCCCGATCGGCACCGTGTCCGACCTGCATGGGCAGGTGGCGGATATCGCCATCGGACCGCCGCTGTTGGTACTGGCTGTCCTTGCGCTGCTGGCTGATGGGGCGATCAGCGTGGTTCAGCGCGGGAGCCGGTGGCGCCGCGGGTTGGCGGCAGGGCTGGCATTGGCCTGCACGCTGGCCGCGCCCGCCCGTGCCGACGACATCCCGCCCGATGTGCCCCGCGCCGCGCTGGAAACACGGCTGGCCTATATCGTAACCGGGCATGACGAGACCGACAGCGTATCGCGCGAAGGGCTGCAGGGCCTGTCCGACTATGTCAATGCCCGCACCTCCGCCGTGCTGGGCCATCCAGATGGTGTTGTGCCCGAGCATGATGATCTGTCCTACTATCCGCTCATCTACTGGCCGGTCACGGCCGATGCCACGACTACACCCGCGCGCACGGCGGCGCTGAACACCTACATGCGCCACGGCGGCATCCTGCTGATCGACGCGCAGGGCCAGGACCCGGCAACCGCGCCGGAAAACGCCAACGGCAACTATACCGGATCCGCCCCCGGCACGGCGGCGGCCCTGCGGCGGATGACGGCGGGGCTGGACATCCCGCCACTGGCGCGCCTCGACAACCGCCATGTGCTGGCCCACACTTTCTACCTGCTGCACAACTTTCCCGGCCGGTATGACGGCATGCCGGTCTGGGTGGCGCAGGAAGGTGACAGCACGAATGACGGGGTCAGCCCCGTCATTATCGGCAGCAACGACTGGGCGCATGCCTGGGCGGTGGATGATACGGGCAACACCCCGTATGCTCCTGTGCCCGACGGGGCGGAGCAGCGCGTACTGGCCTACCGCTTTGGCGTCAATGCCGTAATCTATGCGCTGACGGGCAACTACAAGGCGGATCAGGTGCATGTGCCCGCCCTGCTCAAACGGCTGGGGGAATAAGGGCATGCCCGACCTGTCACGCCACATGGTGGCATTCAGCCCGCTTGTGCCCCTGTGGTGCCTGTGTGCACTGGTCGCCGCGATGACCGTGCTGGCGGTGCTGGGGCTTGCGCGCCGGGTGCGCGGCAGCGTGTGGCGTCTGCTGGCGGGGCTTGGCATTGTAGCGTGGCTGTTCAACCCCCAGCGCATTACCGAGACATGGCACCCCCTGCCCGAGACCGCGCTGATCGTGGTGGATCAGTCAGGCTCCATGTCCGAACGCAGGCGGGCCGACATGGCGCGCAGTGCCGCCGAGCGCGTGCAGGCAGCCATGAACCGGGTGCCCGGCCTCGTACCGCGTATCGTGACACTGCGCGAAGCCCGGCATGGCGGTACAAGGCTGTTTGGCGCGCTGCAGCAGGCAGCGGCGGACATTCCGCCCGCCCGCCTGGCAGGCGCGGTGCTGATTACCGATGGCGAGGACCATGACGTACCCGCCAGCGTACCCGATATGCTCAACCCCGATAACGGCCACGGCCAGCGCACCATGCTGCCGCTGCATGTGCTGCTGACGGCAAGGGGAGAGGAAACCGACCGCCACCTGCGCGTACTACAGGCGCCCCCTTTCGCCATTGTGGGCAAGGACGTGACCATACAGGTGGAAATTGACGACCAGGGCACGCATACCATTCCGGGCGCGACCACCGAGCTTACGCTGACACAGGGCGATGGCACGACCTTCTCGCGCCCTGTCAGGATCGGCCAGCCACAGGATATAACCCTGCCCGTGACCCATCCGGGCGAGATGCTGGTGGGCCTGTCCGCCCCGGAACTGCCCGGCGAGGTCTCGACGCGCAACAACCATGATGTCATCCGCATCAACGGCGTGCGTGACCGGCTGCGTGTACTGCTGGTCTCGGGCACGCCCAATCAGGGCGAGCGTGTCTGGCGGCGGCTGCTCAAGGCCGACCCGTCGGTCGACCTGGTGCACTTCACGATCCTGCGCCCGCCCGACCGCGATGACGGCACGCCGCTGTCCGACCTCGCCCTCATTGCCTTTCCGGTCAATGAACTGTTCCAGCAGAAGATAGACCAGTTCGACCTGATCATCCTCGACGGGTTCGAGAACCGCGGTATCCTGCCCGAGGCCTATCTGCGCAACATCGTCAACCACATCCGTGCGGGCGGTGGGTTGCTGCTGATTGGCGGGCCGGAATTCCTTACCCCCGGCTCACTACAGGACACGGCGCTTTCGGACATCCTGCCCGCGCATGTCACAACGAATGACGGCATGGCCGTGCGCCGCTTCCGCCCCGACCTGACCGAGACCGGCATGCGCCATCCCGTCACCTCCGGCCTGCCGGGTGCGCCCGAACACGCGGGCGCGCAGCCCGGCTGGGGGCCATGGTACCGCAGCCTGCGCACTGACAGCGCGGGCGGCGAGGTGCTGATGACAGGCCCCGACCACCAGCCCCTGCTGGTGCTGGACCACGCCGGCAAGGGGCGCGTGGCCTTTCTGCTGTCGGATCAGGCGTGGCTGTGGTCGCATGGCGAGGGAGGCGGCGGCCCACAGTCGGAACTGCTGCGGCGTATCTCGCACTGGCTGATGAAGGAGCCGGAACTGGAGGAAAACCAGCTGGAAGCCGAGATCACGGCGGGACAGATGACTATTACCCGCCGCTCGGTTACCTCTGGCCCGCCCCCGGTCGTGCATGTCATCGCCCCCGACGGCACCAGCCAGACAGTCACGCTGGAGGTGGCGGGCAGTACCGGCCTTGCACGCGCGCGTATCCCCGCAGGGCTGGACGGGATATGGACCGTGCGTGACGGAACGGGGCACGAAGCCTTCGCCGCCCCGCGCACACAGGACCCGCTGGAGTTTGCCGACCTGCGGGCAACGGCATCGGTGCTGGCACCCATGGCGGCGGCAACAGGTGGCGGTGTGCACTGGCTGGGGGATGACCCCCATGCTCCTTCCCTGCCGGAAATAACTATCGCAGGTGGGCGCAATGCCTCATCAGCCAGCCGGTTTGCCTTCCCCCCGCGTAACGCCCATGCCGTGGCGGGCCAGCAGACCAGCACCCTCTTGCCCACATGGGCCATGGCCGTGTTTGTAGGGCTGATGCTGCTTATGGCGTGGTGGCGGGAAAGCCGTTTCTGACGGAAAGATGATTAAAGATCGCATCCACCACAATTTTGCGCTAATCACCGATACTGGCTGGTGCCATGCGGCCGGTTCGCGTCGCAGGCTGAACGTTCATTCTCGGGACAGGACATGATTTCCAGAGCCGGTATATATCTTCTTGTCGCCACCGTGCTTGCAGGCCTGCCCGTGCTGTGCATGCCCATTCACATGGCCCACGCACAGGATGCCGATGAGGCGGAAGCCGAGGCTGATGCCGCCGAGGCCTCAAAAAAGGCCGAGGCCCGCCGCGCCGCCAAAGCGGCCGCGCCTCCTGCCGCTCTGCCCGGCGCTGAATCGCGTGAGGAAGAGCACGGCCACGCCAGCGCTGACATGAACCCGACCGACGCCCTGTTCGATGCCATAAACCGTGGCAGCCTAGGTGCCGCAAAGGAAGCCCTGAACCGGGGTGCCGACATGACCGGCCATAACGTGCTGGGCCAGACACCGCTGGATATGGCGATCGACCTGAACCGCAACGACATCACCTTCCTGCTGTTGTCGATGCGCACCTTCTCGGATTCTGACCCGCATTTCGCTTCCACCAGCCTGGCGGAAGACGATGCCGATGCCGCCCCGCCGCCTGTCGGTTCACACCACACCACCGCCACCACCATCGACAGACGTTATGATGCATCCGGCGGCCATGCCGAGCCCTCCATTGGCTTTCTGGGCTTTGGTGGCAGCTAGAGCATATCCAGTTTGAATGGACACATTCGAACTGGTGAAGATGCTCGATAAACAATGAGTTAGAGAAATTTCACTGAGCCAGAGTTCAGTGGAATTGCTCTAGGTCGCGCATCAGGCTCCGGGGCCAATATCCAGGCTGGCCTCGATCGCCCTGATTTCCGCCACGATCTCATCAGCCGTACGCGTGCCGCATGTCCGGGTCTGGGTAAGCAGGATGAACTCCACCGTCTTGGGCCGCGCGGAATGGCGCTGACGGCTTACGCGATAACGCTTGTAGCCGCGCGTAAAAACCTGCACCTGACCCCGCTCGCAGTTGGCACGCACCATGTCAGCCAGCGGTATGAAGCCATCCGTACTGTAACTAGTGGCGATCCAGCGCGTATCGAGCACGGACAGCAACTGCTGGTAGGCCGCAAGCGCCAGGACGCGATGGTTGTAGGCACTGCGCCGCGCGCTGCGCCAGTCCTGCCTTATGGCCGACTTGTCCCGCCCCGTGATCTTGGGGGCAAGGCAGGGCTGGTCCCACAAGGTTATGGTGTTGAGCACATGATAATTCGCACCATAGGGATGCTGGTTGTACGGCGGATCGATGTAAGCAATGGCATTGTCCGCCATCACCAGCCCGGCAAGATTGGCGGCAAGATCCTGTGCGTCCATGCGCAGGACATGGTTGTCACGCCCGTTATCGATAAAGCGGGCCGGGCGAAGTTGCAGGTCAGCCGCGATGCGGTAGAGGGCAGTGCCAGTCCGGCCGCCCCACCCCCGGTGAAATCCCTTGAACAGCCCACTGGTATTGCTGTTGTAACTGGCGCTGTACAGTAAGGGGGCCAGCAGGCTGGCCTTCTGTCCCACCGTCAGTAGGCCATCGTGCTCCCAGCGCACAATCCGCTCGCGGATGGCGTCAATCCGCATGCCATTCTTGCGCATATAGAACATCCGGTCGCGCGCAATATCGTAATGCACATCATCATCCGGGCACAGATGACGGGTCACCCACCCTTCCACCGGGGATAAGGCGTTGAGTTCGGCCACGACCTGTGCGTAACTGCGACCGCCATAGAACCAGGGGGCCGTCTGCATGCCCACATGGCAGTAATTGAGCACCTCGCTATAAGGTTCCCAATCATTGGCCAACACGCGAAAGCCCAGACGCTTGGCCAGGCGGGAGACCACGCCGGTACCAGCAAACAGGTCAATGAAGTCTGTCCGGGCCGGGTCCGCCCCTGTGGCGGCAATGGCCTGGGCGATCAGGCCCAGCAGCTTGCGCTTGTTGCCAATATAGGGGATCAGCTGGCTGAACAGGTACTCATCAGTCAACACGGCAGAATGGCGCGCGGCATGCCATTCCATTGCTTCCATGGCGGCCATGCCATGCGCCCCGTCAAGGGCGGGGCGGCGGTTCATGCCTCCATTGTCCTGACTGCCCTGCTCTCATTGCCGATTCAGGATGCGACGGCCGCCTGTTCCGCACGGATATCACCACGCAGCACGTCAAGCTGCACCAGTTCGCCCTCACGCTCGAAATACCAGAACGTCCAGCCATTGCATGATGGCGCATTGGTCAACTGCGCGCCCATCTTGTGAATGGAGCCACGATGCCGCCCGCTGACCAGCGTGCCATCGGGCGAGACCGTGGCGCGCACACGCTTCTGCCGGTCCATTAGTACAGTGCCCGCAGGCACCATGCCGCGTTCCACCAACAGGCCAAAGGGCACGCGCGGGCTTTCGCGCCGGGCGGGCGTGGTCTGCACACTGTCCAGCGGCAGGGGTTTTTCGCGTCGGGCGCGGCCGATCGCGGCCTCTGCATAATCAGGATGGCGTTCAATGCCAATAAAGCGCCGACGCAGCCTGCGCGCCATGGCGGTGGTGGTACCGGTGCCGGTAAAGGGGTCCAGCACCACGTCATCCACATTGGTTGACGCTACCAGCACACGGTGCAGCAGACTTTCGGGCTTCTGGGTGGGGTGCAGTTTCAGGCCATGTTCATTACGCAACCGCTCACCACCGGTGCATAGCGGCAGATACCAGTCCGAGCGCATCTGCACATCATCATTCAGCGCCTTCATGGCCTGGTAATTGAAGCGATAGCGGCTATCCGGCCCACGCGCCGCCCAGATCAGCGTTTCATGCGCGTTGGTAAAGCGGCGGCCCCGGAAATTGGGCATGGGGTTGGACTTGCGCCAGATCACATCATTCAGGATCCAGAATCCCAGATCCTGCAGGATCGCGCCGATGCGGAAGATGTTGTGGTAGGAACCAATCACCCAGATCGTCCCATCCTTGCGCAGCAGGCGCCGTGCTTCGGTCAGCCACGCGCGAGTGAAGGCATCATAAGCCTGCAGGTCGGTGAATTTGTCCCAGTCATCATCCACACCATCAACGATGCTGTCATCGGGACGGCGCAGTTCACCGCGCAACTGAAGGTTGTATGGCGGATCAGCAAACACGCAGTCGATCGAAGCCGCCGGCAACGTCTTCATCATATCGATACAGTCGCCCCGCAGCACCTGATCCAGGGGCAATTCCATCATAACCGCACCGCTCATGAATTGTTCAGCATGATGGCTGCTCCGCGCTTGGGGGGGGAAGAAGGAGGAACGGCGGCCTGAAGGATCCGGCGCACCGTGCCGAAGGCTGCGCGGTGGTGGGGGCTTGCCCCGCGTGCCATCAGGCCCGAACGATGAATGGCGGTACCGTAGCCCGCGTTGCGTTCCCACCCGTAATCGGGCCAGCGCCGCGCAAGGCGGGTCATGAGCCGGTCACGGATGACTTTGGCCACAACGGACGCGGCCGAGATGGACAGGCTGATGGCATCCCCCCCCACGATGCATTGCGCCGGGCACCCGAAATCGGGCGCGGCGTTGCCATCGACAAGGACCAGTTCGGGGAGGTTGGGCAGGCGCCCCACCGCGCGCTGCATGGCAAGCCATGAGGCACGCAGGATGTTGTACCGCGCAATTTCAGCCACGGAGGCAGCCCCCACGCCGATCAGAATGCCGGGGGTAGTGTGCAGCAGGTCGTACAACTGTTGCCGAACCGCAGGCCTGAGCTTTTTTGAATCGTCAAGCCTGTCAGCCAGCACGCCGGGCACGCTGCCGGGAAACATGACCGCCGCCGCGACGACCGGCCCGGCCAGCGGGCCGCGACCAACTTCGTCAACACCGGCAACCCGTCCCCCATGCGCGTACTCAAGCGTGTAATCGGGCATCCATTCCTTCCTGACCAGATGCGAATCAGACTATGTCGGCCCGATTCGCACCAGATTTCCGTTCTGGAAGGATGGAAACCATTTTTATGCAGGGTTGCGCAAGATGCTGTGGACTCATCGAGTCCCTTAAAATGAAAAAAAACGACTCGGAGCCGTCTCAGCCCTTGCGACGGGGGATGAAAATCAGGCCCATGATCGTGCCCAGCACACCGGCAATAGCCAGCGAGAACAGCGGGCGCTCGCGCACGAAGGTGACCGCGCGCTCGATCCTGCCTTCATTTTCCTCATACAGGTCGGCAAATTCCTGACGCGCCATGCCTGCAAGCTGGTCCACCTTGCCTTCGGCCTGCATGCCCATGTCGCCCGTCAGGCCACCGACCGCATCCTTGACCCGGCCAATACCCTGATCGACCACGCCTTTTGTCTTTTCGCCCAGAACGTTCATCTTATCATCCGCCACGATTGCTTTTCCTTCATGCTGGTATCGCCGTTGTGTAGCCTGGATCCCTAACGCCACGATGGCATGCAGGGTTCCGTACCCGCTATACCATGCCTGATCATGCCTTCCCTGACGACTGTCCAGTCCACCTCACCTGCCCTCCCTGGCGGCATGGCGCCCATGTCCACGCCGCGCAAGAGACTGATGGCGCTTATCGTGGCCAGCCTCATGCTGATGGAGCAGCTTGATGGCACGGCGCTGACCACAGCCCTGCCTGCCATCGCGCATGATTTCCATGTGGGCATCCCCGCCACCTCCATCACGCTTACGGTGTATATGCTGGGGCTGGCTGCGCTGATCCCGGCTTCGGGCTATATGGCCGAACGATTTGGCAGCAGGCTTACGCTACGCTGGGCCATCGGGCTGTTCCTGTCGGGATCGCTCATCTGCGCCCGTGCGCACAGCCTGCCGGTACTGGCAATCGCACGCCTGGTGCAGGGTGCTGGCGGGGCAATGATGGTGCCGGTTGGCCGACTGGTGATCCTGCGCAGCGTGGCCAAGGCGGAACTCCTGTCCATCATGGCATGGGTCATGCTGCCCGCCACCATCGGTCCCATGGCGGGACCGGTGCTGGGCGGCGTGCTGACATCGTGGCTGTCATGGCGGTGGATCTTCTACATCAACATCCCACTCGGACTACTGGCCATTGTGCTGACCGGCCGGTTCATCCCCCAGATCAGGACTACCCGCCCACCCCCGTTTGACCTGAAGGGCAACATCCTGTCCGCCACCGCGCTGGGAGGGCTGATATTCGGCATGGAACTGCTGGGTCATGGCCAGACCGCGCGCCTGGCGGGCATAGGGCTGGGGCTACTGGCCCCGATGGCGGCACTGGCCTATATCCGCCATGCGCGTGGTACGGCGCACCCGGTGCTCGACCTGTCACTGCTGCGCATTCCCACCTTCCGTGTTTCCGTGCTTGCGGGGGGACTGACACGCATCGCCACGGCGGGGACCATCTTCCTGCTGCCTTCCCTGCTACAGGTTCGCTTTGGCGCCAGCGCGGCACAGAGCGGGCTGGTCACCTTCCTTGCCCCCATGGGGGCGCTGGCCATGCGGCTTGTGGTCTCGCATGCTTACCGTGGACTGGGCTTTCGGCGCGTGATGTGCGCGGGCAGTCTGGCGCTGCCGGGCATGTGCCTGCTGCTGGCCCTGCTGCGCCCAGGCACCATACCCGACTGGCTCCTGCTGCTGCTTGCCTTCAATGGCATGGGCCAGACACTGCTGTTCACCGGCTACAATACCATTGCCTATGCCGACATGCCGGCCGCGCGCATGAGTGCGGCAACCAGCCTTTACGCCACCTGCCAGCAAACCATGCTGACACTGGGCATATGCATGGCGGCAGCCATGTTGGGTATGGCGCAGGCGCTGCTGCCCCCGCCATGGCGCCTGCACGACTACAGCGTGGCCTTCATCGCATGCGGGGTGGTGGCGGTGGGGGCACTGCCACTTCTGCTGCGCCTGTCACCGGATGCGGGGGCAAGCGTGAGCGGCCATGGTGGCCCGAAAAACGCAAACAAATCGAAATGAAACATTTGTCGGTTTTTCCCCCTTCCGCCCTGCCCAGACGATGTTACATTCGATGACTAGGCACATTCCTACCCATGTCAATATGGTGGGAAGGCAGGTCATCCACCCCTTATTTTCATACCGACCCGTCTCTTGTCACAACGGGATCACGACGACCCAACAGCAGGCAGAAAAACGACCGCATGGATACTCCTCCTTCCCCATCCCCTGCTCCCAAGACGCCAAACCCAGCCCGCCCCCGCGGGCGGCGCCTGCCCTATCTGGCGGGTGGGGCGCTGGCGGTCATTCTGGCAGTGGCGTTCCTGCGTCCGCACCACAGCGACATGACATCAAAAAAACACGGTGCCAGCGGCGACCAGCCCGTGGCGGTGGCGACAGTCGGGCGGGGTGAGATGCCGGTCATCCTGACGGAACTGGGCACGGTCGTGCCGATCACGACCGTGACCGTGCAGTCCCGCATTGACGGCTATCTCATGCAGGTGCTGTTTACCGAGGGGCAGCATGTGCACAAGGGCGATCTGCTGGCCCTGATCGATACCCGCCCCTACGACGTACTGCTGGCACAGTACGAAGGCCAACTGGCGCAGGACGTGGCCCAGCTCAGGGCCGCACAGGTGGACAACGCGCGCTATCAGCGCCTGATCCAGCAAAACAGCGTTGCCGCCATGACCGCCAAGGACCAGCAGTACAAGGTCGAGCAACTGGAAGGCACGGTCAAGTCCGATCAGGCACTGGTCGATAACGAGAAGCTCCAGATCGCCTACTGCCACATCCTGGCACCGGTAGACGGGCGCGTGGGCATCCGTGCGGTGGACATGGGCAACTACATTACCGCCGGCCAGACCAGCGGCCTGGTGACCCTGACGCAGATGCAGCCGATCTCGGTCATCTTCACCCTGCCCGAAAATGATATCGGCCCCGTGGCCGAGCGCCTGCGCCAGGGCTCGCCACTGACGGTGGAGGCGTGGGACAGCGCCAACCTCAGCAAGATCGCGACCGGACAGGCCAGCGTACTGGACAGTCAGATCGACACCTCCACCGGCACGGTGCGCATGCGCGCCATCTTTGCCAATTCGCAAGAGGAGCTGTTCCCCAACCAGTTCGTCAATGCCCGCATGCTGGTCAGCACCGACCACGATGCGCTGCTAGTACCCACCAACGCATTGCAGACCGGGCCGAACGGCCAGTTCGTGTACGTGGTGAAGGCGGATGACACGGTAGAAGTACGTAACGTCAAGGCCGGCCACGCCAACAACGCCATGACCGTACTGACCGATGGCGTGAAGGAAGGCGAGCGCGTGGTGACCGATGGCGTGGATCACCTGCGCGATGGCGTAAAGGTGACCATCCCGGCGGCCGAAAGCACGGACCACGACGCCACCCCCGCCACCGATCATGGCAAGCACGCGAAAAAAGGCTAGACGTGCGCCTGCCTGCGCCCGTCCCCCCTGAATACCTGCTCAAGACGCCGCCGGAGATTGCCGCGTGAACCCGTCCCGCCTGTTCATACACCGTCCGGTCGCCACCACACTGCTGATGCTTGCCATCCTGCTGGCCGGGTTGCTTGGCTACCACTTCCTGCCGGTCTCGGCCCTGCCGGAAGTGGAATATCCCACCATCACGGTGCAGACCTTCTACCCCGGTGCAAGCCCCGACGTGATGGCCACCTCCGTCACCGCCCCGCTTGAGACACAACTGGGCGAAATGTCGGGGCTGGAGCAGATGACATCGCGTTCATCGGGCGGGTCCTCGGTCATCACACTGCGCTTTGGCCTGACCATGACCATGGACATTGCCGAGCAGGAAGTGCAGGCCGCGATCAACCAGGCCAATTCACTGCTGCCCACCGACCTGCCCGCGCCACCGGTCTATGCCAAGGTCAACCCCGCCGACACACCGGTCATGACGCTGGGCATCTCGTCCAGGACCATGCCGCTTACGGAAGTGGAGGATTATGTCGATACCCGGCTGGCCGAGAAGATCAGCCAGATTTCGGGCGTGGGGCTGGTCACTCTTTCGGGCGGGAACCGCAAGGCGCTGCGGGTGCGGGTCAACATCCCCAAGCTGACATCGTTCGGCATCGACCTTGATACGCTGCGCACGACCATTGGCAATGTGAACGTCAATTCCCCCACCGGCACGTTCGACGGACCGCAGCGCGCGACCACGCTGCGCATTGATGGCCAGATCTCGGGCGTGGACCAGTTGCTCAACCAGGTCATCGCCTATCAGAATAACGGCCCCGTACGCATCCGTGACGTGGCCAGCGTGGTGATCGGCCCCGAGAATACGGACCTGGCCGCCTGGGCCAACCGCACCCCTGCCCTGGTCATGAACGTGCAGCGCCAGCCGGGTGCGAACGTGATCGGGGTGGTGGACAACATCAAATACGCCCTGCCGCGCCTGCAGCAGTCACTGCCGCCGGGTATCACAATCACGCCCCTGACCGACCGGACCACGACCATCCGCGCCTCGGTCGAGGATGTGGAGTTCGAGCTGGGCCTGGCACTGGTACTGGTGGTGGGCGTGATCTTCGTGTTTCTGCGCAATGTGCCGGCAACGCTGATCCCCAGCCTGTCGGTACCGCTGTCGCTGGTGGGGACGCTGGCGGTGATGTACCTGTTTGGCTTCTCGCTCGACAACCTTTCGCTCATGTCGCTTACCATCGCCACCGGCTTCGTGGTGGACGATGCCATCGTGATGATCGAAAACATCGCCCGCTACATCGAAATGGGTGACACCCGTATGGAAGCCGCGCTGAAAGGCGCGGGCGAGATCGGGTTCACCATCATCTCGCTGACCGTATCACTGATCGCGGTGCTGATCCCGCTTCTGTTCATGGGCGATGTGGTGGGCCGCCTGTTCCATGAATTCGCCATGACGCTGGCGGTCACCATCATTCTCTCCGCCGTGGTCTCGCTTACGCTGGTGCCGATGATGTGCGCGCGCCTGCTGCACGAGCGCGATACGAAACATGCCGAGCCCGCATGGTCGGCTGCGGTCGAGCGCTGGACGGTCGCAACCATTAAGGGCTACGGTCGCGCGCTGGACGTGGTGCTGCGCCACCGTAAGCTGACGCTGGGCGTGTTTGGCGCCACACTGGCGCTGACCGGCGTGCTGGCGGTGGTCATTCCCAAGGGGTTCTTCCCCGTGCAGGATACGGGCGTGATCCAGGGTATTTCGGTCATGGCGCAGTCCACATCGTTTTCGGCCATGAAGCGCCACCAGCAGGAACTGGCGGAGCGTATCCTGCATGATGCGGACGTGGCTAGCCTGTCCTCCTTTGTTGGTGTGGACGGGCAGAACGTTACCCTCAACCAGGGGCGCTTCCTTATCAACCTCAAGCCTGTGGGCAAACGCAGCGCCACGGCACAGGAAGTGGCCACCCGCCTGCGCGCGGAAACGGCGGACATAGCCGGCGCTGAACTGTACCTGCAACCGGTGCAGGACCTCTCGCTCGATACCTCGGTCGCGGCCACCCAGTACCAGTTTTTGCTGGAAAACCCCGATTATAACCAGTTCATCACCTGGGTGCCGAAATTCATTGCCCGCCTGCAGCAGGAAAAAGCCCTGACGGACGTGACATCGGACCTGCAGGCGGCAGGGCTGGTGGCGCATGTGAACCTGGACCGCACCACGGGCGCACGCTATTCGATCACGCCGCAGACCATCGACAACGTGCTGTATGACAGTTTTGGCCAGCGCCAGATCTCGACCATCTTCACCCAGTCCAACCAGTACCGCGTGATCCTGGAGGCTACACCTTCCTTCCAGCAGGACATGGCCTCGCTCAACCAGCTTTACCTGCCCGGCATCAGTGGCAATTCGGGGGAGAGCACGTCGGGCCCAACCCGCTCGCCTACATCGGGGCTGGTGCCGCTGGCCTCCGTCACCACGGTAGCGCAGGATACGGCCCCGCTGCTGATCACGCATGTGGGTCAGTTCCCGGCCACCACGGTCTCGTTCAATGTCCGCCCCGGCTATGCGCTGGGTGATGCGACGGATGCGATCGAACGCGCGGCGAAGGAGATCCACCTGCCGTCCAGCTTCCAGACATCCTTTCAGGGCACGGCGGCGGCGTTCCGCAGTTCACTGTCGAACGAGGCATGGCTGGTGCTGGCCGCCCTGATTGCGGTCTATATCGTGCTGGGTATCCTGTACGAGAGCTTCATCCACCCCATCACCATTCTCTCCACCCTGCCCTCGGCCGGGATCGGGGCGCTGCTGGCGCTATGGGTAACGGGGGCTGGGCTGGATGTGATGGGCATCATCGGGCTGGTGCTGCTTATCGGTATCGTCAAGAAAAACGCCATCATGATGATCGACTTCGCGCTGGAGGCCGAGCGTGTCGAGGGCATGACCCCGCTGCATTCCATCCGCCATGCAGCCCTGCTGCGCTTCCGCCCCATCCTGATGACCACGCTGGCGGCCATGCTGGGTGCGGTACCAATGATGCTGGGCACCGGGACCGGTTCCGAACTACGCCGCCCGCTGGGTATCGCCATTGTGGGCGGCCTTGCCGTCAGCCAGTTGCTTACACTGTTCACCACACCGGTCATCTACCTGCTGATGGATGGCGTCAGCCAGAAACTGGCCCGCCGCTTTGGCAGGGCCAACCAGGGTGGCAAGGACGGGCTGCCCGGACCACAGGCTTCTGCATGAACCCGCTATCCATCTTCGTCCGCAGGCCGGTCGCCACCATACTGCTGACCGTGGCGTTGATACTGGGCGGCGTGCTGGGATACATGACGCTGCCCGTGGCGGACATGCCCAATGTGGATTTTCCGGTCATACAGGTGCAGGCGCGCCAGTCTGGTGGCTCGCCCGAGGAGATCGCAAGTTCGGTGGCCGCCCCGCTGGAGCGGCACCTGGGGGCGATTGCCGGACTAACGGAAATGACCTCGCAGTCATCGGCCAACCAGGCGCGCATCACGCTACAGTTCTCGCTGGACCGTGACATTAACGGCGCCGCCCGCGATGTGGAGGCAGCCCTTCAGGCAGCCCATGCCGACCTGCCCTCCTCGCTGCGGCAGAACCCGAGCTACTTCAAGGCCAACCCCAACGGCGCGCCGGTCATGATCCTGGCGCTAACTTCACGCACCCGTACCGCCTCGCAACTGTATGACCTGGCTTCCAACGTTCTGCAGCAGCACCTCTCGCAGATCCCCGGCGTGGGCGAGGTCGAGATCGGTGGCAGTTCACTGCCGGCCGTGCGGGTGGAGATGAACCCGCTGGCGCTATACAAATTCGGCATCGGCTTCGAGGATATCCGCGCAGCCCTTGCCTCGGCCAATGCCCATACGCCCAAAGGCTTTGTCGATCAGGGTGACCACCGGTTCGTCCTTGATACGAATGACCAGGTGCATAACGCCCAGGCCTATCGTGACCTGGTGGTAGCCTACCATGACAGCCGCCCCGTAAAGCTGGCGGACGTGGCCTCCGTGCGCGACAGCGTGGAAGACCTGCGCAACGCGGGCTACGTGGATGGCAAGCCCGCAGTGCTGGCCATCATCTTCGCGCAGGCGGGGGCCAACATCATCAATACCAACGATCAGATCAGCGCCAAGCTACCGTTCCTGCGCGAAGCCCTGCCAGCGGATGTGGACCTTGGCGCCTTCATGGACCGTTCCACTACCATCCGCGCGGCCCTGGCCGATACGCAGTTCACGCTGCTGCTTTCGGTCGGCCTGGTGGTACTGGTGGTGCTCCTGTTCCTGCGTTCGCCACGCATCACCATAATCCCCGCCATTGTTGTACCCGCCTCCATCATCACTACCTTTGGCGCGATGAAGTTCCTGGGCTATTCCATCGACAACCTTTCGCTCATGGCGCTCACCATTTCCACCGGCTTCGTGGTGGATGACGCGATCGTAGTGGTGGAGAACATCAGCCGTCACATGGAAGCCGGGATGGACCGCATGCAGGCCACCGTGCTGGGTACACGAGAGGTGGCGTTCACGGTCATGTCCATCACCGTGTCGCTGATCGCGGTGTTCCTGCCCATCCTGCTGCTCAGCGGGGTAGCGGGCCGCCTGTTCCATGAATTCGCCATGACGATGTCGATCACGATCGTCATTTCCATGGCGCTCTCGCTCTCGCTCACCCCCATGATGACCGCACGCCTGCTGCGCGTGCATGAAGTACCACCCTCACACGGGGTGTTCGGCCATATCGGCAACAGGCTGGAGCGCGGGCTGGATGCGGCCCAGAAGGGGTATGCCCACTCGCTGGAATGGGCCATCACCCACCGGCGGCTGACCATCCTGTCACTGCCGCTGACCATTGCCATCATGGTCGGGCTGTTCATCAAGATGCCCAAGAGCCTGTTCCCTGAATCGGATACCGGCATGCTGATGGGTCACCTTATGGGAGACCAGTCGATCTCGTTCCAGGCCATGCAAGGCAAGATCAGCACCGTGCAGAAAGCCATTATCGTGGATAAGGACGTGGCCCATGTCATGGGCTTCATGGGCGGGCGGGGCAGCGCCAACCAGGCCAACCTGTTTGTTACCCTCAAGGACAAGTCCTTGCGTGATGACACGCCCGCGCTGACCATCGCGCGCATCGGGCGGCGGCTGCGCAACATGGTGGGAGCGACGTTCTATGCCTCGGCACCGGGACAACTGCGCATAGGGGGGCGGCAGAGCAATGCAGCCTACCAGTATTCGCTGCAGTCCGACTCATCAAAAGACCTGTACCAGTGGACGCCACTGCTCGTTTCAGCGTTGCAGAAGCATCGTGAACTCTCCGATGTCTCGTCAGATGTATTGCAAGGTGGCTCGGCGCTGGATGTGAAGGTGGACCGTGATACGGCCAGCCGTCTCAACATCACCCCGCAGCTCATTTCCAATACCCTGTTCGATGCTTACGGCCAACGCTCGGCCTCGATCATCTACAATGCACTCAACCAGTACCATGTGGTGATGGAGGTCCAGCCCCGCTTCTGGGAAGATCCGACCACGCTCAAGCAGGTCTGGGTCAGTGTGGCGGGTGGCACGGCAGGCGGTGGCACGCAGTCCAACACCATCCGCGTCAAGACCGATACCGGCAGCACGGCATCACAGCTCAGCGCACAATCGTTTCGCAACCAGATCGCAAATAAGCTGGCGGGGGGCAACAGTGCCTCCACCGGGTCGGCGGTTTCCACCAGTTCGGAAAACATGGTGCCGCTTACGCTGGTTTCGGTACTCAAGCCGACCAAGACCGCGCTGAGCATCAACCATGATGGCCAGTCCGTCGCCACCACCATCTCGTTCAATCTGACCAATGGCGTGCCGCTCAGTACCGCCGTGCAGATCATCAACGAGGAGGCGGTCAAACTGCACATGCCCGCCAACATCCAGGGCAATTTTGCTGGCAATGCCGCGCAGTTCCAGAAATCGGTCAATAACGAACCGCTGCTCATCCTGGCCGCACTGGCGGCGGTGTACATGACGCTTGGCATCCTGTATGAAAGCTATGTCCACCCGCTGACCATCCTGTCCACCCTGCCCTCGGCCGGGGTGGGGGCGCTGCTGGCACTACAGTTCTTCGGGGAAGCCTTTTCGCTGATCGCCATGATCGGGGTGATCCTGCTGATCGGTATCGTCAAGAAAAACGCCATCATGCTGGTCGATTTCGCCATTACCGCCGAGCGCGATGAAGGCCATACGGCGCTTGAGGCCATCCGCATGGCCTGCCTGCTACGCTTCCGCCCGATCATGATGACCACGTTTGCCGCAGCTCTCGGCGCGCTGCCGCTCATATTCGGTCATGGCTACGGCTCCGAACTGCGACGCCCGCTGGGTATTGCCATTGTGGGCGGGCTGCTCGTCAGTCAGGCACTGACACTTTACACAACGCCGGTCGTCTACCTCTATCTCGACCATATGGGGGTAGCGTGCAGGACATATTTCAATCGGCTGTATGGGCGGCTGTCCCGACGCCATCGTCTTTCCCACCAGCAGGATTCCTGAACCGGATGACATTCCTTCCGCCATCCCCCCGCCATGCCGCAACCCGCCCGACCCGTAACAGGGGCCACGCGCTGCGCCTTGCATCTGTAGCCCTGCCGCTTGCAGCACTGGCAGGATGCATGGTTGGGCCGAAATATCACCGTCCCGACGCCATCGTATCGGCACGCTTCAAGGAACTGCGCCCCGAACCCGGCTGGGAAAACGCCGCTCCCCAGATGGCCGAACTACCCAAGCATGACTGGTGGACAATCTATAACGACCCGATCCTGAACGGGCTTGAGACACAGGTCGCAATTTCCAACCAGAACATCAAGGAATACGAGGCCAACTACCGCAACGCCCGCGCCATGATCGACAGCATCCGTGCGCAGCTCTTCCCCACCATAAGCGGCAGCCTTGGCTTCAACCGCGCAGGCCACGGGGAGGGGTCGCTTTCCTCATCGGGCAGCAACTACGCCAAAGAAGGGACGACTTACAACACCTACAACCTGGGGCCGAGTGCCAGCTGGGATCTCGACCTGTGGGGCAAGATCCGCCGCCAGGTGCAGGAGCAGGTTACCGCAGCCCAGGCCAGTGCGGCCGATCTGGCCAATGCCACCCTGTCCTACCAGGCGCAGTTGGCCACCGCCTACTTCAACCTGCGCTACCAGGACAGCCTGACGGACCTGCTGCAACGCTACGTGCGCTTCAATGAACAGGCGCTTCAGATAACCCAGAACCAGTTCGACGCCGGCACGGCCGATCCCACCGCCGTGCTGCAGGCACGTACCACGCTGGAGCAGAACCGGGCTTCCCTTGTTCAGGCCGGGATCAACCGCGCGCAGTACGAACATGCCATTGCCGTACTGATCGGCAAGCCACCTGCCGATGTCTCGATCGCACCCGCCGCCCTGTCACGCACCGTGCCACCCATTCCGGTCACGGTGCCTTCCGACCTGCTGCAACGCCGCCCGGACATTGCAGCGGCCGAACGCACGATGGAACAGTATAACGCCCAGATCGGTGCCGACATGGCGGCGTTCTATCCCGATGTCACCATCAACGCCAGCTACGCGCAAAGCGGTGGTGATCCGGTCACTTCGCTCATGAGTGTTGCCAACCGCGTATGGTCACTGGGCGCGTCCGCCACCGAGATATTGTTCTCGGGCGGGTCGCGCACGGCTGCGGTGCATGAAGCCAATGCGCAGTATGATAACGCGGTCGCCACCTATCGCCAGACCGTACTGACCGCGCTGCAAAATACGGAAGACCAGCTTTCCAACCTGCGCATCCTGTCACAGCAGTCCGCGCAGCAGCAGAAAGCGCTGGACTTTGCCAACCGCACGGTCGAGGTCTCGCTCAACCAGTACCAAGCCGGGACCGAGATCTACACGACCGTCATCACCAACGAAAATTCTGCCCTGTCCTCTGCCGAGACTCTGCTTGGCATCCAGCAGCAGCGCATGGTGGACAGCGTCAGCCTGGTACAGGCACTTGGTGGCGGATGGGATGCCTCCCGCCTGCCGTCCAAGAAATCGCTGCAGAAGGATAACCCGCTGCTGCCTTCCTTCATCCAGAAAGACACCAATAAATAGGCATGAAAAAACCCCCTGTGCCGGATGGCAGCAGGGGGTTTTCTGCATTGGAAATGCGCTGTCAGCTTGATAGCGACCGGGCCGTGAACAGGCCGATCAGCAGTACCACCACGAATATCGTGATGGCGATAAAGAAAAGTATCTTTGCCATGCCGGCCGAAGCGGCGGAAATACCACTGAACCCGAACACACCGGCAATCAGTGAGATAATTAGAAAAAACAGTGCCAGTTTCAGCATGGTATTTGTCCTTGCAGGTAAGTCATGGCAGACCAACGCGCCAGCATGACATATGTTGCCTTATTTATGCACGGCGCCGCATGAACAGGGTCGCAACAAAACCCAGCAGGGACGCGCCAAGCAGCGCCAGTAGCGGACGGTCCGCCGTCATGTCGCGCACGGTATCCAGGATATCGCCCAGACCCTGTTGCGCCATGCCACCTGCACCCTGCATCCGTGCGGAAAATGGAGCGCCAGGATCACCGGCAAGGCCGTCCAGTCCATCTTGCAGCCGACCGATGCCTTCCTCCAGATGGGTTTCTAAATTGGGGGTATCTGTCATGTTCCATATTTCCTTGCGTGCCAGTGGGGCAGGTCCATGCGCCACACCCGACCCCGTTAGCCCTGATTCCTGCCAGTGGTCAGCAGGCCCTGTGGGACAGGCTTATCATATCTCCGATGCCTGCCAATAGGCTGCATCCGCACCGAGATTCTCTTCCCCCGCGATCAGGCGCTTCATGCGCTCCGCCATGGCGCGCATGGCCGGCGCGGTCCGGTCACGCGGGCGGGGACCAACCGTAAAGTCGCCCCGCAGCCCGGCGGGATGCCCGGCAAGAATGATGATCCGGTCCGCCAGCACCAGTGCTTCATCAAGGTCATGGGTCACAAACAGCACAGTGCCCTGCGTGCGGCCATGGATGCGCAGCAGTTCCTGCTGCAATGCCGTGCGGGTAATCGCATCCAGCGCGCCGAAGGGTTCATCCATCAGCAGTAGGTCCGGCTCGACCGTCAGGGCGCGGGCCACGCCCACGCGCTGGCGCTGGCCGCCAGAAAGCTGACGGGGCCAGCGGTTCGTCTTGTCCGCAAGCCCTACCAGATCCAGCGCCGCCATGGCGCGCGCCCGCCGCGCGGCCCGGTCCAGCCCCAGCCCCTCCAGCCCCAGTTCCACATTGCGCAGCACGCTGCGCCACGGCATGAGCTTGGCATCCTGAAACACCATGGCTGCTGGCCGGTGCACGCTCGCGGGCGTTGATTTCAGTTCAACCCGTCCTTCGCTGGGCGGCATAAGCCCCATGATGACGCGTAGCAACGTCGACTTGCCCACGCCCGATGGCCCAAGCAGGGCCACGAACTCACCGCGCCGGATCTCCAGATCGACATGCCGCAGGATAAAGCTGCGCCCATGGTCATGGGACAGGCCGATATCCTCCAGCCGTACCACTACATCCGCCGTGGTGGTGGGTGTCGCCACGTTATTCATTCCTAACAGTCCCTAACCCTGCCAGCCCAGCAACCGCCTGCGCACCAGCATGAACAGCGTATCGGTCAGCGCATAGAGCAGGGCCATGGTCAGCATGTAGACCACGACAAGATCAGTTGCCAGCAGGCTGGAGGCCTGCATCATCCGCGCGCCAATGCCCGGAACGCCAAACAGTTCCGCCGCCACAACCGACATCCATGCCTGTCCCAGCCCCGTACGCAGCCCCGCCAGCACGCCGGGAGCGGATGCCGGAATGACCACCGTGCGCAGCCGTGCCCAGAACCCGCCATGCCCGAACGAGGCCGCGACTTCGTACAGGTCCGGGTCAATCGACTGCACGGCCCCGTAGGCCGCGTAGAAATTGATCCAGAAGACCGAAACGGCGATGACAAACGTGGCCCCCGCCGTATTGAGCCCGAACCACAGAATGGCAAAGGGCACCCATGCCAGCCCCGGAATGGGCCGCAGTACCCGCACCACACCCGATAGCAGGCCATCAAGCAGCAGCACCGTCCCGCACAGCAGGCCAAGCAGCGTACCCAGCACGGAACCCGCCAGCAGGCCGGTCAGGTAATGGGTCAGGCTATCGCATATGGCCTGTGTCCAGGCACCACTGCGTACTTCCCCCAGCCAGGCCGGACCAAGGCTGGTGGGCGCGGGTAGCAGGCCCGATGGCACCCAGCCAAGGCGGATGGCGGCCTCCCACATGCCAAACAGAACTCCAAGACCCACCGCGCCCAGCAGTGGACGCAGCAGGGCAGAATGCCGCATGGTCATTGAGCGATCTGCTTGTAGGGTTCCTGGTCGAACAGTGCCTCCACGGGCTCTGCCTTGTGCAGTAGGCCGACCTGGACTTCGAAATCCTGTAACTTGCCTACCGCATCCACAATTTTCGCCGGGTCGGACACGAACCCGGCCGCCGAAGCCTTCAGCGCCTCGATAATGATATCCTTGGGCAGCATACCGCCGCCAAGGGCCTGCTGCACGTAGGGTTCAGCCTGTTCGGGGTCCGTTGCCAGCAGGTGCGTTGCCTTGACAAAGCTGCTGATGAACGCACCTTTCCACGCGGCGCGGTCTGGCGCGTCCTCATTGAGGATAGCCAGCACCGAACCGGGCTGGCCGGGCATGAGGTCATGGCCAGAAGCCAGAACCCGCATGCCGGGCATACGGTGGCGGATAATGGTCAGCGCAGGCTCACGCAGGATGGCCGCATCCACCGCACCCGCCAGGAATGCCTGCTGGGCCGCATCAATATCAATACCAACAATATCTGTCACCTGATCCGGTTCCAGCCCGTTACGCGCCTTGAGCCAGAAGCGCAGCAGGGTATCAGGCACCGAACCCATGGGCTGGGCTGCGATCTTGGGTTTGTGGCCTGCCTTGCCCGTAAAATCGGCAAAGCGCTGACGCAGCGCATCGGGACCAAGCGGGGCAGGCTGTTCAGGTAGGTCCACCGCCAGCGCGCCACGTGAGACAACTTCCAGTTCCTCTGTCGCCGCACTGGCCACGACCTTCACGTCCGCGCCATGCGCACGCGCCTGCAGCAGCGGCAGGACACCCGCGACATAGGCATCGATCTTGCCTGATACCAATGCCTGTATTGCCTGTGGCCCGGACTGGAAGCGAACAAGCTGCATGTCGATCCCGGCATCGCGTGCCCAGTTCTTACCCTGCATGACAAACAGCGGCGCAGAGCCAATAACCGGGATATAGCCAACACGCACCGTGGCGGCATGGGCACTCCCGCACAAGCCCAGTGCCGCCACCAGTGCATGAAGGCTGCGACGTATTACACGCCGGAATGGGGATTCTGTCATGGCAAAAGCCCTGTCTGCTACGCGGTAAAGGAATATATGGTTCAATACACTATGGAAACCATATGTAATCCAGATTGAATTTCTATATAACGATAAAATAATGTTGGTTTAAAAAAAGTCACAAAAAAACCCGGCCGAAGCCGGGTTTTCGTAAAAAACCAGACAGCCTCAGGCAGCCAGGTTTTCTTCATGGTTGGCTTCGGGGCGCGGACCGCTGTCCTGACCCTTCGCCGACACATCGCGGTCAACCAGTTCGATTACGGCCATGTCAGCCGCATCGCCATGGCGCATGCCCGCACGCAGCACACGGGTGTAACCACCCTGGCGCGTCTTGTAGCGGTCAGCCACGGTGGCAAACAGCTTGGACACGATCTTGTCGTCACGCAGCTGAGCGAAAGCCAGACGGCGGGCGTGCAGGTCGCCACGCTTGCCAAGGGTGATCAGCTTCTCCACAACCGGGCGCAGCTCCTTCGCCTTGGGCAATGTAGTGGTGATCTGTTCGTGCTTGATCAGGGCGACAGCCATGTTGCGAAACATGGCCAGTCGATGGGACGAGGTAACGCCGAGCTTACGGCCGGCAACACCGTGACGCATGATGTAATTTCCTGTTTTATCCGGTTCAGAGGATCAGAACGGCTCGTCGAGCCTCTTCGCCAGATCTTCGATATTTTCCGGCGGCCAGGCCGGGACATTCATACCCAGTGAAAGCCCCATGGCAGTCAGGACTTCCTTGATCTCGTTGAGCGACTTGCGGCCGAAGTTCGGCGTGCGCAGCATCTCTTGCTCGGTCTTCTGAACCAGATCACCGATATAGACGATGTTGTCGTTCTTCAGGCAGTTGGCGCTACGAACCGACAGCTCCAGTTCATCCACCTTGCGCAGCAGGTTGCGGTTGAACGGCAGATCGTCCTGCGGTTCTTCCGTGCGCACCGTGCGCGGCTCATCGAAGTTGATGAACAGCTGGAGCTGGTCCTGCAGAATCCGCGCGGCAAGTGCCACGGCATCTTCAGGCGTTACCGCACCGTTGGTCTCGACTGTCAGCAGCAGGCGGTCATAATCAGTGACCTGACCCACGCGGGTCTGCTCGACCTTGTAGGACACGCGGCGCACGGGCGAGTAGATGGCATCAACCGGGATTAGGCCGATCGGCGCATCTTCCGGGCGGTTGGCCGCTGCCGGAACATACCCCTTGCCCATGTTCACGGTGAACTCCATCCCGAACTTCACCCCTTCATCAAGGGTACAAATCACGAGATCTGGGTTCATGACCTCAATGTCATGCCCGGTCTGGATCTGGCCGGCACGCACTTCACCGGGGCCAGTGGCCGTCAGCACCATGCGCTTGGGGCCTTCACCATGCATCCGCAACGCGAGCTGCTTGATGTTGAGCACGATATCGGTCACGTCTTCACGAACACCCGCCACCGACGAGAATTCATGCAGTACGCCGTCAATCTGGATTGCCGTAACCGCAGCCCCCTGCAGGGACGACAGCAGAACCCGACGGATCGCGTTACCCAGCGTCATGCCAAAGCCGCGTTCCAGCGGTTCGGCAACAACTGTAGCAATGCGTGAAGGTTCCGCCCCCGGTTCGACTTCCAGCTTTTCCGGCTTGATCAGGGATTGCCAGTTTTTCTGGAGGACCAAGGTAATGGCCTTTCAAGACTGATCTGCCGCTTTTTATGGCGGCAGATGGTACCCCACCCCACGGGGAGATACCGGAATGACAATCTTCCCCCGCATGCGGGGGAATACGACTAACGCGGGACGCCGATCAGACGCGACGGCGCTTGCGCGGACGGCAACCGTTATGCGGCACCGGCGTCATGTCGCGGATGGCCGTGATCGAGAAACCGACAGCCTGGAGGGCACGCAGGGCGCTCTCACGCCCCGACCCGGGACCGGAAACCTCAATTTCCAGCGTCTCCATGCCGTGCTCACGTGCCTTGCGGCCTGCATCCTCGGCTGCAACCTGCGCTGCATACGGGGTGGACTTGCGCGATCCCTTGAAGCCCTGAGCACCAGCAGAAGACCAGGCAATCGCATTACCCTGGGCATCGGAGATGGTGATCATGGTGTTGTTAAATGTGGACAGCACATGCGCCACACCGGAAATGATGTTTTTCCGCTCTTTCTTGCGAATACGCGGAGCCGCAGCTTTCGCCATAGTTTTCTCGATCCTGTCAGTTCAAACGGTGCGCGGGACAGATAACGCCCCGTGCTTTCATACCTGGCAATCCGCTGATTAGCGGGTTGCCTTCTTCTTGCCCGCAATAGCCACGGCCTTACCCTTACGGGTACGGGCGTTGGTATGAGTCCGCTGACCATGGACAGGCAGCCCGCGCCGGTGACGCAGGCCACGGTAACAGCCAAGGTCCATCAGACGCTTGATGTTCATCGCCACTTCACGGCGAAGATCACCTTCCACGCGGTAATTGCTGTCGATCAGTTCACGGATCTTGCCGATCTCATCATCAGACAGTTCATTCACGCGCCGCTCAGCCGGGATTTCCAGCTGGTCGCAGATCGCCTGGGCCTTCGTCGCCCCGATACCATAGATATAACGCAGGGCAATTGTGACCCGCTTGTTAGTTGGGATGTTCACGCCGGCAATACGTGCCACGCCACTTACTCCTCGTCCGCCCTGTTCGGGGCACTACATTTAGGCAGGGCTGCTTCACACCACCTGCCCGATTGGCAGGAGCGCCGTGAACATACCGGTCTAACCGGCCAACCCAGCATCATTCATTCAGGCCGTGCGCGCCGGACTGTTAAGCCCGACTCAACACGACATTCATACCTTGAGGGCGCGCAATATACTGCTGCCCCCCTATGAGTCAATTATTTCTAATCACTTTTTAGTGATACGATCGATAACTGCAAACACTTCCCGTGTCACCACGTCAATGTCGGCCATACCATCGATACGGTACAGGCGCTTCTCCGCTTCATAATAAGGCAGGATCGGCGCCGTCAGTTCACGGTAGGTTTTCAGGCGTGCGGCAACAGTTTCACGCCGGTCATCTTCCCGGCGAATGAACTCATGCCCACCACACACATCGCATGTACCTTCAACCTTCGGCCGCTTGAACACATCGTTATAGCCCGCCCCACACTTGGCGCAGGTATAACGGCCCGCTATGCGGTCGGCCAAGGCTTCTTCATCCACATCCAGCAGCAGCACCGCATCGATATGCTGCCCGCTACGCGCCAGCATCGTATCAAGCGCCTCAGCCTGCGCACGGGTGCGCGGGAATCCATCAAGGATAAAGCCCTTCGCGCAATCGGGTTGGCGGATACGGCTCTCGATCATGGCAATGATCAGGTCATCAGGGACAAGCCTGCCTTCCGCCATGATTGTCTTGACCTGCTTCCCCAGGAGGCTGCCCGCCGCAACTTCCGCGCGCAGCATATCCCCGGTCGAGATCTGTGCGATTCCATACCGCTCTTCCAGTCGTTTTGACTGCGTGCCTTTACCGGCACCTGGCGGTCCAAGAAAAATGATGTTCAACGCATTCTACCCTTTCTGCCCCGTCCCCGGCGCATGAGTCCCTGATACTGGTGCGCCACAAGATGCGACTGCACCTGTGTGACCGTATCAATCGTTACCGTCACGATAATGATCAGACTCGTACCGCCAAAATAGAAAGGCACGTTGTAATGACTGATCAGGATCTGCGGCAACAGGCAGACCGCCACCAGATAGAGCGCACCGATGGTTGTGATGCGGGTCAGGATGCGATCAAAGAACGCAGCCGTGTTCGCTCCGGGGCGGATACCCGGCACAAAGCCACCCTGCTTGCGCAGGTTCTCTGCCGTTTCCTGCGGGTTAAACGTCACCGCCGCATAGAAATACGAGAAGAACACAATCATCGCCGCATAGAACAGCATGTAGAGAGGCTGTCCCTGCCCCAGCTCCTGCCCCAGGAAGGACAGCCATCCCGGCATGGAACTATTATTGACGAATCCGGCAATCGTGACCGGAATCAGCAATACGGAGGAGGCGAAGATAGGCGGAATGGACCCCGCAGTATTGACCTTGAGCGGCATGTGGGTGGAATCCCCCCCAAACATCCGCTGACCGACCTGCCGCTTGGGGTATTGGATGACAACCCTGCGTTGCGCCAATTCCATAAACACGATGAACGCAATGGTGATGGCAGCCAGTACCAGAAAGACCAACACGAAGAACGGGGAAAGCGCGCCGGTGTATCCAAGCTGGAACAGACTCGCCAGGGCATTGGGCAGATTTGCCACAATACCGGCGAAGATGATCAGCGAGATCCCGTTACCGACTCCCCGCGACGTGATCTGTTCACCCAGCCACATCAAGAACATGGTCCCGCCCACAAGGGTAAGAACGCACGAAACGATGAAGAACATGCCAGGGGAGACAACGGCAGACCCGGCCTCGGTATGCATGTTCTCAAGCCCGATAGCTATGCCGTAGGCCTGAAACAGAGCAATCACGACCGTCAGATAGCGCGTATATTCATTGAGCTTGCGCCGTCCGCCCTCCCCTTCCTTCTTCAGGGCCTCGAGGGAGGGAATGGCCGCTGACATCAACTGTACAATGATCGAAGCGCTGATATAGGGCATGATATTCAATGCGAATACGGTCATGCGCCCCAGCGCACCACCTGTAAACATGTCGAACATACCCAGAATACCGCCCTGATGCCGGGCCAGAAGCTGCCCCATCACCGTCGCATCGACGCCAGGAACGGGGATATAGGTGCCAATCCGGTAAACGATCAGCGCACCAAGGGTGAACCAGATACGCTTCTTCAGTTCCGTCGCATTGGCGAAGGAGCTGAAATTCAAATTGGCAGCCAACTGTTCGGCCGCGGAGGCCATGCGCCCATCCTTTCACAAGAACAGCGCCACCGCTGGAGGCGGGACGCTGTCATGATAAAAAAAACCGCAGAAAGTAATAAAGCGATGCGCCCGCCGAGTGCAAGCAGCATCGCTTTTATTATGCTTCGGGTACAGAACGCGTCTGTATCCCGAACCGGTCATTCCGCGGCAGGAGCCTGCTGCTTCTGCACTTTGACCTGCACCTTGCCACCAGCTTTTTCCACTGCGGCAATGGCGCCGGCGGAAGCTCCGGCCACTTCAATGGTCACAGCATGACTCAGTTCACCGTCACCAAGCAGGCGGATACCGGCAAAGCGACCCGAACCGATCAGGCCGGCCTTGATCAGCACTTCTTCCGTCACGACAGCCTTAGCATCAACCTTGCCTGCCGCGATGGCCTTGTCCAGCGTGCCCAGATTCACCACCGCATAATCCTTGCGGAAGATGTTCTTGAAGCCACGCTTGGGCAGACGACGGTAGATGGGCAGCTGACCGCCTTCAAAACCGTTCAGTGACACGCCAGAGCGTGCCTTCTGCCCCTTGACGCCCTTGCCGGACGTCTTGCCCTTTCCAGAGCCGATACCGCGACCAAGGCGCTTCTTTGTATAGCGCGCGCCTTCGTTGTCACGAAGTTCGTTCAGGTTCATCTCAATCCTCCACCTTGATCAGGTGGGACACCTTGCGGATCATGCCGCGAACTGAAGGAGTATCCTCCAGTTCGCGGGTCCGACCGATCTTGTTCAGGCCAAGACCGACCAGCGTAGCCTGCTGGCCCGGCTTCTGTCCGTTCCCGGAATGTAGCTGGGTAACGCGAATGGTTGCCTTGGTATCAGACATCGGCCGCAGCCTCCGTCGCTACCGCAGCCTCGCGGCGACCCAGAATGTCGGAAACCTTCTTGCCACGGCGGTTGGCTACCGAACGCGGGCTGGCGCAACGCTCCAGCGCGGCGAACGTCGCCTTGACCATGTTGTGCGGGTTCCGGGTTCCAAGCGACTTGGCCACCACGTCATTGATGCCCAGGCTTTCGAACACGGCGCGCATCGGACCACCGGCAATGATGCCCGTGCCTGCATCAGCAGAGCGCAGGACCACCTTGCCCGCCCCGAAGTGACCGGCCACATCGTGATGCAGCGTACGGCCTTCCTTCATTGGAACGCGGATCATGGTGCGCTTGGCGCGGTCGGTTGCCTTACGGATCGCCTCGGGGACTTCACGGGCCTTGCCCGCACCAAACCCTACGCGACCCTTCTGGTCACCAACCACAACCAGTGCTGCGAATGCAAAGCGGCGACCGCCCTTTACTACCTTAGCAACACGATTGATCGTGACCAGCTTGTCGACCAGATCGTCGCCTTCGCGATCGCGATCGCGACCACCCCGGCCGCCTTCTCTCGGTTCACGTGCCATTATGCGTGACCCTTCCGTCAGAACGAGAGACCGCCCTCACGGGCAGCCTCCGCCAGGGCCTTGATACGCCCATGATAGAGATACGCGCCGCGGTCGAAAACGACCTTCGACACACCTGCAGCCACCGCGCGCTCCGCCAGAAGCTTGCCGACCGCACCCGCCGCCGTGACATCCGTTCCACCCTTGAGGGCAGAACGCAGGTCTTTTTCCAGGGATGACGCGGCAGCCAGCGTACGGCCAGCAGCATCGTCGATCACCTGCGCGTAGATGTTCTTGCCTGAGCGGAACACCGACAGACGCGGACGGCCACCGCTCTTGCGGCGAAGCTGGAAACGAAGGCGCTGACGCCGCCGTTCCCGCAGATCCTTCTGCGTGCTCATTATTTCTTCTTGCCTTCCTTGCGACGGATGGTTTCCGTTTCATAACGGACACCCTTGCCCTTGTAGGGCTCGGGCTTGCGGAAGCTACGGATATCCAGTGCCACCTGACCAACCCGCTGCTTGTCGATTCCCTCGACCGTCACGGCCGTCGGCCGCGGGGTGGTGATCTTGATACCTTCAGGAATCGCATAGACGATGTCATGCGAATAACCAAGGTTCATGACCAGGTTCTTGCCCTGCACCGCAGCACGGTAACCTGTGCCGGAGATTTCCAGAGTCTTGGAAAACCCTTCGGATACGCCCTTGACCATACCCGCGATCAGGGAACGCGTGGTCCCCCACATCATACGGGCCTGAGCCAGCGTACCAACCGGCTTGACCGCAACCTTGCCGTCAGCAACATCGACTGCAACATGCCCGGACAGCAGCAGCTTGAGTTCACCAAGCTTGCCTTTTGCCGTCAGCACACCATCAGTAATGGAAACCTGAACGCCCGACGGAACTTCGACGGGATATTTGCCCACTCGCGACATTTATCCCTCCTTAGAACACACGGCAGAGGACTTCACCGCCAACATTGGCAGCGCGGGCCTCCGCATCGGACAGAACACCGCGGGGAGTCGACAGGATCGACACACCCAGCCCGGCATAGACGCGCGGTAATTCCTTGATCTTGGAATAGACACGGCGGCCAGGCTTGGACACACGGTGGATTTCTTTGATGACCGGCTCACCATCGAGATACTTCAGCTCGATGCGCAGCTGGGCCACACCCTTGCGCAGTTCCTCGCGGGAGAAACCACGAATATAGCCCTCGCGGCGCAGGGCCTCGAGAACACTGGCGCGCAGCTTGGAAGCCGGCGCCACGCAGGCAGCATGCCGTGCACGCTGCGCGTTGCGGATCCGGGTGAGCAGATCACCCAAAGGATCAGAAAGTGACATCGTTCCCTGCCCTTACCAGCTCGATTTAACCATACCCGGGATCTGACCATTGGAGGCCAGGTCGCGCAGGGCGATACGGCAGAGTTCGAACTTTCTGTAATTGGCGCGGGGACGCCCCGTCAACTTGCAGCGCAGACGCACGCGGACGCGCGAACCATTGCGAGGAAGTTCAGCAAGCTTGAGCGATGCATCAAATCGATCCTCGACCGGCAGAGAGCGGTCCATGATGATGTTCTTCAACGCAGTCCGCTTAGCCCGATCCCGGGTTGCCATGCGCTCGCGCTTGACATTCCGGTTAACGGCGGAAATTTTGGCCATGCCTTGTTTTACCCTCCGGAACCTGTTGGGCCAGTCCCAACGGTTTTCCAAACAACGTGTGTATTAGGTCTTCTGGACTTCAGACGGAAGCCCTTTCTCTACATTTTATGCAGAGAAGGGCAGATCAAACGCCTTGAGCAGAGCCTTTGCTTCCGCATCCGTCTTCGCGGTGGTCACGAAGATGATATCCATGCCGCGGATTTCGTCTACTTTGTCGTATTCGATTTCCGGGAAGACAATCTGTTCCTTCAGGCCCATCGCAAAGTTGCCACGACCATCGAAACCCTTGTTCGCCGGCAGTCCGCGGAAATCACGCACGCGCGGCAGGGCGATCGTCACCAGCCGATCAAGGAACTCGAACATCTGCGTGCGACGCAGCGTCACCTTGCAGCCGATAGGCAGACCTTCACGGATCTTGAAGCCTGCGATCGCCTTCTTGGCAACCGTCTTGACCGGCTTCTGACCGGCAATGAGGGTCATTTCCTTCAGTGCGGCGTCCAGCTTCTTCTGGTCACCAGCCGCCTCACCCACGCCCATGTTCAGGACGATCTTCTCAAGACGGGGAACCTGCATCTCGTTGGCGTAACCGAACTGCTCGCGCAGCTTCGCACGCATTTCCGTCAGGTAGCGCTGCTGCATGCGCGGCACGGGACGGGCTTCTTTCACTTCAGACATACCCGCCTCCTCAGCCTTCGATTACTTCGCCGGTCGCCTTGGCGACACGAACCTTGCGACCATCTTCCAGAACGCGAAAGCCGACCTTGGTCGGATCGCCACTCTTGGGATCGATCAGCTTCAGGTTGGACAGATGAACGGGCATTTCCTTCTGGACAATACCACCCTGCTCACCCATGCGGGAGGGACGGGTATGACGCTTGGCAATCGCTACACCACGCACAACGGCCTTGTTGGCTGCTGGCAGGACTGTCACGACCTCCCCACGGGTTCCCTTGGAACCACCGGTGATGACCAGAACCTGGTCACCCTTCTTGATACGAGCAGCCATTTACAGCACCTCCGGCGCCAGCGAAATGATCTTCATGAACTTGCGCGCACGCAGTTCACGCACGACCGGGCCAAAAATACGGGTACCGATCGGCTCCTGCTGCTTGTTAATCAGCACGGCCGCATTGCGGTCAAACCGGATGGCGCTGCCGTCAGCACGACGCACCGGGTAGGACGTACGAACGATCACCGCCTGGTGAACATCGCCCTTCTTGACCTTACCGCGGGGAATGGCTTCCTTGACGGACACGACAATCACGTCGCCGACCGAGGCAGTCTTCCGCTTGGAACCGCCCAGCACCTTGATGCACTGCACCTGACGCGCGCCAGAATTATCGGCGACGTCAAGGTTGGTCTCGGGATGGATCATGGTCTATGCCCTTCTTTACGCCTGCGCACCGGACGTGGCACCGGCGGCAGCAACGAGTGGCTGGCCATTCCGGACAACGACAGTCCAGGTCTTGCGGCGGGAAATCGGCTTGCATTCTTCAATGCGCACCGTGTCGCCCACCTTGCATTCATTTAAGCCATCATGCGCCGCATACTTCTTGGAGCGACGAATGAACTTCTTATACAGCGGGTGGATAATGCGACGATCGACAAGAACCGTTACGGTCTTGTCCATCTTGTCGCTCGTTACCCGCCCGGTCAGGACGCGCCTTGGCATCGCCCGTCTCCCTTCAGGACTTTACTGCTGGCGCGTGGCCAGCAGAACTCTTCTTCACAACCTGGGTTGCAATCGTCTTCACACGCGCGATGTCACGACGAACCGCGCGCATACGGGACTGACCCTCGGTCTGGCCGGTCGCATGCTGGAACCGAAGATTGAACTGCTCGCGCTTCAGATCAACGAGAAGCGTATCAAGTTCTTCAACAGTCTTGGCACGCAGATCGGCCGGCTTTGTTGCCTTTGCCATCTCACGCCTCTCCGATACGGGTCACGAACTTGGTCTTGATCGGCAGCTTTGCAGCACCCAGAGCCAGCGCTTCACGCGCGACTTCAGGCGACACGCCTTCGATCTCGAACAGGATACGACCCGGTTTCACACGAGCCACCCAATATTCAGGCGACCCCTTGCCGGACCCCATACGCACTTCTGCGGGCTTTGTCGAGACCGGAAGATCCGGGAAAATCCGAATCCACACTCGACCAGCACGTTTCATGGCGCGGGTAATGGCACGACGGGCAGCTTCGATCTGGCGGGCCGTGATCCGTTCGGGCTGGAGAGCCTTCAGGCCGAAGGCTCCGAAATTCAAGGTTGTGCCACCCTTGGCCAGCCCATGAATGCGGCCCTTGTGGGCCTTGCGGTACTTTGTCCGCTTGGGAGAAAGCATTTTCTAAATCCTCACACGCCGCCTGGCGCATCTGGGTCCATTTGACCCCGCAGCTTAGCGCTGCGGAGCCTGTTCGGCGGCGCGACGGTCCTGCGCCAGCGGATCATGGGCAAGAATCTCACCCTTGAAGATCCAGACCTTCACACCACAGGTGCCGTAGGTCGTCTTGGCGGTCGCCACACCGTAATCGATATCCGCACGCAGCGTATGCAGCGGCACGCGACCTTCACGATACCACTCGACACGTGCGATTTCCGCGCCACCCAAACGACCCGAGCAGTTGATCCGGATCCCCTGCGCGCCCAGGCGCATGGCGGACTGCACAGCACGCTTCATGGCACGACGGAAAGCAACACGACGCTCAAGCTGCTGGGCAATGTTCTCTGCCACCAAGGTCGCATCGATTTCCGGCTTGCGGATCTCAACAATGTTCAGCGCAACATCGGTCTTGGCCATACGGGCCAAATCCTTGCGCAACACATCGATATCCTGGCCCTTCTTGCCAATCACCACGCCCGGACGGGCGGCGTAGATGGTCACGCGCGGCTTCTTAGCCGGACGCTCGATCACCACGCGGGACACACCGGCACCTGACAGCTTGCGCCGCAGATAGGCGCGCAGCTTCAGGTCATCATGCAACAGGCGTGCATAATCGGCATCGGCGTACCAGCGACTGTCCCATGTCCGGTTAATACCGAGCCGCAGCCCAATCGGGTTAACTTTATGTCCCATGAATCAGGCCGCCTTCTTTTCGGTTTCAGCTTCGGGCTTCTTTTCCGCCACAACGATGGTCAGGTGGCTGAAGAACTTCTCGATGCGGGCCGAACGGCCACGACCACGTGCGTGGAAACGACGCATCACGATCGACTTACCTACCTCTGCACGGGCAACAATCAGCTGATCAACATCAAGCTGATGGTTATTCTCGGCATTGGCAATCGCACTTTCCAGGGTCTTCTTAACCTGCTGGGCAATACGACGCTTGGAGAATGTGAGGGTGGCGATTGCCTGCGCAGCCGGCTTGTTGCGGATCAGACCCGCAACAAGATTCAGCTTGCGCGGGCTGATGCGGATGTTCCGCGTCAGCGCCTGCGCCTCGGTTTCCGCGAGCGTACGCGGATGCTTAGGCTTGCTCATGATCAGCCCCGCTTCGCTTTCTTGTCCGAAGAATGACCCGTGAAGGTACGGGTCGGTGAAAACTCACCGAACTTGTGCCCCACCATATTCTCGGAAACCTGCACGGGCAGGAATTTGTGCCCATTATAGACGCCGAACGTCAGTCCGACGAACTGCGGCAGGATGGTGGATCGACGCGACCAGATCTTGATCACTTCGTTACGGCCCGACGCGCGCGATGCATCGGCTTTGTTCAGCAGATACCCGTCCACGAACGGGCCCTTCCAGACGGAACGTGCCATCTTAAATGCCCCTTACTTGCCGGTCTTCCGGCGACGGATGATCAGACTGTCCGTACGCTTGTTGACCCTGGTCTTGTAACCCTTAGTCGGCTTGCCCCATGGCGTAACCGGATGACGACCGCCTGAAGTCCGTCCTTCACCACCACCATGCGGATGGTCAACCGGGTTCATGACGACACCACGGTTATGCGGACGGCGGCCCAGCCAGCGGTTACGGCCGGCCTTACCCAGATGCTGGTTCATGTTGTCCGGGTTGGACACGGCACCAATGGTAGCCATGCATTCCGCGCGGACCACACGCAGTTCACCGGACTGCAGCTTAATCTGGGCATAGCCCACATCTTTGCCGACCAGCTGTGCGTAGGTACCAGCGGAACGGGCGATCTTCCCACCACCACCGGCCTTGAGCTCGATGTTGTGGATAATCGTGCCCACCGGAACCGCCGACAGGGGCATCGCGTTACCCGGCTTGATATCAGCCCGGGCACCAGCAACGACCTGATCACCTGCCTTGAGGCGCTGCGGTGCGATGATGTAGGCCAGTTCGCCATCCTCATACTTGATGAGGGCGATGAAGGCCGTACGGTTGGGATCATATTCCAGACGCTCCACCGTGCCGACCACATCGAACTTGCGACGCTTGAAATCGACATAGCGGTAGGACTGCTTGTGTCCACCACCGATAAAACGCGAGGTGGTGCGGCCATGGTTGTTACGACCGCCGCTCTTGTTTTTCCCCTCGGTCAGCCCTTTGACGGGCTTACCTTTCCACAGCTCCTTGCGGTCGATCAGAACCGTTCCGCGCAGGCTGGGGGTAACTGGATTAAAGTGCTTCAATGCCATTTCTTGTCACCCCGCGTCAAACCAGCTTCGCGGTCAGGTCAATGGACTGACCTTCGGCAAGCTGGACAAACGCCTTCTTCACATCCGAACGCTGGCCGGGACGACCCTTGAAGCGCTTGGCCTTACCCTTCTGGATGAGCGTATTGACACCCAGAACCTTCACACCGAACAGCGTCTCGACTGCCACCTTGATCTCCGGCTTCGTCGCGCTGATCGCAACCTTAAAGCCGACCTGATTCTTTTCGGACAGAGCTGTCGCCTTCTCCGTAATCAGGGGGGAGCGAATGATGTCGTACATCGCTTCCCGAGACATGCGTTCCGCCTTCTTGCGGATTGCCAGGATATTGGTCATGCCAGACGCTCCTTCAGACCCTCAACGCCTGCGCGGGTGATGGCCAGCACATCGTGGTTCAGGATGTCATAGACATTCGCACCGATGGTCGGAAGAATGTCGATCTTCGGCAGGTTGCGCGCAGCTCGGCCAAAGTTTTCTTCAACAGCGGCATCCACGATCAGTGCGGATGTCCAGCCCAGAACCTTCAGCTTCTTGGCCAGTTCTGCGGACTTGCCTGATGCGGTCGCTGCATCCAGCACCACCAGCTTGCCCTCAGCGGCCTTCTGCGACAGCGCGGAAATCAGGCCCAAACGGCGCACCTTCTTCGGCAGGTCATAGCCATGATCGCGCACGACCGGACCATGAACCACGCCACCAGTGCGGTACTGCGGCGAACGCAGCGAACCCTGACGGGCGCTACCTGTGCCCTTCTGGCGGTACGGCTTCTTGGTCGTGCCGGAGATTTCCCCCATGCCCTTGACCTTGTGCGTACCCGCGCGGCGCTTTGCAAGCTGCCAGTGCACCACACGCGCCATGATATCATTGCGCGGCGTTACGGCGAAAATCTCGTCGGGAAGGCTGGCAGTACCTGCGCTTCCGTTATCGAGGGTTTTGATCTCGTAATCCATTGCCCTCTATCCTCAGCCCGCAGCCTCAACCAGGGCCGCCGGATACGGCGCCTCGGCATGACGGGCCTTCTTGATCGCATCACGAACCAGAACCGTCTCGTTCTTCCCCCCCGGCACGGAGCCGCGGATCATGATCAGGTTCTTTTCGGCATCGACAGCCGCAATCTCAAGGTTCAGCGTGGTCACACGCTCGGAACCGAGATGGCCAGCCATCTTCTTGTTCTTGAAAACCTTGCCCGGATCCTGACGGTTACCCGTCGACCCGTGCGAACGGTGACTGATCGAGACACCGTGGGTGGCTTCGAGACCGGCAAAGTTCCAGCGCTTCATGGCGCCGGCAAAACCCTTACCCTTGCTGGTGCCGGTAACGTCCACCTTCTGCCCCGCCACAAAATGGGCGGCGGACAGAGAAGCCCCGACTTCCAGGACAGCATCATCCGCAACGCGGAATTCAGCCAGCTTCTTCTTGGGCTCGACCTTGGCCTTGGCAAAATGGCCGCGGTTCGGCTTCGACACATTTTTGACCTTGGCATTGCCCGCGCCGAGCTGAACGGCGGTATAGCCGTCACGTTCGGTGGTACGGACATCAACCACCTGCAGATCATCAACCTGCAGGACAGTCACCGGCACATGTGTGCCGTCTTCCTTGAACAGCCGGGTCATACCCAGCTTTTTTGCGATCAATCCGGTGCGCATCGTCTGGACCTTAGAGTTTAATCTCGACATCCACGCCAGCGGCGAGGTCGAGTTTCATGAGAGCGTCCACGGTCTGCGGGGTCGGCTCGACAATGTCGAGCAGCCGGCGATGGGTCCGAATTTCGAACTGCTCGCGGCTTTTCTTATCCACGTGGGGGGAGCGGTTTACAGTAAACCGTTCAATATGCGTCGGCAGCGGGATAGGACCCCGAACCCGCGCACCCGTACGCTTCGCCGTGTTGACGATCTCTTTCGTGCTGTTGTCAAGCACCCGATGATCGTACGCCTTCAGGCGAATGCGGATGTTCTGGTTGTCCATCTTTCTGTTTCAGTCCAACTTTACCTGATTCGGGGGAACCCGATCCGCAATGGAAACCCGGCCAGATCGCTCCGACCGGGATACCACACTTCAGTTACTGTCCAATCACGCCGTGATGGAAGCAACAACACCTGCACCAACGGTGCGGCCACCTTCGCGGATAGCGAAGCGCAGACCTTCATCCATGGCGATCGGAGCGATCAGCTCCACATCCATAGCGACGTTATCGCCAGGCATGACCATTTCCGTGCCTTCCGGCAGGTGAACAACGCCGGTGACGTCGGTCGTGCGGAAATAGAACTGCGGACGATAGTTGGTGAAGAACGGCGTGTGACGGCCACCTTCTTCCTTCGTCAGGATGTAGGCTTCCGCCTTGAACTTGGTGTGCGGGGTGATGGAACCCGGCTTTGCCAGCACCTGACCACGCTCAACGTCTTCACGCTTCGTGCCACGCACCAGTGCGCCGATGTTGTCACCAGCTTCACCGCGATCAAGCAGCTTGCGGAACATTTCGACACCAGTCACTGTCGTCTTCTGCGTCGGGCGCAGACCAACGATCTCGATTTCGTCGCCAACGTTCACAACGCCACGCTCGACACGACCCGTCACCACAGTGCCACGACCGGAGATGGAGAACACATCTTCGATCGGCATCAGGAACGGACGATCAACCGGACGCTCCGGCTGCGGAATGTACTCGTCAACGGCATTCATCAGGTCCAGAACGCGGTTTTCACCGACTTCCGGGTCGCCATCTTCCAGCGTCACCAGGGCCGAACCTTTGATGATGGGAATATCGTCGCCGGGGAACTGGTAAGCGGAAAGCAGCTCACGCACTTCCATCTCGACGAGTTCCAGCAGTTCCGGATCGTCAACCTGATCAACCTTGTTCAGGAACACGACCAGCGCCGGCACACCAACCTGGCGGGCAAGCAGGATGTGCTCACGCGTCTGGGGCATCGGGCCGTCAGCAGCGGACACAACCAGGATCGCGCCGTCCATCTGCGCGGCACCCGTGATCATGTTCTTCACGTAGTCAGCATGGCCGGGGCAGTCGACGTGAGCATAGTGACGCTTAGCAGTCTCATACTCGACGTGGGCGGTCGAGATGGTAATGCCACGAGCGCGCTCTTCCGGCGCAGCGTCGATCATGTCGTATGCCTTGAACTCGGCACCGCCGGACTTCGCCAGCGTCTTGGTGATAGCAGCGGTCAGCGAGGTCTTGCCGTGATCGACGTGACCAATCGTACCGATGTTGCAGTGCGGCTTATTCCGCTCAAATTTAGCCTTTGCCATCTTTTTCTCCGTTAACTCGGCCTCGTGCCGAGAGTCGGGTTGGAAAGTTCCGTTTCGGAAGCCGGGCCGGTCAATAGACCGGCCTGACCGCCTTTACCAGCGGTAATGACTGAATGCCTTGTTGGCTTCTGCCATGCGGTGCGTGTCTTCGCGCTTCTTGACCGCTGCGCCACGATTGTTGACCGCATCAAGAAGTTCGTTCGACAGACGGTCCTGCATGGTGTTCTCGCCCCGCTTGCGCGACGCGTCGATCAGCCAGCGGATGGCCAGCGCCTGACGGCGCTCAGCTCGGACTTCAACCGGAACCTGGTAGGTGGCACCACCAACACGGCGGGAACGCACCTCAACAGCAGGCTTCACGTTGTCCAACGCACTGTGGAACATCACCACGGGGTCCGCAGCAGCACCACCACGGCGGCGCAGCACCTCAAGGGCGCCATAGACGATCCCTTCGGCTGTGGACTTCTTGCCGTCGTACATCAGGGCGTTCATGAAACGCGTAATGACGACATCACCAAATTTCGGATCGGGAAGAATCTCGCGCTTTACTGCGCGATGACGGCGACTCATGCCTCGTTATTCCTTTTACTTAGGACGCTTCGCGCCATAGAGCGAGCGACGCTGACGACGCTTGGCGATACCCTGGGTGTCCAGAACGCCGCGCAGGATGTGATAACGCACGCCAGGAAGATCCTTAACGCGACCACCACGGATCAGGACAACACTATGTTCCTGGAGGTTATGCCCCTCACCCGGAATATAGCTCACAACCTCATACCCGTTGGTCAGGCGAACTTTTGCCACCTTACGCAGAGCCGAGTTCGGCTTCTTCGGTGTGGTTGTGTAAACACGAGTACAAACGCCACGCTTCTGCGGACAGCCCTGCAGAGCAGGAACCTTGTTGCGTTTGGCTGCGGGCTCGCGACCTTTCGCGATCAACTGGTTGATGGTCGGCATACGCCTTTCCCGATCCTTACAAAATTCGGCCGGCCAACCCCATATCTGGTTGCCGACTGTCGTTCACAACAAAACCCCAACGAATGACAACCATCCGTTCGGGCATCATATTTACATCCGGCCTGGGCAGCCCGATTCCCGGACTGCGGCACCGCATGTCTGCATGCTGCATTCGACGGCCAACAACGTCTTTCAGACAGGGCTAGCCGAGGGCGCGTTACCTACGGGCAAACTGACCAAAAGTCAAGCCTTACGCAGGATTCGCTAGCAGTCCGACAGAACGACTCTGTTCCAGCGGACTCGGAGCACCGCTCCGTCAGGGCGCTGAATACCGCCTGAATCGGATGGTGACAATAGTGCAGCACCGAATCATGCCAGATACCGACCATTCGGCATCTGGCATTTCTCTCGTATTTATTCGGCAGCCTTGGTCGTGGCCACCGTAGAGCGCGCCTGGGCAAGGCGCTGCTTGTCCTCACCCGCTGCAACAGCCCGGAGCTTGTTCATCACGCTACCCGTCCCTGCCGGGATCAGACGGCCGACAATCACGTTCTCCTTCAGGCCGTTGAGCGTATCCTTCTTCCCTGCCGTGGCAGCCTCGGTCAGGACACGTGTGGTCTCCTGGAAGGATGCCGCGGAGATGAAGGACTGCGTCTGCAGCGAGGCCTTGGTGATGCCCTGCAGTACAGGCATGGCAGCAGCCGGACGCTCGCCCATGTTCAGGCGCTTGGTGTTCTCTTCCTCATACTCGATACGGTCCACCGTCTCACCAATCAGGTAGGTCGTATCGCCCGGTTCAAGGATTTCCACCTTCTGCAGCATCTGACGCACAATGACTTCGATATGCTTGTCATTGATCTTCACGCCCTGCAGTCGGTAGACGTCCTGGATTTCGTTGACCAGATAGTCCGACAGTGCCTCGACACCCAGAACCTTCAGGATGTCATGCGGTACACGGGGGCCATCGACCAGCGGATCGCCCACCTGCACGAAGTCGCCTTCCTGCACGGACACATGCTTGCCCTTGGGGATCAGGTAATCCGTCTCCTCGCCCGTTTCGTCGTTCTTCACGATGACACGGCGCTTGGACTTGTAATCCTTGCCGAACTCTACGCGCCCCTCGGTTTCCGAGATAATGGCGTGATCCTTGGGCTTACGGGCCTCGAACAGTTCCGCCACGCGCGGCAGACCACCGGTAATGTCACGCGTCTTGGAACCTTCACGCGGGATACGCGCCAGCACGTCACCCGCATTTACCTGTGCGCCGTTCTCGACCGACAGCAGCGAGTCAGGTGAAAGGAAGTAGCGGGCGTCGTTACCGTTCGCCAGCTTCACCACATCGCCATTGGCATCTTTAAGCTGCAGGCGTGGCCGCAGATCGATCCCCTTGGAAGCCTGCTTGTAGTCAACCACCACCTTCGATGTCAGACCGGTCACCTCATCCATCCGCTCCACCAGGGTGATGGAGTCGATCAGGTCGAGGTATTCCACCTTACCGGGCTGCTCGGTGATGATCGGCAGGGTGTACGGGTCCCACTCGGCCATTTTCTGGCCACGGGTCACTGCAGCGCCATCCTCGACCAGCAGACGTGCACCATAAGGCACACGGTAACGGGCCCGTTCGGTACCACGGTCATCCGTCAGCAGGATCTCGCAGTTACGCGACATGACGATGGGCACGTTCTGACTGTTATGGACCACGTTCTTGTTACGGATCGTCACCTGACCATCACGCGATGCTTCAACCATCGACTGCTCGGCGCCACGCTGCGCCGCACCACCGATATGGAAGGTACGCATGGTCAGCTGCGTGCCGGGCTCACCAATGGACTGCGCGGCGATAACGCCCACGGCCTCACCGATATTGACCGGTGTGCCGCGTGCAAGGTCACGGCCATAGCAATGGCCACACACGCCAACACGGCTGTCACAGGTCAGCACGGAGCGGATCAGCAGGCTTTCTACGCCAGCCTTCTCGATCTGCTCGGCCTGGGCTTCTTCAATCAGCGTATTGCGCGGGAACAGCACCTTGCCTGTTGCCGGATCCAGCACATCTGCGGCCAGCGTGCGGCCCAGCATACGCTCGGACAGGGACGCGATGACCTCACCGCCATCCATCACCGCACGCACCGTCAGGCCGCGCTCGGTGCCGCAATCTTCCTCGACGATGATGCTGTCCTGCGCCACGTCGACCAGACGGCGGGTCAGGTAACCGGAGTTCGCCGTCTTGAGTGCAGTATCGGCCAGGCCCTTACGCGCACCATGGCTGGAGGTAAAGTAATCGAGAACCGACAGGCCTTCCTTAAAGTTGGCGATGATCGGCTGTTCAATGATCTCACCCGACGGCTTGGCCATCAGGCCACGCATGCCGGCCAGCTGCTTCATCTGTGCTGGCGACCCACGAGCACCGGAATGGCTCATCATCCACACCGAGTTGGTCGGCTTGCCGATTTCCTGCTTGGAAATCTCCTTCATCATCGCGGCCTGCACTTCGTCCGTGCAGCGCGACCAGGCATCGACCACCTTGTTGTAACGCTCGCCAGCCGTGATCAGACCGTCCTGATACTGCTGTTCGAACTCCTTCACTTCCGCTGCTGTGCGATCAACCAGTTCCTTCTTCTCGGTCGGGACGATCATGTCGTCCTTGCCGAAGGAAATGCCCGACTTCGCCGCATGGCGGAAACCAAGGCCCATCAGGCGGTCACAGAAAATCACGCACTCTTTCTGACCGCAGTGACGGTAGACCGCATCAATCACGTCCGACACGATCTTCTTGGTCAACTGGCGGTTGATCAGCGCAAACGGCAGTGCCGCATGGCGGGGCAGAATCTGGGCAACCAGCATGCGACCGGGCGTCGTGACAACCGTTTCACGCACGGGCTTGCCATCAGCATCAAGCATATCAACCCGTGCGCGGATCTTGTCATGCAGCTTCACCGCACCGGTGCTGAGCGCATATTCCACTTCTCCAACGCTGGAGAAGGAAGGTGCGCCCGTTACCGTGGGATGACCTTTGTCGTCGTAGCTGTTCTGGTCCGGGGTCGCACGGAATTCAGGCGTCTCGAGGCTGAGGTAGTACAGCCCCAGCACGATGTCCTGTGACGGCACGATGATGGGCTTGCCGTTGGCGGGGCTGAGGATGTTGTTGGTGGACATCATCAGCACGCGTGCTTCCAGCTGTGCCTCGAGGCTCAGCGGAACGTGCACAGCCATCTGGTCACCATCAAAGTCCGCGTTGAACGCGGTGCAGACCAGCGGGTGCAGCTGAATCGCCTTGCCTTCGATCAGGACCGGCTCGAACGCCTGGATGCCCAGACGGTGCAGCGTCGGCGCACGGTTGAGCATGACAGGATGCTCGCGGATCACCTCTTCAAGGATATCCCACACCTCGGGACGTTCCTTTTCCACCATACGCTTGGCAGCTTTGATGGTGGTGGCGTGACCGTATTTTTCCAGCTTGGAGTAAATGAAAGGCTTGAACAGTTCCAGCGCCATCTTCTTGGGCAGGCCGCACTGGTGCAGCTTCAGCTCCGGGCCAACCACGATGACTGAACGACCCGAATAGTCAACGCGCTTGCCCAGCAGGTTCTGACGGAAGCGGCCCTGCTTGCCCTTAAGCATGTCGGACAGCGACTTCAGCGGACGCTTGTTAGCCCCCGTGATGGCACGACCGCGACGACCGTTATCGAACAGCGCATCGACCGATTCCTGGAGCATGCGCTTTTCGTTACGGACGATGATGTCCGGCGCACGCAGCTCGATCAGCCGCTTAAGGCGGTTGTTACGGTTGATGACACGACGGTACAGGTCATTCAGGTCGGACGTGGCGAAGCGGCCACCGTCAAGCGGCACCAGCGGGCGCAACTCGGGCGGGATGACCGGTACCAGTTCCAGGATCATCCATTCCGGGCGCGATTCACTATCGGCAAAGGCTTCGACCAGCTTCAGGCGCTTGACCAGCTTCTTGCGCTTGGCTTCGGACGTGGTGTCCTTAAGCTCCTGACGCAGTTCTTCCTTTTCCTGACGGCAGTCGATGCGCTCAAGGATCTTCTTGATCGCTTCCGCACCGATCCCGACCTCGATCCCTTCGTCACCATGCTCGTCCATGACATCCAGGTACTGGTCTTCCGTCAGCAGGCTGTACTGCTTGAGCGGCGACGTGCCGGGTTCCAGAACCACGTAGCTCTCGAAATACAGGATCTTTTCCAGATCCTTCAGCGTCATGTCGACCATCAGGCCGATACGGCTGGGCAGAGATTTGAGGAACCAGATATGGGCAACGGGGCTGGCAAGCTCGATATGGCCCATACGCTCGCGGCGGACCTTCGCCAGCGTGACTTCCACACCGCATTTTTCGCAGATGATGCCACGGAATTTCATCCGCTTGTACTTGCCGCACAGGCATTCGTAATCCTTGATCGGACCGAATATCCGTGCGCAGAACAGACCATCACGCTCCGGCTTGAAAGTCCGGTAGTTGATGGTCTCGGGCTTCTTGATCTCGCCATACGACCACGACCGGATCTGCTCGGCCGAAGCCAGCTGGATCTTGATCTGGTCGAAGGTCATGGCCTGGCCGCCCTGGCCAAGGATCTTCATGAGTTCATTCATGCGCCGCAAACCCCCTGAGGGAATGAAGCGGAAGCAGGCGCCGCACCTGCCTCCACTCCTGAAAGAAAAATATGTGGACCGCCGTGCACCATAAGGCCCGGATCAGGAACCGCTCTGTTCCAGGTCAACATTCAGGCCAAGGGACTTCAGTTCCTTGATCAGCACGTTGAAGCTTTCCGGGATACCGGCCTCGAAGTCATCCTGCTCGCGCACGATAGCCTCATACACCTTGGTACGACCGGACACGTCATCCGATTTGACCGTCAGCATTTCCTGCAGTGTGTAGGCGGCGCCGTACGCTTCCAGCGCCCACACTTCCATCTCACCAAAGCGCTGCCCACCGAACTGCGCCTTGCCACCCAGCGGCTGCTGGGTCACGAGCGAATACGGGCCGATGGAACGAGCATGGATCTTGTCATCAACAAGATGATGCAGCTTGAGCATGTAGATGTAACCAACGGTAGTCTTGCGCTCGAACGGCTCGCCCGTGCGTCCGTCAATCAGCTGCGACTGGCCGGACTTGTCCACACCCGCCCTGGTCAGCATCGCCTCGATATCGGGGATGGAGGCACCATCGAACACCGGCGTCGCGATCGGCACACCCTTGCGCAGGTTACCGCACAGCTCCAGCAGTTGGGCATCGGTCATGTCACCGATCTGCTCATCATAAACCTTATCGCCATAGACCGACTTCAGTTCATCCAGCAGTTCCTGCCGCTTTTCGCCATGGCGCTGGTATTCATCGGCCAACTGGGCAACCTGGCGGCCGATATTGGCGCAGGCCCAGCCCAGATGCGTCTCCAGGATCTGCCCCACGTTCATGCGCGACGGCACGCCCAGCGGATTCAGTACGATGTCAACCGATGTGCCATCTTCAAGGAACGGCATATCTTCCACGGGCACCACGCGGGAGACAACACCTTTGTTGCCATGGCGACCGGCCATCTTGTCACCCGGCTGCAGCTTGCGCTTTACCGCGACAAAGACCTTTACCATCTTCATCACACCCGGCGGCAGTTCATCACCGCGCTGCAGCTTTTCGACCTTGTTGTCGAAGCGGGCCTGGATCTTGGAGACAGCGGCATCGAATTCACGACGCAGCGTTTCCAGTTCCGCCATGACTTCATCGGAAGCCACGGTGATGTTACGCCATGCGCCACGCGGATGCTCGGACAGAACCTCGTCCGTGATTTCGGTACCAGAACGGATACCCTTGAAGCCCGTGCCCGCCGTCTGGCCGATCAGGTGTTCGCGCAGACGATTGTAGAAGGAACGCTCCTGAATGGCGCGTTCGTCATCACGGTCCTTGGCAAGGCGTTCGATCTCGGCGCGCTCGATCGCCATCGCGCGCTCGTCCTTGTCCACCCCACGGCGGGAGAAGACGCGCACGTCCACGATGGTACCCGTCGTGCCGGGCGGCAGCTTAAGCGAGGTGTCACGAACGTCAGACGCTTTCTCGCCGAAGATGGCGCGCAGAAGCTTTTCTTCCGGCGTCATCGGGCTTTCGCCCTTCGGTGTGACCTTGCCGATCAGGATGTCACCGGGGTTCACCTCGGCGCCAACATACACGATGCCGGCTTCATCGAGGTTGCGCAGCGCTTCCTCACCAACATTCGGAATGTCGCGGGTGATTTCTTCCTGACCCAGTTTGGTATCACGGGCCATGACTTCAAATTCCTCGATATGGATCGAGGTAAAGACGTCATCACGCGCGATCCGCTCGGAAATCAGGATCGAATCTTCGAAGTTGTAGCCGTTCCAGGGCATGAACGCGACCAGCACGTTACGACCCAGAGCCAGTTCACCCAGTTCGGTGGACGGACCATCAGCAATGATCTCACCCGCGCGCACCGCATCCCCCACGCGCACAAGCGGGCGCTGGTTGATGCAGGTGGACTGGTTGGAACGCATGTACTTACGCAGGCGATAGATATCAACGCCTTGCGTCGCACCCCCCGCATCCGTTGCGCGCACAACAATACGCGCACCGTCGATCTGATCCACCACACCATCACGGCGAGCCACGATGGCCGCACCAGAGTCATGAGCCACGGCCGCTTCCATGCCGGTGCCGACCAGCGGCGCGTCAGAGCGCACCAGCGGCACGGCCTGACGCTGCATGTTAGAGCCCATCAGTGCACGGTTGGCGTCATCGTTCTCAAGGAACGGAATCAGCGCAGCAGCGACCGAGACAAGCTGCTTGGGCGAGACGTCACAGGCCGTCACATCGGTCGGAGGCACCTGGCGGAAGTCACCACCACGGCGGACCGAGACCAGTTCGTCCGTCAGGTGACCCTGAGCATCCTGCCCCGCATCAGCCTGGGCGACGACCAGCTTTTCCTCTTCCATGGCGGAAAGGTATTTCCAGCCATCCTGCAGCACGCCGTCCTGTACCATGCGGTACGGGGTCTCGATGAAGCCGTATTTGTTGACCTTGGCATAGGTAGCCAGCGAGTTGATCAGACCGATGTTCGGGCCTTCCGGCGTCTCGATCGGGCAGATACGGCCATAATGGGTCGGATGTACGTCACGGACTTCAAAGCCCGCGCGCTCACGCGTCAGGCCACCCGGGCCAAGCGCTGAAAGACGACGCTTGTGCGTGACTTCGGACAGTGGGTTGGTCTGGTCCATGAACTGGCTGAGCTGGGATGAGCCGAAGAATTCACGCACCGCAGCGGCAGCCGGCTTGGCATTGATCAGGTCATGCGGCATGACTGTATCGATATCAACGGAGCCCATACGCTCACGGATTGCGCGCTCCATGCGCAGCAGGCCGACGCGGTACTGGTTCTCCATCAGTTCGCCAACCGAACGCACACGACGGTTGCCGAGGTTGTCGATATCGTCAATCGCGCCGCGACCATCCTTCAGTTCGCACATGATCTTGACTGTGCGCAGGATGTCTTCCTTACGCAGCACGCGCACCGTATCGGGCACATCCACGCCAAGGCGCATGTTCATCTTCACACGGCCAACGGCGGACAGGTCATAGCGGTCAGGATCGAAAAACAGGCCGGAGAACATGGCTTCCGCCGTCTCGGGCGTCGGCGGCTCGCCGGGGCGCATGACGCGATAGATATCGGTCAGCGCTTCCTCACGCGCGGCGTTCTTGTCAACGGCCAGCGTGTTACGGATCCACGGACCATTCGCCGCATCGATGGCAAGAGTCGTCAGCGTGGTCAGGCCTTCGCCCTCAAGTTCCTCCAGCTTCTGCTCGGTCAGTTCCTCGCCGGCTTCGGCATAAATCTCGCCGGTATGCTCGTTGACCATATCCTGAGCAATGAAGCGACCGATCAGGCCCGCGGGGCCGACGAGCACTTCTTTGGTGGTCTCGGCAATCTTGCGCACCATGCGGGCGGTGAGCTTCGCATCGACGGGGGCAACTTCCTCACCCGTCTGGGCGTCGATCAACGGCTCAAGCAGCTTCTGGCCACGGAAGGCTTCCGCATCGAAACGACGGGCCCAGCCCTTCTCGGTCTTGGTGAACTCGACCTTGCCATAGAAGTAGCCAAGGATCTCATCGGGGTCCATACCCCGGATCTCCATGGATTCCACATCCCCGCCCTCAGCGGCCTTCGCCGCACGCGCGGCTTCGGAGGCAGCGCCTTCGAGCGCGTACAGCAGCGTGGTGACTGGTAGCTTGCGCTTGCGGTCGATGCGAACGTAGATCAGATCCTTGCTATCGAACTCGAAATCAAGCCACGAGCCACGATAAGGGATAACACGCGCCGCAAACAGGAACTTGCCCGAGGAATGAGTTTTGCCCTTGTCGTGATCGAAGAACACGCCGGGGCTACGGTGCATCTGGCTGACGATGACACGCTCGGTCCCATTGATGATGAAGGTGCCGTTATCGGTCATGAGCGGCATATCGCCCATATAGACCGGCTGCTCCTTGATATCACGGATCGAGCGTGACCCGGTATCCTCATCCACATCCCATACGATCAGGCGCAGAATCACCTTCAGCGGCGCAGCAAAGGTCAGGCCGCGCTGGATGCATTCCTCGACATCGTATTTCGGCTCTTCCAGCTCATAGCTGACGAATTCCAGACGCCCGCGACCGGCAAAGTCATTGATCGGAAAGACCGAACGGAAAACTTCCTGCAGGCCCGTCGGCGTCCGGCTGTCGGGCGCCACATTCATCTGAAGGAACGTCTCGTAGCTTGCCCGCTGCACGTCGATCAGATTGGGCATCGGAGCGACCTCGGGTATATGCCCGAAGCTCTTGCGGATGCGTTTGCGTCCCGTGAACGATTTCGTAATCGCGTTCATCGCCTATCCAGCCCCCATCCACACAGGCCCGCACGGTTGTGACACGAATGTCACACGGACTGCGCGGCCCTTGAAAATCCTTGGCGGGCCAACCCCGACTGCCGTCCGGACCAACCCTATCTACCACCAAAGGCGCCCGAAGCCTTGCGGCCAGGGCGCCTGTAACGGCCAAGGGGGCGGAAACCAGATGGTTTCCACCCTTACTTGCATAACTCAGCCAGAGTGTACCATCACAGGCACATCCCAAAAGGCCAACTTATTTGATTTCGACAGATGCACCGTTGTCTTCAAGGGTCTTCTTGATCTTCTCGGCTTCATCCTTGCTGGCGCCTTCCTTGATGGTCTTGGGCGCACCCTCGACCAGATCCTTGGCTTCCTTCAGACCCAGACCGGTGATCGCACGGATTTCCTTGATCACGTTGATCTTCTTGTCGCCTGCCTTGGTCAGGACAACGTCGAACTCGGTCTTCTCTTCAGCCGGAGCAGCAGCAGCGCCCGGAGCAGCAGCAGCAACAGCAACCGGAGCAGCAGCGGAAACGCCCCACTTCTCTTCCAGCAGCTTGGACAGCTCGGCAGCTTCCAGAACGGTCAGGGCGGAAAGGTCTTCAACAATCTTGTTCAGATCGGCCATGATTTTGGTCTTCCTAATTTATACACTGGTTGGCACAGCACAATCCCGTTTTTTCAGGAAAATGCCGTTTTGTTGATAGCCCGGCGGGCCGGGCATGGGTCTCAGGCGGCTTCGCCCGTCTTGGCATAGGCACCAAAAACCCGCGCAAGCTGTCCGGCCGGCGCCTGGAGAACGCCTGCGATACGCGTTGCCGGCGTGGAGATGAGCCCCACCAGCTGTGCACGCAGAACGTCCAGGGACGGCAGCTCGGCCAGAGCCTTGATGCTGTTGACGTCAAGCGTCTGAGCACCAAGCGATCCACCGAGCAGAACAAGCTTTTCATTGGTTTTGGCGAACTCGACCAGCACCTTCGCCACTGCCACGGGTTCATCCGCCCACGATAACGCGGTCGGCCCCTTCAGCAGCGGCTTGATGCCTTCGAACTGGGTCCCTGCCAGGGCGAGAGAGGCCAGCCGGTTCTTCGCGACCTTGTGTGTCGCTCCAGCCGCACGCACGCGCCGACGAAGGTCAGTCACATCAGCCACGGTCAGCCCGTCATTACGGGTGACAATGACCATGGACGTCTTCGCGAACACGGCTGCGAGGGAGGCAACAAACTCCCGCTTCTCCGTACGGTCCAAATCCCGTCTCCATCATCACCTGCCAGCACAACCGCCGGCAGGTAGGGTTTACCCTAGGGACATTCCGGCAGGCCGGTCATGCCCCGGTTCGCCTGTCCTTTTCAAACGGAACAACCAGTGTGGGCTTTCGCCCCGATCCGGCAATCCCCGTCTTCCGGTTGCTACCCAAAGGGGCAATCAAGGCTTTCGCCACATCCGGTCTTGGACAGGTTCGGAAGATGGCGGCATGCCGCCATCCCCTGTCCCCCTTCCCCTAACGGGGAGAGGTCATTCTTCAGTTAACGTCAGGCTGCCGTGAAGGCAGACACGTCAACCGTAACACCCGGCCCCATGGTGGAGGACAGGGCGATCTTCTTGACATACGTGCCCTTGGCGCCCGTCGGGCGAGCCTTCTGGACCGCATCCACGAATGCGCGGATGTTCTCGGCCAGCTTGCCTTCCTCGAACGAGGCCTTGCCGACACCGGCATGAACGATACCGGCCTTCTCGGCGCGATACTCGACCTGACCGGACTTGGCTGCGGAGACCGCGCCCTTGACGTCCATGGTCACGGTGCCCAGCTTGGGGTTGGGCATCAGGCCACGCGGGCCGAGGATCTTGCCCAGACGGCCAACCAGAGCCATCATGTCCGGCGTCGCGATGCAGCGATCGAACTCGATCTCGCCCGCCTGCACCTTCTCGGCCAGGTCTTCCGCACCGACCACGTCGGCACCGGCTGCCTTCGCTTCCTCGGCCTTGGGGCCGCGGGCGAATACACCAACGCGCAGGGTCTTACCCGTACCATTGGGAAGTGACAGCAGGCCACGGACCATCTGGTCTGCATGGCGCGGGTCGATGCCCAGGTTCATGGAAATCTCGACGGTCTCGTCGAACTTCGCCTTGGCGTTGTTCTTGACCAGGGAGATCGCCTCATCAAGGCCATACTGCTTTGCGGTATCGACTGCGGCGCGGGCTGCGGTCAGACGCTTGTTCTTTGCCATCGTAATCAGCCCTCCACCACATCAAGGCCCATGGAGCGGGCGGAACCCGCCAGCATGCGCACGGCACCTTCGATGTCGTTGGCGTTCATGTCTTTCTGCTTCGTCTCGGCAATCTCGCGCAGCTGCGTGATCGTGACCTTACCAACAGACGCGGCCTTGCCCACGGTCGAGCTACCCTTGGAGACCTTGGCGGCCTTCATCAGGAAGTAGGTATTCGGCGGGGTCTTGGTAATGAAGCTGAACGTACGGTCAGCATACGCGGTGATGACGACGGGAATCGGCATACCGGGTTCGAGACCCTGCGTCTTTGCGTTGAACTCCTTGCAGAACTGCATGATGTTCAGGCCGCGCTGACCCAGTGCCGGACCAACCGGCGGGGACGGATTCGCCTTGCCGGCGGGGATTTGCAGCTTGATGTAGCCAACGATTTTTTTGGCCATATCCGGGGCTCCTGACTGTTTCACCCGGACCGCGGTTCTGATGGCCGCCCCCTGCCCCGGCTGGGGCTGGAGGGCGACCTCCCGCGTTCCGATAAGAGGCGCGCACCTACCGCTATTTGGAGGGGGCTGTCAAGTCCCTGTCATGAAATCCCTTGCCGGACAGGTCAAAAGACTCCGGGCCATTATCCACATTCACGCCATTGACTGACTTCGGCATGCGCATGTGGGTGTACTGCGCGATACCAAAGGGCTGGAGCGCCTTGTTGTTGGGCAGTTCCGCCGTAGTCCAGCCACCACCCAGCGAACGGATAAGTTCCACCTGCGCCTGCATGTAGCGGGTTTCAACCTGCACTTCGGCAATACGGGCCTGCAGGGCCGCAACCTGCGCCACGACCACATCAAGATAATTGGTCAGGCCACCGGTATAGAGCTGCATGGTCATGTTCTGCGTGCGCATGGACGCCTGCACCGCTTCGGCCTGCTGGCCGGCTTCCACGTCCAGATCATGGGTCATGCTCAGCCCGTCCTCCACGTCCTTGAAGGCGTCAAGCACGGTGGCGCGGTACTGGTCCTCCGCCTGGCGGTATTGGGACCAGTTGCGCTGGACCTCCGCCCGGCGCAGCCCGCCCTGGAACAGGGGCAGAACCGCCTGGGCTGCATAGTTGTACATGCCATTGGCAAATTTATCGAGCGTGAAGCCGTTATCCATGAAACCGGCAGTCGCACTGAAGGTTACATGCGGGTAGAACGCCGCGCGGGAAACGCCAATGGCCCGGTTGGCCGCCGCCATGTGCCGCTCGGCGCTAGCAATGTCCGGCCTGCGCTCCAGCAGGGTTGCTGGAAGGCCCACGGGCATCGGCACCTTGGGGAAAGTAATCTGTGCACGCGGCGCGATATGGAAGAGCGACGGTGACACGTTGACCAGAATGGCGATGGCATGCTCCATCACCGACCGGTGGGCCTGCAGGTCGGTATCCGCCGCCTGTGTGGAGGAAAGCTGTGTCTGCGCGCGCGTGACGTCGATGCCTGCGGCAATGGCACCCGCCTGCCGCATATGCGTGATCTGCACGGCGGTCTGGTAATAACGGATGGAATCGCGATAGACCGCGTGCTGCGCATCCATGCCGCGCAACTGCATGTAGTCATTGGCCAGTTCTGACTGGATGCTCAGCCTGGCCACCGCAAAATCGGCCGCCGCCGCCTGTGCAAGACGCTGCTGCATGCGCTTGCGGTTACGGATGGCGGACCAGAAATCGGGTTCCCAGCGTGCTGTGGCGCTATACTGCTCCGATGACATGTAGATCGGCCCCTGCGACCCGGCACCACGCCACAGCCTGTGACTGGATGCCTGGTTCTGCGATGCCCCCGCCCCGCCGGTAATCTGTGGGTAAAGGTTGGCCTGTGCTTCGGCCACGATGTCACGGGCCTGGGTAAAGGCTTCCGCGTCCGCCTGCAGGTTTGGGTTCAGATGGCTGGCACGTTCTTCCAGTTCATCAAGAGTCGGGTCCCTGAACACCTTCCACCAGTCCCCGCGCGCGGCGCCATCTTGCGGGGTACCATACTGAACCAGACCGTCGCCCTTCCAGTTATCAGGTAGGAGATAGTGGGCATGGCGGTATTTTGGCGCCAGATCCACGCACCCGCCCAATGTGCTGGCAAGGGCGGCGCAACCAGCAAGCGAGAGCATCCGGCGCGACAGGGCCGGGCTTATGCCCCGGCATGGCAGTGCAGTCATTGACGCACTCCCGCATCACCCGCATTGCTGTCGCCTACGGGCATGGCGCGCACGTCATCACCCTTGTCAACCGCACCACGTGATGCTGTGGCGCCCGCGTCATTATAACCCTGTGTCGCCCCAACCAGATAGACCTTCTGGCCTTCCAACAATCCCGCTGAAGGATTGTTCACGATCCGGTCCTTCGGCCCGATACCCGCCAGAATCTGCACATTCGTCCCCAGATTGGTCCCTACCGTCACGTTGCGCAGCCGGATACGGTCATCCGCATCCACAACCGCAACCTGCATGCCCTGTGCGCGAAAGACCAGGGCACCTTCAGGCACTATCAGGATATCGGGGTCCCCGGGTGCAACAAAGTGTACATTGGCATAGGAATCGGGCCACAGTTCACGCTTGTCGTTATCGACCACCAGTTCTGTGGTAACCGTACGCGTACCGGCGTTGAACGCCTTGGCGGTAGCCAGGAACTTGGCCTTGAACACCCGGCCAGGATACTGGGGCACAGACACGTCGCCTTCCAGCTTGGGGCTGATGATGTCGGCATAATCCTGTGGCACGGACACGAACACACGCATGCGGTGCACATCCGCCACCGAGAACAGTTCCGTCGCCGTCCCACGCGATGACACATCGCCACCGCCCGCGTTTACATAATCACCCACATCGGCCAGGCGCGAGGTAACAACGCCATCAAACGGGGCAACCAGTTGCTTGAAGCCGATCAGCGCCGCATAGCGGGACGCCTCGTGCCGGGCGGCCTCGACCTCGGCCTGCTGGGCTTCGGCATTGGCGACCTGCACGTCCACTTCCTGCTGGGAAACCGCCTGCGTGCCCTGCAGCGCCCGCCAGCGTTTGGCCGTGATGACAGCCAGCCGGTAACGGGCCATCGCCACGTCAAAATTGGCCTTGGAGGCCGCATACTGGGCATCCAGTCCCGGCGTGTCGATGGTAGCCAGGATCTCGCCCGCCTTCACTTGGGCACCGATATCCTTGTACCACATCTGCACATAACCCGAGACCTGCGCATAGATGGGAGCCTGGTACCAGGCCGAGATATTGCCCGGCAGGTCAAGCGTGCGGGTCTTGGGGCCCTGCTGCGGCAGGATGACCTGCACGCGCGGTATGGCCGCATCCTGGGCTACGGCGCGCAGATGCGCGACATGGACGCGACGCTCAATGATGCCACCTGCCACGATCACGGCCAGCACAATCCCCCCCAGGGTGATGTACAGCCGCCCACGCCCGGACATGCGTGGCGTCTGGTTTTCCCCTGTGGCGGTCATGCGTGCTCTCCTTCGCCGGTCGTGGCGGCCTTCTTGGACTTTCTGGAATGGATCAGGGCAAAGACGCAGGGCACGAACAGCAGCGTGGCGCAGGTGGCCACCAGCAGCCCCCCCATCACGGCGCGACCCAGCGGGGCATTTTGTGAATTGCTTAGTGACATGGGCAGCATGCCGATGATCATGGCTGAAGCCGTCATAAGCACGGGGCGGATACGTTCGTAGCCTGCCTCGATCGCGGCGCGCAGCGCATCACCATGCAGGTCCATCCGTTCGCGCGCAAACGAGACGACAAGGATGGAGTTGGCCGTGGCCGTGCCCATGCACATGATCGCCCCCGTCAGCGCCGGGACCGACAGCGCCGTATGCGTCAGGAACAGGCTCCATGCAATACCAGCAAGTGCGCCGGGCAGTGCGGTAATGATGATGAACGGGTCCATCCACGACTGGAAGTTGACCACGATGATCAGGTACACCAGCAGGATCGACATAGCCAGTCCGCCAATCAGCTGTACATAGGCACCATTCATGGTCGTAGCCTGCCCCTTGACCGACAGGCTGGAACCTGCGGGCAGTTCCTTGCGGGACTCTTCCACCACACGCGAGACCTCACGCGAGACCGCACCCAGATCCAGCCCCTCGTTCGAGGCATAAATGTTGAAGACCGGCATGATGTTGTAGTGGGAGACCTCGCCCGGGGTACCCGTCTGCACAATCTGGCTCAGGCCACCCAGGATCTGGGGGGGCTTGTCCTGCGGGTTGCCATCCCCCTTGTCGATGGGAATGGTCTCCAGGTCGTTCATCGTCTGCAGGAACTGCAGCGGGGTCTGGATATCAACCAGGTGCGACACCCCGGTCTTGGGGTCCAGCCAGTAGGTCGGCGCCACCTGCCCGCTGCCCGACAGTACGGCCAGAGCGTTATTGGCCACGTCCGATTCAGTCAGACCGGTGCCCAGCGCGTAAGTACGTCGGGCATTGACGCGCAGCGTGGGGGTGTTGAGGGGTTCCTGCACCGTGACATCGGCAAGGCCGGTCACATGACGCAGGCGTTCGGCCAGTTTTTCGGCAAAATCGAAATTGGCATACAGGTTGCGCCCCGATACCTGCACGTCCAGTGGTGCGGGCAGGCCGAAGTTCAGGATTTTGGCAGTCAGATCCGCAGGCATGAAGGTGATGTCGGTGCCGGGGAATTTCTCCGCCAGCCCCTTGCGCAGGATGGTGCGAAATTTGGCAACCGGTGCTTCATCGTCCTTCAGGGTCACGGTCAGGTCACAGTCCTGCGCACCCACGGTGGGGGTGGGAATGAAGGCCTGGTTAAGCGGGCTGAACGGCAGGCCGCAGTTGTTGACAATCCCTTCCACCTGGTTTGGCAGAAGACGCTCGATCTCGGCATTGACCAGCATGGCGATCTTGCCCGCTTCCGAAATCTTGGTGCCCATGGGGGCGCGCATGTGGATGGCCAGCGCATTGGAATTGATTTCGGGGAAGAAATCCTGCCCGGCAAAGAACAGCAGTCCCAGCGAGGCAAACGCCGCCACTCCGAAGATCGGCACGAAGCGACCGCGAATGCTGATCAGATGACCCAGCACCCCCTGGTAGCGGGTACGGAAGGACTGGAACTTGCGCTCGAAACCCTGCTGGAAGCGGCTGAAGATATTGCCCGGTGCATGGTGGCCGCCCTCCGCCTTGGCCTTTGCATGGGCTGCCACCTGGGCTGCCAGCATGTATTTGGCCATGGTGGGCACCAGCGTGCGCGACAGGATGAACGACGCAATCATGGCGAAGATGATGGCCTCGGCCATCGGCATGAACAGCCAGCCCGCAACCCCGGTCAACTGGAACAGCGGCATCCACACGATGCAGATGCACAACGTGGAGACGAAGGTAGGAATGACGATCTGGTTGGCGGCGTCGATGATGGCCGTCTCCAGATCCTTTTCCATTTCCAGATGGGCGTCGATGTTCTCGATCATGACGGTGGCGTCATCCACCAGGATACCCACGGCAAGCGCCAGCCCACCCAATGTCATGATGTTGATGGTCTGGCCCGCCGCCCCCAGCCCGATAACCGAACACAGCATGGCCAGCGGAATGGAGGTGGCAATGATGACGGTCGAGCGCCACGAACCAAGGAATAGCAGCACCACCAGGCTGGTCAGCAGGGCGGCGGTGCCCATTTCCTGCACCACGTCGCGCACCGCTTCCTTCACGAAGGTGGAGGCATCACCCAGCACGGTAATGTCCACCCCCGGCGGCAGCGTGCGGACAATGGAGGGCAGCAACTGCTTGATCCCGCTCACCACCGCAAGCGTGGAGGCATCGCCGCTTTTCATGATCACGATCAGCACGGCCTGATGGCCCTTGACCAGCACCATGTTGGTCTGGGGCGGGCCACCGGCATGCACCCATGCCACATCACGCAGGTAGACGACGGAATTGCCCTCCTGCTTGATGGGCATGTTGTTGAAAGTGTCTATCTCCTCGGGCGAGGCATTGGTCTGGACCATCCAGTCGAACGCGCCGATCTGCTGGTCACCCGCAGGCAGCACGATGTTCTGCTTGCCCAGCGCATTACCGATATCGGTGGCCGACAGCCCATGGGCGAGCAGTTTGCTCTGGTCCAGATCGACCATAATGTTGCCCGGTTGTCCGCCATAAGGGTTGGGTATGGCGGCCCCCGCAACCGAGACCAGACCCGGCCGGATCAGGTTGGAGGACATGTCGTAGATCTGCGACGCCGTCATGGAATCGGAGGAGACCTGCAATGTCAGCACAGGCACAGAGGAAGCATTGTACGTCAGCACCAGCGGCGGGGTCATGCCTGCTGGCATCTGCTTGATGACTGTCTGGGAGACGGCGGTGATCTGCGTCTGCGCCACGGCGGTATCGGTGCCGGGCTGGAAGAACACCTTGACGATGCCGCGCCCGTAATAGGACTGGCTCTCGATATGTTCGATATTATTGACCGTGGCGGTCAGGGCGCGTTCGTAATAATAGACCACGCGACCGGACATGTCCTCGGGCATCAGACCGGTATAGGTCCAGCAGATCGCCACCACGGGAATGTTGATGCTGGGAAAGACGTCGGTTGGCGTACGCAGCAGGCCACGGACACCAAACACGACAATCAGGATGGACAGGACAACGAAAGTGTAGGGCCGCTTGAGCGCGGTAACAACAATACCATTCATGCGCGGGCCACGTCCCCCCGCCCGGCTGGCCGGCCGCCCGCACCGTGTTCCACGCCACGCGCCGCTCCGGGCCGGAACAGGTTGTCTTCTTGCATATCTCGTCTCCCCGTCTGTCCTTCAGGTGTTAATCAGGGTGGGACGAGTGGCAAATGAAATTTCTATTTAGTTTATGGGCATCCCCATGCCCTGCGGTGGGAAGATGATGCGCATCGTGGCTCCGGGCAGGCTGTCATGCAGGCGGGTTGGCGTAATATCAAGCCGGGCGTGATGGAGTGCGAGAATGGCGGAAACAAGGCTCAGCCCCAGTCCGCTACCGGGAATATGGCGGCTTTTGTCCGAGCGGTAGAAACGCCCGGTCACGGCCTTTCGTTCCCCTGCCGGAATGCCGATTCCCGTGTCGCTGATCTGCATGATCGCGCACTGTTCGCGCATGGAGGCGCGAATGGCCACGCGGCCGCCTTCGGGGGTAAACTTGATGGCATTGTCCACCAGGTTGGCAAGTACCTCGATCAGCAGGTCACGATCGCCCTGCACCTGTATCGCCCCCTCTCCCTCATCGCATGAAAGCGTGATCCCCTTGGTCTCGGCAATGGGTTCATACAGGTCCACGATATCGGCCATCAGCGCGCCAAGCGCCACCGTACCAAACCCCGCGCGCCTGCGGCCGTTCTCGATCTCGCCTATGCGCAGAAGTGCGGTAATGATGGCGAAGGACTGGTCCAGGTCATCAATGGTGCGGCCAATCACGTTACGCAGCGCTTCGGCCGAGTGCCCGGCGCTGAGCGCGCGGTCAAGGCGTGCACGCACGCGGGTAAGCGGGGTGCGCAGGTCATGGGCGATGTCATTGCCCACGTCGCGTATCTCATCGAGCAGTTGCTCAAGGCGGTCGAGCATGCGGTTGACACTGGCGGCAAGGCGCTGGAGATCATCATTCTGCCGCCCCGCGGGCAGGCGCTCGTGCAGGTCGCCTTCCATGATGCGGTCGATCGCCTCATGCATTTCCTTGACGCGCGACAGCGCGCGGTGGCTGAGGATAATGCCGGTAATCAGCGCGAACAGCACGGTCGGCACGATCGAGACCAGCATGGAATGCCGCATCATCAGCCGCAGTTCGGTGCGCATATGCCGGCTACGCCCCAGCACCAGGTAGCGATCACCCGGCACGCGCAGCGCCACCATGCGCAGCACGGTCGAAGACCCGCCGCCCGTGGCCTCCGGGCCGATCACATGCACGCGGCCATCAGCCACAAGCCCCGTGGGCCAGGTATGCTGGTCGCCCACGATATAATGCTGCTCGGCATCGAACAGGGTCGTGACATTCATGATCACGCGCAGGTCATCGGTCGCGCGGTCACGCACCTGCTGCTCCAGTACTGCGGAGGGTTCGCGCTGGAGGATGCTCGCCTCACGCAGCAGCAGAATGTCGGAGCGCCTGGCCTCAAATACGCTGGCCTGGCTGTAGCCGAAGAAGAACTGCAGCGCCGCCGAACCGATCATGGCCGCCACCACCGCCAGTGTCAGGCGGAAGGTGGCGGTACGGAACAGCTCGTTACGAAACACGCAGCATGAACCCCGCACCCCGGATGCTCTGGATCAGGGCAGGCTTGCCGTTCTCATCAATCTTGCGACGCAGCTTGCCGATATGCACGTCCACCAGATTGGTCTGGGGAATGAAGCGGTAGTTCCACACATCTTCAAGCAGCATGTTGCGCGTCAGCACCTGGTTTGGGCGGCGCATGAGGTATTCCAGCAGCCTGAACTCTCGCGGCAGGAGTTCGATCAGAACGCCCTCGCGCATGACGGTGCGCTCGATCAGGTCCATCTCCAGCGGGCCGGCGCGCAGCATGGTGTGGCGCGAATTGTCGGGGCGGCGCAGAAGGGCTTCCAGACGTGCGGCCAGTTCCTCCATGGCGAAGGGCTTGGTCAGGTAGTCATCGCCACCCGCCTTCAGCCCGCTCACCCGGTCGTCCACCGCCGAAAGCGCGGACAGCACCAGCACCGGCACATGCACCCTGCGCTCACGCAGGGTTTCGATCAGGCTCAGCCCGTCCAGTTCGGGCAACATGCGGTCCACGACCATCACATCGAAATGCGCGTTCAGGCCCATGTCCAGCCCGGCCGCACCCGAGACCTCATGCTGAACATGATAGTTGCGGCTTTCCAGTTCCTCGATCACTTCCTGCGCGATCTTGCTGTCATCCTCCACAAGAAGGATGCGCGGCATGGTTTCTCGCGCATGGGCCGGAGGGGGCGGTTCGGGACGGTTGGTTTCGGGTGGAACGGTCATGATCCTTCCGCTTATGCCGCGCGGGCCGGAATGCGGCCAATTAAATTAGTGTTCAGCCTGCCTGGTACCGGCCGGGCCTTCTTCCATCCAGTCACGGGTCACGTCATCACCGGCCAGGCCGCCGGGTGCGGGCGCATCCCGCGTGTCCACATCCAGTTCCCGCAATCTGCGCGTGACCAGACCGGTGCGCCTGCGCGCCTCATCAATAGAGGAGGACATGGCGGAGGCATTGCGCGCCAGTTTCTCCAGCACGCCATCCATACGCAGCATTTCCTGCCGGGTTGCGCCCAGCAGGCGGGCAATGTCATCGGTCCGCCGCTCCAGCGCCAGCGTGACATAGCCCAGATGGATGGTACGCAGCATGGCCGGCATCAGCCCCGGCCCCATCACGATCACGCGATAGGAGCGGCCGATCTCATCCAGCAGACCAGGAATGCGCGCCACTTCCGCGTACAGCCCGTCGGTAGGCAGGTACAGCACTGCGAATTCTACCGTTATGGGCGGGACGATATACTTGGTGGCAATCTTGCGCGCTTCCATGCGCAGCGTGGTCTCCAGCGCGCGACGGGCGGCGCGCTCTGCATCGGGGTTGCAGTCATCGACTGCCTGCAAAAGGCGCTCGTAGGCTTCGGTCGGGAATTTGGAATCGATGGCCAGCACAGGCGGCACGCTGGCACGCACGGGCATGCGCACGGCAAACTCCACCACCTCGCGGCTGTCATCGCGCAGGCGGCGGTTGGTCTCGTAGGCACCTTCGGGCAGCACGTCATCAAGTATGCTGCGCAATTGCGCCTCCCCCCAGCCACCCCGGGTCTTGACGTTGGAAAACAGGCGCTTGAGGTCGCCCACCTGCGCGGTCATGGCCGAAACCTCGCCCATTGCTTTCTGCATGGCCCCGATCTGCTCCAGCACGCGCTGGAAGGAGGTCTGCATCTGCTTTTCCACCGCCTGGTGCAGGCGTTCGCTCACGGCGGCACGCAGTTCGTCGCTATGCCGCCTGCCTTCTTCCGCCATCTCGCGCAGGGATTCGGATTGGGCCACGCGCATTTCCGACAGGTCGCGCCCCATCATGCGCGCGATACGGTTGAAGGTTTCCGTCATTTCCTGGTGGCGCTGGTCAAGGCGGGTGGACAGCGCGCGCTCGATCTCGGCCATGCGGGCGCGCTGGACCTCATTCTCCGCCACGCGGGCTGCGGTCTCGCGCTCGACCATCACGCACAGCCGGCCCAGAAGGTCTTCATCCGTCCCCTGCCCCGCCATGAGGGAGAGGCGGCGCAGAACCACAAACACAAGCAGGCACGATATGGCCGCGCACAGCATGCCAATCCACACAATGGGGGATACGGACATATCGGACATGGCGGACTCTTTCCACAGAACAGGAACAAAACATGTCCGTGCCCTGTAATGGCATAGATGTAAACCCACCATGTCTTTTTGGAATATCTGGCAGCCGTGTTATGCAGTAACCGAAACGATCGGCATGCCTCCGTCCCGCCCGGTCGGTGCGCACGTGACACGAACCGCTGTGAAGGACATCCGCCATCATGCCCGAGCAATCGCGGCCCCGCCCGCAAGGCCAGTCCGCGCCTGGCCGATCGCTGCGATTGCTACTGCGCAGCCTGTATGTGCAGGTCATCATTGCAGTAGTGGCGGGTGTGGCACTGGGGCATTTCTGCCCCGACACGGCGGTGGCGCTCAAACCGCTGGGCGATGCGTTCATCCGCCTGGTCAAGATGGTGATCCCGCCGGTCATCTTCCTGACCGTGGTGACGGGCGTGGCCAGCCTGTCGGATCTGGGACAGGCTGGCAGGCTTGCGGGCAAGGCGATGGTGTATTTCCTCATCTTCTCCACACTGGCGCTGGTTGTGGGCATGGTGGTGGCCAACATCGTGCGCCCCGGCGCACAGATCCACGCCAACCCTGCAACGCTCGATACCCATGCGGTAGCCGCCTATACGGCCAAGGCACAGGCGCATTCCTTCGGTGATTTCCTGCTCAACATCATTCCCGACACGGTGGTCAGCGCCTTCGTGTCGGGCGATATCCTGCAGGTGCTGCTGGTTGCCATCCTGTTCAGCATCAGCCTGTCGCACATGGGGACAAGGGGGCAGGCCATACTGGTCCTGCTCAGGCAGTTGACCCAGTTGGTGTTTGGCGTGGTACGGCTGGTCATGTACGCTGCCCCCATCGGGGCGCTGGGGGCCATGGCGTTCACCATCGGGCGCTTTGGCGTGGGTGCTGTGCTCAACCTTGCCATCCTGGTGCTCACATTTTACGCTACCGCCGCCCTGTTCGTGCTGGTCATACTGGGAATGGTCGCACGGTGGAACGGTTTCCGCATTACCGCGCTGCTGGGTTACCTGCGTGAGGAACTGCTGATCGTGCTGGGCACGAGTTCGTCCGAATCAGCGCTGCCCAGCCTCATGACCCGGCTGGAAAATGCAGGCTGCGCGCCGTCGGTGGTGGGGCTTGTGGTGCCGATGGGCTATTCCTTCAACCTTGATGGCACCAACATCTACATGGCGCTCTCCGCCCTGTTCATTGCGCAGGCAACCGATGTGCACCTTGGCCTGGCCCAGCAGGTCAGTCTTCTGCTGGTCGCCATGGTCAGTTCCAAGGGCGCCGCTGGTGTAACCGGGGCCGGGTTCGTTACCCTCGCTGCCACCCTCGCCGTGGTACCCGACGTGCCGGTGGCGGGTATGGGGCTGATCCTGGGTATTGACCGTTTCATGTCCGAATGCCGTTCGCTAACCAACATTATCGGCAACGCGGTGGCCACCATCGTACTGGCCCGGTGGGAAGGTGCGCTGGATACAGACCGCCTGGAAGCCGCCCTTGCGGGCCGACTGGATGACGAACAGGCCCTGACCCCCGTCATGCCCGCCACACAGCGCGCACCCGCAGCGCCTCCCACCATCCACTAGGGCCGTCCATTTCGTACCACCTGTCCATTCGCGTCCATAGAGTCTTCATCATGCCTGTTTTCCAGCCCCAGACCGGATCACTGACTACCGCACAACGGATACGAAGCATTATTGCCGGTTCATCCGGGAATCTGATCGAATATTACGACTGGTACGTCTACGCGGCATTTTCCATGTATTTTGCCCGGTCGTTCTTTCCCCCCGGCAATGCCACGACCGAACTGCTACGCAGTGCGGCGGTGTTTGCCATAGGCTTCCTCATGCGGCCGGTGGGCGGGTGGCTGATGGGTCTCATGGCGGACCGGCACGGGCGGCGGGCGGCACTCAGCGTGTCCATTGTCGCCATGTGCACGGGGTCGCTGGCCATTGCCGTGTGTCCAACCTATGAGCGCATCGGCCTTGCCGCCCCCAGTGTGCTGCTGTTCGCCCGCCTTCTGCAGGGGCTGAGCCTGGGGGGCGAATACGGGGCGAGTGCGACCTACCTGTCTGAAATCGCACCCCCGGCCCAGCGCGGGTTCTATGCCAGTTTCCAGTATGTGACGCTGGTGATGGGGCAACTGCTGGCCCTTGTGGTGCTGCTGGTGCTCCAGTTCTTACTGCTCAGCCCCGCGCAGCTTGGGGCATGGGGGTGGCGTGTGCCGTTTGGGATTGGCGCGCTGCTGGCGCTCTCTATCCTATGGTTCCGCCGTGGCATGGCGGAAAGCGAGCAGTTCAGCGCCGCCACGCGCGACACTAGCGCCCATGGCGGCCTGCGCGTACTGCTGCACCACCCGCGTGAGGTACTGGGCGTATGCGGACTGACGCTGGGCGGTACCGTCGCGTTCTACACGTTTACGATCTACATGCAGAAATACCTGGTCAACACGGCGGGGCTGAGCAAGGAGCACTCCACCGTGGTCTCCACCGCTTCGCTAGCCGTATTCGCGCTGGTGCAGCCCATCTTTGGCGCGCTGTCCGACCGGGTGGGGCGCAGGCGGCTGCTGCTTTCCTTTGGTGTAATCGGGTGCCTTGGCACGGTGCCGCTCATGCGCGCGTTGTCTGTCGTACAGTCACCGCTTGCCGCGTTCGGGCTGGTGACGGCCGCACTGGTCGGTATTTCGGGCTATACCGCGATCAATGCAGTGGTGAAGGCCGAACTGTTCCCTACCCGTGTGCGGGCACTGGGGGTAGCGCTGCCTTATGCCCTGACTGTATCGGTCTTTGGCGGCACGGCGGAATATGTGGCGCTGTGGTTCAAGCAGATCGGGCATGAAGGACTGTTCTACTGGTACGTAACCGGGTGCATTGCCTGTTCGCTCCTGACCGTGCTGTTCGTGCTGCCCGGCCATGACCGCATCACGCCGGAGGCCGCACGCCCGCCCGGTTAGGGACGGACGGATGGGGCAGCCCGGCACGCCTTAATGGATATGCATGACATTGCGCAGGAAACCGGGCAGCAGCATGGCATAGGGGTTTACATGCACGCTCGGGTTGCCCATCGGCCCGGTGACCTGATAGGTAGCTGAGACCACACCTCCGTTCTTTTCGGGGCTGAACAGCCAGCCCAGCAGGCCCGGCAGGTGGCCCGGCGCGGTATTGACCGCAAAGGCGGGGATGATGGTGCCATCAAGGCTGAGCGTCTTTTTCTCAAGGTTCACGTCGCCTGAAACAGTCGCACCCAGCGATGCATTGCTGACCAGCCCGTCGGCTATGTGGATCGTTCCCTCATCCAGCGTCACGGGGGCGGCAAGCTGCTCGATCTGCATGCCCGGCGCATGGGGCGCGCGTAGCCAGCCGTAGATCGACGCATTGTTCACCAACCTGACCACGGATGGCACGTTACGAAGTTGGAACGGCCCCATGGTGACCTTGCCGGTAAAGGGGGCGGAGGGCGTGCTGTCATCGAAACTGCCGTTAATGTCGGTCACGCCGCCCTGCATCTGGTCTGTCACCTTCATGTCTCGCAGCAGGTCGCCCAGACTTGCCACATGCACATCCAGCACGCGGCTGTTGTCCTGCGGGGTCAGGCGTGCGCTGGCCGCGACCGGGCCTTCAACCGTCAGCACCCCGCGTGTCAGCCGCGTGCCGTTGGTCTCAAGGTGGCTATGCACGTTGGTCAGTGTGTCGGTGGGGCCATAATACAGGGTGCGGGTATCGACATTCAGGGTCCATCGCCGCCCTGGCGGGCTATTTACGCGGCCCGTCGCCATTTCGGGCACATGATAGCCACTGCTGCCCTGATGGCTGGCCACCTTGGCCGCGGCGGAAGGATTCGGGGCGGTCTGGAATGAAACCAATGGCGAGAGGTCAAGTACCTGGGCTGCGACATTGACGCCAATGGGATCGTTCTCGCGCTGGGGCAACATGACGGAGGCATTCCCCACCGAACGGCCGACACGGAACCCACGCAGGATGAGCCGACGCGCCATGCCTGACGCGGTCTCGGCATGGCCATCAATCAGCAGGTCGGGGCCTACGGCACGAATGTTCTCGATCGCCGCGATCTGCCCATGTTCCAGTTGCAGTTCGACCGAGGCATTGGCCTCCTGTCCCACCCTCTTGGACCAGATGGGAATGGCCAGCGCCGCGCGGTCGAGATCGAGGTCGATATCAACCTGCGCCTTCCCGCCCACATAGCGGTCATAGTCCACATCAAGCAGGGCGCTGCCGGAGAAATGCTCCCCCATCTCGAAACCCGCGCGCCGCACGCCCTCGGGGGTGACATGGCCCTGCAGGCTGGCACTTTCCACCGCATGGACCATCGGCCCGCTACGGAAGTCCATGGTATAGATCACGCTTGAGGGAATGCCCGCCAGCACCCCGGTGCCCTGCAGCAGCAGGCCCTTGGTCGTAGCGTCAATGCCCAGATTGCCGTTATCGAGTGGCCTGCCCACCACCACGTTGCCCAGATGCACGTCACCCAGGTCGGTATGGCTGCGCAGGTCGATCTGGTCCAGCCGCACATGCGCATCAAGCGGCAGCGCGATGTGCAGCGACACATTGGCCCGCCCCGAGGGGTGGGTGAAGGTCATGGGGTGGCGCGAGAGCACATTAAGCCGCGGTTCGGCCAGCAGCGCCAGCACATCGCGCGTATTACCCAGCAGTGTGGTGTTAATATCGCCCACCTGCACTTTTTCATTCAGGCCAGTAATGAGCATGGAACCCGGACCGACCTCGATCCGTCCGGTGCCGGTGGCATCCACGTGGCGATCCGCCAGATCCACCAGTTGGTAGGCATGGCCAAAGCGGATCTTGATCTGGTCCGGGCCATCGAATGTCAGGTGGGCATCCATGTCATGCAGGGGCGGGATGGGACGCAGCCAGTGCAGTTCCATGTGATCCGCATCGATCGTACCGCCAAGCGAGACAAGGTCGAGCCCGTTCCAGCCCGTATGGCTGTCCAGTCCCATGTTGACCTCAAACTCCCTTACGCGCCCCTGCGGGATGTTCTGCGTGACCCAGCGCCGTGCGCCCTTCATGGCGCGAGGCGGCCAGAAATCGCCCAGCGAGGCAAAATCCAGCGCCTGTGCACGGGCCGAAACAGTGACCTGCGCCGCGCGGGGATCAATTACGGATGTGGATTTGAGTTCTGCCTTCGCCTCCAACGTCGGTCCCGTGTCATCATCGGCTGCATGGCCGGGCACGCGCAGATGCAGTACAAGGTTGTTCAGCGCCACATGCAGCGGGCCATCAAGCGGGTCCGTGGCCGGGCCAGGGCCTAACGCACCCACCAGGTCGGCACTACCCTGCCCCACCAGGTACTGCCCGGCCTTGCGCGTATTGACCTGCCCGTTACCGGCCTCCAGATGCATGGTGAAATCATGCGGGACGAGAAAGGACATGGTCCGGGCACCCGCACGGAAGGAAACGTGCAGGCTGCCCCCCACCGGCAGGTCGAGCGGCGCCACTTCTTTCTGCCCCGGTGCGAAAGCTGCCGGACTGATCGGGTCCAGCCCCACCGTCCAGTCCACCTGCTGCGGACCGATATGCTCACCCGTGCCATGCATGACCAGCCGCTCGCCATTGCCCTCCAACCCCAGCCGGACATCACCGGTAATGCCCTTGAGCCCGGAATCGGTCACGATCTTCAGCCGGACATCGGCCTCGCCCAGCCGCCAGGTACGCGCCGTCATGCGGTCGGTAAAAGTGACGTGGGTGTCGGATATGATGGCCTGACGCAGACCGTCCAGGTCCACGGGTGGGGGTTCTTGCGGCTTGAGCGAGGGATAGGGCGTATCTGGACCCAGATCGAGGCCAATCTTGCCCGCCTTGCTACGCGCAAACCGCAGCCGCCCATGGGAAGCCGAGAGTTCAAGGATGCGCACCCGCCCATGGACCAGCGCCGGGCTGTCTATGGTCAGGCGCCCGCGCCGCAGGCTATCAGCCAGTTCCCCATTACGGCGCCGGATGGTGACATCCTCCACCCATATCACCAATGGGGCGCGCAGCCCTTCATGCACGGCATTCCAGCCCATGCGCACATGCCCCGCCGACAGGCCACCGATAATATCCTCATGCTTCAGCCCATGGGCCACGGGAATTGGCATGAGCAGCCTGATGACAGGTGTAATGTCCAACGGCCCGGCGGAAAGCCGCAACGTCAGCACCAGCAGCAGCACCGCAGGCAGCGTGATGCATACCAGCACCAGCCACACCACCACCCTGCCTCCCGCCATTACCGCGCGGCGCACGCGGCTGGGGGGCGGGTGTGACGGCGGAGAGGGTTGACCTGCTTCCGTCATGCCGTCCACGCTACACCACCGCGCAGGTCTGCGTGGTTTTCCAGTCTCTTACCGGACCCTTTCCCATGGCCCAGCCCACACCGCCTTCCCCCGTGCTGCACCCTTCGTGGCATGGCTGTACCTGGCCCTACCCGGCAGATGGGCGGGCAGCATCCATATTGCGTGAAAACCTGGTAGCGGCCTGCGACCGGGCAGGGCTGTCCGATATCACCACGCTGCCCGGCGTACTGCCGCTGATCGATGCGGTGGGAGGAAATGCGCCGTACCTGTCCGACCTGGCGCAGCGCGACATTACCGCATTCATGAATCTGCTGACCGAGGGGGCAGATGCCTGCACGCGCCGCATCCTGGATGCGCTGGCAGCCCTGCCGCCCGATATACCCCGCACACAGATCATGGCTGAACTGCGCGTGGCCAAACGGCAGGCGGCGCTGGCCATAGCCCTGGCCGACATAGGCGGCGTGTGGGGGCTGGAACAGGTAACGCTTGCCCTGAGCCTGCTGGCGGAAAACGCGCTGGGGGCGGCGGTCAGGCATCTGCTGCTGCATGCGCACGAAACGGGGCGCCTGCGCCTGCACAACCCCGAAAACCCGTGCCGGGGCAGCGGCTTCGTGGTTCTGGCAATGGGGAAGCTGGGCGCGCGGGAACTGAACTACTCCTCGGACATAGACCTGATCGTGCTGTACGACCCTGACCGCCACCCTGCAAACGAGGGGCTGCGACATACCTTTGTGCGCATGACTAGCGATCTTGTCACCCTTATGGAAGCGCGTGATGCAAATGGTTACGTTTTCCGCATGGACCTGCGGCTGCGGCCGGACCCCTCCGCCACACCTGCCGCCGTGTCCATTCCCGCCGCCATGCAGTATTATGAAAGCATGGGCCGCACGTGGGAACGCGCCGCCATGACCAAGGCCCGCCCCGTGGCGGGGGACATTACGGCGGGGCGCCGTTTCCTCAAAAGCATTCATCCGTTCGTCTGGCGCCGCCATCTGGATTTCGCGGTAATCGACGACCTGCATGACATGAAGGCCCGTATCGACCGCCACCGTAACGCAGGACATGCCGATCTGGACAGCCTGCCGCCCGAACGCATACGCGATCCGGCCGCCGCTACTGCGTGGCTTCTGGGCCAGAATGTAAAACTGGGCCAGGGCGGCATACGCGAAGTGGAGTTCGTGGCCCAGGCGTTGCAACTGGTATGGGGAGGCCGGCGGCCTGAACTGCGCGACCCCACAACGCTGGGCGCGCTGCGCAGGCTGCGCCGGGCGGGACTGCTGGAGCGTGCCCAGTCCGCAATACTGGCCCGCAATTACCGCATGCTGCGACAGGCCGAACACCGCCTGCAGATGCGTATGGACCACCAGACCCACAGCATGCCAGACACGGTAGACGGATTCGCCCGCTTCGCCACCTTCATGCTGGCGGCGGCGCCGGGCGAGCTTGCCAGCAGCATGCTGGCGGTCATGCAACGCTCGCGCCGTATATTCGACCAGCAGTTTGCCGAAGGCGGACGCAAGGACGAGACCATCGCCCCCGAGGATGCCGATGCGGCCGACCGATTGCGCGAACACGGCTTTGCCGCTGACGATATCAACGATGCGCTCGTCATCCTTAACCGCTGGGAGAGCAACCGCCTGCGCGCCCTGCGCTCGGACCGCGCGCGCAAGCTGCTGCGCCGGGTCCTGCCCACCATCATGGCCCAGATCGGCAGCCGCCGACAGCCGCTGGCGGTGCTGCGCCGCTTTGACGCCCTGCTGGAACGGCAGTGGGCGGGGGTTCAGTTCCTGTCGCTGCTGGAACGCAACCCTGCCCTGATCCACCGAATCGTGACCGTGCTCGACTGCGCGCCCTTTCTGGCTGACCATCTGGCGCAGACCCCTTCCGCGCTGGATGGGCTGCTGGATATGGAAGATGGCCCCGGCGCGCTGGGTACGGTCACAGCGCTGGTGCGGCGGCATGTAACGGGTGCTGCCACCGCCGAACAGGTGCTGCCGGTACTGCGCGGACTGGTCTGCGGGGAGGAGTTCCGCCTGTCCGTCGCCCGCCTTGAACACCGGCTGGGCGAAGACCGCGCAGCCCGCGCCCGCACTGCCATGGCGGATACGGTCATGCGCGGGCTGCTGGCGGTGGTCACGCGCGAACACAGGCGCCGCCACGGCAGCGTACCCGGCGGGGCCATGGCGGTGGTGGCGCTGGGCAAGGCGGGATCGCATGAAATGATGCCGTGCTCGGACCTTGACCTCATGCTGGTGTTCGACCACCCGGACGATGCCGGCGAGAGCGTGGTCCCCGCCACAGCCACGGTCGATGGCATCCGGCCACGCCCGCTTTCGGCGGGCACCTATTACGTGCGCCTTGCCCATGCCTTTGTCGCCGCACTGACCGCACCGGGGCGGGAAGGGCCGCTGTACGAAGTGGACATGCGGCTGCGCCCCTCGGGCTCCAAAGGGCCGGTCGCGGTCTCGCTTTCCGCCTTCCGCCGCTACCATGCGGAAGCGGCCTGGACGTGGGAGCGCATGGCGCTGACCCGCGCCCGCGTGGTGGCAGGCCCACCCCGGCTGATGGGGGAGTTGCGGGCCGCGATCGACCACGCGCTGAACGACATCCCCCACGCCACCGCACAGGCACGCGCCACGATCCTGCATGACGTACGCCACATGCGCGAACGCCTGGCCCGCGAACGCCCCGCCACCAGTCCGTGGGACATCAAGCGCCGCCGGGGCGGGCTGATGGATGTGGAATTCGTGGCGCAGGGGCTGCAGTTGCTGGCCACATCCCCCGCCATGCGCAGCCAGTCCACACGCCTGGCGCTGCTGCGCATGGCGCGCGCGGGTGAGATGGACAGTGCCGACGCCAGCGTGCTGCGCCGCGCCGACCTGTTCTGGCGCACCCTGCAGGGGCTGATCCGCATTATCTGCGGCCGTGACGTGCCCGAGACCATCCCCGCCGCCAGCCTTGAAATCCTGACCGGAGAGTTCGGCGTGAGCGACGCCACCACCCTGCTGCGGCGCATGGAACGCATGGCTGCCGAAGTCATGACCATATTCGACCGCCTCATCCCGCCTCCAGCGGATACGCCCGCGCCATAGCGGGTCTGGACCTGCCTCCCCATGCCCGGTTCCCTCATGCCCAAAAGCATTGCATGATTGCCGCCCGTAAACCCCAGCCGCATGCACCCCGTGGCAACACGCACCGCATGCGGGCAGATTAACAAGGCAGGTCATGAGCAAGGTTGTTCCCCCTTTCCCCGAACCCGGCAGCGCGGTGCCCGATTTTGACATGCCCGCAAGCGGTGGCCGGACCGTCAGCCTGAATGGCCTGCACGGGCACCCGTTCGTGTTGTATTTCTACCCCAAGGCCAATACATCGGGCTGTACGAAGGAAGCCTGCGAATTCGAGGCAGCGCTTGCCGACCTGCACAAGGACGGTGTGACCGTAATCGGGGTCTCGCGTGATGACATGCCCGCTCTGGAAAAATTCGCGGCCAACCACGGCCTGACCTTCCCCCTCGCCTCCGACAGCGACGGTCATGTGACCGAGGCCTATGGCGTGTGGATAGAAAAGTCGATGTACGGCCGTACCTACATGGGCATCGAACGCGCGACCTTTCTGGTCGATGCGACGGGCCACCTGGTGCAGGCATGGCGCAAGGTCAAGGTCACCAACCACGTCACCGCCGTGCGCAAGGCCATTACGGCCCTGCAGCTACAGGCGGGCACGGGAGCTAGGCAAGCTCAGTAATAAGGACGGCCCGGGCCAGGTCCGTAGGGGCCATAGGCCATGACCGGTGGCGGGGGCGGGGGCGGGCCGTAATAGACCATGGGTGGTACCGGGGGGTAATAGACCGGCGGCGGGGGCGGGGGTGGCGGCCCGTAGGCCTCCATCATCGCGCCCCCCACGACACCTCCCACGACTCCGCCGATCAGACCGCCAACAAATGCATCACCGGGTCCGCCACGCCCATGGGCATGGGCCTGTGGCGCCGCCACGGCCAGTCCGGCCAGAACCATGAGCCCGGTTGCGATGCATCGTGTATTCTTCATCACCGTGTTTCCGCTCCTGTATCGATGACGGGGCAACACTCCGCCGAACTCGTTTAGACAGAACCGGCATGGCGATTTACGGGCAGGCCACGCCCTTTTCATGCCACAAAGCGGACCGATCCGTTACGGATGAGCGGCGTGCAGTTCCTTCAGCCCGGAGGGGATGGCAAACACATCCGCTCCCTGGGGCGCGCGGGTCAGGGATGTGGCGGCCACCATCACCTTGCCATCGCGGATGACCTGCATCATCACGCCATCATCCGTGTAACAGATCTCGCTGGGGCGCTGGTCGGTATCCTGTGTCTGCCACAGCGTGCAAGGCGTGCCCGCCACGTTCGATACGCCGGTACGCAGCCAGTTGCCCTGCGCGCGCTGGCCCATGACCACATTGGCCGCACCGGGTGCGGGGATGATGGTCTTTACCTTCTGGTCGGCATTGACCACCGTAAGCGTGCCCGCGTGGTAATCGGTAATCATGTAAGTGGCCGCATTGCCCGGATCGACGCGCTGCATCATGGTGCTGGCGGACCAGCGCATGCGCTGGGTCATGACGGCGCTCGTGTCATGTGGTGGATAGATGTCGTAGCTGACATCCACATCATCCTGCGGCGTGACGTAAGGGGTCTGGGCATCAGATGCCGGGGCGGTCGCGCCATCAGCAGCATGGGCGCAGCCCACGCCCGCCACAAACAGGGCACCCATTATTACGGTCCGGCACAGGCCGGGGGCCAGTCGTGTCACTTCATGCAATCCTTGAAAACCGGCCCTGAAGCGGGCCTGAAAACAGATCCAGAAAAGGTGGCCGGGCCATCACCCGCCCTTCGGGGCCTTGGCAGCCGGAGTACCGGGCGGCGGAGGCGGGTCGATCTTGCGATAGCCCTCGGGGGGCTGGAACATGCTGTCGGGTATGGGAGCATACACCACTTTCGTCGCTTCCAGCCGTCCCTTCAGCCCATCACCATCCACGCCTATTTCCTGCAGTACCACACCATCATCAGTGACACAGGCGGTGGCGTTACCCTGATCGGTTGTGACATCCCACTGCGTGCACGCAATCCCCGCCACGGTAGATGTACCCTTGCGCACGAACGTCATGGACAGGTCGAGCAGGAAGGGGTTGCGGATGCCGTAACGGGCATCAAGCTGGCTGTACACCTTCTGCGGGTTTATGATGATGGTGACCTGGCGGCTCATGCGGTTGAGGATCGTCTCCCCCATGCCCTGCGGGCTGTCGATTCGCATCAGGCCGCCATTATAGGCAAACCATGTGCGCACGGTCTTTGGTGTGTCCACGCCATCAGGCTGGACATTGTAGTCCACCTGCACATCGCGCGTGGGAGTAAGGGGCGGATGGACGCTGGGGGCGTCCTGCGCCCAGGCGGGCTGGGTGCCACAACCCGCGGCCATGCCCGCCATGACCGTTGCCATCCCCAGCAGTCCCGCGCCCTTCAGTCCTGTGCCTGTTCTTGTCCGCTGGCGTTGCGGGCGGGGCGTTGCATGCTTCATCACGTCTTTCCCTTCATCTGCGCAGACGGAAGCCTGCATGGGCGGCCCTGTCAACCACACGGACCGGGCAACCGCATGGGCGGGTCATGCCGCGCGCAGGGCACGGACGGCAGCCTCCACCGCTGCATCCTGCCCGTTGCCAACCCATATGGCATCGTGCTCCACCGCCCGCCCCAACGCATGCAGGTAGGTGCGTACCGGGATTTCGACCCCGCCAAAACCGGACAGGTGATCGGTGCCGAACTGGGTATCAAGCAGGGTAAAGCCCCCCAACCGTAGCCGCGCCACCAGATGAACCAGCGCCACTTTGGAGGCATCGCGCATGCGGCTGAACATGCTCTCGCCAAAAAAGGCCTGCCCGATGGCCACACCATACAGCCCGCCCACCAGTTGCCCTTCGTGGCGCACTTCCACGCTATGGGCGTGGCCCATGGCATGCAGTTGGCAGAACAGGGTGCGGATGCGTGGGTTGATCCATGTGCTCTCACGCCCCGGCGCGGGTTCGGCACAACCATCCATGACCGCAGGGAAGTCCTGGTCCGCAACCACCGCAAAGCGCGACGACAGCACGGTACGCATGAGCCGACGCGAGACATGGAAGCCATCGAGCGGCAGGATACCACGCCATTCGGGACAGAACCATTCCAGTATATCCGACCCGGCATCGGGCGCCATGGGGAACAGCCCGGCGCGGTAGGCCCGCAGCATGAGTTCGGGCGTGATGGGAACCGTGTCTTGACCCGTCATGTTCTTGGGATAACCCTCTTGCGTGCTCCGGTGGCCTTGACGGGCCACGGCATGACCGCGTTCATCAGGAGAAAATACCCATATGTCCGATACCCAGCCCCGCCTGCTGCTAACCCAACGCCAGACCCCTGCGGTCATGCAGCGCATTGAACACAACTTTACCATATCCGGCGCGCCAGACCACAAGATGACGACACGCGAACTGCTTGATACCGCGCGTGCCTTCCAGCCCGACGCCATCATGACATCAACCGGCCTGCCACTACAGGGCGATGACGTGAAGCAGTTGCCCGACTGCGTGAAGGTGGTGGCCACCGTAAGCGTGGGCACCGACCACCTGGATATTCCCGCCCTGCATGCGCGCGGCATCATTGTCACCAACACCCCCGATGTGCTGACACAGTGCAATGCCGACATGGCCATCCTGCTCATGCTGGCGGCCGCGCGCCGGGCGGGGGAATACACCACGCTCATGCGCAGGGGGTGGGGGCAGTCGCTGGCCATGGATGAACTGCTGGGCACGCGCATCAGCGGCAAGCGGCTGGGCATTGTGGGCATGGGCCGCATTGGCCGCGCGGTGGCGAAACGTGCACGCGGCTTTGACATGGAGGTGCTGTATTCCAACCGCCGCCGCCTGCCGGCCGAGCAGGAAGCAGGCGCCACCTATTTCGCCACCATTGCCGACATGCTGCCGCATTGCGACATACTGAGCCTGCACATGCCCGCCAGCCCCGAAACGGACGGCATGATCAATGCCGACCTGCTGGGTCGCCTGCCGCGCGGGGCCATCTTCATCAATGCCGCCCGTGGCGCGCTGGTGGACGAGGACGCCCTGATCGACGCGCTACGCAGCGGCCAGCTTGCCGCCGCCGGGCTGGATGTTTACCGCAACGAACCCAACCCCGACCCGCGCTTTCTTGAACTGCCAAACGTGTTCCTGACCCCGCATGTGGGCAGTGCGACAGTCGAGACCCGGACCGACATGGGCATGCTGGCACTGGACAATGTGGAAGCCGTGCTGAAAGGTGCCCACCCGCCCACACCCGTCGGGGCATGAAACAGGCGGCGACCTTCAGGGAGAGATGACCATGGGACTACCCGGCATATTCGTGATTTTCGCGCTGATCGCCCTTGTGCTCAATGCCGTGGCACCACGTTTTCACGGCATATGGGAGACATTGCTGGCGTTCTACTGCATCTTCGCGCTGGTGGCGGGGCTGATTGAAGTCCGCCTGACCCTGAAAGGGCGAGCCGCCGCTGCCAGCGGGCAGGGCTGACCCACATGCAACGTGGCGGTGCGAAGGGCTTTCGCACCGCCACGTGCGTCAGCTTTCGCTGGCCTGGGTTGCCGCGTGGGCCTTCAGGTCGGCTGCGGTGCGGCGTACTTCTGGCCCGTATTCGCGCTCCAGCCTGCGGATGGTGAAATGCGCCTGCGCCACCGCCCGGTAGTGCGACAGGAACGCCGCATTGAGCGATGCGCCACATAGCGCACCCGCCACCGGCATCATCTGTAGGGCGAATTTGCGTGACAGGCCCAGCCCGTAATGGGTCGCGACCTCGCTGACCAGCATTACAACCGGGCGACCGCGCAGCATGGCGCGGGCGGAGAAATACCCAAGTTCGTTATCTTCCCCCTGCCCCTGCCCTTTCGGGCCGCCAAAGGGGAAGGCGCGCAGGGCAAACACTTCCAGACAGGCGGCGCACGCGTCTTCCTGTGACAGGTCCTCGCCCTGCTCACGGGCAATGCGTGCGATCTCACGCATGATGGCCAGCGTGGTGAAGCCCACATCCGCCACCAGTCCCGGCAGTCCGGTAAACCCGCCGACCGCACCCGATACGGTCACGGCGGCTTTGAGTGCGGGATCACGCCATGTGGGCGCACCCGCCGTGACCGAGACATCGTGCGGGCGGTCCATGCCCAGCACCGCAATGTCAAACGCGCGCCTGATGGCGGTTTCGGTCGCGGATTGCAGACGGGCCTGCAACGCGGGGGCCAACCCCAGCGTGCGCATACCCAGCATGGCCGCCTGCCCCACCGCGCCGCCCATCAAATCCGCCAGGCGCACCAGTACGCCCCGCCCTGCCTCGACGCGTTCCAGCGCCTGCTGGAGTTCAGTAATACACGCGCTGTCCAGCGTCAGCGGTGCCAGTTCATTTGCGGAACCTGCACTCATTACAATGCCTTTCGCCTGATCTTCCGAAACAATACGAACCTGCCCCTGCTCCGTGCCCTCAAGGCCGTGGCGGGGGACCAGTCGCTACGCCCCTGCGGCAGTTCCAACCGTTTCAGCACCATGGCCGCCTTCTTGCAACGTGCATCACCATGGCGGCAGGCATGAAACGCGGGCCTGCCCTAGCTGTTCCAGCCCCCCATGCGGCACAGATGCGCCCAGTGCCCATCCGATACCGGCACCACCGACAGGCGCGACTGCCGCACCAGCGCCAGATCCGCCAGCGCCGGATCAGCCTTGATCGTAGCCAGCGTGACCGGATGCGGCATGGGGCCAATGGCGCGCACGTCCACACAGACCCACTGACCGGTTTCCGCCGTGGGGTCGGGATAGGCTGCGCGCACCACCTCGACCACGCCCACGATTTCGCGCCCGATGTTGGAGTGATAGAAGAACGCCCGGTCGCCCACCTGCATGGCCGCCAGGTTCTTCTTTGCCTGATGGTTGCGCACGCCGGTCCACGGTTCCACGCCGTTTTCCACCTGCTCGGCCCAGGAAAAGGCGTCCGGCTCGGATTTGATCAACCAGTAGGCCATGACCGCTTTTCCTACTCCACCCGTAGCCCATCACGAAAAACTGAACGGAACGGACGGATCACCACGCTCTCGAACAGGTCCACCTTGGCGTAAGGGTCCTCCACCGCAAAGCCTTCCGCCGCGGCACGATCAGCCACATCCACCACCAGAAGACTGCCGCAGGGGCGGTTTTCCGCGTCCAGCAGCGGGCCACCGTGTACCAGATGCTGCTTCCACCGTTCCAGATAGGCAAGGTGGCGCTCACGGGTTGCCTTGCGGGTTTCAAGGCTGGCGGGTCTGTCGGTACAAATGATCGCAAACAGCATGTTTTCTCCTCTCGTAGTCGGACCGTACCATCACGGAACAGGACTGGCCGTGTCTTTTCTAACGCGATAGTGTAGAGCAGGAAATCGTCAGCCCCCAGCCACGCATGGGTAATGGCGGAAATTTTTCTTGACCCCTTTCATTGCAGGGACGGTGCCCCCGGCACGGATGGATCAACCTTGAACGCAACGCAGAGCCTTACCGCGCGAACCGGTAACCTTTTTCATCGATATGCCAACCCCGGCCGTTTCCTGCGCATGGGGGCGAAGCTGCAACCATGGCTGACATGGCCGGCACTTGTGCTGTCGATGGCCGGAATCGCATGGGGGCTGTTCTTCTCCCCCGCTGACTGGCAACAGGGTGATAGTGTACGCATTATGTACGTGCATGTGCCCACCGCATGGCTGGCATCATCGGGCTATATGGGTCTGGCCGTGTGCTCGCTCCTGTCGCTGGTGTGGCGCCACCCGCTGGCCGATCTTGCGGCGGTGGAAATCGGGCCGGTCGGTGCCGCCATCACCGCCGTGTGTCTGGCCACCGGTTCGCTATGGGGCAAGCCGATGTGGGGCACATGGTGGGTATGGGACGCGCGCCTGACCTCGGTGCTGGTGCTGTTCTTCCTGTATCTGGGCCATATCGCGCTGATCCGGGCATTCGATGAACCGCAGCGTGGCTACCGCGCCGCCGCCATACTGGGGCTTGCGGGCGCGATCGACCTGCCCATTATCAAATTCAGCGTGCAGTGGTGGAACACCCTGCACCAGCCTGACAGCATTACGGTTACCGGGGCGCCGACCATGTCCACCTCCATGCTGTGGCCGCTGGGACTGACCACGCTGGGCTTCACGCTGGGGTTTGGCGCGATCGTGCTGGCCCGCCTGCGTGCCGCGGTCATGGAAAGCCGCATCCGCACCATCCTGGCCGCCAACCGAGGCCGCCAGTCCACCGCCCAGTCCGCTCCTTCTGCCGATAGTGCCACCGCATGACCCATCTGCCCTATATCGCCGCCGCCTACGGCCTGACCCTTGGCGTGGCCGCCATCCTGTCCATCAATGCCACGTTCCGGCTCCGCCAGGCGCGCAAACGCCTTGCCGCCATTGAGCTGCCACGGACCCGCCAGCCATCATGACACGCAAGAGCCGACGCCTGTGGCTGGTAGTGGCGTGCATGATCGGGCTTGGGTCCGCGGCCGCCCTCACCCTCAACGCCTTTTCATCCAATATCGTGTTCTTCATGGCGCCCTCGCAGGTGCATGCCAAGCCGCCGCCGGCTGACCGCACCATCCGTCTGGGTGGCATGGTGGTGGCAGGCAGCGTGCACCGGGAGACGGTAAAGGATACCCCCGTCAACCTGTTTGACGTGACCGACGGACAGGCCGCCGTGACCGTGCGTTACGAAGGCATCCTGCCCGACCTGTTCCGCGAGGGGCAGAGCGTGGTGGCTGTGGGCACGGTCAACCCCGATGGCACCTTCCGCGCCAGCGAAGTACTCGCCAAGCATGACGAGACCTACATGCCCAAGGAAGTGGCGGAGGAACTGCGCCGCAGCGGCAAGTGGGACCCCCGCTTTGGCAAGGCGCCCGACGCCGCAAGCTGGAACACCATGACAGCGGCAGACGGCCCGAAGAAACCGGCCACCCAGACACCTGACGGAAACTGACATCCGACAATGAACCCGGAACTTGGAAATTTTGCCCTGGCGCTGGCATGCTGCATGGCCGCCGGACAGGCGATCCTGCCCCTGATCGGCGCACAGCGGCGCGATACCCGGCTAATGGCGCTGGCCCCTGCACTGGCGATAGGGCAGATGATCGCGCTGATCACCGCATTTGCGTGCCTGGTCCATGCCGCCATCACCAATGATTTTTCCGTGCAGAACGTGGCCGCCAACAGCGCGGTCAGCAAACCGCTGCTGTACAAGATCACTGGCGTATGGGGTAACCATGAGGGGTCGGTCCTGCTTTGGGCGATGATCCTGTCCATCTGCGGTGGCGCGGTAGCGCTGTTTGGCCGTAACCTGCCTTCCGCGCTACAGGCGCGCGTCATTGGGGTTCTGGGTGGAGTTGCAGCAGGCTTTGAACTGTTCTGCCTGACCACATCCAACCCGTTTGCCCGCGTATGGCCCGCACCGTTGGATGGTCAGGGCATGAACCCGCTGCTGCAGGATCCCGGCCTCGCGTTCCATCCGCCCATTCTCTACACCGGTTATGTTGGCTTTGCCGTGCCCTTCGCCTTCGCCATCGCCGCCCTGCTTGAAGGCCGGGTGGATGCCGCATGGGGTCGCTGGGTACGCCCGTGGGCGGTGGCGGCATGGTGCTTCCTGACCTGTGGCATCGCCATGGGATCATGGTGGTCTTACTACGTGCTGGGCTGGGGTGGGTACTGGTTCTGGGACCCGGTGGAGAATGCCTCGCTCATTCCATGGCTGACGGGCACGGCGCTGGTGCATTCCGCCATTGTGGTGGAAAAGCGCGAGGCGCTGAAGATCTGGACCGTACTGCTGGCGATCGGTACGTTCTCGTTCTCGCTTTCCGGCACATTTCTTGTGCGTTCGGGCATCCTTAATTCCGTCCATGCCTTTGCCAATGACCCGGCGCGTGGCGTGTTCATCCTCGGGCTGCTGGCGCTGGTCATCGGCGGGTCGCTGCTGCTGTTCGCGATCCGTGCGCCGCAGCTGACCACGGGGGGGCTGTTCGCACCTGTATCGCGTGAAGGGCTGCTGGTACTCAACAACATCCTTCTGTGCTCCATCTGCGCGGTGGTGCTGACGGGTACGATGTACCCCCCCTTCATGTCGCTGCTGTTTGGCAAGACGATTTCGGTCGGCAAGCCATTCTTTGACGCAACCACCATCCCGCTGGCCATCCCGCTCATGGTATTCATGGGCTTTGGCCCGATGGTGCCATGGAAGCGGGCACAGATGTGGCCGGTCCTGCGCCGCCTGTGGTGGGCAGCATGCGTGGCACTGATGGCGCTGGTTGTCGCGACCTTCCGGATGCGTGACATCCTGGCGGTGCTGGCGACGGCCACGGCGGTATGGGTCATCTGTTCCAGCATTGCCGATGTTGCCGAACGCCTGCGCCTGTTCCGCCAGCCGCTGACCTATAGCTGGCAACGCGCACGCAGCCTGCCGCGTGCGGTGTTTGGTGCGGCCCTTGCGCATGCCGGCGTTGGCATCGTGGTACTGGGCATTGCCGGCATGTCGCAGGCAGCGCACCGGATTGTGGAAGTGCATGTGGGTGAAAGCGAGATGCTGGCCGGTGACAGCTGGACCCTGACCGACGTGCATCCGGCTGAAGGCCCGAACTACAGCGCGCTGGTCGCCACCATAGAGGTCCGTCACAACGGCAGGCTGATCACCACGCTGCACCCCTCCAAGCGCACATTCGCCAGCCAGCACCAGACCACGACAGAAGTTGCGATCCATACCAACCTCATGGCCGACATCTATGGCGTGCTCGGGGACAAGCATGGGGATGACGTCAACCCGACCTATGTGCTGCGCCTGCATTACAACCCACTGGCGCCGTGGATGTGGCTGGGTGGGCTGATCATGGCCATTGGCGGGGCGCTGTCGCTGTCTGACCGGCGTGTGCGCGTGGGTGCCCCGCGCCGGGCAAAAACTGTTGATGTGGTGGTAGTGCAATGAGCAGCCAGCCTCCTTCCCCCACCCGTCGCCGCCTGCTGATGGCGGCCCCGCTGGTTGTGGCCGGCGGGGTGGGCGTGGGCTTCTGGCGCATGCTGTCGGGCATGACAAAGGGATCGTTCGATCCGCATGACATCCATGCCCCCGCACTCAACCGTCCCGTTCCAGATTTTGCCCTGCCTGACCAGGCGCCGGGACAGGGCTTTTCCGCGCAGGACCTGCGTGCGCTGAAATCCCCGGTGTTGGTGAACTATTTCGCATCGTGGTGCATTCCGTGTGTTGCCGAAATGCCGGTGTTGAACGCGCTGAAGGAGCGCCTGCCGATCTGGGGCATTGCGTATAAGGACAAGCCCGAACACGCGCTGGGCTTTGTGCAGCGCGCGGGTAATCCCTATGCCCGCATTGCCGCTGACCGCAACGGGCTGGCCGCGATCGACTGGGGCGTATCCGGTGTACCGGAAACCTTCCTGATCGGGCCGGGCGGCGTCATCCGCTGGCATACGGCATCGCCCATTACCGAAACCATGATCACCAATACGATCATGCCGCTGGCGGACAGCCTGAAGTCATGAAGACACATCCCATGCGCCGTGGTGGCGTGATTGCCCTGCTGGTCTGCCTGCTGTTTGCCCCGCTTGTGGCCATGGCGGTAGATGATCCGTCGGAAATGCTGCCCGACCCGGCACAGGAACAGCGTGCCGAAGCAATTGGCTCCCAGCTGCGCTGCCTTGTGTGCCAAAACGAATCTATCGAGGACAGCAGCGCCGATCTGGCCCGTGACCTGCGCCATGTGGTACGCGAGCACGTGGCCAAGGGCGAGAACAACCAGCAGATCATGGACTGGATGGTCAGCCGTTACGGTAATTTCATCCGCCTCAGGCCGCCGCTGACCGTTGGCACGCTGCTGCTGTGGGTCATGCCGCTGCTCGCACTGTGCATTGGCATCGGCATTGCATGGTGGACCTTCCGCAGGCCCCGCGCCCCCATTCCAGCCCCGCTGAGTGATGAAGAGCGCCGCCGCCTGTCCGACCTGACCAAAACACGCTGAGAGTGACATGATCTGGATTGGTATCTGCCTTCTTGGCGTGATTGCGCTGCTGCCCGCGCTGCTGTCGTTCCGCCGCGCCACCGTGCTGCGCGACGAACGTGAAACTGCCCTTGTGCTGCATCAGGCCCAGTTGGCCGAACTGGAGCGCGACCTGCAGGAAGGCATGATCGCGCCTACCGAGCATGATAGCGCAAGGCTGGAAATCCAGCGCCGCCTGCTGGGGGTTGACCTGCTACCCAGCGAAAGTGCTGGCCGTTCCACCTCCACCATGGTCACCATGGCAGCCTTGGTGGGTCTGCCGGTCGCGGCCGTGGCGCTGTACCTATGTGTCGGGCATCCCCAGCTTCCGGCACAGCCGCTGGCCCCGCGCCTTGCGGCCCTGAAGCAGGAAGACCACCGCAATGATGCGATCATTGATCGGCTACGTGACCAGCTCAAACTGATCCCCGCAGGCGACCCCAGCCTGTTCCAGGGGTATGTGCTGCTGGGCCAGGCGGAAGCAGGGCGTGACCATTACGCCGCCGCGGCCGCAGCCTGGCGTAATGCAATCGCCCAGCGTTTTGATCCTGAAGTGGCAGCGCGTGCGGCAGAAGCGCAGATGATGGCCGATGGCGGCCACATCTCGCCTGAAACAGCCGACCTGTACCGCCGCGCGCTGGATGCAGCCCCCGCCGATGCCCCATGGCGCATGACGGTGCAGCAGCGCATTGCCCAGTCCGAGCACCAGTAGCCGCATCAACAACACGCTATCCATGGGCTGGCATGGGCTTTTTGTGCTTGCCAGTTTCCTCGCCTTGGGCGGAAACTGGCTGCATGAACAAAGACAACACCCCTGCCCCCCCCCCTGCGGCTGATACAGCGCAGGATGAAGCGGCCAAGGAAGCCGCATTGCTGAAGCAGCCCGCCGAGCCCGATGAACGCGGTGGCCCCAAGGGGCCGGAGCCAACGCGCTACGGGGACTGGACGGTCAAGGGGCGGTGCGTGGATTTCTGAACAGAACGCATCAGATAAAAAATAATAAAAGTCTTTGGGTGTCGCCTTTTTTCAAAAAGGCGACGTTCTTTGAAGCTTTTTGGGAAAAAAGCTTCACCTAAAACTTCTTTATACTTTGCTGCTTGTGCCGGAGCTGCGCGTTCAGCCGATCTCGTTGGGTAGCGGCCCGCGCCCGAAAGAGGTCTGCCGCGCCCTGTGTCCCGGCGGTGGGATATTGCACGAGATCAGGTAGATCCCGGCAACGAATACCAGTTGCGAGAGCGAATTGAACCACAGCGCCAGTTCATAAGCCCGCTCCGCCGTTACAGCCTGATACACCGCATAGGCTGCAAACGGGATGGAAATGGGCCGCATGCCCGCCAGCATGACGCGAAGCGGGTTCTGGTAGCCCGGCCTGACCATCCGGCGCAGGCGGTGGATGCCAATGTAGAATATGACCTCGAAAAACCAGCCCAGCAGGTTGGTGATCACGTTGTTCAGCGTCATCCCTTCCAGTACCAGCAGAGCGGAAATGGATGCCGCCGACAGCACGATCGAACCGACCTGAAAGCTCATGCCCACTTCCATGGCTGTCAGGCGTTCAGGCAGGGCATCGGCAAAAGGCTGGAAAATCCGGTCCAGCAGCCAGGAATCGAACTGGTTGACGCGATCACCAAATGACATGACTGTTCACGCTCTCCTTACACCCATCGTGGATGGTAGTGTTATCTGTCACACACGGCGGCGACAACCGCATCGGGGTAACTTCCCGCCATCCCGGCCAGTGCCGTGTTGCTGAGCATGACAATACTCACCCCCCGCGCCCGGTCCACCACCCACTGGTGCCCGTACACACCGCTCCATGTAAAACTGCCGGGGCTGAGCGGCGTGCGCGCGGCCTCGGGATTGGCTATAACCGCGCCGCCATAGCCAAAACGCCGACCGCGTGCAAGCGGCCCCATGTCCACATCTCCGATCGCATTGCGACCGAACAGTGCGGCCGATGCGGGTGCCAGCAGCCCTTCGCCCCCCAGACGGACAGCTTCGAGAAACGCCAGGAATTCTCCTGCTGTGCCCACCATGCCCGCACCACCAGAGGGATAGGAAGCGGGGTTGAATATCCGGTCGGGTGCAAAGCGGATCTCCCCCACCCCGCCACCGGGCAACAGGCGAGGCAGTGCATAACTTGCGCCCATGCGGATCGGGACGGGCCGCGCATCGGCATAGCAGGCGGCCAGACTGTCATGCGCGGGCGGGACAAAGCCGGTCTGAAGCCACCCCAGCGGGCCGCCCACATGCTGGCGCACGGCCTGTGGCAGGGACAGGCCGGTAATCTTTTCAATCACCCCGCCCATCACATCCAGCCCCAGCGAGTAGCTCCACCCCTGTCCTGGCGCGAAAACCAGCCGCGTCGTGGCCAGGCGGGCAAGGTTATCGGCCAGCGATACGCCGGGGTCGGCAATCCCGTCCGACACCCCAGCACGCAGGTAGGGATTGTCATCGCGCGGGAAAGAGAAGCCATAGGTCAGCCCGCTGGTATGGGTCAGCAACTGGTGGGGCGTGATGACGCAGGCCCCGCCATCAGGTAGGGTGGGCCGGAAGTCCGGCAGGTATCGGGTAACCGGGGCATGCAGGTCCAACATGCCCTGTTCGACCAGAGCAAGGGCGGTGGCGGTCACCACGGGCTTGGTAAGGGATGCGAGGCGGAATACGGTATCGGGCCGCATGGGGCTTGCCTGTTCCCTGTCCGCAAGCCCCATGGCCTCGGTCACCACGGTCTGGCCGTCAACCGCCACCAGCACGACCGCGCCGATCAGTCGGCCGGTCTGCACGGCAACCTGCATGACCTGACGGACACGGTCCGCCATATGCGCGGGATCAGGCTGGGCGTGGGGCATGATTTCATCCTTGTTGGACAGAAGGAAAACAGGTGAACTGGTCGGCACGCCCAAAGCAGCGTAACCTTGGGGCATGATAGCACGCCTGTTTCGCAAGACATTCCCCCTCTCCTTCCTGTTATGTGCCAGTTGCCTGATACCCGGCCTGCCCGCCATTGCCCGGACCGGGACGGGCACAGCAGTACGGGAGCAACCCGAAATGCCGGTACAGGCCACGCTGCCCAACGGGTTGCGGGTCGTGATCGTGCCGGACCGGCTGGCGCCGGTGGTCAGTACCGAAATCAACTACCTTGCCGGTTCAGCCGCGGCACCGGCAGCCTTTCCCGGCACGGCACATGCGCTGGAACACATGATGTTCCGGGGCAGCGAGGGGCTGGATCGTGACCAGTTGGCCGCCATCGGCGCACGGCTGGGCGGCAGCTACAATGCCGATACGACGGAAAACGTAACCCAGTTCTTCTACACCGCCCCGGCTGAAAACCTGGATGTGCTGCTCCACATCGAGGCCCTGCGCATGAACGGCCTGACACTGGCAGCCGATGACTGGGCGCATGAACGTGGGGCGATCGAGCAGGAAGTCTCGCGCGATCTGTCCAGCCCGGGCTATGTCTACCTGTCGCGGCTACAGTCCATCCTGTTTGCAAACACCCCCTACGAACATGACGCACTGGGCACACGCCCGTCGTTTGACAGGACGGATACCACCCTGCTGCGCCGATTCTACCGCGACTGGTATGCCCCCAACAACGCCATACTGGTCATTGCGGGCGATGTGGACGCGGCGCGTACGCTGGCCATGGTGCGCAAGACCTTTGGCGCGATCCCGGCCCGCAAACTCCCCGCCCGCCCGGAAATCCATCCTGGTCCCGTTCAGGCACAGACCCTGCAGTTCCCGACCGATTACCCCATGGGGCTGGTGGCCATAGCCAGCCGCATGCCCGGCCAGAACAGCCATGACTTCGCTGCGGCGCGCATCCTGTCCGATGTGCTGTCCAGCCAGCGGGGCGCCTTGTATGAACTGGTGCCACAGGGGCGTGCGCTGCTGGCCAGCTTTGACTTCATAACCAAATCGGATGCGGGAATCGGCATCGCCATTGCTGCCTTCCCTAAGGGGAGCGCGCCCGGCCCCCTTCAGGCCCGCATGCAGGACATCCTGCGCAGCCTGCGTGAAAACGGCGTACCTGCCGATCTGGTCGATGCAGCCAAGCGCAAGGAACTGGCCGAGCTTGGCTTTGCCGCCAACAGCATTTCCGGTCTTGCGGAAAGCTGGTCGGAAGCGCAGGCGGTCATGGGTCTGCAATCCCCCGATGACGAGGCAGCCGCCTTCGCCGCCGTCACACCGGAGGACGTCAACCGCCTGGCCCGGCAGGTACTTGACCCACAACAGGCCATTACCGCCATCCTGACCCCGCGCGACGGCGGCCACCCCGCACCCGGCAAGGGATTTGGCGGCTCCGAATCCTTTGCCAGCGTGCCGGATCACCCCGTCACCCTACCCGCGTGGGCCAATGCCAGCCTGCGCACCGTACGCCCCCCCGTGCCTGCGGCACCGCCTGCAACCTTTACCCTGCCCAATGGACTGAAACTGGTCGTACGCCCCGCCACCGTCAGCCATACCATCAACCTGTATGGTATCATCCGCCATAACGAGGACATGCAGGAACCTCCCGGCCAGGAAGGCATTGCCGACATTACCGATGAACTGTTCCGCTATGGCAGCACCATGCATGACCGGATTGGCCTGCAGAAAGCACTGGATGACATTGCCGCTACCGAAAGTGCGGGAACCACATTCAGCCTGAACGTGCTGACCCCGGATTTTGACCGGGGACTGGACCTGCTAGCGGAAAACGAGCTTCATCCCTCCCTGCCCGAAGCGGCGTTCAGGGTGGTACGCGCCAATACCGCCGCCTCCCTGTCCGGCCTGCTGCATTCGCCCAGTTACCTGTTTGGCCGGGCACTCCAGGCCGCCGTATCCCCACCGGGTGACCCCTCGCTACGGCAGGCGAACCCGGCCAAGGTAATGAAACTGACGCTGGCGGACTGTCGGGCCTTCTGGGGGGCGGCTTACCGCCCGGACCTGACCACCATCGTCATAACCGGCGACATCACGCCCGATGCCGCCTACAGGGCAGTTACCCGTACCTTCGGTCCATGGCAGGCCATTGGCCCGACCCCTGCAATCGACCTGCCGCCCCGACCGGACAGCCATGCGCGCGTTATGCATGTGCCCGATCCGTCCAGCATGCAGGCGAGCGTATCGCTCCCTGAAAGCCTGGGCATAACGGTGGACAACCCGGAGCATTTCGCACTCAACATGGGCAATGAAATCCTTGGCTCCGGCTTTTCATCGCGCCTGTACCGCGACCTGCGGGTCCGCACCGGATATGTCTATACCGTCCGTAGCAACCTGACATGGAAGCGCCACCGCAGCGCCTACAACATCTCCTTCGGTGCAGACCCGGACAAGATTGCCGCCGCCCGTACGGCTGCCGTGCATGACCTTATCGCCATGCAGACCGAACCTGTCAGCGAAGACGAACTGGTCATGGCTCGCACGGGCCTGCTGCGCAGCCTGGCCCTGCAATCGGCCAGTCTTGATACGATTGCCGAAAGCTACCTGCATTTCAGTAATCTTGGCCTACCATTCAATCAGAACGATATCGCGGCACAGGCCTATTACACGATGGATGCCACAACCATCCGCGATGCCTTCCGCAAATGGATCCGCCCGGCGGATCTGGCCACAATCATCAAGGGGCCGGTTACTACGCCGTAACTGGTTATTCTAAAATAATAAAAGTTTTTGGGTGCCGCCTTTTTTAAAAGGCGGCGTTCCTTGGAGCTTTTTGAAAAAAGCTTCATCAAAAAACTTCTTCATGATTTGTACGGGAGCGCGTTCCAGCCACCGTTTTCCGCATCCAGACCGATAAAGTCCCTGCAATCCAATAAAAAAGGGCGGTGCATTCCTGCACCGCCCTTTTCGCACACTATCCGGCCTACATGGCAGGCCGGACACTGTTGCGGGATCAGTTCTCTGCGTTACGGCGACGGATCGCTGCACCCAGGATATCACCCAGCGAAGCCCCGCTATCGGACGAACCGTAGTCGGTGATCGCCTGCTTGTCTTCCTCGACCTCACGGCCGCGGATGGTCAGGGCCAGCTTGCGGGCTGCGCGGTCAACCGAGACAACCTTCGCATCGACACGCTCACCAACGGCAAAACGCTCCGGACGCTGGTCGGCCTTGTCGCGTGCCAGTTCCGCACGGCGGATGAAACCGGTCAGCACGTCGTCAACCTTCACCTCAATGCCGTTCGACTGAACAGCGGTCACGATGCAGGTCACAACGGCGCCCTTCTGCACCTTGCTCAGGGTATCGGCGGCCGGATCTTCATGCAGCTGCTTGATACCGAGCGAGATGCGCTCCTTCTCCACGTCCACGTCCAGAACCTTGGCCTTCACGACCTGGCCCTTTTCGTAGTGGCTCATGGCAACTTCGCCCGGCTCGTCCCACGACAGATCGGACATGTGAACCATGCCGTCGATGTCGGCGGACAGGCCGATGAACAGGCCGAACTCGGTGATGTTGCGGATCTCGCCTTCCACCACGGAACCAACCTTGTGTTCCTCGGCGAACTGCTCCCACGGGTTGCGCTGCACCTGCTTCAGGCCCAGCGAGATGCGGCGCTTCGCGCTGTCCACATCCAGAACCATCACATCGACTTCCTGAGAAGTGGCGACGATCTTGCCCGGATGGACGTTTTTCTTCGTCCAGGACATTTCGGACACGTGCACCAGACCCTCGACGCCCGGCTCCAGTTCCACGAATGCACCGTAATCGGTGATGTTCGTGACGCGACCGGTGTAACGGGCACCCGGGGGGTACTTGATCGCCACGTTTTCCCACGGGTCAGCCTCAAGCTGCTTCATGCCCAGCGAGATACGCTGCGTATCGGGGTTGAAGCGGATGACCTGCACGCGAACCGGCTGGCCGATCTGCAGGGCTTCGGACGGGTGGTTGATGCGCTTCCATGCGATATCGGTCACATGCAGCAGGCCATCGACGCCGCCGAGGTCCACGAACGCACCGTAATCGGTGATGTTCTTGACCACGCCATCAAGGATCATGCCTTCCTTCAGGCCCTGGATCAGCTCGCTGCGCTGTTCCGCACGGGTCTCTTCAAGAACCGCACGACGCGACACGACGATGTTGCCGCGTGCGCGGTCCATCTTCAGGATCTGGAAGGGCTGGGGCACGCCCATCAGCGGGGTCACGTCGCGTACAGGACGGATATCCACCTGGCTGCCGGGCAGGAACGCCATCGCGCCGCCCAGGTCAACGGTGAAGCCACCCTTGACGCGGCCATAGATGGTGCCGTTGACGCGCTGGTTGCTTTCGAACGCCTTTTCCAGGTTCGACCAGGCTTCCTCGCGACGGGCTTTTTCACGCGACAGGACGATGGATCCGTCACGATCTTCGTACCGCTCGACGAACAGTTCGATGACATCGCCCGGCTTGACATCGGGGGTAACGCCCGGCGGGCCGAATTCCTTGAGGGAGACGCGCCCTTCGCTTTTCAGGCCGACATCGACGATCGCGAATTCATCCGTCAGGCGGACGACGCGACCCGTGACAACGGAACCGTCAAAGGCGGAGTCCCGACCAAGGGTTTCCTCAAGAAGGGCGGCAAAGTCCTCGCCACCCTTATGGTCGGCGACGGGCTGTGTTGTGGCTGAAGCCATGAGTTACTCGTAAATCCTGTAACCACACATCACCACGCGGGCGCGTGTGGACAATCCTGCGCCCCGCCTGCCCGCATGAATGCACGCGGCCATGGGAACGGCTTGCCCGGCGAAAAAATGCCCCGACACGGTCGCAGCACGCCTGACGGCCAATAAATGTAACGCCACCCCCCGCGCGCGGGCGCGTGGGGTATGCACCGTTGTGCACAGACACCCTATGGATGGCAGATGTCAATAAAAACCATGGCCGCGATCCCTGGTTCTTGCACAAAAACGCTTCAGCGCGTCATGCGTGCAACGACCCGGAGCGCTTCGGCCAGTACCTCATCCGCGTTCAGGTGGTCGGTCTCGATATGCACAGCATCTTCCGCCGCCCGTAGGGGGGCGACAGCGCGGCTGGAGTCCGCTGCATCCCGTGCCGCGATCTCACGCTCCACACGGGCAATCTGTTCAGCGCGATCCGGCACGTCAGTGCAGGCCGCCATCTGTTCCCACCGCCGCACGGCACGGGTGTAGGGGGATGCGGTGATGAACAGCTTGACCGAGGCATCGGGAAAAATGACGGTACCGATATCCCGTCCGTCCAGCACCGCACCATGCGTGTCGGCAAAACGGCGCTGCACATCGACCAGCATGCGGCGCACGGCGGGCTGACTGGCCACAAGGCTGGCGGCGCGGTCCACTTCGGGCACGCGCAGGTCGGTGCGGCTCAGGTCCGCAAGTCCGACAGAGGCTGCAAATGCCTCCGCCGGTGCCGTGGCGGGGTCCTGCCCTGCATCGATCATGCGCCGCCCCGTGGCGCGATACAGCAGCCCGGTATCCAGATAAGGCAGGCCCAGCGCTTCCGCCAGCCTGCGTGCCAGCGTGCCCTTGCCTGCGGCGGCAGGCCCGTCAACCGCAATGACCAGCCGCCGCGTCATGCCCCCAGCCCTGCGCCGATGCTGTTCATAAGGGTGGTGAAACCGGGGAAGCTGGTGTCGATGAAAGCCGTGTCATCCACCGAGACCGGCTTTTGGGCCGCAAGCCCCATGATGATGGCGCTCATGGCCAGCCGATGGTCCATATGAGTACGGACCAGGCCCCCACCGGGAATGGCACCGCCGGTGCCATGCACGATCATGTCATCACCCACGACCTCAACCCGAACGCCATTGACTTCCAGCAAGGCCACGGTCGCGGCAAGGCGGTCGCTTTCCTTCACGCGCAGTTCCTCCAGCCCGCGAAAGCGCGACTGACCGGTAGCGTGAGCGGCGGCAACGGCAAGGATGGGATATTCATCAATCATGGACGGCGCGCGCGTGGCGGACACATCCACACCGTGCAACGCGCCGACAGTGGCGGTGATGTCACCTACCGGTTCCCCCCCTTCCACGCGCTCGTTGCTGATGACGAGATTTGCCCCCATTTCGCGCAGTGAGATGAACAGGCCAGTGCGCAACGGGTTCAGGCCCACACCGCGTACACTGACTTGTGATCCCGGCACCAGCAGCGCCGCCACCAGCACGAAGGCCGCCGATGACGGATCACCCGGCACCACGATGTCACGCGCCACCAGGTCCGGCCGCCCCTGCAGGGTAATGACGCACCCGCCCGCATCCAGCGGGGCCACCTGCACGCTGGCGCCAAAGTGGCGCAGCATGTTTTCGGTATGGTCGCGCGTGGCCACGGGTTCTTCCACCCGCGTCTCGCCCACCGCGTTCAGCCCGGCCAGCAGCACGGCGGACTTGACCTGGGCTGAAGCCACCGGCAGCCGGTAGGAGAGCGGCGGCGGGTTGGCATTGCCCGCAATGGCCAGTGGCAGCCGCCCGCCCTGACGCGCCAGAAACGTGGCCCCCGTGGCGGCCAGCGGATCCATCACGCGTTTCATCGGACGGCCACGCAGGCTGGCATCGCCCGTCATGACGGAGGTAAAGCCGTGGCTTGCCAGAATGCCCGATAGCAGGCGGGCAGCCGTGCCCGAATTGCCCATGTCCAGCACATCGGCGGGTTCGCGCAGGCCGTCCAGGCCATGACCCACTACAATCCACACGCCAGACGTTTCAGAGCGGGTAATATCCGCACCCAGCGCACGCATGGCATCGGCGGTACGCAGCACGTCCTCGCCTTCAAGCAGGCCAACGATGTGGGTCGTGCCGCGCGCAAGGGCAGAAAACATCAGCGAACGGTGGCTGATCGACTTGTCGCCCGGGACATTGACATGGCCGGACAGGCCCGCACGCGGGGCCGAGACCGTCAGCGCGCAGACGGAAGAAGGGGCATGATCGGTTTTCATAACGCGTCCAATTCCGTATTCCAGGTGGCAAAGTCAATCACAGATCGGCATGATCCCCCTGTCGGGGGCATGCGCCACCGTTTGACAGGCGGCGCACAAACTGGCATGGGGCTGCGCCTTTTGCCACTTTACGAATACCGTGGCTCCATTCATCATTCAAAACAGGATCGACAGGTTCAAGATGGTTCAGTCCAACCTCGGCACCAAACGTGTCTGTGTCTCCTGCAGCGCCCGTTTCTACGATCTAAACAAGAATCCGGCGATCTGCCCCAAATGCGGTGCTGAACAGCCCGTAGAACTGCCCCGCGTGCGCCGCCCGGTGGAAGTCGTCCCCGAATCCAAGCCCAAGACCGGCGATGATGCGCTGGAAAACGATGTCGATCTGGACACAGATACGGATGAAGACACCGACGCCGTGCTGCCCGACGATGCAGGACTGGATGATGATGACGATGATGACATCAGCAGCGCCGACATTGACGTAAAAACCGACAAGGACGACCACGACAACTGATCCCGCCCGACAGGCCCGGCGCGAAAGCGCCGGGTCACTGTGCATCAGCAGGCGGGATTACGACGCTCGATCTCGACGCCAACCGATTCGGCATCGTCGAAGATGTCGAGTTTTTCCACGCTGACCCGTGTCACACGCACGCGCTTTTCCGCCAGCACGCCTGCGGCGATCCGCTCGGCCAGCGTCTCGACCAGGGCCACGTGCCCCTGCGCCACCAGTTCGCGCACCAGCAGCACCACGCGCTCATACGAGACCGTGCGCGCCAGATCATCCACACCCACCGCCAGCGTTGCGTCATCCGCCACGCCAAAGGCCACATTGACCCGTATGCGCTGGGTTACCCCCTGCTCATGCGCGAATACGCCTATACGGGCGTCCAGTACCATGTTGCGTACGAACAAGCAGCGCAACGGTTCGGGTTCATTCCAGGGCGGCAGCAGGGACATGATAGTTCCGGTCGGTTGAAGGATTCAGCCCCGTACGGGCGTAGGCGACCACTGCATGTGCTGGCCGCCATCAAGCGCCAGCATCTGCCCGGTCACGGAAGGCAGGCAGACCAGTGAGAGCGCCGCACGGGCAATTTCATCCGGTGTAGCGACACGGCCCAGCGGCACGGAGGCACACTGGCGGGCGAACTGCTCCGCACTCTGGGCCGGCGTGGGCAGGACCGGACCGGGGCCAATGGCATTGACCCGGATATTGCGTGGCGCCAGCGCCAGCGCCATGGTCTGGGTCAGTGTCCATAATGCCGCCTTGGACACCGTATAGCTGACAAAATGCGGGGTAAGCGACCAGACACGCTCATCAAGCATGTTCAGCACCATGCCCTCGGCATGGGCAGGCAGCAGCCGGGCGAATTCCTGCATCAATACGAATGGCGCGCGGGTATTGGGCTCAATGTGGGCATCCCAACCCGCGCGAGTGGCGCTGTCCCATTCATCACGCCGGAACAGGCTGGCATTGTTCACCAGCACGCCAACCGGCCCCAGCGCGTGCGTTACAGCACCCAGCAGGGGTGTCACCGCCGCCTCGCATGCCAGATCAGCCTGCACCAGGTGGGCCTGGCGGCCCAGTGCGCGGATTTCGGCCGCGGTCTCTCTGGCAGCCTGCATGGAATGGTTGTAATGCAGGCCCACGTCAAACCCCGCGTGCGCGAGTTCCAGCGCAATCGCGCGGCCAAGGCGGGCCGCCCCCCCGGTCACCAGCGCCACGCGCGGCATACCCTGTGGCACCGGCCAATATGGGGCGGAGTTCATGCGGGCCGACGCGCCATGATGGCAGCAGCAAGTGTGCCGTCATCGAGCACATCCAGCGCGCCCCCTACGGGCACGCCCTGCCCCACACGACTGACCTGCACATCAAAACGAGCAAGACGTTCATGCAGCCAGTGCATGGTTGTAGCGCCCTCTACCGTGGTGCCCAGTGCAAGGATCACCTCGCGCACACCACCAGCGGCGATACGGTCCAGCAGGGACTGGACATTCAGGTCATCCGGCCCGATGCCCGAAAGGGCGGAGAGCGTACCACCGAGCACCTGATACACACCACGATGCACGCCCGCACGCTCGAGCGCCCACAGGTCGCCCACGTTCTCCACCACGCAGACCAGTCCGTCATCACGCGTGGGGTCCGTACAGATGCCACACGGGTCTGTGGTGTCCAGATTGCCGCAGCGCGAACAGGTGCGCACGGCCCGCGCCGCCTGTTCCATGGCCTGCGCCAGAGGCAGCATGCGTGCATGGGGCTGGCGCAGCAGGGCAAGGGCCGCGCGCCGTGCCGAACGTGGCCCCAGCCCCGGCAGGCGACCCAGCAGGGTTATCAGGCGGTCGATCTCGCCGCGGCCGCTCATCCCTGTTCCTTCCGGCAGATGCTCAGAACGGGAATTTCATGCCGCCGGGCAGGTTCATCCCGCCGGTGACCTTCTTCATTTCCTCGCTGGCGGTCGCATCGAGCTTCTTGCGGGCATCGGCGCTGGCGGCAAGGATCAGATCCTGCAGCATTTCCATTTCAGCCGGATCTGCCAGCTTGGGGTCGATGGTGATCGACTTCATGTCCCCCTTGCCGTTCATGGTCAGGGTGACCATGCCCGCACCCGCGCTGCCTTCGATGGTCATGGTTTCCAGCTTGGCCTGCATTTCTTCCATGCGGGCCTGCATCTGGGTGGCCTGTTTCATAAGACCGGCAAGATTTTTCATGTCTGGTATATCTCCTCAAGCAAACTCGTCTGTATCCAGATCATCCTCTCCTGCCAGATCGGCATCGAGAGGGGCAAATTCGAGATCCGGAACCAAATTCTGGCCCGCCATTTCTTCGGGCGGCAGGCCGTAATCATCAAGCGCGTGGTCGGTCACCTCACCCAGCCGGGCGGTCGGAAAAACCTGCATTGCCGCCTGCACCAGCGGATGGGCCTCGGCTGCGGCACGGTGCAACTGGATGATTTCCGCTCCCTGCTCGGCCAGGGTGGCCTCACCCGGCGCATCCGACAGGCGGACCTGCCATGAACCGTCACCCGTTCCCTCGCGCAGCAGGGCCTCAAGCCGCCGGGCCAGGCCAGGCAGGCTGTTGCGCTCCACGCGGACCTCGATCAATGGAGGGGCGAAGGAGACAAGATGGGTCGCATGTCGCAGGTGGCCATGCAGCATGGCGTCCCGGCCCGAGACAAAGGCCACGGTCTCGCGCCATGTACGTGGTGGTGCAGTGGGGAGCTGAGCGGGTTCGGTCTCCTCCATCTGGCCCGGCCTGGGCGTGGGGTGGGGCGCGCTGTCCACCCGCATGCCACCATTGGCCACCATGCGGAGTTCCCCACCGCCCACAGGCGGTGACGCACCGACCGGGGCGGCAGCGGCCTGTACCCCCGCATGGGCCGATGGGGCACCCTGTCCCTCCGCACCCGCCGGGATGGGGGAAGCGTGGATGGGCGTGGCCGCACCGTCCTGCCCCAGCATCCCGCGCACCACATCACCCGGTGGTGGCAGGTCGGCAACGTAGCACAGGCGGATCAGCACCATGTCTACCGCCTGCCTACGGTCCGGCGCGTGCTCGACTTCGGCAACACCCTTGAGCAGCATCTGCCATGTCCGCCCCAGCACTGGCACCGGCACGCGCTCGGCCAATGCGGCACCCCGCTGGCGCTCGGCTTCCGGCAGTTCGGGATTATCACGCAGGGCCGGAATGGCCTTGATGCGCGAGACGGTATGCACCAGCTCCAGTACATCGCCCAGCATGACGCCAAGGTCACCACCACGCATGTACACATCACCCGTTATATCCAGCGCGCGGTCAGCCCGGCCTTCCAGCACGGCTTCCAGCAGGTCGAACACCAGCCCGCGATCCGCCAGCCCCAGCATGCCCGATACCAGATCCACCCCGATGGGGGCAGCATCTACCCCCCCTTCCCCATCCAGTGTACCCTGGGCCATGGCCTGATCCAGCAGCGACAGGCCATCACGCACCGAGCCATCGGCCGCGCGCGCGATCAGGGCCAGCGCATCGGCGCTGAAACGCACATGCTCGGCCTGTGCCACGCGGTCAAAATGGGCGGCCAGTTCCACCTGCGGCACGCGGCGCAGCGCAAAGGTCTGGCACCGCGACAGCACGGTCACCAGCACCTTGCGCAGTTCGGTTGTGGCAAAAATGAAGGTAACCTGCGGTGGCGGTTCCTCCAGTGTCTTGAGCAGGGCGTTGAACGCGTTGCGCGAGAGCATGTGGACCTCATCAATGATGAAGACCTTCATGCGTCCCTGCAGCGGGCGGAAGCGCGTCGCCTCGATAATTTCACGCACATCATCCACGCCCGTACGGGATGCGGCGTCAATTTCCAGCACATCAGGGTGCCGGTCCGCCAGAATCGCCACGCAGTTGGGGCATACGCCACACGGGTCGGCCGTGGGGCCGCCCTTGCCATCTGGCCCGGTGCAGTTGAGCGCGCGCGCGATGATGCGGGCCGTGGTCGTCTTGCCCACACCGCGCACACCAGTCAGCATGAATGCATGCGCCACACGCTTCTGGGCAAAGGCGTTACGCAGAATGCGGACGGTAGTTTCCTGCCCGATCAGGTCATCGAATGTAGTGGGGCGGTATTTTCGGGCCAGCACACGGTAGGGCGCTGCCGCAGCGTCATCCGGCCCGGCGGGCACAGGAGATGGCTGGGGTGCGTCGCCAAACAGGCCGGGACCATCTGCGGGCGGTGCAGGCAGCCCGGCCTCCTCGGAACGATCCTGATCCGACGGGACGGTCATTGATGCATCCGGGCTGGAGAAGTAGCCATCATGCGCGGCACGATGGCGACACAGAAACTTGCAGGTGGAAGACCGGCCATAACCCGGACGAAACTTACTACGGCTGCTTCCTTCCGGACCTGACCAGGTTAGCAAGGTATCCGTCTACAACCGATCTCCCGGGCGGGTTCTAACACATACACCCGCCCTATGCACAAGGGGCATTGAAAAAAAATAACAGCCCCCTGTCCTCACTCCCCTACGGCAGCGCCGGACTGGTGGCGCATGTCGGCCCCGCCATAGTAACGGGCCTGCCCCGCACGGCCGATGCGCGGACCACCGGCCAGAATGCTTTCGGCCACGCCCCAAGGGGCGTGTTCCTCAATCGTATAGCCCTCACGGGTCAGGGTGCGTTCAACAGCGGGGGAAAGCGCACCCTTTTCCACCTGCACTACATCGGGCTGCCACTGTTCATGGATGCGCGGCAGGTCGACCGCCTGCTGCACGTCCAGCCCGTAATCCACCATACCCGTCAGTACTGACAGCACGATGGTGGGAATACGCGACCCGCCGGGGCTGCCCAGCACCATGACCGGTTGCCCCGCGCGTGAGACAATGGTCGGTGCCATGGACGAAAGTGGCGTCTTACCCGGTGCGATCGCATTGGCTACACTGCCAACGATACCGAACATGTTGGGCGCACCGGGCTGGCTAGAAAAGTCGTCCATCTCGTCATTCATGACAATGCCGGTACGCCCGGCCACCACACCCGCGCCGAACCAGCCATTGAGCGTGTAGGTCACGGCAACGGCCATCCCATCACGGTCGGCTATGGAATAATGGGTGGTTTCCTCCTTCTCGCCCCCGGCGTTACCGGGATGAAGGCTGGCGGAAGGGACAGCGTGGTTGAGCGGCAGGTACTGGCGGATCTGCCGTGCATAGGCCGGATCGGTCAGGTGGGCGACAGGATTGGTGACAAAGGCCGGATCGCCCAGGTCCTGCCGGTCGGCATAGGCGTGGCGCATGGCCTCGACCTCACGCTGCACGCTGGCCGCCGTATGCAACCCGAGGGCGTGCATGTCGTAGCCCGACAGGATGTTAAGCATCTCGCACAATGCCACACCACCCCCGCTGGGCGGGGGAGCCGTATCGATATGATAGCCACGATAGTCGCACGACAGAGGGGCCATCATACGCGTATGGTAGCTGGCAAAATCCCGGCGCGACAGGATACCGCCGCCCTTTGTGCTGCTTTTTACGATTTCTTTGGCAATCGGCCCTTCATAGAAGGCGCGCGCGCCATCGCGTGCGATCCGCTCCAGCGTGCGGGCCAGATCGGACTGCACCAGCTTCTCCCCTACTGCCAGCGGCGTGCCATCAGCATGCAGGAAAATTTTGCTGGCATACGGGTCTTTGGCAAAAGCGGCCGTAGATGTGCGCAGCAGGTCCACATCGCTGGCCTTGAGGATAAAACCATCACGCGCCAGCGCAATCGCGGGCGCCATCACATCCGCGCGCGGCAGCCTGCCCCAGCGGCCATGCACCTCCTCCATACCTGCCACGGTGCCGGGAATGGCCACAGCCCGCCACCCTTTGGTGGAGGCACCGGCAATGACATGGCCCGATCCGTCAAGATACATGTCCGGCGTGGCCGCACCCGGCGCGTGCTCACGAAAATCAAGAAACGTGACATGCCCGTCCGGCGTGCGCAGGGTCATGAACCCGCCGCCGCCGATGTTGCCGGCGGCGGGATAGACCACTGCCATCGCATAGCCCACAGCCACGGCTGCATCCACCGCATTGCCACCGCGCGCCAGAATGTCGGCCCCTACATGCGAGGCGATATCCTGCGCCGTTACCACCATACCCTCACGGCCCGGCATGGGGGCCTGGCCCACGGCCTGCCCCCCGCGCGTGGTCTCGAACGCCAGCGGGTCGGATACGGCAGCGCAGGCTGGCAGGGGCGCGCCTGTGGCCATGCATGTAAGAAAGACCGCACTGTACCGCAGCTTGCCGGAAAAAAGCATGAAGGTTCCGTTTCTGGTTCTCTGTCTCATCGCGCCCTCCGGGTACTGCTTCATGCCACTGGGTAGGGCGGACAGGTAAAGCCTGCGGGTGAGAGGGTGAAGACCTCGCACCCGTCCTCGGTCACACCCAGCATGTGCTCGAACTGAGCGGAGAGCGAACGGTCACGGGTTACGGCTGTCCAGCCATCATCAAGGATCTTTACATCCGCGCGGCCTGCATTGAGCATCGGCTCGATGGTAAAGAACATGCCCGGTCGCAGGACCAGCCCTTCGCCGGGACGGCCATAATGCAGCACATTGGGGGGCGCATGGAAGGTGCGGCCAATTCCATGGCCGCAGAAATCCTCCACCACCGAAAAGCGGCGCGCTTCGGCATAGGTCTGGATGACGTGGCCGATATCACCCAGCGTGGCGCCGGGGCGCACGGCATCAATGGACAGCATCAGCGACTCGTAAGTCGCCTCAATCAGCTTCTGGGCCTTTATGGGAATTTTGCCGAGCGTGTACATGCGGCTGGTATCACCATACCAGCCATCAAGGATGACGGTCACGTCAATGTTGAGAATGTCGCCATCCTTCAGCGCACGGTCTCCCGGTATGCCATGGCAGACGACATGGTTGATCGAAATGCAGCTCGAAGCCGGATAGCCCCGATAACCCAGCGTGGCCGGAACCGCGCCGTTGGCGACCATGAAATCGTGGATCAGGCGGTCAAGTTCGCCCGTGGTTACCCCTTCACGCACATGGGGCGTGATCATGTCCAGCGTGCGGGCGGCAAGCTGGCCTGCCGCCCGCATACCGGCAAAATCCTCGGGGGAATGGAGCTGGATTCCACCGCCCCGCATATCGCCTTCCATGGCGTGATCCTTTCCTGCACTCGATACATGACCACCCGCCCGCAGTCATGAAGGGACAACAGGAGCGCACCCGCCCGCAGGGCCGGACACACCGGATGGATGATGGTATTCCCTATACAGTGCCAGTCGCTTGCTGTCAGCTTCGGGTTTTGGCCCGCACATGGGTCGTATGTGCGGCATGGCCCATGCTGACAAGATGGACATGCTCCCGTACCGGGGCGGGGTGAATGTGCACCACCGTACCATGCCCGTGCCGGAGACGGATGTAGGATGCCGGGATGGCAGGCGCTTCGGCCACTTCCATCGGCCGGGAGGCATGCAGGCGGGCAGAGGCAAGCACAGTGCCGTGCGCCGGGCGCCGCCCCCATGCCGCGTGGGCCGCCTGCGCGCGCGCCAGCACCAGCGGTCGCACGGTAGCGGGGGCTATACCCTCGGCCTGGAAGCTGGCATCAAGCAGTTCCGCCATGGCGTTGTTGCGGCTGGCATTGGATTTCGCACCCATCACCACCGCAATCAGACGCACGTTATCGCGCACGGCGGAAGTGACGAGGTTATGTCCCGCCTCATCCGTATAACCGGTCTTAAGACCATCGGCCCCGGGATAGACGCCCAGCATGGGATCATGGTTGGGGATGGCACGCCCGTGGAAATAAAATCCGGGCACGGCAAAATAATGATAATATTCGCCATAATCGACAATCAGGTGCTGCGCCAGAACAGCCAGGTCGCGCGCCGAGGTCATCTGCTCCGGATTCGGCAGGCCGGATGCGTTACGGAACACGGTGTCGTACATGTGCAGGCGGCCTGCCTCACGCGTCATCATCGCGGCGAAGCGGGTCTCGTCCCCTCCACCCAGGAATTCGCCCAAAGCGCATGCGGCATCATTGGCGGATTTGGTAACAAGCGCCAGCACCGCCTGCTCGACCGTAAGGGAGGAACCAGGCCGCAGGCCCAGCCTGGACGGCTCCATTGAGGCGGCATGGACGGAAACCGGCATCTGCTGATCCAGCGAGATCTGACCCGTGCGCACGGCCTTGAAAGTCAGGTAGAGCGTCATAAGCTTTGTCAGGCTGGCGGGATAGCGCCGCAGGTCCGGGTCTTGCTGGGACAGCACGGCACCGGTGCGTGCATCCACCACGATGGAACTAACCTGGCCTGCGTACTGGGCACGCGCGGCATGCATGCCGCCAAGGCCGATGCACAGCCCGACGGTGGCCATGACGCGGAAGCGCGAGAAAGAGTGGATGGCAAAACGGCTCATATAAGGGGGGAACCTGCGGCTGCAATGACAGTCATATGGCATGTGGACATGCGGTGTTCACGCACGCCCCTCCGTCCATTTACGGGTTGCTGGTCTTGAGGCATTCTAAAAGAAAGGTTTTCTGTTCGTCCAGAGCGTATTTCCATACCCGATCATGGCGAAAGGATGAAAGCCATGGGAGCGAGCATAAAAAAATCCTTGTGCCAATGCCCCCGTACCCCTTTCAACAGGTGGGAAAGTTCCAATATGGTACATGTCATGTCTGCTCATGCCCGCCCCTTCCTACCCCATTCCGCACCATGGCCCGCCAGGGCCGGGATGCGCCCGCACAGCCATGGTGGCAACACGCCGCCACGGCGCAATGGCGGCCAGGACAGTCTCCCCGGCAATGATGACGGCATGATCGACGTGGTCATCCACACCCGCCCGCAGACCCGTAAGCCGGCGATGTACAAGGTGCTGATGCTCAACGACGACTATACGCCCATGGAATTCGTGGTGCATGTGCTGGAACGTTTTTTCCAGAAAAACCGCGAGGAAGCGACAGACATCATGCTCCACGTTCACAAACGTGGTGTCGGTGTGTGCGGGGTCTTTACGTATGAGGTCGCGGAAACCAAGGTAACACAGGTGATGGATCTGGCCCGCCAGAACCAGCACCCGCTGCAATGCACCATCGAAAAGGACTGACCAACGGGAAAGCCCCCGTCGTGGCCCTATCGCATGCCATGGCATTTTGTGCTGGCATTTCCCCGGCAACGGGGCAAGGATTGTCCTGACTTACCGGTTATGATCTCCGGGGCCATGCTGGCCCCATCTGGAAAAGGAGCGTCTCGGCATGTTGTCACGTAATCTTGAACAGACGCTTCACCGTGCGCTGACACTGGCGGGTGACCGCCGGCACGAATACGCAACGCTTGAACATCTCCTGCTTGCCCTGCTCGATGATCCGGATGCCGTGACGGTATTCCGCGCCTGCGGGGTAGACATGAACAAGCTGCGCACCGACCTGACCGACTTTCTGGACAAGGATCTGGCAGGTCTCGCCGCCGACCGTACTGTTGACCCCAAGCCCACTGCCGCCTTCCAGCGCGTGATCCAGCGCGCCGCCATCCATGTCCAGTCCACCGGGCGGGACGAGGTAACCGGAGCGAACGTGCTTGTGGCCCTGTTTGCCGAGCGCGAAAGCCATGCGGTGTATTTCCTGCAGTTACAGGACATGACACGTCTGGATGCGGTGAACTTCATCTCCCACGGCATTGCCAAGGCACCAGACCGCTCCACGCGTCGCCCCGTGGCTGGCAGTCCCCCCGAAAGCAATGAGAATGAGGAGCGTGCAAAGCCCGGGCAGAAAAGCCAGGATGCACTGTCCACCTACTGCACCAACCTCAATGAAAAGGCGCTGGCGGGCAAGGTTGATCCCCTCATCGGTCGCGACTCCGAAATCGAGCGTACGATCCAGATCCTGTGCCGCCGCACCAAGAACAACCCGCTCTATGTGGGTGACCCCGGCGTGGGCAAGACCGCCATTGCCGAAGGGCTGGCCAAGCGCATTGTCGAAGGTGACGTGCCTGAAGTGCTGCTCAATTCCACCATCTATTCGCTGGATATGGGCGCGCTGCTGGCTGGCACCCGCTACCGTGGCGATTTTGAGGAACGGCTGAAGGCGGTCGTGACCGAACTCGACAACAACCCCGGCTCCATCCTGTTCATCGACGAGATCCATACGGTGATCGGGGCGGGTGCGACTTCGGGCGGGGCGATGGATGCCTCCAATCTGCTCAAGCCCGCCCTTGCGGCCGGCACGCTGCGCTGCATGGGTTCGACCACATATAAGGAATACCGCCAGCACTTCGAGAAAGATCGCGCACTGGTGCGCCGGTTCCAGAAGATCGACGTGGCGGAGCCCTCGGTCGATGATGCGGTCAAGATCCTGCGTGGGCTGAAAGTCAATTACGAAAAGCACCACAAGGTGCGCTACACCGATGATGCGATCCGGGGTGCGGTGGAACTGTCCGCCAAGTACATCCATGACCGCAAGCTGCCCGACAAGGCCATCGACGTGATTGACGAAGTCGGTGCATCGCGCATGTTGGTGCCTGAAAACCGCCGCCGCAAGACGGTCACGCTGAAAGATGTGGAGGATATCGTCGCCAAGATCGCGCGCATCCCGCCCAAGAGCGTTTCGTCCGATGACAAGGAAACGCTGCGTTCGCTGGAGCGTGACCTCAAGGGCATGGTCTATGGGCAGGACAAGGCAATCGAAGCGCTGACCGCCGCAATCAAGCTGTCGCGCGCCGGACTACGTGATCCGGAAAAGCCGATTGGCAACTACCTGTTCTCCGGCCCCACGGGTGTCGGCAAAACGGAAGTGGCCAAGCAACTTGCCAGTACGCTGGGGATCGAACTGATCCGCTTCGACATGTCGGAATACATGGAACGGCATTCGATCTCGCGCCTGATCGGCGCACCGCCGGGCTATGTGGGCTTTGACCAGGGTGGCCTGCTGACCGATGCCATCGACCAGCACCCGCATGCGGTCCTGCTGCTTGATGAAATCGAGAAGGCGCACCAGGACCTGTATAATGTCCTGCTACAGGTGATGGACCATGGCCGCCTGACCGACCATAACGGCAAGACGGTGGACTTCCGCAACGTAGTCCTGATCATGACCACCAATGCGGGTGCTGCTGACCTGAGCAAGGAAGCGATCGGCTTTGGCCGCACGTCACGCGAAGGCGAGGATGAGGATGCGATCAAGCGCCTGTTTACGCCGGAGTTCCGCAACCGGCTGGATGCGATCATCCCGTTTGCCAACCTGTCGCCGCATGTGGTGGACCGGGTGGTTGAGAAGTTCATCTTCCAGTTGGAAGCCCAGTTGGCAGACCGCAACGTGATGATCGAGATCTCGTCCGCCGCGCGTGAATGGCTGGCGGAACGCGGGTATGATCGGCTGTATGGCGCACGCCCGCTGGGCCGTGTCATTCAGGAGAACATCAAGAAACCGCTGGCTGAGGAACTGTTGTTTGGCAAGCTGACCAAGGGCGGGGTGGCCAAGATCACGCTCAAGGATGGCAAGCTGGACTTTGAATACATCTCGCAGGCGGAAAACGCTTCTGCTGAAGGGGATGAAGGCGACAGCACCCGTGAAGAAGAAGCGGCGGATTAACCTCTCCCCTTCATAACCGGACCGACCAACAAGGACAGGGATCAGAAATGATCCCTGTTTTTTTATTCATACCCGTGAAAGAACCCATGCTGACCGCACTGCTCTACATCCCCGCCGCCTTTGCCGAAATTGCGGGCTGTTTCTGTTTCTGGGCATGGATGCGCCTTGGCCGTTCGGCATTCGTACTGTTGCCAGGCTGCCTTTCACTGGTACTGTTTGCCTGGCTGCTGACCTTCAGCCCTGCCGATAACGCGGGCCGGGCCTATGCCATTTATGGTGGGGTCTATATTGCCGCCAGCCTGATCTGGTCGTGGCTGGTGGAGAGCCTGCCGCCCGACCGGTGGGATCTGGGTGGGGCGGCCATCTGCCTTGCAGGGGCAGCCATTATCCTGCTGGCCCCGCACGGCTGAAAATCATTAAATCAGAAAGAAGTTTTTGGTAAAGATTTTGTCAAAAATCCTTAAAAAAACGCTGCCTTTTTGAAAAAGGCAGCACCAAAAAACTTTTACTCTTCTTTTTACTGGTAACGGGTACCGTTAACCACCACATAACCCTCAACCGGCCAGCTTTTGCCAGTGCCGTGATGGGTCCAGTCAATGCCCTGGCTTTGCGGGTTATCATAATAATAACGCCCCAGCACATCGGTCTGGTCCCCTTTGGCCACCCATGGCCATGTGGGCGCAGTCATGCGGTCAAGGTCGGACACAATGCGGATGGAGACCCCCTGTCCTACATCGACATAGAAGTAACCATGCAGCCCGCTGCGGGTACGCTTTGCGGGGGCGACCGTCATTACATGTCCACAGACATGTTCGACCCGGTCGGGATGGGGTGCCTGCGCGCTTTCCGCTGCCCGCAGGTCTGCCAGGAATTTGCTGTTATCGCAGGATTCGGGCACGGGACTGGTAATCGGCTGTGCCTTTTCCTTCCCTTCCCCGCCAGTACGCGCACTTTCCTCGTGCGCTTCATGGCGGTGGCGGTGGTGGCGAGCATGGGCGGCAGGTGCAAACGCGCCCTGCACCGCCAGAAGGGCCGCAAGCCCCATTACCCCGCGTAGCGGCCAGCGTGTCGCTGCCATCATTGTTCTCCCATCATGCAAGATCACAATCTTTTGCGGGGTGTGGAGCGGTCCGTCAATGCACGGCGTTGGTACCGGACTTCGGGGCCTCAGCCTCAAGCTGCCTGCGGGCCTTCTCCATCTCCTGCTCCATGGAGGGGTCGGATGTCGGCATCTTCAGGTGTAATTTTTCCAGTGTATCAATAATCGCCTCGATCACCACCAGGCGTTCAAACCATTTCTGGTCGGCTGGCACAACGACCCACGGCGCATCGGGGTGGGCGGTACGGCGGATCGCCTCCTCATAGGCATGCTGGTAATCATCCCAGTACTGGCGCTCATGAATATCGGAGGGGGAGAACTTCCAGTTCTTGGTACGGTGCTCGATCCGGCGCAGGAAGCGTTTGCGCTGCTCTTCCTTGGACAGGTGCAGGAAGAATTTGAGCACCAGCGTACCCTGCCGCGCCAGATACCGCTCGAAATGGTTGATATCGTGATAGCGGTCTTCCCAGAAGCTCGGCTTGTGGCGCAGGGTGGATGGCAGGCATTCGTGCTCCAGCAGTTCAGGATGCACGCGGGTCACCAGCACTTCCTCGTAGTGACTGCGATTGAAAATGCCGATGCGTCCTGCCGCCGGAGCGGCAAGGTGCTCGCGCCACAGATAGCCATGCGACAGTTCGACCGGCCCAGGCTGCTTGAAGGACGTGACACTGACCCCCTGCGGGTTGATACCGGACATGACATGCTTGATCACGCCATCCTTCCCACCCGCATCGAGTGCCTGCAGCACGATCAGCAGCGACCACGTCCCGTTGGCATACAGGAGCGACTGCAACTGGGAGAGACGGCCAATCCGCTCCCTGAGCAACTGCTTGCCGGCTTTCTTGTCCAGCCCGCAGGCATCCGCCGCCCGGGTGGGGCAGGCAGCAAGGGAGAAATCATGGCCGTTGTGAACGGTAAAACGACGGGCCAGCTTATTGGAAGTATCTTTCTTGGGCATACTCAGTCCTTCATGCCACGTGCAACCGACAGGCCACCGGCTGCCTGGCAGGTGGGCATAAGTTCGATCTCATTGATGTTGACGTGCCGGGGCAACGAGAGCACCCATGCCACCGTCTCAGCAATATCAGCAGGCAGCAGGGGGTTCGTGCCTTCGTACACGGCGGCCGCCTTCGCATCATCACGCAGGCGCACGTTACTGAACTCACTCCCCCCGCACAGGCCGGGTTCCAGGTTGGTCACACGCACGTTGTTCCCCAGCAGGTCACACCGCAGGTTGCGGGTGAACTGGCGGACAAAGGCCTTGGTCGCCCCGTACACATTGCCACCCGTGTAAGGATAGATAGCCGCCGTGCTGCCCAGCGCAATGACATGGCCCCTGTCGCGCGCCAGCATGCCCGGCAGCAACACGCGCGTCAGTTCGACCATGCCGGTCACGTTGGTGGCGATCATGGTCTGCCAGTTGGCGATCTCGGCCTCCTGCGCCTTTTCCATACCCAGCGCCAGCCCTGCGTTATTGATCAGCACATCCACATCACGCCAGCCTTCGGGCAGGCTGGCGGGCAGGCCTGCAATGGCTTTGGCATCATTCATGTCCAGCCGGAAGGGCAGCAGGTCAGGGCCGAGGTGTGTCGCCAGTTCATCAAGCCGCTCCTGCCTGCGCCCGGTTGCAATGACCCGGTAGCCATCATGGACAAGGCGCTCGGCAATGGCCCTGCCAAACCCGGCGGTAGCGCCCGTTACCAGTGCGATCTGCTTCATCATGCTTCTCCTGCTAGGATACGGAATAGCCTTGCATATCGGCATGCTCCCGTCATGGGGGGATGGACATCAAGCGCCCCTATGCCTGAAATGGTTGCAAATCAGGCCAAATCCGGTTCTATGGTGGTGCATGGCTTCATTCACGACAACTCCAGGCCGTAGCCTGACGGGTCACCTGCTGGTGGCCACACCCGCCCTGACCGACCCTGCCTTCGCGCGCAGTGTCATTTACCTGTGCGCCCACACGCCCGAGGATGGGGCGATGGGTCTTGTTGTCAACCGCCGTCTGTCACAACCCGTTCTGGACGATGTGCTTGAACAGCTTGGCATCGCTCCCGTGCCGCCGCGCCGCCGCATCAACCTGTGCGCGGGTGGGCCGATGGATAACGGGCGTGGTTTCGTACTACATACATCGGACTGGAGCGGTGACGGCAGCCTACCGGTAGACCGCACCACTACGCTGACCGCCAGCCTGGATGTGCTACGCGACATTGCCGATGGCAATGGTCCCGCCAATGCCCTGCTGGCCATGGGTCACGCCAGTTGGAACGCAGGCCAGCTGGAAGAGGAAATGCTGCACCACGATGCATGGGTGGCCGCTCCCGCCACCGAAGCCATCGTGTTCGGCCCCGACCACAACGCCAAATGGCGGCAGGCGCTAGCCAGCGTACACATCGACCCCACATGGTACAGCATGGCGGCCGGCCACGCCTGAGCCGTTCCCGTGCTGGCTACCAGCGCAGGGAGGGCACGCAAGCCACGGGAGACAGCCCCGCAGCCGTAACTTCGGCCACGGCCAGGTCATGATCGGGATTGCGCCCTTCCGCCCAACTGCCACCCAGCATTTCCTGATGGATGCCACCAAGCACCCAGCAGCCATCAATGCCTGCGGTTTTCGCCCCGCGCATGTCGGTTGCCAGCGCATCACCCAGCGCCAGGACCCGCGCGGGCGGCACATCGAGCAGTGACAGCGCCAGTCCGTACACTTCCGGGTAGGGCTTGCCGATCCAGCGCACCTTGCACCCGTGCGCTTCATACCAGCTTGCCATGGCCCCGGCACAGATCAGCCGCTGGGTGCCACGGATGACCTGCTGGTCTGGATTGGCGCAGATCATGGGCAGGTGGCGTGCCGCACACTGTTCCAGCATGGGCAGGTAGGGGGCGATCTCGTTCTCGCCCAGTTCGGCATCGGGTCCAGTATTGAGCACGAAGTCAGCCTGTGCCGGATCCTCCACCACATCAAGGTCCAGCCCGGCATAGACATCCACATCCTTGTCCGGGCCAAGATGGACCATGCGGCGGCCAAGGGCTGCAAACCACGGGTCGGTGCGCGCAGCCAGCATGCGGTGTGTGCACTCGCCACTGGTCATGATGCCATCATACAGGTCAGCACCGACAGCCATGCGGCGCAGGCCCGTCTCCACCGTTGCGGTGCGCCGGGGCGCATTAGATAGCAGCACGACCCGCTTGCCCGCCGCGCGCAGGTGTCCAAGACAGTCCAGCACGCCCGGATAGGGGGCAACGCCATTATGCACGACCCCCCACAGGTCCAGGATATAGCCGTCGTAATCGCTGCCCAGCCCGGCCAGGCCGTCATGCCATTTCATCACAGCGCGGTGCCTTTGGCATCAGCCAGTGTCTCGAAACCCTGGGCGCTCAGGGCGCGGCGGGTCTCGGCCTTGAGGCGCGCAAGGATGGCTGGGCCTTCATACACATAGGCAGTATAGACCTGCACCAGATCGGCACCCGCGCGCACGCGGTCCACGATATCGGCGCCGGTCTCGATCCCACCACATGCCACCAGCGCCACACGGCCATTGGCGACCTTTGCCACACGGGCCAGCATGTCCTGCGCCAGCGCACGCAGCGGGCGACCGGACAGGCCGCCTGCCTCACCCGCATCGGGACTGAGCAGCCCGGCGGGGCGCGATATGGTGGTATTGGACACGATCAGCCCCTGTACGCCGCCTGCAATCGCAGCTTCCACCACCGCAGGCACGTCATCATGCGCGATATCGGGCGAGAGCTTGACCAGAAGCGGCGGTCGCTCGGGATGGGCAGCATTGATCGCATCCAGAATGCCCTTCAGGCGCGAAGCCTCCAGCAGGTCACGCAACCCCGGCGTGTTAGGCGATGAAAGGTTGATGACAATATAGTCGGCATAATGCTTTACGCGCCCAACCAGCATCGGGTAATCGCGCTCAGGGTCGGCACCGGTCTTGTTGATGCCAAGGTTGGCGCCTACCGGCACCCGGCTACCCATAGCGGCCCGGCGCGGTGACAGCACACGATGCAGGCGGGCCATACGCACGGCAAACCGGTCGATGCCGTGGTTGTTGAAGCCCATGCGGTTGATGATGGCGCGGTCTTCGGTCAGGCGGAACAGGCGAGGCTGCGGATTGCCCGGCTGCGGGCGGGGGGTAACGGTCCCGGCCTCCACAAACCCGAAACCCGAGCGTGCCAGCGGGCGGACAACCTGGGCGTTCTTGTCAAAGCCCGCCGCCATGCCGATGGGGTTGGGAAAGCGCAACCCCATGGCCCTTACCGACAGGGCCGGATCATCATTGCCGGGGCGCACGACCCCACCCAGGCCAAGGTGCAGGGCATCAAGGGCGATACGATGGGCGACCTCGGGGTCCAGGCGGCGCATCAGCGGCAGAATCAGGCGCGACATAATATTCATGGGGAAAGTGTTGCCGCAATTCCGCGCCGGGGGAAAGAGGCAACCGCCCCAGCGGGCAAAGGCCCATCGGCGCAAGCGTGCTGTCGGCAGAACCCGGCAGGAACGGAACGCCCGGTTTGCCGCCAACCGGGAGCGGACACATGGTTACGTATTGTCTACATCTAATATGAATTTCCACATGCCGACATATTCCCCATCCCGGAAACTCCCTTGCAATATATTGTTTGTTTTTTTGTTGATCGAAAACAATACGGATTTTGAATCTGGAGAATCCTCTTTATCCAGAACATAATATTCTCCATCCATCTTTATTTCACTGTTAAATGCATCATGGACCATTCCGCCCGACCGGACTGCCCCCACTAGCCCGGTGCAGGTTTCACGGCATCCACAGCAGGGGCCGGATCGGTAGGGAAGCGGATCAGATAATAGGGCGGAACCCGTAGGTCATGTCCGCCATTGAAACTGCCCAGACGGTTCCACTGCCCGAGCGTGCAGTAAACCATGTCGCCATCGACAAATATGCCATCGGGCGAGAGGATGCGCGGATCATGCACCATGGTATCGAACGAGCCATCGGTATTGCGGCGGAAGATGGCATCATGCTCGAAATTCGTGGTGTAAATACGCCCCTTCGCATCATTGGCCAGCCCGTCGGCAACCCCCTTTTCCCCCAGGTCACGGATACCGGCGGCAAGCTGCGTGTCATCCTTGGAAAAATCGGACAGCAGGCTGGTGGGAATGCTGTACAGCCGCCTGCTGGTCAACTGACTATAATACAACGTGCCGCCATCGGGCGAGAGGGTGATGCCATCCACCCCGCCCCATACAAAGCCGGGCGGGTGCCGTGGCGGGTCGAATACCAGCGGCCGCCCTTCCACCACCGCCATGAAGCCCCGCTCGGCCTGTATGGAAGGGTGCCCGGCCAGAACCCGGCGCTGGCGGCCGGTCGCGATATCTACCACCACAAGGGCAGGCGACATGCCAAACGAGGAATCCGTGATATAGACCGTGCCCTGCGCCCCGTGAGTCAGGTCCACGCGCAGGTCATTCATATGGCTGTCGGGCAGCAGGGCAGGCGCGTGCAGGACAATACTGGCGAAGATGCGGTTGGTGGCCGGATCAATGCCAATGATCTTGGCAGCGCCCGGTGTCAGTGGATGGCCTGCCAGTTTGCCGTCATCAATGGCCCACAAGCGACCTTGCGTATCGGTGGTCATGCCGTGGATGGACATAAGCCTGTCTGCTGGCGCGCGGTCTGAGGGCATGCTGTGCGCCGCATCGGGATAGGGATAAAGCCTGCCATCCTTCAGTTCCGCAAGCGTCGCCCCCCTGTGGTTGACCGCATGGCGGGGAAAGCCCACGAAGACCCGCCCATGGGTAACGGCAATGCCCGACGGTCCCGGCCCCTCGAAGCGGGCCACCACCTCGAACGGACCGGATGAGGCGATGCCATGGTCCCGATTGATGACCGCCAGCGCGGGTGGGGCCGCCTGCGCCACGCCACCCAGCGCCACCAGCAGTGACACGATGACAGCCAGTCGGCCCCGTCTATGTATGGACATTATCATCATTCCCCCTATGCGCGCTGCCTGCGGCCCATTCATGCAAGCCTATGCGCACAGGGTAACCAAGGCGCCGCACGCGGTCCTTCACAATCAGTTCAGGGGCAGGGAAGCGGACGGATGCGCGGACGAGAGGGTACGGCGGACTTTTGCCACATCGCCAGCCGTTACGGCGGGCGCACTGTTGCCCCATGCCGCCCGGATGAAGGTAACCGTATCGGCTACAGCCGCATCATCCATGCGCGCGGCAAAGCCGGGCATGACAAAGGCGGATGGCGCCTGCCGGGTGGCGCGTAGCGTATTGCCCTCCAGCACGATGTGGATGAGGGAGTCAGGGGCGGGGTCCATCACCACCGGGTTGCCCGCCAGCGGTGGGAAGGTGGTGGGATAGCCGTGCCCGTCGGTGCGGTGGCAGGCGGCACAACTATCCACATACAGCCGCGCGCCACGGGCCGATACATCACCCGCATGCAGCGCCTGGCCCGCTGCCGGGTCATAGGTCCAGCCCCCCGCCACGGTATGCGCGGCGGGCGACAGGGTCTTGAGGTAGCGGGCGATGGCCAGCCTGTCCTCATCGCTCATATGCTGGGTGCCATGGCCAATGGCATCAGTCATGCCGCCAAACGCCGCCCCCAGTGGCATGCGGCCCGTGGCAAGGAAGCGCGTGATGTCCTGCTCGTTCCACCGGCCCAGCCCCGTGCGGTCCTCGCCACGCAGGCTGACGGGCCGCCAGCCATCCACCGCATCGCCACCAGAAAGATACAATGAGCCATCCTGCGCCGTCAGAGCCTTTTCCTGCATGGTGATGGCACGCGGCGTATGGCAGGCACCGCAATGGCCCGGCCCCTCCACCAGGTAGCTGCCACGGGCCACCAGCGGATCGGAGAACTGGCGTACGGCCATGGCACGGCGAATGTGCTGCGGGTCAGGCGCGAACAGCCAGCGCCACACGGTCAGTGGCCAGCGCATGGATAGCGGCCACGTCATGCCATTCTGCACCACCGGGGTGGCCACGGGTTTTACGCCATGCATGAAGTAGGCATACAGCGCATGCATGTCCTCATCCGTCATGCGCGCATAGGATGGATAGGGCATGGCCGGATACAGGCTGGCCCCGTCGCGGCGGATGCCCTTTTGCAGGGCGCGCGCGAACTCAGCTTCGGAATACTGCCCGATGCCCACCTTGGGATCAGGCGTAATGTTGGGGGCATACAGCGTGCCCGTGGGCAGGTGGAATGCAAGACCGCCCGCAAAGGGCGCGCCACCGGGCACGGTGTGGCAGGCCGCGCAATCGGATGTGATGGCCACGTATTCGCCCCGCGCCACCACGTCATCCTGCGCGCATGCACGCCCGCCGGGCATGAGAGAGGCCACAAGTCCCGCCGCCGCCAACAGGCAGCGCGCAATGCTGCGTTTCATCCCCCTTACCCCGCCAGCGGCCCGGGATGGGCAAGATAGGTGGTGCGGATATGGTGCGCCGCCCAGTAAGCAAGGGCCGCGACCATGCCCGTCGGGTTGTAGCCCGTGCCCTGCGGGAAGGCATTGGCCCCGATTACAAACACATTATGCACATCCCATGACTGCAGGTAGCGGTTGAGCGCGCTGGTGCCGGGGTCCGTTCCCATCACGGCACCACCGCCCAGATGGGTGGTCTGGTACTGGCGTGTATCGAACGGTTTGCCGAACTCCCGTCTGGTCAGGTGCACCTGACGCGCCCCCATGGCCTTCGCTACATCACCGATTTTATCGACCACGTAGCGGTTCATGCGGATGTCGTTGTCTTTCCAGTCAAACGTCATACGCAAAAGCGGCTGGCCGTGGGCGTCCTTCCATGTCGGGTCAAGATCCAGGTACACGTCACGATAGGCCATGTTGGTGCCGTGCGCATCGATGCGCAGGGAATGGCGGTAGGTATCAATCATGCCCGCCTTCCACGCACTGCCCCAACGCGGCGTGCCAGGCGGGCCGCCGGAATGGGCGGCCGCAATCGCCTTCACACCCGCCTGGTTGACCCAGACGGGCGATCCCCCCACGAAACCCAGCGGCCCGTGGTCGAAGTTCTCGCTGTTGAAGTCATCAAACGCCACACCGCCGCCACCTGCACCAATATACTGGTTGGTCTCGGTCTTGGGGTCGAGCCAGACGGTGCTGGTGGTTACGTTCTGATAGACGAAATTACGCCCCACCACGCCTTCGTTCCTGGCCGGGTCATAAGGCTTGCCAATGCCCGAGAGCAGCATGAGCCGCACGTTATGGAACTGGAAGGCACTGAGAATGACCAGTTCGGCCGGCTGGGTAACAGTATTGCCTTCGGCATCGACATAGGTGACGCCTGTGGCGCGCCTGCCATCGGAATCCAGTTCCACCTTCAGCACATTGCAACTGGCACGCAGTTCAAACAGCGGGTGGCGGCGCAGCACGGGCAGGATGTTCACATTGGGCGAGGCCTTGGAATACATGTAGCAGGCATACCCGCTGCAGTACCCGCAGAAATTGCACGGCCCCATCTGTGCGCCATACGGATTGACATACTGGCGCGATGCGTTGGCCGCAGGCAGGGAATAGGGGTGGAAGCCCGCTTCCTCCGCCGCCTTGCGGAACAGATGGGCGGTATAGACATCCTTCAGCGCCGGCAGCGGAAAATGGTCCGAGCGCGAGGGAGAGAACACATTCCCCTTCCCCACCACCTGTCCATTGACCTTATAAGGCTCACCTGCGGTACCGAACACCTTTTCCGCCTTGTCGAAGAAGGGTTCCAGTTCCTCATACGTCACGCCGTAGTCCTGCAGGTTCATCCCCTCGGGTATGAACTTCGCACCATATTTCTCGATCACACGCGTGCGCAGGCGCAGATCATCGGGCGGTATGCGGAAATGCACGCCCGACCAGTGCAGCCCCGCACCGCCTACCCCCTCACCGGGCAGGAAGGCGGCCATGCGGCGATAGGGCAGCGCGACCTGCTGGCTGTTGTTGCGGATGGTGACGGTGTGTTTGGACAGGTCCTGAAACAACCTGTAGCGGAAATTACCCTCAAGCTCGTCAATCGAGGCAGGATAGGCGCCATCGGACGCCGTACCGCGATCCGGTCCGCGTTCCAGCACCACGACCGAGCGCCCGGCCTCGGTCATTTCCTTGGCCATGATACTGCCGGCCCAGCCGCCCCCCACAATCACCACATCAACCGGGTCCAACCTGCGTGCGTCCGCGCTCATGCTCTCTCTCCCGATATGGAGACACTGCCCAGCGGGTAATGCGCACCGTACTGGTCCACCCAGTCCATGAAATCGGCCCGTGCGCCGGGGAAGCCCAGCATGGCCCAGCCACCCATCCCGGTATTGCCGCCGTGAATGGGGTCACTGAACGCCCCTTCCATGACATTGGCCAGCAACTGCTCAAAAAACACGACTGATGGAATATCACCAAACACCAGACTGCCCTTTTCAGCCGCCTGCAGCAGGCCGTCCTGCACGGTAGGGGCAAGGCTTGCAAAGGGCTGGCCGTGCCGGGTGGCGGCATGCGCATTCATGCCCGCAATGCCGTGGCGGTACAGGTCACGCGGGGCATAAGGTAACTGGTAGCCCAGATTGGCGGCTCCCTGCACAAAGGGGCCGCTCATGTACCACTGTTCACCTCTGGCATAAGGCGTATCCATCTGGCGGTCGATGAAACGCGGCACATCCAGCGCCACGGCACCGGGGCCACTGGCATCGGCAGGGATCAACCGGTCACAGGCAGCGACAAGAAACGCCCATTCGGCGGCATTGAAGAACTGTGGCCTGTAGGGTGCTGCTGCTGCCCGGCCCGCAGGGGTCAGGGCCGTGCCACAGGCCACAGCCCCGGCCAGCCCGAGTATGAATTGCCGCCGCGACGACGTGAACCGTAAACCGCCAATACCCAAAAAGTATGCCTTCCCGCTACACGATGACCCGTCCCTCACGCCATTCGTGAGGCACACAGGGATGCCTAGACCATTTTCTCGTCATTTTTCTTAATGCAAGAAAATATGATCGGCAAAAAATGGCGGGACACTATCCGTCGCAACAGCCCTTCAGGGCTATGGCGCATTGCCCTTGCCATCTCTTTCCTGTTCCGCCTTCTGGGCTGCCAGACGCTCCACGCGCGCCTGCTTGCGCGCAGCGCGCGTCGCCCGCCATGCCTCCACCGCCGAGCGCCGGGGCGCCGACCCGCGCTGAGCGGCCCTTGCATCCGTAGCGGACGACTGGGCCTTGCCATGGCTGGTCTTGCGCCCCTGCCCGGCCGCAGGAGTTGCGGTCCTGGTGGGACGGACCTTGCGGGATGCAGGTCTTACGCTTTCATCCATAGCCATGTGACCTCAAATAACAATATGAAATGAAATAATGCGGTCTGCCCGGACTGCACCGTCGGGTATATCCCGGCCATCAATACCCACAGGCCCGACAGATGGCAAAAAGGCTGTCACCGGGCTCCATTCGGGCAGGCCCTCCGTTGCCTGTCAAGGCCAGGACGCACAGAAACCGGCGTGTCGCCCCACCGACACGCCCTTTAGGTGCGATGTCATGTGCAATGACTTCACGAGCCATTTCCATGCAGTTCCAGCCCGGCAGAATGGCCGCGCCCACCATCAGTCGCCTTGACCGGAAGGCAGAGGGGGCCATATCCACACCCCATGCGTGCGTCCCTTTTCCTGCTGCAAAACCTCGGCACTACCTGCCTGGCCTCCATGACCGATGCGGCCATGGGCTATCCGCAGGCACTCGTGCGCCGGATCGGCCATCCGGTCATATGGATCGGAGGACTGATCGGCACGCTGGACCGGTGGCTCAATACGCCACGCCGCACACCATGCCAGCGCAGACTGGCAGGCTTCGTGGCGGCAGGCGTGATCGCGGCCCTGCCTACGGCCAGCGCCATGATCATCGCCCGGCTGATCCGGCACCTCCTGCCACGCTGGATGGCGCTGCCGGTTACCGCCGTGCTGGCCAGTTCGCTCGTGGCGCAGCGCTCGCTGCATGACCATGTGCTGGCCGTGGCACAGGCAGCGGATGAAAGTCTGTCTGCCGCCCGCATTGCGGTCTCCCACATTGTAGGACGTGACCCTGAACAACTGGATGAAGCCGGTGTGCTGCGAGCCGCAACCGAAACACTGGCCGAAAATTTTTCCGACGGGATCGTAGCCCCCCTGCTGTGGATGGCAGTGGGCGGCCTGCCGGGCGCGGTGTTCTATAAATCCGTCAACACGGCAGACAGCATGATCGGCCACCGCACGCCCCGGCATGAAGCCTTTGGCTATGCTGCCGCCAGGCTGGACGACCTGGTCAACCTGCCAGCTTCGCGCGTGTCGGCCCTGTGGATCATCCTTGCGGCGCTGACACTGCCGGGCATGCGCGCGGGGGCCGCACTGCACACCGTATGGCGCGACGCCCGCGCCCACCGTTCCCCCAATGCGGGCTGGCCAGAGGCCGCGATGGCCGGCGCGTTGGGCATCCGCCTATCTGGCCCACGCACCTATGACGGCGTGCCTGTTGCCGAGCCATGGGTGGGCGACGGCACGCCCGCGCTGCGTCCCGATGACCTGTACCGTGCCCTGAAACTCTACCGCCGGGCCTGCCTGATCCAGACACTGGCCGGGCTGTCAGCCCTTGGCCTGCTGGCATGGCGCAGGCGCCAGAGAACTGCCTGACAGGACAGCCCGGCAAAAAGCAGGTAATCATACAAAAGTTTTTGGTAAAGCTTTTTACAAAAAGGCGACACCCAAAAAACTTCTATTCCGTTTTGATCAATACACTATGCTTGCACAGTCTACAGGCCGGGCCAGAGCCAGCAGGGCATCAAGGTCAAGATGCGCTTCCAGATGATCGGCCAACGCATCAAGTGCTGCGTCAATCCGCATGTCATGGTCATACCCGTGCGAGATACCACCCAGCCGTGCCAGCAGCGCCGCGCGTGCCGCACCATCGGCCAGCAGGCCATGCACATAAGTGCCCCATATCCGCCCCGACGGGCTAACCGCGCCATCAGGCCGCCCACACAGGTCAAGCAGGGGACGGCTGGCATGGTCGGGGCCTGTTGTGCGGCCCATATGCATTTCATACCCCCGCACGCGGGCCTGTTCAGGAAGCAGGTGGCCCTTTACCGCCTCCAGCCGCTTGCCGCCTTCCAGCACGGTGGCCACATCCAGCAGGCCCAGTCCGGCCACGGTGGCGGGCGGCCCCTCTATTCCGCCGGGGTCGGCAATGCTACGCCCCAGCATCTGGTAGCCGCCGCATATGCCCAGTACATGGCCGCCCCGGCGCACATGGGCATGGATATCGATATCCCACCCTTCCGCCCGTAGTACCGACAGATCGGCAATCGTGGCCTTGGCGCCGGGCAGGATGACCAGATCACACGGCGGCAGCACCTGCCCGCGTGGCACCATGTGCAGCGAGACGCCATTCTCCGCCGCAAGGGGGTCAAGGTCATCGAAATTGGCGATCATGGGCAGGCAGGGCACAGCAATGCGCAGGTCGCCGCCTGCCACCGCGCCTCCAGGCGCAAGGTCGGCGGCATCTTCCGCAGGCAGGTCGCGCACGCGATCAAGAAACGGCACAAGCCCGATGGGCTGCCAGCCCGTGCGGGCCGCAATCGCCTCCATCCCCGCTGCAAACAGCGACGGGTCGCCCCGCATACGGTTGACGACAAAACCCTTTATACGCCGTGCATCTTCCGCCGCCACCACGGCCTGTGTGCCCACAAGGCTGGCAATGACCCCACCGCGATCAATATCGCCCACCAGCACCACATTGATGCCCGCCGCCTGCGCGAAGCCCATATTGGCGATGTCATCGGCGCGCAGGTTGATCTCGGACGCGGAACCCGCCCCCTCCACCAGCACGATGTCCGCCTGTGCTGCAAGTGTGTGGAAACTCTCCAGAACCTCGGGCATCAGCCCGCGCTTGAAGGACTGGAAATCACGCGCGCGCACCTGCCCACGCACCTTGCCACGCACCACAAGCTGCGAGCCGGTCATGCCCTGCGGCTTGAGCAGTACGGGGTTCATATCCACGCAGGGCAATACCCCGCAGGCACGCGCCTGCAGCGCCTGCGCGCGCCCGATCTCACCACCATCTGCCGTAACGGCTGCATTGTTGGACATGTTCTGTGGCTTGAAGGGGCGCACCTGCAGCCCGCGCCGGACCAACGCGCGTGCCAGACCCGCCACCAGCACCGACTTGCCCACGGACGAGCCGGTGCCCTGAATCATGAGCGCGCGCGCGGGCATCAGAACTCGATCCCGGCCTGCGCCTTGACGCCTTTCTTGAAGTGGTGGGCCACCTGCGTCATTTCAGTGACCAGGTCAGCGGCCTCGATCATGGCGGGCCGGGCGTTGCGGCCGGTCACTACTACATGCTGCATGAAGGGACGGGCGGCGATATCGGCCAGCACTTCATCTATGGGCAGGTAGTCGTAACGCAGCGCGATGTTGAGTTCATCAAGGATCACCATGCTCACATCAGCACGTTTCAGCGCCGCGCGCGCCTGATCCCATGCAGCGCGACAGTTGGCAATGTCACGCGCGCGGTCCTGCGTGTTCCAGGTAAAACCCTCGCCCAGCGCATGCCATTCCACCTGGTCGCCAAAGCGTTCGAGCGCCTTGCGCTCCCCCGTGTTCCACGCGCCCTTGATGAACTGGATCACCACGATGCGCCCACCATGCGCCAGCGTGCGCAGCGCCATGCCGAAGGCGGCGGTGGATTTGCCCTTGCCTGCCCCCGTATGCACCGCCAGCAGTCCCTTCTCCATGGATTTGCTGCTGACTTCCCTGTCCTGGACCTGCTTGCGCTTGGCCATCTTTTCACGGTGGCGGATTTCTTCGGGGGTAAGGGTCATTTCATCTCCATTGGCAGACCTGCCACCACAAAAACAACACGCGCAGCCTCACGCGCAATAGCCTGATGCAGCACTCCAGCCTCATCACGAAAGCGCCGGGCCAGCGCATTGTCGGGCACGATCCCCTGCCCCACCTCGTTCGAGACCAGTACCGTCGGCCCCGCCCGGCGGCCAAGGGCGCTCAGCAGGTTCCGCGTTACCTGCCCAATATCACGTTCCGCCAGCATGAGGTTAGTCAGCCACAGGGTCAGGCAGTCCACCAGCACGGGGCTGGTGGCGGCTGCATCCAGCGCGCGCGGCAGGTCAAGCGGTTCCTCCACCGTGTGCCAACCCTGCCCCCGCCGTGCGCGGTGGGTGGCGATGCGGGCTGTCATTTCCCCATCATGGGGCTGACAGGTGGCCAGATAGGTCCATGGCGCAGGCCAGGCAGGAAACAGTCCTTCCGCAAAACGGCTTTTACCTGAGCGGGCGCCACCCAGCACAAGAATGCAGCCCTGCATGCCGCCATGGCTGGCCTGTGGGGGGTGCGCCTTCATTTTCTTCTCCACCATCTTGCATCATGGCCCATAAGACCACACAACGCTGTGCATGCCACCCCGTCTTTCCTCCCCGCAGAACATGGCTGCGCTCCGCGCGCTGTGCATCACCCCTCCCCCTGCCGATATGGCGGCAGGCCACGCCATTGCCCACCATGATGCCAGCCTGACCAAGCCACCGGGCAGCCTTGGGCGGCTGGAAGAACTGGCCCGCTGGGCGGGGCAGTGGCAACGCACCGCGTGGCCACGAGCCGAACGGGTAGAGATCATCGTCTTTGCTGGCAACCATGGCGTGACTGCACAGGGTGTTACACCGTGGCCCACCGATGTCACGCGCCAGATGGTCGAAAACTTCCGCAATGGGGGAGCGGCCATCAACCAGATCGCACGCGTATCGGGGGCGCAGTTGCGAGTGGTTGCGGTTGAGGAACTGCGTCCGACAGCAGATTTTACACACGCCCCCGCCATGGATGAGCCTGCCTTCCTGCGCGCCGTAGCCTGCGGCATGGCGGCGGTCCGCCCCGGCACGGACCTGCTATGCCTGGGGGAAATGGGCATTGGCAACACCACCACGGCCGCTGCCGTATGCGCAGGGCTGTTTGGCGGGGGCGGCGGCGCATGGGCCGGTCGCGGCACCGGGCTGGATGATGCGGGCGTGCGCCACAAGGCACAGGTGATTGATCGCGCACTGGCCCACCATGCGGCCCACCTGCATGACCCGCTGGCGGTGATGCGCCATCTTGGCGGGCATGAACTCGCCGCCATGCTGGGGGCGGCCATTGCCGCGCGTCATTACAATATTCCCGTACTGCTGGACGGTTTCATCTGCACCGCCGCCGTGGCTGCGCTGGAGGTGCTGCACGCTGGCGGGCTTGACCATACCCGGCTGGCCCACTGTTCGGCCGAAAGCGGGCATGGCCGCCTTGCTACGGCCCTTGGCCTGTCACCGCTGCTGGAGCTGGGGCTGCGGCTGGGTGAAGGCTCGGGCGCGGGGCTTGCCATACCGCTGGTACGCGCGGCCACCGCCTGCCTGTGCGGCATGGCCACTTTCGCGCAAGCCGAGGTCAGTGGACGGAAATGAGCACGCTGGCCCGCCTACGTGCCGACCTGGCCTGCGGCATCGGCCTGCTTAGCCGCCTACCCACGGGCTGGCTGGGTGGAACCGACCTACCCTGGTCCATGCCGCGCAGTATATGGTGCTGGCCGCTGGTAGGGGCCGTGCTGGGGGCGGCAGGCGCGCTGACCTATGCCAGCCTACGGCATTGCGGCATTGCGGCATTGCCCGGTGCGGGGTGGGCCATCAGCCTGCAACTCCTGCTATGCGGCGGGTTGCATGAGGATGGGCTGGCAGATATGGCCGATGGCTGTGGCGGCGGCCATGGGCGGGCGCACAAGCTCAAGATCATGCGCGACAGCCGGGTGGGCAGTTACGGGGTGATGGCGCTGGTGGTGGCCATACTGGTGCGCGTGGGGGCACTGGCCGCCATGCCGGGGGCTACGGCACTCGTGGCGCTGCCCGCAGCGGGTGCACTGGCGCGAGCGGCCATGGTGGGCGTGTTGTGGCGGCTGCCCCCCGCACGCAGCGACGGGCTGGCCAGCACGCTGCACCACCTGCCCGCCACGGCACTGGTGGCGTGTCTGTGCATGGCCGGTGGCCTTGCTGCCGTGCTGCTACCCGGCACGCGGGCGGTGACAGCCGTGGCGGTGGCGGTAGCCGCCACCGGGATCATGTGCCGCCTTGCACGATGGCAGCTTGGCGGCCAGACGGGTGACGTTCTTGGTGCAACGGCAGCCGTGACGGAATGTGCGATTCTGACAGCCCTGTCGTGAACAGGGGATTCCCCTGCTCCACCACCCGCACTGACCCCAATGGGGGGGATGGGGCCAGCAGGCTGCCCGGCGCCCCCTGAACCATACCCTGCATCAGGCGCAGCGGCCCCCCGTGGGTTATCACGCCGCAAGACTGGCCCGTGCGCTGCATATCCGCCCAGAACTGGCGGACGCGGGTGCGCAGGGCGCTCCCGCTTTCCCCGCCGGGGGGGGTAAATCCGCTCACATCAGCCGCCCATTCATCAAGAGCCGCGCGGGAAATGTAGTGCCAGGGGCGGCCTTCCCATTCCCCGAAACTGATTTCACGCAGACGTGAATCAATCCGCAGGTCCACATTCATGAACTCCGCCACCCGTTCGGCCACCATCCGGCACCGGCGGGCAGGGGATGAAAACAGAATCCGGCATCCTACCCCCTGCATGACCGTGCGCAGGCCATCAGCCATACGCTCCCACCCTTCAGCCAGAGCAACGTCCTGCTGGCCGTAACACAGGCCTTCCACCCCGGTAACCGCGGGGTGGCGCGCCAGCACAATTGCAAAACGGTCAGTCATGCGCCCCTGCTCTCCAACATGTTGTACCCAGCATCCGCGATGTTCACACACATCGCCATAAGACGGACAAGGGGGCAGCTACCCGATAAAAACATGCCACTTTTCGACCTTGTGAACACCACAGGACAAAACCTGAACGTACCGGACCAAATAAAGCCTGTTTACAAAAAGTCCCTTATTCTGCATATCAACATCAGTATTTCTGTACATCGTGACTTGCCGAGACCCTGGATCTGCACCAGCCTGTGCTCCAGACCGGAAGGATGACCAGCATCATGCGGATATGGGCCAGCGCCTGCCTGCTTCTGTGCCTGCCTGCAAGCGCCAGTGCCACAGGCCTTTTTGGCGTGACCCATCCCACGCTGGCCTGCGGGGATGACGCGATCCTGCGCAGCCTGTCCGACCGCGCCATTACCGCCCAGCAGTCACCCGCATGGCGCAAGACCCTGTTCCGGCAGGGGGACTGCCATCTGGTCACACCCGATCTCCGCTGGGAGAAGATCGCCAACCGCAACGGGCTGCCGCTCATGCGCCGGGTACCGCCCGTGCCGGGACTGCCACCGCTATATTTCATGACAGGGGACATCGCCCCCCTTGCTCCCACACTGGCCGGCCCCTCCTCCATGATGGCCGAGCGGCATGCACTACCGACCCTGCCCGTCGCAGCCCCGCAGGCAGCCCTACCCGAATCCACCCTACCGGACGAAACCCCGAAAACGCACGTCGTTCCCCCGGTCATCGTACAGCATGCGGACACACCGCTGCCCACAGACCTGTTCTTCATGACCCGTGGCTTCCAGAAGCTGGGATCACTGATCCTGACGCTGATGCTCGCTGGCGGTGCAGGGTGGATTGCAATCTTGGTACTGCGCACGATCTGGCGCATGACACACCGCCGCCGCGCCATACACCAGTGCATGGAACTGACCAAGCGCCACCGCCCCATGCTGGCACGGTGGTACCAGCAGGCCCAAGCCGATGGCAGCCAGGCGCAGACCGCATGGGAGACGCATGTCGAACGCTTTTCGCATGCCACCCTCATCCCTGCCCTGACCCGTTCGGGCCGCAACGCGTCATGGCCCGACATACGCAGGACGGTGCAGGCGCACGTCACTACCGTCGCGGCCAGTCCCCAGCCCGGCGCCCAGGCGAATACCACCGCGCCCGGATTCTATCATCAGGACATGAACCAGGAGGAGTATGCTGCCTTCTGCTCCCAGTGGATCGGCAAGGCCGGGTGGGAAACCCACCCCCCCGTGGCCACTGGTCTCGGTTCGGTCATACAGGGGCACAGGAACGACCTGAAGATGCTGGTCCATTGCTGGATGGACCGCAAACCGGTGCATGAGGACGTGATCTTGCAGGGCATAAAGGAAAAGACGGACAGCAAGGCCGATATCGGTGCCATCGTGTCCAACGCGCCCTACACGCAGGAGGCCCTGCTGCTGGGCAAGAAGCACCGCGTGTTCCTGCTGCACCATGAAGACATATTCAAGTTCGTATCGGGCATAGAAGTGCCCGATGTAGCCTGACAGGACAGGCGCGCCCGCCGGGGCCTATTCACGCGCCTGCCGTGCCGCCAGCGCGTTGAAGCATACCGCAACCCCCTGGGCCTGCGTGGGGTTGCCATCAAGGAAACGGGTATCATCCTCCCGCTTCTGTCCGGTTATGCGCGTTGTGCAGTAATCGAACAGGGCGCGGCTGTCGCGCACACGCGCGCAATTGAGCAGACCGGCAAAGCTGACATACCCCACATGCCCGGCCAGTCCCGTCACATAAGCCGCGCACCGCCTGAGCACAGGGGCGGGCACCTTGCGCGCCATGATGGCGGCATAGGCGGCTTCCTCCCGACTGGTGCAGGCATTGCTGCCTGCGGCTTCATGACGGGTGGCGCAATACTGCACGACGGCACCGTGCAGGTAGCCGCCCTCGGTCGTGCTGTGGGCCCACACCGCATCCGCCATGCGGCGATAGTGATACACACCCGCACGCCGGTTGGGGGCAATCGCGCTGAAGGACACCGGACGTGAGCCGCAATACAGGCTCATGTCATAAATGTCTGGGCTTTCAGGCAGGCTTTCAAAATCCAGGTAAAGCGGGTTGAGCGGCAGGGGGCACAGGGTTGCCCCCGATGGCAGGCGCGGGTTCTGGCCATACTCCACCTGATAGACCAGATGGCTGCCACGTGCCGGCACCAGCGTCACTTCCAACTGTTCGCCATTGGTCAACTCGATCCCGCTTTCCGACAGGCGCAGTTCTCCCGTCTCACCCGGCACGGCACGGCCTTCGGGGCGCAGCACGAAATACTGCGGGGCATCATGCGCCAGTTCGCTGCCTTCAAAATGTTCATTATCGGCATGGGCGAGAGCAGTGGAGAGCAGGCATGCCAGCACGGCCCCGAGTACACCCATGCCCCCCCGACATGCAGGCCACCATCCCCGTTGTGCAGATTCCATTTCAGGCATGTCCTGGGGGCTCCTCAATAGACCAATAATTAGGCATAAATTGCTGATGTTTTGAAAATAATGACTGTTTATTAGTCATAACGTATTTATTAAGGCATCCATACTTGTCAGTCATTAGCGCGTCTGACAATGTTCGCTGTAGAACAACCATTTGATGCCACATGATATTTCTTTCCATAACATCCCATACCACCGGCTGGCAGCCAGACGGCACAGCCACCCTTGCAGATACACAGACGGAAACTGCATATTTTTTGCACAAGCCTGCCGCCCCGAACCGGACCGTCGTCTGAAACACGGGGTATATCCATATTACGACAGCACGCGAGCGTCATCAGCCTCATCATGACAGACAGACCGGACCCGCCACCCGTTGCCCGACACAGTTTTGCCTTTCCTCCCGTGCCGATCATGGCGGAGATCACAGCATGAGCAGACCAGACCCCGCGCAGGAAGACAGCACGCCCATCGTGCCGGAGGAAGATGACGGCTATCAGAAGGGCCTTGGCGCGCGCCAGATCCAGATGATCGCCGTAGGCGGCGCGATCGGGACCGGGCTATTCCTGGGTGCCGGGTCGCGGCTGCAGGCGGCAGGCCCTTCGCTGGCGCTGGTCTATCTGGTCTGCGGTCTGTTCTCGTTCCTGATCATGCGTGCGCTGGGCGAACTGGTGATGTACCGTCCGACCTGCGGCAGCTTTGTCTCCTACACACGCGAGTTTTTGGGGGAAAAGGCGGCCTTTGTCGCAGGCTGGCTGTCGTTCCTGAACTGGGCCATGACCGGCATTGTCGATATTACGGCGGTTGCGCTCTACATGCATTTCTGGGGTACATTCGCCGCCGTGCCACAATGGGTCTTTGCCCTGATGGCGCTGGGCATTGTTGCAACTCTGAACATGGTGGGCGTGAAGTGGTTCGGGGAGATCGAGTTCTGGTTCTCTCTAATCAAGATCGTGGCGCTGTGCCTGTTCCTGGTCATTGGAAGCGTCATTCTGGGTGTGCGGATGCCGGTGGGCGGCCACCAGACAGGTCTGCACCTGATTGCCGACAATGGTGGCCTGTTCCCGCACGGGCTGGTGGCCAGCCTGCTGCTGGTGCAGGGCGTGGTATTCGCCTATTCCGGCATTGAACTGATCGGCACGGCGGCGGGGGAATGCGCTGATGTGCGCACGGTCCTGCCGCGCAGCATCAACAGTGTCATCTGGCGCATCGGGCTGTTCTATGTGTTCTCGGTCGTGCTGCTGGTCAACCTGCTGCCCTGGACGGCCTACCACGCGGGCACCAGTCCGTTCGTAACCTTTTTCGAGGCGCTGGGCATACCCGGTGTCGATACGATCATGAACATCGTGGTGCTGACCGCCGCGCTGTCCAGCCTCAATTCCGGGCTGTATTCCACCGGGCGCGTGCTGCGCGCCATGGCACTGGGAGGGGCGGCACCCGGCATGCTCGCGCGCATGAACACGCATTCCGTACCCGCCAACGGCATCCTGCTTACGGTTGCGGTCTATCTGGTGGGGGTGGTGCTGAACTATATCGTGCCATCGCAGGTGTTCGAGATCATGCTGAACATGGCCGCCCTTGGCATCATCAGCACATGGGCCTTCATCCTGCTCAGCCAGATCCGGCTGCGCCAGGCGGTCCGCAGCGGGCGGATCGCACCGACCGGTTTTGAAATGCCGGGCGCCCCCTTCACCTCATGGTTGACACTGGCCTTCCTGGGCGGCGTGTTGGTGCTGATGGCATGCGATTACCCCAACGGCACCTGCACGCTGGCCAGCATTCCGGTGGTGGGGCTGCTGCTGGTGGCGGGCTGGAAATACCTTGCCCCCACCCATAACGCGCACGCCGCCCGGACGGACGACACATCTCCACCCACGGCATGAAACCCGGCGGAGGAACTGCCATTCCCCCGCCGGTCCAGCCAGTTTTGTCAAAGCAAGGAGTACTGCAAGAAATGTCCTGATACCGTGCCTGCTGCCACAGTGCATGGCCCCACGACACCCCGCCCTTACGTTCCCCCGCCATCAACAAGACCCGGTACGCACTGCCATGCGTGAAGGGATGTTCAAAGCAGGAAATGGCCGTAACCATGTCTCCCACAATACCGGTCAGCGCAGTGCAGTGCGCGGGCAGCCGACGCCTGTGCAATGCAACCACATTGCAGGCACGGCCTGATCACCCCTATCATGCACCATCATACATTACGATTTCGGAATCAATATTATTCGTTGCGCTATCGGTTTTTACGCTGTTGGGCCCCACCCGCCCGGCATGGGCGGAAAACACGGGCAATGGCGTTGCTGCCGGTTCCCAGGGTCAGCGGGAGGCCTATACCCAGTGGTATACCGGTTCGCTCGTCTCGCCTTCCGGCGCACTGACAAAGGCAGGCGTCTTTGCATGGGAACCGTATGTCGCCTACAGCCAGCCAGTGGGCTATCTGGACAGTACAGGTGGCGGCATGCCGGTCCATGACCGGGCGCACGCGGTCTCGAACTTCACGCTTTACAAATATTCCATCACCAACTCCATCAGCCTGCAGATGACACCGGACATAAGTTACGGCTGGCGCAGGGGCCATGGTGGTACGACCAGTGGCCTGAAAATGGGTGACCTGCCAGTGGATGTCATGTGGCGCTACCTTGATGCGGACCCGAAGCGGTTCATTCCGGCGCTAAGCGTATTTGTGGGGGTGGCCTTTCCCTCAGGCGACTATACCCGTCTGGGGCGCGATGAAGATGGCGTGGGTACGGGCACCTATACCTTCCGCCTCGCGTTTACGGAACAGTCCACCTATACCCTGCCCGGCCACCATGAACTGCGACTGCGCATGTGGGGTACGTTCCGCCGTGCGCTGACACAGGCGCACATTGCCGATACCTCCAGCTATGGCACCACCGCTGGCTTCCGTGGGCTGGCGCATCCGGGCATGTATGGGGAGAGCGGCTTTTCGCTGGAATATGGTGTGAACCAGAAATGGGTCATCGCAATGGACCTGGCACGCGACTGGGCCAATGGCGCGGTCGTGCGCGGGCATGACGCGCAGGGGCGTTACCAGAACCTGCTGGGGCAGGCTTCGGGTGACTGGCTGATAGCCCCGGCCATTGAATATAACTGGTCGCCCCGCTTTGGCGTGATTGCCGGGGTGACGGCCATCTTTGCCGGGCATAATACCGGGCAGGTCATCTCACCACAGGTGGCGTTCAACAGTATTTTCTAAAAATCGCACACACTGCAAGACTATTTAAGAACAAAAGTTTCTGGGTGCCGTCTTGTTTCAATAAAGGTGACGCTCTTTAAAGCTTTTTGAAAAAAAGCGTCACCAGAAACGCCTTCATGCCTTACGGCATATCCCTGCGGGGGCAGGTCAGGGCATGTCAAACAGCGCCTGCATGCCGTCCCGGTCCATCCCGGTCATGAGCGCCAGCGCCAGCAGGATGCGCGCCTGCCGTGGCCGCATGTGCCCAGCCGCAAGAATGCCGCGCTGGCACAATTCCTGCCGCTGCACCACACCACCGCAATAGCCGCTGGTGGCCTGCACGACCACCACGCCACGGGTCACGGCTTCATCCAGCGCCACGTTTTCCGCAGGCGTGCACATGCCCGGCAGCATCCCCGCCGAGATCAGGCCCCGCGCCCCTGCCGCCACAAAGGCACGTATGCCCACACCATCAGCCCCTGCATGGCTGTAGCAGATATCCACGCGCGGCACCGTGCCCCCCACACCGTAGGCTTCGGGCCAGCCAATGTGCCGACGATAGGCAGGCATGCGGCCAAAAATGACACGGTTTGCCTCCACCATACCAATTGGCCCGAAATCGGGCGAGCGGAAGGTCTCCAACTGGTAGGTCGACGCCTTGGTGACTTCCTGTGCCGCATGGATCTCATTATTGGCCACAACCAGAACGCCACGGCCTGCGGCCTGCGGGGCGGACGCCACCAGCAGGGCCGCGAACAGATTGGCCGGGCCATCGGCACTGATGGCGCTGGCCGGGCGCTGGGCGCCCACCACCACCACGGGGCAGGACACATCCAGCACCAGATCAAGAAAACAGGCCGCCTCCTCCAGCGAGGACGTGCCGTGCGTCACCACAACCCCGTCCACATTGGGCTGCTCAAGAAGGGTGCGGTTGATGACACCGGCCAGTTCAAACCAGCGCGGCAGGGTCATCTCCACGCTATCACAGCTTGAAAACGCAATCCCGCGCACGGCAAAGCGGGCACGCACACCCTCGGGCAGCGCCTCCAGCAGGTCATCGCCGTCAATATTTGTGCCGATTTCCGCATAGTCGACCGTATCACGCGGGTCGGCAGCCTGCCGGGCAATGGTACCGCCGGTGGAGATAATGGCTATGACAGGTCGCGGCATGGTCGGGTTCCCACTGGTCGGATCAGGACGTGCGATCAATCACGCGCAGACTGATCGTGTCAAACAACGCTACTGGTAAAGCCCGGGCTTGGGCAGCCAGCCGGTCAGCAGGTGGCGGCCTATTTCGGCATTCTTCCACTCAACGGGGTCATGCAGCGAAACGGTACGGGCATCGCGCCAGTAACGGTCCAGCGCATAGGCGGCATCGGTCCCCCGCGCGCCGGCGGCAGACGGTGCATCACTGGCCGCCCGCAGTCCAGCGCGCGTGGCCAGAGAACGCGCGGCACTGGCCGCCATGGCCACGGCACCACGCGATACCTGGCCGCCTTCATAGCGTTCCAGCATCCGGCCTGCCTCCATCACAGCGCAATAGGCGCCAAACAGGTCGGCCCCGATCTCACCCAGCAGGCGGCGCACATAGGGGTCCTGCTCGGCATTTTCCACCCCTGCGGCACCCCATGGCCGGGCATTCCGGGGCACGAACGCACAGACAGTCCGCAACGCGCCAATGCCGATACCCGCCAGAATCGCGCTGAAACCGGCCTGGAAGCGCAGGGCGACGTGCTGCGGCAGGTCCGCATCGGATGCCAGTGCGTTCCAGCTATCGTGCACACACACCTGCTCCAGTGTTACGGTACCGGAATCGGTGGCGCGCTGGCCCATGCGGTTCCAGTCATGATGAAAGACCATCCCCTGCGTCCCACGCGGCACAAGGTCCATACGCACCCCCGCACGGACCGATCCCGCCTGTTGCGCCGCCACCGGGTTGAATGACGAGACCGCCACCAGATCGGCACCCGATGCGCCGGTGGCATAGATCTTGCGCCCGCACAGGACATGCATGCCATCAGGGCCGGGGCGGGCCAGCGTCTGTAGGAAACTGTCGGCCGTGCGCCCATTTTCAGCGACCGCCATGCCAAGGATGATATGCTCGCCCAGAATACGGGCCGCAAGCTGCGCCTTCAGCGCAGGCGGCGCATAAGCGAATATCTCACGCAGGAGGTCATCATGCACCTTGTATATCTGAGCCACGGCCGGGTCCGCCACGGCAAGGCGCAGCATGACTTCAAGGGAAAGATCCTGTGTCACGCCCATCCCACCCCATTCCACCGGCACCGCCAGGGCCAGAATGCCTGTCGGTTTGAGGGCCGCAATCGCCTGATGAGGGTAGCCACCGCTCCGGTCACGCTGCGCCGCGGTGGGGGCAATGCGGGTATCAAGCACATGCTGCACACGCAGCAGCACCGCCCCCGTCGCGCCACTTATGCGATAGGGCGGCAGCAGGTCATGCAGCAGGGGCGGCAGGCAATGTACGTCAGGGGACGGGGTTGTCATGCCGCACGATAGAAAAGATGAGGCAGACCAGCAACCATCCTACCCAGCCAGCCCAGAACACTCCCACCGAAAACCGGTTCGGTGGGAGTGTTCTGCTGTACTGTTTTTACGAACATCTTCACCGGTCTGAATGTACGCATTCAGACAGGTTCCGCTCTAGCCGCCTGCCTGCCTGCGGGCGGCGGCACGGATGTCGCTCAGGGTAAGCAGCCAGATCATGAACCCGCCCATAGCCAGGCAGGCACCAACCCACCCGACCGAAGACCAGCCCAGCCCGGCACTAATGGCAAGACCACCCAGCGCGGGGCCGATGGCATTGGCCATGTTGAACGCACTCTGGTTCATGGCTGCGGCCAGGGCCTGTGCATCCACCGCCACGCTGAGCAGGCGCGACTGGATTACAGTGCCAAGCCCGCCGCCGCACCCGATCATGAACACGATGGGCATCATGCCCCACACGGAATGCACCGAACCCGGAAAACCCGCCAGCGCCGCCGCATTGACCAGAAGCGTACCGCCAATGGTCGGCATCATCTTCCTGTCAGCCGCCCAGGCACAGGCCATGGTACCCACGGTCATACCCACACCAAATACCGCCAGCATGACCGGAGTCATATAGGCAGGCGCCTGCGTCACCACCTCCAGAATGGAGGCAAGGTAGGTATAGACACAGAAAATACCACCAAAGCCCACCACGCCAATGCCCAGCGTAAGCCAGACCTGCCGGTTGCGCAGGGCACGCACTTCTGTCATGGCGCTGGCCTGCGGGCGCGGCGGGTCCATGGGCACGAAACGGACAATCAGCATCATCGTGCACAGCGCCAGACCCGCAATCAGCACGAAGGCCCAGCGCCAGCCCACCATCATACCCAGGCCATTGGCCATTGGCACGCCACCAATCGTGGCGATAGTCAAACCCAGCACCACACGCGCCACCGCCTGCGTGCGCCGGTTGATCGGCACAAGCGAGGACGCAACAATGCCCGCCGTGCCGAAATAGGCCCCATGGGGCAGTCCACTGATGAAGCGGCACAGTAGCAGCAGCCCATAATTCGGCGCCAGTGCGGTCAGTCCGTTACCCACCACATACATGATCATCATGCCGATCAGCAGGTATTTGCGGCTCAGCTTGGCTCCGATCATGGCGATCAGGGGCGCGCCCACGCACACGCCCGCCGCATAGGCCTCGATTGCATGCCCCGCCTGCGGAACGGTGACGTGCATGTCCGCCGAGATCATGGGGACCAGACTCATCGCAGCAAATTCGGCCGTGCCAATGGCAAAACCGCCCAATGCAAGGATGAAGAAGATCAGGCCAGGACGGACGGCGTCATGAACGGATACATCCGTCCCCACGCCAGCGTTGGTTGGTGTCTGTGTCATGCATGGACCCAGGAAAAGATAGGGACACGCGCATGTGCGCGCTGATGTTTCCGGGCCGATACACCCATGCACGACCGCCTACAACCCTGCATGACGCGCGAAGTCCATATCTTCAGGCTATGCCTTGCTGCCACTGGCTGGCAAGGCCGGTTTCCGGCGGACTGACCGTGAAGTAAAAATCATGGAACAGGCCAAGACCCCTGCTCCCCATGGAGAATGGCACACCCTGCCCCGCCCGGCCTTCATGCTGAATTCCAGAAAAGCAAAAAAACAGTGCAGTTGCGTAAGCGGGCATGACAGCACCGGCCATGCGTGGTCATTCACAACCGCAATGCAGGTCAGATACTGGCCTTGTGCCAGATGGCAGGCATAAAAAAGGACGCCGAAGCGCCCGTCATGCAGATAGCCCTACTGTACTGCCTGCCAGCCATTCCCACATTATTGTGGGAATTCCGGCTGCAGGGGTATCAGGACAGAACCCCCAGCAATCAGGCAGCGCGATCAGACACGATGGTCGCAACCATCAGGGCAGCAATCATGGGCAGGAAAGCAACCATGGTCAGGGAAGACATGGCGTTGACGGAGTGAGCAATCATGGTGCTGATGTTTGTAATGAACATTTGTTTTTCCTCTGGTGTTGAGTTGGTGAGACGGAAAGAACACCAGAACTAAAATACAGGCAATGGAAAACATGCCATATTTACTGAAAAAAACGGACTCATTACATATTTTATATGATATTGTTGACCAACAAATACTCACGACCATCTAAGAATCATTGCTCTATCCCAGACAGGATGGAGAATGACGCCACAAAAAGCAGCAAAACCGATTTTTTCTGAAAAAAAGGGGGAATGATCTGGTTAAAAAATATGCAAACGCATAAATTTAAACCATTCATGATCACATTTTAGTGATGTCAATTTCTGTTTCTTAGCCCGCTTCAGCAGGATGACTGTCACATTTCCTGCGACACCGAAAAAACAGATGTATTTTCAATAACCTGCATGGAGGCTCCCGTCCAGCACAAAAAACAGGCCTTTCGCCATAAATGTTATGGGAAAGGCCTGGTGCTGCCCCCTATGCGTCCTTCAGGTCAGGGGTCTCGATTCCGTAGTCATAGCGGCGCACGGCGGCTCCCATGGCCGCCATGGCTGGGGGTGCATCCATGGGGGTAAAGCCGACTTCCACAAACACAACGCCTTCGTGCCGCGCGGCCTGCGCCAGTGCCGCGTCCAGTTCCGCCACGCTCCCCGCCCTGAGCGACAGGGGCGCTGCATCTGGCCCCAGGGCCATGGGCAGGCTGGCATAATCCCAGTTGGCGATATCATTGTATGCGGCTTTTGGTCCCAGGATCATCCGCTCGATGGTATAGCCGCCATTATTGATCAGGAAGATCGTGATGTTGCACCGGTGGCGCAGCAGGGTGGACAATTCCTGCGCGGTCATCTGGAATGACCCATCGCCAATAAAGAGCACATGCCGCCTATGCGGCGTAGCAAGGCAGGCTCCAAGGCTTGCCGGCAGGGAATAGCCGATGGCAGCCCATATGGGCTGCACCAGCAGGCTGCACCGCGCGGGCAGGCGCGCATGCAGCATGGCTGTCATGGATGACCCGTTATCGGCCACCACCACATCACCCGGCTGGAGGAAAGCCTCGGCTTTGGGCCAGAAAACCGCCTGTTCCCATGCCTGCGGGGCAGGTGGCGGGGCAGTCTTTACTGCTGGGGGCGGGAGGTCCGCGCGCTTATGCGGTTGCGCCGCCAGTTTATGCAGGACCGCATCAAGCAGGCTGGCCGCAGTTATGCCCTGAAAGTTTTCACCATCGCAGGTCAGGCTGAAAGGCTGGATATCAACCAGCGCACCGACACCGATCTGTTGCGAAAAATAGCCGGACGTGGAATCCACGAACCGCACGCCCAACCCGATCACGCAATCGGCCCCATGCACATAATCGGCCACATGTGGGGCGGAGGCAGCACCGCCATAAGCCCCAAGCCATTCCTGCCCCTCCTCCGGCATGATAGTACGCGCCGAGGACAGGACAGCGTAGGGAATGCCGTACTGCATGCACAACTGCTGCACCCGCTCCGCCAGGCCATACTGCCGCACCATAGCATCGACCAGCACCACGGCCTGGCGGGCCTGTCTGATGCGCTGCGCTATGCATGAAGCCGCACGGTCTACCAGTGCAGGGTCCGATAGCCCTGCTGCGACGGGGGATGATCCCACCTCTACATCGACATAGCAGATATCAGATGGGAACTGGATATAAACCGGGCGCCTGAACGCCTGCACCGCGTGCAGCACGCGATCCGTCTCGGCTACGGCACTGGCGGGATGCAGGCGGGCCGTCGCCACCGTGAATTGCTGGTAGCAGGCCATGACGTTATCATAATTGCCGTCGGCCAGCGTATGATGCACCAGCGCGCGAGATTCGATGGCATGCCACGGCGGCATGCCGGAAATCACGACCAGCGGCACCCCTTCCGCGCATGCACCCGCCACGGCCGACAGCGCCGACAGGTCTCCGACCCCATACGTGACCAGTACGGCGCCGATACCGGTCAGCCGTGCATCACCATCGGCCGCATAGGCGGCGTTGAGTTCGTTACAGGTCCCGATAAACGTGATGCCGGGGGTCCGCTCGATCAGTGCCAGGAATTCCAGATTGTAGTCACCTGGCACGCCATAAATGCGCGAGACCCCACTCAGCCGGAGCCGATCCAGCAACATACTCCCGATTGATCCGCGCATGGTCCCACGCCTTCCCTGTTCCCGTCCGGCCCTGATTGACCGTCCGGCTATCAAGATCACTGTTTGGCAAGGATGAAAAGCCCACGCAGTGTAGCGGCAGCCCCCACCCACACGCCCCTATCGGCATGAGGCAGGATGCAGACGGCACGAGAAGCGTGACGGGAAAAGCGGACGACGCGCTATTTCCCCGTCACGCCGTCATGCTCCAGCATGTCGATGATGGCAGCAGCCGTCTCCTCCACCGAGCGGTGAGTTACGTTGATGAGCGGCCATTTGAACCGGACGCATAACCGGCGCGCCCATTGCAGTTCTTCCTGCACATTCTGGGGGTCGATATACGGCCGAACGGATGTTTCCGACATGCCGGGGGTGGCGATGGAGCGTCCCGGCAGCATCATGCCAACCCGTGAGCGTCGGATTTCAAGCAGCGTATAGGGGTCGATCGTCAACCCCACCACCAGACCATGAAAATCCACCAGTCCCGGCGGCAGCGGCGCATGCGGCACCAGCGGAATATTGGCCGCCCTGATGCCCCGGTTGGCAAGGTAGAAGCATGTTGGTGTCTTGGATGTGCGCGACACGCCCACAAGGACCACGTCGGCCTTAGCAAGGTCCGTGGCCTTCTGCCCATCATCATGAGCGATGACGTACTGCATCGCATCAATGCGGCGACGATAGCTGTCATCCATCACGTACTGGCCGCCAGGATGGCGCTCGGCCACAATGCCGGTCTGCTCTTCAAGGAAATGGATGGTGCTATCAAGAATGTTCTTGACCTGCACCCCGATGCGCGCGCACTCCACGCGCAGGATGGTCTGTAGGTCGGGTGAAGTGAGCGAGGAGAGCACCGGCCCCGGCTCATCGCGTATCCCCGCCAGCACGCGCCCGACCTGCACGCGGGTGCGCACAAGGTTCCAGTTGCGTGGCGAGAACTCGGCATCCTGAAACTGCGCGCTACAGGCGCGCATGACGGCTTCCAGCGCCTGCCCTGTCGCTTCGGAGACAAGGTGCAGGACAATTGGCTGATTGCTCATGGTCCTGCCTGACATGGCGCCCCACCCACAGGCAGGGCGCCATTTTTTACGGTGTTATGGCCAAGGGCACATTCAGGCCGGGCTTGCGGCCTTCCGGCGCGTGGCCAGCGCCGCCTGGGCGGCGGCAAGGCGGGCAACCGGTACGCGGAAGGGCGAGCACGAGACATAATCCAGCCCGACTTCATCAAAGAACGCGATGGAATCCGGGTCACCACCATGTTCGCCGCAGATGCCCAGCTTCAGGTCCGGGGCGGTCTGTCGGCCACGTTCCACACCAAGGCGCACAAGCGCGCCCACGCCATCACGGTCGATGGATACGAACGGGTCGCGCGGCAGCAGGCCATGGTCAACGTAGTAAGGCAGGAAAGAGCCTGCATCATCACGTGACAGGCCAAAGGCCGTCTGGGTCAGGTCGTTGGTGCCAAACGAGAAGAAATCGGCATATTCGGCGATCTGGTCCGCCTGCAGGGCAGCACGAGGCAGTTCGATCATGGTGCCGATGGAGTAGTTGAGGTTGGTTCCCTCTTCCTTCAACACGCGCGCGATCTCGTCCTCGGCCGCGCGGCGGGTGGTGGCCAGTTCAGCCTTTGTCGCCACCAGCGGGATCATGATCTCGGGGTGGATGGGCTTACCCAGTTCTTTTTCAACCATCACCGCCGCCTGAATCAGCGCACGCACCTGCATGGCATAGATTTCCGGGCTGGTCAGACCAAGGCGGCAGCCACGGTGGCCCAGCATCGGGTTGGTTTCGGCCAGTGCCGCACAGCGGGTACGCACGTCATCCACACTCTTGCCCAGCGCCTGCGCCACTTCGGCCATTTCGGCTTCGGCATGCGGCAGGAACTCATGCAGCGGCGGGTCGAGCAGGCGCACCGTGACCGGCAGGCCGGCCATGATGCGGAACAGGCTGGCAAAATCCTCGCGCTGGAACGGCAGCAGGGCGGCAATGGCCTTCTGGCGCACACTTTCCTCATCGGCGATGATCATCTGGCGGACAAAGCCGATGCGGTCGGGGCCAAAGAACATGTGCTCGGTCCGCGCAAGACCGATCCCTTCCGCACCAAAACGGCGTGCGGTCCGCGCATCTTCGGGTGTTTCGGCATTGGCGCGCACGCCCAGGCGGCGCACCGCATCCGCCCAGCCCATGAGCGTGTTGAAATCATCCGATAGCACGGGTTCGATGGTGGGCACGCGCCCCAGATAGACCGCGCCCGTCCCGCCATCGAGCGTGATCCACTCGCCTTCCTTTACGGTATGGGAGCCAACATTCAGGGAGCCCGCCGCATAATCGACATGGATGCTGCCGGCACCGGCCACACACACACGCCCCATGCCACGCGCCACCACGGCGGCGTGCGAGGTCATGCCGCCACGGGTGGTCAGCACGCCACGGGCGGCGTGCATGCCGTGAACGTCTTCCGGCGAGGTCTCGATACGGACGAGGATCACGTCCTCCCCCTTCGCCGCACGGGCTTCACACTCTTCCGCAGTGAACACGACCGCACCCGCTGCCGCACCGGGAGAGGCCGGGAGGCCACGGGTCAGCTGCACGCGCTCGGCCTTGGGATCGAGTGTGGGGTGCAGCAGTTGGTCAAGCGATGCGGCGGGCACGCGCTGGATGGCCTCTTCCTGCGTGATCAGCCCTTCGCGTGCCATGTCGATGGCAATCTTGAGTGCTGCGGCCGCTGTGCGTTTGCCGTTGCGGGTCTGGAGAATGTACAGGACGTTGCGCTGGACGGTGAATTCGATGTCCTGCATGTCCTTGTAATGGGTTTCCAGAAGGGAGCGCACGCGCAGCAGTTCGCCGTAAGCCTGCGGCAGAGCGGTTTCCATCGGGTGCTGGCCAGCTTCGGCACGTGCACAGGCCATGGGCTGCGGCGTGCGGATACCCGCCACCACATCCTCGCCCTGTGCATTGATCAGGTACTCACCATAGAAAATGTTCTCACCCGTCGAGGGATCACGGGTGAAGCACACGCCGGTCGCGCAGTCATCGCCCATATTGCCGAACACCATGGATTGCACGTTGACTGCCGTCCCCCACGAAGCCGGGATCTCGTGCAGCTTGCGGTAGGTGTTGGCGCGCGGGTTCATCCACGATCCGAATACGGCGCCAATCGCACCCCACAACTGGTCCTGCGGGTTGGTGGGGAATTCGGCGCCGGTATGAGTGGTGATGATGTGGTGATAATCCACCACGATGGCGCGCCACTGGCCAGCCGTAATGGCGGTATCATCTTCCACGCTGTTGGCGCGCTTGAACTGCTCCAGCACGTCCTCGAAATGGTGATGGGGCACACCCATCACGACCGAACCGTACATCTGGATGAACCGGCGGTAGCTGTCCCATGCGAAGCGGGCATCACCCGATGAACGGGCCAGACCTTCGACCGTCTGGTCATTGAGGCCGAGGTTGAGCACCGTATCCATCATGCCCGGCATGGACACGCGCGCACCCGAGCGCACCGAGACCAGAAGCGGGGCTTCAGGGTCACCAAAGCGCAGACCCATGGACTGCTCGATACGCTGCAGAGCGGCATCCACCTGCGCCTTCAGTGCATCAGGATATTTCCGGCCGTTTTCATAGAAGGCCGAACAGACTTCCGTCGTAATGGTAAAGCCCGGCGGAACAGGCAGGCCGTTCGCCGCCATTTCCGCCAGATTGGCGCCTTTGCCCCCCAGGAGGTTGCGCATATCCGCGCGCCCTTCGTTGAGGCCACTTCCGAAGCTGTAAACCCATTTGGTCATGTCTGTTCGTTCCTACACGCGTCCGTCTGTCAGAAATCACGCCTGGTCCGGAACAGGGTAAAAACAGGCGACCGCGCTATTAGTATTGTTTGTTGTTGGCAGGTCCGGGACAAGAAATTAACCGCCAGACCCCCACAGGGGCAATCACTATTTTTGACGGCACAAAATGGGCGCATCACCTTACATGGTCCGGACAGAAGAGACTCCCCAACATGACCATCTAAAATAAATTACTTATATAACAATGTGTTATAATAATTTTTGGCTTTGATCTTTTGGTTGCCAATAGGAAATACCCCTATCATATTATTTTTTATAATTTTAGTTATTTATAATATGAATTAATTTATGGCCCCTCAAAATGCATATTTTTTTAATATTTTCTTGTGCATTGCAGCAAATTTGTTGCGCACTGCACAATAATAAAATTTCTATTACAAAATCTCTCTCGAAAATACTTTCCTATCCATTTAATTATGTTGACACTCGGCCAGTGTTTAATAAAAAATCCTTCCCGGCCATAAAAAAACAAGAAGTACGGTCATAATGAAAAAAGCGCTGCTCCTCCTCCTGCCGTTCGCAGGGCTCCTGTGGGTGCCACTGTATAACCGGCATGACCCGACCCTGTTCGGATTTCCATTCTTCTACTGGTATCAGCTTGCCTGGGTGCCCGTAACCTCAGTCCTTATATGGATGGCTTGGAAGTCGGACCGTCAGTCATGAATGCATCAATTCTTCCCGACAACGCCGCCATTGGCGTGTTCGTACTCTGCTTTGTTGCCACCATCGTACTGGGCAGTACCGTCCGGCTGTGGCGGCCACTGCTGAACCGGCGCAAGACCACTGCCAGCCACACGGCAGGCGAGGAATGGGGGTTGGGTGGCCGTGAATTCGGTGCCTGGGTCACATGGTTCCTGGTGGGGGGGGATTTCTATACCGCCTACACCGTCATCGCCGTGCCCGCACTTGTCTATTCCACCGGCGGGTTTGGCTTTTTCGCCCTGCCCTATACCATCATCGTCTATCCGTTCATCTTTGCGGTCATGCCGCGCCTGTGGACCATCGCGCGTGATGGCGGACATGCCACGGCGGCCGATATCGTACGCGCACGCTTTGGCAGCCGGACACTGGAACTTGCGGTGGCGCTAAGCGGACTGATCGCCGTGCTGCCCTATATCGCGCTACAGCTTATCGGCATCCGCACCGTGATCGAGGCACTGGGCTTTACCGGCATGCTGCCGCTACTGATCGCCTTCGTCTCCCTTGCGGCCTATACTTGGCTAGGGGGGTTGCACGCCCCGGCGCTGACCGCCTTCATCAAGGATGTGATGATTTATATCGCGGTACTGGCAGCGGTCATCATCGTGCCGATCCATCTGGGTGGGTATGGCGCCATGTTCCACACTGCCACCCAACACCTGCCCCCCGTGCCGGACGGACGGATCGTGTCACAGGGGCAGACGGTGCCCTATGCAACGCTGGCCCTGTCATCCGCCTTCGCCGCCTTCCTCTACCCGCATACCCTTACGGGCATCCTTGCTGCCAAATCAGCCGATACGATCCGGCAGAACGCGGTGTTCCTGCCGATCTATACCATTGTGCTGGGACTGATCGCGCTGCTGGGGCTGATGGCGCATGCGGCCGGCATCGTGACCACATCGTCCTCGCAGGTGGTACCACAACTTTTTCTGGCCATCTTCCCGTCATGGTTTGCCGGCTTCTGCTTTGCTGCAATTGCGGTAGGTGCGCTGGTCCCTGCTTCGGTCATGGCCATTGGTGCGGCCAATCTGATCATGCACAACATCCTGCCCAGACACAGCGAATCCGTGACCGGCTCCAGACTGGCAGGCTTCGGGGTCAAGATTGGCGCACTGATCTGCGTGGTGTTCCTCAACGCCAAGTTTGCCATCGACCTGCAACTGCTCGGCGGCGTCATCATCCTACAGACCTTCCCCGCGCTGATCATGGGGCTACTGCCGCTCCGCCTGCCCGCGCCCGCCCTGATCGGGGGGTGGATCGTCGGTTCGCTTACCGGACTGGGCCTGTGCTGGATGGATGGACTCAAACCGGTGCATCCCATCGCATTTGCCGGTTTTTCCGCCTCGGTTTCCACCGGGTTGCTGGGACTGGTCATCAATATTGCCGTAACCCTGGCACTGGGCTCGGTCATCCGGCTGGCGCTTGGTGCCTCCCCTTCCACCCTGCGGACCGGCCCGACGGGCGTGCAGCGATAGGATATGGCTCCCTGCATGCGCCCACATCAGGGCAGCGTGCAGGGATATGCCATGGTCGTCATATCGGTGACCAAACCCCTGCCAACGAAGGCACAACGACGGGCAGCACCAGCCAGAAGGGCCGCTGCCCTGAACCATTCCTGATATCGATTTCCATGCAGGTAGGCCCCTTTTGGGGCCTTTTGCCGTTTCAGACCGTGGATCAGACTGCGGCGCCCATCGCGGCCGCGCCATGTGCGGCTTCCGGCACGACCATCCGGCCCTGATGGATCATCTGCCGCAGCAGGCAGACCACACCGGTCACGCAGTTGCCGCACTGGGCCCGGCATCCTTTGGATTCATAGACTTCTTTAGGTCTTACGGCGCCATTTTTTACGGCCGTTTCCACATCCGTGTCGGTCAGCATATTGCAGGAGCAGACAAACATCCATCCATTCCATCCGTAGTGTGGCGTTACATAATCACAAATGAGAACAAGTCGCAATACAATTAATACTCATTCTTGTTTTTAATCCTGTCCTGCATGCCACTCCCGGCCCACTTGATGGATATAGGTATTTTTATAATCATTACGTTCGATAATTCCTTATAAAATTCTTCATGAACCAGGAAATAATTTTCCCGTCCGAAATACGACCTATGCTGGCCATAGAGGCATCCGGCGCAGCACCATGCACACTGGTGTTATCCGTTCCGGCCCGTACGGAAGAACCGTCACCCACCATGCTCACTGTCCAATCTGCTCCTGGCCAGTCATGTCATCGGGAAGCACAGTCTTAAATGGATACAATGTGGTCGATATCGTGCTGCACGACATCGTAACCTCTGATACAGGCCGCATGTCGGTCAGGCAGAGTGCCCGACACACGCGCTTGCCGCCTGCCCGCCCTTGCGCATGGGCGTCGGACAGGTCGGGAATAGTATCCCTTTCCACTGGAAACACGGTGCAAACGTTATATATCTTGTACCATGCGCCTGACCCTGCATACCGATTATGCCCTGCGGACACTGATCTATCTGGGGATTCATACCGACCACCTCACCTTCATCCGCGAGGTTGTGGGCGTTTATGGCATTTCTGAAAACCATCTGGTCAAGATTATCCACCGCCTGGGCCAGGCTGGTTTTTTCAAGACGGTCCGGGGTCGCAATGGCGGCCTGCGGTTGGGCCAGCCTGCCGCCTCCATCCTGATTGACGATGTGGTGTGCCATACGGAAGAAGATATGGCGCCGGTCGGTTGCATGCAGCACGCAAGGATCGATGCAAAGTCCTGCATTTTGGCCGATTGTTGTAGTCTGCGTGGCGTGCTGGGAAAGGCGCTGGACCCCTTCATCGCGGTGCTGGATCATTATACACTGGCCGATGTCATAACCGATAACGAACGCCTGCGCCTGCGATTGCCCACCATGATGTGAGCACAACCGGAAAAAACCTGACCATTGCGTCAAGAAAAAATCCGTGCCCAGATCGGTCCGCAAGGTAAATTTCCCTTCATGGTGCGACCATGGCGGGCATGCTGCAACTGCGGAAAGTGCAGATCCTGCAAGGCTTTGTACAGTCAGTCGCCCGCAACTGGCCGCAATCTATGGTCAGCAGGAATAAAACGGCACATGAAACGATTCTTGCACGCGTGTCCGTGGAATATATAGTCAACAAAACTCTGAGGAACATACTGCTTATGGCTTATGCAACGACCAACCCCTACACTGGTGAAAAGCTGAAGACTTTTCCCGATGCCACGGACCAGGAAATCCAGACTGCCCTGACCGAGGCCTATGATGCATTCAAGGCATGGCGTCACACATCTTTTGCCGAACGCGCCAAGGTGATGACGGCCGCCGCCCAGATCCTGCGCCGCGATATCGACAAATATGCCAGGCTGATCACGCTGGAGATGGGCAAGATCTACGCCGAAGCCAAGGCGGAGACCATTCTCTCGGCGGAAATCTTTGAATACTACGCCGCCAGGGCCGAGGCACTGCTGGCACCGGAAAAACTGCCCGTGGCCAATGCCGCCGAAGGCGACGCTACCCTCATCCACCAGCCGCAGGGTATTGTCTTCGCGGTTGAGCCGTGGAACTTCCCCTATTATCAGGTTGCCCGCATCATCGCGCCGCAGCTTTCCGCCGGTAACACGGTCCTGCTCAAGCATGCCTCCAACGTGCCGCAATGCGCTGCCGCTTTTGATACGCTGATGCAGGAAGCCGGCCTGCCCAAAGGGGCTTTCCGCAACCTGTATGCCGCGCGCCATCACACCGAAGTGATCCTGAGCGATCCGCGCGTGTGTGGCGTAGCCCTGACCGGCTCTGAAGGGGCTGGCACCGTCATTGCCGGTATCGCGGCCAAGGCGCTCAAGAAATCCACCATGGAACTTGGTGGCTCGGACGCCTTCATCGTGCTGGATGATGCTGATCTGGAAAAAACCGTGAAGTGGGCCGTGTTCGGTCGTCATTGGAATGCGGGCCAGGTATGCGTATCGGCCAAGCGCATTATCGTGGCGGATGCCATCTATGACAGATTTGTCGAGATGTACAAGAAGGGCGTTGCCGAACTGAAGGCAGGTGACCCGATGGACCCGGCAACCCAGCTGGCTCCCCTGTCCTCGCAGAAGGCAGCGGACGACCTGCTGGCCCAGGTCGAGGAAGCCAAGAAGCACGGCGCGCATGTTGAAGTCATCGGTGGTCCGGTGCCGGAAAAAGGTGCGTTCTTCCGCCCCATGCTGATGACCAACCTGCACAAGGACAATGCCGCACGCCTGTGGGAATTCTTTGGCCCCGTAACCCAGCTTTACCGTGCCAAGGATGATGCCAATGCCATTCGCATCGCCAATGATTCCCCCTATGGTCTGGGCGGTGCCGTGTTTACCAAGGACACCAAGCGTGGCGTGAAGGTTGCGGAGCAGATCTACACCGGCATGGTATATGTCAACCACCCGACCATGGTTAAGGCCGACCTGCCGTTTGGTGGCGTGGCCCGTTCTGGCTACGGCCGTGAACTGATTGGCCTTGGGATCAAGGAATTCGTCAATCACAAGCTGATTGACGTGGTGGACATCGACGCACCGTTCTGATCGGCGCATAGACCAGACCCTTCTGGTCATAAAGACCGGCCATCAACCGGATAAACCCGGTTGATGGCTCCTTTTCTGCCCCCAGCCGGGCTGCGCCAGAATGCCCTCCTACGATCCCTCTACTACAACACCCTGATGCCCTGCCGGGCAGGACCGCACGCATGGGCCACACAGGCCCGGCATGCTGGCACGTCAGGTATGAAACAGGGATTCGGGTGCGAAGAAGTTGCGTATCGTGCCCTCGATCGCCAGATGATAGCCGTGAAACAGCCAGGCGACACCGCCCATGCAGGAGAGCAGGTACATCCATAAAGGATGAGGGACCGGCCCGCATCTGCGCCCGATCATGAACGCGCCCGCACAGCCCACAATTCCCCCCGTCACGACTTCAAACAGCGTATGGGCGTGCAGGGACAGGCGGGTTAGGCCAACAACAAGCGCTACCCCCAGAACAGGCAGCATCATGAAAACGGGAAAACGGGCAAAGCGTGCCTGCCCCAGCATGAGCAGCAGGCCGCCATAGACCGCGCAGGCTGCCGCAACATGCCCGCTGGGGCTGATGATGGGTACGTGGGCCAGCCACGCATAGTACAGGCCCGCAATCTTGAGCAGCAACATAATGCCCAGTACAAGGCTGACCGTAACCACCCATACAGCCGCACCCCGCCACCAGCCATACAGCGCCATGACCACACCACCCGTTACCATGACCGGCAGGATAACGCCCTGGTCTGCAAAATCGGTGATAAAGCGCATCATGATGATAGGATCACTCCCGCCTGTCCGAATGCATGGTACAGGTCTGGCCGTCCAGCCGCACCGGCATGCCAGGGCAGGTTAGCACCCTGCCCGCCATATGTGCCCTGCTTTATGCAGGCGGCAGGCAACGGTCTTGCCATACGGCCCGGCGCGGAATCCGGCACCCGTGTTACGGGGTACCGGATCTGGCGGTATCAGGGTGCCTTGGGTAGTTGGGCGCGCATCTGCTGCACCTGGTCTGCGGTCACGCCATGGTCGCCACTGCCGAAGGTCGCCATGACGTAATTAACTACGCTGGCAATTTCCGCATTGCTCAGGCGCTGCACATCGGAGTTCTGTGCAAAGCCGGGCATGTGGACATGCAGCCCCCCTGCCGTGCGGTCCACGCCGCTCAGGATGACCATGATCAGGTTATCAGGGCGAGCAGACCCTACAACCGTGTTGTGGAACAGCGACGGTGCATAATGGTCACTGGTACCAGCCCCATTGGCACCATGGCAGGCAGCGCAGTTGCCATCATAGATGTGCGCGCCATCCATCTCATCGAGCCTGTCGATACGGGTCAGCTCACCCGTACGGATATCGGGCACGTCTGCCGCCTTGCCTACCTGTTCTCGCGGGGTATGCTCGGCCTCATCATCCTTGGCGGGAACCTGAAGGATATAGGCGGCAAGCGCATGCAGGTCCGCATCAGTCAGATGGCTGGTGCTATGCTCGACCGCCTCGCCCATCGGGCCGGCCGCCTGACTCAGACCATCGACATGCCCGGTGCGAAGATACTGGACCAGACTATCCTCGCTCCAGTTGCCAATACCCGCTGTCTTGCTGGAAGTAATGTTGGGCGCATACCAGCCCTGCAGGGGTGCACCAGCAAGGTAGCTGTCCTGCTTCTCGCTGAGCATGATGTTACGCGGGGTGTGGCAGGTACCACAATGCGCCAGCGCATTGGCGAGGTACTTGCCACGACGCAGCTTGTCAAACGTGGCGGAATCACCTGTTTCGGGCGTAACGCTCCCGGCTACAAGGTCCCACGCCGCCATGGTTATGCGCAGGTTGGCCGGAAAGTTGAGTTCCGTTACCGGAGGTGATTCCGCCACCGGCTTCACCCCATGCATGAACCAGGTGTACAGCGCCTTGACGTCTTCATCCGTCATGCCTGAATAGGAGACGTAGGGCATGGCGGGATAGAGACGGTTGCCATCGCGGCGGATGCCGTGGCGCAGGCTTTTCTCGAAATCTTCCAGCGTGTACTGGCCAATACCATGCTCGGGGTCGGGCGTGATGTTGGTGGTAATGACATCGCCCATGGGCGTGCTGATACGCAGGCCACCGGCAAACGGCTTCCCGCCGGGTGCGGTATGGCAGGCCACACAGTCCCCTGCCGTGGCAATGTATTCACCCCGGGCCATCAGATCGGCGGGAGGCTGCTGGTCATCCGCCCGCGCACTGAGGGGGGAAAGAGCGGCAAGGGCTGTGCCGGCGGTCAGGACCGACCACAGGATAGTGCGTTTCACATCAGGCATGAGCGAGTTCTTTTTTAAGCGTGTCGGCAACACGCAGGGCAAGGGCTGCGACTGTCAGCGTGATGTTGCCGGTCCCGACCGACGAGAATACGGACGAACTCGCAATGAACAGGTTTTCATGGTCATGCGTGCGGCAGAACCCATCAACCACGGAATCCTTGGGATCCGTACCCATGATGGTGCTACCCGCGGGATGGTCCTGCGGGAAGTAGCCGGGGGTCCACTGCTCGTCGGTCCCGTGCATCAGGCCGATGAGATCACGGAACAGGCCGCGCGTGTGCTCGCAGCTCTTAACCGTGTATTCCGGGAGCTTGTAATAGACTTCCGGGTGGGGGATGCCCAGCACGTCCTTGTGCGTAGCACTGAGTGTCAGGCGATTGTCCGGGTCGGCCAGCCCCTCGTTATGGCTGAACAGCCGCACGGTATGGGAGGCAAGATAGCGGATCTGCTCTTCAAGTTCCCTGCCCACATACCCCTTGGAAATGGCAAGTTGCGTGGCAAGGTCAACCTGGTTGTCATCAACCATGTGCACGAGGTACGCACCGCGTTCGTTACGCCAGTCCCCATCACGGAAGTTGTCGATCACGTTGGTCTCAAGCGGGCCACGACCGGGCCACAACGCTTTGTCGCCGCTGATGAAAGTCACCTGCACGCCGGTATGGTCCATCATATTCCGGCCTACATGGCCCGAACTGTTGGCAACGCCATTGGGGCTCTGTTCATCGGATGAGACAAGCAGCAGCTTGGCGGTTTCGATACAATGCGCGGCAATGACGAAGTATTTGCCGGTCACACGATGTGATCCCTTGTCGGGATCGTAGTAATGCACTGCCGTCACGCGCTTATTGGCGCTGTCACGCTCAATTTTGTACACCACAGCATTGGGCACGAACTTCGCCCCCGCCGCCTCGGCATGATAGACGGAATAGCTACCATTGTACATCGCCCCGATCGGGCAGATCGGCATGCAGTTGTTATGCCCCTCGCAGGTCGGACGGCTGTCATAAGGGCGGGTATTGCGGGCCTGCGGTTCATGCACGACGCGGTAGGGCGTCTTTTCGCTGATCAACTGGCGGAACTGCTGGGCAGCATAGGAAATGGGCAGCGCATCCATGGGATAGGGCTGCCGGCGCGGGGAGCCAAGGTCCTCCTTGGCAGGGTCCGGGCCGCATACGCCCATCATCACTTCGGCCTGGTAGTAGAACGGCTCCAGGTCATCATATTTCAATGCCCAGTCGCGGCCCTGCCCGTAGCGGGTCTTCAGCTCGAAATCGGATGGCAGGTAGCGCCAGGCGCATCCCGCCCAGTGCCATGTCGTGCCGCCCATCATGCGCAGGTAGACCTGCTGGTAGGCTTCGGCATCCGGGCCGGTGGTATGCAGGTAATCGTTGGGCGTGATCTGGTTGGGGGGATGGACCGCCCATGGCACGGACGGAAATGGCCCCTGATAGGAGGGCTTGTTCTCGAGATTGCGGAAATTCTCGACAAAATGCTGACGATCCACGCGGGGGCCAGCTTCCAGCACAATGACAGAAATACCCGCGCGCGCCAGTTCGTTGGCAATGGAACTGCCCGCAACGCCGGAGCCGACGATCACAACGTCGGCTGAAAGATCTTGGTCGGAAGGCATGGAAAATGCTCCGGAATATCAGGTGGGTTCTACGACAAATTTCGATGGCGAAAGGGCTGGCTCACCTTTGGGCAGCGCTACTTCCGGGGGCGTCCGGGTCCAGTAGAACGGACCACCTGCCGCATATGTCTTTGGGTAGATGGCATCCTTGGTGATGTCGAACATCAGCGCCGAGCGATAGACCACGACCTTCTGGTCGGCAACGCCACGGTACCAGCCGGTCATGATTTCGTGAATCACGTCCTTAAACGCGGGGTCGGCCTGTTCAGCCGCCTTGGCCAGGTCGCGCGCGCTGCCAAAATTACCACCCGCCATGAGGTCGTGCAGCTTGTGGATCTGCTCACGCCGCTGCGGCGCACCCTGCACGATGCCAGCATAAAGCGCATGACCAATGCGTGGGTCGAGCGCATCACGATCGGTCAGGCGCTGCGAGAGAGCCATGAACAGCGCCCCCTCCGCATCGTCTTCCACCGCAGCAGTAGCAGCCAGTCCCCTGCCCGTGCCAAGGGTCATGACGGCAGTACCCAGGGCACCAAGCAGCATGTCACGCCGAGACATGCGCAGCGCCCGATTCAACCGGACCGCATTGGGAGTGGAAAGGTGGATACTGGCAGGAAAACAGGGCCGGTCTGCAGCCATCTGGCGTCGCCTCTCATGCGCTTTGGTCCAGCAGGAATGCCGGAGATACAGGCATGACCATGCGGGATGCAATAGTGCTTCACTCGATAGCGTTACCGAATGTGACCCTGCAACTTTTTATATCCCTATATTAGCGTATGACAGACTTACACTTCCTGAGTAAAATCTATAAACAGGCAATATACCTATTGTGTTTATAAATAATGTAAGCATTAAATATCATTAATAATAATTTATTACAAAATACAGAAAAATATTATTTAAACAACCAACAGGTAACTTTCACTTATTTTAAATAAGAACAAATTTTTTACTTTTTATTAAAATAAATCCGGCACAGATATACATTAAAATATCTTAATCTTGGCCGGTACAAATCCATCCAATCTTATTTATTATATTTATTGAATAGACTTATTTACATAAAAAATCATAAAAATGAGAACTCTAACCAGTATATCATGCATACCTTGACAGCATCGTTTGTTGCATGACCTGGCCCGGCATGGTGACCCGCCCACACCGGGACTGGCACCAGCAGCCTATGGGGGGGCCGGGCGCCTGCGTGCGATCCGGGTGGCCACCACCATGACCACCAGCGTCACGCCCCACGCCATAAGCTGGATGCCCATGGGCCGGTCCGAATAGCCAAACAGCGCCTTGGCGGCACGGCCCAGCATGCCGCCATCGGACAGCAGCCACGACGTGTCCCATATCTCGTAACCAAAGGCAGGCAGCAGGTCATCGGCCGCCAGCAGGGCCGCGGCCTGGCTGGCCATACCCGCCGCGAGGAAGGCAATCAGCAGACCGGTCACCGCGAACAGCCGGTGCAGCGGGATCACGATCAGCCCACGATACAGCAGCCAGGACAGCGCCGCTCCCGCTACAATACCCAGTACCCCTCCTCCCAGCATAGCCAGCGGGCCGGAATGGGTGGACACGGCAATGCCATACAGGAACAGCACCACCTCCACCCCTTCACGCAGCACGGCCACGGCAACCACCACCGCCATGGCGGCCAGCGAACGCTCGCCCGAGACGACCTCGGCCCCCAGCGCCTTCATATCCCCCGCCATCTCACGGCCATGGCGTGTCATCCAGACCGTGTGCCACCCCAGCATGAGCACCGCGATGCACAGAATAGTGGCGGAAAACACATCCTGCCCGTTGCCAGACAGGGCAGCCGACAGGCTGCCAGCAAAAACGGCCACAATCGCCGCCCCTACCACGCCGGCGGCAATGCCGCCCGCCACCCAGCGGCCACGGTGAGGAATATTCTGCGTTGCCGCCAGTACGATCCCGATAATGAGGCCCGCTTCCATGACCTCACGAAAAACAATCAGCAAACTTCCCAGCATGATCAGGGCTCCTGCGTTACGGTGACAGTACCCGTGGCCTGATCGGGGTGGTAATCATCAAAGAATTTGTAGGTGCCGGGGTGCAGTGGGCCAGCATGTACCGTGATCGTGCCGCCGGGTACCACGATCTTCTCGAATTTCAGGTCGTAACTCTCGAACTCGTCTGTCGTGTCATCATGGTTGTCCAGCACGATCAGGAAGCGCTGGCCTGCGGGAACGGTGAAATGATCTGGCGTGAAATGATGGTCACGCACCTCCAGATGCACCGGGTCCTGAGCCTGAGCATGCGGCACGAACACGCATGCGGCAAGCCAGAGGGGAGAAACAACACTTACAAAACGCATACGGGACACTCCTGTCGTGTCGCGCATATTATGCGACTAATTATTACTGTCAATTATAGGAAGAACCATGCCGTCTCATTCCCCGCTCCATCAATGTAGGACTGACATGGGCGGCATGCAGTGTGCTGCGCCTCCATAAAGATTCATATAATATATATCTTTATGGGATATTCCCCTGACCGCCCCTTTTTATGAGACGACCCACGCCATCATCCGTACCCGCGCTAAAAGCGCATGGCCTGGTCATTACGACGGAAATGTACCGCCACTTGCTGCGTCACTCCTGCAATCCGTGACCTGTTCACCCTTTCGCACCAGACCGATGGGGAACAACTCCGCGCGCTGGCGGCGCTGGCCTATGCCCGCAACATTGACAGCCTTGGCGCCATGGCCGGTAAGCCCCTTTGCTGCCTTGATTGCAAAGGGGCGCAGACACAGGTCATCAACCCACAAGTAAAACTACACATGGATTACTGGGAACAGACACAGGCGACGAGCGAATGGTTTGCTTGGTGTAGGCCCCGAAATCACCGCAGATGACATCCAGATGAGCTTCCCGCTCGATGCAGCACCCGCCCGGGCGGGCGCCATGACCAATCGCACCCATATCAACCCCTTCTACGCCGCATCCATGCACATCCACCTACCAGCGCCCTGTATGCGGTAGTCCCTGCGCCTATGCCATGGCGGGCAACGACACGCCCACACACTGAAACGCTCCCTTCGGGCCGGGCAGGCCACGGTTTACGCGGCTCACGGGTTTGTATTAAGTGCGCCGACAGCTCCAGCCCCCGAGGACCCATGATTCGTCTCGACAGCATCAGCAAGCATAACGGCCAGCGCCTGGTCTTTATCGAGGCCTCCGCCGCCCTACAGAAGGGGGAGAAGATCGGGCTGGTCGGCCCCAATGGCGCGGGCAAGACCACGCTATTCCGCATGATCACGGGACAGGAAGAACCCGATGAGGGCCAGATCCTGGTTGATCGTGGCACCACCATCGGCTTCTTCAGTCAGGACGTAGGCGAAATGGCAGGCCGCAGCGCCGTGGCCGAGGTGATGGAAGGGGCCGGTGCGGTATCGGAAGTAGCCGCCGAACTGGCTACGCTGGAAAATGCGCTGGCCGACCCCGAACAGGCTGATCAGCTTGAAGAAATCCTTGAGCGCTTTGGCGAGGTACAGGCCCGCTTTGAGGAACTCGGCGGCTACGCGCTGGACAGCAAGGCGCGCGAGGTGCTGCATGGCCTGGGCTTCAGCCAGGAAATGATGGATGGCGATGTCAGCCGTCTTTCAGGCGGGTGGAAGATGCGCGTTGCCCTGGGCCGCATCCTGCTTATGCGCCCCGATGTGATGCTGCTTGATGAGCCGAGCAACCATCTGGATCTGGAAAGCCTGATCTGGCTGGAGCAGTTTCTGGCGGGCTATGACGGCGCGCTGCTCATGACATCGCATGACCGGGCATTCATGAACCGGGTCATCAACAAGGTGATCGAGATTGATGGCGGCAGCCTGACCAGCTTTTCGGGCGATTACGAGTTTTACGAGCAGCAGCGCGCCCAGAACGAAAAGCAGCAGCAGGCCCAGTTCGAGCGCCAGCAGGCGGCGCTGGCCAAGGAAATCAACTTCATCGAACGCTTCAAGGCCCGCGCCTCGCACGCGGCCCAGGTGCAGAGCCGCGTCAAGAAGTTGGAGAAAATCGACCGCGTGGAGCCCCCCAAGCGGCGGCAGGCAGTCAGCTTCGAGTTCCCGCCCGCGCCCCGCTCGGGCGAGGACGTGGTCAAGCTGCGCGGCGTGGACAAGCGTTATGGCAACCGCGTGATCTACCATAACCTTGACCTGCTGGTCCGCCGCAGGGAACGGTGCTGTATCCTTGGCGTCAATGGCGCGGGCAAGTCCACCCTGCTCAAACTGGTCACTGGCACGACCGAGCCCGATGCGGGTACGGTCACGCTGGGGGGCAGCGTAAAGATGGGGTATTTTGCCCAGCATGCCATGGACCTGCTTGATGGCAACCGCACGGTGTTCGAGACGCTGGATGATGCCTTCCCGCAGGCCAGCCAGGGTTCGCTGCGTGCCCTTGCGGGCAGCTTTGGCTTTTCGGGCGATGAGGTGGAAAAGAGCTGCCGCGTGCTTTCAGGCGGCGAGAAAGCGCGGCTGGTCATGGCGCTCATGCTGTTCGACCCGCCCAATTTCCTGGTGCTCGATGAACCGACCAACCACCTGGACATCGTCACCAAGGAAATGCTGATCACCGCCCTTGCGCAGTACGAAGGCACCATGCTGTTTGTCTCGCATGACCGGCACTTCCTTTCCGCCCTGTCCAACCGGGTACTGGAACTGACACCAGATGGCATTCACCAGTATGATGGTGGCTATACGGAATATGTGGCGCGCACCGGGCAGGAAGCACCGGGACTGCATGCGTAGACGCGGGCAGGCGGCGGTAAAAATAATGTTCTACTCCTTGATAATACCATAGGGGGGTATAATATCAGGGTGGCATGCTCACGGAGTGGCCCCATGCCCCAGACCTTTACATTCCCTGTTGGCGGCATGTCGTGCGCTGCCTGCGCTGCCCGTATCGAAAAAGTCCTGAACCGGCAGGACGGGGTGCATGCCACCGCCAATCTTGCCACCGAACGCGTACAGGTCACACTGGACACCCCCGCCGCAACCCTTGCCAATGTTGCCTCCGCCCTCGGCAAGGCAGGTTTTACGGTGGGGGAAAAGAGCATCGACCTGGCCATAACCGGCATGTCGTGCGCTGCCTGCTCCGCCCGGATCGAAAAGGTGCTAGACCGCCTGCCACTGACACGCGCCAGCGTTAATCTTGCCACCGGGCGGGCGCATATCGTCTTCGTGCCCGGCGTAACCGATCCCGCCGCCCTGATCGCCCGTATTGAAAAGGCGGGCTACGGCGCAGAACCCGTTGAAGATACGCCACAGGCTGATCCCCGCATGGAACGCGCGCGGGAATGGCACGCGGCCTGCCGCCAGTTTGGCCTGACCCTGCTGCTGTCGCTCCCTTTCTGGGGGCAGATGGTGATGATGCTGTCAGGCTCCATGCACATGATGCCCGGCTGGCTACAATGGCTGCTGGCAACACCCGTTCAGGCCTACTGCGCGCGCCATATGTATGCGCGCGCCTGGAAGGCCGTGCGCGGCGGGGGGGCGAACATGGATGTGCTGGTGGTACTGGGCACCAGCATTGCTTACGGCTTCAGCGCGATTGTGGTCGCACTGGGCCTGAAGCAGCCGATCTATTTCGAGGCCAGTGTCGCGATCATTACCCTGATCTCCCTAGGCAGGCTAATGGAAAGCCGGGCACGCAACCAGACGGGGGCGGGGCTTGAAAGCCTGCTGCGCCTGCAGCCCGCCATAGCCCATATCGAGACCGGTGGCAGCATTGTGGACCGGCCCGTGGCGGATGTGCGCGTAGGCGACACATTCGTGGTACGCCCCGGTGAAGCCATTCCTGTTGACGGCACGGTCACGCAAGGGGCATCGGAAGTCAACGAAGCCATGCTGACGGGAGAAAGTCTGCCGACGATCAAGCAACCCGGCAGCACGGTCTTTGGCGGCACGACCAATACCACCGGCGCATTGCGCGCTACCGCCACCGGCGTGGGCCATGATACGGCACTGGCCCATATCGTGCGCATGGTGGAGCAGGCGCAGGGATCGAAGGCCGCCGTACAGCGGTTGGTGGACCGGATTGCCAACATATTCGTGCCTGCGGTGCTGGCGATCGCACTGGTCACGTTCGTGGTGGGATGGCTTGTAACGGGCAATGCGGGGTGGAGTATCGTATCCGCCGTATCGGTACTGGTCATTGCCTGCCCATGCTCGCTGGGGCTTGCAACGCCCACGGCCATCATGGTGGGCACCGGGGCGGGCGCGCGCGCGGGCATCCTGTTCCGCAACGCCGATGCGCTGGAACGGGCACAGAAGCTGACAACGCTCATCATGGACAAGACCGGCACGCTAACACAGGGCAGGCCGGGTGTCAGCGATGTCCTGCCCACGGCGGGCGTGAATGAACACACGCTGCTGGCCATGGCCTGCGCGCTGGAACAGGATTCCGAACATCCGCTGGCCCGGGCCATCGTGGCGCATGCGCAGGCCAATGGCGTAGCACCGGAACCGGTCACGGATTTTGTGGCCATACCGGGCAAGGGCGTTACCGCGCGTGTTGGCGGGATTGCCGCATGCCTTGGCTCACCCCGCTTCCTGACGGACAGCAACCTCATGCCCGACACTGCGGTAACCGACCGGCTGGAGCATGAAGGCAAGACCACCATCGGCGTTGCGGCGAATGGGCGGTTTCTGGGCTATATTGCCCTGTCCGACCAGTTGCGCCCCGATGCGGTGGCAACCGTCAGCACGCTCAGGGCCGCGGGCATTAGGGTCATCATGCTGACAGGCGACAACCAGCACACGGCCGCCGTGGTGGCGCGCGCGGTGGGGGTGGATGATTACCGCGCGGGCGTGCTGCCGGCCGACAAGGCGCATGAAGTGCAGAAATACCGGAGTGAGAACGCAGTCGTGGGCATGGTGGGGGACGGGATCAATGATGCCCCGGCCCTTGCGGCGGCCGATGTAAGCTTTGCCATTGGCGCCGGGGCTGCCATAGCGCTCGATACAGCCGATATTATCCTGATGCGCAGCGAACTGGGCAGTGTGCCCGATGCCATCTCGCTTTCCCGCGCAACGATTGCCAAGATCCGCCAGAACCTGTTCTTTGCCTTCATCTACAACATTCTCGGCCTGCCACTGGCGGCGTTCGGCCTGCTCAACCCGATCGTGGCGGGCGGTGCGATGGCCATGAGTTCGCTCTCGGTCGTCAGCAACGCGCTCCTACTCAACCGCTGGAAGCCCGGCACCCGCGCGGGCAGTTGAATGCCCCGCCCCGCGCGCAATGCGGAGCATGCGTGGTGCGGGGAGCCTTAGGCTGCTATCGTGCCACGAAACGATGCAGGGAATTACGGTGCATGCCACGAAACGGACAGCCAGGAAAAAAACAGGCAGAGTGCGCGCAATGCGTCCCGCAGCCTGACCCAAAAAAGGTTGAACAGCCCCACAAGAAAGCCCTTATTAATCGCGTGCGCCGCATTGAAGGCCAGATGGGCGGCGTGCTGAACATGATCGAGGATGACCGGTATTGTGTTGATATCCTGACCCAGGTCTCGGCCATAAAGGCAGCACTGGACGGGGTGGCCATCCAGATCCTGTCCACACATGCCAAGGGCTGCGTGCGCAAGGCCGTAATGGAAGACGGGGGAGATGAGACGATGGATGAACTGCTAGGGATCGTACGCAAGCTGATCCGCTAACAAAGTGGAAAAAATGCTTTCTTATGCCCCCCATGGGTATTATAAAACCCCTGTCTATGCGTGGTGCATCGGTGCACGGGAGCCCTGAATGATCAGGACACATGGCCGGGTCTGGATTGGTCTGCTGAGTTGGCTGCTGGTGCAGGTCGGGCTGCTGGTCGGTGCTGTTCCCCTGCCCGCACGGGCACATCCCACCCTGATTGTCTGTACACAGGCAGACCAGCCCCAGTGCATGACAGCGGCAACCCATGCCGCCCACATGGTCCATATGCACCACACCACACCCACGGGCGGACAGTGCTGCCATATCCATGCGGGCACGGACATACCCTCCCCCCCTACCACGCCGCACCTGATCGCCTGTCCCATAACGGGCGGACGGCCCTTCGGGATCCATACCCCGGCCCGGCACCCGGGCGGTGACTGGCTGCCCCCGCTCCGCCCCCCGAAAAACCGGAACACATAAACGCCTGTCTGGCGTGCTTCATGCCCTGCTGGCGCGCATGCCCCGGCAGGTTCTGACAGCCCTGTTTTCCGGATTTTTCCCATGCATATGCCTGTTCCCTCACGCGCGCGCCTGACCCGGCGGCGCTTCGTGACGGGCCTGGGCGCGGGCGGCCTTGCCGCCGCCCTGCCCCGCCCACCTGCCGCCCATGCCAGCCCCACGGGCATGGTACCACCAGCCTCGCACCCGGCATGGAGCCTGAATGTTGGCCGCACCCGTATCGAAATCGACCGCAAGGTCCTGCACGCGCCATGCATAGGCGGGGCCGTGCCCGGTCCCATCCTGCGCTGGCGGGAGGGGGATACGGTTGCCCTGAGCGTGACCAACACGCTTGAAGATGAAGACACCTCCATTCACTGGCATGGAATACGCCTGCCCTACACCATGGATGGCGTGCCGGGCCTGAGCTTTACCGGCATACCGCCCGGCAAGAGCTTTACCTACCGCTTTCGGGTCAGCCAGAGCGGAACCTACTGGTACCACAGCCATTCCGGCATGCAGGAAGCACAGGGACTGTATGGCGCGGTGGTGATCGACCCCCTGCGCCCCGACCCGCATGCCTGTGCGCGGGATTACGTGATCGTGCTGTCTGAATGGACGGATGTCTCGCCCATGGACATAATCAACAACCTCAAGATGCAGGATGACTACTATGTCTTCCGCCAGCGCACTGCCGCTTCCCTGCCGCATGAGGCTCGCATGGCAGGTGGCCTGCTACCGGCCCTGAAGGACCGCCTGGCCTGGTCACGCATGCGCATGGCGGCGACCGACATTTCGGACGTGACCGGCATCATCTACACTTACCTGATGAACGGCCATGCGCCCGACATGAACTGGAGCGGGCTATTCAGCCCCGGTGAGCGGGTACGGCTGCGTTTTGTCAACGCATCCTCCATGACGTTTTTTGATATCCGCATACCCGGTCTGGAAATGCTGGTGGTACAGGCTGATGGCAATGATGTCGAACCCGTGCCGGTGGATGAATTCCGTATCGGGGTGGCGGAAACCTACGACGTGATCGTGCAGCCACGCGACAGCGCTGCCTATACCATCTTTGCCCAGAGCGAGGACCGCACCGGCTACGCCCGGGGCACCCTCGCCCCCCGCCCCGGCATGAGCGGCCCGATCCCGCCCATGGACCCGCGCCCGGTGCGAACCATGGTCGATATGGGCATGGGCGACATGAAAACGGGCCATGCCATGCAGCACATGGACATGCCCGACACGCAGCCGGACCACGACATGCAGGACATGGATATGCCGGACGAAAAACCGGACCACGCCCTGCATCATATGAACATGCCCGGCATGGAAATGGACAGCAGCATGCCCGGCATGGACATGGGGCATACCCAACCGGCCAGCACGCCCGCGCTGGAAATCGATGATCCGGGACCACCACCACTGAATGTGGAAAACCAGAACATCGCCCGCATGCCTATTGACCGCCTGGACAGCCCCGGCGACGGGCTGGAGAACAATGGCCGCCGCGTGCTGAACTACCGGCAGCTACGCGCCACCCGCCCCGGCACGGACCCCCGCCCACCCTCGCGGGAGATCATCCTGCACCTGACCGGCAACATGGAACGCTACATATGGGGCTTCAATGGCCGAAAATTTTCCGAGTCCGGGCCAATCCGCCTCCAACGCAACGAACGGGTACGCTTTACCCTGATCAATGACACGATGATGGAACACCCGATCCACCTGCACGGGCTGTGGAGCGAGTTGGAGAACGGACAGGGAGAATACCGCCCATATAAACACACCATCATCGCGCAGCCCGGTTCACGGCTGAGCTATCTGGTTACCGCCGATGCACCGGGCATGTGGGCCTATCACTGCCATCTCATGCTGCATATGGAACTGGGCATGTTCCGCACGGTCATTGTGGAATGAGGGGCCTGATCTGCATGGCCGCCGTGCTGTCATCCGGCATGGGCGCGGCGGCACTGGCACAGCCCACCAGCCCGGACAGTGCCAGCACCCACACGGCCACCACACACACAGCCCCCCACAAGAATACGCCCCGCACGTACGCCCCACCCAAGCCGACCTATCATGCTGCCGATGCCCCTTCCGCCACACCGGTGGTCTATCTGGGCAACATGAAGCCGGTGATGGACCATGCCCGCTATTTCCACGGCATCATGGATGAACTGGAGGGACGCTACGCACCTGGTGGCACGGATTTCCGCTGGGATGGGGAAGCCTGGTACGGGACCGACTACAACCGTGTCTGGCTCAAGTCCGAAGGTACGCTTGAGCGGGGACGGCTGCATGATGGCGATCATGAACTGCTGTACAGCCGTGCCATTTCATCCTATTTCAACGTGCAGGGCGGCGTGCGTGCGGATATTGACGATGGCCCGACGCGCACCTGGGGCGCTGTAGGCATACAGGGACTTGCTCTCTACCAGTTTGAATTCCAGGCCACCGCCTATGTAAGCGACCGGGGGCGGTTCGCCACCCGGATCGAGGGATCATACGATTTCCTGCTGACCAACCGGCTGATCCTGCAGCCTCAGGCAGAGTTCAATCTCTACACCAAATCCGATCCCGCACGGCAGGTGGGCGCCGGGCTGTCCGATGTCGATGCCGGGCTACGGCTGCGCTATGAAATATGGCGCAAATTCGCCCCCTATGTTGCCGTGACCTATTCCGGCTACCTGACACAGGCGCGCCGGATTGTGCATGACCAGCAGGGGGAGACAGGCACGCTGCGGTTCAGCTTTGGCATTCGCGGCTGGTTCTGACCTGCCTGCGGCACAGCCTGGCCCGGAAAGGCTGCTGCCCGGTGGGGCTGCTTCTCATCACCGGGTCGCTGTGCCACCTTTCATCCGCCCCGCCCGAGATCACACACGAAGCGGAATGGCCGACAAACATGCCGATACAAGGACAAGGAATAGTACTCCATGAAGCTCTATTATACGCCTGGTGCCTGTTCTCTCGCCTCACATATCATCCTGAACGAAACCGGCTTGCCCTACACGCTGGAGCAGGTGGACCTGAAGACCAAGAAAACGGCCAATGGGCAGGATTACCTCAGGATCAACCCGCGTGGCGCTGTGCCGGCGCTGGAAATCGCTCCCGGTGTGGTACTGACCCAGAACGTGGCGGTGCTGCCCTATATTGGCGCACAGTCCGACATTGCCGCTTTCCATCCGGCAGCAGGCTCACTGGAGCAGGCACGCCTGCTTGAAGCACTGGGCTTCTGCGAGGACGTGCACAGCGCTTTTGGCCCGCTTTTTGCCCCAGACCTACCAGCCGTAACACGTGAACGCATCCTAAGCGTGATCGCCCGCCGGATGGGCCAGCTTGAAGCGGAACTGGATGCGGGAACGGATGGCTACATGCTGCCCACGGGCTTTACGCAGGCGGACGCACTGATTGCGGTCATCCTAAGCTGGGCCCCGCATGTGAATGTGGATATTTCGGCCTATCCCAAGGCATATGCCCTGCATGAGCGGGTCTTTGCCCGCCCCGCTACCCTCAAGGCCCTGAAGACAGAAGGGCTGGCCTGAACCCGGCGGCCTGTAACCGGCAGCAAAGCGCCCCGCTGCTGCCGCCTCTGCTGGTCCGGCCCGCAGTGGCGGCAGGACATGGGGCAGTCCTTACGGTACGGCTGTCACCATGATTTCGATTTCAGGCGTGCTGGCGGCACTCAGTTCAATAACGGAGCGCCCGGCAGGCAGTTCAAAGTCCACCATCTTGCCAATACCGCTACATGCGGGCCCGTGCTGGTGGTGGACGGATGCCGTGGTCTCACCGCCACGCACCACATCCAGCCATGCTTTCTGCCCCAGCATGACCCGGTATGTTCCAGCCACGGGCGCCTGGAACACCACCATGCCGCCCGTACTGTCCGGGGCACCGGCCTGTTCTGGCGGCAGCACATATTCCATTTTGCTTACTAGGTGCAGGCGGGCGCTCACCGCGCGGCCGGGCACAAGAACCATGGCGGCCAACCCCGCCGCATTGGCCGCAGCTGTGGCAGATTCCGGCGTGGCCCAACCAGCCAGTTCATCAGGCAGGACCGGCCCTGTCCCCGCGCATGCGCTGTCCGTATCCTGCGGGCCGGGCTGTGCCGCCAGAACAGGGCTGGCCACGCTGCCCATGACCAGCACCAGCAGCCCTGCCAGCATTCCCTTTTTCACACGCATGCTCATGATCTGTCCTTGATACCCCGTCGATATCTATATTTTAATGGATATGGACAAGAATGGCCATTGCCGTCCGTCAAGCTCCATCGGGCAGGGTCTGCACCAGCAACGCCACAATCTTTTCCAGCATGGCCTGCTCAGCCTGGCCAAAACGTGCCTTGTGCGGGCTATCGAGATCCAGCACGCCCAGCAATCGCTCCCCTACCAGTATGGGCACGACGATTTCCGAAGCGGATGCCGCGTCACAGGCGATATGGCCGGGAAAGGCGTGTACGTCCGGCACGACCTGCGTTACCCGATCCCGCGCGGCCGCCCCGCAGACCCCCTTGCCGAATGCGATACGCGTACAGGCAACCCGACCCTGAAAGGGACCGAGCACCAACTGATCTTCCTTCCACAGGTAAAACCCCGCCCAGTTCAGGTCCGGCAGGGCTTCATATACAAGGGCGGCGATGTTCGCCATATTGGCAATCAGGTCCGTCTCCGTTGCCAGAACGGCAGCAACACCCGGCACCAGTTCGTCCGGGGTCAGGCGCAGGGTGGGGGCGGCCATGGTTCTCTGATCCTCTGTCACACTCAAGTTGCCTTCAGTGGGCATGATTGTGTCACCGGGTCAACCGGCCTTCTTCCCCACAGCGAGCGCGACGTTTGCGCACGGCCTGCGCACCATGCTGTTCCCGCCATCACCGGCAGGGACGGGACAAGTGTCTCATTCATGAGACAGGGCCATATGTTTGCATCATATACATGTGACATTCCCTGCAATCCATCTGATGCCGCCTGCTTGCGTCATGGTATTGCAGACACGCTGGCCGTACAAAGACAGGAGCCAGTCCTACTACCATTGTGATCTATTTAAAATTTCAGAAATAACGCAGGAATGTGAGAGGATAAATAAACGCTGTTTTCCATCACAACCTCAGTATTTCTGGAACTGGCGGGGATTTTTCTTTGGCAGTGCACAGCTTATGTTCCTGGGCGGGTCATGGTTCTATGTGCTGGTAGGTTGCCTGATTCCTGCCGTGGCAGTGGAGGTGATCAAGGCCTTCCGTCTGACCATGCGGATCTCTGCAGCCTTCCTGAGACTGACCACCCTGTGGGTACTGATCGAAACGGGCTTCAACATCCGGGAGCTGGAAGTCCGGCTGATGGCACCATCGGCTTTGGCGTATGGATGCTGCGGCCATGAGTCTGATGCACCAGTGAAAGCTGGCTGACCGACAAGCGGGAGATGCTGGCACCATTGACCTGGCGGCCGTGGTGCTGGCCATCAGTTACTTCAGCGCCCACTCCATAGATGGCACTGTGTCCAAGGGCCGCATGGCAGCTCAGAGCCCGGTCAACCCGACCCGACCCGACCCGACCCGACCCGACCGCCGATGGCGTGGCCAATGCCGACAGGCAAGCCTACGGGCACACGATGGGGAAAACCGCTATTCCTCGCTGAACCAGAATTACGTGGGGCAATATCAGCCACCTCAAGCGGGCCTGGGCCACGCGCACAGGTGATGTGCAGCAAGATGGCGAAGGCACGGTTGCAGGCCCCGACCAGGGGTATGAGTTTAACCTGGAGATCACACTGCTCAAAGTTGGCGGCACGCTGCACGCCCATAGCTGGATGATGATACCGGACGCCCTGTCCGTCTCACCTGATTACGGCACGCCCTGCATCGCGCTGACCAGCCCGTGGCGGAACCCGCTGCATATCCCCAGCATGGAGCCGAACTGAGGCACGATCTCGGCCATTGATCTGATTACGAAGACAATCGTATGGCAACACCCCATGGGTACGACCCACGATACGGGGCTGTTCCAAACGCATAACAACCTACCGCTACCCACGGGCATGTACAACATTGGTGGCGGCATTGTAACCAAGGGTGGCCTCGTATTCATGGGTGCCATGGCAGATGACTACCTGCGGACCTTTGACCTTGCCACCAGCAAGATCACCTTGACCGACTGCCTGACCACCGGTGGCCAGGCAACGCCCATGTCCTATGAGATCGAGAGCAAGCAGTATGTCCAGATCGCAGCAGGCGGCCACCGGGGGTCTTGGCACCCGCAGTGATGACCACATCATCGCCTATTATGTTTGATGATGAAAAAAGATGCCGCCACAATCGCGCAGTAATCGCAGCGCACGCACGCCAAGGGTGTCCGGTTCAGGCTGGCACCCCTTTTTTCTGTCCGGTCGGGGTCGTGCTGCTGATTACATCTGTATTGGGATAAAAACCGCCATGCCTGCACTGCCCAGAGGCGCGACATGGCAACAATGCCGCAAAACAATGGTACGTAGAAATAACGTGGGAATGCACCCCACAGAAAGCGGATGGAGAAATGACCTGCCCGCCGCACAGGCCGACAGCCTGAACATCGCTTGTGACTGGCCTGCCCGACTGGCGCGGTTACGTGACAGCAGCATCATCAATGAAGAGGCGCTGGAGGCTCAGGAAAATATCGTTCTGGCTATACCGTACAGCCTTCTGCGCAGGGGACACCCGACCGGTTTGCAGCACCAGAAAACCTGACCGATACCGAATTTGCCGACCAGAAGAAGATCATCATTGCCCAGACCTGACCTTTCAGGGAATTCGGGCAGTAAAACCGGCCAACCCCTTCCCCCTGCCTGACACTCCCCCTGCGGGCCATCACGCAGCGGTCACGAAAAACGCCGCATGCCCGAAGACATGCGGCGGTAAACAGACCTGCGCCCTGAAAAAAGAAAGGCGTCAGTCCAGCCGGACGGAGGGGCGCACGAATACATCCAGCCAGTCCACCAGGCACGAAATCAGGCCGCGGAACGTGCCATAAAGCTCGAACTGGTGCTGGCGGTACAGCATGAGATGAACCATGCGCGCGCTGATGCCACGCAGCCAGCCACCACCAAATACCTTGCCACCAGGAAATGTACCCCAGCCATTATAGTCACCCAGTGCCACAACTGCACCCTTGTTGTTAAAAGCGAAGGGCGGGAGCGCGCGGCCATTGATCCACGCCGGAATATGACGGGCCAGGTGGTGCGCCTGCTGGCGTGCGGCCTGCGCCGTGGGAGCAACCGGCTTTTCGGCAATGAAGGCACAATCGCCTACAGCGAAGATGTTGTCATCCTCGACCAGTTGCAGGGTAGGACGCACTTCAAGCTGGCCGGAACGCGAAAGTTTCAGGTTACCGAATTTGCGCGTGACATCGGGTGCCTTCACCCCTGCCGCCCATACACGCAGCGTGGCGGGAATGCGGGTGCCATCCTTGAGCATGAAGCCCTTTTCATCGGCACCACTGACCATGGCCGCTGTCTGCACGGTCACGCCAATGGCTTCAAGCTCCTTCTGCGCGGCCGTGGAAACCGCTTCAGGGAAAGCAGGCAGGATGCGGGGACCAGCCTCAAGCAGGGTAATCTTCAGCTTCGGCGGCTTCTTGCCAAAGCTGTAGAGCGAGGCCAGATCGAGCGCCTTGTGCAGTTCAGCCGCAAGCTGGGTACCGGTGGCGCCACCGCCCACGATGGCGATGTCCAGTTCCTCGTTATTACCAAATGCCTTGAGTAGTTCCATGCGGAAACGTTCGTTAAAGCCGTTGGCCTCGACAAGGTTGTCAATGAACAGGCAGTGCTCGGCCACGCCCGGCGTACCGAAATCATTCGCGCGGCTGCCAATCGACAGGATCAGCGCATCATATTCCAGCTTGCGTTCATCGAGTATGACCTCACCGGTCGGTTCGACAACGGGGGCGAGCATGATGGTCTTGGCCGTGCGGTCCATGCCCGCGATCTCACCGGGCCAGAATTCGAAATGATGGCGACTGGCCTGTGATAGGAAGCTGATGCGGTCATTCTCATTGGCAGCCGTGCCTGCGGCAAAGCAGTGCAGCATGGGCTTCCACACATGGGCGAAGCTCTTGTCGACTAGTGTGACCTGCGCGTGGCCCGACTTCCCGATGGAATTACCCAACCGGGTTGCCAGCGCCAGTCCGGCCACGCCGCCGCCTACAATCACGACCCGAAACTTTTGTGCCATCCTACATTCCTCCAACCCTGCCGCACAGCACTCCGCCGCCGGGGGGAAAACCTGCTGCATGCATTAAATCAAAAAAAATCCGTCTACTCCTACCCTGTCGGCATGGGTACGACGCCGGACGGCCGAACCGGTAAACCCGGCCTGGCCGTCCTGCCTGTCGCTCAGGGTGTGGCGGCTTTCACCGCCCCAGCATCAAAAGAAGCCGCGCTTCTTTTCACTGTAACTGACCAGCATGTTCTTGGTCTGCTGGTAGTGTTCGAGCACCATCTTGTGGGTCTCACGTCCGATGCCGGACTTCTTGTAACCACCAAATGCCGCATGTGCCGGGTAGACATGGTAACAGTTGATCCACACGCGACCGGCCTCAAGCCCACGGCCCATGCGGTAACAGGTGTTGGCATCGCGGCTCCACACACCCGAGCCGAGGCCAAAGGGGGTGTCGTTGGCGATGGCCAGCGCTTCTTCTTCTGTCTTGAAGGTGGTTACAGCCAGAACCGGGCCAAAGATCTCTTCCTGGAAGATGCGCATCTTGTTGTTGCCCCTGAACACGGTCGGCTGCACGTAGCACCCGTTGTTCAGGTCGCCACCAAGGTCGGGACGACCGCCACCGGTCAGCAGTTCGGCGCCTTCGCCCTTGCCTATATCGATGTAGGACAGGATCTTTTCCTGATGGCCGTGGGAGTTCTGCGCACCCATCATGGTGTTCGGGTCCAGCGGATTGCCCTGGCGGATCGCCTTGATGCGGGGCAGAGCGCGCTCGATGAACTTCTCATAGATGGATTCATGCACCAGAGCACGGCTGGGGCACGAGCAGATCTGCCCCTGGTTGAGCGCAAACATGGTGAAGCCTTCGATCGCCTTGTCCAGGTAATCGTCGTCCTTGTCCATAATATCGGCAAAAAAGATGTTCGGCGACTTGCCACCCAGTTCCAGCGTGGCCGGGATCAGGTGTTCGGCGGCGGCATGCGCGATCATCTTGCCGGTCGGGGTGGAACCGGTGAAGGCGATCTTGGCAATACGGTCGCTGTTGGACAGGGCTGCCCCCACATCCTTGCCCAGGCCGTTGACGATGTTCAGCGTCCCGGGCGGGAACAGATCACCGATCAGTTCCATCAGCACCAGCATGGAAGCAGGCGTGCTTTCGGCAGGCTTCATGACCACGCAGTTACCGGCAACCAGTGCGGGAGCCAGCTTCCACGAACCCATGAGCAGCGGGAAGTTCCACGGAATGATCTGGGCCACGACACCCAGCGGTTCATGGAAATGGTAGGCGATGGTGGTGGCGTCGATCTCACTCAGCGTACCTTCCTGGGCACGGATACAGCCAGCGAAGTAACGGAAATGGTCGATGGCCAGCGGGATGTCGGCGGTCAGGGTCTCGCGGATGGGCTTGCCATTGTCCCATGTCTCGGCGCGGGCGAGAAGATCGAGGTTCTTCTCCATGATATCTGCTGCCTTGAGCAAGATCAGCGCGCGGTCTGCCGGTGCCATGTTGCCCCAGGCGGCCTTGGCCTTGTGCGCGGCATCGAGTGCCAGTTCTACATCGGCTGCGGTGGAAGCGGGCACTTCACACAGCACACGGCCATCAACGGGAGATGTATTGGTCAGATAATGACCATCGACCGGGGCCACCCACTTACCACCGATATAATTGCCATAGCGGGATTTGAACGGCGGGGCTGCCGTAAGGCTGTCTGCTGACATGATAATATTCCTTCAGTACAATCCTTCAAAAAACATAAATTAATAAATTGGTCAGAAATAACCTCATTAATTTCATGTATTTTGAAGATATAAACAAAACGAAGGCATGGATGTGATCCGAAATACAGTAAGGGATGTCTGAATTTACTTCCTAACCTGAAATTGCAGATCATGATCGTGCCAATCAGGTGGATATTATTTCCCTCCAAACCAGACAGTATCGGAACACGCCCCGGCGCAATATCGGGGAACCATCTATATTCATATATATATAGACAGACTTGGTACGACAATCGGAAATAATATAACGTAATCGTGAGGTCTGCATCTGGTGCCATAAGATACACAGTGCAAATTATTATATATCAATATGTTAGTATGTTAAAAAATGGGAAATATTTATTCCTTATGAATTTTATCCAACATGCGTGTGTCCGGGCCATCGCATCATTTTCCTGAGTCGGATCGCCCATGACGTGCTATGGCCGCATACGCAGCCGGGCGACCTCTCACCCGCACCACATGGACAGCGCAGGTTTTCATGATGTGAATTTTTTATTTTGTAATCAACGAAGCAACAGGATGGTCAGTGTTGAGGCTACCGTCCATCTACCGGCCGTGGCAGCATCAGAAACCGTTCTGGAATGAACGACTGATAGAATTTTCCGGGATGCCACTTTTAAAAAGGCTTCCCCAGGAATCTCGTCATGATTTTCAGGCAGTTCAAAAGGGAAAACCTGTTGAACTGCCGGTCAGGGTAATGACGGCATCGCCCTGTATTCAGGAAATGAAGAAGCGGCTCAACCCCAGATCACGCAGCCCCCGGCGATAGGCAATGGAACTGCGGTCAGCAGGAACATGAGCTTCCAGCCGGGGATCAAGTGGCAGGCATTCGGGCTTCTGGGTTTCGACAATGGCTTTATCTTCCTCAAATACGCTCCGGTTAAAGTCATACACATCCTGCACGGGCTGGTCGGTATCGAAATTACGGCATATCGGCGCAAACAGGCGCGTCAGCCGTGCGGAAACGGGAGCTGCCGCATTCATGATCACCAGCCGCCCGTTCTCGGGGAAATATACGGTCAGGGTCGCGGTAAAGGGCAGATGGGTGCGGAAATGACGCAGCCACTCAAACCCGTCATGCCCGTACGCCACACGACCGATGGGGTAGTTAGCAACGGTGCTACGGTATTCGACCTCAAACCCCTTGTCGGTCAATACCGGCCTGTACGACGGCACGACAGGGTTGTCGGCATCGGCAAAGGTCGCGGTATGCACAAAGGCGAAATGGGCCACATCGAGAAACCCTTCCATCTGCCGTCCCGCAAAGCCATGGATGTCGATGGAGGGGCAGACAATCTGCTGGAACCCCACATCTTCCCAGTGCGGCATGAGCGGAATGTCGGCGCTGTCCCGGATCGCGTCGGCATCCTGTGGCCACTGACCATCTGGCCGCAAGCAGGTCCAGATCAGACCATAGCGCCGGATGGCGGGATAGGTGCGCAGGTTCATCTTTGATGGGATGGCGTTATCGGGATGGGCGGGAATGCGCACGCAGCGCCCCGCACCGCCAAAACGAAAACCGTGATAGGCGCAGGCAATGCTGCGGCCATCGCCCGATCCCAGGCTGAGCGGCACGCCACGATGCGGGCACAGGTCATGGGCTATGACAATTTCCTCACCGGCGCGATAGACCACCAGCGGCTCATCAAGCAGCATGGCTGCAAGCGGTTTGTCTCCGACATCGCGCTCAAGCGCCACGGGGTACCAGAAGCGCGCAAGGATCTTCCAGTCATCGGGTTCAAATGTGCAGTTACGGGGAAGCTGGTCAGCAGCGTGCGCGGAAGGGGACATGGCGGTCATCCTGAAGGCGGCGGATGCCCGATTTTTTCCAATGTGCGTATGCACGTATATATCATAATATCGTTTTTATTGTTCGCAAAAAGAGAGCGGATGCGCCGTGCCGGTTTTTTCCCGTTTCATGCGTTATTTCATGGTGGTGGCCCAGTGCGGCTCCATCCGCCGGGCATCGGAAGAACTGCATATCGCGGCTTCCGCCATAGACCGCCAGATATTGCAGGGCGAGGCGGCGCTGGGTGTACCACTGTTCGAGCGGCTGCCTACCGGGCTGCGCCTTACCCCTGCGGGTGAATGCCTGCTGGCGGAAGGGCGGGGATGGATGCGCGGCATGCAGCGCGTGCGCCAGCAGATTGCCGACCTGCAGGGCCTGCGGCGGGGACATGTGACAATCGGCCTGATCGCGGCCCTTGCCTGCGGGCCGGTGCCCCGTCTGGTTCACATGCTGCGTCACAGCCATCCGGGCATTACCATCCGCACCAACATCCTTGACAACCAGGATATCGCGGCCACCGTGACACAAGGTGATGTCGATTATGGCCTGATGCTTGATCCCCCCCCTATGCGCGATCTGGTGGTGGTGAGCAGCACCGGTGTCTCGCTGGGGTTTGTCGCCCTGCCCGGCCACCCCATTGCCGCATTGCACAGCGCACGGATCAGCCTGTGCGCGGCTTATGCGCTGGTCATGCCCGAACCGCCGCTGGCCCTGCGCCACGAACTGGATGGGCTGCTGGCAGGCAGAGACATACCGCTTGAGATCGCGGCATCGGCTGATAATGTGCAGATGATCAAATCCCTTGTTACCGAAGGGTTGGGAGTAGGCATACTGAGCAACCTGGACGTGATGGAAGAAGTGCGTGCGGGCACTCTGTGCTTCATCCCCATTATTGACCCGCGCCTCTCATCCATGGCGCTGGCGCTGGTGACGAACCGCACCCGCTCCGCCTCGTTTGCGGCCCGTCTGGTCATGGGGGAGATGGCGCGCCACCTGTTTGAACCCGCCTGAGCGAATTCCTGCCAGCCCGAAACCACGCACGCCCCATCATGCGGACCGGCAGTGGCCTGACCCTCCCCCGCCAACCCTGCCAGGCATCTGTCAGGCTGATACTTTTCCTTACCGGAACAATAATATCTACCCGTTGGTATGATACGCACGGCCTGATAACATACGCACCAATTATCCGGTCCGCAGGAAAGATGCCGCATGCTTCGTAAAGTCCATCGCTGGATGGGGCTTATCCTCATGCTCCCCCTTATGCTGCAGGGACTGACCGGAGCATTGCTCATCATCATTCCACTACTGCTGCCCGGGCCGCCATCCGTGGGCGATAACGGGCCACGCGCCAGCACGGAGGCCATGATCGCAGCCTCCCGCGCCAGCATGCCGGCGGGCATGATTCCGCTGCGTTTTGCCCCCCCGGCCGAAGGCAGGAGCGCCATCGTGACCTACGGCCCACCGGGGGAGCGCCATCCCACCTTTGAAGTCTTTGTCAATCCGGTCCACCCGGCGGTCATGGGCACCTACACCATTCCGGCCACCATCCGCTTCCTGCACACAGTGCATGCCGACCTGTTCCTACTACCCTATGGCCAGAACGCAACCGGCATCATGGGCATCGTGCTGACGGCCATGGCGGTGACGGGCCTGATCATCTGGTGCCCCTCTACCGCGCTGTGGCAATCCGGCAAATGGCGCCGCACCACCATGGTGTCACGCCGCGCCCGCGGCTTGCGCCTGTGGCGCGAGTTGCATGTCAGCATGGGTTTCTGGCTTTCGGGCATGCTGCTGTTCATGGCGGTCAGCGGGACCATCCTGGCCTTTCCCTTCATGCGGCCACTCTTTGGCGACACCCGCCCGGCCCCGCCCCACCAGCATCTCCCCTCCGCTACCGCGGCACCGGGGGAAGCGGGGCTGGATGCAGCCCTGCAGGCGCTCAGGACCCGCATGCCCGAAGCAACGCTGCTTTCGGTCCAGTTGGGGGACAGTCCGGCCCGGCAGTCGCTTGAGGTCATCCTGCCCACCTATGGCGCCAACCGTCCTGCTTCCATGCATTACGATGCACAGGCCGACAGCCTGCGCCTGACGCGCGACCCCGGTCAGCAACGCAATGGCGAGCGCAGCTTCCAGTGGCTGCACATGATGCATGAAGCCAGACTCGTAGCTCCGCGTCCCGTGGCCATCGTATGGAAAGCCATGGTCCTGGCGTGCGGGGTTGGGCTGGTTTTCTTCTCGTTGTCCGGTGGGGTGATGTGGGTGATGCGCCGCAGGAATTCAGCCCGGCGTAAAGCCCCCGTCATGGCAGACTGAAGATCCCTGCCCACCATGATGGCAGGCTTTTCCCGGTCTTTCAGGACAGGGCTACCCTGTGGCGGGCCTTATAACCGCGCACATTCGCGTAGCCGGGGCAGGTCTATGGCAAGATGATGCATGTCGTGGCGATGAATGACCTTCCTGCGCTCGAGAACGCCCAGCGCACGGCTCACACTTTCGGTCGCGACCCCCATGTAATCCGCTATGTCGGGGCGGCTCATGGGCAGTGTCAGGATGCGTGTCACCGAATCAAAATACTGGTCCTTGCGACAGCATTCCAGCAGGAAGGCCACCACCTTCGTCACAACATCATATTTTGACATCAGGATGATGCGGTGCTGCTGCAGGCTGATCTCGGCCGTTGCCTTGAGCAGGAACCTGTGCTGCATGTGTGGCCGAGCCAGCAGAAGCCCCTGCAGCTTTTCCGTATGGAAGCGTACGATACGCCCCTTGTCCAGCGCATCGGCATTGTTGAAATACCAGCCATCTGGCGCCATGCCGAACACGTCGTGCGCCCAGCGGAAGGCGAGTACCTGCCGCTTTCCGTCCGGCAGGTCATGAGATATCCGCACTACCCCGCTTTCCACCATGTAGATATGCGTTCCGGTGTCGCCCTGCCGGAAAAGCTTGCTGCCCGGCCTGACCGTCACGGCTTCCCCGATTGCCATAAGCGCCGCGTGGTCGGATGGCATCACTGCGCTGTATCCCTGTCCTTCCGGCTTGCCTGGATCACCATCTCGAAGGCAGACCATGTAATATCAAAGAACTGCTTCTTGCCTGCCTCTGTCTCGAACGGCTGCCGGCCCACCAATACCAACCGGAAAGCCCACCCCGCGACCATGCCGGTCAGGCCGTGGGCAAGCTGTTCCAGCCACGCGACCTCCTGCGGGGTGTCACCCTTATTCAGGGCCCTGGCCAGAAGGCTTACGATGTGATCGTAGAAGGTCTTGGCAATCTCGCCTGCCAGACTGTCCAGCAGGGCAGGAATGCGGCGGCCATCCACGATCATGACACGATATGTTTCCACCGTTTCGGGAATGAGGGAGAACTCAAGGAAACGCCACATGAGCTGCCGCAGCGCCTGCACCGGGTCATCAGGAGAAAGGGATGCTTCATGCATGGCATCAAACAGATGGCTGCACCGCGCACGCACGACCGCCTTGAACAGATCTTCCTTGGAATGATAGCGCCGGTAGATGGTCGCCTTGCTACACCCCACCATGCGCGATATCCGTTCCATGGACGTGGCGGCATACCCATCGGCAAGAAAGGCCCGGGTCGCAATGTCGAGTACGGTGCGGTCCAGTTCTTCGGTCCCTTCAACGGAAGGCCGGCCACCGGTTTTATGAGCAGACAGGGCCATTACTTCTCACACTTTCCTACGTTCGGTCACCCCATTGCATCAGGGCTGCGCCTGACGGGCCGCAAGGCGGAAATAAAGCCGCGAGACCTGCCCCGACAACTGGGCACCATGGCTCCGACCGGCAAACTGGATGTCAACGCCCCGTGCGTTTTCCATGTCAATGCCAGTCGTGCCGCGCCCCAGCGTAGCCGTGCCGCCCACCGTCCAGTACGTACCGTTGAAATCCCTGATGCGCGCCAGGTTGCGCACACAACCCAGACCGGACATTCTGGCCCCGCCGAGCGACAGCATGCCCCCACCCCGCACCGTAAAGGGGTAGGCATGTGGCCCGTCATGCAGTACGCCGCGCCCCCACATATATCCCACCATAACCCCCACCTGGCGGGCAGACAGTTCGATGCGGACATCATGCTCCCCGCAGGCCGCCCGAGCAGCGTGGGAAAGTGTGGTGAGTGCCAGCAGGACAGAACAGGCACCTGCCACAAAACGATACGAAAGACCTGCCCGTCCCCGCATCCACCATACGCCTCCCGCCCCATGCGCGCTGCCTGCACCATTGCAACGCCACCAACCGGTCATGCTGCCTCTGTTCATAAAATCCTGCTCTGTCGGGATGGGGCATGCACGGGTCATGCCGCACCATTGATAAAACGGTACGGTATCGTTTTACAAAACCCGCATATTATCTGTCAATGCATTCAATCGGCACGGAATCCCCTTGCCTGGCAGCACCTTTTTACACCGTGCCGGCACCTCACCACAGGCGCACAAGGCATTGTAAAAACCGGCATGGCCACACTGCCCGGCCTATCAGAAAAGCCGGACGCATGGCGGGAGCCAGCGTTACGGGGCCGGACGCGGTCCTTGCCACATCCGCCCGCACCGTTCAGTCGATAGGACCGCGCACTTCCTTCAGGCCGTGGCAGCGGAGCACGAACATGGCCACAAGATAGACCGCAAGCCCACCTGCCGACAGCAAGGCCCCCCCGATACCCAGCGAACCATACCCGAACTGGTTGGCCAGAAGGGCACTGCCCATGGATGCCCCGAGCGCGTTTGCAATATTGAACGCGGAATGGTTGAGGGATGCAGCCAGCGTCTGGGCATCACCCGCAAAATCCATGAGCCGGGTCTGCAAGGCCGGGCCAAGCGCATTTACGAATGCCGGGACCAGCAGCACGTCAATCATCAACCCCACCTCGTTATGCAGCACGGCAGGGAAGACGAGCATGACAACGGCACTCCCCGCCAGTGCGACAAGGGCCGCAAGATCAAGGTTGCGGTCAACCAGCCACGCACCCGCATTCGCGCCGATCAGCATCCCGGCACCGCACACGACCATATAGATCATGATCCGCCATTCGGGCACATGGGTCACGTTCTGCAGCACACTGGTCAGGTAGGTATAGATGGCAAACATGCCGCCAAAGCCGATGGCTGCCGTCAGCAATGTCAGCAGGAGTTGGATATTGGCCAGTGCGCGGATCTCGCGCAGGGGGGAGTTTGCCCTGTTGGGTGTATCGGCGGGAATGTAGCGCCATACGCCCGCAAAGGTCACGAATCCCAGGGCTGCAATGATCAGGTAGGCGATCCGCCAGCCGAAATGATCGGCGGCGAAAGTGGAGAACGGCGCACCCACCAGCGTGGAAATGGCAATGCCGGACAGGATGCGCCCCACAGCCCAACCGCGCCGCGCCCGCTCTACCATGGATGCTCCCACCAGTGCCGATATCCCCATCACCGCCCCATGCGGCAGGCCGGTGATAAAGCGGGCGATTTCCACCAGTCCCGGCGTGGGCATGACCACGCTCAGGATGTTGGCAGTCCCGAACAGCAGGAACAGGATCAGCAGCAGTTCCCGCCGCGACAGTCTCGCCCCCAGGATGGTGATGAGCGGCGCGCCCACCACAACACCCAGCGCGTAGGCCGTAATGGCATGCCCGGCATCGGATGCCGACAGGCCGAGGGATGCCGCGAATTCCGGCAGCATGCCCATGATGCCGAACTCCCCCGTCCCAACCACGAATGTACCGAAAGTCAGGATCAGGAAGGCGGCTTTTGTGCCGTGGGGTGCCGTGATCGGCAATGCTGCACGCGTGGGTGACATCGTTTCTGTCATCTTGATCAAAGTCCGGCAAAAGGAAAACGGGTCAGGCCACAAGGGTTGCCGCGGCAATACGCGCAATCTCAACATCATCGTGCGTACTGGCGCCTGATACGCCAATACCGCCGAGCATGCTGCCATCGGGTGCCCGCAGTACAAGCCCACCGCCAAAGCTGGCCAGGCCGCCATTGGTGTTTTCCAGTGTATAGGCCGCGCCATCAGGGTGGCCGATTTTGGCAAATTCGGCGCTGTCCATCTGGAACAGCACGGCAGTGCGGGCCTTCCTGTTGGCGACATCGATCACACCCAGCGGCGCGCCATCCATGCGGATGAACGCCACGGGCCACGCCGCCGCATCGAGAATGGATATGCATACACTTACCCCGCGCCTGCGGGCTTCAGCGTGGGCGGCATCAAGCATGGTGGTTGCCTGGGACAGTTTCATGGACGTGGTTTCCGTGCCTTATTGGTCAGACAATGCAAAATAGCCCCATCCCGGACCAGGCGTAACGCGCCAATGGACACAATCCCCATTTATTCAACATTATTGAATGGTGGCCTGTTCCACATGCCGCATTATCCATGCCAGACGGACAAGGCGGTAGCGCGGCATCTGCGCCGAAGGGTCAGTCAGGGCAATGCCTGGCCCGCACTTCCGCGTTCTCCCGCCATGGCACCACCACACCGTGTTTGCCCGGTTGGCTGGCCTCCAGGTCCAGGGCATATTCTCTGACCCGGACCACCTTGATCTCATCAAGCACTGTGGCGTTGAGCGCATGGGCGCGGGTTGCATAGACACGCCTGCCCAGGTCGGGCATGAAAGCCAGAGAAGGCAAGCTCCACTGCCGAGCCTTCCAGCGTTTCGCGCCGTTGCAGGCGCGATGCACACACCACCGGGTCGCGTGGCCCCACAATATCCAGATAGACCGCTTCCTCCTCGCTGGACACGCCCGGATAGGCGGTGGCCCCGCTTTCGTGCGCAATGGCCTCAAGGGTCAGGTGCATGCGGGCGCGCAGTCCGTCATCATCACCTGCAATGCGTGAGAGGTTAAGGATACGCCCGCCCAGATGATACGGCCTTCGCTGCACGTAGCCCAACTGGTCCAGCGTCTTGAGGATGTTGTGGACGGTGGTTTCTCCGATGCCCGAAATGGCGTGATCTGCTGCAGGCGCGCTGCCGCCTTACCTGCGCGATGATTTCCAGAATAGCGGCGGAACGCTCTATGGACTGGACCCGTTACGGCACCTTTCCCACAGCCTGCTCTCCCTGCCCCCGCATGGCCGAATGTGCAGTTCCATCGCCCGGCCCCACCATGTCAAGATAACCGTGGCAAGGCTGGAGCGCGGCCATGACACGTCAGCCTGACTGGTCATGCGCCCCTTGGCTGTGGCATATACCCCTCACATGTCATTTCATCAGGGAAATACAACGCAACTGGCCACCGCACGAAATTTTCATGCCTGCTCGTGCATGCTGCCTGCCCCGACAACATGCCCGGGCACCGGGGCGTATCCCGGGCGCCGTCCCGTTCCATCCTTTCCGCTACCCTGCCCCTGTCAGGAGGTATGGGCATCGGGACGCAGGATTGAAGCAAGACAGGCGCGTCCCTTCCCGGCCGCCACATTTTTCTGGAGTTGAGGATGCGCGTTCTTGTTACCGGCACGGCCGGGTTCATCGGCTTTCACGTTGCCCGGCGCCTGCTGCGTGAAGGTCATGAGGTCACGGGCATAGACGGCATGGTCCCCTATTATGACGTGGCGCTGAAACACGCACGCCATGCCATGCTGCGGGAATTCGCGCAATTTACCTGCCATGAATTCATGCTTGAAGATACACAGGCCATTGCGGCCGCATTTGAGCAGAGCCAGCCAGAACTGGTCATCCACCTTGCGGCACAGGCCGGTGTGCGCCACAGCATTGAAAACCCGGGCAGCTACATCAGCGCCAACATCGTGGGAACCTATAACATTCTGGAACAGGTCAGGCAGCACAGGCCCGGCCATGTCATGCTGGCCTCGACCTCGTCCGTCTATGGGGCGAACAGGGAAATACCCTTTGTGGAATCCCAGCGCTGCGACCATCCGCTCAGCCTGTATGCCGCAACCAAGAAGGCGACCGAGGAACTGGGACATTCCTATTCCCATATCTGGGACATCCCGTTCACCGCCTTTCGCTTCTTTACCGTCTATGGCCCGTGGGGGCGGCCGGACATGGCGCTGTTCCGGTTTACCGCCAACACTCTGGCGGGCAAGCCGATTGATGTTTACAATAACGGGATCATGGAACGCGACTTCACCTATATTGACGATCTGGTGGAGGCGATCTGCCTGCTCATGGTCAGACCACCGCTCAGACCGGGCGAGCCTGATCCCGGTGCCAGTCCCGTTGCACCCTACAGGGTAATCAATATCGGCAACAGCCAACCAGTCAGCCTCATGGCGTTCATCGCAGCAATAGAAAAAGCGCTGGGCAGGCCGTGCATCCGCAACTACATGCCCATGCAACCGGGCGACGTACTGCGCACCTGGGCGGACTGCACCGCCCTACGGCAACTGACAGGCTTCTGCCCCGCCACGTCGGTCCAGGACGGGGTTGATGCCTTCGTGGCATGGTACAGGGATTATTACGGGCCTTTCCCCACCACCTGAGTACCCGCGTGCCATCGTGTCGGGACAGTCAGGTCAGGCTGCCTGTTCCCTGCGGGCCAGTATCTCCATCTTCCTGATGGCCTGAAGCCTGCCTTCCACGGGAAGGGAGCGATACAGCGTTATCATGTTCCTTTCATCCTCCGTAACCGTGATGGATGTCCGCTCATGATTCTGCCCGTTGAGAAACACTTCCTCACTGATACCAAATACCCGTGCAATACGCGGCACATGAGCACGGATATGGTTGGCGCGTCCCGTTTCCCAAAAGGCAATGGCCGAACGTGACATCCCCAGCATATCGGCAAATGCCTGCTGGCTCAGACCTGCGGCCCGGCGCAGCAACTGGATGCGCTGCCCGATCTCGCGCGAGGGCGAAAAGCCGTGCAGGCTGGCTGCCGACAGGCCCTCATCGGAAATGGCATGACTTAGCTGTATCCATTTACGAAAGCCCAGCACGGTTGTTGCCTGCGCTTTCCGACCGGAAAGCGAACCGGCCTTCCTGCTGAATGTAATGGCGTTACCACTGATCCGGTCAATAATACGGACCTCGTTACGCGGTGGCGCACCTGTCCATACCTGCCCGGCTTTCAGGGTAAGGGCGTTATTCATGTCCATGGGTTCGGTCCGCCCCGCACCCATCTTCGTCAGGCTGGCACGGGGCATGTGTATGGTCAGGCTGTCAGGCGTTGCAGGTCATCGGTGCCAGTTGCCGGCATATCGGCATAGGGACCGCCCGCAATGATTTCGAGGCAGAGCAGACCCATAAGGGTCGGGTGGCGTGGACCCAGCGCCAGTTCGGCCCGGCCATTGCTCCAGCGGCAACGCCCGTCGCCTGATGCATGCCATCCCTCTGCGACTCCCTTGTCCAGATGGGAAGAAAGCGTATAGGCCACACTCCCCTCAAACAGCCTGATCTCCCCGATCAGCACACCAAGCTGGCGGCGATCATCCACATACGGTCCTATCGCATCACAGGGCCTGCTGGTGCGTGACATGATGCTTACAGAACGCACGCCGGGTGGGATCATGAAGATGGAAAAGCCGCGATTCTGGCGCATCTGCCGGATAACCGCACCATTATCGGCAATCAGATGCACATCCGCATCATGGGTCATTACGGGAGGAGTGACACGGATTTCATGGAGGGTCTCGCGCGCCCGCGTTTCAAACTGGTGATAAAGGGGACCCACCACTTCCGGCGCAACCAGCAGCGGGGCCGCCGCATCTTTAGCCCAGGATCGGACCGGTCCCCTGCCAATGCTGACAATAGTGCCGCTGGAGCGGAAGGTATGGCGGTTCCCCGTATCGAGGTAGCTTTCCGTCAGCATGCCATCGGCCATGATGACGGCATGCTGCTCTGTCTCGATATGGTAATAATCATAGGTGGTAATGGAATGGTCATAGAAAATGGAGCGACCGTTCACCAGCATGCGGACCGGCACGAACCCGCCTTCCAGAAAGAGCGAATGCTCCGCCGTGATCAGCATGTCGCGGTAGGGTATGCCATCGGCAATGGCATCCTTCACGATACGGACGGGATAGCCCGCCTCATCATCGGGCAGGCCCGGACGGACGGTGGCCCGAGCCGTGCCCGTCCAGACGACCCTGCGCGCCTGCGGCTGGCCTGCGGTGTAAGTGACCACCTCATCACCGACATTGATGTCCTGTACCGCCACGTCTCCCGCCGGGGTCCGGATCATGGTGTCGGGCAGGAAACAGACACCAATATCCGTATTCCCGCCCACGTAGCTGATCTGGAGCGGATTATCCGTGCCGCCATCCGCCACGCTGTAGTTACCATTGGCAAGGCTTGCATCGGGAGACATGGAGACCTGATAGGCCGCGACCTCCGACCCGTCGCGTCCGTACAGCGTTATGGTTTTCGTGCTGTCACCAGTTATGGTGTAGTGGTCGATGGGAGCCGTGGTGTTCTTGAGCTGGATGGTATCGAGCGATGGATCGTAATTGTTGAACGTGATCCCTGACACGCCATTGGCGGCAATCAGGTTGAGGGCCGAATTGTCGGCATTGAGCACAAGCGTGCCCCCCCCATCCTTGAAGTTGACCGTGGAACCGGTCAGGATACTAATGAGATTGCTGCCACCATCATACGTACCGCCATAGCCTATGTTGATGGTCGAACCAGCCAGCAGCCCCAGCACCAGATTGCCCGAGAAGGTTGCCGTGCCACCATAGATATTGACGGTATTACCCGAAAGCGCATTGACCAGTATGTTGATGTTGGTATCGCCGCCAATATAATATGTATTGCCGCTGATCGCACTGGCCACGACATTGATGGCGCCTGTACTGCCAGGCATGGAAACGTAATTGCCACCAATAAGACCAACAAGCGTGGTGATGGAATCCGACCCGGTAACCACATCACCCGTTGGCGCCACTTTCAGCTGCAACAGGTCAATACCGGTATTGATCCCGTCCAGGGTCTGGATCGTGTTGCCATCCGCGTCCGTTATCGTAACGTCATAGGATGTTGTCGTCAGCAAGAAGGGAATGCCGATTGTCGTTCCGGTTTCGCTATAGGTTACACCGGACGCCGTGGTGGCTGTGGTCATGTTGATGTCCATACCATTTGCAAGTGATGGTATGTGTTTTCATACAGAAAACAAAAAAAACGGTTAATTTCTCGGTCTGGCCAAAAGAAAAACCATCCCTGGCAGGGCCTGTACTGTCAGGGACCACGCAGGGTATGCCTCTATCTAGAATTCCAGACAGATCTTGCCGAAATGGCGATTGCTTTCCTGATGGCGGAAAGCCGCAACGATCTCCTCAAGCGGGTACACAGCATCAATGACGGGGCGTATGGCCGTGCTGTCAAAAGCCCGCACCATGGCTTGCTGGTCCGCCCTGCACCCCACCAGCACGCCCTGCAGGCGGAACTGTTTCATCAGCATGGGCACGATGGCCAGCTCGCCCGCAACACCGCCCAGAATACCGATAACCGAAATATGCCCCGCAACCCGGACCGCCGCCATGGACTGTTCCAGTGTTGCCGCACCACCAACCTCAATAATGTGGTCAACCCCCTTCCCGTCCGTCAGGTCCCATGCCGTCTGGCCCCACCCGGCATCATGCCGGTAATTGATGACATGGTCCGCACCCAGTGCACGCAGGCGTTCAAGCTTTGCATCGCTGGAGGATGTGGCAATGACTGTCGCCCCAACCATTTTTGCAAACTGCAGGGCAAAGATCGACACCCCCCCCGTGCCCTGTACCAGGACCGTATCGCCCGGCTGGACCTGACCATCGACAAACAGGGCACGCCAGGCGGTCAGGGCCGCTGTTGTCAGTGTGGCGGCCTCGACATCCGACCAGCCACGCGGCGCGTGGGTAAACGATGTTGCCGGTGCGGTGACCTCCTCCCGGGCGTACCCGTCCACGCCATCACCGGGCACCGTGGCAAAACCGATCACATTCGGCCTGCCGGAAAGCCATGTCGGGAAAAACGTGCTGACAACCCTGTCACCGGGCGCAAATTCCGTAACACCTTCCCCCACTTCCAGCACTTCGCCCGCGCCATCGGCCAGAGGAATGCGCGGCATGGATGGCCCCCACATGCCGCTTACAACTGCATAATCATGATAATTGAGCGATGAGGCGTGCAGGCGTACCCTGATTTCACCAGCGCCGGGGGCGGGCGGGGCATGCTGGTGTGAAATAACGACATTCTCGAAACCACCCGGTGGCTGCACCACAACTGTTCTGGGCATTGCTGGTATCTCCCTGGATTTGCGGGTTGTGTATGATCCCTATCAATCAATAATATGCGGGGAACAGTCAAACAGGGCGATGAAAACAGGGAATGGGACAATCCCCAGCCTGGCGGCAACCTGACAGGACTGCATGTATCCGGTCTCATCATGTCCATACCTGTAATAACATAATAGGACACTGCCGCGCCCGTATGGGAGCCGAGATTGACTTCCCTGCCAGTCTGTCCGCATAATAAAGATGGCAATGGACTCTGCCTGATTTCAGCCATGAAATCGAACCGCCCGCCGGGCTGATGATTCCTACCCCGCCATGTTATGCGTGAGGGAGGAGTGCGTCCGTGGTCTGCTGTCCTGCAATTCCCATTCATTTGCCACAAACCGAGGGCAGGCGTGCATGGCCTGCCCTGCGTCATCCCTCCCGTTGTGCATGAACAGGAGAAGCCGCATGCGTATCCTTGTCATCCTTGACTGCCCGGAAACCGCACGCCCAACACTGGAAAGCGCGGGCCAACTGACCAGCCGCCTGACAGGGGCTACAATCCGCGTACTTCACCCGCACCCCGCCCGCGACCCGAATTACCAAAGCCCCGATGAAGGGATGCCCGATACCGCTGCGCGCCAGCGCTTTACACGCATGGTGACCAAACGAACCAGGCAGATCCACCAGATCTATACGGACTGGGCCTGCACGGCAGGCCATGGAAGCGACATGAACTGGAGCGAGCAGGTAGGCGACATCCGTAAGGTCGTGGCTCAAGCGGCGACGAACAGCGACCTTGTCGTTCTGGCACGCCCGCGCACGGGTGCCACCGGGCAGGCCCTGTCCGGGGCGTTATATGATGCACGGGCCGCTGTTGTCCTTGCCCCCATGCAGCATCATGCAACAACCGGGCTGAATCCTGTCGTGGCGTGGCATGCATCACCCGGCCTGGAACGCGCGATTGAAAGCGCATGGCCCCTGCTGGAAAAGGCAGGCAAGATTACGGTCATCATAGGTGAGCATAGACCTGGCACCCAACCGGACCCGCAACTGGTGACCACGCTGCGCCATAAAGGCGTGGCGGTGGAGGTTGTGCATTTTACCATTACGGATACGGATATCGGCACGCAGATCCTGAACCATGCCATTGCAGCACAGGGTGACCTGCTGATCATGGGCGCCTATGGCCGTCCGCATCTTGTTGAATGGCTGTTTGGTGGTGCCACCATGGATATCCTGACCCAGGCCACCATACCCCTTCTGACCCACCACTGAAGCCCGGCAACCCGAGAAAAGAAAGCAACACTGTTCATGTCCACAAATGTGCTATCCACCCTGCTCATTGGTTTTGCCGGTGCCGGGGGCACGCTCCTGCGCTACTGGCTGGGGATGGCAACCGCACGCTGGAGCCAGGTCCTGCCGTGGGGCACCATCATGATCAATGTGACCGGCTCCTTTGCCATCGCGTTCTTCGGCACCCTTACGGCGGCCAATGGTCGGCTGCCCGTGTCGGAAACCGGACGGCTTGTGTTCATGGTCGGGCTTTGCGGAGGATACACCACCTTCTCCTCCTTCAGCCTACAGACTCTTGATCTGCTGCGGAACGGGTCGCCCGCGCGCGCATTGTTCAATATCGGGCTGTCGGTCGGGCTGTGCATGGCCAGTGTCACGGCGGGTTACATGGCGGCACAGGCCATTAATGCAGGCAACCATACCAGTCGGGTCTGAACCGCATCCTGTATCCTACACGGGCGCGAACCCACAATATCAGGCTACAGCTACACAAGACCCGTCGGCCCGCAGTCAAAAGCAGACGCGGCATGGCCCGAAAGCAGGATCGGTCCCACTACAGACCGTGACGGGACGATCTTCAATACCGGTCCTGCGACCACTGGCCGGCAGAGCCTTCAGAATTCCATCGACAGGGTGAAATGATAGACGCGCGGCAAACCGGCATACAGGGTGGAGGCCGCACCGGATGTGCCGCTGGGCGCACCGGTGTAGACCGATGCCCAGTACCGCTCGTTCGTGGCGTTGCTCACGCCAAAACGCGCAACCCATGGGAACTTGGAAACATGGAAGGCATAGCGCGTGCCAAGATCCAGCGTGGTGTACGATCCGGTATGCAGCGTGTTGGTCAGGTTGGCTGCACGGTTGCCCATGTAATGCACGCTTGCATTGAACGCCCAGCCCGAGGCAAACGAACCCAGCGACGCCGGCAGGCGGTAATCCAGCAGCAGGTTGGCCTGCAGCGGGGCGGCCCCCACAATCTCCTTGTTGTTGTAAGTGGCCGTCTTGCTGTTGACCAGTTCCGCATCCAGCCACGTCATGCCTGCCAGGACAGACAGGTTGGGCAGCACTTCACCCGAGATCTGGGCTTCCACCCCGTAATTGCGCTGCGTGCCGCCATATTCATAGGTCTGGCAGTTCGTTGTATGGGTGCAGGTCCCATTGGCTGCGGCAATATACATGGCGTAAGGCGAGGTCATGCGGAAACCGGCAACATTGAACTGCATTTTCTGATAACGCAGCTTGTAACCGACTTCATATTCTTCCGAATGCCCGACCGGCAGTGCAAGATTCGTATTGGTATAGACCGAATTGTTGGGTGTGACAGGACCCGCCTCGGCTGAACGACCATAGGTGAAGTACAGGGTCTGGTTCTGGGTCGGCTTGTATATGACGCTGGCTGTCGGGCTGAAGGTTGCATTGGCCTGGAAGGTTCTCTTGAGCGGGCTGGATGCATTGAGCGCCCCCTTCTGGTCGATCCAGCTCCACGCCAGCGTGCCCATGACCGACCAATGCTTGTTGATCCGCATCGTATCGCCAATGATGAAGGACTGGCTCATGATACTGCTGGATTTATAACGACCCGTATAATAAGGCTGCGTACCGTTGGTCGGGGCCGTACCATACATGTTGTATGTACCCAGGCTCTGGGCACCAGTCACGGCTCTGGTCGGGTTATAATTGCCCATCATGTAGCCATTGGTGCCAATCACCAGGTCATGCGTAAGCGGCCCGGTGTGAACCCGGCCATTGAAATACGCCATGTTACTACCCACGCGGAAATCATCCGCCGTCGTGGTCGCCGTGGCTTTGGATGTATAGAAACCTTCATACCCCTGGGTGGCGCTCAATGTATCGCTTATGCCAAAGGACTGGCGCATGGCATCCTGGTACAGGCCACCCAGCGTAAAGCTCCAGTCCCTGTTGATCTGGTGCCTGATCTTGGCCAGGAAGGTATTGGTTTCCATGTTGTAGCCGCTCCAGTCAGGCGCCATGCGCCGCCCCAGATCGGGCGCTTCGGGCAACTGTCCGCCAATGCCGGTGGGATTGGCAGCAGTACCGGCAGCAATACCAAAGCCGGGTGCCATGCCACGTTCATCATAGGTATAGTGGCTGGCATCGAGTTCAAGGACCGTCTTGGAATCAAAATGGATATCGAAATCGGCGCTGACCATCTCACGCCGGATCCAACTGCCCGGCGCATAGGCCGAACCATTGGCGTGCAGCATGTTCAGGCGATAGCCAAACCAGCCATTGCGGCCAATCCGGCCCGAAATGTCGCCATTGACCGTGGGCGTGCCGATGGAATCCACACCAACTGAAAGCCGTTCGGTACGGCGGTTGGTCGGACGCTTGAGGGTATATTCAAACACACCAGCCGGGTTTTCCGGCCCGTACATGGCCCCGGCCAGACCGTTGAGAACCTGCAGGTTATCAACCCATTCCGCCGGATAGGGCGTGGTGGAAACCACGTTCAGGCCATCAAGACGGGAATTGGCCACCACATCGGCTTCGAACCCACGCGACTGCGGGCGCGATGTATTCGGATCACCACGAATTTCCAACTGAACCGATGGCAGGAATGACGCCATGTCATTAATATTGCGCAACTGCTGGTTGACCACCACATCATGCGTTACACCCATCACGGAATAAGGGGCATCCAGCGTATCGCGGTTACCCAGCGGGCCGAGATAGATGTTCTTGTTCATGTATTTGGCGCCGGTGCCATCCGCCGCATGGTGGCCGTGAACGGTGATCGTCTCGCCATTGGAACCATCCAGTATCCCGGCAATAGGGGCGGTTGTCGCCGGTATGACGCTGGCTGCCACGCCGCCCGGTTTTGCCGGGACCGACTGCTTTACAATTGCCTGCTTACCCGTTTGTTCCGGCTGCACGGATGCTGCGGTTGCCAGCGTCGTTGTTGTCAGCAGCGAGGCGCAAAACGTCGCGGTAACAAGGACAGGATGGAAACGGTCATGCATGGTTCAGAGGTGCCCGAAAGAAAAATATCAAACAAAAGGTAGCTCCTTCTGCACGGCACGAACCAGGATTGTCTATATATATTCATATATATATGTGTATTTTTACAGATATAATCAGAAAGTGATGCCAGAAGAACACAATTGGAGGGTTCGAAAAACCCCTGGTTCTGGCCCTCTGTGTGTGATTCCCTCTCTTCTGTGATGATTGAGGGAATGGCTCATGAAGCAGCCGGGCTTCTTTGATGTGGACGAGCGACTAGCCCGTTTGAGTGGCCTTGGCGATCAGCTCGAAGCGTTTTCTCGGACTGTGGATTTTGAGGTGTTCCGTCCTGATCTGGACAGGGCTCTGGCCTATGCGGACGGAAGTAAAGGTGGCCGTCCCCCGTTTGATCCGGTGCTGATGTTCAAGATCCTGGTGATCCAGACGCTGAACAATCTCTCCGACGAGCGAACGGAGTATCTGATCAACGACCGGCTGTCCTTCATGCGCTTCCTCGGCCTGGCGTTATCGGACCGGGTGCCTGACGCCAAAACGGTCTGGCTGTTCCGTGAACGGCTGACCGAGGCTGGCGCCATCCAGAAGCTGTTCGAGCGCTTTGACGCCACCCTGCGAAACGCCGGGTATCTGCCGATGTCCGGCCAGATCCTGGATGCCACGCTGGTGGCGGCGCCAAAGCAGCGCAATACCAACGCGGAGAAAGTTGATCTTCGGGAAGGCCGCATTCCGCAGGACTGGCAGGACAAGCCTGCCAAGTTGTCCCACAAGGATCGCCATGCGCGATGGACACTGAAGTTCACGAAGGCAAAGCGGCAGGAGGACGGGACGCTCCCGTCCACGGACCTCGCCATTCCGTTCTTTGGCTACAAATCGCATATTTTCATCGATCGAAAGTTTCGACTGATCCGGAAATGGAAAGCGACGGATGCCGCCGCCAGTGATGGTGCCAGGCTGCGCGAGGGCTTGCTCGATAAAACCAATACGGCCTCAAGCGTTTGGGCCGACACCGCGTATCGCTCGAAAGCCAATGAGGACTTCATGGACAAAGAGGGTTTCGTCTCGAAGGTTCACAGGAAAAAGCCGCATCTCAAGCCCATGCCCCGCCATATCCAGCGCTCTAACGCAGGGAAGTCCGTCATCCGATCCCGCGTCGAGCATGTCTTTGCCGATCAGAAATCGCAGACGGGATTGTTCGTCCGGACCGTGGGCATTACCCGGGCCACCATGAGGATTGGCTTGGCCAATATCGTCTACAACATGCGCCGCTTCCTCTTCCTCGAGAGGTTGAACGCGGCCGCGTAGCTATCCCATTGGCGACAGCGTCCGATCTGCTCAAGACGCAGATCAAAAGTCACCCCAAGAACCGTCAATCAGCACGACAAAAGCCTGAAATCAGGAACCACGCGCGCCAATCAACGGTTCTTCGATCCCTCCACCTTCGACGTGTCAGCGGTGCCGTTCATACAGGCAGTTTTCGTGCTCGCCCCATGCGAGCCGTTTTCCTCGCGCCCTGAGCAAGGAGGGATGGTTGACGTCGAAGACGACGACATGGGTATGACGCGAAGGGCGAACGCACCGCGCCCGCAACGGACAGTCGTGGCAATCGCTGGCGCGAGCATGGAAATACTGGAACGCGCCGCGTTGGAGCTTGCCTTTGGGGCGCAGTGTCTTGCGCTGCTTCAGGCCATGACGCGCTTCATTAATTAGCACCGGCAGACATATGGTGTCGGGTCACTCTGCAGGATTCTGCCGACATGTGACTATGCATAATAGGCAGGAAACACCCAAGACTGCATCAGGGCACGATCAAGTGAGGAGAAGCCGCAAATTCAATAAAATTGCAGAGATAACGAATGTTGTCATCCGTTTCTCGATGGCCAAGGAATATTTGTTTCGCAATGCCGTGTTTACCTAACTTTACAGGATAGAGTTTAAAGCGGGAGGCATACTCCTTCACAAGCCAGCGGGGAAGTGCCGCAACGCCCCTTCCATGGGTCACCATCACCAGCATGATGTCCGTCGTTTCAATCTGTTTCTGCTGCCGTGGTCCAATACCAGCTGGTTGTAAGAATTGCGTGTAAATATCAAGTCGTTCAGACGGCACGGGATAGGTAATCAACGTTTCGTCTGCCAGTTGTTCCGGCAAGACAAATTTGGCCTTTCGAAGAGGATGTTCGGGGCCGACAGCCAGCACCAGTTCATAGTCAAATACCGGCGTAAATTTCAGACCGGGTTTGTAAAGTGGATCAGGGGTCACCAGAATATCGATTTCATTACTGAACAGCGCACCGATCCCGCCAAACTGGAATTTCTGTCTTACATCCACATCGACCTTTGGCCATTTCTCCAGATATGGTGAAACGACTTTTAAAAGCCACTGATAACAGGGATGGCATTCCATCCCTATACGCAGTGTACCACGCCCGCCATTTGCGAACTGTTCAAGATGGCTTTCCGCCAGTTCAAATTGTGGGAGCAGACGGTTTGCCAGTGACAAAAGCCATTCACCGGCCTGAGTAAGAACAAGAGATCGCCCCTCCCGCCGCCATATCTTGACGCCAAGCTGTTGTTCAATCTTGCGAATGGAATGGCTAAGCGCAGGTTGGGTCAGGTTCAGACGTGCCCCGGCAGCCGTCAGCGAACCTTCCCGTGCAACTTCCCGAATGATTGTCAAATGACTGCGTTCCAGAATGCTCATGTTCTGTCCGATAAATGCACAAAATTTATATAGATATAAAAATATATCATTCCAGTTCATTTTTATAAACTTCTATCATCGGAAAGCAATCATTCATACGGACACGGATCATGGTCTTCATTGACACTCACGACCATTTTTACTCTGGCTTCAAACAAAGCGTCCAACTTTTCCCTGATATTTTCAAGAAAAAATTGGACGTTGTGAGTACTTGCTACTGACATGACAGAGAGGTTGAGCAACTGGTTCTCAGAAAGGCATATTAACGGATTGTTGTCGCGTAATTCCGAAGCTCCAATTCTGTCTTCGAATTTGTTCCACCGCGAACTGACACAATCGAGCAACGGCTCTGGCACTACTTGTACCCTGCTTTGTCTCGGTGACCTATGGCGCGGGCGGAATCACGCAGGCCGATACTCTCTCCACGGTATTGCGTCTGAAGCAGGAGACAGGCCTCGTTCCCACCGTCCATCTGACCTGTGTCGGTGCAAACCGCGAAGAGGTGGATGACTTTACCCGTCGTTATTGGGATGCTGGTGTTAATCATATCGTGCCCCTTCATGACGATTTTTCTACAGGCACTACTGATTACACTTCGAGACCAGGGGGTTATACCTATGCCAGCGATCTTGTCGCTGATCTGCATCTCATCGCGGATTTTGATATCTCTGTGGCCGCCTGCCCTGAAATTCACCCTGCGGCGTCAAGCCCGGAAGCTAGGCTCAGGACCCATTGATTTGTGTAGGGAATTTTGCTTCAGGTTCTGCAAGGAGACTGAAGATGAGCGACCTGTTTTGGCTGACGGATGAACAGATGGAGCGTCTGCGGCCGTTCTTTCCCAAGAGCCATGGTAAACCTCGCGTTGATGACCGCCGCGTGCTGAGCGGCATCATTTTTGTGAACCGCAATGGTATGCGCTGGCGTGATGCGCCCCGGGAATACGGTCCGCACAAGACGCTCTACAACCGTTGGAAGCGTTGGGGCGACATGGGCATTTTCATGCGAATGATGGATGGCCTGTCTACCGCGAAGGCTGAGCCTCAGACTATTATGATTGATGCGACCTATCTCAAGGCACACCACACGGCTTCAAGCCTGCGGTTAAAAAAGGGGATCCAGGCCGCCTGATCGGACGCACTAAAGGGGGCATGAACACCAAGCTGCATGCGGTTACCGATCAGAACGGACGACCGCTGAGCTTCTTTATGACAGCCGGACAGATCAGTGATTACACCGGAGCCTCTGCTCTGCTGGACAGCCTTCCCATGGCACAGTGGTTGCTGGCGGATCGGGGTTATGATGCTGACTGGTTCCGGGATGCTCTGGAGGAAAAAGGGATCAGGCCCTGCATTCCGGGAAGAAGATCCCGCGGAAAACCAGTCAAATACGACAAGCGAAAATACAAAAGACGCAACCGCATCGAAATCATGTTCGGCCGCCTCAAGGACTGGCGGCAGGTCGCAACACGCTATGACAGATGCCCGAACGTCTTCTTCTCAGCCATCTGCCTCGCTGCAACCGTCATCTTCTGGCTATGAGTCCTGAGCCTAGCACTACAGTTGCATTTTGTGTCGTGAGTGAGCGCGGATAGCACTGGCCTGATGCGTTCGTCGAAAGACGGACCATCTGAGGATGTGAGAGACGGGTAGTCTGCGTTGTGCAAGTTTTACGACGAGGCGCCTGATCTCCTGAATGGACCAGCGGACAAGGACTGTCGTGTTCTGAGTTGTGTTTTTTTCGGTTTCAGTGAGTTTGCCTGGTAACGGACACTGGCCATGACGGCATAGGCCAGCATGACCAGAGAGACGTGCCGATGCCAACCATGCCAGGAGCGGGTCTCGTTATGATCAAGACCAAATTCGTTTTTGGCCGTCTCGAACCCTTCTTCGATCCTCCAGCGCGTCCCTTCAACGTTCACCAGTTCCTGCGTGGTTGTCCCTTTCGGGCTCCAGGTCGTAAAATAGGCAAGGTCCCCGTCAGCGATGTTTCGGCGGATCAACAGGCCACGTGTCCATGGTCCGGCTATAGGGCAGTCAAATTCTTCAGCATCCAGATCAGCAAGCGGAAGATACGCCCAGTCATAAAGTCGCTCACCTTTTGTGCCGTGCCCCGCTGACAGACGACGCCAGGCCTGGTCTGGCAGTCCTGCTGCAATATCTTTCGCCTCTCCGGCAATCAGCGGTTCCGTTGCCCATGATCCGAACCAGTGATTGCCCTTGACCCCAAGCACATATCCAATTCCTGCCCGGCGAAGCGTGCGTTCTACGTCGCCCACGCCATACACGCTGTCTGCTGCAACCCAGCGGAACGGCACACCGGCCTCAATACTTCGCTCAATCATCATCGAGGCTAACGCCGGTTTGGTTGCAAACACCACGTCATCGGGAACGTGGGCCCGCTTCAGACGCTCAGGCTTTGATGTCCAGTCTTTCGGGAGATACAGGGCGCGGTCAATAAAGGCATGCCCCCGTTCCGAAACATAAGCGCCAAACACACCAATCTGGCAGTTCGTGATCTTGCCGGCAGATCCCGTATACTGCCGCCCCACACCGCAGGACGCCTGACCCTTCTTCAGAAAACCGGTCTCATCAATGACCAGCACGCCCTCTTCAGTGCCCAGATGCTCAATCACATAATCCCTGACGACGTCACGAAGGGCATCGGCATCCCAGTGCCCGCGTCCCAGAAGCGCCTGCTGCCGCCATGGACCAGGATCTCCTGCGGCTTCCGCTCGCATCCATCCCGTCTTGCGTGGTTCATTGCCAATCAAAACATCAAGAAAAGCACAGGCCGAATCTACGACACGTTTTTGCGTGAACAGCGGCGCCATCCGATCCTTGGCGGACCGAAGCGAGCGCGCCCATAATTCCAGCGTCTCTTCAACAGACGTACCGCCACTCATCATATCCTGAATCATGGTTACCCATAGATTCAGAACTCAACACAAAATGCAACTGTAGTGCTAGGCTCAGGACCCATTGATTTATGTAGGGAATTTTGCTTCAGGCTCTGCAAGGAGACTGAAGATGAGCGACCTGTTTTGGCTGACGGATGAACAGATGGAGCGTCTGCGGCCGTTCTTTCCCAAGAGCCACGGTAAACCGCGCGTTGATGACCGCCGCGTGCTGAGCGGCATCATTTTTGTGAACCGCAATGGTATGCGCTGGCGTGATGCGCCCCGAGAATACGGTCCGCACAAGACGCTCTACAACCGTTGGAAGCGTTGGGGCGACATGGGCATTTTCATGCGGATGATGGATGGCCTGTCTACCGCGAAGGCTGAGCCTCAGACTATTATGATTGATGCGACCTATCTCAAGGCACACCGCACGGCTTCAAGCCTGCGGTTAAAAAAGGGGATCCAGGCCGCCTGATCGGACGCACTAAAGGGGGCATGAACACCAAGCTGCATGCGGTTACCGATCAGAACGGACGACCGCTGGGCTTCTTTATGACAGCCGGACAGATCAGTGATTACACCGGAGCCTCTGCTCTGCTGGACAGCCTTCCCATGGCACAGTGGTTGCTGGCGGATCGGGGTTATGATGCTGACTGGTTCCGGGATGCTCTGGAGGAAAAAGGGATCAGGCCCTGCATTCCGGGAAGAAGATCCCGCGGAAAACCAGTCAAATACGACAAGCGAAAATACAAAAGACGCAACCGCATCGAAATCATGTTCGGCCGCCTCAAAGACTGGCGGCGGGTCGCAACACGCTATGACAGATGCCCGAACGTCTTCTTCTCAGCCATCTGCCTCGCTGCAACCGTCATCTTCTGGCTATGAGTCCTGAGCCTAGCAGTATCCGTTGTGATCAAGCGGCTTTTGGGATCCAAAGCCGCTCTTTGTGAAACAAGGCGTTTGCGAGCACGATGAGCTTTCGCATGATTGCGGTAATGGCGATCCTGGCGTGTTTCCCCTTGGCGATGAGCCGGTCGTAAACACGCTTGAGGTCTGGGTTGAACCGCATGGCGACGATGGCCGGCATGTAGAGCGCTTGCCGCACGGTGGCACGACCGCCCTGGATGAAGCTGCGGCCTCGCCATGTGCCGGACTGGCGCGTGATGGGTGCCAGCCCGGCAAGGGAGGTTGCCTGACCTTCTTCCATCATGCCGAGCTCGGGCATGTCGGCCAGAAGCGCATGAGCCGTGACCGTCCCCAGTCCCGGAATACTGGCCAGCACGTCCCGGCGCCGGGACAGATGCGCATCTTCCGCCACGAGTGCGTCAGTCGCCGCATCGAGGGATGTAACCTGCGCCTCGATCTGCCGCAGGCGATGACGCGCGTGGCGCTGCAGCAAGCCGATCGTCAGGGTCTTGAGGAGATTGAGCGTTGCCGTGCGGTCGCGCATCAAACTGCGGCGCGCGGCCACCAGTTCGGCCAGGCGGTTCTGTAGATCCGTGCGGACCGGACGGGCAACCGGCTCCAGCAGAGCACCATAGCGCGCCAGCATCTCCAGCGCAGAAGCGCGGTCTGGCCCTTGCGGGTGTTGGCGACACGGACGCTATCACCGCCGGGGTGACGGGCAGCGTCGAGATGATCCTTGGATACATCGATCCCGATTGTGATCGATGCGGGTGGCAATTCGGCCCTGGAAGCCGCAACTGGATGCATCATCTTTTCCATGTCCTATGCTTGTCATCCGAGGCCGGACCTTGGGTATCCGTTCAGGCCACAAGGAAAAGAAGGGGTGGTCATACTCTCAAGTCGACCCATTCAGGTCCGCCTGTTACCGACCCGTCCCCTTCTTGATTTTCCCGGGATGGCCATCCCGGGAAAATCAGTCCTTTGTCGCACGCAGCAACACGGAATGCATAAGACAAGCCTGTGTCAGTCCCATCAGCAGATCGGCAATCCTGTCGTTCTCTTCTGCCAGTTGTGGACGATAGCGAAAGCAGGTCTCGGATATCTCAAAAAACCGACAGGCCAGCGCAATGCTGACCCCGTGATGCGCCACAGCCTGTGCGGCCAGTTCCTGGTGCCGGGCTGGCCGCTTCATTTTTTTCCCAAAGCCTCCTTCAGGATATCCGTCTGCATGCTCAGATCCGCATACATCCGCTTCAGCCGACGGTTCTCCTCTTCCAGAGCCTTCATCTGACTGATCATTGACGCATCCATGCCGCCATATTTCGCACGCCACCGGTAAAACGTGGCGTTGCTGATCCCATGCTCCCGGCACAGGTCAGGAACAGAGATCCCGCCCTCAGCCTGGCGGATCACACCCATGATCCGGGCATCAGTAAAGCGATCTCTCTTCATCAGAATCTCCTCATCCTTACGCTGAGAAAATTCTCTTTCAAAAGCCACTCTTTTTATGGGGGGATTACCACCTGACTGTTGATATTTTTAGGAATTCAGGCCCTATGGTAGGGCAAGACCTGCGTGCCCTCCACGATAAAAACCTGCCGAGTTGTCTGTCAGGCCGACAGTTCTTTTCGAACAATTTCCGTACCCGTGCCCAGAGCATTCAGTTTGCCACGCGCTACATCACGCGACAACGGTGCCATACCGCAATTAGTGCAGGGATAAAGCTTGTCTGCATCAACGAACTGAAGCGCTTTTCGTAGGATATTTGCGACTTGCTCAGGTGTCTCAATGGTTTTGGTGGCCACGTCAATCGCGCCGACCATGACCTTTTTCCCACGAATGAGTTCAATCAGATCCATCGGAACGCGGGAGTTCTGACATTCAAGCGAGATCAGATCGATATTGGATTTCTGCAGTTTGGGAAAGATCTCTTCATACTGACGCCACTCTTCCCCAAGAGCATTTTTCCAGTCGATATTGGCTTTGATGCCGTAACCATAACAGATATGCACTGCGGTTTCACATTTCAGTCCTTCAATGGCTTTTTCCAGCATGGCAACGCCCCAGTCATTGACCTCATCAAAGAAAACATTGAAGGCAGGCTCATCGAACTGGATGATGTCGATACCAGCGGCTTCCAGCTCTTTAGCTTCCTGATTAAGAATTTTTGCAAATTCCCAGGCCAGTTTTTCGCGGCTTTTGTAGTGACCATCATGGAGTGTGTCGATCATGGTCATGGGGCCGGGGAGCGCCCATTTGATAGGTTTCTTTGTCAATGTGCGTAAAAACTTTGCATCCTCGACAAAAACCGGTTTTTCGCGCGCTACGGTGCCGATAACGGACGGCACGCTCGCATCATAGCGGTTGCGAATTTTAACCGTCTGACGGTTTTTGAAGTCGACGCCACTGAGATGCTCAATAAATGTCGTGACGAAATGCTGACGTGTCTGTTCACCGTCACTGACGATATCAATGCCAGCACGGTCCTGATCGTCCAGCGTTAGGCGAAGTGCATCCTGTTTACCCTCGACCAGTTCTTCCCCCTGTAATCTCCAAGGAGACCAGAGTGTCTTAGGCTGGGCGAGCCACGAGGGTTTGGGCAGACTACCCGCCGTTGAAGTAGGGAGCAGTGTTTTCATGAGAGATGACCTTGTGTTTCTGATATCTAAGCGGTGTAACCGGCAGACCATTTTTCAAGAATGTCGTGATACGGCCTGATGAACTGCTCGTCCGTATAATGTCCCTGTGAGATCGCCAGTTGTTTACGCTCCTCACGGTCGTATACAATGCGGGTGTTGGAATAATCCTGATGTTTAAGGCTCGGCTGATAATAGTCAGCCGCAGCGGAGTTGGAATTGTAAATTTCAGGACGGTAAACCTTCTGAAAAGATTCCATCACGCTGATAGTGCTGATTAGTTCAAGAGTAGAGTAATCAGACAGCAGATCGCCAAAAAAATAAAAGGCTAGTGGGGCAGCGCTATTGCGCGGCATGAAATAGCGAGCCTGCATTCCCATTTTTTTAAAGTAATGGTCCGTCAGAGAAAATTCACGTTGTTCATATTCAACGCCGAGAACAGGATGTTGATTTTTTGTCCGATGATAGGTGCGATTGGTCGAGACACTCAGGCAGATAACAGGAAGTTTTTTGAAATTTTTCTTGTAAACAGACGAGTTCATAACGCTTTTAAAGAGATTTCCATGCAGGTCTCCATAATTATGCGGGACACTGAATTCGGTTTTCTCTTTATTGTAAGCTGGTAACAACACGCTGAAGTCGTAATCCCGCACGTACGAGGAAAAACTGTTCCCAGCGAGACCTTCTATCCGTTTATTGGCGTTTTTATCAACAATTGTTGTGTAGAGGACTTCAATCAGAGGAAAGCTACCGTTTTTACCAGCAAAGGCGAGATCCATTTCGACAGAGATGATCTCAAGTTCAAGAGTGTAGCGATCTCTGTTGGCATTATCCCACTGCGCCAGATCATTAAACCGATTGTCTATCATCTGCAGGACGTTACGCAGATTTTCCTGGCGACTTTCTCCTCTCGCCAGATTGGCAAAATTGGTTGTAAGGCGCGTTCTATCGGAAGGGTGATAGTTTTCATCGAAACGAAGCCGATGGATACTGAATGTGGTGTCCTGAATCATTGCGGTCCTGCGTTCTTTTTCTCACCCCGAACCAGAATGCGAGCACTGATGATGCAAGACATCTTCAGTTTTAACTTCTGGCTTTCCCATGCGGTGGTGGTCATCATGGCTGCATTTATGCCTGAACACACTTATGATCAAAAATGATTTTATTTCATAAAATCATTAATATATTTCATGAATGAATTTAGTGGAATTGCCTTTGGAAAAGATAAAGCGCAAAAGTAATACCAACGGTTATAGCCTCTGACCTGTGTGAGCCCATTTTCTGAGAGTATCCGTTGTGGTCAAGCGGCTTTTGGGATCCAAAGCCGATCTTTGTGAAGCAGGGGTAATCCCCCCCATTTTTAGTGGGGTTCTGACCGAGAATTCAGGCAGCTTCTTTTAGTTTCCGGGCGGGTGTAAACCCGCCGTTCCCCATGTTGGGTCTGTCATTGTTATATGTCCAGAGCCATTGTGTTGCGACTTCCTGCACGTCCTGAATGGTTTCAAACAGAGACTGCTCAAGCCATTCCTGCCGGACAGTTCTGTTGTAGCGTTCGATATAAGCGTTCTGCTGCGGAGTGCCTGCCCTCAGCCTGGCGGATCACACCCATGATCCGGGCATCAATAAAGCGATCTCTCTTCATCAGAATCTCCTCATCCTTACGCTGAGAAAATTCTCTTTCAAAAGCCACTCTTTTTATGAGGGGATTACCAGATGACCGGCACAAAACCGTTACAAGTCCAGTTCCGCGTCATCGCAACCCGCTACGATAAACCGAAATCAACCTTCCTCGCAGTCGTTCGGTTTGCCTCAATCATTATCCTCATTAACTGACAATATGCCGTAGAAGCCTCGGCTCAATGCAATTCTCGATTCCGCCAGTAGCGTCACACAACCTCACTACTAAAATCAGCGACCTTCGATTTTGTGTCGCAGTTCCCGGCCACGTTCGGTAAGGCGGGAGCGTTCCATGCCCCACCGCGCCGAACATCCACCGGCGATAAAGCCCATCAATACGAGAGATGACCGGATACTTCCTCCGTCCAGTAAGGTTCCATACCCACCATCTTCTGGCAGGGACAAAATAGCCCGTTTCTGTGCGGGGGTCAGGCTTTCCGATCCAAAATAGGATCGACCCGTTCCGTTTCGCTGGCTACCGCCAATATATGTATGCATTTCCCGTGTTTCCTTTGAAGTGTTTGACGGGAGTAGGCCCGCGACATGCCATTGCCCGACGTACGTCATTCTTCAACACTGCTCAGAAAAGAACACGCGAATGGGGAAAGCTGCGGATAAAACAGAAAACATGGCCGTCACTCCGTCTGTCGGGCACCCCGCCCGATAGAACTGGTTACGTCACAAAGGCAGGTCTCCTGGCTTACGGGTCGTCAATACCGGTTCAGTCTTCCCAGCCTGTTCGTCATAGCCAGTGACGGGTCCTGTCATAAGGACATACGATCCGGAATCTCTCCGCCTACAGTTGCGGGGGCAGCCACCGACTTGTTCCCGGACCCTGATAAGCCCTGCCAGAACGCACGGCGTTCCCTATTAACCCGTTCGCACGGGGCCTTGTGATGTAAAGGTAGTGTGGCGCAGGCCAGCCCACAGTGCAAGTCTGCCAGCTTCCCGTCTGTGTGAAGGACACCATGCTCTTTCATTGCAGGTTTTTGAAAAATCCATATTGCGTAGCTCACGAGACCTGACGCATATTGCAGCAAGCCTTTATGTCGGTGGTGCCGCGCAAGCGGAGTAATAGGGAATACCGTAAGCTCTGGCGGGATCTGTAATGATCCGGGAGCCAGTCGGTGGCTGCGCCCGCAACTGTAGGCGGTATGTAGACGGATCCAATCATCTGATATTCAGTCAGATGGGTCACTGCTTCCAGTAAGGGAAGTGGGAAGACAGGACCGAACTGCCATGATCCGTGAGCCAGGAAACCTGCTACCGTCGCAAACCGTGCCACCGGGCGGGACTGACCGGCGGCAGGAGATCAGCCGTGACGCGTTCTTTTGCTTATCGATGTGCCTGTCAAGGCTCCCTATATATGCGGATTATTAGTCTGTACCCGGATAAATCCCGGCTTCGCAAAGAGGTTCTCTTCGTAGGCCTTCTGGCCGGCGGCTTATAACTCGCACGTAATTTCCTGACCTCGTGACACAGGTACCTACATTTTATTCTGGATAAAAAAGAAATATCCATGAACACAGATATGAGCATGGCAGCCGTTACAGAACCAGAGCCGGTTGTCGCAATGTGTATGTTTTCTGATGCATGTCTTGATCAATCCTTGGCCCTTCGCCTGCGGCAGCCCGAGGTAAAACAGCTTTTCGTCCGCTTTGTAGCGGTCCTTATGCGTAAAAGGACCGACGCTTTGGAATCTATTGCCAACTCAGTGGAAAAACAGATCAACGCGCTGTTTTCCCGTCCATTTACGCGGCGGCAGGTGCAACGGATACTAGGGATCACCAACCAGAAACGTCTGCTCTGGATACAAGATGGGCACCTGCAGCAGACCGGAATAATCCTGAATAACCAGCGCGGTCAAAAATTGAGAGTTCCTGTATCTTGCGCCGAGAGAATTGGATGGCTTAACCAGAATCCTGACATGATCGAAGCATGGCGTGACGAGGATGCCCGCATCCTGACATACGAAGACCGGTCCAATGCAGCCCTTTCCAGTTAATCCATTCCGATTGAGAAAAAAGATGGCTTCTCCCGTACCTTCGCCGGGTTTTATCCTCATACAACAGCGGCGACGTCGACGTTCCATATCGGTATCCCGCCTTATGGAATCCGCACCTCTCCGGGAAGACGTCATTCAGGCAATAGCCAGGACGGAACTCCCTGTTCCAAACCCGGAAGACCGCATTCGTGCAGATGGATTTGAAACATTCCTTCGTCTGGCACCTCCCGCTGATCAGCTTCCCGCTGCGCCGAAGGCGCGGGGCAACTACCTGGAGGAACTGTTTTCGCCCCTGCTGTCAGAGGCTCTGGCCTATGTGGATACAGCCTGCGATTTATCAAACACGCACGGGATCGAGGCGCGTATGGCTTTGCTTCAGGCCTATATTTCCGCACACTGGACCATTGGCGCGCGTGATGCCGCCATGCACCTATACGGTATACCAAGCCCAAAGGGTTGACTGAAAGCATAGTGGTCACCGCATGAGCGGCGTAACCCCACCTGTCGGTTACAAGCGTGAAGATACTCAGGAATCTGGCGTTATCGGGGTGGGACGAGCGGTTTGATCAGTATCAACAAGCTCTTCGCTCCATGCAGACCGGCATCGCGTTTCGAGGAATTGGGCGTTCCTTTCGCTTCGCGCATAATCAGATGAGACTCTTGATTGACGATGGCCCCGTGCAAGCGGGTTAAAAGGGAATGCTGTAACGCTCCGGCTGGACAATTCTGTTCCGGGAGCCAGTCAGCGGCTGCTCCCGCAACTGTATGCGGTATGCCACCGGTTCGTTCACCTGCGGGTGAGCCACTGTTTCCTTCGGGAAATGGGAAGGCATGGACTGGCAGGCCATGATCCGTGAGCCAGGAGACCTGCCCTCGTCTGCAAACCACGTCGTCGGGCGGGATGCACCGAAGGCAGGAGATTGCCCATGCGTTATGGGAAGACCATTATAACTGAGCGATGCCCCAGATGTTTCATAATTCTGGTGGAGACATCATAATGCGGCGCTATGTGACCGGCGCGTTTCTGACAACCGGTCCACTCGCCCTGTATGGTTCAGGGACATGTGCTCATACTGCTGATATTCCTGACACCAGCACCGACGACATTTCCTTCAGCGTGCGCCGGACGGACGTGGCTTCTGGCGACGTGTGGGGACATGACACGCCGATATATGGCAGCCATACCTATCCCGTCTCGATACGTAGCGGAGAATGTGCCGGCATTGGTTTTGCGCATATTGCGGGCACGGCACATTTAACCGGCCAAGGGCGCCCGCATGATGGTAAAGGTCATACCGGGCTTTTCAGACAGCAGATGACGGGCGCGACAGAACCATTATGGAAAACATCCATGGTGCCCTAACCGCTCATTCTTACGGCATGCATCGCGGAGCATCGGTCATGCGCTTTTCCATGCGAATTCGCCGATAAATCCGCCGATATTTCATAATTTCAGTCACGCGCGAAGCAACGAAAGAGACATCATGCATATTGCGCAAAAAGCAACCTGTGTCTCGCTATTCTTCAGTGTCATGATTGGAGGAACTGCTGCTGTTCACGCACAGGTTCCTCCAGCAACAACAGCTCCGCCCGCCGTTCTGGGGCAATGGATCACCAGAAACCACAAGGGTGTCTTCGAGATCACACGGTGTGGCGACCATTTGTGCGGGAAGCTGGTGGGCCTGAACTATAGTGATGAAATCCCACGGGACCAGACAGGACGTTCGGAATGTGGCTTGCCCATGCTGCAGGACTTTGTGCAAGATACGGATCAACCGAACCGCTGGAACGGGTCCATTCTCGATCCCAATACCAATCACGTCTATCAGGCCCGTATGTGGGTTAATCAGTCTGGACAACTCAAGTTACGGGGCTATCTCGGGATTCCGATGTTCGGGCAAACGCAGACCTGGTTCCCTTATAAGGGTCATATCGGCCCGGACTGCAAAATGAGCACCTGATCTGCATGGTGCCAGGTCAGGCGAAGATGCCCATGCGCATTAAGACGGAGCATGGGCATCGACCGGTTTACTCCCTGGCATCCTTCCGGGGCGACATACCATTCTGGATAAGGATCTGGCGCAGCGCCACGATAACCGGAAAGACCTCCTGATTCCGGTCGCCATCCTGCTCCCGCCATGCCTGCTGCTCCAGCTCGACAATTTCGCGATCTTCAGTGAAAACCCGCTCCGTAAAGGCGATCAGCAGTGGCCATGCCAGATCCAGCACAAACGGGATTTTCAACCTGCGTATGGATAACAGGCCGAAAACGCGGTTGCTCAGCTCTTCCCGATCCTGGGGCACGTAGGCGATCCACAATTCCATCACCGGTTTATCTACGCCCTGGGTTTCGATACGTAATGTCTGATACGGATACTGCGTGCGGATGGTCATGACATCCCGGTAGGCGAAATCCCGGCCGTCTTTCCGGCGTTGTCCGTAAATCAGGGCTTCGCTCAACGGCTGCTTACCGGCCGTGCGGGCAAATGTATAGCGGGCCTCCACGAAATCCTTCCCACACTCCATTCCCAGAAACCGCGGTTTCATGCTTCCGACCAGACGGCTGTGGAGAACCTGATGGTTCATATCCATCAGGTTCTCATGCATAAAACTGTAGTGGCACTGCACGACCTTGCCAAACCGGCGGGTCCTATAATGCGGGTCGCGGACACGCGGGAAGTCAGGCAGGGGTACGCTATCGGATTTTTCCAGATCCCCCATGAATACGAAGATCAGGCCGTCCTTTTCACGACAGGGCCAGGTACGCAGCCGAGGTGGTTCGCGTTCCAGCTTCATGTCAGGGGAAAAGCATTGGCCGCGTCGACTGTATTTCAGCCCATGATACGCACAGCGGACAAAATCCCCACACACTTCCCCCCTGCTGAGTGGGAGTTGACGGTGGGGGCAGACGTCATCCAGCGCGAAAATGGCTCCGGCATCTGGCCTGACCACGACAATAGGCTGTCCTGCATAGCGGACACCGATCGCCTTGCCCCGGCGCAGTTCACGCGACCACGCGACCGGATACCAGAAATCGGGATTGCTGCGAACGCGACGGATATCGACACCTGACGAGGCTGCGATTTCAGACACGGTTGTTTCCGATATATCTCCTGTCATGATCTGTTCAATGTCTCACGCTGTCGGCAGCGCATGGGACAAAACGAATATCGTTTTCACAAAATTCGTGGACGGGCTCTGTCTGGCGTCTCCACTGACAGGAAGTGGCCAATGACACGATTTCAGACATTTTCTGCTGCAGCATAACCGGGTCGTCTGTTTCATTCAGCCCCGCCGTGCCACCCAATGCCCCGGATGGCGCGATCATAAGACGGTCCCGACGATGGGAGTTTAATATCTGTTCTACAATGCTCCGGGCCATACCAATATGGGTTGGTGCCGTGCCAGAGGCATCGACCAATCCCAGTGACAGCCAGCGATCCGCTGAAAAATGCTTCAGCACATAAGGCAAACCGCGATAACCGTGCACCAGATCTATATGTAGACCATCGAAAGGCAGTTGCAGCACAAACGGAAGATGCGGCCCAAAGCCTCCTTCTCCACCCACCAGAACCAGTGACGTAACACCTGATATCTCGGCCAGGATGCGCCATGCAACGTCAATGTGGGTCAGTGTAGCAGCCGATAGATCGGGATGTGCGAGGATAGGTTCATCAATCTGGACCCATAAGCACCCTGCAGTGGTCAACTGTTCAAGGCATTCAATATAGGCCGGTAACAGGCGCATCAGGCTCTGAGCAATATTGTCTTCCTTCGCCATGCCGCATAAGACGAGAAAACTGACTGGCCCCAATAGAATGGGCCGGGTCGTGATACCCTGCCGCCACGCCGCGACGAACGCGTCGTAAGGCCAGTTATGAACAAGATGAAATGGTTGTGCCGGTCTCAGGACAGGCTGTCGGTATTCACCATTCACGGGGTCGCAGGCCATTACCGTATCATCAGTCGCAACGCCAAACATTCTGGCAGTCTGCACAATCCTGCTGTGCCAGAGGCTATTGGCAGTCGCGATATGGGAAATGCCCGCTGCGCGCTGGAAGGCGACTCCCCGGCCCTCACTGACAAACGGAAAACCCAATGTCGCCGTCAGAAGTCGGGTTGGGTATCGGGAATGGATTGATGAATAATGGCGCGAGGACACGCCTTGCGGCATGTCGTTATGACACGCGGCTTCCTGCCATATGGGCATAAGCTTCTCCCGCCTTCGGCACATCCCGTCCGACGGCTTGGTATATGACGATGGCAGGTCTCCTGGCTCACGGATCATGGCCAGTCGGTTCCTGCCTTCCCATTTCCTTTCCGGAAACAGTGACTCACCTTTTCGGGGTGAATGAACCGACGGCATACCGCCTACAGTTGCGGGAGCAGCCTCTGACTTCGCTCCCGGGTTCATGACCCGGCCGGAGCGTGACAGTGTTCCCTATTAACCCACTCGCGTGGGGCCATCGACTTGATAGGGTTATATAATGCCTGAAGCGGACGGTTAAGCGCAAGGTATCGTGGGCATGACGACACGACACACCGCACACATTAACGGCACAAAGCCCACGGAAGTACCGCGTTCTCGACCCGTCGCACCGTGACCCCATAAACGGTGCGCATGATGTCATCATCCAGCACCTGCGTGGGCGGTCCGTGACGGATGGCGACGCCGTCATCCATCAACACCAGCTCATCACAGAAGCGGGTCGCCAGCACCAGGTCATGCAGTACGACGATAATCCCCTTCCCCTGTTCGGCCTGCTGTCGGAACAACTGCATCATGGACAGGGCATGTGCCGGGTCGAGTGCCGCGATCGGTTCATCGGCCAGTATGACCGGTGTGTCAGTCGCCAGCGCACGCGCCAGGTTCATGCGCGCGCGTTCCCCACCTGACAGATGGCTGGCCGGGCGGGCGCACAGGTCCATCAGACCGGTGACATCAAGGGCATGGTCGACTGCTGGATGACGGGCGGCATGATCATCCGCCTGCCCATGCGGCAGACGCCCAAGTGCGACCAGCGCACGCACTGGCATGGGTGGTGGTAAGCCCCCGTCCTGCGGAATGAAGGCAAGCTGCCGGGCGCGCAGCGCCGGGGGAATCTGGCCCATGCTGCGATCCAGAAGCCGAATATCCCCACAATCGGGAACTTCCAGCCCTGCCAGCAGGCGCATGAAAGTACTTTTCCCTGCGCCATTCGGCCCGATCAGGCCAATGACCCGCCCTTTCGCAAGTGTCAGGGACACGGCCGAGACGACAGCCCGATCTCCACGCCGGAGTGAAACGTCGTGTGCCTGCAACAGGATCATGATACGGTTCTTTTCAGCATGATGACCCGTGCAAAGAAAACCGGCGCGCCGACCAGCGCCGTCAGTACGCCCAGTTGCAGTTCGGGGCCGACCGCCACCAGACGCACCACCATATCTGCCAGCAACAGCAGCAGACTGCCCCCCAGAAACGATGGTACAAGCAAACGCGATGGCTGGTATCCCGTCAGCGGTCGCAACAGATGTGGCACCACCAGCCCCACAAAACCGATCGCCCCCGAAACCGCCACGCATGATCCCACGGCCAGCGCCGCCCCCAGCACGATACGCGTCTGGATACCCCGCAGGCCACGCAGCCGGAACCCAAGGCTTTCCGCCACGTCCTCCCCCAATGTCAGCGCATCCAGCGCGCGGCCCGCAGACAGCATGAGCAGGGTGCCGCACACAACACCGGGCAGGCAGATCCAGACATGGGTAAAAGTACGGTCCGTCAACGACCCCATGAGCCAGTGCATGATCTCGAATGATGCATAGGGACTGGGCACAAGGTTCAGCACCAGCGCCGTCAGGGCCGCCACAAAACTGCTAAGCGCCGCCCCCGCCAGCAGCAGCACCAGCGTGCCCCCGCGTCCCACCAGTCCCATCAGCACAGCAGCCGCACACAACGCGCCCGTCAGGCCACCCAGTGGCAGGGCCACGATGGAAACCTGCATGAGGCCGGTATAGAACACGCTGACTGCCCCCAGTGCTGCCCCCCCCGATACCCCCAGAATGCCGGGATCGGCCAGCGGATTGCGCAAATATCCCTGCAGCACAGCACCCGACAGGCCCAGCGTCCCACCCACCATCACGGCAAGAAGCGTGCGCGGCAGGCGAAGACGCTCTATAATAATTGCCCCGACACTGTGCCGCCCCGCCAGAATGTCCGCGAGCGCATGCGAAAACATGACGCGGGTTTCTCCCCACATAAGCGACGCGCCAAACAGGCCAATAACACCAATCAGGAGCATGACATTCAGCAGCAGGGTCTTGTGGGTTGATTTCACGGGACGGACATTTCAAGGTTGTGACGTGCGTTACGCAGCATGACGACACTGTCCAGTGTCTGCGGCAGGCCACACAGCCACAGTCGTGCGGGCAGATCCAGATGATGCGCCCCGGCAAAGGCCTGCTTCAGCGCCGGATGGTCCAGCATGGACTGGGCAAGGGACGTGCCCTTTCCCGAGCGGTCAAGGATCAGCAGGTCGGGCGGCTGCGCGATCAGCAGTTCCATGGAAAAGCGCGAAGATGCCTGATGTCCCATGAGCGTTGCGTAATTGCGAAAGCCAGCATGGGCAAGGACATCATCCGGGAGCGAACCCGCATGGGTGACAAAACCATTGGCGGCGTAGACAGCCGCCGTGGGATCGGTAGAACTCCGCGCGACCGAAAGGGAGGCCAGGCGCGTGGTAAAGGCCATGGCCAGTTGTCGTCCCCGTTCAGGGACACCGATGGCGTTGGCAACCACCATGATCTGGGCCGGGATGTCTGTCAGGGATCTGGCGGGCGGCAATGCGATCACCTGTGCGCCCCCTTCCCGTCCCGCCTGCATCGCGACGGCCGCCGTATAGACGCCGCCCAACACGACATCGGGATGGGATGCCACGACATTTTCCGCCGTGGGTCGCAATACCGGAACATGTTGTGCCTGCTCGCACAATACCGCGTTCCAGCAGTCCCGGGTCAGTGGCGAGATCCCCACGATCTGGCCCGGTTCAGCCAGCATAAGCAGCAATTGGTCGGTACAGAGATTGAGCGAAGCCACGCGTGGCAGCGCCAGAGCCTGCGTCAAGGGGACACAGGCGAGAAAACCGGCCACAATCGCTGCCATCATGCCTTTCATGTCAGTAATTTAACGCAAACCCGCCATAACCGGCGCGCCCCGGCTGCAGGTAGCCGATCGGGTCCTCAAACTGGCGGTTCAGCAAGTTGTCGGCGCGGGCATAGACGGAGACATAGCGGTTGATTTTATAGTTGGCGGCCACATCAATGGTAAAATATCCATGCCCTTTGGCACAGGTGCTGCACGTCTCGCTGCCAATGACCGGCAGGTCACGCCATCCGCTGGTGTACAGGATATTTCCAGAAAATGTCAGGTCGCGGATAGGGGTCCATGTCGTATTGAAGTTGAACTTGTGCTGCGGACGGCGTTGCAGTTCGACGTTACTGGTTTCATCCCGGGCATGGGTCCAGGTATAGCTGAGATTGAATTCCAGATTGCTCAGCGCCTTCCAGTTCAGGAAAGCTTCCACGCCATACATCCGTGCCTTCGCAACATTGGCGTAGGAATAATTGTAGTTATATGACGAATCAATCGAAAGCGAGGACTGGATCAGGTTCCGAACCCTGTTGTCATACCATGTCGCGCCGAAGTTCAGTCGATCATGCAAAAGTTTCTGTTCCACCCCCGCGTCATAGCCGATCAACTGTTCAGCCTTCAGGTTCGGATTACCTTTTTCCGCATATCCCGCGCCTACCTGATTGGCGAATAACTGGTACAGCGATGGGCCGTGGAATCCCGAACCGGCGCTGGCCTTGATGATCGTTCCTGTGCCCGGCACATGGATCGCAGGCGCGACACGCCATGTCACGTGGTTGCCATAACGTGAGTTGGCGTCGTAGCGGATATTGGCGGCGCCGTACAGAATATGGTTCCAGTTCCCCTGATACTGCCCGTAGCCTGCGGTCGTATCCATGCTGGCGGATGTATTGTATCCACTATCCCACATAGTGGCGGCTGTGTGGCTGGTGTTGAACGTGTCGTGAAAATGTTCGGCCCCGATCAGAAGCTGACCATACTGTTTGAAATTGAACGTGCCGTGCCAGTCCACCTTCAGTCGGCTGGAACGGTAATAATCGGGGTCGGGATTGATCGGACTGCCGTAACTTGTTCCTGTCTCGGTCCAGCGGTTACGATTGGTCATGTAACCAAGACCAAGCACCTGATCGAACAGTCCATGGAATGACACCAGATGGGCCGTTCCACGCACAATAGCCTCGTTCTGATTGGTCTGTTCCCTCACGCCTTTATCGCCGTAAAGGTTCTCACTCTGCAGATCATACAATGAATATGAATGGTTGTTACCCTGTATCAGGCGTGCCGTCAGGCCAAGGTCAAGATTGCGGGTTACGTCATAACCCAGCCTGATATTGACGCCGCGGTTGTCATTGCGGTTGCCCTCATGGCGCTGCTGCCGGTCAGCACCATAATATCGTTCGATATAGGAGGGGATACTGTTGAACCCATCCATCCGGTAATGGGAGAACTCAACATTATAATGGAACCGCCCCTTGCTGCCGCGCGCACCAAAGGTCTGGTTGAAGGTGCCGTAACCACCGCCTTCAATCCTGACAAACGGCCTGAAGCGTCCCTGTCCCTGCGCCGTGGTAATATCAATGACCCCTGCCATGGCGTCCGCACCATACAGACCGCTTTGCGGGCCCCGCAGAATTTCGATCCGTCCCATGCCATCGGTTACGAACTGACCGGCATCAAACATGCCACTTGTTGAACTGCCGTCGTTGATGTCCATGCCATCCAGGCGGACTTTCACTTCGTTCGAATTGTTGCCGCGCATGAAGATGGATGAAGTGCCTCCCGGGCCGCCGGTCTGCACCACGTTCAGGCCAGGCTGACGTATCAGGATATCCGTGAGGCTGCGCCGCTGCTGGGTCTGGATCTGCTTTTCGGTGATGATGGTCATGCTGGTGCCGATATCATCAGTGGAAGTTGGCCGACGTGCTGCACTGACGCTGATCAGTTCGGGCAGGCCAGTCTCTCCCAGAGAAACAACGGCTTTCGATTTTTTATTCTCGACGACGTACTGGTTGGCGGACGGTTTTTGCGGCTTATGCTGTTTGACTGAATCATCAGCACGCGCCACTGCAGTTCCCATGGTCATCAACGTGGTGGAAGCAATCAGCAGATTACGGAATAGGATCATCTGGTTCAGATCTCGCGGTCACATCATCGTTGCCACGAGAGCGCGCTGCCACAGCGCTTCCAATCCGCAGGGAAGCCCGTAACACCACACCGTCAGGACACCCCGCCCGACAGTTCCCGGTCGCAACCATCATAACGGCAGGTCTCCTGGCTCACGGCGTGACATCCTGCTTAACCTTCCCGGAAAACCGTGGTTTCCAGTGGCCCGGATCAAGACATCCGGTATTGCAAGGACAGACCGTTTACAGTTGCGGGGGCAGCCTGAGCCTTGGATCGTGATCCGCACTCTGTTCCCTTTTCATCCCCCCGAAAGGGGACACCGTCGGAACGGTTCTGATCGGATGGGGCGTTCTTGTCAACCCGCATTCAATCTTTCAGTATCCTATCAGGATTGCCGTTATTTTCAGCCAGATTGATGAATCACAGGATATTTCCGATGAAACATATTACGCCTGCCATGCTGACTTCGCTAGCGCTGGATCTCCGCAACGGCTGGAGCATTGGTACGTTTGGTGCGATTGGCGAATTCCATCATGTCCCGGGAGACAAGGTCTGCGTTACCCCCTGTTTCGACGGGCTGGAGATCGTCACCCAACGCGGCGCCATACGCTTGTGTCCCAACGGTCCCCTGCATGCCATTGCGTGGGATTCCCTTGTTGGAAAAGGCAGACGCTGGCGGCACAGCATGGCGTTCTGCGGCCCGTTACAACTGACCGGAAGACATACCCTGATGGTTCTGGGAAAGGATGTGGAAGCCATCCGGCCAGAAGATCGTGATGCATGGCTGATTGATCTGGGAATAGGCGTGGGCCAGGTCCGGATGTGCGTACGGACAGAAAATGCCCGCCTGGTCGAAGCTCTTGCTGTTCACACGGATGACCCATTGGCCGTCATTACAGAAGCATTTGCGCTTCTGATGGAAGCCCAGCCCCACAGGGTCATGCTTTCACCAGCTGGCAGGCTGGAGGTTTACCAGCCCATTCCCAAACCTGATGAAGATTCTCCGCTCGGTGCCCATACCCACCTGTTACCAAAACTGGTAAAACTGAGGCGGTCCTGTTCGGCCCTTGATCCTGTTCCGGAAGGCTGGCAGCCCTTCCTCACGCTTCATCCGGCGGCGCCATTCAGACCGTCCGATAATGATTCCTATGATTATGACCGTCTGGCCGATCTGTCCTTTCTGCCGCTGCTTGAGGAATTCGGCAAGCAGGAAGACCTGCAGGTCTCAGGCGCATTCCGGGCTCATGTTCGTCAACATGGAACACCGGAAAATATGAAAATACCGGACACGAGACGTGGTCGTGCGCGCATGCATATCGAACTGCTCCGTATGGCAGCCCAGGGTCACAAGGGCATGGAGCAGTTTATGCCTGTCGATACGCTCAAGAGCGCTACGGATTGCGGGTGACTTCATGCCAGCGATCATGTTGCAAGGTACGGGATCCGATGTAGGCAAGTCCGTGTTGACAGCTGGTTTATGCCGGGTTTTTGCCAATCGGGGCCTGACAGTCCGGCCCTTCAAGCCCCAGAACATGTCAAACAATGCTGCCGTAACGATAGATGGTGGCGAAATCGGCCGGGCGCAGGCATTTCAGGCGTACGCCTGTCGTGTTGCCCCCTCCACCCTTATGAATCCGGTTCTTCTGAAACCGGAAAGCGATCATACCGCGCAGGTTATCGTGCGTGGACAGGCACAAGGGCACCTGCATGCTTCCAATTTTATCAGCGGTCGGGCTGCATTCCTGCCCGAGGTTCTGACCGCTTTCGAAACATTATGTGGCCAATCCGATCTGGTGATTGTCGAAGGCGCAGGTAGCCCCGCGGAAATCAACCTACGTCAGGGCGACATCGCCAATATGGGTTTTGCCAGAGCCGCGAATGTTCCGGTCATCATGATAGGCGATATAGACCGGGGCGGCGTTATCGCATCACTCGTTGGCACCCATGCCATTCTTGAGCCGGCTGACCGGGAGTTGATCAAGGGTTTTATTATAAATCGCCTTCGGGGAGACGCCAGCATTTTCCAGTCTGGATATGATTTCATAGAAAGGTTTACCGGCTGGAAGGGGCTGGGCGTTCTTCCCTGGATAGACAGTATACGTGACCTGCCATCTGAAGACAGTATTCCCGATGATGTCGGCTGTTCTTCGACATCACGGATCGAGATCGCCGTCCCCCTTATGCCGCGCATCGCCAATTTCGATGATCTTGACGCGCTGGAAGGCGAAACACATGTGAAGATTATACGGGTCAGGCCAGGGCACCCCCTTCCTGCGTCTGCTCATGTCGTGTTCCTTCCAGGTAGCAAGGCGACAATAGCGGACCTGCGGTTTTTCAGGCAGCAGGGATGGGATATTGATCTCGCAGGGCACGTCAGGCGGGGTGGATATGTGTTCGGTCTCTGCGGTGGTTATCAGATGCTAGGACAAACCATAGATGATCCCGATGGTGTAGAGGGAAGCCCGACGACGGTACCGGGACTTGGACTTCTGGAAGTTAATACCGTCCTGACCCATGATAAGAAGATCAATCAGACATCGGGGATAACCCTTTCCGATAACACGCGATTCAGTGGTTACGAAATTCATTGTGGAGAGACAGCAAGCTCCCATAGCCGGGTTATTCCCCTGATCAAACGCGACGATGGGCGGCGCGATGGTGCGATAAGCCCAGACGGTCGTATTGCAGGTTGCTACGTACACCGTCTGTTTGACATGACTGGTCAGCGCGCCGCATGGCTGGACAGATGGGGCACACACTCGGACGGACTGGATTATACAGCACGCGTAGAACACGCCCTTGAAACCGTCGCGGCCACCATGGAAAGCAGGCTGGATATTGAGGGGCTACTGGCTGTTGCCAGATGACCTTCTTTCGATCTCTGTATCCTGTTGCGTCAGGGCATTCAGACAGGCAGGACAGAGACATCCTGCCTGGTCATCCGTTGGAACCGGCAGGCCACGGGGTTTTTCCATGCACCAGCACGCACCTTCAGGCTGACACGAAAATTCAGCGCCACATTTTTTACACTCTATCATTCCTTGCCCGCCTGTCTGCTGTTGTCACGACCGAATCAAACGCTCAGCCCTGCTGGATGGCATTCCGTCGGGCTATATCTTACGATGGAAGGCATGCCAATATGTCAGATTATTTTCAGTTTCCTGCACAAATACCGAATAAGGAATAGCATTGAGAATGCATATCCTGAACCAGAAAACCAGCTCTGTATGTATGTCGTTCAAAATTGATAATAAATACTGCCCGGTAGCCTGATATATTGTTCTGGACTTCATGGGGATATGTATCATCAAACAGGATACATCTTCCATGCTACCAGCATAATATTTGATCGTCCATCCGTATCCAGCAATCCTTGTCGTCCTGCCGCACCTGCAAGACTAAATGACAGGTTAACAGCATCTTGGTCACTCCATTATGCAGCGGAATACGCGCACCGGGATCAAGGAAAGAAATCAAGGCCGAGTTCAGCCTGAAAACTGCCGCAGCAAACTGTGCTGTCCATGGCATCCGCCGACAGTTCTGCGGAATGCAGTTTTCATAGCCACAAAAGAGAAACAACTTCCATTTTGTATCGAGTGCATACGCGCATGGTCTAGCGAAATATCGCACAGAGCCGGAAAACTGTTATCTCCGTGCATCGCAAGCATCCTGAATGCTTCTATAATCTAGAACGCCAGTTGCTCCATGTCAGCATGTACCACGCCATATCTCTGCGAGCGATTTGGCGTCGTCTTCAGAGGAAAGATAAATGTTCTGGTCAACCAGGGTCGTATCGACCGTTGGCCGCCAGTTCCTTGTCATACCTGGCAGAACCGATAACGGTGCAGAAGCCACGATACGGTAATGACTGGAAACCTGTTGCTCGCTGATACTCTTATCAAGATAGGTTGCCAAGCCTACTGCCTTACCGCGCCCGAAGCGTTGCACATGATCCATCAGGAGCAAAATCGACGCATTGATTTCACACAAAAATGTTTCATGACACCAGTTTGTACCATCGTGATGCGTCATGAAGAGAATGATCGCTTCGTCTACATCCTCGGCATTTCCTGATTACAGGCATATCCAGCCTTCCTTTTTCCTGCATCCCCCCTTCCGCACGCAGCGGCATTTCTTCCAGAAGCATATTCGGTGAGTAGCAACGGCCACTGCGTGCAAACTTGATCCCATGCAACAGGCATCTGATAAAAGTTCCGCTGACCATGCCACGACTGAGTGGCACCTGACGATGCTTACACCGGTCATCAAGTGCGAACACCAGTCCTGCCTCTGGACGGACAACGACCACGGACCATCTGTCACAATAAACCCCGATTGCTTTTTAATGTTTCAGATCCACACTACGCAAAACGGAATATCATTGTGCATGTTGATCAGGATAAAAAGGTTGAAGCAGAGTATCTGTCACGCTCATGACACTTCCTCCAAATCCTTATTAATGGACGAACGCCGTCGCCGCGCAGGCACGTTGAACCTTCGTCAGGTCTGCAAGTATATTGCGCACTTCAGATGGTAAGTGTCTGTCCTCCTTGTTGGCAAAATGCATTATCGTAGACGGTGTAATAATCACGCGCCGTCGGGGATATTCTGATCGAATCTTATCTATCCATCGCATCGCGCTATAGATATCCGTTGGAATCCGGTTCAGGCCATCTACGATTCCCAGAAGAAGATCACAACGCGGATTAAGAACAGAAAGGATTAGTGGAAGCTCTGCTCCACCGCGCACCATGTCGATATGCATGCCATTCATCGGCAGTGACATGACGTGTGACAGGTTACGCCAGAAGCCGCCACTGCCTCCGACGAAGATGAGCGATAATGCGTGCCCGGAGGCCACCTTAGCCATGCTCTGCCATGCAAGTTCCATTGCCGTCTGGCGTTCCTGTGGCATTGGACCGACCGTTGTGACTGGTTCTGCAATCTGCACCCGGAAACAGCCTGCCATGGCAAGTTCATGCAGTATCCCGGCGTATACCGGAAGCAGTTTCGGTAATGACAGGACAGGGTCCGTTCCATCACGTCTGTCACACGCGGCAAGAAAGCTCACCGGCCCAAGAAGGATTGGTACAGGCGCAATTCCACGTTGCCATGCAGCAACAAATGCATCACGAACAGGATTGCAACACAGGCGGAAGACCGTCTGATCCGTCACTTCGGGCGTGCACTTCCTATCTGGAGGAGGCCAGCCCATGCCCACCATCCGTGCTGTCTGCCATACGCGATGCCGTTCGTCCGGGCAGGAATTGGAAGCTACATGCGAGACGCCTGTGCGCCGCTGCAATGCGATCAGTTCCGGGGTATCAAAACCCGAGAGACCAAGCGTCCCAGTCAGTAGCATGAGGATTTACCGCAGATCTGCGTATCATGAAACAAGTTTGTAATGGTGAGAGTGGCGCGCCTGTCCGTGACAGGCAGGCCCGTGCAGTGGTGCAAAACTCTGCTCCTACCCCCGGTTCATCCCGCCCGGCGGCCGTGACATCGACAATGGCAGGTCTCCTGGCTCGCGGATTATCGCAGATCGTTTCTACCTTCCCGTTGCTAATACAACAGTGGCCCATTCCCCACAGAAAATGGACGACACGATCCCATACCGCTTACAGTTGCGGGAGCAGCCACCGACTGGCTTCCGGGACAAACCCTGCCGAAGCGGAACGGTGTTCCCTTTTCATCCGTTTGCACGGAACCACTGACTATGTAGAAGGCGAATATGCCATTCCCTTCCATTTTTTAGCAATGTTTTCCTTTCAATGCTGACCAGACAAATGAATACACTCAATGTCTGAACATGTTTGTACGTTCTGTATGATTCCACTATAATATAAATTAATACTCTCTATATATGTATTTCTGTCTAAAAAGTAATGCTACTGTGTAGACCAAAGATCGCTTCGTCACCCACACGGCGCAGACCGGTCCAGTCGGGCGTTCCACCCGAAGGGTGCCAGACGTACTGGAAGTCAGGCTGCATCACCATCCACGGCGTGACCTGAGCCTGATAGGTCAGTTCCAGGTGGTTTTCATTGCCCTGCACAAGCGTCTGCCTGTCTCGATCAAATTGCCGCAGGCCAGAACTGGCGCGACCGATGCCCCAGCCCAGACCGATCGTATCGTTGTTACGCCCCCTGAACGGCGCCTTCAGGTTCAGTCCTGCGTCAATGGCGAAGCTGATCTGGTTACGATCGCCGCCATTACCGGTGGCGCGCACGAACACACCCACCGAGCGGGCGGATGTTAACGAGGGCCGCCAGATCATCTGGTCAATGATGCCGTAGACCATCCAGTTACCCCGGTCCCAGCGCGGGGTCAGGTCGCTTTCGGTGCTGGCGGGATTGACCGAGGCCGCACCCAGTGAGCCACCATTGCGGTTGTAGCGGTAGTCGGCGAACTTCGCGGTATCATAGAACCCGCCCAGCTTGTACACGCCCGGCAGGCCGGGGTTCTTGGTCACGTTGGACATGTCGGCAGGCTGGGGGTTGAGCGCGTATTGCAGTTCGGTCATCAGCAGCGCCCCGGTGTTCATGTTGAAATTGGTACCGTTGGCGCCATCATAGGTCTGGCTGGTGGGGTCGGAATTGTAACCGCTGAGTGACCCGGTGGCCTGCTGGATGGGGGTGGAATTGTAACGGTTGCCCGGCGGGTTGTCGTCCGCTGCCGCAAACATGAAGGTGAACTTCTCGCTGGGCCGGTAGCGGATACGGATGGCGGGGGATGACAGCGGCCAGGACGGGCCGCCGCCATACAGGTTGACCGATGGCGCCATGGGCCAGCCGAAATTGGCGTTGAGGTAAAGCGAGGCGTAATCGCTGATCAGGAATTCGGTATCGAGATCCTGCTGCCCCACCTTTACATCCAGCTTGCCGCCAAGGAAGGACTGCTGGTACCACAGTTCGAACAGGCGGGTGGAGTGGTCGGCCTCGAACCCACTTATGGGGTTGAAGTTGGCCAGGTGGTCCTGCGAGATCGAGCGCCCGTGTATCTGCAGGGCGCTGACATTGAACAGGCCACCCTTCAGCCCGAACAGCTTTTCGGTATCGACGGTAAGTGTTGGCATGGTCACGCCATCATAGGACGGGCCGGTACCCGAGCCTGCCGCGCCATCATTACCCGAAGCCGAACCGCCAGTGCCGTTGCCCCACAGTTCATCGACTTCCTGGATGTCAAAACTGATGCCATGCCTGTACAGCCATGGCCGCGCGCCCCACATGTTGCCCAGCAGGTTGCCGCTGGTGTCCAGCCTGTCGCCATCATCGGCGGCGGCTTCGTGTGCTTTCTGCGCATCAGCCTGCGCGCGTTCGGAATCCCGCACGGTGGCGGGGTCGATCTGCTGGATCAGCGGTGTGGAATTGCCAAGGCGGGCGCGGTCTTCCTCGATCTGGGTCTGAGGGGCCTGAGCATAAGCGGCTGAATATGTGAAGAGGCTTCCTACCAGAGTGGAGTTGATAAAAAGCACACGAGCCGTGCGTCGCGTAACGCACGGAGAGTCAAGAAATGTCATGAAAAGAGCCTGTCGGAGAGCGTCGGTAAAAGAGCAACAATTCCGAATGCTGTCATTTCCCGAGCGGGAAACGAACACGCATGCCATCGCGACAGAGCGTCAAAGAAAAAAATGCATCACGCCTTGATCCGCCTCCGGCTCCACCCGCCCGGCGACATATCTGGACTCGACGGTAGGTCTCCTGACTCACGGGTCATCACGTTACGTCTGCCTTCCCAACCGAAGCCAGTGGCTGCTACCCAATTGGTAGCTGAGGACACAACGCTCGCCGTCTACAGTTGCGGGGGCAGTTATCGACTGAACTCCCGGGAAAACCTTCCCCAGCCAGAGTTATACGACATTCCCTTTTCACCCGTTCGCACGGGACCGTCGACTTGATAGGCAGCGTTATAAAAGTCTTACGTCAAAAAACGCAAGACAGGAGAATTGTAGAAACCATTCCCGATGGATATTGATCTCCTGCGCATGAGCATTTCACCTGTAACCACCATGATTTATGTCAAATTATGTCAAACGATACCCTCGATGTCGCGATCTTCGAGCACTCGGAAGACCCTGTCATAGGCATAGCCAGCGTCCATCGTTGCAATATCGATCGCTCCTCCGGTTATGGCTTCGATCGCATCGAGCCGCGTGGCGACGGCTATGCCTTCATTCTCCTCGCCAGCCGCGACCTTAAACATCCAGCACACCGCCAGCAACATCGTCTACAGCGGTATGCTGCCTGCAAGCTGACTCGAGCCGCTGGTTGCGGCCGTTGGTCGCCATCGTGGCATCCGGGTTGGTCACGCAGACCTTTTTGAACCTGCCGCTCTGCCGACCCTCCCGAAGCTCTTCGTTATCAGCACGCTCGACAGCCTCGACATGCCAGACGACGACTGTGTCCCGGCTGACATGTGCGCGGATCAGCGCGGCATCGATATGAACGACTTCGCCCGTCGCGATCCGAGCCTTGAGAAAGGCCTGGACGGTATGCTCAAAGATTCGCCAAAACCGTTGGACACCCTAGCACTACAGTTGCATTTTGTGTCGTGAGTGAGCGCGGATAGCACTGGCCTGATGCGTTCGTCGAAAGACGGACCATCTGAGGATGTGAGAGACGGGTAGTCTGCGTTGTGCAAGTTTTACGACGAGGCGCCTGATCTCCTGAATGGACCAGCGGACAAGGACTGTCGTGTTCTGAGTTGTGTTTTTTTCGGTTTCAGTGAGTTTGCCTGGTAACGGACACTGGCCATGACGGCATAGGCCAGCATGACCAGAGAGACGTGCCGATGCCAACCATGCCAGGAGCGGGTCTCGTTATGATCAAGACCAAATTCGTTTTTGGCCGTCTCGAACCCTTCTTCGATCCTCCAGCGCGTCCCTTCAACGTTCACCAGTTCCTGCGTGGTTGTCCCTTTCGGGCTCCAGGTCGTAAAATAGGCAAGGTCCCCGTCAGCGATGTTTCGGCGGATCAACAGGCCACGTGTCCATGGTCCGGCTATAGGGCAGTCAAATTCTTCAGCATCCAGATCAGCAAGCGGAAGATACGCCCAGTCATAAAGTCGCTCACCTTTTGTGCCGTGCCCCGCTGACAGACGACGCCAGGCCTGGTCTGGCAGTCCTGCTGCAATATCTTTCGCCTCTCCGGCAATCAGCGGTTCCGTTGCCCATGATCCGAACCAGTGATTGCCCTTGACCCCAAGCACATATCCAATTCCTGCCCGGCGAAGCGTGCGTTCTACGTCGCCCACGCCATACACGCTGTCTGCTGCAACCCAGCGGAACGGCACACCGGCCTCAATACTTCGCTCAATCATCATCGAGGCTAACGCCGGTTTGGTTGCAAACACCACGTCATCGGGAACGTGGGCCCGCTTCAGACGCTCAGGCTTTGATGTCCAGTCTTTCGGGAGATACAGGGCGCGGTCAATAAAGGCATGCCCCCGTTCCGAAACATAAGCGCCAAACACACCAATCTGGCAGTTCGTGATCTTGCCGGCAGATCCCGTATACTGCCGCCCCACACCGCAGGACGCCTGACCCTTCTTCAGAAAACCGGTCTCATCAATGACCAGCACGCCCTCTTCAGTGCCCAGATGCTCAATCACATAATCCCTGACGACGTCACGAAGGGCATCGGCATCCCAGTGCCCGCGTCCCAGAAGCGCCTGCTGCCGCCATGGACCAGGATCTCCTGCGGCTTCCGCTCGCATCCATCCCGTCTTGCGTGGTTCATTGCCAATCAAAACATCAAGAAAAGCACAGGCCGAATCTACGACACGTTTTTGCGTGAACAGCGGCGCCATCCGATCCTTGGCGGACCGAAGCGAGCGCGCCCATAATTCCAGCGTCTCTTCAACAGACGTACCGCCACTCATCATATCCTGAATCATGGTTACCCATAGATTCAGAACTCAACACAAAATGCAACTGTAGTGCTAGGCTCAGGACCCATTGATTTGTGTAGGGAATTTTGCTTCAGGTTCTGCAAGGAGACTGAAGATGAGTGACCTGTTTTGGCTGACGGATGAACAGATGGAGCGTCTGCGGCCGTTCTTTCCCAAGAGCCATGGTAAACCTCGCGTTGATGACCGCCGCGTGCTGAGCGGCATCATTTTTGTGAACCGCAATGGTATGCGCTGGCGTGATGCACCCCGGGAATACGGTCCGCACAAGACGCTCTACAACCGTTGGAAGCGTTGGGGCGACATGGGCATTTTCATGCGGATGATGGATGGCCTGTCTGCCGCGAAGGCTGAGCCTCAGACTATTATGATTGATGCGACCTATCTCAAGGCACACCGCACGGCTTCAAGCCTGCGGTTAAAAAAGGGGATCCAGGCCGCCTGATCGGACGCACTAAAGGGGGCATGAACACCAAGCTGTATGCGGTCACCGATCAGAACGGACGACCGCTGAGCTTCTTTATGACAGCCGGACAGATCAGTGATTACACCGGAGCCTCTGCTCTGCTGGACAACCTTCCCATGGCACAGTGGTTGCTGGCGGATCGGGGTTATGATGCTGACTGGTTCCGGGATGCCCTGGAGGAAAAAGGGATCAGGCCCTGCATTCCGGGAAGAAGATCCCGCGGAAAACCAGTCAAATACGACAAGCGAAAATACAAAAGACGCAACCGCATCGAAATCATGTTCGGCCGTCTCAAGGACTGGCGGCGGGTCGCAACACGCTATGACAGATGCCCGAACGTCTTCTTCTCAGCCATCTGCCTCGCTGCAACCGTCATCTTCTGGCTATGAGTCCTGAGCCTAGGAACCTCTGATTGAGACGGTTCGCCCAAGGGGCAAGACGCCACCCCATGATCTACAGCGCACGATAGCAGCGATTTTCTGGCATCATGGAAATGGTGCGAAATGGCGGAGCATCCCCGCTGAACTGGGTTTACGGTGGCGGGCAGCGCAACTTTTCATCCGCTGAGCGAAGCGCGGCGTTACGGGAACGCCTGCTCGAACGGGTTCAAGAACAACACGGAGTGGCGTTCGGAATGACTTTTCTGGATGGCACAAACATCAGGGATCACCACAAGGTGGCGGAAGCCCAAAAAAAGGGCCTCTTTCGAAGAGCGAGACCATCGTGAAGCACCTGGCCGCTCTCGCGGCTGCTATGGCACAAAAGTCTGCGTGGCGTGAAGGCAGATGGAAAGGCGCCTGGCTTTGCCATAGCCGCCCGGTCAGGCCCATGAACTGCCATTGGCGCAGTCCTGCTTGAAAGCCTTTCCGCCATTCCCCTGCGGGTTGTGACGGACACGGGCTATGCGTCAGAGGCCTTGCGTGAGCGTATCCGGAACATGGGAGGTTGGCCGACCATTCCCGCGAAACGACGGAATGCACCGGTCGCCTGCCCAAAATGGGCCTATCGGTGGCGACAGCCTGTCGAGAACCTCTGGGCTCGCTTCAAGGAGTAGCGTGCAGTCACAACCAGATATAAAAAAACAGTAACGTCGTTTCTCGCGGTCATCCGCATTGCTGCCGCAGCAGACTGAATTAAGTCCTAACAGGGCCTATCTGATACATTTATTTCACTACATTCAAAATACCATGCACTCTATTTTTCTTTACATCAACTGGATATGGCTTTTGAATCCTAACAATGCTGCATCACGCAGGTTGGATTGGGCATTGGGGTGAATATAGTATTCGAACAGTGGGGTGAAGATAACGCCCGGCATGACATGTATGGCATAGTTCGCTTCCATGACGATGGTATTGTGCTGCACGCCGGTTGCATGGTTGGGCAAGCTGCTTCTGTTACCGTTATTAATCATGTCCTGTTCCGCCAGCGTCACGCCATCGGCAATTCGTGTATAGGTCAGGGCAAATCCCATCGTGTCATACGGGCGTGTACGGAAGGCACCCCGATTGAGCAGCGCCGCGTAAACAAGATATTTGCGCAGTGATGTACGCGGGTCGTTATAGATCATGCCAGACAGCGCGGTCAGGCCAGAATCCTTATTATGGTAATGCAGCAGACGCTGGTCAAACATCATCCATGTAGACCACGACGCCCCATGCCGCTGCCGCTTGCGGCCTGTCAGGGCGTAAGGCGCGCCATTCACATCAAGGTAATTGTCATCCTGCGGCGTGCTGAACAACTGTGCACCGAATTTATAATGCCCCGGCAACGTGCCATGACGAAAAACAGGTTCCCACGCAGTTTCTATCGGCGCGGTATAACCGATGATGTTTGCACCATTGAACTTGAACCCGGTCCGGTGCTGGAATACCTGATAAATGCCGTTTTCAATCGGGTACAGCCCGGTCTGCACATAGACGGAGCGCGCGGGACGGCCACGCACACGGAACCCCCATGTGGATGCGGGATAGCCAGCTGCAAAATTGGTGTCGGTAATGCCCTTGGGTCGGCCGCAGATACTGCCGTTCTGGAAGTTGCAAAACAGGGGACTGGCCGCAAAATCCGATATTTCGGCCATGCGGCCTGCGGCAATTGCCAGTCGCCCGCCTAGAAGCGTTTCCTCCCCATAGGCATAGACAAGATGGACCACCACGTTACCGCCGCCGCCATAATCTTCCGATGCATGGTTCAGCCAGTCCCCGAACATGCGGTTGGCGGTTGTACCATAACGGCCAACGGTCACCATATGGGTTGCAAATCCGTGCCAGCCCGCCAGCTTGTCCCAGTCCATATCAAGCTGCATGGCATACTGTCCGGCATTGCTGGCACCCTGTTTGTAATTGCTGAACCCCGGTGTAGTCCCGCGCGTAGGTGGCGTTATGGCACCCGCGAATTCGTTGGTATTATCCACAAGGAAATTAATTCCCCGGCGGCGCAGCCACTTTGAGACAGGATTGGGCGCCACCGCTTCAGGTTGGGAAAATGGGGGCACCCAGGTCTTGTGCGAATCATGCTTTGGCAACGGACGCGACACCAGCAGGCTGGGGGCCGAACCAATATCACGATCCATGACCTGTGCCCTAGCGGGTACAGCCCCAAATAGCACACAGCCGAGCGCAAATGGCAGCGCATACACGGCCGTGCGCGCGACATGATGCATGCGACCGACTGGTGGGCGCGCTGCGCGCACGCACACCGGATTTGCGGTAGCAGGAAACATGATGATGCTCCCCATTAATGTACGAAAATCGACGCTATAAGGCAGAAGACCAGTCCACATACGGCAATCAGCGTTTCCAGGACCGACCATGTCTTGATGGTCTGCGGTACAGTCAGGCCCAGATATTCCTTGATCTGCCAGAAACCGGCATCATTCATCGGGCCGAAGGCAACCGATCCCGCCCCGGTCACCAGCACCATAAGTTCGGGTGAAACCCCTGTACTATGTTCCAAGATGGGGGCGACAATGCCGGACGCTGTAGCCATCGCCACGGTGGACGACCCGCACGCCACACGCACGATGGCCGCCAGAACCCATGCCAGCACCAGCAGCGGCATATGGGCGCTAAGGGCGGCATCGGTAATGGCGCGCGATACCCCGCTGTCAATCAGCACCCGGCCAAAGCCGCCGCCCGCGCCGATCAGCAGCATGATAAGCGCCGTGGGACCAAGGCATTCATTGGTAAAGCGCAGGATGGTGGCAGCCGAAAATCCCTGCGCCACTCCCAGTACGTAAAAGGACAGCAGCGTTGCCAGCACAAGTGCTATGTCCGTATTGCCCACAAAATGCAGCACGGTATTGGCCGTACCCTGTACCGTTGTGATCCGGTCGGCCATCGACCCGACCAACATCAGGACAACAGGCGAAAGAACGGTAAAAACCGTCAGGAAAAAGCCCGGCATATTGGCTGCCGGTTCGTGTTTAACGAACTGCTCCGCCAACGGGTTTACACCGGTCAGTTGCACGCGGGCAGAGGCAAAGCGGCCAAAGATCGGCCCGGCAATCACTGCGATGGGGGTACCAATTATGATACCCAGCATGATCGTATGGCCAATATTGGCGTGATACGCGCTAAGAGCCAGCAACGCTGCCGGATGCGGCGGAATAAGCGCATGCGTGACCGACAGCGCCGCCCCCATGGGCAATGCCACCCGCAGCAGAGGCATATTGGTACGGTCTGCCAGCACGAATACCAGTGGGATGAGCAGGACAAAGCCTACTTCAAAAAACACAGGCAGCCCAATCAGCAAGCCAATCACCATCATGGCCCAGTCCACGCGCTCGCGCCCCGCGAACCCGGAGATGGTCAGTGCAATACGGTCGGCTCCACCGGATTCAGCCAGCATCTTGCCCAACATGGTACCAAGCGCGATGACGGTGCCAACATGGCCGAGCACATGACCTGCGCCATTTTCAAAGGACGCAACGACACGATCCGCTGGCATGCCCGCAAAAAGGGCAAGGGTTATGGATACGATAAAAAGAACAATGAAGGGGTTCAGGCGGAACCGGGCAATCAGAACAATAACGGCCAGAATTGCCGTTACTGCAAGAGAGATGGCAAATGCTGCGCTCATCCCATCAATACTCCCAAGGTTTAACACAACGCCTAACGCCTGCGGTTGACGGGAAGATCAGGACATAAAGAAAATGTTATGAAAACATCTTTTGTCCGGCAATTGTTGCGATACCTACAGTAGGGCCTAAAATAAAAACAGACATCGCAATTTAAGATATACATGTTTTTACAGCCAAATTTTATAAATTGTGCAACGCACAATGTCTGGTGCAGGTTGAAGGGTCGAGGAACTGCTGAAGGGCGCTCTGCAAGATTTCCATAGATCACATGGAACAGCCCCATCGGGATGATCGTTTACCTGTCATGATCGCGTAGCTTTCCACACAGGGCCGAAGGACCTGCGGCACGATTGCCCAATCGCACGCGCAGACGTGTGAGGGCGTTGACGCATGGTCCTGTTATGGTCACGATCCTGATAACACGGACGGACATTATCATGCAGGACGACACTCTTTTTTCACTTGCCGGAAGACGGGCGCTTGTTACCGGAGCCTCCCGTGGCATTGGTCTGACCCTGGCGCGTGGCCTTGGCCGACATGGGGCGAGAATTGTGCTGAATGGCCGCCATCCCGAACCGCTGGAGGCCGCCCGCGACATGCTGGAACGCGAAGGGGTGGAAGCCGAGATCGCGGCCTTTGACGTGACTGGCCAGAATGCCGTTATTGCCGGGGTTGAAAAGATAGAAAGCGAATACGGGCCAATTGATATCCTGATCAACAATGCAGGTATCCAGCGCCGTGCACCGCTGGACCAGTTCAGCCGGGCAGACTGGGATGCCCTGATCAACACGAACCTTAATGCGGTTTTCTTTGTGGGGCAGGCCGTAGCAAAACATATGCTGCCGCGTGGACAGGGGAAGATCGTCAATATCTGTTCGGTACAGAGCGAACTGGCACGGCCAGGAATCGCACCTTATACTGCCACCAAGGGGGCGGTCAAAAACCTGACCAAGGGCATGGCAACGGACTGGGCGCGTCATGGCCTGCAGGTCAACGGTCTTGCGCCGGGTTATTTTAAGACGGAAATGAATGAAAAGCTTGTGGCGGACCAGGCATTTACCCAGTGGCTGTGCCAGCGCACGCCTGCTGGTCGATGGGGGAATGTAGAAGAACTTGTCGGGGCGGCTGTCTTCCTGTCTTCCGACGCCTCAAGCTTTGTCAATGGGCACGTGCTCATGGTTGACGGGGGCATAACCGCTTCCGTGTAAATAAAAGCTGGGATTCTTGCCCATTTCTGTCAACAAGGTCAGGCAGAAATGGGCAGCGTCCTTTTAACGGCTCAGGGACAGCAGTATCTTGGCTGCCTGCCTGCGGTCTGGTGCCAGGGCAAAGGCTGCGGCAAATTCGCTCAGGGGAAACTGCTGGGTAACCAGAATATCGGCAATTTCGGGCCGTGCGGCCAGTAAGGCAAGTGCTGCATCGAATTCCGTATCGAACCGAAACGTACCCCTGAAATCGAGCTCACGGTTAATGATCTGGGCAATCGGTACGGGTATGTCCCCTGGCGGGAACATACCAACCTGCACCAGTATGCCGCCCCGCCGGGTGCGGGCTATGGCGGCCGGCAGGGCGGCCGGCACGCCTGTGGCTTCAAACAGGATATCGAATTCTTCCTCCACCACGGTATGGCGGGTGTTGTAGCACCGGCTTGCGCCCAGCCGGGTTGCGCACTGAAGTGGAAAATCCTCCAGATCGGTTGCCACAATCCGTTTTGCCCCGTGATGTACCAGTCCCGCCACGATCAACAGCCCGATTGGTCCCGCACCTTGCACCATCACGCTACGACCGCGTACATCGCCCGCACGCGCAATGGCATGCAGGGCCACGGATAAAGGTTCGGCAAGACAGGCCCGGCGAAGAGTCAGACCTGGGGGAAGAGAATGGAGTTGTGCCGCCTTGACAGTCATCGCCCTCCGAAAACCGCCATCGGTATGGGGGTCACGTGCGGCACTTCCCAGAAAATGCATGTTGCGGCACAGGTTGCGCTGTTCACGCATACATTCGGGACAATGGCCACAGGGCCGCGCCGGATGAATGGCTACGGCCTCGCCTACGGAAAAACTTTTTACATCGCGGCCCAGCACTTCAATGGTGCCCGAGACTTCATGCCCCAGAACCATGGGGGCATGCAGCACGGATGCCCCGACGCCCCCATGTGCAAAATAATGCAGGTCCGAACCACATATGCCACCCCAGGCCATATTCACCCGCACTTCATCAGGACCGGGTTGGGACAGGGGAGTGGGGTCCAGTCTCAGGTCATGCGGTGCATGGATAACCAGTGCTTCGGTCAGACAGGAACCAATGTTGTCATGACTTGCTTCAGTATACACGTTCAGGATGCTCCCCCGTCTGTAACAGGGCCGCCGCTTTGTAGGAATGGCAGGCCTTTTTTCTGTTTTTTTAAGCCGACATGACAGCCAGACACGGTGCATGGCAACACGATCAGGCTGTGCTTATCCTAACGAGACAGCAGACGGTCTGGTTTCCGTATGACAAGGACAATGTCTATCATCGTTCCAATCGTCGGTGGAACGTTCCAATCGTCGGTGGAAGAGGATGTGTGGACATGCTCCAGGTCCCTGGTGGATGGATCGGTTACATGGCGGCATGGGAGGGAAGTGCCTATGCCATGATGCCCCAAAAGATGGCGGGAAGGCTGTTTCCGCAGGTTTAATTTATCCAGTTGTATCGTCCTGAACTGGTATCCCTCCGTGCGGTCGGCCTCATCAAAATAGTCACGCTGGAACTGTACCCAGTCGGAAGCGTTATCCTATCTGGCATGAAATGGCGCAGCCCTGCCGGACAGTGGTGCTGCGATATGCTCCTGTCGTAACAGACCGACACGGTAAAGCCGAACAAAGGGTACGCGTATATAAAGTATAGCGCACATGGCTACCTGAATATTATCTATCCTGAAACGTCCGCATCGAATACGGGATTGGTCAGTATTTCACGCAATGCCTGTACTCTACTATTTTACTGGATTTGTTTGTTCCGTTTCTGTCAGGGTGGCACGGCCTTCAATCCTAACTGGCTGAGAAACGATTACCTGCCTCTCCGTTTCCTGTTCAGAGAGACGAAGGCTGAGCATTTTCTCATGACAATATTCGGTAGGATACGCAATGTATGATACTGGGCAGGAGACGATTTCACTCTCACGCAGATTTGGTGAGGCAGGACGACCGTGTGTGCTGATTGTTATGGGCGTGTCAGGTTGCGGCAAGAGTACACTCGCCCAACTGATGGCTGAACGGATGGCCTGGCCTCTTATCGAAGGGGACGATCTGCATCCCCCCGCTAATATTGCCCGCATGAGCAATGGCATTCCGTTGACCGATACGGATCGTATGCCATGGCTTGGTCTTATTGCTGACCAGATACAATCATGGCGCGATGCAGGCCAGTGTGGCATCGTGACGTGTTCATCACTCAAGCGCAGTTACCGTAGACAGATTGGCGGCGACTGCGCGGATGTCTGCTTTGTCTATCTCAAGGGCAGCAGGGAGGACATCATGCCCCGCCTGTACCAGCGCACCGGCCATTTCATGCCGGTTGCCATGCTAAACAGCCAGCTCGCTACACTGGAAGAACCCGACATGCATGAAGAAGTGGTTATGGTTCTAGATATCAACGCCCCGCAGGAGCAGTTGGCTGATCGGGCCTGCGCACATCTGACTCGGTTTTCTCTATGAAAATATGATGTGCGTTACGTGTTTGGTCCCGGGGTTTGATGGTACGGGTTTTGCGTGAATCTTGATGGCTCATGCTACCATTGCTGGCAAATGAATTCGTATGGCGTGAGGCCCCGGAGCATCTTCAGACGACGCGCGAAATTATAGGCGGCGACGAAGTCTGCGAGATGCTGCCGGAGCTGGTCGTGCGTCTCGTAGTAGAAACGTTTGACGGTCGCCTCCTTGATCGTCCGATTCATCCGCTCGACCTGACCGTTCGTCCATGGGTGACGTGGTTTGGTCAGGCGGTGCTCGATATCGAGATCGGCACAGGCCAGTTCAAAGGAATGGCAGCAGAACAGGATTTTTTCGGCACGCATCGCCTTGATATCGTCTGGTGTCCAGCTGTTACCGGACGGATCGGTGAAATGCGTGCCGTTATCCGTCATTACCGTGTGGATCCGATACGGCACAGAAGCCGCCAGCATGCGCAGGAAGTCGCCCGCTACCCGCCGCGTTGCCTTTTCATGCAGTTCGACAAACGCGAATTTCGATGTCCTGTCGATCGCGACGAACAGGTAAAGGCGCCCAGCCTCGGTTCGAACCTCGGCCAGATCGATATGGAAGTAGCCGATCGGATAGCGCTTGAACTTTGAGCGCTTTGGCTTGTCGCCTTCTGTCTCGGGCAACCGCGAAATGCCATGTCGCTGAAGGCAGCGATGCAAGGACGACCGGGTCAGATGCGGGATCGTTACCTGCAATGCGTAAAGGCAATCGTCCAGTGGCAGAAGCGTGTGCCGACGAAACGCCACGATCACGGCTTCCTCAGTAACAGACAGAACGGGGGACGTTGGCGAGCACGGTCCCGTTGGGCGATCCATAACATCTGACCGCTTCTTCCACTTCGCGACGGTCTTCTGATTGATGCCGTAGCGCGCAGCCAGTGCCCTCAGGCTCTCTTGAGGGACTATCCTGAATTTTGTGCGGTGCCATTTTTTCAGGCCATTGGGAAACGATCATCGAACATGATAGCGAGCTGGCATCTGACAGCGTACCATTCGCGCACTGAGCGCTTCCACTGTGCTGAGGTAGCATTGAGCGCCAGGTAAATCAATTTTGCTGCGGCCTCTTCACTGGGGAAATGGCCGCGGGTGCGCACGGCACGACGGATCTTTGAGTTCAGGGCCTCAATGGCATTTGTTGTGTAAATCAACCTGCGCACTTCTGGAGGATAATCGAGGAACGGAATGACCTCATTCCATGCCCTGCGCCAACTGGGCGCGATGGCCGGGTATTGTCTGCCCAGATCGCTTTCTTCGAACCCGCCGAGGGCTGCCTCGGCCTCTGTGGCGTCCACTGCTGTATAGATTGCCTTGAGAGCTGTGGCGATGGCCTTGCGGTCCTTGTAGCTGGCAAAGCTCATGGAATGACGCAGCAGATGAACGGGGACTATCCTGAATTTTGTGCGGTGCGGTGATAATCTGCTCGAAGAGGAGCCCCCGCATGAGCATTGATAAAGATCTTCTGGACCGTCTGATGGAAGGTCGTTCACCGGGCGACCTGTTTGGCAAAAGCGGCATACTCTCGGAATTGACGAAGGCTCTGGCGGAGCGGGCGCTCAACACGGAGATGACACTTCATCTTGATGAGGAGCGCGCCGATGGCGCCTCTGCTGAGGATAATCAGCCGCCCAACCGCAGAAACGGCAATAGCCAGAAGACCGTGACGACACAGAGCGGCAAGGTTGTTCTGGATATTCCCCGGGATCGGAACGGTACGTTTGATCCGATGTTGATTGCAAAGTATCAGCGTCGCTTTCCCGAGTTCGACCGCAAGATCATCAGCATGTATGCCCGAGGTCTGACAACCCGCGAAATCCAGGGGCATATTGAAGAAATCTATGGCGTTGAGGCCTCCCCGAGCCTCATTTCCGCGATTACCGACGCCGTGATGGAGGAGGTCGCCGCCTGGCAGAACCGTCCGCTGGAACCCTGCTACCCGATCGTCTTCATGGACGCGATCCGGGTCAATATCCGCAGTGATGGGACTGTCTCGAACAAGGCTGTCTTCGTGGCGCTCGCGATCCTGCCTGACGGCACACGGGACGTTCTGGGGCTGTGGTTCCAGGCGAATGAAGGGGCCAAATTCTGGGCCAAGGTCCTCAGCGACCTGCGCAATCGGGGTGTGCAGGACATCCTGATCGCCGTAGTCGACGGGCTGAAGGGCTTTCCGCAGGCCATTGAGGCGGTCTTCCCCAGAACCCGCATTCAGACGTGTATCGTTCATGGAGACTGTGTAGAATTTTGTGCGGTGCCATTTTTTCAGGCCATTGGGAAACGATCATCGAACATGATAGCGAGCTGGCATCTGACAGCGTACCATTCGCGCACTGAGCGCTTCCACTGTGCTGAGGTAGCATTGAGCGCCAGGTAAATCAATTTTGCTGCGGCCTCTTCACTGGGGAAATGGCCGCGGGTGCGCACGGCACGACGGATCTTTGAGTTCAGGGCCTCAATGGCATTTGTTGTGTAAATCAACCTGCGCACTTCTGGAGGATAATCGAGGAACGGAATGACCTCATTCCATGCCCTGCGCCAACTGGGCGCGATGGCCGGGTATTGTCTGCCCAGATCGCTTTCTTCGAACCCGCCGAGGGCTGCCTCGGCCTCTGTGGCGTCCACTGCTGTATAGATTGCCTTGAGAGCTGTGGCGATGGCCTTGCGGTCCTTGTAGCTGGCAAAGCTCATGGAATGACGCAGCAGATGAACGATACACGTCTGAATGCGGGTTCTGGGGAAGACCGCCTCAATGGCCTGCGGAAAGCCCTTCAGCCCGTCGACTACGGCGATCAGGATGTCCTGCACACCCCGATTGCGCAGGTCGCTGAGGACCTTGGCCCAGAATTTGGCCCCTTCATTCGCCTGGAACCACAGCCCCAGAACGTCCCGTGTGCCGTCAGGCAGGATCGCGAGCGCCACGAAGACAGCCTTGTTCGAGACAGTCCCATCACTGCGGATATTGACCCGGATCGCGTCCATGAAGACGATCGGGTAGCAGGGTTCCAGCGGACGGTTCTGCCAGGCGGCGACCTCCTCCATCACGGCGTCGGTAATCGCGGAAATGAGGCTCGGGGAGGCCTCAACGCCATAGATTTCTTCAATATGCCCCTGGATTTCGCGGGTTGTCAGACCTCGGGCATACATGCTGATGATCTTGCGGTCGAACTCGGGAAAGCGACGCTGATACTTTGCAATCAACATCGGATCAAACGTACCGTTCCGATCCCGGGGAATATCCAGAACAACCTTGCCGCTCTGTGTCGTCACGGTCTTCTGGCTATTGCCGTTTCTGCGGTTGGGCGGCTGATTATCCTCAGCAGAGGCGCCATCGGCGCGCTCCTCATCAAGATGAAGTGTCATCTCCGTGTTGAGCGCCCGCTCCGCCAGAGCCTTCGTCAATTCCGAGAGTATGCCGCTTTTGCCAAACAGGTCGCCCGGTGAACGACCTTCCATCAGACGGTCCAGAAGATCTTTATCAATGCTCATGCGGGGGCTCCTCTTCGAGCAGATTATCACCGCACCGCACAAAATTCAGGATAGTCCCCGTTCATCTGCTGCGTCATTCCATGAGCTTTGCCAGCTACAAGGACCGCAAGGCCATCGCCACAGCTCTCAAGGCAATCTATACAGCAGTGGACGCCACAGAGGCCGAGGCAGCCCTCGGCGGGTTCGAAGAAAGCGATCTGGGCAGACAATACCCGGCCATCGCGCCCAGTTGGCGCAGGGCATGGAATGAGGTCATTCCGTTCCTCGATTATCCTCCAGAAGTGCGCAGGTTGATTTACACAACAAATGCCATTGAGGCCCTGAACTCAAAGATCCGTCGTGCCGTGCGCACCCGCGGCCATTTCCCCAGTGAAGAGGCCGCAGCAAAATTGATTTACCTGGCGCTCAATGCTACCTCAGCACAGTGGAAGCGCTCAGTGCGCGAATGGTACGCTGTCAGATGCCAGCTCGCTATCATGTTCGATGATCGTTTCCCAATGGCCTGAAAAAATGGCACCGCACAAAATTCTACACAGTCTCTGTGAACCTTCGAGACGAAACCCTCTTTGTCCATGAAGTCCTCATTGGCTTTCGAGCGATACGCGGTGTCGGCCCAAACGCTTGAGGCCGTATTGGTTTTATCGAGCAAGCCCTCGCGCAGCCTGGCACCATCACTGGCGGCGGCATCCGTCGCTTTCCATTTCCGGATCAGTCGAAACTTTCGATCGATGAAAATATGCGATTTGTAGCCAAAGAACGGAATGGCGAGGTCCGTGGACGGGAGCGTCCCGTCCTCCTGCCGCTTTGCCTTCGTGAACTTCAGTGTCCATCGCGCATGGCGATCCTTGTGGGACAACTTGGCAGGCTTGTCCTGCCAGTCCTGCGGAATGCGGCCTTCCCGAAGATCAACTTTCTCCGCGTTGGTATTGCGCTGCTTTGGCGCCGCCACCAGCGTGGCATCCAGGATCTGGCCGGACATCGGCAGATACCCGGCGTTTCGCAGGGTGGCGTCAAAGCGCTCGAACAGCTTCTGGATGGCGCCAGCCTCGGTCAGCCGTTCACGGAACAGCCAGACCGTTTTGGCGTCAGGCACCCGGTCCGATAACGCCAGGCCGAGGAAGCGCATGAAGGACAGCCGGTCGTTGATCAGATACTCCGTTCGCTCGTCGGAGAGATTGTTCAGCGTCTGGATCACCAGGATCTTGAACATCAGCACCGGATCAAACGGGGGACGGCCACCTTTACTTCCGTCCGCATAGGCCAGAGCCCTGTCCAGATCAGGACGGAACACCTCAAAATCCACAGTCCGAGAAAACGCTTCGAGCTGATCGCCAAGGCCACTCAAACGGGCTAGAGCAATTTCCTCTCAATCTGGCTCATATCCAGCGGCTGTAAAGAAGTTTTCGCATTCTGCTGGTGAGACCTGATTGATCAGTGTGCCGATCCTGTCCCAGAGGGCGTCGCGTGTGCGTTCTGCGGCTTTACGGAGATGGGCCTTGAGTTTGGAGAAGGCCTTCTCGATTGGATTGAAGTCCGGGCTGTAGGGTGGAAGGTAGCGCACGGTTGCTCCTGCGGCTTCGATGGCGGCCTGCACACCTGAGCCTTTGTGAGAGCTGAGGTTATCCATGATGACAATGTCGTCTGGCCGCAGATCGGGTATCAGCACGCGGTCGACGTAGGTCTGGAAGCTGCGGCCATTGATCGGACCATCCAGCACCATGGGCGCTACGATACCGCTCAGCCGCAACCCGGCGACGAATGTCGTCGTTTTCCAGTGACCATGTGGCACGGCAGAGCGCAGCCTCTGGCCGCGCAGACACCGCCCATAACGGCGTGCCATATTGGTGGAGGCCCAGGTTTCATCAATGAAGACCAACCGTGTTGGATCGAGATCGGGCTGGGCATCGAACCACTCCTGGCGTCGTGTCAGGATGTTCGGCCTGTCCTGTTCCGACGCGTGAGCGGTCTTTTTTTCCATGTAATCTTATGACGGGCGAAGAAACGCCACAGCGTGCCGATTGCAAAGTGATGGCCATCCTCAGCCAGTCGGGCACGGATCTCGGACAGGGTCAGATCATCCTTCCCGGCAATCAGAGCATGAATGCGTTCAGCCTGCGCCTCGATCCGGTGAGACAGACGATCCCCGCCACGCGGTCTGGCGGCAGCGCTGCCGGTCGTGGCGGCAAGAGCGCACCAGCGAACCGCACTCGCAGGACTGACGCCAAACCGTTCAGCCGCCTGACGACGCGACAGACCATTCGAGACAGCAGCGACAACACGTTCGCGAAGATCCAGAGACAATGTGCGTGATGACATCCACAGCCGGCCCCCATCCCGGTTATCATCTTGAATCAGATCACAACCACTTTGGGAATCCCTGACGACTCATTCTGCGCAGAAAACGCTCTAGTCGCTCGTCCACATCAAAGAAGCCCGGCTGCTTCATGAGCCATTCCCTCAATCATCACAGAAGAGAGGGAATCACACACAGAGGGCCAGAACCAGGGGTTTTTCGAACCCTCCACGCAGGGTTGCTACGCGTGAATTCGCTTCCGAATGATTCCTATATGATTCCAGTTGGTGTTCTGGAACGCCAAAAGGCGGCTTGCGCCGCCTTTTAAGTCATTGATTTTATTTGGAATTCATGGTTGCGGGGGCAGGATTTGAACCTGCGGCCTTCAGGTTATGAGCCTGACGAGCTACCGGGCTGCTCCACCCCGCGATTGTAGGGGAGACTGGAAGACCTGGCGGCGACCGACTTTCCCGTGCCTTAAGGCACAGTATCATGGGCGCTGGGGCATTTCACGGCCGAGTTCGGGATGGGATCGGGTGGATCATTCCCCGCCATTGCCACCAGGTCATCTAGTCTCCCCGGTATGGGGAGGGATGTGGATGGGTTGGTGTTTTTGTTAGGTGTTGAGAGTGGATGACTGCTGTGCATGTGTGTTGCCCTTTATGGGGGCTATGGAATGAGCCTATTGGGCGATTAGGACCAGTTAGCTGCACGCATTACTGCGCTTCCACACCTGGCCTATTGACGTGATGGTCTATCACGGCCCTTGGGGAGACCTTGTTTTGAGGTGGGTTTCCCGCTTAGATGCTTTCAGCGGTTATCCCGTCCACACTTAGCTACCCGGCTGTGCCGCTGGCGCGACAACCGGTGCACCAGAGGTATGTTCATCCCGGTCCTCTCGTACTAGGGACAAATCCTCTCAAGTCTCCAACACCCACGGCAGATAGGGACCGAACTGTCTCACGACGTTCTAAACCCAGCTCACGTACCACTTTAATCGGCGAACAGCCGAACCCTTGGGACCTGCTCCAGCCCCAGGATGTGATGAGCCGACATCGAGGTGCCAAACCTCCCCGTCGATGTGGACTCTTGGGGGAGATCAGCCTGTTATCCCTAGAGTACCTTTTATCCGTTGAGCGATGGCCCTTCCACGCGGGACCACCGGATCACTATGGCCGACTTTCGTCTCTGATCGAGCTGTCACTCTCACAGTCAGGCGGGCTTATGCCATTGCACTCGACAGCCGGTTTCCGACCGGCCTGAGCCCACCATCGCGCGCCTCCGTTACACTTTGGGAGGCGACCGCCCCAGTCAAACTGCCCACCATGCAGGGTCCCGGACCTGGCTAACAGGCCTCGGTTAGACATCAGAAACAGTCAGGGTGGTATTTCAAGGATGGCTCCACCGGAACTGGCGCCCCGGTTTCAAAGCCTCCCACCTATCCTACACAGAATGTCTCTGATGCCACTGCAAAGCTGCAGTAAAGGTTCA